>NZ_JAHWGU010000002.1 GCF_020873875.1 Actinoplanes sp. DH11
GACATCCGGACCTGGATCGCCGCCTGGAACCAGAACCCACGGCCGTTCATCTGGACCAAGACCGCTGAAGAGATCCTCGAATCACTCGCCCGATTTTGTAGCCGAATTTCTGGCGCAGGACACTAGCGATGCGAAATCGCGGTTTTCAAGCCCATGATCACAGCGATTTCGTAGCGCTAGCAGATCAACATCTCGACAAGGACGCCCGGACGAGGCGGGACCCGGCAGAGTGGACGCCACGGACGCGGGAGCCGGCCCGGCAGGGCTGCTGGACACGCGGGCCGGCACGGCGTGGGTGAGGGATGCGGCGCGGGTGACGAGCGCGGCGCGGGTGACGAGCGCGGCGCGGGTGACGAGCGCGGCGCGGGTGACGAGCGCGGCGCGGGTGACGAGCGCGGCGCGGGTGACGTGGCGCGGCGCGGGTGAGGGATGCGGCGCGGCGCGGGTGACCAGCGCGGCGCGGGTGACCAGCGCGGAGGACCACGGTGCGGCGAGGAGGGTGCGGGTGGTAGCGGCGTCGGCGAGTACCGGGGTGTGACGGAGCCGGGTGGGGCACGGAGTTTGCTGCCGGGGACGCACCGGCTCAGCGTGAAGGGATCCGGGTCGGTGGCGCGGGACTTCGCCGAGCCGTACCCGGAAGGGGTGATCAGGCGGCGGCGCGGACCAGTTCGGACAGCTCGGGCCAGAGGCCGGCGCCCGCGCCGACGGTGAGTTCGGTGCTGAAGTCCGGGCCGCGGCCGCCGAGGATTACCCCGGCCTCGCGGGCGATCAGGGCGCCGGCGGCGATGTCCCACAGCTTCGTGTCGAGCGCGACGCCGCCGTCGAGCCGTCCGGCCGCCTGGTAGACGAGGTTCAGGGCGGCCGGGATGCGGCGGATGTCGCCGACGCGCGGCAGCAGGTCACGGACGACCCGGCCGGCGCGGTCCTTGGTGCGCGGGTTGGGCTGGAAACTTACCCCGACCAGCGCCTCGGCCAGCGGCGGACCGGCCGGCGCGGACATCGGCCGGCCGTTGAGGAAGGCGCCGCCGCCGTCGACGGCGGTGAACGTCTCTTCCGCGGCGGGGTCGTGCACGACGGCCATCCGGGCCTGGTCGCCGTGGTAGAGCGCGATGCAGACCGACCACGGCCCGGTACGGCTGACGTAGTTGCGCGTGCCGTCCAGCGGATCGATCACCCAGGACCAGCCGCTGCTGCCGGGCCGGCCGTTCCCCTCTTCCGCCTGGATCTCGTCGTCGGGCCAGGCCGCGGTGACGCCGTCCACGATGAGGCGTTCACTGGCGATGTCGACGTCGGAGACGACGTCGTTGGCGTGGGCCTTGGGCGCGCCCATCGTCAGCGTGTCACGTCGCTCGAGTTGCAGGCGGCCGGCTCGGATCGCCAGGCCGGCGGCAAGGTCACGGGCGGTGAGCAGGTCACGGGCGGCGGCAGGCAGGTCACGGGTCACCGCCGTCACGTTAGCGGACCCGGCGACCGGACCCGGCACGGCGCGGCGCGGCGCGGCACGACACGACACGGGCCGCCGGCGGTCACCGGCGGCCCGTGCTCGAGCAGAAAGATCAGGCCAGCTCGACCAAAAGGCCGAAGGCCAAGGTCAGAAGGCGAGGTCAGAAGGCCGAGGTCAGAAGGCGAGGTCAGAAGGCCGAGGTCAGAAGGCCGAGGTCAGAAGGCCGAGGTCAGAAGGCCGAGGTCAGAAGGCTAAGGTCAGAAGGTCAGGCCGGCAGCGCCCACTTCTGGTTGGCACCGCCGTGGCAGTCCCAGATGTGGATCTGCTGGCCGTCGGCGGAACTGTTCTGACTGACGTCCAGGCAGCGCCCGGACTGCGGGTTGCGGATGCTGCCGTTCGCCTGCGGCGCCCAGTTCTGTGCGCCGCTGCCGTTGCACGTCCACAGCTGCGCCTTTGTGCCGTTGGCGGTGCCGCCGCCGGCCACGTCCAGGCACTTGCCCTGTGCGCGCAGCGTGCTGCCCTGCCGGGTCCATTTCTGGGCGGCGCTGCCGTTGCACGTCCAGAGCTGGATCTTCGTGCCGTCGGCGGTGGCGCCGCCGGAGACGTCCAGGCACTTGCCGGCCAGTCCGGTGATCGGCCCCGAGGTCACGGGTGACGGGCCGCCCAGCTCCTTGATCCGGATGTTGCGGAACGAGGCGTCGTCGCCGTCGCCGTGGTTCTGGATGCCGATGTGGCCGGCGAGCGAGCGGACCGGGTCGGTGTTCGTGAAGTCGTTGATCTGCACGCCGTTGAGGTAGACCCGGAGCCGTTCGCCCTCGACGAGCAGTTCGTAGGTGTTCCACGCGCCGGGCGGGTTGAGGGCGGCGTCCCGGGCGGCCAGGTCCGCGGACTTGAACGTGTAGACGGCACCGGTGGTGCGGTCGGCCGCGTCGGTGGCGTCGATCTGCACCTCGTAGCCGTTGTTCACCGCCGACCACGGGTCGCTCGACGGGGGGAACCCGAGGAAGACGCCGGTGTTGTCGTCGCCGGCGAGCCGCCAGTCCAGTTTCAGGGAGTAGTTGGTGAACTGTTTCGCGCTGTACCAGTAGAGGCCCATCCCACCGGTCGAGGTGAGGGTGGCGTCGGCGTTGGTGAACGCGCCCGGCCCGGCCTGCGACCAGCCGGTGGTGGAGCCGTTGTAGAGCGGCGTGTACCCGGTTTCCGGCCGGCAGTCGGCCTTGGCCTGACCGGCCGCGTACCGGATGCCGCCGAGCAGGTGGGTCCGGAAGGCGCTCTCGGTGTACGAGGACGCGGTGTGCCCGCCTCCGGTGTAGAAGGAGCGGCCGCCCTGGAACGGCTTGCACCAGGCGTGCGGGTGGTCGGCGCCCATGACGCCGCCGGAGTACGACGACTCGTCGAGGGTGGCCAGCACGTGGGCGGTGGAGCGGGCGTTGGTGCGGTAGTCGTACCACTCGTCGGTGCGGTTCCAGGTCTGCGGCAGGTGCGCGGTGGCGGCGTGCGCCCGGTCCTCGACCTTCACGTTCGCGGGCTGGATCGCCGGGTGCGAGGCGAAGTACGCGCCGACGAGTTCGCCGTAGAACGGCCAGTCGTACTCGGTGTCGGCGGCGGCGTGCACCCCGACGAAGCCGCCGCCCGCACGGACCCAGTTCTCGAACGCGGTCTGCTGCGCGGCGTTGAGCACGTCACCCGTGGTGTTCAGGAAGATCGCGGCCTCGTAGCCGGCCAGGTTCGCGGCGGTGAACACGGCCGGATCCTCGGTGGCGGTCACGCTGAAGCCGTTGGCGGCGCCCAGCTCCCGGACGGCCTGGGTGCCGGCGGCGATGGAGTCGTGCCGGAAGCCCGCCGTGCGGGAGAAGACCAGGACGTCGTACGGGGTGTCGGCCTGCGCCGCGGCAGGCACGCCGAGCATCGACGCCACCACGGCTAGGAGAAGCAAAACTCGTCTCATGAGAGCACCCACTTCTGGTTGGCTCCGGCGTGACAGTCCCAGATGTGGATCTGCTGGCCGTCGGCGGAGCTGTTCTGGCTGACGTCGAGACAGCGGCCGGACTGCGGGTTGCGGATGGTTCCGTCGGCCTGCGGCGCCCAGTTCTGCGCCGTGGAGCCGTTGCACGTGTAGAGCTGCGCCTTCGTGCCGTTGGCGGTGGCGCCGCCGGCCACGTCGAGGCACTTGCCCACGGCCCGGAAGGTCTGGCCGGTGGGGCTCCAGTTCTGCGCGGTGGTGCCGTTGCAGGTGTAGAGCTGGATCTTGGTGCCGTCCGCGGTGGCACCGCCGGCGACGTCCAGGCACTTGCCGGCGAGGCCCTTGATCGGGCCGGCGGCCGCGGTGGTGAAGGTGAACGCGTCCAGGTCGTAGAGCGCCCCGGTGCCACCGGCGAACGTCAGGTAGAGCGTGGTGGTGCCGGCGGGTGCGCCGGTCACCGCGCCGCTGACGTCGGTGAACGTGTCCCAGGCGCCGGTCACCGGGACGGCGGCCGAGCCGAGCACGGTCCCGGTCGGCGAGCCGGCCCGGACCTGCAGCGTCCCACCGGCCCCGGCCGACGAGACCCGGGCGGTGAAGGAGCTGACGGTGCCCAGCTGGTACGGCTCGAACGCGATCCAGTCGCCGTTGCTGATGTCGCCGACGGTCCGGCCACCCTCGGCCGTGGTCTTGGTGAACGTGCTGATCCCGGACGAGGTCTTGTAGTGCTCGGCCTGCCGGTGCCGGGGCTGCAGGATGTGCTGCTTGTGCGTGGTGAGCCCGCCCGCGTCGGTGTACTCGGCGTCGAAGACCGCGAAGATGTTCGCCGCGTCGTCGTGTTCACCGTCGACCGGGATGGTGATGGAGCCGCTGCAACCGTTCACCGACGTGATCTGGTGGCCGTGGCTGTCGTGGCCGAGCACGTACGTCATCTTGGCCCGGGCGCAGTTGATCGTGCCGTCCTCGGGGTCGGCCGGGGTGAACGAGAACGGGACGGTGTCGCCGTACGAGAAGAGCTGCCCGTTGCCTGGTGTGCCGATGGTGATCGAGGGCGCCGTGTTGCCGACCCCGATCTGCACACTCGCCGTGCCGGTGGCGCCCTGCGGGTCGGTCACGGTGAGTGTCACGTTGTAGGTGCCGTTGGCCGCGTACGTCTTGGTGGGGTTGGCCGCCGTCGAGGTGGTGCCGTCGCCGAAGGCCCAGTTGTAGCTCAGCGCGCCGCCTTCGGGGTCGGACGACCCGGCCGAGGAGAACGCGACGGTCAGCGGCGCCTGCCCGGAGGTCTTGTCGGCGGCCGCGGCGGCGGTGGGTGCCCGGTTGCCGCCACCGACGTGGTCGTAGCGGTAGAGCGCGGAGTTGGCGTCACCGTTGAAGTAGCCGGTGCCGTAGTCGAGGACGTAGAGCGAGCCGTCCGGCCCGAACGCCATGTCCATCACCTGTTTGCCGCCCCACGCGAAGTCGGAGATCGCCCCGACCGCGCCGTCGCCGCCGACGTGGATCGGCTTGATCCAGCCGCGGCCGAGCTCACCGGCGAAGAAGTGCCCGTCGAGCGACTGCGGGAACTTCGTGGCCGACGGGTTCGCGGCGTCGTACCGGTAGACCGGGCCGCCCATCGGCGACTCGGAGCCGCCGCCGAACTCCGGCGGGGTGCCGGCGTCACCGGCGTACCGGATCCAGGCCGCCCGGGCCGGCGGCAGCGTGGTCTGCCCGGTGTTGCGGAACGAGTTGTTGACCGGGCCGCCCGCGCAGTTGTACTTGGGCCCGGTGGTGCCATTGGCGAAGTTCCACTCGTTGTACGTCTCGGTGCTGGTGTTGGTGCCGGTGCAGTACGGCCATCCGTAGTTGCCGGGGCTGGTGATCCGGTTGAACTCGACCTGCCCGCTCGGGCCCCGGTTCGGGTCGGTGGAACCCGCGTCCGGGCCGTAGTCGCCGAGGTAGACCACGCCGGTGGCCTTGTCGACGCTCATCCGGAACGGGTTGCGGAAGCCCATCGCGTAGATCTCCGGCCGGGTGTTCGCGGTGCCGGCCGGGAACAGGTTGCCGCTCGGGATCGCGTACGTCCCGTTGGCGTTGACCTTGATCCGCAGCACCTTGCCGCGCAGGTCGTTGGTGTTGCCGGCGGTGCGCTGCGCGTCGTAGGCGGGGTTGCGGCCGGTCCGCTCGTCCAGTGGGGAGAACCCGGCGGAGTCGAACGGGTTGCTGTCGTCGCCGGTGGACAGGTAGAGGTTGCCGGCCGCGTCGAAGTCGATGTCGCCGCCGACGTGGCAGCAGATCCCCCGGGTGGCCGGGACGTCGAGCACGGTGACCGCGCTGCCGGTGTTCAGCGTCCAGTCGGCGTTGAGGGTGAACCGGGCCAGCCGGTTGACGCCGTTCCAGGCGGAGAAGTCGGTGCCGGTGGCGGGCGCGTCACCGGCCGGGGTGGACAGCGGTGGCGCGTAGTAGAGGTAGATCTGCCGGTTGGTGGCGAAGCCCGGGTCGACCCCGACACCTTGCAGGCCTTCCTCGTCGTGGGTGTAGACCGGCAGGGTGCCGATCACGGTGGTTGTGCCACCGGCGTCGGTGCGCCGCAGCGTGCCGTTGCGGGCGGTGTGCAGCACCGATCGGTCGGGGAGCACCGCGATGGCCATCGGTTCACCGACCTCGGCGACGCCCTTGGCGAGGGTCACCTGCTGGAAGTCGGCCTGGTTGACCGGGTGGGCGAGGGCGGGCGGTGGTGCGGCAAGCGTCAGGGACGCGGCCAGGAGCAACGATCCGAGTACGGCGATTCCACGTTTCAGGGGCATGGCAGGTCCACTTTCCTCGCGATTGCCAGGCCGGGGACCTGCGCCGACACACCGACCTGGCGGGGGGCTGCGGGGCCGAGGGGAAGCCTCGCAGGGTTACGACCGTGTTACACGGCGACATCGACGTTAATGACTTTCGATGGGGCTGTCCACACTTTCGTCGGCTCGTACAGAAGTTG
The DNA here is from genome assembly GCF_020873875.1 of Actinoplanes sp. DH11. GTDB lineage: Bacteria > Actinomycetota > Actinomycetes > Mycobacteriales > Micromonosporaceae > Actinoplanes. Next base: position 6,367 of record NZ_JAHWGU010000002.1, read on the forward strand.
TTTACTTTGTTTCCGAAAGCGCCTAGCGTGGCCCCGCATCGGCAATAATCGATGTCGAGCCCCGCGTCTGGAGCGCTCCATGAAAAGACTGGTGCTGCTGTCCGCCGCCGTCCTCGCCGGCGCCCTTCTCCCCGTCCTTCCCACCTCCCCGGCCACCGCCGCGGTCCCGCCGCAGGAGCCCGGGGTCACCCTGCGCACCTTCGACCTGCAGGCCACGCGCGACCGGCTCTGCACCCTGAAAGCCGGTCAGACACCGAACGTCGACAAGCTGATGCCGGTGATCAACTGGACGGCGACCGCCGACTTCGGCCTCGCGGACCACTTCCAGTCCGAGGTGACCGGCAACCTGAACATCACCACGGCCGGCGCCCACCAGTTCCGGCTGACAAGCGACGACGGGTCCCGGCTGGCGATCGACAACGCGACGGTGATCGACCACGACGGGTTGCACGGCGCCACCGCGAAGGAGGGCGGCGCCACCCTGACCGCCGGCTACCACGCGCTGCGCCTGGACTACTTCGACCAGGGCGGCGGGAAGCAGCTGACGCTCGAGTGGCGGCCGCCCGGCGCCACCGCCTTCACCGTGATCCCGACGAGCGCGCTGAGCACCGACGCCGGCGTGGTCCGGGTGACCGCGCCCGGCCGCAAGGAGTGTGAGAGCGCCGGCGACAGCCCCGGTGACGGTCTCCCGCTGGCGGCCGTGCACCCCGGCTACACGCTCACCAACCTGCGCCCGTCCGGCTTCCAGCCGCAGGTCAGCGCGATGGACTGGTTCCCCGACGGCCGGCTGGCGATCGCCACCTGGGGCGGCAGCGACACGTCCACCGGTGAGGTCTACATCCTCAGCGGCGTCACCGGCAGCACCTCACCGAGCCAGGTCACCCAGCGGCGGATCGCCACCGGGCTGCGCGAGCCGATGGGTTTGAAGATCGTCGACGGCAAGATCTACGTCTCGCAGAAGCACGAGCTGACCGAGCTCAACGACACCACCGGCGACGGGGTCATCGACCAGTACCGCCGGGTCGCCACCTGGCCGTTCGGCGGCAACTTCCACGAGTTCGCGTTCGGCCTGCTCTACCGGGACGGCTTCTTCTACCTGAACCTGTCCGTCTCGATCAACCTGGGCGGCGCCACCACCGAACCGCAGCCGGCGGCGAACCGCGGGACCACCCTGAAAATCAACCGGTCCACCGGCGCGGTCGAGTACCTCGCCGGCGGCCTGCGCACCCCCAACGGGCTCGGCTTCGGGCCCGAGGGCGACATCTTCGTCACCGACAACCAGGGCGGCTGGCTGCCCGCCTCGAAGCTGGTGCAGGTCAAACCGAACCGGTTCTTCGGGCACTACACGAACCCGGACGGCCCGTTCGACTCCCAGCCGGTCACCCAGCCGGTGCTGTGGCTGCCGCAGAACGAGATCGCCAACTCGCCGAGCACCCCGCTGATGCTCGACGCCGGGCCGTACGCCGGTCAGATGGTGTTCGGCGACGTCACCTACGGCGGTGTCCAGCGCGCCTTCCTGGAGAAGGTCGGCGGGCAGTACCAGGGCGCGGTCTTCCGGCTCACCCAGGGCCTGGAGATGGGCGTGCTGCGCCTGAGCCAGGGACCGGACGGCGCGCTCTACGCCGGCGGGCTCGGCGCGGGCGGCAACTGGGGCCAGCCGGGCAAGCTGCAGTACGGGCTGCAGAAGCTCACGCCCAACGGCACGTCCGTCTTCGACATCAAGGCGATGCGGGCGGTCGCCGACGGCTTCGAACTGGAATACACCCAGCCGGTCTCCACCACGACCGCTGCCCAGCTGGCCGCCCGCTACCGGGCCACCCAGTGGCGCTACGTCTCGACACCGGCGTACGGCGGGCCCAAGGTCGACGAGGAGACCCTGCCGGTGACCTCGGCGACGCTCTCCGCCGACCGGCTCAAGGTGACCCTCAAGGTCGCCGGGCTCAAGCCGGGCCGGGTCGTGCACGTCCGCTCACCGCGGCCCTTCACCTCCACCTCCGGCGCGTCGCTGTGGAGCACCGAGGCCTGGTACACGCTGAACAGCCTGGCCGACGGCACGACGCTGCGCAGTGACCGGGTCGAGGCGGAGAACTCCGGGCTCAGCGGCACCGCGGGCGTCGCCACCGACCACACCGGCTACACCGGGACGGGCTTCGTCGCCGGGTACGGCTCGGCGGGCGCGGCGACCACCTTCACCGTCAACGTGCCGTCGGCCGGCTCGTACCCGGTGTCGCTGCGCTTCAGCAACGGCCCCAACCCGTCGGCCGGCGCCAAGACCGTGAGCCTCTACGTCAACGGGACGAAGGTGCGGCAGGTGAGCCTCGCCGACACCGGCAACTGGGACACCTGGGCGAACCAGACCGACACGGTCACCCTGCGGGCCGGCGGCAACACGATCGCGTACCGGGTGGACACCGGCGACGTCGGGCACGTCAACCTGGACAGCCTCACCGTCGGCACCACGACCGCCCCCGGTGGCGGGCCGCGGACCGGCACCATCAGCGGCCTCGCCGGCAAGTGCGTCGACGTGGACAACGCCGGCACCGCGGACAAGACGAAGATCCAGCTCTACACCTGCAACAACTCGTCCGCGCAGAGCTGGACCCGGGTCGGCGACACGCTGCGCGCCCTCGGCAAGTGCCTGGACATCGACAACGCCGGCACCGCCAACGGCACCAAGGTCCAGCTCTACACCTGCAACGGCAGTGCCGCGCAGGTGTGGCAGCAGCAGCCGAACGGCTCGCTGCTCAACCCGCAGTCCGGCAAGGTGCTCGACGTCGCCGGCGGGGCGAGTGCGAACGGCACCCAGATCCAGATCTGGGAATGGTCCGACGTGGCACAGCAACGCTGGACCCACAACGGCACCAGCCGGGTCACCCTCTTCGACGGCGGCGGCCTCGGCGCCTTCCAGACCACCGGCGGCACGGCGGCCACCTGGCCGGTCTCCGGCGGATCGGCCGAGGTGCTCGGCGGCGACATCAGGACCAAGCAGGCGTACGGGGACTTCAAGCTGCACGTGGAGTTCTGGCTGCCGAACCTGCCCGCCGACGTGACCGGTCAGGCCCGCGCCAACAGCGGCATCTACCTGCAGGACCGCTATGAGGTGCAGGTGCTCGACTCGTACGGCAAACCGTCACCGGCCCTGGACGACGCCGCCGCGATCTACCAGAAGCGGGCGCCGTCCACCAACGCCGCCACCGCCCCGGAGACCTGGCAGACCTACGACATCACGTTCCGGGCGGCCCGCTGGAACGGCGCTGCGAAGACCGAGAACGCCCGGGTCACCGTGGTCTGGAACGGTCAGGTGGTGCACAACGACGTCGCCATCGACGGGCCGACCGGCGGCGGCGCCGCGGAGTCACCGGACCTGCTGCCGATCCGCCTGCAGGACCACGGCGACCCCGGCGCCAACGTCCGTTACCGCAACATCTGGATCGAACCGGCCTGACCTGTCGTACCGGCTCTGAACCCGCCGCAAGTCCAGCGGAAACCGGCGAGGCCGGACCCGGTCAGGCGGTGTGGACGCCGAGGCGTTCGAGCAGGTGCCGCCGCAACCGGGCGAACCCCGGATCGTCGGAGTGCCGCGGGCGCGGCAGCGTCACCGCGGTCTCCTCCGCGATCCGCCCGCCCTCCAGGACCAGCGCCCGGTCGGCGAGCAGCAGAGCCTCGTCGACGTCGTGCGTGACGAGCAGGGCCGCGAAGCCGTGCCGCTCCCGCAACCGGCCCAGCAGCTGCTGCATCCGCAGCCGGGTCAGCGCGTCCAGGGCACCGAACGGCTCGTCGAGCAGCAGCAGCGACGGCTCCCGCACCAGGGCCCGCGCGACGGCGACCCGCTGGGCCTGACCGCCGGACAGCTCGGCGGGCCAGGCGTCGCCCCGGTCGCCGAGCCCGACCTCGGTGAGCGCCGCCACCGCACGGGACCGGGCGTCCGGGCCGGCCAGGCCGAGCGCCACGTTGTCGGCGACCCGTTTCCACGGCAGCAGCCGGTGCTCCTGGAAGACCACCCCGAAGTGCTCGGGCACCGAGACGGCTCCGGTGGCGTCCGGGTCGAGGCCGGCGAGAGCGCGCAGCAACGTACTCTTGCCGGAGCCGCTGCCGCCGAGGAGCGCGACCACTTCGCCACGCCCGACCGTCAGGTCGGCGCCGTCGAGCACGACGGTGTCGCCGAAGGCCCGGCTGAGGCCCGCCACCGAGACGATCACGTCGCTTGCAGGCCGCGTCGCCACGTCAGTGTCCTCCGTTCCGCGAACCGGATCAGTACGTCCGAGAGCAGCCCGAGCAGGGCGTAGATGAGCAGGCCGAGCACGACCACGTCGGTCTGCGAGAACTCGCGGGCCTCCATCATCAGGAAGCCGATGCCGGTCTGCGCGTTGACCTGCTCCCCCACGACCAGGCTGAGCCAGCCCGCGCCGATGGCCAGGCGCAGGCCGAGGAAGATCGACGGCAGCGCGCCGGGCAGCACCACGTGCCGCAGCCGCTGCCACTGGTTGAGCCCGCACGTCCGGGCGGCCTCCACGAGCCGCTGGTCGATGTCGCGGATGCCGGCGTAGGTGTTGAAGTACAGCGGGAAGAAACTGCCCAGCGCCACCAGACTGATCTTCAGCTCCTCGCCGATGCCGACCCAGATGATCAGCAGCGGGACCAGGCCGAGGTGCGGCAGCATCCGGGCCATCTGCACGGGCGGGTCGATGGCGTGGTCGCCCAGGCGCAGCAGCGCGGCCACGGCGCCGAGCACCAGCGCGAGGCCGCCGCCGACGGCCAGGCCGATGAGCGCCCGGGTGAGCGAACTGGTCAGGTGCACGGTCAGGTCGCCGTCGGTGGCGAGGCGCCAGCCGGTGCGCACCACCAGGCTGGGAGCCGGCACCTTCTCCTCGGGCAGCACCCCAGTGCGTGAGGCCGTCTCCCACGCGACGAGCAGCACGATCGGGCTGATCAGCCGGTACCAGCGCCGCTGCCCGCGGGCGCGCTTCCGGACCGGCGCCCGGGTCTCCACCAGAGGCGGAGTGGCGGTGGTCGTCACAGGTACGCCTCGTTGAACTGCTCGTGCACCCGCTCCTTGATGTTCACCGGCACCGGGATGAGCTCCAGCTTCGTGAACCCGTCGGCGATGGTCTGCAGCTCGTCGCCGATCTCCGGGGTGATCGGGGCCAGCGGTTTGGCACTGCGGGCCAGCGCCCGGGTGGCGGTGGCCTCGTCGATCTTCAACTCCGGGGCGAGGATCTTCGCGCGTTCGGCCGGGTTGGCGATGCCCCAGTCGGTGGTGGCGCGGTACTTGCCGAGGAAGTCGCTGATCAGCTGTGCCTTGCCGGTGACCGCGTCCGGGGCGGCGAGGATGTACTCGCGGTTGTTGGCCAGCCCGGTGGCGTCCGCGAGGACCTGCACGCCGGGCTGTTCGGCGAGCGCGAAGTACGGGTCCCAGATGATCCACGCGTCCACCTGGTCGCTGTCGAAGGCGGGCCGCCCCTCGGCGGGCTTGAGGTATTTGACGTTGATGTCGGTGATGCTCAGCCCGGCCTGCTCGAGCAGCTTGACGAGCAGCCAGTTGACGTTGGAACCCTTGTTCAGGGCGACCGTCTTGCCCTTGAGGTCGGCGAACGACTGGTACCCCTTGGCCGCCTTGACCAGGACCGCCTCACCTTGCGGCACGGGCTCGCTGGTACCGATGATCCGGAAATCGATCTTGCCGGCGGCCGCGAAGATCGGTGGCGCCTCACCGGTCTGCCCGATGTCGATCGCGCCGGCCTTGAGCGCCTCGGTCAGCGCCGGGCCGCTCTCGAACAGCGACCACTCGGCGTCCGGCGCGTCGCCGCGCACCTTGGACAGGCTCAGCCCGCCGAAGCGCTGATAGCCGATGCGCAGTTTGCCCGGCTCGCCGGCGGAGCTCGCACCGTCGTCCGCGTTCCCGCAACCCGCGAGGAAGGCGGCACCCAGGGTGCCGATCAGAAGACTGCGACGGGTGGTCGGCATGAGGAGAACCTTTCAGCTGTACGGGGAGACACTTCCGAATCCGGAACGGTGAAAGACGAGCGGCCCGCCGGCCTGATCGGCGCTGTGGTCCACGCCGTGCAGGCGCAGCAGCACGATGGCGCGGTCCTGGCTGGTCCTCATCGCACGGCTCGGCCCGCCGTCGCGAACGGCACCCGGGAGGGCCCGCGCCGCCGGGGCCGCTCGTCGGACCACAGCCCGCGCTCGGCGAGGATCGGCAGGACACCCTCACCGAACCAGTACGCGCCCTCCAGGTGCGGGTAGGCGGAGAGCACGAACTCCTCGATGCCCAGCGCGGCGTACTCGGCGATCCGGTCGGCGACCTGCTCGTGGCTGCCGACCAGGGCGGTGCCCGCGCCACCGCGGACCAGGCCGACGCCCGCCCACAGGTTGGGGTAGATCTCCAGCCGGTCGGTCGACCCGCCGTGCAGGGCGAGCATCCGCTTCTGCCCCTCCGACTCGCTCAGGCGCAGGCCCCGCTGGACCGTCTCGACGGTCTCCGGCGAGATCCCGGCGAGCAGCCGGTCGGCCTCCGCCCACGCCTCGGCGGCGGTGTCCCGGGTGATCGTGTGCATCCGGATGCCGAAGTGGATCGGCCGGTTGCCCGGCCCGCGGCCCTGCTCGGCGGCGAGCCGCCGGATCCAGGCGATCTTCTCGGCCACCGCGTCCGGCGGTTCGCCCCAGGTGAGGTAGACATCGGCGTGCTTGGCGGCGACGACACCCGCGGCGGGCGAGGAGCCGCCGAAGTAGACGTCCGGGATCGGGTCCGGGATCTGCCCGAGCTCGGCGGCCTCGACCGACAGGTGCTCGCCGCGGAAGTCGACGGTCTCACCGGCCCAGAGCCTGCGGACGATCTCCAGGAACTCGTCGCACCGCCGGTACCGGGCGTCCTTGTCCAGGTGGTCGCCGTACATCCGCTGCTCGTGGCTCTCCCCGCCGGTGACCACGTTGAGCAGCAGCCGGCCCCCGGACAGGTTCTGGAAGGTGCCGGCCATCTGCGCCGCCAGGAACGGTGAGATCACGCCGGGGCGGAACGCCACCAGGAACTTCAGGCGGTCGGTGGTCTGGCTCAGCATCGCGGTGCTCAGCCACGCGTCCTCGCACCAGGCGCCGGTCGGGGTGAGCGCGGCGGCGAAGCCGTTGTCCTCGGCGGCGCGGGCCACCTGGGTGAGGTAGGCGACGTCGGCGGGGCGGCCGGAGCCGCCGGGTGCCAGACCGTGACCGCCGCCGACGACATGCCGGCCGTCGCCGCCGTTGGTCGGCAGGAACCAGTGGAACTGCAGGGACATCTCGGCCCTTTCGGCTCGCGATACTTCGCAATGCCTATAGGTTCGCTAGATTTTACAGACAAAGCAAGACCCGGGTGTACGGGCATGCCGAACTCCCCCTCGGCCCCGCCGAACGCGCCGGCCGCTCGCGTGGCCCGCCACGCCGCGGCGGGTGCTACTCCGGGGGCGCCGTCCGCTGTTCCGCGCGCGCCAGCCGCTCGATCGTCCGCTCGAAGTCCAGGATCGCCGCCGGCACCCGCTCGTAGCGGCGCCGCAGCATCAGCATCAGCACCGGCGGCACCTCCTCCGCCAGCGGCCGGGCGGTGATCACCCCGGCCACTTCGAGGGGGTCGCCCCGGATGCTGTAGTCCGGCAGGATCGTCGGCCCGGTGCCGCTGGCCACCAGCGTCTTGCCCATCTCGGCGCCGTCGGTCGCGAACGTCTCCGGCGGCGGCGCGTCCCCGAACAGCCGCTGCGCCAGCCGGTGCATCAGATAGCCCGGCCGCATCGCCACGAACGGCCGGCTCCGCAGATCCGCCACGCCGACCCGGTCCTGTGCGGCGAGCGGGTCGTCGGCACGGCAGCAGACCGCCGGGACGCCGTGCAGCAGCACCGTGCGGTGCAGGGCGGCCGGGATGTCGTCACCGGGGAACGCGTTGATCAGCCCGACGTCGAGCCGCCCCTCCAGCAGGCTCTCCTGGATCTGCGCCTGGAGCATCGTCGCCACGTCGACGGTGGTGCTCGGATGCCCGGCACCGAACTCGCGCACCGCCGGGATGAGCAGCGACGACGTGCCGGCGTTGACGGTGCCGACCCGGATCGTGCGACCGGTCGCGGCGTGATGGCGCGCCGCCGCCTTGAGCTGCGCCACCCCGGCGAGGATCTCCGCGACCACCGGCAGCAGGTCCCGGCCCTCCCGGCTCACCCGCGCCCCGGACCGATGCCGCTCCAGCAGGGGTACGCCCAGCTCCCGTTCCAGGGAGCTGATGGCCTCGCTGAGCGCCGACTGCGACACGTGCAACCGCTCACCGGCCCGGCGCAGCGACCCGTGCTGGATCACCGCCATCAGGTACGCCAGCTGCTCGAATCGCATGCCGCGGATCTCACCTCCCGGCCGCGAGACTACGCGGCCGGGTGCCGGGCCTTAGTGTTCGTCCCATGGATCTCCAGGCGGCACCGCTGCGCTACCGGTCGGCGGCCGGGCGATGGGTGCTGCTGGCCACCGTGCTCGGCTCCAGCCTCGCGTTCATCGACGCGACGGTCGTCAACATCGCCCTGCCGGCGATCGGCCGGGACCTGGGCTCGGACGCCGCCGGGCTGCAGTGGACGATCAACGGGTACGCGCTCAGCCTGGCCTCGCTGATCCTGCTCGGCGGCTCGCTCGGCGACCGGTTCGGCCGGCGCCGCGTCTTCCTGGTCGGTGTCACCTGGTTCGCGGTCGCGTCCCTGCTCTGCGGCCTCGCACCGACCGTCGAGCTGCTGGTCGCCGCCCGGGTCCTGCAGGGCGTCGGCGGCGCGCTGCTCACCCCTGGCGCACTCGCCATCCTGGAGGCGTCGTTCGCACCCGAGGATCGGGCGAAGGCGATCGGCGCGTGGTCCGGGCTGGGCGGCATCGGCGGCGCGCTGGGCCCGTTCCTCGGCGGCTGGCTGGTGGAGATCGGCAGCTGGCGGTACATCTTCCTGATCAACGTGCCGGTGGCGGCGCTGGTCCTGTGGGTGGCCGCCCGGCACGTGCCGGAGTCCCGCAACCCGTCCGCCGCGCGCTCCTTCGACGTGCTGGGGCTGGTCACCGGGGCGGCCGGGCTGGGCGGGCTGACCTACGGCTTCACCGCCTGGCCGGCGAACGGGCCGGGTGACCCGGTGGTGCTGCTCTCGCTGGCGGTCGGCGTGGCCGGCATGGTCGCCTTCGTGGTGGCCGAGCGCCGGTCCGCGTACCCCATGCTGCCCTTGGAGATCTTCCGGTCGAAGGCGTTCAGCGGCGCGAACCTGGTCACCTTCCTGGTGTACGCCGCGAACGGTGGCGTCTTCTTCCTGGTGGTGGTCAACCTGCAGGTGGTCGCCGGGTTCTCGCCGCTGGTCAGTGGCCTCGCGATGCTCCCGGTCACGGCCCTGATGCTGCTGCTGTCCGCGCGGGCCGGTGCGCTCGGGCAGCGGATCGGCCCCCGCATCCCGATGACGGCCGGCCCGTTCGTCTGCGCGGCGGCGCTGGCCTGGCTGGCGATGGTCGACGCGGACGCGTCCTACTGGGCCGACGTCCTGCCACCGGTGATCGTCTTCGGTCTGGGCCTGTCCCTGCTGGTGGCGCCGCTGACCGCGACCGCCCTGGGTGCGCTCGACGACGCCTACGCCGGGATCGCCTCGGGCGTGAACAACGCGGTGGCCCGGGCCGCGGGCCTGCTGTCCGTGGCGGTCCTCCCGCTGGCGGCGGGCCTGGGCGCCGGAAGCCTCACCGACCCGGTCACCCTGGCACCGGTCTACCGCAACACGATGCTGATCTGCGCCGGCCTGATGGCGGCCGGTGGCGTCCTTGCCTGGTTCCTGGTGCCGGACCGGTTGACCGCGCACACCCCGGTGCAGAGCTTCTGCGACCCGTGCGGTCCCCCGATCCAGCCCGCCGGCCGGCAGCAGGCGTGACGGCGGCCGTCCCGACCCGCGCCCGGCCGTCGACCGGCAGGCACGACCCGGGGCGGCCGCCGTGCTGTCAGGGCAGGACCCAGCGCTGGTTGGCGCCGGCGAAACAGTCCCAGAGGTGCAGCCTGGTCCCGTTGGCCGAGCTGTTGTTCGACGCGTCCAGGCACCGCCCGCTGACCGGGTTGCGCAGGGTGCCGTCGGACTGCGCCTGCCACTGCTGCGCCCCGGTGCCGTTGCAGTCGTAGATCTGCACCAGCGACCCGTTGGCGGTACCGGCGGCGGCCACGTCCAGGCACTTGCCGAGCGCCCGGATCGTCCGGTCGGTGCCGACCGTCCAGTTCTGCGCGCTCGTCCCGTTGCAGTCGTAGAGCTGCACGGCCGTACCGTTGGCGCTGCTCGCCGAGGCCACGTCCACGCACTTGCCGGCGATACCGGTGATCCGCCCGGTGCGGCCGGCCGGCGGGTTGCCGCCGCCACCCGTCGCGGTCTCGTAGATCGCGCTGACCAGCGAGTTGGCACCGGTGGCGTCCTGCGACAGCTCCCAGTTCATGATGCCGCCGGCGTTGGCCATCGCCCACTGCGTCTTGCGCCGGACCGTCGGCTGGCCGTTGTAGCACTCGCCGGACGGGGTGCAGTCCCGGTTCGCGTTGGCCGGGTCCTGCGCGACGAGCTGCGCGTACGTCAGATAGCCGGGCCGGCTGTAGAACGGCACGCCGAGCACCGTCTTGGCCTTGGGCAGGCCACGGTTCTTCCAGAAGTTCGCCGCGTTGATCGACCAGTCGTAGTTGGCGTGCGGCGATCCACCGTCGTACGCCATGATGTTGAGCCAGTCGACGTGGCCGAACACCGCCGGCTGCACCCCCTCGGCGGTGCCGCCCTCACTGACCACGGCCGCGGTCAGCAGCTTGCCCTCGGTGCGCAGGGCGGTGCTGAGCTGACCCATCAGCGCGGTGTAGTTGGTGGCCGACGCGCCCGGGTCCGGGTACTCCCAGTCCATGTCGACGCCGTCCAGGCCGTACTGCCGCACCACGCTCATCACCGAGTTGACGAACGTGGTGCGGGTGCCGGCCGCGGCCGCCAGCGACTCGAAGGCGGAGTCGTTGCCGTCGTTCCAGCCACCGATGGCGATCGACACCTTGACGTTGCTCTGGTGGCCCAGCGTGACGAGTTGCTGAAGCTTGGCGGTGTTCTCGATCGGCTGCAGGGTGCCGTTGGCGTTGGGCAGGGCGAAGGAGTAGTTGATGTGGGTGAGCTTGCTGTACTGGACGCTCGTGACGCTCCCGGCCCAGGATGGCATGTAGCCGACGCTCTTGAAACCGTTCGGCAGCACCGCCGCCTGGGCGGCACCGGGCGCGGCGAGAGCGACGGCGGTGCCGGTCGCGGCCACCGCCAGCGCTGTCGCGATACGCAGAATCTTCATGGGGGATGGGACCCTTCGCCTTGGGGATGACTGCGGGTCGCCAAAGATTAAGAGTGTTAACAGATGAGGGTCAATGCAACCTGGAGGTTCCGCAACAAAATGACGTGTTTCACGGGCGGCTCAACCGCGTGCCCGGCCGCCGGCCGGGCACGCCGCACCAGCACGCCCGCAGGACCGGACGTACTGACTCGAGCTGTCATGTGAATTCTTGATCACTTCCTGTGCGATCCCGTTGCCGTCGGCTACCGGCGACCGGAGGATGTCCATCGCGGCAGGGGTCGCGCAGGAAAGTCTGGGGGAATCGTGGCGGTAGGACTGCACGAAAGATCGACGGGTGAGGTGCCGGAGCTCCCGCGCCGGGAGCCGTACCGGACCTGGCCCGGCGGGCTGATCGTGCTGGCGGTCATCGTCGGGTACGTCAGCCTCTGGGTCGGCCTGGACGACACGATCGAGCCGGACCTGCAGCCGATCCCCGCGGGCTCGGTGCAGCAGGTCGGGCCGGCGGTGAGCTTCGTGCCGGTGGCCGGCTGGTACCTCGACGCGACCGACTCGTCGCAGAGCGACTCGACGTCCTCGGTTCTGCTGGTCGGCAAGACCGGGCAGTTCAACGTTCAGGTGCTGCCCTGGGAGGGCACGCTGGCCGAGGAGGTCAAGCGGCAGAAAGACACCGACGAGGCGTTCGGCGAGGCCCGTGTGATCGACAACGACGCCACCTTCACGACCGCGGGCGGCTTGAGCGGCACCACGTTCAGCTTCTTCAACCAGGAGGACCAGGGCCGGGTCTGGGTCTCGGTCGACGAGACCGCGGACCGGGCGATCGTCATGGTCGGGCGCAGCCCGGACTCGGCGTTCGACCAGGGTCTGCCCGAATACCAAGCCATGATCGACAGCATCCGGACGGAACAGTCATGACAACACTCGACACACCTGGGGCCACCGTGCGCGGTCCCGTCGGGGTGGACAGCTTCTTCCAGCCCCGGCGGTTCGCGTTCTGGCTGCTGATCATGCTGCTGGCCAACGGCCTGTTCTCGGTGGCCACCGAGCTCTACCAGGGTTCGCAGGTGGTACCCGTGACGGTGCTGCTCGGCCTCTTCGTCTGGACGCTGTACACGGCGATCCCGCTGTGGTTCTTCCATCACGAACTGGACCTGTTCGCGCAGCACCCGCCGCTGGGGTTCGTGCTGGCCTTCGCCTACGGCAGCCTCGGCGCGATTTACCTGGCCGGTCCGGTGAACACCGCTTTCCTCTCGGTGCTGTCCAAGACGGTGAGCCCGGAGTTCTCCGAGGAGTGGGGCGCGGCGATCGTCGGGCCGACGACCGAGGAAACGTTGAAGATCCTCGGCGTGATCCTGCTCGTGCTGATCGCCCGGACCCAGTTCCGCAGCCTGCTGGCAGCGGCGAGCATCGGCGCGCTCGTGGGACTGGGCTTTCAGGTGTCCGAGGACCTGAGCTACACCCTCAGCAACGGAATGTCCTACTCCAGTGCCAACGAGGTCATCCCGGTCATCCAGATGGTGCTCGTGCGCGGCATCCTGTCCGGGCTGTGGAGCCACGCGCTGTTCACCTCGATCGCCGCGATCGGCATCGGGTACTTCATGTCCCGCCGGACCAAGCCGTTCGGTGTCCGGCTCGCGGTGGCCGCAGGTTTCTTCCTGATCGCCTGGACGTTCCACTTCCTCTGGAACTCTCCGCTGCTGGAGCCCGACGGCCTTATTGGGATCTTCCTGCGCGGGCTGCCGCTGTTCATCCTCGGCGCCCTACTGTGGTGGCTTACCGGCCGCGACGAGGCGACCAGCCTCATCGCCGTCGCGGACGCCTACGTCGGCGATGACCTGATCACCCCGGAGGAACGGCACGCGCTGGGCTCGCTGCGCAGCCGCCGGAAGCTGCGCCGCCAGGCCCGTAAGCAGCACGGCCGTAAGGCCGGCCGGCTCTACCACGAGTTGCAGCGCAAGCAACTGCACCTGGTCATGCAGTACGGCCAGACCGGCCCGAGCCCGAAGGCTGACCAGGACGCCCTTGAGGTCCGCATCCTGCGCGACCGCTACGAGACCGCCGCGGCCAAGACCCCCGGCAAAGCCCCTGCCGCGTCAGCCCGCTGACCGATCCGTGCGAAGCCCCGGTCGCCGCCTTCGGGTGAGAGCCGGGGCTTCGGCGCGTCCACCGACCTCGCCGTGGTCTGCGCAGGACCGATCGTCACGGCCCGGACCACGCCCTATCCTGAGACCTCGACAGGGAGGCGACCATGGCCATGCCGCGAAAGGGCAGCCGCCTCATCACGGTCGACACCGTGACGTACCGATGGCTGGTGAGGCGCAGACCGACCTTGTCGCAAGCCTGCGGATGGCGGCCACTGACCTTCGCCGTCGAAGCGGACGATCTGCCCGGTGCGCCGTTCAAGGGGGCGGATTACCTTGATCCTGCCGGTTCCGGGTCGCGCGGCGTTCCGTCGATCAACCCGTCCATCCGCTGCAACCCCGAGTCACCGGCGTCGGCCAGGTAGTCGTCCGGCCGCGTCGCATCCCGGCCGCCCGGCACCCCGGCCGCCCGCAGCAGCACCGTCGCCAGCACCACCACGAGCAGGTTCACCACCAGGGCGACCACACCGACGTACACCGTGACACCGTCACCCAGCGGCCATGACGATCCGCCGAAGTGGCCGGTGCCGTCCGCACCCGGGATGTCGTAGAGCATCAGCAGCCCGACACCCAGGCCGGTGACCAGCCCGGCGATCAGCGCGGACCGGTGAAACCAGCCGGTGAGCAGGCCCAGGAAGACCGCCGGGATCGTCTGCAGGATCACCACGCCGCCGATCAGCTGCAGATCGACGGAGTAGGCCGGGTCCACGGCCAGGATCAGGGCCGCCGCGCCGAACTTGACGATCAGCGACACCCACCGGCCCACCCGGGCCTCCGTCGCCGGGGACGCGTCCGGCCGCAGATACGGGCGGAACAGGCTGCGGGTGAACGCGTTCGCGGCGGCGATCGACATCACCGCCGCCGGGATCAGGGCGGCGACACTGAGAGCGGCGTACGCGACACCGGCCGACCAGCTGGGGAAGAACTCGTGGATCAGGCGCGGGACCACGGTGTTCAGGTCGCCGTCCACCGGCGTCACACCCCGGGACAGGGCGAAGAAGCCGAGCAACGCCATCACCGCCAGGGCGAGACAGTAGACCGGCAGGGCCGCGGCGTTGCGTCGTACCGTTGCCCGGTCCTTCGCCGCCAGCATCCCGACCAGCGCATGCGGATAGGCGAAGATCGCGAGCGCGGAGCCGATCACCAGCGTCAGGAAACCCAGGTGGCCGGTCTCCGGCAGCAGCAGCCCGTCAGCCGGCGACGGCGTGGCCGCGAAATGGTCGGCGGAGACCCGGAACACCCGGTCCCAGCCGCCGAACATGGCCACCACCAGCAGCGCGGTCAGCAGCATCCACGCCATCAGGACGTCCTTGACCACGGAGAGCAGAGCCGGCGCCCGCAACCCGGAACGGAACGTGCAGACGGACACCACGGTGACCGCCGCGAGCAACGGCCACTCACCCCCGAACCCGACCGTACGCAGCACCGCTTGCAGGGCCAGGAGCTGCACGGCCACGTACGGCATGGTGGCGAGGATGCCCGCGATCGCGACCGCCGCACCCAGCCCCGGCGACCCGAACCTCGCGGCGGCGAACTCGCTGTGGGTGAGGAAGCCGTGCCGGCGCGCCACCGACCAGGCGCGCACGGTGAAGAAGAACGTCAGCGGCGTCGTGACGATCGCGAACGGCACCGCGAAAAAGCCGATCGCGCCGATGCCGTAGGTGAGTGCGGGCACGGCGATGAACGTGTACGCGCTGTACATGCTCCCGCCCAGCAGGAACCAGATCGCCCAGTTGCCGAACGCGCGTCCGCCGACACCCCACTCCTCGAGGGTGTGCGGGTCCTCCGGGGCACGCCAGCGGGCCGCGCCGAACCCCACCACGATGACGACGGCCATCAGTACGAGGAAGACGCCGACCTCGATCTCGCGGTCAGTCATCGCCGCGCTCCCGGGTCGCGACGTGCACCGCGGAGATGACGACGATGGCGAGCAGGGCGCAGGCGAACTGGTACCAGAAGAAGAACGGCACACCGGCCAGGGTCGGTTCGATCCGGTTGGCGAGCGGGGTCAGCAGGGGGGCCGCCACCGGCAGGACCAGCAGCCACTGCCAGTGACGGGAGCGTGGGGCGGGTGTTGGCATGCCGCACCATATGCGGCCATCGATGCGTTACACCACCGTCACTCGCAAAGCTGCGACACCTGTCTCACGGGCCCGTTTTCGTCACGGCTTGGCCTTTGGTCACGGCTTGGCCAGCAACAGTGTCCGGGCTGCCCGATGGGCGACGGCCAGGTCGGTGCGGCAACCGGCGACCAGCTCCGAGTAGAGCGCCGACTCGATGATCCGCACGTACAGGTAGGCGACGTCGGCGCCGGCATCCCCCAGCCCGACCTCCGCGAAAATCTCCCGTTGCGCGGCAACGATCCGCTCGGTCAGCCCGCCCGCGCTGGTCAGCAGCACGCGGGCGGCGGCCTCCGGCTCGGTCGCGAGGAACCGGCGGAACGGCTCGGCCGCCAGCAACTGACCGGTGAACCGCCGGGTCACCTCGATCGCCCCGTCCACGCCGGATTGCGTCCGCTGCCGCCGCGCCTCGGTGAGCATCCGCTCCGCCAGCCGCCACAACACCTCGCCCAGCAACCGGTCGCGGCCGTGCGTCACGCGGTAGAGGGTGGCCCGGCTGACACACATCACCGCCGCCAGCCGCTCCATATCCACAGTCCCGTACCGCAGGAAGAAATGGCATCCCGCCCGCGCGACCTCGTCGTCGCTCACCACCCGGCGCACGCTCACGTGCGCACGCTACCGAACATCGCCGTCCCCCGGATTTCTGTCGGAGGGGCTTGTTACCGTCTGGCGCATCGTTCTCGACGACGCGGCAGGAGCACCGTGACCATCAACGAGCACTTGACAACCTTCGCCGGCCTCCCGATCGTGTCGTGGGACGCCGAGGAGACCCCCGCCGATCCGGCGGCGGTCGCCTGGCGGTTGCACGACGAGGACGAGGCCGGCAACCTGGCCGAGGCTTTCGAGCGCCTGCTGGAGCGTGCCGGTCCCGGCGGTCCGGTCGCGCTCGTCGTCGGTCAGTGGTCCGAGGCCTTCGAGGAGCCGTTCCCGCTCGAACTGCTCACCGGCAACGCCCAGCGGCTGACCGCGCTGCGGGCCCTGTTCCTCGGCGACATGACGTTCGAGGAGTGCGAAATCTCCTGGATCAAGCAGACCGACGTCACGCCGCTGCTGGAGTCGTTCCCCGCCCTCGAAGTGCTCGGCGTGCGTGGCAGCGACAGCCTGGAGCTGCGCCCGGTGCGCCACGAGAACCTGCGTGAGCTGGTACTTCAGTCCGGCGGCCTGCCCGCCGCGGTGGTCCGCGCGGTCGGCGCCAGCGACCTGCCACGACTCACCAAGCTGGAGCTGTGGCTCGGCGTCGAGAACTACGGTGGCGACGCCCGCGCCGACGACCTCGCACCCATCCTGGCCGGCCGCTCCCTGCCCGCCCTGACCCACCTCGGCCTGCGCAACGCCGAAATCGCCGACGAGGTCGCCGCGGCCGTCGCGGCGGCACCGGTGGTCGCCCGGCTCACCGTCCTCGACCTGTCCATGGGCACCCTCGGCGACGCCGGGGTCGAGGCCCTCCTCACCGGCCAGCCCCTGACCCACCTGGAGCGCCTCGACGTGAGCCACCACTACCTGTCGCCCGAGCTCGCCCAGCGCCTGACCGACGAACTGCCCGGCGTCACGGTCGACGTGTCGGGCGTGCAGAAGGAAGAGGAGTGGGGCCGCTACACGGCGGTCTCCGAGTAGTGCTCCTCAGCGTCGTCGGCAACCCGGAGAACCGCCGGGTCGCCCTGTTCCGCGCGGCCGTGATCCGGGCCGGCCTCCCCGAACCGCGGGTCTTCGGGTGGCGTGAGGTGCTGCTCTCCGGGGCGGTGCCGGGGCCGGGTTCGGTCGTGCGCATCGACTCCCCCGGCGAGAACGCCGAGGTGGACCGTTTGTTACGCACTCTCGGCGCCAGCGCCAGCGCCTCCGTCTCCGTCTCCGTCTCCGATGGCGGCTGCTCTGCTTCCGGCGAGTCGGCTTCCGGCGGCGGCTCTGCATCCGGCGGGTCGGCTTCCGGCGGCGGCTCTGTTTCCGGGGGCGTGCCGGTGGAGCACGGTGAGATCGCCGGGCTTGCGCATGCGCATGCCGGGTTCGGTGTCGCGCTGCACCGGATCGCCGCGGGTGGCGGCGACCTCGTCAACCAGCCCGGCGACATCCTCACCATGAGCGACAAACCACGCTGCCACGCGCTGCTCGCTGCGGCCGGGGTGCCGGTGCCGCCCGCGCTCGGCCCGGTCCACGACTACCGGGGCCTGCGGGAGGCGATGCGCGCCGCCCACTGGGATCGCGTGTTCGTGAAACCGGCGCACGGCTCGTCCGCCTCCGGCGTGCTGGCACTCGCCACCGCCGGCCGCCGGATCGCCGCCACCACCTCGGTCGAGGCCGCCCCCGACGGCCGGCTCTTCAACAACCTGCGGGTCCGGCGCTACGACGACGAACCCTCGATAGCGGCGATCGTCGACCGCCTCGGCCCGGACGGCCTGCACGTCGAACGGTGGTACCCGAAAGCCGGCCTCGGCGGCCGCGTCCTCGACCTGCGCGTCGTCGTGACCGCCGGGCGGCCGGCACACGTCGTGGTGCGTACCAGCCACTCCCCCATGACCAACCTGCACCTCGGCAACGCCCGCGGCGACGTGGCGCAGGTCCGCGCGGCCGCCGGCGAGCGTTCCTGGGCGGCAGCGATGGAGACCTGCACGCAGGCCGCCGCCTGCTTCCCCGGCACCCTGCACGCCGGCGTCGACCTGATGTTCCGGGCCGGCTGGCGCGATCACGCGGTGGCCGAGGTCAACGCCTTCGGCGACCTGCTCCCGGGTGTGCTCGCCGACGGCCAGGACACCTACGACGCCCAGATAACCGCCCTGCTCAACGGCTGGCGCGCTCCGGCCGCCGCCCTGGACGGCAGCCGGCGCGGGCCGGGCGCACGGCGTGTTCCGGCTGCCGCCCTGCTCGACGGCTGGCGCGCCGATGCGTGATCGGATCGGCAGCCACGACCTGCTCCTCGTCACGCTCGACACGCTGCGCTACGACGTGGCGGCCGCCTGCCTGGCGCACGGTCGCACCCCGCAACTGGCCCGGGTGCTGCCCGGCGGCGTGTGGGAACGGCGGCACACCCCGGCCAGCTTCACCTACGCCGCCCACCACGCCTTCTTCGCCGGGTTCCTGCCGACACCTGTGACACCCGGACCGCATGAACGGCTCTTCGCCGCCCGGTTCGCCGGCAGCGAGTCCAGCGGCCCCGGCACCTGGGTCTTCGACGCCGCGGACCTGCCGTCCGGCCTGGCCGCCGCCGGGTACCACACGGTCTGCCTGGGCGGCGTCGGCTTCTTCAACCCGGGCGCCCCGCTCGGCCGGGTGCTGCCCGGGCTGTTCGCGGAGGCACACTGGGAGCCCGCCTTCGGGGTGACCGCGCCGGCCTGCCTCGACGCGCAGACCGACCGCCTCACCGAGATCATCAACCGGCTGCCGGCGGAGCGGCCGCTGTTCACGTTCGTCAACGTGGCCGCACTGCACCAGCCGAACCGGCACTACCTGCCCGGCGCCGAGACCGACTCCCTGGCCAGCCACGCGGCCGCCCTGGAATACGTGGACCGCACCCTCGGCCGCCTCTTCACCCTGGTCACCAGCCGTGGCCGGCCCTGCCAGGTGATCATCTGCTCGGATCACGGCACCCTCTACGGCGAGGACGGCCACACCGGGCACCGCGTCGCCCACGAACACGTCTGGACCGTCCCGTACGCCGACTTCGTCCTCCCCGCCCACCCCACTCCCGCGCACCCCGCCCCACCGCAGCCCGCCTCGGCGGAGTCCGCTCAGCCCGCCCCGACGCAGCCCGCCAAGGACCAGCCGTGAACCTCGACGACTCCCCCTACCAGGGCTACCTCTACGCGTACCCGCACAAAACCGCCTACCGCGCCCTCGACCCCCGCCCCTTGCTCACCGATGTCTGGGCGGGCGAACAGCAGAACAGCCTCTTCGGGTACGTCCACCTGCCGTTCTGTGAGATGCGGTGCGGTTTCTGCAACCTGTTCACGCGCGCCAACCCGCCCGCCGAGCAGGTCACCGCGTACCTCTCCCAGCTGCGCCGCCAAGCCACCGCCGTCCGCGCCTCCCTCGCACCGGACGCGTCCTTCTCCCGGCTCGCGATCGGCGGCGGCACGCCGACGTACCTGACCGCGCCGGAACTGGAGGAACTGTTCGGCATCGTCGGCGAGGCGTTCGGCGCGGGGCCGGTGCCGCTGTCGGTGGAGACGTCACCGGCCACCGCGACCCCTGACCGGCTGGCCGTGCTCGCCGCGCACCACACCACCCGGGTCAGCATCGGGGTGCAGAGTTTCGTGGAGGCCGAGGCGCGCGCCGCCGGCCGCCCGCAGCGGCTCACCGAGGTCGTCGCGGCCCTCGACGCGATCCGGGCGGCGCGGATCCCGGTGCTCAACGTGGACCTGATCTACGGCATCGACGGGCAGACCGCCGCGAGCTGGCAGCACTCCCTGGACGAGGCGCTGCGCAGGCGGCCCGAGGAGCTGTACCTGTACCCCCTTTACGTCCGCCCCCTCACCGGCCTCGGCCGCCGTGCGCACGGTCGCGCCGACTGGGACCGGCAACGCCAGGAGCTGTACCGGCAGGCCGTCGTCGTGCTCACCGACGCCGGTTACGTGCAGCACTCGATGCGCCAGTTCCGGCGCACCGGCGCCCCGGAACCGGACGGCCCCGATTACTGCTGCCAGGACGACGGCATGGTGGGGCTGGGGTGCGGCGCGCGGTCGTACACGACGGAGCTGCACTACTCGTTCGACTACGCCGTGTCGGTGACCGAGGTCCGCGCGGTCATCG
Organism: Actinoplanes sp. DH11; assembly: GCF_020873875.1. Lineage (GTDB taxonomy): Bacteria > Actinomycetota > Actinomycetes > Mycobacteriales > Micromonosporaceae > Actinoplanes. The sequence continues at coordinate 26,669 of NZ_JAHWGU010000002.1, forward strand.
ACGATTACCTGTCCCGGCCCGCCGACGACTTCCGGTACGCCGAGATCGGCTTCCACCTGGACGCCGTGGAACAGCGTCGCCGCTGGCTGCTCAAGTCCCTGCTGCGCGCCGACGGCATCGACGCCAATGCCTACCTGACTCGTTTCGGCACCACCCATCACGACGACTTCCCGCAACTGAGCGTCCTCGTCGACCGCGGCTGGCTGGACGACGGCCGGGTCCGGCTCACCGCGGACGGTCTCGCCCACTCCGACGCGATCGGCCCGTGGCTGGTGTCCGGCCAGGTCCGGGCGGCGATGGGAGCGTACGTTCTCCGATGACCGATCTGTATGTCCTTTACCGGGGACCGCTCGCGAGTTGCAACTACGACTGCCCGTACTGCCCGTTCGCCAAGCGCGTCGACCCGCCGGACCTGTTGCGCGCCGACCGCGCCGACCTGGAACGGTTCACCGACTGGGTCGCGGCCACCATCGACCGCCGGCTGTCGGTGCTGTTCACGCCGTGGGGCGAAGCCCTGACGCGGTCCTGGTACCGGGACGCCGTCGTCCGCCTGTCGCACCTGCCGCACGTGGCCCGGGTAGCCGTCCAGACCAACCTGGCCGCCCGCACCGCCTGGCTCGCCGACGCGAACCCGCAGGTCGCGGCGCTGTGGGCGACGTACCACCCGGGTCAGGTGACCCGCGACCGCTTCCTGGCCCGCTGCCGCAGCCTGGACGACCTGGGCATCCGTTACTCCGTCGGCGTCGTCGGCCTCCCCGACCACCACGACGAGGCGGTCGCCCTCCGGGCCGCTCTGCCGCCCTCCGTCTACCTGTGGGTGAACGCCGCCGAAGGCCACCTTTACACCCCCGACGAGGAACGCCGCTGGACCGCCCTGGACCCGCGTTTCGGTGACAGCGTCCGCCCGCACCTGTCGCTGGGCCAGTCCTGCCACGCCGGCGAGACGGCGATCTCGGTTCTCGGTGACGGCACTGTCCGGCGCTGCCATTTCATCAAAACCCCCATCGGCAACCTTTACGACGGCACCTGGCGGACTGCCCTGCGGCCACGCCCCTGCACCAACGCGATCTGCGACTGCCACATCGGCTACGTGCATCTCAAGCCCTTACAGCTACGCGACGTGTACGCCGACGGCCTCCTCGAACGCATCCCCCATGCCTGGCCCTCTTCCCTCCCCGATCTGCCGTTGCCTTCCTGACGGTCAGGTCTGCACCAGCGGGTGGTACTCCGCCTCGGTCAAGCCGAACGTCCAGGCCACGCCTTCACGGGCGGTCCGGGTGCTCGGCGGCACCCGCAGCCAGTAGATGCGGCTCGTGCCGTCCGGTTCCGGTGTCGCATTGACCACCTCCACCATGACCAGTGGCTCGTCCCCGGGCAGGTCCAGAAACCACAGGGTGCCGGTGGCGTCCGAGCCCAACTTGCGGGCGCCGGCGTCCCGCAGATAACGGTCGTACCCGTAGTGCTCCAGCATGACCCGGCGGATCTCGGCGTTCTCCTCAGTGCGGATGCGCTCCACGGTGAGGGTCGGCAGCTCGGTGGCCAGCTGCGCAGGGATCGGCATGCCACGCCAGGCCCACAGACCGTACCCATCCGGGTATTCCAGGGCCGCGCCCTCACCGCGATGCAGACGGCCGACGTTGTCGCGGGTCACCAGGCGGGGTCGCTCGGTCAGCACCGCGGCCCGCTCCCCCGGCCACCACCAGCCGGCGGTCCGGGCGACTGCCGCCAGCCCGGCCAGGCCCGTCATCAGACCGGCCTGGGGGCACAGCCTGTCGGCGGCGTCGAAGGTGGACAGCCACGCCCCGTCGAACTGCCCGTAGACCGCGTCCAGCATCCTCGACCGCACCGCCCGGCCCGCCTCACCCGGCAGGTCGGCGACCACGTCCTCGCCGAGGCGCGTCCGCAGCCGGCCCGCGACGAGCTCCATCGCGAGGGCCCAGGCCCGCCGTCCCGCCGCCGAGCCGAGCTGCGCCCAGCCGTCGGCACCGAGCTCCGCGGCGGCCGCGTTGCGGGCCGTCGCCCACGGCTCCGTCCGCACCCGCCGGCGCAGTGACGCACCGGCCCGCTCACCGGGCACCCAGCCCTGCCGGCGCAGCTCGTCGTGCGCCTCGGCGAACCATCGGGGCGCGTCCGGGCCGGGCACGTCCGCCCCGGTCAGCAGGGCCGCGGCCGCCGCCCCGGCACGTGGCGAACCGAACCAGTACATCCGGTCGGGCGCCTCGGCACCGGCAAGCCGGTAGGCCTGCCGCACCCCGTCCTCCGCGGCCGCCCGATCAGCGGCTTCGGTCTCGAGGGCGGCGGCGAGCCACTGGTCCTCGACTGCTGCGGCCATCGCCTCTTCGGCGTGCGTGAGTCGCATCCCCCGTACCCCTTTCAGTCCGCGACCGGACGGAACGCGCCCGGGATGTATTCGCGCTGCCGCACCACGCGGTAGTGCCCGGCAGGCAACGAGATCGGGCCGTGCTCCTCATGCGTGACCCGCCCGTGCGTCGGCACCTCGACGAACATCGCCTCCGGATCGTCGACATCGGCGAGCAGCTGAAGCCCGGGCCCGCCGACCACATGCGCATGTCCGGTCGCCTCGCCCCGCGCCAGCACCATGCGCCCACGCCGATCGCGCGGCACCGGAGCGCAGACCGGCACCGCGGCCTGCTCCACCGGAACGATCAGCACATCACCCTGCCGATACATCAGAACCCTGCCGATTCATGAGACCTCCGCTGCTCGCCGACTGCCGCTGGCACCGTATCGCCGGGGTACGACGTTTTCCCCGGCCCTCAGAGAGGCCTATGAGAGATGACAGACTGCCTCGAGGTTGATTCCGTGCGGGTCGAGGACGAACGCGCCGTAATAGTCGTCGTGGTATTCGGGATGGACCGCCGGCGCCAGCAGTGAGGTGGCGCCGGCCTCGGTGGCGGCTCGATGGAAGGTGTCCACGTCGTCGCGGCTGTCGACGGTGAAGGCGAGATGCATGTTCGTGCCCACGGTGCCGCCGTCGATGAGCCAGAAGTACGGTTTGACCTCGGCCAGCCCGAACCCGGTCATGGCTGTCGGCTGGTTCGGGGTCGCGTTCGGCGGGATCTCGAGCATCTTCGTGATCCCGATGACGGCCAGCACCGGCTCGTAGAAGGCCACAGCGGCGGCGAGGTCGGGCACGGCGATGTTGAGGTGGTCGATCCGGGATCCCGAACGGTCAAGAGTCATGATGCCAGCGTTCCCGCGATAGCGGACATGGAGTGGCCGCGACCCGCCGGCCAGCCCGGTGTGTTGATTCCCGTGCGGTCGCCGAACCCGCGGATCTGTCGCTGTCCTGGCGGTTCTCCGCAGCTCGGATCCATCAGGTGGTGGTTGTCGTCGTCACGGCGATCGCCACGGCGGTGCTGGATGCGGCGATCGCCGCCGCGGTCCTGGTGACAGCGGTGCTGACGGCCGCCGCACCCCAGTTGCCGCTCTCGAGTTGCTTGGCCCGCTTGGCGACGTCACTCGACCAGGCGAGTTGGGGGCGCAGGGCAGGCAAGGCACCGCTGGCGGAGAGCAGAGCGGTCAGCGCGGCCGTCCGCGCGTCGGGTTCCGCACCGTCGACCAGCACGGCACGGATCTTGCGGCGCAGCTCCTGTTCGTGCTCCGCGTCGGCGGCGGGCAGCCGGGTCGAACGGAACAGGCCCAGCACCCGTTTGGTCTCTCGCCGGATGAGACCGCGCTCGATGAGACGCTCGGTCACCGGGTTCCAGAGCCGGCTGCCGATCTCGATCAGCAGCGTCTGCGCGCTTCGCGGCTTGCGGGAGACCCTCTCGAACGCCTCCTGCAACAATGGATCACCCAACGGCTCGGTGCCTGTCGCGTGCACCTTCGGGTCGGTCAGCCAGGACCGCCCTTCGTCATCGCTCTCGATGCGGCCGCGCAGCGCCAGATCGACGAGCACGGCACCGCCGAGCGTGTAGGACAACGTGCCGGCACCGGCCGGCACGCCCGTCTCGTCGTCCAGCAGGAGGAGCGCCAGGTCTTCGACGAGCAGCATGTCGTTCTGCATGGTCACAACCAATCGTGTTCGCGAGCGTAACGAGCCGCGTCGTGGCGGGTCTGCGTCTGTGTTTTCTGCATCGCATTGGAGAGGTAGTTGCGCACCGTTCCCTGCGCGAGGTGCAGGCGTGCGGCGATGTCGGCGACCGAGTAGCCCTCCCCGGTCACGCGCAGCACGTCGAGCTCGCGGTCGGTGAGCGGGCAGTCGTCCATCACGGCGAGCGCGGAAACGTCCGGGTCGATCCACCGCTTGCCTTCATGCAGTTTCGTGATGACGGCGGTGATGTGCGCCGGCTCAGCGGACTTGGTGACGAAACCTTGCACACCGAGCCGCAGTGCCTTGCGCAGAACACCCGGCCGGGCGTGCCGGGTCAGCATGAGGATGACCTGCTCGGGCCGCTCGCGCCGGATCTCCGCCACTGCACCGAGCCCGTCGACGTTGGGCATCTCCAGGTCGATGACCAGAACATCGGGCCGATGCTCGAGGGTCGCCCGCACGGCTGCCGCACCGTCGTCCGCCTCGGCGAGGACGGTGACGTCCCCCTCCAGCGGAAGCAGAGCAGCCAGCGCCTTTCGCAGCAACGCCTCGTCGTCGGCCAGCACCACGGTCGTCACCGCTCACCTCCCGTCCTCGATCCGGCCTTGCCGCCGCACGTCATCCTCGCCACCAACCATGTCCGGGCATCGGGTCTCATGGTTCGCGCCGGTCTCTGCCCGGTGGGAACGACGCGGCTGTCACGAATTCGTCGGCGTTCTGCGCGACGGTGAGCTCGCCGCCGTCCTCGGCGACCCGGCGGCGCAGGGTGGCGAGCCCTCGCAACTCGGCAGGCCCCTCCCCCTGTACGCCGTCGTTGATGATGGCGATGCCGGACGCGGTGAGCATGATCCGCACCCGCGTCGCCTGCGCGTGACGAAGGATGTTCGTCGTCGTCTCGCGCAGGACCTGGCCGAGCATCTCGCTGGAACCGGGGCCGACCTCTCCGTCTCGGACCACCCCCACGGTGATGCCGGCCGCCTCGAAGAGGTTCTTCGCGTTCTCCAGCTCCGCCGAGAGGTTGAGCCTGCGCTGCGCATACGCCAGTTCCTTGGTCTGCATGATGGTGTCGCTGACCAGGCCGTGTATCTCGCGCAGCTCCAGCTCGGCGCGGTCCGGATCAGCGCGGATCAGCCGCTGGGCGAGCGCGATCTTCAGTTTGACGACGTGGAGGGTGTGGCCCTGGATGTCGTGCAGATCGCTGGCGAACCGGACACGCTCGCGAGTGACGGCCAGCTCCGCCTCGCGCTGCCGGGACTGCTCGAGGTCGCGGACGAGGTCGTAGAACCGCTCGTTGGGAAACTGCAGAGCGGTCACCACGACGGTGACGCCGGCGGGGACGAGCAGATAGGTGATCAGATCGCCACGCATATCGTCAGTGACGAACAACAGCCGTGCCGCACCGACCAAGGCGACGTAGGAGACGAGGGCGACGGCCGCCGCGGCGCGGTGGCGGGGCACTCGGGGAACGACGAGGGAGCCCACCACGCAGAGCCCCCAGAACGCATTGGGGCTGTCGGTCAGCAGGGCTCCGAACGGCCACACCATGGACGTGACCGCCAGGCACGGATAGGCCACACGGGGCCGGATCAGATCGCCCGCCGCCCATCTCTCGGACGCCACCAGGGCGGCGACCACGCCCAGGCCCAGGATCAACGCCTCCGGCCAGGTGTCGGCGTCGAGCGCCACCACGAGGAGGCCGGCGACGGCGAGGATGGGGAGTATCAGCATCACATTGAGCCGGTGCAGCCGTCCTCGCGTCGCCTCGGTGATCTGGCCCCCCGCGATCTGGACCTGGCTCGATTTCACCCTGCCAGTATTCGCGGGTCACGGCAGCGCAAACAGTGACACCACGTCACAAGACCCGATGACATCTCATCACTGCTGACGAAGCCCGCCGACTGGTGTCATCGAAGCCATGACCAAGACCCCTGTCATCGAAGTCGACCGGCTGGATGTGCGCTACGGCGACTTCCACGCCGTCAAAGACCTGTCCTTCCAGGTGCGGCACGGCGAGCTCTATGCGCTGCTCGGCACGAACGGCGCGGGCAAGACCTCGACGCTGGAAGTGATCGAGGGCCACCGCAAGCCCACCTCGGGCACGGTGCGGGTGTTCGGGCACAGCCCTGAGGACCGCCGCGCCGTGCGACCCCGCATGGGCATCATGCTGCAGGAGAGCGGCTTCTCCCCCGACCTCACGGTCCGTGAGTCGATCCGGTTGATCGGCAGTCTCAGCGGGCGCTCCGACGAGGTCGGCCGGGTGCTCGGCATCGTCAGCCTGACGGAGAAGGCCGGCACCAAGGTCTCCCAGCTCTCCGGCGGGGAGAAGCGGCGGCTGGACTTCGCGACCGCCGTCTTCGGGGCCCCTGAGCTGATCTTCCTGGACGAGCCGACCACGGGTCTGGACATCCAGTCCCGTGACGCCCTGTGGGACGCGGTGGACCGGCTCCGGGAGCAGGGCGCCACCATCGTCCTGACCACGCACTACCTCGAGGAGGCGCAGCAGCGCGCCGACCGGATCGGGCTCATGCACCGGGGCACCTTCCACCGGGAGGGCACGGTCACCGAGCTGACCCGGACCCTGCCTGCCGTCATCCGTTTCGCCTTGCCGGAGGCGGCCACGCCACCGCTGCACGCGGCGCGCGGGAGCAACGGGTCGTTCCTGGTCGAGACGTTCGAACTGCAGAAGGACCTGCACCTGCTGCTCGGCTGGGCGCACGACCACGACGTGGAGCTGAACGAGCTTCAGGCCGGTCCGACCCGGCTCGACGACGTCTTCCGTGCCATCGGCACCGCCTGAGAAGGGGAACCACACCATGCTTTCCATCGCGCTCAGCGAGCTGGTCCAGATCTTCCGCAATCGACTGGTGCTGGTGAACAGCATCATCATGCCGGCGGCGGTCAGTGCCTTCTTCATCTATCGGCACGAGGTGTTCGCCTCCGTCGCCAGCCTGGGTTACATCGCGGCGGTCGTGATGTTCACCGTGGGAGCCTTCGGGCTGTACACCTCGGCGGTCACCACGCTCGCGGCCCGGCGGCAGAACCTCTTCCTGAAACGCCTGCGCTCCACCGCCGCACCGGACACCGGCATCCTCGCCGGCCTGCTGCTGCCCGTCACCGCTCTCGCCCTGGTCCAGGTGTCGGTCATCCTCATCGTTCTGGCGGCGGTCGCCAGTCAACCTGCCAACGTGTTCCTGCTGGTCGCGGCGGTGCTGGCCATGATGGCCATGATGATCGGCCTGGGGCTGGCCACGGCCGGGCTGACGAACTCGCCGGAGCACGCCCAGGTGACCACGCTGCCGGTCAGCCTCGGAGTCATCGCCGTCACCAGCTGGGTGGGCATCAGCGGCACCGAGGAACTCACGCTGCTCAAGCGGCTGCTGCCGGGAGGCGCGGCCACCGAACTCGTCCTCAACGCATGGAACGGCGGCGTCGCGCTCGGGGAGTCACTCGTCCTGCTGGCGCCGACCCTGAGCTGGGTCGTCGTCGCGGTCGCCCTCGCCAGCCGCCTCTTCCGCTGGGAGCCGCGCCGCTGACCCGCGGCGAGGCACCAGCTGACCGGTCGCGGTAAGCGGATCCGCATCGGCGCCGGCGACAACGATCGAGGGCTCGCGGGGCTGGGCTCGGCGTCCTACGGTGTGGGCCATGCCGATGCATTGATGTCCGCGCCGGTGGGTGCGTTGGTCCGCAAGGGGAGGAGCGCCATGGGGGTGCTGGAACGGATCCGGGACGGACTGATCGGGACCGGACAGGTGGTGCACGGGCCGTTCGGGCCGCGGCGGATCACCCATGCCGATCACACCGCGTCAGGGCAGCCGCTCGACTTCGTCGAGGAGTTCCTGCGGAATCAGGTGCTCCCCCGGTACGCGAACACGCACACCGAGGCGTCGGCCACCGGGGCGCAGACCGGGGCGCTGCGTGAGGAGGCGCGCTCGATCATCCATCGTGGTGTCGGCGCCGGGCCTGATCACGTCGTGATCTTCTGCGGGTCGGGGGCGACCTCGGCGGTGGTCAAGCTGATCGGCCTGTTCGGGCTGCACGTTCCCGACGCCCTCGACGACAGGTACGGGCTGAGCGCGCACATCCCGCGGGACGAGCGGCCGGTCGTGTTCGTGGGGCCGTACGAGCATCACTCCAACGAACTGCCCTGGCGGGAATCGATCGCCGACGTCGTGGAGATCGAGTCGGACCGCACGGGACACGTCGACCTCGACGCGTTGCGGGACGCTCTGACGGCGTACGCCAGTCGTCCGTTGCGGATCGGCAGTTTCTCGGCCGCCTCCAACGTCACCGGCATCCGCACCGACACGGCGGCGGTCTCCCGTCTGCTGCGGGAGCATGACGCCCTGTCGGTGTGGGACTACGCGGCCGCCGGGCCGTACGTGGCGATCTCCATGGCCGACAAGGACGCGATCTTCCTGTCCCCGCACAAGTTCGCCGGTGGCCCGCAGACCCCGGGCGTCCTGGTGGTGGACCGGCGGCTGATGGTCAACCGGGTGCCGGTCGTCCCCGGCGGCGGCACGGTGGCCTATGTGGATCCGTCCGGCCACCGGTACCTCGACGATCCGGTGGCCCGTGAGGAGGGCGGCACGCCGGCGATCGTCGAGTCGATCCGGGCGGGGCTGGTCTTCGGCGTGAAGGAGGCTGTCGGCACCGATGTGATCGAGGAGCGTGAGCGGGAGTTGTGGCGGCGGGCCCGTGAGCGGTGGGCGGCGGAGGAGAGCATCGAGATCCTCGGCGATCTGGAAGCCGACCGCCTGTCGATCGTCTCCTTCCAGGTCCGCGCGGGCGAGCGGTACCTGCACCACAATTTCGTCGCGGCGCTGCTCAACGACCTGTTCGGGATCCAGGCACGAAGTGGCTGCTCCTGCGCGGGACCGTACGGGCATCGGTTGCTCGGCATCGACGAGGCGCACTCCCGGGAGTTCCGGGGCGAGATCGTCGACGGCTGGGAGGGCATCAAGCCGGGCTGGAGCAGACTGAACCTCAACTACTTCATCTCCGACACCGTCGCCGACTACCTGATCGAGGCGGTGCTGCTGATCGCCCGGCACGGCGCGCGGTTGCTGCCGGAGTACCGGTTCGACCCGCGCACCGGCCGGTGGACCCACCTGCGACACGAGCATCCACGGCTGCGCCTCGCCGATCTGCGGCTCAACCCGGACGGGTCGGTCAGCATGCCGCCCGTTGCCACGGAGACAGTGGGCGAAGAGGCGCTCGCCGGGTATCTGACCCAGGCACGAGAGATCTTGACCGGGCTGCCGCTGCCGGTGGACGGGGTCCGGCTCGATCTGCCACCGGCGTTCGAAAAGCTGCGCTGGTTCTTGCTGCCGGACTGCTGCCTGCCCTGAGAAGAGCCGAAAACGAGGCCCATTGAAAGGAGAAGCGGGCATAAGAAAAGGCAGGAAGTCACTTCCTGCCACTTCCAACTTATATCGCATTGGGGGGCTTGCCGCAAGAGGCCGGTTCTGTCGCAGAATCTCTGCGATTGGGGGCCTCATGATTGACGTCATCATTGCCGGCGGTGGACCGACCGGCACGATGCTCGCCGCTGAGTTACGGCTGCACGGCGTGCAGGTCGTGGTCGTGGAAAAGGAGGCGGAGCAGCCGAAGTTCGTGCGTTCGCTCGGGCTGCACGCGCGCAGCATCGAGATCATGGACCAGCGCGGATTGCTGGACAGGTTCCTGGAGCTGGGCCGCACGTACCCGGTAGGCGGATTCTTCGCCGGCATCGAGAAGCCTGTGCCGGAAGGGCTCGACACGTCGCACGGCTACGTTCTGGCGATCCCGCAGACCGTTACCGATCGGCTGCTGGAGGAGCACGCCGTGGAGCTGGGTGCCGACATCCGGCGCGGCACCGAGTTGGTGGGGCTGAACCAGGACGAGGACGGGGTGACCGCGGAACTGGCGGACGGAAGCCGGTTGAGGGCGCGGTACCTGGTGGGCTGTGACGGCGGCCGCAGCACGGTGCGCAGGCTGCTCGGGATCGACTTTCCCGGCGAGCCGGCCCGCGCGGAGACGCTGCTCGGGGAGATGGAGGTGACGGCGGCGCCGGAGACGGTGGTGGGAGTGGTCGCCGAGGTGCGCCGGACGCAGAAGCGGTTCGGGCTCGGTCCGATCGGGGACGGCGTCTACCGGGTCGTGGTCCCGGCCGCCGGTGTTGCCGAGGATCGGACGACACCGCCGACGATCGACGAGTTCCGGCAGCAGCTGTGGGCGTTCGCCGGCACCGACTTCGGGGTGCATTCGCCGCGCTGGCTGTCCCGGTTCGGCGACGCCACCCGGCTGGCCGAACGGTACCGGCAAGGCCGGGTGCTACTGGCCGGCGACGCCGCGCACATCCACCCGCCGGCCGGTGGGCAGGGCCTCAACCTGGGCATCCAGGATGCCGTCAATCTGGGCTGGAAACTCGCCGCCGAGGTCGCCGGGTGGGCGCCGGCCGGGTTGCTGGACAGCTACCAGACGGAACGCCACCCGGTCGCGGCCGACGTGCTGAACAACACCCGCGCCCAGATGGAGTTGATGTCGACCGAGCCGGGGCCGCAGGCGGTACGCCGGCTGCTGACCGAGTTGATGGGCTTCGAGGAGGTGAACCGGTACCTGACCGAGAAGATCATCGCGATCGGGATCAGGTACGACTTCGGCGACCAGAAAGGACACGAGCTGGTCGGGCGCCGGCTGCGGGACATCCGGTTCGGGCCCGACCGCCTCTACGAGCGGATGCGCGACGGCCGGGGCCTTCTGCTGGACCGGACCGGCCGGCTCTCCGTGGACGGCTGGGCCGACCGGGTCGACCTGCTCACCGACGCCGGCAAGGCGGCGGCCCTCGGGCGGGCGACACCCGGCGGGGCGGCACCCGGCGGTGATGCGGAAGTGTGGGTTGATTTTGCGGCGGCACTGGTGCGACCGGACGGGCATGTCGCCTGGGTGGGCGACGACCAGGAAGAACTGTCCGGGCAGCTGGCCCGCTGGTTCGGCGCACCGGCCCCGGCGAGCTGAGCGCCCGGGCGCCGGGCCGTCAGCAACCTGCCGGGCGCGAGCGGCTCGGCGGGCGGGAGCGGCCGTCTGCGGCACGGCGGGCGGAAGCAGGCGTCAGCGGCACGGCGGACGGAAGCGGGCATGCGACCCGGCGGCGGGGCGGGCGTCAGCGGCCCGGCGGGCGGGGGCGGGCCTCCGGGCTGCTGCGCAGCAGTGCCCAGACGATTTTGCCGCCGGGTATGCCGGTGCCGCCCCAGAGTGTTGCCAGCCCGGCGACTATCCGCAGGCCGCGTCCGTTGCCGGCGGGGACGATGGCGCCGGACGTGCCGGGGCGTTCGATGAGCCGTGGCATGGCGGGGCTGTTGTCGCGCACGGCTACGCGCAGGAAGACCTCGGTGCCGGAGACCATCACCTCGTACTCGGCGCCGGTGTGCCGGATCGCATTCGTCGCCAGCTCGGAGGCGATCATGCAGGCCCGTTCGGTCAGGTCGGACCAGCCCCACGCGGCGCAGGACTCGGCCACCAGCCGGCGGGCCGCGCTGACGCTCGTCGGTTCCGGGCCGAAGCGTTCGCACGCCCAGCGTGGCACACCGGCGCGCACCGCGAGCAGCGCGTCCGCGGCCCGGTCGTAGAGGGCCATCGAGCCGCGCATCGCACCGAGATCGCGGACGATTCCGGGGCCGGCGGCGCAGAGCAGCACCGGCACGCCCCACGTCTGCCGCGCCTGGTGAGCGAGCGTGTAGAAGACGCTCACCGAGGCGGCGTCGGCGCGGCGCAGGGCCGACAGGTCGAGCAGCACGGCCGCCGGGCATTCCGCGGCCGCCTTGCCGACCGCGGCGTACACCCGATTGATCTTGGAGGTGGTCAGGTCACCGCGGAACCGGAGGACCGCGACGCCGGTGTCCGGGTCACGCTCCGTCCCGATCTCCAGTTCCTGTTCTGGTCCGGACAGCGACAAACGCACCGGCAAAGCCGACACCCTGAGTGACGACTCGGCAACTACTGGTCGCACGCTAAGCCCCCGAACCGGTTAGTCCCAACGCCTGAGGCGGGCGCCCCCGCACATCGCGGCGGCCGCAGTCGTCATCCGGACGGCTGACCACCCGCGCCGCCGGGCCGGTAGCCTGACCTACCAATTGATCAACGAGAGACCCCTGGGGAGCGCGTCGTGAGCTCTGAGCTGTCGGTCACCACGAGCGGCGGCGTCGCGGTCCTGGAAATGCGCCGCCCGCCCGCGAACCACTTCGACGAGGCGCTGATCGGGCAGATCGTCGACGCCGCCCGCCAGCTCGACAACGACCGGGAGACCCGGGCGATCGTGCTGGCCGCCCAGGGCAAGCACTTCTGCGGCGGCGCCGACTTCGGCAGCGGCGACTTCGCCGGCGACCACGCGGCGGCCGCCGAGCGGCTCTATCGCCGGGGCGCGCAACTGTTCGACATCCGTACGCCCATTGTCGCCGCCGTGCAGGGCACCGCCGTGGGCGGTGGTCTCGGCCTGGCGTGCGCCGCCGATTTCCGGGTCGCCGAGAGCAGCAGCCGGTTCGTGGCGAACTTCGCGCGGCTCGGGTTCCATCAGGGTTTCGGGCTCAGCGTCACGCTGCCGGAGATCGTCGGGCGGCAGGTGGCGGCGGACCTGCTGCTGACCGGGCGGCGGGTGGGTGGCGAAGAGGCCGTACGCATCGGACTTGCCGACCGCCTCGCCGAGCCGGGCCGCCTGCGGGAGACCGCCACCGAGCTCGCCCTGCGGATCGCCGAGGCGGCGCCGCTCGCGGTCCGGTCGATCCGCGCCACCCTGCGGGACGGTCTCGCGGAACGCGTCCGGGCGGCATTGGATCACGAATTGGCGGAGCAGCGGGTGCTCTGGGCGACGAAGGACAGCGCCGAGGGGATCCGGGCCAGCCTGGACAGGCGCACACCGGTCTTCCGGGGCGAGTAGCCGATAGGGTGATTTCATGAGCGCGTTCCGGCAGGCGCGGGAGTTCCTCCTGGCGCACCGCGAGGACTACGACACCGCCTACCGCGAGTTTCGCTGGCCGCGGCTGGACACGTTCAACTGGGCGATCGACTGGTTCGACGCCGAGGCCGCCGGCGAGGCCGGGTCACAGGTCGCGCTCTGGATCGTCGAGGAGGACGGCTCGGAGCAGCGGCACACCTTCGCCGACCTGTCCGAGCGGTCCAGCCGGGTGGCGAACTGGCTGCGCGGGCACGGCGTGCGGCGCGGCGACCGGGTGATCCTGATGCTCGGCAACCAGGTCGAGCTCTGGGAGTGCCTGCTCGCCGCCATGAAACTCGGTGCCGTGGTGATCCCGGCGACGCCGCTGCTCGGCCCGGCCGACCTGCGTGACCGCCTGGACCGGGGCGACGCCGCGCACGTCATCACCGACTCGGCCGGCACCGCCAAGTTCGCCGGCGTGGCCGGTGACTACACCCGGATCGCGGTCGGCGCGCCGGCCGGCGGCTGGCACACCTACGCGGACGCGTACGCCGCCGAGCCCGCCTTCACCCCCGACGGCGAGACCAGGGCGAGTGACCCGCTGCTGCTCTACTTCACCTCCGGCACCACGGCCCTGCCGAAACTGGTGGAGCACACCCACGCGTCCTACCCGGTCGGTCACCTCTCGACCATGTACTGGATCGGTCTGCGCCCCGGCGACGTGCACCTCAACATCTCCTCCCCCGGCTGGGCCAAGCACGCGTGGAGCAACGTCTTCGCGCCGTGGAACGCGCTCGCCTGCGTGTTCATCTACAACTACCGGCGCTTCGACGCGTCCGCCCTGCTGGCCCAGATGGACAGGTGCGGGGTGACCAGCTTCTGCGCCCCGCCCACCGTGTGGCGGATGCTGGTGCAGGCCGACCTGACCCGGCTGCGGACACCACCGGAGATCGTGGTCGGCGCCGGCGAGCCGCTCAACCCCGAGGTGATCGAGCAGGTGCGGCGGTCCTGGGGCGTGACGATCCGGGACGGGTTCGGCCAGACCGAGACGACCGTGCAGATCGCCAACACGCCCGGTCAGCCGGTCAAGCCGGGTTCGATGGGCCGGCCCATGCCGGGTTACACGGTCGCACTCGTGGACCCGGCCACCGGGCTGCCCGCCGACCGGGAGGGCGAGATCTGCCTGGACCTGGACGACCGGCCGCTCGGACTCATGGTCGGCTACCACGGCGATCCGGAGCGCAACGCCGAGGCCACAGCCGGCGGTTTCTACCACACCGGCGACATCGGTTCGCGTGACGACGACGGCTACATCACGTACGTGGGCCGCACCGACGACGTGTTCAAGGCCTCCGACTACCGGATCTCGCCGTTCGAACTCGAGAGTGTGCTGATCGAGCACGAGGCGGTCGCCGAGGCCGCCGTGGTGCCGTCACCCGACCCGGTGCGGCTGTCCGTGCCGAAGGCGTACGTGGTGCTCGCCGAGGGCTGGGAGCCGACCGCCGAGACGGCCCAGGCGATCCTGCGGCACTGCCGGGAGAACCTCGCGCCCTACAAGCGGATCCGCCTGCTAGAGTTCACCGACCTGCCCAAGACGATCTCCGGCAAGATCCGCCGGGTCGAGTTGCGCGCGCGGGAGGAAGCCCGGGACAAGGTCCCCGACGGAGCCCGCGAACAGGCCGGCGGCTCCGGACGCGAGTTCCGCGAGGACAGCCGAGGATAGTCCTGCGTAATTCCTGCATGGCTTCTGAACGCCCGGTCGGCTGGGATGGAACCATGAAACCCACCATCGTCCTCGTCCACGGCGCTTTCGCCGAGTCCGCCAGCTGGTCCGACGACGACCTGTTCATCCGCCAGGAATTGTTCCACCAGCAGTTCATCGGTGACGTACCGGCCGGGACGGCCGCGCTGGCCGCCGCCACCCAGCGGCCGTTGAACACCACCGCACTCAGCGAGGGCTCCGGCGAGCCGGCGTGGAAGGACGTGCCGTCCTGGTTCGTCTACCCGGAGCTGGACCTCAACATCCCGCTCGCGGCGCACCGCTTCATGGCCGAGCGCGCCGGTGCCCGCACCACTGTCGAGCTGCCGGGTGCCTCGCACGCCATCCCGGCGTCCGAGCCGGCCGCGGTGACCGAGACGATCCTGCGGGCGGCCCGCTCGATCGCCTGACCCGGCCCGGGTGGGTCGACCGGGGTCGTGCCGCCGGCGGGGTCGGCGCCACGACCGCGGCGTGACCGGCCGGGGAAGGTCCTGAGCCGGGTAGGGCGATGCCATCGACCACGGGACGGCGGGTGGACGAGGGGCCCGCTCGAGGGTCTGCCTTGCGGTTGGGGAACGGCGATTCGCGTACGCCTGCCGCCCGGTCCCGGCAATCAGCCGGTGCGGCCTATCACGGTGGCGCCGAAGGGTTGGCCGGTGCCGAAAGCCGGCTGGTAGGTCGGCACCAGGGTCTTGGTGAAGTAGCCGTAGATGCAGCCGCTGCCCACGTCGCAGAGGACCTTGGCCACCGCGTCGAAGAGGTTGCCGGAGAGGACGCTGGTGAGGCTGCCGAAGAGACCGCCGAGCAGGCCCGCGTAGCCGGTTGAGTTCGCAGTTGGCGTCCGGCATCGAGAAGTCGGGGTTGGACAGGAAGACGTGACCGCGCGGGGTGGTCAGCTCGAGCAGGGAGCAGTTCGGGATCGGCAGGCCGAGCGCGGTGAGCGGGAGCGTCGCCGGGATCGCGCTCTCGGTCGACGTGCCGGGCGCGGTCAGATCGGCCACGGTGTAGAGGCCGGTCTGGCTGAGCAGGGTGTCCAGCGGGCCGTAATACACCTTGTTGTCGTTGGTCATCCGCTTCCAGTCGCAGTACGAGATGCCCAGCGCCAGCACCTTCTTCACCGCCGGGACGCCCCAGGCGACGCGGGCGCACGCGCCGACGGCCTTGCCGGTGTAGTCGCTCTTCGCCGCCCGGCCGAAGACCGGCGGCAGGAACGTCGAACCGGTGGCGGTGACCGTGTCGGCCTGGCCGTCCTTGGCGTTCTTCTTGGCGTACGCGACCGCGACCGGCGTCTGATCGGCGACCGTGCACTTGGTGGGCGTGGCGACGCAGTTCAGCGCGATCTTGAAGGAGGCCGCGCATCACCTGACCGTGGTCGGAGTCGCGCCGCCGCCGTCTCGGATGTGCCGGCCCGGACACGATGCACCTCCGGTGTCGCCCGGGTCAGGCTAGCGCCATTCGATGAGGCTGTTTCGTATTAAAGAGCATCCTGAATGTGCTCGGCGGTGCGCGACGCCAGCGCCATCACCGTGATCATCGGGTTGGTGCCGGAGGAGGTCGGGAACGCCGACGCGTCGCCGATCCAGACGCCCGGGGTGTCGTGCAGCTCGCCGCGCGGATCGGCGACGCTCGTCGCCGGGTCGGCGCCCATCCGGCAGCTGCCCATCTGATGCGCCGCGAAGAGCGTGGCCCCACCGGCGCGCAGCGGGACCTCCCGCGCACGGGCGACGTAGGCCGCTAGGTCGTCGCCCTGCTGCCAGGCCGGCAGATCCTGGGCGAAGAGCTGGATGCGGCAGGCACCGGCGGCGTGGTGCAGGCGGATCTCCGCCTCGATCGCGCGCCGGGTGTTGCGGACGTCGACCTCGTCGGTGAGGTCGTAGCGGACCACCGTGTCGCCGGCGGCGTCGAGCACGACCCGGCCGTGGCCCCGGTCGCGGACCAGGCCGATGAAGCTCCCGGTGTTCCGGAAGTCGGCCATCGCCTGCTTGTGCTCGGCGGCCGTGGTGAACGGCAGTGCCGAGGCGCCCAGGCCGGTGGTGTACTGCACGCTCTCCAGCAGGAACCCGTAGCCCTCCTCCACCGCGGCGAACTCGTCGACCAGGGCCGCCTGGGGCGCGCCCCACCAGCCACGCATGTCGGTGCCGTAGTCACCCAGGGTGACCGTGCACGGGTGCAACCGCAGGTGCTGCCCGGCGGCCGGCCCGCCGATGCCGGAGCGCAGCAGCACGCCCGGGCTCTCCAGGGCGCCTGCGGCGAGTACGACAGTCGGGGCCGTCACGGTGACGCGATGTCCCCCGGCCCGGCCGACCACCCCGGCCGCGCGGCCGCCGGACACCAGGATCCGCTCGACCCGGCAGCCGTCGACGACCCGCGCGCCGTGCTCCAGCACCGCCGGCTCCAGGTAGACCTTGAGGGTCGACCGCTTCGCGCCGGACCGGTCACCGAACCCGAGGTGGCCGGCGATCGCCGGGTCGTGCAGCTTCTCGTCCCAGTTGCGGTGCACGGTGGCGAACGACCAGCCCAGCGCGTCGGCGCCGCGCCGCATCGCCTCGTGGATCCGGTTGAACTCCGAGCAGCGGTCGGTGACCGACAGCTCGCGCCAGACCGCGTCCAGATGCCTGTCGAAATCGGGCGTGTCGACGCCGGTGAGGCCGTGCTCGGCGGCCCACTGCCGGCGCACCGGGTCCCGGGTCCGGATGCAGTTCGTCCAGTTGATCACCGTGCCGCCGCCGACGCCGCTGCCGGCCATCAGCGTGACGTTGCCGTCGGCGGTCGGCGTGGGCCCGCCCCGCCAGTACGAGTTCTGGTAGGCCTCGAGCTCCCGCTGATCGAAATCGGCCTCGGTGCGGTGCCGCCCGGCCTCGAGCACCACCACCCGGGCGCCACCCGCGGCGAGCCGGCCGGCGATCAGCCCGCCGCCCGCGCCGGAGCCGATCACCACGACGTCGGCCGTCAGGTCGAGGTCACCGTCCGGCCGCAGCGGCGTGATCCGCGGCTCCGCGACCGGCCGTCCGGCAGGCACCGGGCCGGGGTAGCCGATCCGCGCCCAGAACAGATTGCTGCCGGCCGCGTCGGTGAGCCCGTAGGTGCACATCAGAATCATGCTGGTCAGGGCGTGGATCCCGGCCGCGGCCTCGGGTGCGGCCTGCCGGACGGCGTCGAGGATCCGCTCCCGGCCCTCCTGCCCGGCAGTGCCGAACCCGTGCGCGGTGAGCGCGTCGAGCAGGCCGCCGAACCCCTGCTGCTGTTCCGCCGGCAGGCCGGCGATCATGGCGAGGACCGCGCGGTCGGCACCGACGTCGGTGGCCCGGCGGGCCCAGAAACCGTCGGCGTCGTCCGGACGGTCCAGGGCCGGGACGACGGTGTCACAGAGGGTGCGCAGGACATGCGCCTGATCGTGGTTCACGGTGCGGTCCTCCTACTTCGGTGGAGAAGTACGGGCCGGTGCGAACCATCAATCTATCGACGGGCGTTCCGTTCGGGCATCGGCCCGTGGGGCGGTGCTGAGTGACAAGGCTTCTGAGCAATCAGGACACACAGTGGCCATTGCCACCCCTTCCTTCTGTTTTCCGCGTCCTGCCCTTCGGGTAGATGGCCCTTCCGTGCCATTAAAGATCAACAAGCGCAAGGTCGGTGTACGCCAGGCCATCGTCGCCGCCACCGCCGCGACCGTCGCCTGGCTCCTCGCCGCCCACCTGATCGGCCACCCCGACCCGCTCTTCGCACCGACGGCCGCGCTTGTCGTGCTCGGTGAGGCTCGCGGCCGGCAGCTGCGCCAGACCGCCGAGATCGTTCTCGGCGTGGCGGCCGGCGTGCTCGTCGCCGAACTGGTCGTGCTGGCGCTCGGCCCCGGCATCGCCAGCCTCTTCCTGGTCCTGCTGCTCACGGTCGGCCCGATGGTCGCCGCCGGCGCGAGCAGCACCCTGGTCACCCAGGCCGCCGTCTCGGCCGTCTACCTGGTCCTGGTCGCCGCGCCGGAGGGCCGGCTCATCCCGTTCCGGTTCGCCGACGCGCTGATCGGCGGCGCGGTCGCCATCGCGGCCAGCCAGCTCACCGTGGCACGGCGGCCGCTGGCGCCTCTGGTGACGGCGGCCCGGCAGACCTATGCCGACCTCGCCGACCTGCTCGACGACCTGGACGCGGCGCTCACCCGGATGGACGAGACGGCCGCCCACGCCGTCCTCGACCGGGCCCACGAACTGAACGTCTGCGTGGAACGCCTGCACGCGGCCGCGCTCGCCGCCGGGGAGACGGTGCGGTTGCGCGTACGGCGGCGGCGCCGGCTGCGCCAGATCCGCAACGTCGAGCAGACCACCCACCAGCTCGATCACGTCGTCGGCAACGTCTGGGTCCTCGCCCGCAACGCGGTGACCCTGGCCCGCCTGCACGCCGCGGCGCCGGCCGAGCTCAACCAGGCGATCCGGGAACTGTCCCGCGCGGTCCGGTCCGCGGGCGAGGCCCTCGCCACGGACCTGAGCGGCCACGACGACGCGGAGCGGCATGCCGGGCGGGCGGAGGCTGCGGCCCTGGAGGCGGTACGCCTTGCCGCCCAGCTCCTGGAGGACGACCCCGGCCTGCCCGTCACCATGATCGTCGGGCAGATCCGGACGACCGCCGTGGACCTGCTGCGCGGCGTCGGCCCGGACGACGACGCCGTGCTGAGCAGGGTGGACGACGCGCTGGGGCTGGTGGACGCGACCGACCGCCGGGTGTGACCGGGTCGACCGCGCCCTCCCCATCCGGCGATCATGCTGTTAGTTTGTTGCACATCATTGGCAACAGCTACCAGCTTCGCATTGGGGGTACGGTGTCCACCAGCACCGACGTGCTCGGCGTCGGCACGCAACGACGCCGCACCACGCTGTGGCTGGTCTCGCTGACCACCGGTCTGCTGGTCACCGGCCTGATCGCGGTCGGCACCGGCGCCATCGGGATCAGCCCGGCAACGGTCGCCCGGATCATCGCCCACCAGCTCCTCGGCGCCGGCGACGTGACGTGGACACCGCCCGAGGAGGCGATCGTCTGGCAGGTCCGGCTGCCCCGGGTCTTGCTCGGCATCCTGGTCGGCGCCGGCCTCGCCGTCTGCGGGGTGGCTCTGCAGGCGATGGTTCGCAACGTCCTCGCCGACCCCTACCTGCTCGGCATCAACTCGGGCGCCTCCAGCGGCGCGGCCGCGGCCATCCTGTTCGGTGCCGGTGCCGGCTTCGGCCAGTACGCGCTCTCCACCAGTGCCTTCCTCGGCGCGATGGCCGCCTCGCTGGCCGTCTTCCTGATCGCGCGCAGCGGCGGCCGCGTCACCTCGATCCGCTTGCTGCTGGCCGGTGTCGCGGTCGGGTACGCCCTCTACGCCACCACCAGCTTCCTGATCTTCGCGTCCGGCTCGGCCGAGGGCGCCCGATCGGTGATGTTCTGGCTGCTGGGATCGCTCGGACTGGCCCGCTGGGACGCGCTGCTCGCGGTCGCCGCCGTCGTGATCCTCGGCACCACCGCCTACCTGACCGTCACCGGACGCAGCCTGGACGCGCTCGCGGTCGGCGACGAGACCGCACACACGCTCGGCATCTCCCCGGACCGGCTGCGGATCCGACTGCTCGTGGTGGTCTCCCTCTGTGTCGGCGTGCTGGTCTCCGCCTCCGGCAGCATCGGGTTCGTCGGTCTGGTCGTACCCCATCTGGCTCGTCGCCTCGTCGGCGCGCCGCACGTGCGCGTGGTCCCGGTGGCCGCGCTGCTCGGCGCGATCCTGCTGGTCTGGGCCGACGTGATCGCCCGCGTCCTGCTCGCCCCGCAGGAAATCCCGATCGGCATCATCACCGCCCTGGTCGGCACGCCCTTCCTGCTGATCCTCATCCGGCGCCTCCACGCCACCGCCGCCTGAAAGGACACCATGAAGGCTCTCCGCACGGTCGCCGCCGCCACCCTTCTGCTCGCCGCCGGCTGCGGCGCCCCCGAGGTCGACACCAGCAACACCGCGGCCGGCCACGGCAACTACCCGGTGACCCTCACCAACTGCGGCGCCGAGGTCACCTTCGACAAGGCACCGCAGCGGGTCGTGCTGCTCAAGAGCGCGGCCGTGCCCTACCTGCACTCGCTGGGCGTGATGGACCGCGTCACGGCGCGGGCCGGTCAGTACCCCGCCGAGTACTACGACGCCGCCACCCGGGCCGAGATCGACAAGATCCCCCTGCTCACCGACCGGACCGACACCAGCGGCCACCTCCAGATCTCCAAGGAAGTCGTGATCAGCCAGCAACCCGACCTGGTGCTCGGCGAG
This sequence comes from Actinoplanes sp. DH11, assembly GCF_020873875.1. Taxonomy (GTDB): domain Bacteria; phylum Actinomycetota; class Actinomycetes; order Mycobacteriales; family Micromonosporaceae; genus Actinoplanes. Next base: position 47,661 of record NZ_JAHWGU010000002.1, read on the forward strand.
GTCGACAACCTGTCCCGCGACACGCTCTCCGCCGTGGACATCCCGCTCCTCGAGGAACCGGCGCTGTGCCCGGACGCCACGACCGCGCCCACCTTCGACGACATCTACCGGCAGATGGACGCGTACGCCGAGGTCTTCGACCGGCGGCCCCAGTCCCTGGCCGCGGTGACCACGCTCAAGGAACGCATGGCGAAGATCCCGGAACCGGCGGAGAGGCGTACGGCGGCGGTGCTCTACCCGACCGTCGGCGGCGGCGTCACCTACGCGTACGGGTCGACGAGCATGGCCCACCCGCAACTGGAGGCGGCCGGGTTCACCAACGTCTTCGGCGACAACAAGGAACGCGTCTTCGAGATCACCCTGGAGGAACTGCTCGGCCGTAACCCGGACGTGTTGATCCTGCTGTACAGCGACGGCGACCCGAAAGCCGTCGAACAGGCCGTCACCAACCTGCCGGGCGCGGAAAAGCTCAAGGCCGTCGCCTCCGGCAACGTGATGCCGCAGCTGTTCAACTTCACCGAACCGCCGTCGCCACTGTCGATCGACGGGCTGGAGAGGATCGTGCAGCGCTTCCAGGCCACCTCATGATCGAGGCCGCCGGAGTCTCCTGGCGCTACGGCGCCAACCCCGTCATCGACGGCGTCAGCGTCACCGCGCGCCCGGGCCGGGTGCTGGGCCTCATCGGCCCCAACGGCAGCGGCAAGACCACACTGCTGCGGCTGCTGTACGGGGCCCTGCGCAGCACCACCGGCCAGGTCACCGTGGACGGTGCCGAGTTGCGGAACCTGCCGCCGCGTGACGCCGCCCGGCGGATGGCCGTGGTGGTGCAGGAATCCGGCGGCGAGTCCGCGCTCACCGTGGCCGAGATGGTGCTGCTCGGCCGCGGACCGCACCTGTCCACCTTCCAGCGCGCCGGCGCCGCCGACCACGAGGTCGCCGCCCGGTGCCTGGCCCGGGTCGGCGCCGCCCACCTCGCGGCCCGCGCCTTCGCCGGGCTCTCCGGCGGCGAACGTCAGCGCGTCCTGATCGCCCGGGCGCTCGCCCAGGAAGCCACCCACCTGCTGCTCGACGAACCGACGAACCACCTCGACATCCGCTACCAGCACGAGATCCTGCGCCTGGTCCGCGGCCTGGGCACCTGCTCGATCGTGGTGCTGCACGATCTGAACCTGGCCGCCCGCTACTGTGACGACCTGGTACTTCTCGGTGCGGGCGGGGTGGCAGCCGCCGGCGAGGCCGCCGAGGTGCTCGAACCGGAGATTCTCGAACCGGTCTACGGCATCGGCATCCGCCGCCTCGACCTCGACGGTTCCCTGCACCTTCTGTTCCACCCGCTGACCGAGGAGGTCACCGCATGACCGCACAGGACCGGATCAACGAGTACTGGACGGGCCGCGCCCCCGACTACCACGCCTACCAGCAGCGGCCCGAACGGTTCGCCGCCGACAACGCGGCCTGGGCGGAGATCTGGAAGGAAGCCCTGCCCCCGGCCCCGCTCGACGTGCTCGACGTCGGCACCGGCAGCGGCTACGTCGCGATGACCCTGGCCGGCCTCGGCCACCGCGTCACCGGCATCGACCTCTCCACCGGCATGCTGGACCAGGCCCGCCGCCACGCCGCCTCCCTCCCGGCGCCCGCCGAGTTCGCGCCGACGTCCGCCGAACCCGCGCCGGGGACGGCCAAGCCCGCGCCCGGGTCGGCCAAGCCCGCGCCGAGGTCGGCCGAGCCCGTGCCGGCGTATGCCGCAGCCTTGCTGCCATCCGCTGTCGTGCCGCCCGTCTTCATCGAGGGCGACGCGGTGGCGCCGGACTTCCCCGACGCCAGCTTCGACGCGATCGTCGGCCGCTACGTCATGTGGACGCTGCGCTCCCCCGAGGCCGCGATCGCGAACTGGAAGCGCCTGCTCCGCCCCGACGGCCGCATCGCCATGATCGACAGCACCTGGTTCCCGGACGGCCTGGAGAACGCGTCAGAGAACTTCGGCCACTTCTACGACGAAGAGGTACGGTCCCTGCTCCCCCTGGCCGCCGCCAAGTCGATCGACGAAACCACGATCGTGCTGGCGAACGCCGGCCTGCGCGACGTCACTGTCACCCCGTTGACCTCGATCATGCGACTCGACCAGCAGCACGGCGTAGCCCCCGGCCACGAGGTCCAGATGCAATTCCTGATCAGCGGCCGCCTCTGACCAGCCCCGGAGTCCCCCGGCGTGCGCCCGATCCCAGCGTCCGGCCGTTACCACGGGGTGTGGCCGCGCCACTTCCGGTTCGCTTTGTCACTGCAGTCACGCAGGCGCACAACCCCCACACCGGAACGCTGAATCCTCACCTCGGTGACGCAGCGCCCGTTCTCACCAGCACGCAGCGTGCCGGTGAACCACCAGTCCTGCTCGTCGGTGAACGTGCAGGCCGCCACCCGGATCCGCGCCCCGGACTGCTCGCCGTCCGGCTCCATGCAGTTGCCGTCGTTGGTGAAGTGCCCCTCACTGGTCTGGTAGAAGCTCTGCGCCTTGTTGCCGGCCTTGCACGCGCCGGTGTGCACGATCGTGCCCACTGGACCGCCCGTCAGACAGCGGGAGGGGTTGCGCTCGGTCACGATCCACCCCTGGATCAGCGGGGGCGGCCCCGGGACTGCAAGGGCCGCGCCTGCCGGTCCCAGCAGGGCTGCGGCCACCAGCCCCGCCACTGCGGCCAGACCGACTGCCATGATTCGACCGGCCGCGACCGCCAGGCCGGTTGCAGCCCGGCCCGGCACCGTGCCCAAACCGGACGGCCTGCCCAGGCCGAACGACCTGCCGGGGCCGGACGCCGTGGCCGGGTCGGCTGGCATGGCCCGGTCGGCTGGCATGGCCCGGTCGGCTGGCATGGCCCGGTCGGCTGGCGTGATCATCGAAGTCAGGAGACGACGCACCGCCTCACTGTAAGTAAGTGGCGTTGCCCCCATCAGACATTCCCCGATTTACGCCTCCAGCTCACCACGCTCCTCTCGCGTCGTCGAACCGCATCAGCAGCAGCCGAACCGGAGCCCGGACCCTCGGCTCGCGAGCCTCTGCCCGGCGACAGCGGCCGGTGGGGCATCGATATCGCTGAGATGGCCGCGGCGTGGACCGTCGTCAGAGGCGCACTGCTGAGGCCGCTTCCGTCCGTGACCGCGTCCGATCGGTGGCGATTGCCGCAACTACCACCGCGAGGCCACAGGCCACGACCAGCGGCGCGTGGACATGCCCGGCCAAGGCGACCCCCAGCGCGGCACCCACTTGCCTCGCGGTCGAGGCGATCCCACCGGCCACGCCGGACCGAGACGGCGGTAGACCATTCACCGCCGTATTGGTGATAGGCGCGTTGGCGAAGCCCACGCCGACGCCGAGCAACAGGTACGCACCCGGGCCGGCAGGGTCGACCAAGAACAGGATGCCGCCGGCCGCGATGCCGAGACCTGCAACCACCAGTGAGACCGTCGGTCCGATCCGACCCACCGCATACCCTGACAACGGAGCGAACACGGTGGCGGCGACAGCCATCGGCAGGATCGTCAGACCGGCATCGAGCGGGCTCAGTCCGCGTGTCTCCTGCAGATAGAGGGTGCCGGCCAGCAAAGTCACGTTGAGCGCGGCGAAGACGGCAACGGCACTGGTGACCGCACCCAGGAACGAAGGCCGCCCGAACAGTCGCAGATCCATGAGCGGCTCGGTCTCGGCCTTCTCGACCTTGACGAAGATCAGCATGGCGACGCCGGCGCCGATCCAGAAGAGCGGATCCTCGATCAAGGCGGCCACGGTCGATCCGATGATCACGGTCAGGAGTATCTGCCCCAGGACATCGACTCTCCGTGGTTTCGGCGATCGCGACTCCGGGACGTGAACTGCGGTCAGCACCAGCACCACCGCGATGATCGGCAAGTTCGCCCAGAACACCGTCCGCCAACCAGGCCCCGTGGTGAGCAGCCCGCCGAGGACCGGGCCCGCTGCCATACTCAGCCCGAACACCGACGCCCACACCCCGATCGCCTGCGCCCGCTCCCGCGGATCGGTGATGGCACTGACCACGATCGCCAACGCCACCGGGCTCAACATCGACCCACCGATCCCCTGCGCCACCCGCGCCGCCACCAGCCACTCGATCGAAGGCGCGAGAGCACAGGCCGCGGAGCCGATCGCGAACAGCACCAGCCCCAACCGGAAGACCCTGCGCCGGCCTATCCGATCGGCCAGCGCACCCGAAGTCATGAGCAGGCTCGCCAGAACCAACGTGTACGAGTCGACGACCCACTGCGACTGCCCGATGTCCAGTCCCAGCTCCGCCGCGATGGACGGCAGTGCGACGTTGACGACCGTGGTGTCGAGACCGACCAGGAAGATGCTGGTGCAGCAGATAGCGAGTATTAACCATCGTCGTGCTTTCTCCATGGCCCCGAATTCTCGAACCAGCCCACCCCGCGCTACCAGAGAACTTGCGAAGACCGCAAACTGCTGGGGTGGATCCGGAGCTGGAACGACTGCTTGACTCCATCGGCCCCCGCTTACGTGGCATCCGGCAGGACCGCGGCTTGCGCTTGGAGGACCTTTCCGCGTCGACAGGGCTGTCGGTGAGCACGCTGTCGCGCCTGGAGTCGGGAAAACGGCGGCCCACGCTCGACTTACTGATCCCGCTGGCCCGGGTCCATCGCATGGCGCTCGATCACATGATCGGGGTCGCGCCCACCGGGGATCCCCGTGCCCATCTGATCCCGCACCGGGCGCCCACCCGCACCCGCCTCGATGCCGTGGTGGTGCCCCTCACCACATATCCCGGCCGGTTGCAGGTGTTCAAGCAGATCCTCGGCCCGAGCCCGGGTCCGCCGGTGCAGGTCACCCATCGAGGGCATGCCTGGTTCTATGTCCTGGCCGGATCGGTGCGCCTGCTGCTCGGACCTGACGAGATCGTGTTGCAGCCGGGCGAGATCGCCGATTTCGATACAGGCGAGCCACACTGGTTCGGCCCCGCCGACGACCGGCCGGCCGAGATCCTGCACCTCTTCGGGCCGCACGGTGATCGGCCGAGCCGTCCGGCGCCGGACAGCTGACGGCGATCGGGATCTCTTCGGCTGCCCCGAGGTGACACCTTGTCGGATCAACACAGCACTCAGCCCCTATCGACGCGGCAGTCCGACACCGGGATTCGCGTGGCACGAATATTCGGCGCCCTTGTCACTTACGACACTAACCACATCGACATCTGCCCCGAAAGCCTCTACGTCTGATTATTTGAGATGACGGCACCTGTCATGTCATTGTCATATCCGGCACCCCTCACATATCAACTCCGACCTGCCATTTATCGACTTCCCGTCCCGAAATACCGCGCTGAAGTTTGGCATGATCGATTGCCCTTTGGAGTGGCATTGACGTCTGACGCGCGGAAGAATATGGTCATGCGTCAGATGCAGTTCTTCACCTCAGCCCAGTTGGCACGGATGCGCGATCGCACTGCGAGCCGTCGCCACTCACCCGCGCGTGACGAGTTCCGTCGCGAGCAGCGCCTACGCCGTGATTGGGGGCTGAAGCGGCGGCATGCCGAAAAGATCTACGACCTGCGGCCCGTCGACGCCGTTCCGCCCCAGTGCACCTCACGCCAGGCGCGACCCGGAGCGCCAACAGCCGATCCACCACGCGATCAGTCTGTTGCCGGCCGACCACCGCCCGCCGACGCGCACCGAGTCGCACCGGCGGCCGGGGCGACGCCTGTCGCCGCCGCAATGGATTCGCCGCCGCAATGGAATCCGCCCGGCACACAGCGGGCAGCTCGCGAACGCACCTCGACCTCACCACCGACCGAGGCGTAGACGTCCGGTAAGGCGACAACCCTCAGCTTTCCGACAAGATTATGAGCCGGCCAGGAAATGAGTGCGTCCGCAGGGATGGCACTATGCGGAAACGCCAACATCGGGACGATTCGTCAACCCAGATCGGCCGCAAATGGGGCGCCCAATCCTTCGACATGAGCAAGCCACTCAGCCATTTTTAGATGTTGATTCAGAAAATGACCTGCGGGCCCATTCTCATACTGGCTGGCAGATGCGCACGCCCTACGGTATCAATCCGGTGCCGGACACCATCACGCATGCCGAATGGGTGAACGCTGACGACGATTTGATTCGCACATGACGGCCCAGCCCTCGCCGCAGTGATCGTGGGCAGCGGCGAGGGCTGGGACGGGGCGAGCAACCGGGCGAGCAACCGGGCCGAGCAAGCAGGGCGAGCGAGCGAGGCGAGCAAGCAGAGCGAGCAACCTTGGCCGTTGACGCGTGGCGAGTGCGTTTTCAACGGCGGCGTGATGGGCTGGCGGCACGTTGGCGGTGCCGTGCCACCGATGAGGTCGGCCGCGCAGCGTCGAGCGGGGATGAGGGTGGAGCTTTCACCGCCCAGGGACAGGGCCTCCGACGGTGAGGGGGTGGGGTGGGGTGGGGTGGGGAAATCGGGATGAGCGGTCCCGAGAGGCTGGACAAGACCGCATGGGCCGGCAAGCAAGGGCGAACGCGGGGCTAGGAGCTCTGCTCCTGTAGGCGGCGGGCGGCTTCCAGCAGGACTTCTTTGGGGATCTCCACCAGCAGTTCGCCGGCGGGGACGGGAACCCCGTCCGCGGTGGCGGGGTAACCCTGCACCAGCACGGTGTCCCGGTCGGTGCTGTAGACGGTTGGGCACGTGCCGACGCCGCACAGGGACGCCACCAGTTGCGGCGTGGCGGGCGCGGCGGGGGGCGACGTGATGGACGGCGTGGCTGTGGGTCCCGGGGTGACCGGCGGACCGTGCGATGCGACCAGAAGGTCGGCTTCCTGGTTCGTCATTACTTCAAGGTAGGAAACACCCGCGACTCCCGACAAGCGGGCGGAGATTTACTTCGACACCGGGTTCGGTAGCAGCATCCGGGCGTAGTGAGCCTGGTAGCGGTCGAGAAGGGCATCGATCTCGGTATGTGCAACGGCTTCCAAGGACTCGAACATGCGACGGTAGGCACGCACCGTCTTGCGACCGCTGGACCTGAGACTGGCGGTGAACAGGTCGACGCTGACCCAGCGGTCGTCGGCCACGACGAAGCCGTGATAAGGCGCGATGGGGAGCTGGGTGTCGTCGGCGATGATTCCGAGGTGGACGTTGGGGAAGGTGGCCACCTGACGCATACGGTCGAGCTGCGAGATCATCTCGGCGGGGTGGCACACCTGGTTGCGCAGCACCTGTTCGGTGATCAGGAAGTGAAAGTCGCGGTCGCGGGAGTGCAGGATCTGGTTGCGCTGCATCCGGGCGATGACGGCTTCGGTGACCGCCGAGTCGGCACGCCGGCTGTCGTCGCCCTGCTCGTGGGCGGAAAGGATGGCGCGGGCGTACTCACTCGTCTGCAGCAGACCGGGGATCACCGCCGGCTGCAGGATGCGAAGCTCTTTCGCGGCGGCTTCGGCCCGGCCGTACTCCCGCTGGCGGTCTGCCTGGTCACGCCCCGCGGAGACCCAGTCGGTGAGCCGGTCGTCGGCGTGCTCGGCCAGTTCGATGACGCGTTCGGCCTCGGCAGCCGGCATGTCGAGAGCCTCAGCCAGGAGACGCACATCGCTGGGCTCGGCCGCCACGGCTCCGGTCTCCAAGCGGGAGATCTTGGCCTGACTCATGCCGACACGGTCGCCGAGTTGCTGGCCGGTCAACTTCCGCCGCTTCCGCCAGCGGAACAGGATTGCCCCCACCGGCTCGGCGGGCCGATCCCCGGAATCGGGCGAGTCCATCGACCTCAACTCGCCCCCCTCCGTGCGTCTGGGATCTAGTTTATTCGCCTGCCTGCATCGCCGCCGCAAGGAGATCCGCCGGGATCTCCACCAGCTGTTCGCCCGCAGGTACGTCGATGCCCGCGTTCTCCGGAGCCACGGTGTAACCCTGAACGACCAGAGTGCCTCGGTCCGTCCGATACACCGTCGGACACGTGCCGGTGCCACAGAGCGAGGCCACAAGAGTCAGTGTCGGCGCGGAGTTGCCAGAGGCGGCGTCCATGACGCCCCTATTGTCATAGTTCACACGGCGCACGATACGCCCATCGTCAAGTCGATCATGGAATATTCGAGATTCCGCCCCACCTAACCACACCTGGTGGCGCATGCAAGTCCCCGCTTCGGTCAATCTACTCACGGACCGCCACGAAACAAGGGTGCCATCATGCACAGCGTGTAACCATCATGGACGGTTTCATTCATTCATGGGAATGAGGATTGCGCGCTGGCGCATAAGCCTGCATATTCGTAGGCAGGGGTCACGGAGACGTAACGAAACCCGCTCCTGGGGTGACCGTCCGTCTCGGACACTGTGGTCATGGCCCCGCTCGGTGCATATGCGTGGCGATCCCACGCAGCCACCTGGATCGGAGGTCGCCATGTCCTTCATCTTCCCCACCTCACCGGTCATCGCAGGTACGGCATGGGCCCCTGCGGACAACCTGCCCTCGACCACGGATGCGGCGTCGGCGGCGAGCAGCGTTCGTATGACTACGGGCGCGGAATCGGCCATTGCGGACAGGCTCGCGGCGAGCGTTGAGGCGCGCACCGACGTGACGGCGACGGGTGCAGCGCCGGATGCGGACGAGCAGGTCCGCACGGATACGTCGGCGGGCAGTGGAACGCCGGCGGCAACGGTGATCACGGCTTCGGCGACTGTGGACGTGTTCGACGCGGCGTGGATGCAGCAACCGGTCATCTATCTGGCTGTGGCAGCCCTCTGCCTGGTGGTCGTGCTGCGGTTTCTGAAGAGGGCGGTGGCGCCGCTCGGAGCGCTGATCCAAGCTGCCGCAGCGGCGACCGTCGTCGCCCTCGCGGCAACGACCGCCCTGGCGATGCTCGTCGTCGCGGCGCTCATGACGGCGCGCTGACGCTGTGCGAACCGACGCAGCCCGAACCGACGCAGCCCGAACCGACGCAGCCCGAACCGACGCGGCGCCGGCCGACGCCATGCGAACCGACGCCATGCGAACCGACGCGACGCCGGACGACGCAGCCCGAACCAGCCGACCGGACCGGCCGAACGACCGGACCGACCGCATCGATCGGACTGACGGCATTGACCGCGCCGGCTGGCCGGAACGACACAAGAACCGGACCAACCACACCGGCGAAACCTCGGTGGTGCGCACGCTCGCACACACAGGACCGGGATCAGGCCAGGCGCGGTGAATATGCCGACGACACGAAGGCGGGGACCAGGACGGCGGGATCGCGCACGCACGGGGATGCGCGAGCTCGGGGGCACGCGAGCTCGCAGACGCGCCGAGACCGGCGATCAGGGCGGGGGATACGGCGAAGGGTGACTGCACGGGGAACGGCAGGGACGGGGGCGGACGCACCCGGGGGACAACGGAGACCTGTGGACACGTTGAGGCGAAGGAGTTGGTGCTGTGACTGACTACGTCGTGATCGTCGCCCTGGGGGCGCTGGCCGTCATCGTCGTGACGGAGTTGCTGGCGGCCGTCCTGCCGGTGGTGATCGTGATCGCCATGGTTCCGCCGCACGAGCGGGAAGGGCTCGCTCGCCTTCTCGCGGCCTGCGACAGTTCGCGGCGGCTGCGCCTGTGGCCGGCCCTCCGGCTGGCAGTGATGATGCGGCGGGAAGAGCGCCGGAACGGGTACCGGGGCGAGCGACGGGACGAAGCACGGTGGGAGGAGCTGAACCGGGCGCGCACCTGGGACAGCGGCTACATCGTGCGGCCGCCGGCGATGCCCGCCACGAACGCCGGCGGGACGCCGAGCGGCACCGACAGCGACCGCCCCGGCTGAGGAAAGGGGAAACGCCCGGCACGGGGAAACGCCCGGCAGGGAGAAACGCCCGGCACGGGAGAACCGGCGCAGGTCAGGGCGCCTCGACGGCGGAGATGCGGTACTTGGAGACCTCGGCGGACAGCAGCTGCGGCATCGGGACCGCCGGGGCGTCGCCGGACTCGCGGAACTTCTCGACGTCGGCGTCGGACTCCCAGCGCTCGTAGATGTTGATGCGGCCGGCATCGAGCGGGTCGGCGGCCTGCACGAAGTCGAGGCAGCCCGGTGCGGCGCGGGCGAGGCGTGCGATGTCGTGGACCGCTGCGACATACCGGTCCCGGTCGGCCGGGGCGAAGTGCAGAGTGCCAGCAATGATGATCAATGGAATCCCCTCCTGCCGACGACCATACGGGCTGCCTGGCGACAACAGGGGGTCGCGCTTGAGGGAACAAACGGTCCTGCCGATCGGCAGGTAGTGAGGTCGGACCGACCGGAAGAGCTCCTGTACGACAGCGACCGCACCCGGATGGTGCGGATCCGCACGGCCGACGGCACCCCGGCCGTCCGTAAGCAGACGCTCGGGCGGGGTGCCGGGGGTTCCGCGGCTGCTGTCCACGGGCGCGGCGCTCACCTTGCGGGACACTCAGGCCCGTACGCTGGAAAGAAGATCGACCTCGCGCACCGCCTCGCCGGCACCCTGCCCTACCTGGCGCCGGAGCAGACCGGCCGGGACCGGGCGTCGAGGACGCCGCGACCGCGGACGCCCTCGACAAGCTCGGCTGCGACACCGCGCAGGGTTACTGGTTCGCCCGCCCGATGCCGGCGGCCGAACTGACCGGCCGGTTCCCGGCTCTGCTGAGCTGATCCCTCAATACTCGGCCGGAGCCCCTCAGTCCTCGACCCGGAAACCGAGCTTCAAGGTCACCTGGAAGTGGGCGACCTCGCCGTCCACCACCTGGCCCCGTACTTCCTTGGTCTCGAACCACTCGATGTTGCGAACCGTCTGGGCCGCTTTGCTGACAGCGGTCCGGATGGCGTCGTCGATGCTGGTCGGGCTGCTGCCGACGACTTCGGTGAGCCGGTACACGTGATTGGTCATGCCTTCAGTGTCCCCCGTGGGACGATCAGTTCCCGGGTGATCTCGGAGAGGTTCCGCACGCCGGTCAGCGCCATCGTCAGGTCCAGCTCGGCGATCACGTTCGCGACGACCTCCTCGATGCCGCGCCGGCCGGCGATCGCGAGGCCGTACATGTAGGGCCGCCCCAGCAGCACCGCGTCCGCGCCGAGCGCCAGCGCCACGAAGACGTCGGCACCGGTGCGGATGCCGCTGTCCATCAGAACCCGGGCGTCCGGCCCGACCGCGTCCCGCACGGCGACGAGCGCGTCGAGCGCGGCGATCGCGTTGTCCACCTGCCGGCCGCCGTGGTTCGACACCACGATCGCGTCGACACCGGCGTCGAAGGCACGCCGGGCGTCGTCCGGGTGCAGAATCCCCTTCAACACGATCGGCAGGCGGGTGCGGTCGCGCAGCGTGGCGATGTGGTCCCAGTTCAGCCGGGGATTGGAGTAGATGTCGAGGAACGTCTCCACGCTCGCCCTCGGCAGCGGCGAGCGCAGGTTCGACCAGAACGCCCCCGGATGATTCCGGGTGATCTCGATGAGCGACCGGATCGCCCCCAGCGTGATCTCCGGCTTCCCCGACCGGGGACGGCTCGCGGCCAGCTCCCGGAACCGCGGATCCGACGTGTACTGCCCGATCCCCAGCCCCTTGGCGAACGGCAACGACCCCAGGTTCAGGTCCTGCGGCCGCCAGCCCAGCACGGTGGTGTCGAGCGTGACCACCAGAGCACCCGCCCCGACCGCCTCGGCACGCCCGATCAGGCTGTCGACGAGCGCCTCATCCGTACTCCAATAAAGCTGCACCCATCGCGGCGCCGCCCCCATCGCCCGCGCGGTCTCCTCCATCGGCGTGCCGCCCTGATTGGTGAAAATGTAGGGCACCCCGACCGCCGCGGCAGCCTCAGCGGTGCGCAGATCCGCGTCCTTGGCGATCAACTGCCCGGCCCCGACCGGCGCCAGCAACACCGGCGCCACCAGCGGCGTACCGAGCAACTCCGACGACAGGTCACGCTCAGCAACATCCCGCAGCATCCGCGGCACAATCGCCCACTGATCGAAAGCAGCCCGGTTGGCACGCATGGTGCGTCCCTCGCCAGCCCCACCGGCCACATAGGCCCAGCCGGTGGCACTGCTGGCCTTCCGTGCCCGCCGCTCCAGCTCCGCAAAATCAGTCGGCACCGCAGGCCGCCGCCCCAGCACCCCGGCCCGGTAGATCGCATTCTGCCGCCGCCGGCCCGCACCCTGCGTGTTCTCCACGGACACCCCTCACGAAGACGAACAGGACTCACCATAGAGAAGGACACTTCCTAGGGATACGGGCGACGCCCGCACCCCACCGCACCACCCCCGTCCCCAGTCCCTCGCCACCTGACGGAACGCGGCCCGGCGCCTCCCGGCGCCGCCCCCGGCGCGGACCCCGCCACAACCGCTACGCGCGCGGCAGGGTCCGATAAAGGGCCTGGCAATGGGCAAGAAGCCTCCGTCGCACGCCTACAACAGAACAAGCCACTGCCTGGGTCGCGCAGCCAAGCGACCGTGACGCTAAGTCGAGGTTGCCGGCCGTAGTCCGGCCGGCCGTGGAGTTCTGGCGGGCCCACAGGCCCCGTGAAACTCCACGCAGCCCTCCGCGCGGCGGCACACGTCACACCCTCTCTACAGAGAGTCAACGATCATGCCTTCCCGCACCAGAGGCCGGGCACGGAGCGGTGACCTCAGGCGCGGAGCGCGAGCTTGCGCGCGGAGCGCAAAGTCGGAGCGGGGGCGGGTCAGGGTAGGGGCTGGGTTGTGCCGAACAGGCCGGGCAGGCCGCCGCTGTGCAACAGGATCATGCGGCTGCCGGGGGTTGCGTTCGCGGCCAGGCCGGCCAACGCCCGGCCGGTGTAGATCGGGTCCAGGAAGAGGCCCTCGGTGCGCGCGGCCAGGCGCAGGGCCGCCCGGACCTCGTCGGTGACTGTGGCGTAGCCGGGTCCGATCCGGCCGCGGTCGATTGTCAGGGGCCCCGGGTCGGCGTCCAGCAAGGACCGCACCGCGGCGTCAGGGTCGGACACCGCACCGACGGCGACGCCGAACACCCGGTCGGCGCCGAGGCCCGAAACCAGGCCGGCCATGGTGCCGCCGGAACCCACCGCGACGACCACCTGATCGAATTCGGCCTGGGTGGTCAGTTCGCGGGCGCATTCGGCGTACGCCTGGACTGCCGTGGGTGATGAGCCGCCGAACGGGATCAGAAAGGCGTCGGTGACCTCGCGCGCGACGTCGGCCGGCGCCCGTTCGCCGGACCAGATTATTTCCGCGCCGGCGAGTTCGTCGAGGAGCAGGTTGCCGGACGGCTGTGGTGGCTGGGCGGCTCGGTGCCCGGCCAGCACCAGCACGCAGCGGAGGCCGAGGCGGGCCGCGACCGCGGCGGTGGCCCGGGCGTGATTGGACTGCGGTGCGCCGGTGGTGACGAGTGTGGTGGCGCCGGCGGCGAGGGCTTCCGCAGCGGTGTAGCGCAGTTTGCGTGCCTTGTTGCCGCCGCCACCGGGCCCGATCAGATCGTCCCGCTTGATCCACAGCCGGTCGAGCCGGAGTGCGGCGGCCAGGCGGGGCGCCTCCTCCAGTGGGGTCGGGTAGGTGCCGAGCGCCAGGGGTTCCACCATGATCAGAAGCCTACCGCGCCCGCCTACTGCAACATTCCTGCAAACGAAAAGCATTGACGCTCTCGGATGAACGATTTTATGGTCGGCCCAAGGTTTCGCGGATGTTTCACAGCTCGGACGGGCGAATTCCCCGCCGCGCCCTCCCCGCTTTTCCGGATCATTGTCGCCGCACCGCTGCCGCCCCGGGCAGTGGCGATTCCGCGTACCTGTGCCCGTTTCCCTCCACGCCATCCGAGGATCGACATGCGAAGAGTTCGATGGCTCATCAGTGGTGTCACGGTGGCCGCGTCGGCTGTCCTGCTGAGCGCGGTGATCAGTGCGCCGGCCAGTGCCGAGACGTTGTTCGGTGACACGTTCGACGACGGCAACGCGGACGGCTGGTCCCGCAACGGCGGCTCGTGGTCGGTCGTCACCGACGGCAGCCCGGTCTACCGGCAGTCGAACGCCGGGACCAACGCCCGCGCACTGGCCGGCAGCACCTCCTGGACCGATTACACCGTGCAGGCCCGGGTGAAGGGCGCCGGCGGGGTGGCCGCGCGTGCCCGGTCCACCAGCCAGTACTACGTGCTCGCTCTGACCAGCGGCGGCACCGCCCAGCTGCAGCGCGTCTCCGGCGGGACGGCCACCACGCTCGCCACCGCGACGGTCGGCGCCGGCACGTGGCACACGCTCGCCCTGGAGGTGCGGGGCACCGCGCTGACCGGGTACGTCGACGGCTCGGCGCTCCTTCGCGCTACCGACACCGCGTACTCCTCGGGGCGGATCGGGCTTGTCACCTCGTACGCCGCCGCCTCTTTCGACGACGTCACCGTGGACACCACCGCGCCCGGACCGGGACCGTCCTCACCGTCGCCGACCACCACCACTACCCCGCCGCCCGGCGGTTGCGCGGTCACCGGCACACCCGCCGGGTTCGCCGCGGTGAACGCGTGGGGCCAGAACAGCACGACGGGCGGCGCCGGTGGACCGACCGTCCAGGTGGACACCGCCGCCGAGCTGCTCTCCTCGATCGCGACGCCCGGACCGCTCACCATCTGCGTGGCCGGCACGATCACCGTGCCCGCCGGCATGCACAACGTGACGAGTGACAAGTCGATCGTCGGCATCGGCGCGACGGCCGGGATCACCGGCGGCGGCTTCAACATCGGCCTGCCGTTCTCGGACGCGACGACGCCGCCCGCCGACGCGGTGCACAACGTGATCATCCAGAATCTGTCGTTCCGGGGCGCCACCGACGACTCGATAAACGTGCAGATGTTCTCGCACCACATCTGGATCGACCACAACGACCTGGCGCAGGGCTACGACGGGTTGATCGACATCAAGCGCGGCTCGTCCTACGTGACCGTGTCGTGGAACCACACCCACCACCACACGAAGAACATGCTGCTCGGTCACGACGACTCGAACGGGGCGCAGGACACCGGGCGGCTCAAGGTGACCTACCACCACAACTGGTTCGACGCGACGCCGCAGCGCAACCCGCGGGTCCGGTTCGGCGAGCCGGTGCACATCTACAACAACTACTACTTCTACAACACCGACACCGGCGTGGCCTGCCAGAACACGGCCGGGTGCATGGTCGAGGGCAACTACTTCGAGAACGTCGAGGAGCCGGTCACCAACACGTACGCCGGTCCGTCCGGACGCTGCGTGGCCCGCAACAACGTGTTCGCCGGTGAATCCGGGGCGCCGGACTGCAGCGGCACCGTGCAGGAACCGTCGGCGTACTACGCCTACACGCTCGACGACCCGAACGCGGTGAAGTCGATCGTCACGGCCGGCGCCGGAGTGGGGAGGCTCTGATGCACGCGCTCCTCGCCGTCCTGCTGCTGGCGCCCGCCGTGGCCGCACCCGCCGTGACCGCCCCCGATGCCCGAGCAGCCGCCGTGGCCTCGGTCGCCGACGGGTTCGCGACCGGCACCACCGGCGGCGTGGCCGGGCCGACCGTCACCGTCAGCAACTCCGCCGATCTGGCTCGCTACGCCGGCGCGAACACCCCGTACACGATTCTGATCAGTGGCCGGATCTCCGCCGGCGGCATGATCACCGTGGTCGCCAACAAGAGCATCCTCGGTGTCGGGTCCACGGCCGAGATCACCGGCGGCGGGCTGCAACTCGGCACCACCACCCGGCCCGGCAACAACGTCATCATCCGCAACATCAAGTTCAGCAACGCCTCCGACGACTCGATAAGTGTCACCAACAAGGCACACCACGTGTGGATCGATCACAACGAGTTCCTGCCCGGATATGACGGCTCGCTCGACATCAAACGGCAGTCCACCAACGTGACCGTGTCGTGGAATCGTTTCTCCAGCACCGACAAGTCGATGTTGCTGGGCCATTCCGACAACTATCCGGCCGACGTGGGGTACCTCCGGGTCACCTATCACCACAACTATTTCGACGGCTCCAACCAGCGGCATCCACGGGTGCGTTTCGGTGAGCCGGTGCACGTCTACAACAACTACTACCGCGACATCGGCCTCTACGGCATCGCGTCCACCGAGAACGCCGGGGTGGTCGCCGAAGGGAACTACTTCGAGGACGTGCCGTTCCCCTGTCACTCCACCGGCGGGTACGCGGAGAGCAACCCCGGCCGGCTCGTGCAGCGCGCCAACGCCTTCGTCCGGTCCGGCCCGTGCGAGGCCGGCGGTGCCGTGACGGAGCCGTCGACGTTCTACGCGTACACCCTCGACCCGGCCACCTCGGTGCCGTCGCTGGTCACCGCGGGCGCCGGTGTGGGGAGGATCTGATGCGCACGCTGCTGTCGGTACTACTGATCACGACCGGGCTGGCCGCGCCTGCGGCGGCCGACGCCCGCACCGCCGCCGCGATGTCGGCCGAAGCTCGCGCCGCCGCTCCCGCGGTGGCCGAAGCCCGCGCCGCCGCTCCCGCGGTCGCGGACGGGTTCGCGACCGGAACGACGGGCGGCGTCGCCGGGCCGACCGTCACGGTGGACACCACCGACGAGCTGCTGGACGCGATCGACACGATCGGCCCGATGGTCATCCAGGTCGCCGGCACCATCGAGATCACCAGCAAGCAGGGTGTCCGGCCGAACAAGACGATCATCGGGTTGGGCGCGAACGCCACCATCTCCGGCGGTGGCTTCGACTTCTACCGCTCGTCCAACGTGATCGTCCGGAATCTGACCTTCACCGGCGCCGAGGACGACGCGATCAATGTCGGACAGCAGTCGCACCACATCTGGATCGATCACAACACCTTCGTCGCGCCGGTGGACGGCTCGATCGACGTGGTACGCGGCGCCGACTACGTGACCGTGTCGTGGAACCACTTCGCCGGCACCGACAAGAGCATGCTGATCGGGCACTCGGACGGCGCCGCGTCGAGCGACATCGGCCATCTGAAGGTCAGCATCCATCACAACTGGTTCGACGGGTCCCGGCAGCGCCACCCGCGGGTGCGGTTCGGTGAGCCGGTGCACGTCTACAACAACTGGTTCGACGGCAACGAGCTGTACGGCGTGGCGTCGACCATGAACGGCGGCGTGGTGGTGGAGGGCAACGCGTTCACCGGGGTCCCGTACCCCTGCTTCTCCACCAGCGGTTATGCCGACAGCGGACCGGGGCGGCTGGTGCAGCGTGCCAACCTCTTCACCGCCTCCGGCCCGTGCGAGGCGGGCGGGACGGTGACCGAGCCGCGGACGTACTACGCCTACACCCTGGACCCGGCGTCGTCGGTGCCCGCGCTGGTCCAGGCGGGCGCGGGAGCCGGCCGGCTCTGACACCGCCGCGCTGACACCGCCGCTCCAGAGATCGCGGCTCTGACAATCGCACGGAGCGGCTCTGACAATCGCACAGATCAGTGGCCCCGGAATGCCTCCGCCAACCACCAGGAGGGGCGGTCCGGGGCCACCTTCGCGTCGATCACCATGGTGGTGTCCCGGGGGCCGGCCAGCCACTGCGCCACCGGCGCCAGGTCGGCGGGCGTGCGGACCGTGACGGCGGTGCAGCCGTGGCCCCGGGCGATCGCGGCGATGTCCGTCTCCGGGAACACCACCGTGTCGAGCGCGTGGCCATGCGGGCCGAAATGGTGCACCTCGGCCCCGTACGCCTCGTCGTTGTAGACGACGATCAGCATGCCCACGCCGAGCCTATGGATGGTGTCGAGTTCGGCGATGCCCATCAGGAAACCGCCGTCGCCGCAGGCCGCCACCGGCAGGCGTCCCGGTTCGGCCAGGGCGGCGCCGAGGGCACTGGCCAGACCGAGCCCGACCGACTGGAAGGCCTGGGTGAAGCAGAAACCCCGGTGATCGGGAACGGCCAGGAACATCGACGGATAGCCCATGAAATTGCCCGAGTCGACGGCCACCACCCGCTGGGGCGGCAGCAGGTCGTCGAGGCCGATCGTGAGGGTGCGCGGGTCGATGTGCGCCGCGTCGCCCTCGTCACGGTAGGCGACGTCCCGCCAGCGGGCTCCGGTGCGCAGGACTGCGCGTACCGCATCGGTCCGGTAGCCGACCCGCTCGCCCGGGAGCGCGTCGCTCACCGCGATCGCGGTGAGCCTCGCGTCGCCGACGATGCCCAGGTCGACGGGGCGGTGCGCGCCGGGAGCGGACGGGTCGAGATCGACCTGGACCACAGTGGTGCCGGGACCGATCAGGCTGCCGTGCCGGCTGGTCCACATGTTCAGCGACGCGCCCCAGGCGACCACGAGGTCCGCGGAACTGATCAGTTCCGCGGCGACCGGGGTGGCGAAACCACCTGATACGTCCAGGTTCCATTCATCGTCCGCGAACAATCCTTTCGCGGCCGCCGAGGTCGCCGGCAGGGCACCGCAGCGCGCTGCCAGCGCGGTGATCTCGGCGCGCGCACCCCGAGCGCCGCGACCGGCGATGAAAATCGGTCGTTCGGCGTCGGCCAGCAGATCGGCTAGAGCCCGCACCGCCTCGTCGGACGCGCGTGGCGGTGCGACCGGGATCGCCTGCGGCAGGTCGGTGAGCTCCGCGGACGCGGCCTGGACGTCGAGGGGCAGGTTCAGGACGACGGTGCGCCGCTCGGACTCGGCGAGCCGCCACGCCCGTACCGTATCGGTCACCGCGCTCGCCGCACCGTGCACCCGCTCGCTCACCGCGCCGACCGCCCGCGCGAGCGCGTCCTGATCGACCCGGAAGTTCGAGCGCACCGCGGTGGCGGCCGGCTCGGCGGCGAGGACGATCATCGGGGTGCGACTCTTCGCCGCCTCCGCGATCCCGGTCATCGCGTTGGTCAGCCCGCAGCCCTGGTGCACCGTCACCACGCCGACCCGGCCACTGACCCGGGCGTAGGCGTCGGCGGCCGTCGCGGCGCCGCCCTCGTGCCGGGTCGCGACGAAGCTGGCGCCGTTTCTGATCAGAGCATTCGTCACGTGGAAGTTGCCGCTGCCGACAACACCGAAGACCTGGTCGGCACCGAGCCGCGCGAGGGTGGCACCGACGACGTCGGCCACGGTCGTCGACCCGTTGCTGTCCGGGTTCATCGTTGCCCTCCCCCGCACGTGCCCGTGACGACTCGCGGAACCGCAACGCGCCAGGCGCCGGCGGCCCACAGAACAGCCACGAACCGGCGCCGGCTCATCTTTCGACCAGGGCCAGGACCCGGATCGGGCTGCCGGAACCACCCACGATCGGCAGCGGTGGGGCGATCACCACGGCGCCGGCCGGGGGAAGCCGGTCCAGGTTGCGGAGCTGGGTGAGGCCGTACTTGTCCGCGCCCAGCAGGTAGGCGTGACAGGGGAACGCCGGCTCGAACGAGTGTGCGGCCCCGGCGTCGGTGCCCACCGTCTCCACGCCGATCCCGATGATCGGCGCCTCCTCGGCCAGCCACTTCGCGCACGCGACCGAGACGCCCGGGGTGTGCGGGCCGGTCTCGTCCGCGTTCAGGATCGCCTCCTGGTCGTTCGCGCGCGCGTCCCAGCCGGTGCGCAGCAGCAGCCAGCCGCCCGCCGGCAGCGGACCGTGCTCGGCCTCCCACGCGCGTACGTGCTCGATCTCCAGGAGGAAGTCCGGGTCCGCCGCCACCCGGTCCGTCACGTCGATCACGACGGCGGGCGCGACCAGCCGCCGCACCGGCACCCGTGCGACGTCGTCACCGTCCCGGCCGGTCACCCAGTGCACCGGCGCGTCGAAGTGGGTGCCGGTGTGCTCACCCGTGTGAATGTTGTTCCAGTACCAGCCGGGTCCGCGGTCGTCGTAGCGGCTGATCTCTTCGAGACCGAAATTGATCGTGTTGGCGAACGGCGGCGGCAGCTGCAGGATCGGGGTGGAGGCGGCGAGCGGCGCCGTGAGGTCGACGACCTCGATCGTGCCACCGCTGATACCTCAAACAAGGTTCTGAAGGACGCTCATCGGATCTCCATCGACGGTGATCGCCTGAGCGTACGGCCGTCCGGGCCCGAGCGGATGCTTGGATGGACCCATGAACGAACGTGTCGTCACCGCGAGCCGGGAGATCTCCGCCGACGCCCCGGGCATCTTCGAACTCATCGCCGACCCCGCGCAGCAGCCGCGCTGGGACGGCAACGACAACCTCGCCCAGGCGGCCGACGGGCAGCGGATCCGCGCGCGGGGCGAGGTCTTCGTCATGACGACGACCAAGGGAAGCGTACGGGAGAACCACGTCGTCGAATTCGTCGAAGGACGCCGCGTCGCGTGGACCCCGGCCGAACCCGGCAGCAAGCCGCCCGGCCACCTGTGGCGCTGGGAGCTGGAGCCGACCGGCGAGGGGCGGACGCGCGTCACGCACACCTACGACTGGACGAGCCTGACCGACGAGCGGCGCATCCCACGGGCCCGGGCGACCACGGCGGCGAGCCTGCGGGCCTCCCTCGACCGGCTCGCCGAGCTCGCGGAACGCCAGGCGTCCTGACGCCTTCTGATCTCACAGCAACGGCAGCGGGTCCGGCTCCGGGCTCCGGCCCGGGTCCGGATGCCGGTTCGGTGACGGGTACGGGTCCGCCGGCGCCCGCGGGTCCGGCGGGGCCGGCGCGGGCCGGGACTCCACCGGCTGCCACGGGCTGACGCCGACCCGGCCGGTGCTGCCCAGGTCGAGCGGGGAGTCCGGGGTCACCAGCCGGGTGCCGGCGCGGAAACAGTGCACGGTCACCGGCAGGTTCCGGGTGTCGTCGTAGGTGTTGCGCCACACCACAGCGGCCGCCGCCTGATCACCCGGGTCCAGCTCCACCGGGCGGGGCGGGGCGTCCAGGTGCGGCAGCGCCCCGGTGATCTCCTGGACGCCCCGCAGAACCTCGACGTCCAGCTCCGCCATCTCCTCGTCCAGCGGCGTGATCTCCGGGTAGCCCTCGACCCGCAGCGGCGCGGTGCCACAGTTCTCCAGGATCAGGCCGCTGGAGCGAAGGCCCATCGCCGCGCTGGTGTCCCCGAACCACATCCGGACCCCGGCGGCCGGGCAGCCGCCACCCGCTCCCGGCCCCTCCCCCGAGGCGGCGCCCGGCCCGGCGTTGTCACCGACCACCCCCGGCGCGGTCTTGCCACCGGCCGCCGCTCCGGCGTTGTCACTGCTCTCCGGCGCGGCGCAGCCGGCGAGCAGCAGCGGGACGGCCAGCAGCGTACGCATGCCTTTCACCCGGCCGATCCTGCCGCAAGCCGACAACCCCGCCGTGACCAGCGGCGGAGGGTGCCGTCGGGAGCCCCGCCTCCCGACGGCACCCGGCTCATCAGGCGGCGGCCGCCTGCACCGCGGCCGCTTCCGCCTTGCTCAGCAGCCCGGCCCGTTCCCAGGTGCGCACGGTCGCGGCCACCGCCCGCCGGAACTCGCGGCGGTCCTTGAACGGCGCCCGCGACCACAGTTCGTCGAGGAACGTGGTGCCGCGCCCGTCGGCACGGTTCGGGACACCCGAGTCGGTGCCGGCGAAGACGATCAAGGGCTCGGTGCGGCGGACGTACGCGTGGTAGGCGTCCGCGTCGCCCTGGAAGAACGGCTCGAACGGTACGTCGCCGGCGGTGAACGTGAGTGGCTCGGCACCGGGTCGGACGACCGCGGCCAGGTCACCGCTGAGTGGCAGGGACGGGTACCAGGACATCGGCAGGTAGTCCGTGCTCGCCGACTTGGCGACGAGCGCGAGCGGCCCGTAGAGCAGCGCCTGCAGGGACGGGTCGTCGATCGCCCGCTCGGTGCGCAGGCGGTAGGGGAAGCTGATCCGGACGGTGTCGCCGGTGCGCCAGTGCCGCTCCAGGCTGACGTAACCGTCGCGGTTCACCCGTACACCCTGCCTCTTGGTGTTGACCTCGACCGTGAAGTCGTCGCCCGCCCAGGACGGGACCCGCAGCCGAAGGTCGAACCGGCCGTGACCGGTAATGGTCAGGGTGCTCGACGGCGTCCGAGGGTAGTCACCGGTCTGCGTGATCGTGAGTTTCCGCGCCGTCCAGTGCAGGGTGGACGGGATGTAGAGGTTGACGTAGAGCGTGTCACTCCCGGCCGACCGGAAGTAGATGGTGTCCTGATATTTCGTATGGTTCTCCAGGCCGGTGCCACCGCAGCACGTGCCGGTGTTGCCGTAGCCGCGCCGCACACCCGGCCCCACCGGCACCATGTAGGTGACAAGCGGATTCGTGGTGCTGTCGGTGTCCTGCCGGGACGCCAGGATCTGGTTGACCAGCGCCTTCTCGTAGTAGTCCATGAACCGGCCGTCGGGGGTGTGCGAGAACAGGTTCCGGGCCACCTTGAGCATGTTGTACGCCGCACACGACTCGGCGTTCGTCGTGGTCACGATGCTGCCCGCGATCACGTCCCGCTTGCGGAACACCTCGCCCTGCCCGGTGCCGCCGTGCAGGTAGGTCCGGTGCGGCACCACCATGTCGAAGAAGTTCGCGGCAGCCGTCCGGTAATCGGCGTCGGCACCGTTCTCGTAGAGGCGCAGATAGCCGAGGAACTGCGGGATGTGCTGGTTGGCGTGCTTGCCGTCGAGGCTGTCGATATCGGCCACGCAGTCGGCGAGCAGGGTGGTGTTGTCGAAGTACCGCGCGGTGTCGAGGAACGTCCGGTTGCCGGTCAGCGCATACAGGTCGGCCATCACCTCGTTCATCCCGCCGTACTCCCCCGCGATGTAGAGCGACCACATCCGGTCGAGCTGCTCGCGCGGCAACCTGCTGAGCCGGCTGTGCACCCACTCTCCCATGCCGCGCACGACATCGAGGGCTGTCGCGTTCCCGGCGAGCGTGTGGGCGTCCAGCAACCCCCGCATGATCTTGTGGCAGGTGTAGTAGGGCGCCCAGATCGCCGGATACGTCGTGAACTGTTCGAGCAGGATGAACTGCGTCTCCGGGTACGCCGCCAGGAAGCCGGCGTGGCTGGGCCCGGCCGGACCACCGGCGCCCGTGACGACCGCCGCGTCCCAGCCCCGGCCGGACGCGTCGGCGACCGTCGTGCCCTCCGTCTCGTCGAACCGGTACCAGGCCAGGTTGCCCCGCCCCTCGCCCCGGTGCAGGGCGGCGACCTCGGCTGCGGACAGCGCCCGGTCGAACAGGTGGAAGTCGTCCACCGCGCCCTTGAGGGTGGCGTCGCCGTACTGCGAACGGCCGATCCAGTTGTTCTTCGGCGCACCCAGGCTCGCCGGGGTCAGCGTCATCGCCGGGTTCGTGCCGGCCACCTCGCCGTTCACATACAGCGTGCCGGCCTGACCGGTAAGGGTCACCGCCACATGCACCCACCCGCCGACCGGCAGCGGCGTCGCCGACGTGATGCGCTGCTCGCCCCCGCTGCCACCCGTGGTGATCGCGAACCGGGGCCCGGCGCCGTCGTGGGCGGTCAGGAACATGTTCGCGGCGGTGCCGGTGCCGAAGTCGAACACCCGCGACCAGGTGCGCATCTCGTCCAGCCGCACCCACACCGCGATCGTCGCCTCGGTCAGACCGTCCACGGTGGCGTCCGGCAGACCCACGTACTGCCCGTCGCCGTTCAGCTGCAACGCCCCGCCGCTGCGCCCGGTCGTCCACGTCGCCGGCGGTGGCGGGGTGCCCGGCCGGCCGACCTGCGCGTTCCAGGCGTCCTGACACTCCTTGAGCGCCCCCACGACGTAGTCGAGTTTCTCCTTGAAAACCGCCTCCCCGGTGTCGGCCCAGGCCTGCGCGAGCATCGAGACGAAGTGCCCGCTGTAGTGCCCGCGCAGATTCCCGGTCGCGTCGTCCCAGCCGCCGGGCGGCTGCGCGCCCCGGGTGTCGAGACCGGCGGCGGCGCGAAAATTACTGACAATGCGATCAGCGGGGTACGCCCTCGCGTACGCCAGCATGCGGTCGCGCTTCTCCGTGAAGACGCTGGGGAGCAGATCGACCTGGTGCAGATCGAAGGGCACGGCCTTCCACGACTTCGGCACCGGCAAGCCGTTGACCCGGGCCCCGCCGCGGACGCCCGGCCCGCCCGGAACCGCGGCAGCGGCCGGCATCGGGGCAGCGGCAGGCGTCGCCGCGCCGATCAGGGTGGTGCCGGCGGCGGCCGCGCCAAGTTGCAACAGGCTCCGCCGGGACATCGAGGTGTCGGTCATGAACGCTCCCCTTCCGCGGTTCACAGACACCCGGAACCGACAGTTCGCATGTTTCGGTGGCGGTGCAGCGAGCAGGGTTTCTCCAGGTGAGCAGAGCGGAATGCCTACCGAAAAGGTTTTCACAAACGTAACGACGGGGATGCGTTCTCGTCAAGACCTTCGATATAGAGCCAGGTCAGCACCACCGTTCCCAGGCCGGCGACAGCCGCACCGGATCACGTCACACCGGCACGGCCCAATCGGCGCATGCCCGAGTTCTTCATCAACCTGGGACCTGTCAACGCACCGTCCGGTGTGCTGGTGCTCGGCAGCTGACGACCGGCCGTTGAGGGTGCGGGCGAGTACCTCGACGTCACCGTTCGACGGGAAGCCGGCGATCGCGACGCTGGAGATCGGTCTCGGACTTCCATGGCCCGGTCTGCCGGCACCGCTCCCGCCGGGGGACCTGCCGGTCGACCGGTGCGGCATGGTCATCGGCGACGCGGCGGGGCTGGACGCCTGGACGGGATCGGCGGGCGAATCGGCCGACGGGCTCGCCGACGTCACCTACTGGGGCCGATACGCGGACGACGCGCACGCGCAGTTCGGCGGCGAACGGATCGCACAGCACGGCGCCGACGCACCACACGGGTGGCTCGACCTCCCGCTGGCCGAGACAACCGCACGAGCGGCCGAACTCACCGCCTGGCGCGACCGCACCCACGGTAACGGCCTCATCGCCTCGATCGACGAACACACCGACTTCTACCGATGCGGGCGGGCCGGGTGGCACCATCCGCTTCGTGTCGGAGCGATCGAGCTCGGCGGCTGCCGGGTACTCGGCATCCCGTGGGACGCGGGCGACCACTCGATGAGGCACGGGGGTGAGCGAGCCGCCGGTCAGGTCTATCCGGTCTCGCTCGCAGCCGACGAGTCGGGCGAGATGTTGATGCGATGGGTCATCCCGCCCTACGACTACGACGCCGACGCCCAGGCGCCAGCCCACCGGCGATCGCCGACGCTCGTTACTTGGGCACGTTGTTGAGGTCGACCACGGAGCCCGCCGCCGGCGGCTGGATGTCGGTGATCGGCTCACCGATGCCGCTGTAGACCAGGCCCACGCTGTCCGGAATGTCCATCCGCACGGGGTACGGCTCACCGATCGTCGCGATGTAAAGGATCGTGCCAGGAGAACCGGAGTCGGTGAGGCCGATCGCCGGAACGCCGTCGATAACCTTCTCCTCACCCTTGGCCGCTGTTCCGCTGACGGACAGGATCTCGTCGACGGTGCCCACGGAGAACAAGGCCGTGAACGTCTGATCGCCGTCGGCGCCGGAAACCCATCGGGAACTGAGGACCTGGCCCACCGCCTTGCCCTGCTGCTCGCCCATGGTGGAGGTGAAGAACTGCTCGTTGCCACGCATGTATTTGTCCTCGCCGACGGCGAGAAGTTCCACCTTGATCGGGCCCATCAGCATGGTGCCGGCGAAGTCCGCTCCGTTGATCTTGAAGTCGACCTGGGACGTCTCGCCGCTGTCGACCATTTCGCCCTTGACCCGGAACGACTTCGCGGCCGTGAGCGCCGCCCGCGCGCGCGTGAGGATCTCGTCAGCGCTGAGGGCCGCGATGCCGTTGCTCGCAGGCGCGGACGACACTGCCGGTGAGGCCGGCTCCGCCGGGTCACCCTGGCAGCCCGCGAGCGTGACGGCGGCCAGCGCCACCGCCATCGCACCCGAAGCTGCCTTGATCGAAAAGTGTCGCACTGAGACTCCGTCCCTGTCGGCCGCGGAAGTCGATCATCTTCACACGGTGCCGGTGCGCGCCGCACCGCCGGGGTGGTGTCCCCATGGTCTCGTCAAGCAGGTGGCGCGAACCCTTTCTGCCCGTTTTGCACTGTTCAGGGTTGCCGAGCATGGCGCGCTGGATGTTGATGCGGCGGCGCGCGAGCCGAAGGGGTGCGGCGTGGTGTTGCTTGCCCTCGGCTCCGGTGCGATGCCTGGCCAAGTGGCCGCGGTCGGCTGCGGTCGGCTGCGTTGGGCTCGCGGGGCGGTGTTGATCTGCTAGCGATGCGAAATCGCGGTTTTGACCCCTTGATCACAGCGATTTCGTAGGGCTAGCAGATCAACATCTCGTCAGGGGCGGCGCGTCCGGCGCCACTGGGGCCGGGGCCGGGCCGGGGCCGGGCCGGGGGCGCGGGCCGGGGCCGGGGGCGCGGGGTTGGTGCGCGGGCGGCGGGGCAGGAACACCTGCGGGCCGAGGGGCTGCACGATCGGTCGCGGTCGGCTCCGGCGGCCGGCGCCTGCTCGCCTACCTCGCGGTCAACGACGGCACGATCGGCCGCAACGCCGCCGCGGCCGCGCTCTGGCCCGCCGCCTGCCCGGAACGCGCCGGCGGCAACCTGCGCGGCGTCGTGCACCGCACCCGGCGGGCCGTCGGTGACCTGCTGCTCGCCGACCGGTTCCACCTCGCCCTGAACCCGGACGCCACGGTCGACCTGTGGACCTGCACGGCGCTCGCCGAAGCCGTCGCCGCCGGAGCCGCACGCGCCGACGAGCAGACCCTCATCATCGGCGATCTGCTGCCGGACCAGCAGGAAGACTGGGCGATCATGGCACGGGAGCGTTTTCTGCTCCTGCGCGTACGGGCCTTGGAGCACCTCTGCCGCCGCAGCATCCGCGAGCACCGGCCCGCCGAAGCCGTCGCCGCCGGTGCGGCGGCGGCCCGGCTCGACCCGTTCCGGGAAAGCGTCCACCGGGCCTTGATCGACGCCCACCTGTCCGACGGAGACACGGCCGCGGCGGTGCGCCTCTACCGCTGCTTCCGCTCGCGCATGTGCGAGGAACTGCACCTTCGTGCGCCCTCCGATCGGGAGGCCTGGGAATCCACGGTGAACACCGCGCGATGACAGCGGTGTGACGACCGGCGCCGATGCTGAGGGGATGGCCGCACCGACCGGACCGTTCCCCCACGACGACGAACCCGCCCTGCTCCCGACCGCGGAGTGTGTGCTGACCATGCGGATCGAGAGCGGCCGGCTCCTGGTGAGCGTGCTGCTCAACCCCGACGTACGCAGCCGGGCGGGCGAGCGCCGCTTCCGGCCCCGCGGCCTGGAGGAGGCGATCCTTCTGGTACGCGACACCGCCGACCGCCTCCACGATGACGGCTGTGGTGGGTCCGCGTGGCGTTGTGGATCTGCTAGCGATGCGAAATTGCGGTTTTGACCCCATGATCACAGCGATTTCGTAGCGCCAGCAGATCCACATCTCGCCATGGGCGGCGTGTCGGGCGCCACCGGGGATGCCGGGATGATGCGAGCGGCGGTCCGGGTGCGGCGCTCGCCGGCGGCGGCCGA
Source organism: Actinoplanes sp. DH11 (assembly GCF_020873875.1). GTDB lineage: Bacteria > Actinomycetota > Actinomycetes > Mycobacteriales > Micromonosporaceae > Actinoplanes. Next base: position 75,011 of record NZ_JAHWGU010000002.1, read on the forward strand.
GGGGCGGGTGCGAGCGGCGGTCCGGGTGCGGCGCTCGCCGGCGGCGGCCGAGGGGCGCGTCCGGGTGACCGTGAGTGTCGGCTGGTTTGGCGGGCTGTCACTGGTGGCTATCGGGCCGCGTCCGGGTGACCGTGAGTGTCGGCTGGTCTGGCGGGCTGTCACTGGTGGCTGGGGGGGTGTCGCTGTGGGTCGCGCGCGGTCAGGGAGTTGCTGCGGGGTGGCCCGTCGTCAGGGGATGGTCAGCAGGGTGGCCAGGTCGCCGGAGGCCCAGGTGTCCGGCAGCACGGCGAGCGCGTCGGCCAGAGCGGCCGCGTGCAGACCCGCCGGGCCGCCGTCGGCACCGATCCTGGCCGCCGGAACCGCTGCGCCAGGCACGGGCCCCTCGCCGGGCATGGGCGGCACGCCGGTGGCGAGGGGCTCGCAGATGACCGGGACGATGCGGACGCCGCCCGGCATCAGTTTCGTCGAGCCGGTGACCGGGACCGCCGGCAGCGGACCGGCGGAGCGGCCGGCGAGCGCACCCAGCAGCGGCTCGAGCAGGGTGAGCGCGGCTACCAGGCCCGCGAACGGGTTGCCGGGCAGGCTCACCACCCAGCGGCCGCCGGGCAGTTCCGCGAGCGCCTGCGGATGACCGGGACGGCAGGCGACGCCGCGGACGTGCCAGGTCGCCTTGCGCTCGCTGAGCAGCGTACGCAGGTGGTCGGCCGCCCCCGCCGACGACGAACCGCTGACCACGATGACGTCGGTGCCGGCCCGGTCCAGGGCGGCCGCGAGCGACACCGGGTCGTCCGGCTGGTGGTGGCGGGCTTCCAGGCGGCCGCCGGCCCGTTCGGTGACCGCCGTGACCAGACCGGTGAACGTGTCGCGCACCTGCCCCGGCCCGGGCATCCCGGCCGAGACCACTTCGTCACCGGTGACCAGCAGCGTCACGGTGGGCGGCCGCCGCGTCACCACCTCCTCGACACCGGCCTGCAGAGCCGCCGCCACCAACGTCGCGGTCACGATCCGCCCGGCCGGCGCCACCGTCGCACCCACCGCAAGCGTCTCCCCCGCCCGCCGGATGTGCGTGCGCCCGCCGATCCGTCCGCGCACCGTCCAGCCGATCCGCGCCGGCGCGCCGTGAACGCCGCCCGGCGCCGGCGAGCCGCGAAAGCCATCCGGCACGTCGTGGACGCTCCCCGGCACGTCGTGGACGCTCCCCGGCACGTCGTGGACGCTCCCCGGTGCGTCGTTGATGCTCCCCGCCGCGTCGAGGTGCGCGTCCTCGTAGGGCAGCACCGCCTCCGTGCCCACCGGCACCGGCGCGCCCGTGGCGATCTCGACGGCCTCACCGGACCGCAACGTGGGCACGTCCACCGGCGCGCCGGCCAGGATCAGGCCGGTGACCGTCCACGGGCCGGGGCCGGCGACCGCGTACCCGTCCATCGCGGCGTTGTCGAAAGCGGGCACCGCGCGTACGCAGGTGATCTCCTCGGCCAGGACCTGACCGCCTGCCGTGACCACCGGCGCGGGCCGGCCGGGCAGCGGCGTGGCCAGGGTGCGGGCCAGGGTGTGCGCCTGCGTCCACGGCGTGTTCCGGCTCGCGTCCCCGCCCTGCCGCGGCGCTGCGTTCACGAATCACCCCTCACCTGACGGTCCGTGCCGGGCAACCGCCCTCAAGATCAAGGTAACATCGGCGACCGGCGGACCAGATAGCCTATAAAAACTATAGGTTTTATGGTTTGCTGGAAATCGCGCGACGAGGCGCCGAGGAACGGGAGGAAAGATGCCGAGCGTCTGTACCAGGCGGCCACCGATCCGGGCGGCACGCCGGTGACCAGCACCGTCGTCAGCGGACGCGTTGCCGAAGCGCCGACCGGCTCTCGTCCCCAGGTGGCCGCGATCATCGGTGGTGGCGCCGCCGGAGCGCTCGCAGCGCGCACCGTACTGCGCCGTACCAACTGGCGGACAGTGCTGATCTCGCCGGAGTCCCGGCCCGGGCGCGGTGTCGCCTACGGTGCCGCCGGACCGTGGCACGTGCTGAACTCGCGCGCGGCCGCGATGAGCGTCGACTCCGCCGACCCCGGTCACCTGCTGCGCTGGTGCCACGCGCAAGGGCTGCCCGCGGAGCCGGCCACGTTCCTCCCCCGGGCCCGCTACGGCGATTACCTCGCCGACCAGTTCGCGGCCGCCGCGGCCACGGCCGGCGACCGGCTGCGGCGCCGGCTCGCGACCGCCACGGCCGTGCGCCCCGAGCCGGGCGGGTTCCTGGTCACCGACGACACCGGCGGCACCACCCGCGCCGACCACGTGATCCTGGCGGTGGGCAACCCGGCGTCGCAGCGGCCCGCGGCGGTGACCGACGAGGCCTACCGCAGTGTCGAGTTCGTCGCCGACCCGTGGGCGGTCGGCGCGCTGGACGCGATCCCCGCCGACCAGCCGGTCCTGCTGATCGGCACCGGCCTGACCGCCGTCGACGTGGCACTCACCCTGACCTCGGGCGGCCGGCGCACCCCGGTGGAAGCCATCTCCCGGCGCGGCCTGCTGCCCCGGGCCCATCCGGAGCTTCCGCCACCGGCGGCCGATTTCGATCTGCCGGCATCAGCGCGCCTGCGGCCGCTGCTGCGCCGGGTGCGGCAGGAGATCGCCGCCGGCGCCGACTGGGTTGCGGTGATCGATGTCGTACGCACCCGGGCGGACAGCCTCTGGGCGGGCCTCGACGACGACGCCCAGCAGCGATTCCTGCGCCACTGCCAGCGCATGTGGGAGGTGCACCGGCACCGGATGGCGCCGCCGATCGCATCCCGCGTCGGTGACCTGCTTCGCGACGGCGCGCTGCGCGTCCGCGCCGGCCGGCTCACCTCGGTCGAGCCACATCCGGACGGCGGCCTCACCGTGCGGGTCGAGGGCGAGCAGCCACGGCGGTACGGCGCGGTCGTCTCGTGCACCGGCCCCGGCTCGCTACCGGGCGCGGCCGGGCCCCTGCTCGGTGGCATGCTGCGGGACGGGCTGCTGCGCACCGGCCCGCACGGCCTGGGCGTCGACACCGATGCGGACGGCCGGGTACGCGACGCGCACGGCCGGGCCCAGCACGGCCTCTGGCTGGTCGGCCCGCTGCGACGCGGTGTGCTGTGGGAGGCCACCGCCGTCCCGGAGATCCGCGGACAGGTGGAACGACTGGCCGGCGCGCTGCTCACCCCCAACCTGCAGATGCAATAGTACGGGCGGCAGCAGTCTCGCTCATGCCACCGGAAAGCAGCACTACCGGCCGCATATGCTGCCCGGCTACAGTGATCAGTGTGAAACGACTTCTGCGCAGTACCGTGGCCGGGCTCGCCGTGACACTCACCGCGAGCCTGGCCGCCTGCGGCAGCGGCAGCGGCAGCGGCAGTGAGGCCGGCAGGCCGGTCACCGTCTTCGCGGCCGCCTCGCTCACCGAGTCGTTCACCACGCTCGGCGACCGGTTCGAGGCGGCCCACCCGGGCAGCACCGTGACGTTCAACTTCGGCGGCAGTTCCGCGCTCGCCACGCAGATCAACGAGGGCGCGCCGGCCGACGTGTTCGCCTCGGCCGCCCCGGCCAACATGGCGGCCGTGACCGACGCCGGCACCCCGGCCACCTTCGCGCGCAACCAGCTGGTCATCGCGGTCGGCAAGGGCAACCCGAAAGGCGTCACCGGCCTGGCCGCCCTCACCGGCCCGCGGCTGAAGGTCGCGCTCTGCGCGGCGGCCGTGCCCTGCGGGGCGGCCGCCACGACGGCGATCGCGGCCGCCGGGGTGACGATCACGCCGGTCACCCTGGAACAGGACGTCAAGGCCGCGCTCTCCAAGGTGCGTCTCGGCGAGGTCGACGCCGCCCTGGTCTACCGCACCGACGCGAAAGCCGCCGCCGCCGACGTGGACGCGATCGAGTTCCCGGAGTCGGCGCGGGCGGTCAACGACTACCCGATCGCCGTGCTGACAGGTGCCCGGAACACGGCCGGTGGGCAGGCTTTCGTCGACTACGTGCTCTCGCCCGAAGGCCTGCGGGTCCTCACCGACGCGGGCTTCCAGGCACCCTGATCATCATGCGCAAGCGTCGTGGCGGCGTACCCCTGCCCCTGCTCCTTCCCGCGGCCGTCGGCCTGATCTTCCTGGTGCTGCCACTGGTGGGGCTGCTGGCCCGTACCCCCTGGTCGTCGCTGTTGACCCGGCTCGCCGAGCCGGGAGTGACGCAAGCCCTGCGCCTGTCGCTGTGGACCTCGACCCTCGCCACCCTGGTCTGTCTCGTCCTCGGCGTGCCGCTGGCCTGGCTGCTGGCCCGCGTCGAGTTCCCCGGCCGCCGCCTGGTGCGCGCCCTGATCACCGTCCCGCTGGTGCTGCCACCGGTGGTCGGCGGCATCGCGCTGCTGCTCGCCCTCGGCCGGCGCGGCCTGGTCGGATCATGGCTGGACAGCACGTTCGGCATCACCCTGCCGTTCACCACCGCCGGTGTGGTGATCGCCGAGGCGTTCGTGGCCCTGCCCTTCCTGGTGATCTCGGTGGAGGGTGCGCTGCGTGGCGCCGACACCCGGTTCGAGGAGGCGGCCGCCACCCTCGGCGCCACCCGCTGGGTCAGCTTCACCCACGTCACGCTGCCGCTCGTCGCCCCCGGCATCGCGGCCGGCGCGGTGCTCTGCTGGGCGCGGGCCCTCGGCGAGTTCGGCGCCACCATCACGTTCGCCGGCAACTATCCGGGCATCACGCAGACCATGCCGCTCGCGGTCTACCAGACCATGGAGAGCGGCGACCTGGAAGGAGCCGTCGTGCTCAGCCTGATCCTGCTCGTCGTGTCGGTGACCATCCTCGCCGCGCTGCGCGACAAGTGGCTGACCGCGCCGTGAGCCTGCTCGACGCCGCCCTGCGGGTGGAACGGGGCTCGTTCCGGCTCGACATCGCGCTGTCCGTCGCGGCCGGCGAGACCGTCGCGCTGCTCGGACCCAACGGCGCCGGCAAGACCACCGCGCTGCGCGCCCTGGCCGGGCTCACCCCGCTCACCGGCGGCCACCTCCGGCTCGACGGCCGCGACCTGACCGAGGCACCGCCGGAGGAGCGGCCGATCGGCGTGGTCTTCCAGGACTACCTGCTCTTCCCGCACCTCAACGCCCGGGACAACGTGGCCTTCGGTCCCCGCCGGCACGGCGTCGACCGCCGGGCCGCGCACGCCGTCGCCGACCGCTGGCTGGAACGGGTCGGCCTCACCGGGTACAGCCGCCGCAAACCTCGCCAGCTCTCCGGCGGGCAGGCGCAGCGGGTGGCGCTGGCCCGCGCGCTGGCCGTCGACCCGGTGCTGCTGCTGCTCGACGAGCCGCTCGCCGCCCTGGACGCGCGCACCCGGCTGGAGACCCGGGGCGAACTGCGCCGGCACCTCGCCGCCCACCCCGGCGCCGCGCTGCTGGTCACCCACGACCCGCTCGACGCCCTCGTCCTCGCCGACCGGCTCGTCGTCGTCGAACAGGGCCGGGTCGTGCAGGAGGGCGACGCCGCCACCATCACCGCACGGCCGCGCACCGATTACGTGGCCCGGCTCGTCGGCCTCAACCTTTTCAGGGGACACGGCGAGGGGCACACCGTACGCCTCCCCGACGGCTTCACCCTGGCCACCGCCGACCCGGTGCACGGCGACACCTTCGTGGCGTTCCCGCCCGCCGCGGTCGCCCTGCACCCCACCGAACCCACCGGCAGCCCCCGAAACACCTGGCCGGCCGTGCTCGCCGACATCCAGCGGCACGGCGACAGCCTGCGCGTCTCCCTGGACGGCCCGATCACGGTGGCCGCCGACATCACCCCGGCCGCGGCGGCCCAGCTCCGCCTCGAACCCGGCGTCGAGATCTGGGTGGCCTTGAAGGCGGCCGAGACACGCGCCTACCCGGCCGATTGAGCCGTCGATGACGGCCGCCGCCGTGGCTGCGATTGCGGCGGGGACTACGGCGGCTGCGGCGGACGGTCTGCCTCAACCGCTCGGCTCGCTCACCGTCGTAGCGGTCCGCTGCGTTGGTTCGCGCGGCTTGTTGATCTGCTAGCGATGCGAAATCGCTGTGATCATGGACCTGAAACCGCGATTTCGCATCGCTAGCAGATCAACATCTCGCCATGGACGGCGTGTCCGGTGCCAGCGGGGTTCGACCGAGGCGCCAGTCTCGGCCGATCAGCCGTTGCACCCGCCGGCCGCGCGCCGTCAATGGGCCAGGACCGCCGTCGCGCCGGCGATGTAACCCTCCGCTGTTGCCTCGTCCAGCAGCAGCCGTTGCAGAAGGAAGCCCTGCGCCAGACCGAGCATCGCCGCGCCCACCTCGTCCGGGCGCGCCTCGGGCGGCAGGTTGCCGGCGGCCTGCCAGCGGCGGGCCACCTCGGTGCAGTGGTCGCGCAGGGTGCGGTAAACCGCGCTCACCCGCCCGCGTACCTCCGGGTTGCGCAGCGCCTCGCCCCAGACCTGGACGGCGAGCCGGGTGATGTCGACACCGAGGGCCGGGTCGTCGGCCGCCCTGGCGACGACCCCCTGCACCAGTGCGGCGACCGCCTCGGCCGGTGACGGTGCGGCGTCGTCGGCGGGCAGGGCGGCGAAGACGGCCTCCGCGTTGGCCAGCGGCAACCCGGCCACCGCGGTGATCAGTTCCTCCTTGCTGCGGAAGTAGCTGTAGACGGCACCGGCGGAGAGGCCCGACGCCCGGATGATGTCGGCCATCGAGGTGGTGTGGAACCCGTCGGCGGCGAAACAGCCGGCGGCGGCCGCCATGATCGCGGCCCGGCGTCCGGCTCGGTCGTCGTCAGTCATTCTCGGCATGCGCTCCACGCTAAAACGAACGCTCGTTCTTGACAACCGCGTCGTGCGGATCCTACGGTCGTGTAAAACGAATGAACGTTCTCTTGGGAGTCGAGATGCAAACCAAACCTTCACCGTGGTCGCACGTGGCCGCGCTCGCCGCCCTGCTCACCGTGGTGATCAGTGTGCTGCTGACCGCGTTCGCCTGGCCGGCCGTCCGCTCGTCGGTGCACGGCGTGCCGATCGCCGTGGCCGGCCCGGCCGCGGCCACCAGCCAGGTCGCCGCCGCCCTGGAGCAGCGGCAGCCGGGCGCCTTCGACGTGACGCCCGTGGCCGGCACCGCCGAGGCCGAGGCCGCGATCCGGGACCGCGAGGTCTACGGCGCCGTCGACCTGAGCACCGGTACGCCGCGCGTGCTCACCGCCTCCGCCGCCAGCCCGGTGATCGCTCAGACTCTGCAGGGCATCGCGACAGCCCTGGCGAACTCCCCCGCCGCTGTTGCTCCCGGGGCCGCCGCGCAGCCCCCTGCCGCCCCTGCGACCGGCGCGGGCGGCCCGGCCGGGACCGTGCCGGTGATCGACGTGGTCGCCGCGCCGGCCGACGACCCGCGCGGCGCCGGGCTCGCCGCCGCGGCCCTGCCGATCGTGCTGGGCGGGATCGCTGCCGCGGGCCTGCTGACGCTGCGGATCACCGGTACCGGCCGCCGCGTCACCGGCGCACTCACCTTCGCCGTCACCGGGGCCCTGTCCATGGCCGCGATCCTGCAGTTCTGGCTGGGTACGCTCAGCGGCGACTACCTCGCCAACGCCGGCGTGCTGGCCCTCGGCACCGCCGCGATCTCCCTCACCCTGCTCGGCCTCGAATCGCTGCTCGGACCGGCCGGCCTGGGCCTCGGCGCCGCGACGATGATGCTGCTCGGCAACCCGCTCGCCGGCGTGGCGACCGCACCGGAGATGCTGCCCGGCTGGTCCGGCACATTCGGCCAGTTCCTGCCGCCGGGCGCCGCCGGCTCCCTGCTGCGGTCGGTGTCCTTCTTCGACGGCGCGGGCGCATGGCCGCACGCCGCCGTCCTGCTCGGCTGGCTCGCCGCCGGCATCGCCCTGTGCCTGGCCGGCGCGGTGCACGCCGACCGCAAAGCCGGGGCGACGGCCGGCGACAGCGAGCAGCCGCCCGTAGCGGTGCCGGCCTGACGGGCACGGAGCCCGGCCAGGGATGCCGGCGTCACGACGGCGGTGGGATGCGGCGGCGGACGTCGTCGGAGTCCGACGGGCCGGGTTGCCAGGACGCGACCCAGGCTCGGCCGTCTGCGGCGGGGGCGACGACGCCTTCCTCGAGGAAGGCGTACCGGCCGCCGACCACCCGGGATGCCGCCTTCACGTCGAGGTGGTCGGTGTTGTCCCAGAGCGCGGCGAACAGGGCTTCCGCGCGCAGCCGGGACTGCCGGCAGAAGAGGTCGGCCAGTTCGCGGCCCTCGGGGTGGGAGTCTGCTTCGGCCCGGGCCCGGACGCACACCGCGGACATCGCGAAGAGTTCGGCGCCGATGTCGACGACCCGGCCGAGGAAGCCCTGTTTGCGCTCCAGCTTTCCCTGCCAGCGGGACATCGCGTAGAAGGTGGACCGGGCGAGCCGGCGCGACGCGCGTTCCACGTACCGCAGATGGGCGGCGAGGGGGCCGAACTGCCCGTACCCCGCCGGGTTCTGACCTTGACCGACCGCCAGGGTCGGCAGCCAGCGTGCGTAGAACGCGCCGGCCCGCGCCCCCGCCCGCGCCTTGCGCCCCAGCGTGGCTTCGGGGTCGATGATGTCGCCCGCGACGGCGAGGTGGGCGTCGACGGCCTCTCGCGCGATAAGCAGGTGCATGATCTCGGTGGAGCCTTCGAAGATGCGGTTGATGCGCAGGTCGCGGAGGATCTGTTCGGCCTCGGCGGTGCGTTCGCCGCGGGCCGCCAGGGAGTCGTTCGTCTCGTAGCCCCGGCCGCCGCGGATCTGGATGAGCTCGTCGGCGACCTGCCAGGCCATCTCGCTGGCGAAGAGTTTGACGAGCGCGGCCTCGATCCGGATGTCGTTGCGGGAGTCGTCGGCGATCAGGCAGGAAAGGTCGAGCATCGCTTCCATCGCGTACGTGGTGGCGGCGATGAAGCCGATCTTCTTGGCGACCGCTTCGTGCTCGGCGACCGGACGTCCCCACTGGACGCGTTCGGCGGACCATTCGCGCGCGATCGCCACGGCCCGTTTGCCGCCGCCGACGCACATCGCGGGCAACGACAGCCGGCCGGTGTTCAGGGTGGTCAGCGCGATCCGGAGGCCTTTGCCGAGGCCGCCGATCACGTTGTCGGCGGGTACGAACACGTCGTGGAACCGGGTGACGCTGTTTTCCAGGCCGCGCAGGCCGAGGAAGGCGTTGCGGCGCTCCACCGTGATCCCCGGCGCGTCGCCGTCGACCACGAAGGCGGTGATGCCTTTCTCCGGCACCCGCGCCATCACCACGAGCAGGGTGGCCACGGTGCCGTTGGTGGCCCACAGTTTGACGCCGTTGAGCCGGAAACCGCCGTCGACGGGTTCGGCGACGGTGCCCAGGCGAGCCGGGTCGGAGCCGACGTCGGGTTCGGTGAGCAGGAACGCCGACACCTCACCGGCGGCGAGCCGGGGCAGGAAGCGCTTCTTCTGCTCGTCGGTGCCGAACAGTTTCAGCGGCTGCGGCACGCCGATCGACTGGTGTGCGGAGAGCAGGGCACCGAGCGCGGCGTTCACCGAGCCGACGAGCGTGAGCGCCTTGCAGTAGTGCAGGTTCGACAGGCCCAGCCCGCCGTACTCCCGGTCGATCTTCATGCCGAAGGCGCCGAGGCGGGCGAGGCCGTGGAACACCTCGTCGGGGATGCGCGCGTCGCGTTCGATCTGCTGCCCGTCCACCGAGGTGCGCAGGAAGGCACCCAGCTCCGCCAGGAACCGGTCGGCGTCGGGGCGGGGTTCCTGCTCGGGCCGTGGATCGATCAGGTCGAGCCGGAGCCGGCCGAGGAACAGTTCCTTGCCGAAGCTGGGTTTGCGCCACTCGGATTCGCGGGCCGCCTCGGCGGTCTGCCGCGCCTGTTTCTCGGAGACGTGCGTCGTGGCCATGGGCATGCCCTCCTTGACCCTCGTCGTCCCGCCACCGTACCCAGGTTCGTTACCGCAGGGTAGCCATCCGATTACCCGAGTGTCGTGCCGGAAGCTGGCCTACCCCGAGAGAAAGGCCTACGCCTGGCGGGCGCGGCGCCTCGTGCGGTAGGGCAGGACGAAGAGGTAGATGCCGGAGAAGAAGAGCAGGGCGAGAGGGAGGAGCGGCAGGTAGGAGACCCAGAGCATCGGGTCCTTCTGCGCGAGCGCCACGGTCGTGATGACGACGGTCACCGTGAAGGCGACGGCCAGGTAGCGGTGGGTCTGCCGGATCAGCTTGTTCATACCGATCACGCTAGGGCTCCGGGCGTGGCCGATGCTTCTCGAAAACTGACCGGCTCTCGGACATCGGCCGGCCGAGGATGTTCGTCAGCGTGACCGGGTCGTCGTCGCCGGCCAGGTCCAGTTCCAGGCGGATCTCGTCGCCGGGCTGCGGGAAGCGTCGCATCTCCAGGCCGCACAGGCCGGGCAGGGTGCCGCTGGAGAGGACATCGCCGGGGCGCAGCCACTCGCCGCGGGCGGCGTAGGCGACCACCGCACCCAGGTCGTACATCGGATCCGCCGTCGTGCCCCGCGCCCACGTCTCGCCGTTCACCGTCACGCGTCCGGTGAGTTCGCGCCAGCGTGGCAGCACCTCGTCCGCCGTCACCACGACCGGCGACATCGAGTTTGCGAACGTCTTCGCCTTGACCACCCCGCCGAACGTGCCCCGCCGGGTGTCGTCCCACTGGACGTCCCGTGCCGTCCAATCGTTGAGGATCACGAAGCCGCCGATCGCGGCGCGTCCCCCGGCGGCGTCGCAGTCCTTCACCGGCCGCGCGACGAGCACGCCGAGTTCGAGTTCGAAGTCGAGCACCCGGGCGAACGACGGCCACGGCACGGTCTCCCCGCCGGCCTGCATCGCGCGATGGTTGCCGACGTAGAACTGCGGGTCGCGATAGTAGTTCGGCTTCGGCCGCATCGGCGGCAGCACCGTGCCGGTGAGCTTCTCGAAAACGGTTGCCAGCCGGCGCAGCCGGGCCGGACCGAACTCCGCGACAAGCCCTCTCGCACCGTTGATCAGGTGCGCTTCCCAGAGCCCGAAACAGCGCAGCGAGGCGGGCGTCAGCGGCAGGCCGGCGGGTCCGCCGGCGACCTCGATGCGGTACGGGTCAGCGAAACGCTCCCGCGCTTCCCGGATCGCGGCCGGCCCGTCCGCGAGGAAGGTCAGCAGATCGTCGCCGACGACCACCCACGCACCGGTCCCCCGGTCCCACGCCACCAGGCGCCCGTCCGTCATACCCAGCTTCACACCAGGATCAACGGACGAGCACCGGTCCGGGCGCCGGTCAGCTCTTCCAGAACTCCAGGAGGTCCTTGTCGAGCTCCTGCTGGTACGACCCGGCGATGCCGTGCGGCGCACCCTCGTACACCTTGAGGGTCCCGTCCTTGACCAGCTTGATGCTCTTCTCAGCGGCCGCCGCGATCGGCACGATCTGGTCGTCGCCGCCGTGCGCGATGAACATCGGGACGTCGATCTTGCGCAGGTCCTCGGTGAAGTCGGTCTCGGAGAACTGCTTGACGCAGTCGTAGACGGCGGCGAAGCCGGCCTGCATGCCGAGGCGCCAGAACTGGTCGCGCTGACCCTGCGAGATCGTCGAGCCGGGCCGGTTGGTGCCGAAGAACTGGGCCGACAGGTCCTGGAAGAACTGCGAGCGGTCGGCGAGGACCGCGTCCCGGATCGCGTCGAAGGCCTCGATCGGCGTGCCCTCCGGGTTCGTCTCCGACTTCACCATGATCGGCGGAACCGCACCGGCGGTGGCGATCTTGGCGACGCGGCCCACCCCGTGCCGGGCCGCGAACCGCACCACTTCGCCACCGCCGGTGGAGTGCCCGACCAGGATGATGTCGCGCAGGTCCAGCGCGCGGACCAGGGCGTCCAGATCGGCGGCGTACGTGTCCATGTCGTTGCCGTACCACGTGGGCGTGGACCGGCCGTGACCGCGACGGTCGTGGGCGATCGCCCGGAACCCGTTGTCGGCGGCGAGCTTCATCTCGACGTCCCACGCGTCGCTGCTCAGCGGCCAGCCGTGGCTGAAGACGACCGGCTGGCCGCTCCCCCAGTCCTTGTAGAAGATCTCGGTGCCGTCGTCCGTGGTGATGTAGGGCATGACTGGCTCCTCGTGTCGTGGTGCGGCGGTCCCGCACCGGCTACGGCACCCAACCTGCCCGCTCCACCGGCCGCCGCCATCCGTCGGATGACTGCTCGGATGCCTCCGGCGCCGGACCGGGCCGGGCCGGACGTGGCCCTCGTCGCAGCCGCGGGTGGCAGCGAGGACCGCCGCCGCCAGGACGATTAGGGTCGGCGGCATGGATGCCGTGCTCTTCGACTGTGACGGGGTGCTCGTCGACTCGGAGCGGATCACCAATGGTGTGCTCCGCGCGATGCTGCACGAACTCGGGTGGATGGTGAGCGCGGCCGAGTGCTTCCAGCTCTTCGTCGGCCGCGCGCTCGCCGACGAGGTCGGGGTGATCGAGGCGCACACCGGGTTCGCGGTCACCGACGCATGGATCGGCGAGTTCCGCCGCCGCCGCAACGAGGCCCTCGAGCTCAGCCTGGAACCGATCCCCGGTGCGGTCGCCGCCGTCCACGAGATCGACCGGATCTTCGACGGGCGGGTGGCGTGCGCGAGTGGCGCGGACCGCCCCAAGATCGAGCTGCAGCTCACCAAGGTCGGCCTGGACGGCGTCTTCGCCGGCAAGATCTTCAGCGGCATGGAGATGCCGCGCAGCAAGCCCGCCCCGGACGTCTACCTCGCCGCCGCGGCCGCCCTCGGCGTCGACCCGGCCCGCGCCGCGGTCATCGAGGACACCCCGGCCGGGGTGCGTGCCGGGGTCGCCGCGGGTGCGGTCGTCTACGGGTACTGCCCGCCCGACAGCCTCGCCCACCACGAGCCGCAGGTGCTGCTCGACGCCGGTGCCACGCACATCTTCAGCACGATGGCCTCGCTGCCCGCGCTGCTGAAGGCGGACTGACCTGCCCTTGACGCTGCTGAAGGCGGGCTGACCTGCCCCTGATCAGCCGGCGTCGAGGGCGCGCAGCGCCGCCTGGGCCAGCTCCTCGTCGCCGCGGAACGAACCCGCCTCCAGCAGCTCCACCGCCCGCGCCAGGTCCGGGCGGGCCCGTTCGGCCAGACCCAGCGCGGCCCGCGCCCGGCCCATCGTGAGGTGCAGCTGGCCGAGGAAGCCGGCGTACCCGAACTCGGCCGCCATCGGCATCGCCTGCTCGGCCACCCGCAGCGCCTCCGGCCAGCGGCCGGCGTCCGCCAGCGCCCGCGCCAGGGCGGACCGTGCCGAGGTGCGGGCGCTCAGGGCCGGCCGCGGCGCGACCGGCCGGGCGTCGATCTCGCGCAGCGCCGCCTCGCACTCGGCCATCGCCTCGTCCGGGCGGCCGAGAATGTTCAGGATCATCGCGATGGCGGAGCGGGTCTGCACGTACCCGTCATGATCGCCCGCCGCGTCGGCCAGTGTGGTAGCCCGCAGGTAGGCGTCGAGCGCCCGCCCCGCCTCCCCGCCGTTGCGCCACGAGTCACCGGCGTACCGCAACGCCCACGCCTGCTCCTTGACGTCGCCGAGTTCCACCGCCAGCCGGTAGCCCTCCATCGCGATGTCGGCGCCCTCGTCCGGCCGGCGCGCGCAGTGCGTGGCGGCCCAGGCCAGATAGTTGATGTGGGTGACCTCCTGGTGCCGGTCCGGCAGCCGGGCGGCCGCCTCCCGGGACAGGCGGTAGACGTCGTACCAGTGCGCGTGCCGCGCGGTTCGGTCGGAATACCAGTGCAGCGCCTCGGCCAGGTCCACGACCAGCTGGTCCTGGCCGTCCGCCGCGGCCGCCCGCAGCGCCCCCATCCAGTTGCCGGTCTCCTCCAGCAGCCAGTCGCCGGCCTCGTCCAGGGTGGCCAGCGGGACCAGGCCGGCCCAGTCCGCCGGCAGGCTGCCGTAGGCCGGTTCGAACCAGCGGCCCGCCACGATCGCCGTCTCCAGCAGCCAGCGCGTCATCCGGCGCTCGGTGGTGGCCCGGGTCCCGGCCGCCTCCTCGGAACGCAGCCGCTGCTCGGCGAAGAGCCGGATCAGGTCGTGGAACCGGTACCGGTCGAAGCCCTCCAGCTGCAGCAGCCCCAGCTCGACCAGCTCCTCCAGCCCGTCGGTGACCTCGGCCAGGCCGGTACCGGTGAGCACCGCCGCGACCGGGGCACCGAAGTCGACACCCGGCACGTGCGCGAGCCGGCGGAACAGTTCGCGCGCGCCGACCGACAACTGGGCGTGCGACAACGCGAACGCCGCGCCCACCCCCAGGTCGCCGGTCGCCAGCACGGCAAGCCGCCGGTCCGCGTCGGCGAGCCGGTTCCGCAGGTGCTCGGCCGTCCACGCCGGACGGGTGGCGAGCCGGGTGCCGGCGATCCGCAACGCCAGCGGCAGGTGCCCGCAGAGCCGGGCCACGTCGTCCACGGCCTGCCCGGCGTCCGGCACCGCGGCCTGCTCGGCGATGGCCCGCAGCAGCGTGGCCGACTCGGCCGGCGCCAGCGGCTCCAGCGCGATCCGCAGCACCCCCTCCAGCCCGCCCAGCACGCGCCGGCTGGTGACCACCGTCATCCCGGCGCCCGACGCCGGCAGCAGCGGCCGCACCTGCGCCTCACTGCCCGCGTTGTCGAGCACCAGCAGGCAACGCCGGTCCCGCAGCACCGCGCGCAACTGGCTGGACCGTTCCTCGTCGGTCTCGGCGATCCGGCGCGGGCTCACGTCCAGCGCGCGCAGCAGCCGCAGCAGCGCCTCACCCACCTCCAGCGGTTCCGGGTCGGTGCCCCGCAGATCCAGGTAGAAGCGGCCACCCGGGAAACTGCCGGCCAGTTCCTCGGCGATCCGGACGGCAAGCGTGGTCTTGCCCAGCCCGGCCTGCCCGTGCACGACAACGACCGGCGCGGGCCGGTCCGGCTCGCCGCCGGCCAGCTGTTTCACCAGCATCAATTCAGGTGTACGCCCGACGAAGTCACCCACCGGCCGGGGAAGCTCACAGATCCGTGGCCGGCCGGCGCTGCTCGTCCGCTGCCCGTACGCCGCCTCCCGCAGCGCGGCGACCTGCTCGTCGCCGAGCTGCAGCCCGGTCGCCAGCGCCGCCAGCGTGCGCGCCTGCGGTGCCCGGCTGTGCCCGCGCTCCATGTCACTTATCGCGCGGGCGCTGATCCCCGACGACTCGGCCAGCTGCTCCATCGTCAGCCCGGCGGCCTGCCGCAGACCCCGCAGGTGAGTACCGAACCCCGACACCGTGCCCCCCATTTCCCCACAGCAGAACACAGTCAGGATCGTGGATCATGCCCGGATGGCTCACTTCGTTCCCGGTGCGGAGTTGTCCCGGCGGCTCTACACGGACGCCGTCCGGCCCCTGCTGGCAGAGCACTTCCCCGGCGTACGGCACTCGGCTGCCCTGCTCGGCGCCGGTTCCGAGGTGCCGTCCACCACGACGGCCTCGGCCTGCTGCACCCGGTCCGGACCGCACTGGCCTGGTACCCCGACGATCTGTGGCGGTACGTGCTCGCCTGCAAGTGGGCCCGGATCGGCGAGGAGGAATCGTTCGTCGGCCGCTGCGCCGAGACCGGCGACGACCTCGGCGCGGCCGTGGTGGCGGCCCGGCTGGTCCGCGACCTGATGCGGTTGTGTCTGCTGATGGGGCGGCGCTATCCGCCGTACGCCAAGTGGCTGGGCACCGCGTTCGCCCGCCTGCCCGAAGCCGGCGACCTGGGGCCGGTCCTGCGCGGCGCCCTGTCCGCTTCCCCGGATCACCTGGTCAGGGCGTACGAGATGGTCGCGCGCCGGCACAACGACCTCGGCCTGACACCGCCCGTCGACCCGCGGGTGCGCGCCTATCACAACCGGCCGTACCGGGTGCTGATGGCGGGACGGTTCGCGGCGGCGCTGGTCGAGGGGATCACCGATCCGGCGGTACGCGGCCTGCCGCTGACCGGGGCGATCGATCAGTTCGTCGACAGCACGGCGGTGCTGACGAACCGGTCGTTGACGGGCCGGATCGGTCACGCCGTCGCCCCCGCCGATCCCGCGTGAATCGGCTCATGTCCGGGCGGGCATTCGGCGGTGTCCGGGCGATATAGTCGACCGCAGGCGGTGCGCCCGCCTGAGCCTCCGGACGGCCGCCCACGCCTGGCCCTCCTCCCGGGCCAGGGGTCTTCGACTCAGCGTGGTGGCTCACCGCCGTCTCTTGCAGGGCGTGGGCCTGCTTCGGAGGCGACCATGAACGACACTCATCCCCGTCGACGCAACCCACGGCCCGGCCGCGCGCGCAAACGGGCCATCCGGGAGCAGGCCGCCCGCACCGGCGTCCCCTACTCGGTGGCCGCCCGCGTCATCGCCGAGCTGGGCCTGCAACCAGGCGAGTCGATCGCGTCCCACGGCCGCACCCTCTACCCCGGCGAAGCCCTGCGCGACGTCAGCGAGCGACGCCGCCACCGCACGTTCGCCGAGCGGCTGGCCGACAGCCGGCGCGCCGCGGTGCTCCCGGAGGGCCGCGCCCAGCACCTGGTGGAGCGCTTCCCGCCCTGCCACGGCCGGCCCGGCAGCGGCGTCGGCCGGCTCTACGACGGCGACGGCCGCGCCGAGCTGCTCACCGTGCTCTACCTCGCGGTGGCCGTCGAGTCCCCCGGCCTGGTGCCCGAGCCGGGCGACCTGGCCTGGATCGCCGAGATGGGCGAGGAGACCGCCCTCGACATGGAGTGCGCCCTGCTCGACCGGGAAGCCCGGTCCCTGGTGGAGGGCAGCCCCGCGGACCTGTTCCCCCACCTGCGACGGGTCGCGTCCGAGCTGTCCTGTCTGGCAGCCCCCTCGCCCCCGCCGGCCCCAAGCCCGGATGGCACCGGGCAGCTCTCGGACTGGCTGGCACGGGTGCTCGCATCGGCCGCCGCCGCGCCGGAACAGCGGATCCGCCTGCCCGCCGAAGGGGTGCGGCAGATCCTCGACGCCGTCCTGATGGTCGCTGATGACGGTCACGCGCCGGGCACCCGGGTCCGGCTGCTGGCCGGCCCGCACCAGAGCCGGACCGGCACGATCACCGGCGCGGTCTGGGGTGCGGCGGGCCCACCGGTCGCCTATCGGGTCCAGCTCGACGGACGCAGCGGCACCCTGGGCATGGCCGCCGGCGAGCTGATAGTCCTGGCCGGTCAGGAGTCGCCATCCCACTGACGCCGCCATCCCGCTGAAATCGCCGAGATCTTCCTCCTGTCCGGCCCGCGCGGATCAGCCTTCGGCGTGCCCTCGAGACAATCGATACGATTGGAGCAGTTCACTGATCTCTTCGGCGCTGCGGCGCAACTCGGCCAGGTCGGCGTCGGTGAAGTCGTGCGAGTCGCGGCCGAGTACGCAGTGCGCTCCGAGGACGGCGCCGTCGATGACGATCGGAACACCGGCGTAACTGCGCACACCGTCCACGGTCACCAGCGGGTTGTCCGCCTGCTCGGCGTCGGCGGTGGCGTCCGGCACGACATAGGCAGCGCCAGTCCTGACGGCGTTGACGCAGAAGGACCACTCGATGGGGGTGCCGGCCATCTCGGCGAGCCATCCGGTCAGTCCGTACGAGCCGGGGAAGACCTGCGCCGTGTCGAGCACCATGCTGACCAGGGCGATGGGCTGCCCCAGGCGTTCGGCGGTGCGTGCGGCGACACGGTCCAGGTGACGGCGCAACTCGGGATCGTCCAGGTCGATGGCCGCCAGGATCTCGTAACGGTCAGGGACCGCAGCGGGTTCTTGACCACCGTGGCTCACGCGTCGTCTCCCTTTCTTCCCGTGGCGACGAGACGGTCGTAGACCGCCACCCGGACCGCGAGGCTACGGGCACACAGGCGCGCGATCGGATGGCCGACCTGCATGACCGCGATCAGCCGGTGCAAGGCCTTGGTGCCGGTCTCCTCGCCGGTCAGACCGGCGTCGAACAGCAACGTGAGCCAGAGGTCGTCGGTGTGTGCCCCGAAGAAGCCTTCCAGCGCGGTCCGGGCCGTCGCCAGCGTCGGTTCCTGCAACTCGTAGGACGCCGCCGGCGCGGAGGGCTCCGAATCCAGGTTCCGCTCAGCCATCGGTTCCTCTCGTCGGCCTCTACATGCCTCACCTGTCAGTTCGACCCCGCAGCCGTTCCACCTGAGCCAAAATCGCACTTAGATGGCGAGACCACCGCCGTTGATCCGCCCGCACCGGGCGATGCGCAGTCGTCTTGCCGGGCGTCCGACCGGCATGCGAACAGCCACGGGAGGTATGTGATGGGCGAAGGTCTCTCCGAGTTGACGGGGGTCGAGCTTCCGGAGCCCGGCACGCCCGTCTTCCTCGTACTGGGTGAAGGCGTCAACTTCCGCTCACGGCTGGAAGCGGTCGACGGGGATGTCCTGACCATAACCGCCCCGTTGGAGACCACCGGCCCGGCCGGACTGGAGCCGGGCCACGAGTTCGAGATCTTCTGGGCTCCGCCTCGTACCCGGGTCGTAGTGCCCTGCCGGTTGATCGCGGTGTCGGACGGGGCGCCGTACCGATGGACCGTCGTCCCCGTAGCGCCTGCCCGGCACGACAATCGCAGGCAGTTCGTGCGGGGCGGGGCCGGTGCACTGGTCCGGCTGGACACCCCCTCGGCCGGGCAGACAGCCGAGGGGGTGCTCATGGACATCAGTGAGAGCGGTCTGCGCTGCTGGATCGATGAGCCGCTGCCGGTGAACCCCGGCGATCAAGTACGGGCCACGGTGTGGCTGGGCACCGGGGAGGCGCGGTTGGACAGTGTGGTGCACACGGTGCGTACGGCTCCGCACGGCGACCCCGGGCAGCACCTGATCCTCACCTTCGACACCCCGGAGGATGTGGCCCGGATGATCAGGCAGTATGTCCTGGCCTGGGAAATCGGTGAGCGGCGCCGAGAGGGCCGGCCCGGCACGTAAGAGGTCACGCACCGTCTCGATGGTGTGGACCCGTCAGGCGGCGGCCACCTGGCGGTCGGTGCTCTGGAAGGTCAGGTGGTCGTCCTCGCAGTCGACGAGGATGTGCTGGCCCGGGCGCAGCTCGTTGAAGAGGATCCGCTCGGACAGGGTGTCCTCCAGCTCGCGCTGAATGGTGCGGCGCAGGGGGCGGGCGCCCAGGACCGCGTCGAAGCCCTGGGACGCCAGGTGTTTGCGGGCGCCGGCGGTGAGGGTGAGGTCCATGTCCTTGTTCTTCAGCTGGGCGGCGATGCGGGCGGTGAAGATGTCGACGATCTGGAGCA
Source organism: Actinoplanes sp. DH11 (assembly GCF_020873875.1). Taxonomy (GTDB): domain Bacteria; phylum Actinomycetota; class Actinomycetes; order Mycobacteriales; family Micromonosporaceae; genus Actinoplanes. The sequence continues at coordinate 94,197 of NZ_JAHWGU010000002.1, forward strand.
ACTCGTCCTCGCGGAGCTGGTGGAAGACGATGGTGTCGTCGATGCGGTTCAGGAACTCGGGGCGGAAGTGCTGCTTCAGCTCGTCGTTGACCTTGATCTTCATCCGCTCGTAGGTGCCGGCGGAGCCCTCGGACGTCTGGAAACCGATCGTGACCGCTTTCGTCGCGTCACGGGTGCCCAGGTTGGTGGTCAGGATGATGACCGTGTTCTTGAAGTCGACGATGCGGCCCTGGCCGTCGGTCAGACGACCGTCCTCCAGGATCTGCAGCAGCGTGTTGAAGACGTCCGGGTGAGCTTTCTCGATCTCGTCGAACAGCACCACCGAGAACGGCTTGCGCCGCACCTTCTCGGTCAGCTGACCGCCCTCGTCATAGCCGACGTAGCCGGGCGGGGCACCGACGAGGCGGGACACCGTGTACCGGTCGTGGAACTCGGACATGTCGAGCTGGATCAGCGCGTCCTCGGAGCCGAACAGGAACTCGGCGAGGGCCCGGGACAGCTCGGTCTTGCCGACGCCGGACGGGCCGGCGAAGATGAACGAGCCGGACGGCCGCTTCGGGTCCTTGAGGCCGGCCCGGGTGCGCCGGATCGCCCGGGACACCGCCTGCACCGGGTCGTCCTGGCCGATGACCCGCTTGTGCAGCTCGTCCTCCATGCGCAGCAGCCGGGTCGTCTCCTCCTCGGTGAGCTTGTGCACCGGGATGCCTGTCCAGTTGCCCAGGACCTCGGCGATCTGTTCCTCGCCGACGTCGGTGCCGGACTCGGTGCTCGTCATCCGCTGGATGCGCATCCGGGCGCCGGCCTCGTCGATCAGGTCGATCGCCTTGTCCGGCAGGAACCGGTCCGAGATGTACCGGTCGGCAAGCGTCGCCGCGGCCACCAGCGCGCTGTCGGTGATGGTGATGCCGTGATGCGTCTCGTACCGCTCGCGCAGCCCTTTGAGAATCTCGATGGTGTGCGCCAGCGACGGCTCGCCGACCACGATGGGCTGGAAGCGGCGTTCCAGGGCCTTGTCCTTCTCGACGTTCTTCCGGTACTCGTCGCTGGTCGTCGCGCCGACCGTCTGCAACTCGCCGCGGGCCAGCATCGGCTTGAGGATCGAGGCGGCGTCGATGGCACCCTCGGCGGCACCCGCGCCGACCAGGGTGTGGATCTCGTCGATGAACAGGATGATGTCGCCGCGCGTGCGGATCTCCTTGAGCACCTTCTTCAGGCGCTCCTCGAAGTCACCGCGGTACCGCGAGCCGGCCACCAGGGCACCCAGGTCCAGCGTGTAGAGCTGCTTGTCCTTCAGCGTCTCGGGCACGTCACCCTTGACGATGGACTGCGACAGGCCCTCGACGACGGCGGTCTTGCCGACACCGGGCTCGCCGATCAGCACCGGGTTGTTCTTGGTGCGGCGCGACAGCACCTGCATGACCCGCTCGATCTCTTTCTCCCGGCCGATGACCGGGTCGAGCTTGCCCTCGCGGGCGGCCTGCGTCAGGTTGCGGCCGAACTGGTCGAGCAGCGGCGACGACGCCGACGCCGGCGCGGCCACCGGTGCCGAGCCGGTCGAGGGGTGGCCGGAGAGCAGCTGGATCACGCGCTGGCGGATCAGATTGGTGTCGGGCTGGAGCCGGCGCAGCACCTGCACGGCGACGCCCTCGCCCTCGCGGAGCAGGCCCAGCAGGATGTGCTCGGTGCCGATGTAGTTGTGCCCGAGTTGCAACGCCTCACGCAGCGAAACCTCGAGCACCTTCTTGGCGCGCGGCGTGAACGGGATGTGCCCGCTCGGCGCCTGCTGCCCCTGGCCGATGATCTCCTCGACGTGCTGGCGGACCCGCTCCAGCGTGATCCCCAGGCTGTCCATGGCGCGTGCGGCGATGCCCTCGCCCTCGCGGACCAGGCCCAGCAGCAGGTGCTCGGTGCCGATGTAGTTGTGGTTGAGCAGCCTGGCTTCTTCCTGCGCCAGGACGACCACCCGTCGTGCCCGGTCGGTGAACCTCTCGAACATCCTCATCACGTCCCTCACAAGCACGGTGACTCAAGGAACGCGCTGAGTCGGTGACTCTTGGCCGTCTCGCGACGCCACCGACCTCGTGGACGGGCGTGCTGCTGACCGGGCTCGGGCGGGCGCGCCACCCGTACCCATCGTATCCCGACCGTCCGATCAGGGCTGTCCCGCCAGAGTCAGCTCTCGACGGGTGCGGGCGGCGGCGCGACCGGCCGGGTACCCGGTGCGATGCCCCGCGCCACACCGGTCGCCGTCACCCGGCCGGCGATCAGCAGGCCGAGCCAGGTGAAGCCGACCGCGCTGACCGCCATCAGGGCGAAGAAGAACGTCTTGCCGGCGGCTGCCATGTCATCGATGTTGAAATAGGCGTACGCCGAGGCCGCGTAGACCACCTCGAACACCAGCGCCGTCACGTAGAACAGCCACGGCCGCCAGATCCGGTAGCGGGTGACCAGGAAACCGAGTTCCATCGCCACGCCGACCATGAGGTTCGTGACGATCGCGGACGGGCCGGCCGGCGTCGGGATGTTGATGATGCCGGCGATCAGCATGGTGAGCAGGGCGGCACCGGGCCGGCGCAGCACGGCGAGCGCGACGACCGGGCCGATCAGCCAGACGCCGACCATCGCGGCGTACGCGAGCGGCACCGCGGCGGAAATCGCGAAGGAGGCGAAGTTCGCGGGCAGCAGGAGCACGCCGGTGGCCGCGCCGATCGCCGCGCACGCCATCAGGAAGCGGGTGGTGAGTCTCTTCATCTACAGAGCTCCAGACAGGTGAGGGACGAGGTAGCAGAGGGCGAGCAGCCAGGTGGCGAGCACCGCGTCGCGGGCGCGCAGCGGGACGTGGCGGCGTTCGGTCCGGGTGCGGTGCGCGCCGAAACCCCGTGCCTCCATGGCCAGCGAGACCCGGTCACCGTGCCGGATCGCCCCGGCCAGCAGGGGTACGGCGTAGCCCGAGTACCGCCGGCCCGTGGCGAGGGGCCCGCGGCCGCCGTCGACACCCCGTACCCGATGTGCCAGCCGGATGATCTCCAGATCGGACCGGAACCGGGGCACGAAGCGGATCGCGGCGAAGCCGGCGTAGCCGATCCGGTACGGCATCCGCAGGTGACTGATCATCGAGCGGACCAGGTCGGGGCCGTCCGTGGTGAGACCGGCGAGCAGGGCGAGCAGCACGACCGAGGCGACCCGCAGCCCGGTGGCGAGGCCGATCTCCAGGGCGCCGGACCAGAGGGTGAACGGGCCCAGCGTGGCCAGCGCGATGGTGTGGTCGACGCGCGCCGGGTCGGTCCACACGCCGAACGACACGGTCATCACCGCCACCAGCAGGACCGGGCCGAAAAGGACCGCGAGCAGGGTACGGCCACGCAGCCCGCCGGACACGAGGAGCATGACGAGCGCGACGGCGCCGAACAGGGCCGGCGTCCACAGGTCCCGGGAACCGATCGAGACGATCATGGCGGGAACCGGGGCGAGCACCTTCACCACCGGGTTGTAGGTGCGCAACGACAGGACGCTCACGGTGCCGGCGCCAGGGCGGGCAGGTCGGCGAGGCGGGTCAACCCGTGCCAGCCCGGGTGGTTGACCAGGGCACGGGCCGCCCGGGCAAGCGGCGGCGGGCGCAGGTCGGCGGCGGCCAGCAGGTCCGCGTCGGCGTAGATCTCGTCGGGGGTGCCGTCGCCGATCACCCGGCCGGCACCGAGCACGACGACCCGGGTGGCGTGCTCGGCGACCAGGGTCATGTCGTGACTGACCACCACGACCGTGGTGCCGTCCGAGTGCAGGCCGTCGAGCAGGGCGAGCAGTTCGGCGGCGCGTTCGGCGTCCTGGCCGAACGTCGGTTCGTCCAGGACCAGCACATGCGGGCGGGTGACGAGGGCGGCACCCACGGAGAGCCGCCGTTTCTGCCCGCCAGAGAGCAGGAACGGATGCACGGTACGGAGTTCGCGCAGCCCCAGCCGGTCCAGCAGATCACCGACCCGGGCCGCTACCCGGTCGTCCGGTAGCTTGCGGACGCGCAGCCCGTACCCCAGCTCGTCCTCGACCCGGCTCGTGATGAACTGGTGCTCCGGGTTCTGGAAGACGAAACCGACCCGTTCGGCGAGCATTCGCGGATCCGCGGTGACCGGGTCCAGCCCGTCCACCGTGACCGCGCCACGCCGGGTCGTGATGACGCCGGCCAGCGCCTGCGCCAGGGTGGTCTTGCCGGCGCCGTTGGGCCCGACGACCGCCACGAACTCACCGGCGCCGATGTCCAGATCCACGTCCGCCAGCACTCGCGCCGAGCCTCGGGTGACGCTGAGGCCCCGTACACCGATGGCTGTCCTCTCCGGCGCGGACCTCGCTCCCCGCCGCCGGGGCGCAGGCCCCGCTCCGCGCCGCTGGGGTGCAGGCGTCGCCTCGCGCTGCTGGGATGCGGGCGTCGCCTCGCGCTGCTGGGATGCAGGCGTCGCCTCGCGTTGCCGGAGCGCGGGCAGTTCGGTGATCGCGTCCAGGGCCGTCGCCAGCTCGGCCGGGGTGAGCGGCAGCGGGTCAAGGGTGATCCCGGCGGCCCGCAGGCGCAGCGCCGCGGAAGCCGCCGCCGGAAGCCACACCCCCAACTCGACAAGCTTCCCGGCATGCTCGGCCAAAGTCCGGCGGGCCGGGCCGTCGAGCACCACCCGGCCGGCGGCATCGAGCACGATCACCCGGTCCACCAGGTCGATCGCCGCGTCCAGGTTGTGCTCGACGAGCAGCACGGCACGGTCCCGGCCCGCGGTGACCTCACGCAGCGTCCGGAAGACCTCCTCCACACCCGCCGGGTCCAGGTTGGCGGTGGGCTCATCCAGGACGAGCAAGGGGGTACGCAGCGCGAGCGCACACGCGATCGCCAGCCGCTGCCGGCCGCCGCCGGAGAGGACGGCCGGGTCGTCGTGGCGGCGTTCCCAGAGCCCGACGCGGCGCAGCGCCTCCTCGGCCCGTTCCAAGACCTCCGCCGCCGGCAGGAGCAGGTTCTCCGGTCCAAAACAGACCTCGTCCAGCACGGTGGCGGTGACGATCTGCGCGTCCGGGTCCTGGAAGACCATCGCGACCTCGGCAGCCAGCCGCGGCACCGGGGTGTCCCGGGTGTCGAGGCCGCGCGTGTCGAGGGCGTCCGTGTCGTGGGCGCACGTGTCGTGGGCGCCGACCGTCACCGTACCGTCCAGATGCGAGCCGATGACCTGGGGGATCAGCCCGTTCACGGTAAGCGTGAGTGTCGACTTGCCACAACCGGACGGGCCGAGCAGCAGCACCACCTCACCGGCGGTCAGGCTCGCCGTGACGTTGCGGGGGCGGGGCGGGCCCCACGCGGCGTCACCCAAGTCGTCATGGATCTCATGACGGACGGATACCCCGTCGAGGTGGAGCAGCGCGCGCATGCGCATAAGGATAGGCATGCCTTATTCGAGGTTCATGCATGGACCATCTGCGGCTCTCCCATGTGCGTTCCTGTGCGGCCCGGGTTGACGGGTCTGACCGATCAGCGTTGAATCGCGTCGGGATGTGTTCGATTCCGAGGGGACGGGTATGCGATCGACCACCGCCACACGGACAGATCCGCACATCGACCACGTCCCCGGACGATCCGTGACCGTCCGCAGTGGTGACGTAACGCTCCTCACCTACAGTTACTGGCCGGGATCCGCGCTGCACTCTGTCCACGCCTGCACCGGCCAACCCGTCCCGGCACCCACCTGGACGCCGCCCACCTCCGACGAACACCCCCTGCTGCACCCGCACGCCGACGAGTCCCTGACCGAACTGACCACCACCGGCGGCGCCGCAAGAATTGCCCACCGTCTGATCTGGACCGGTCACGACGGCACACCGGTACTCGACGAATGGCGGGCCCTGACCACCGCGCTGGCCGGTGACGACAGCTGGGTGCTGCTCTTCGAGAACACCCTCACCAACATCTCCGGCGGCTCGCTGACATCCAGCACCGGGAGCGGGGGGCTGCGGTGGCGGGGTGCGCTCTTCTGCACCGGCGCCGGCGACTCACCGGCGGCACCGCCTCCCACGCCGCACTCGCAGGCGTCACCCTTACCGCCGCCGCACTCGCAGGCGTCACCCTTACCGCTGCCGTACTCGCAGGCGTCACCCTTACCGCTGCCGTACTCGCTGGTGCCGCACTCGTCGGCGCCGCGCTCGAAGCCGTTGCGGCCACTGGCGCCGCGCTCACTGGCGCCGGGCCCGTTGCCGTCGCGCCCGTTGCCGTCGCGCCCATCGCCGTCGCACCCATCGCCGTCGCGCCCATCGCCGTCACGCCCGTTGCCGTCGCGGACCGGCCCACCGCGCGTCGTACTCGTCGGCGACGATGCCAACCCGGCGCATTCGCCGCTGACCCTGCTCGACGGGCGGGTGATCGCTTTCCGCCACTCCGCCGTGATCAGCGTGGGTGCAGAGGAGTACGGCGCACTGATCGCGCTCGGACAGAGCACCCTGAACGACGCATAACCGAGCCCGGCCCTCCCGTGGCCCCCATCCCGCAGCTGGGTTCGCCGTGCGCCCACACCCGGGCCGGGCCGACCGCGCGCCGCCAGTCCATCCCCTCCGCGCCTCCCCTGTGCCCTCCCCAGCCTTGGTGGCGCCGGACGGGCCGCGCAGGTCGAGACGTTGATCTGCTAGCGCTACGAAATCGCTGTGATCATGGGCTTGAAACCGCGATTTCGCATCGCTAGCAGATCAACAAGGCCACGCGGACCCGACGCAGCGGATCGCGGCTGCTCAAGGTCGCTGATCGCAAGGCCGCCGAAGACGGGAACGCCACGCCGGCCCTCATCACGCAGCTGATCGCGCGGACGCCCACCCCACACCCAGCCGATCGCGCGGACATCCACCCCACACCCAGCCGATCGCATAGACGCCAATCTCGCACGTCGCCGCACGCCACACCCCGCACCCCGCACGCTCCGCGACCCCAACGCTCTCACCGGCACAAATAGGCGGAAAGCGCACCGCTTGGGCGAACCGCAAGGACACCCCGGGCGCGCACGTCCCCCCGCGTCATGAAACGTGGTGGCCGCTTGTCCCGCGCACGACGAGACGTGGCTCGATGACTACTTCGCGATGCTCCACCGGGGTTCTTTCGATGCGCTGTACGGCCCGCCGCACGGCCTCCCCTGCCAGCACCTCCACGTCCTGCGCCACGGTCGTCAGATCGATGTGCGAGAGCCGGCTGAAGCTGCTGTCGTCGTAGCCCACCACGCTGATGTCGCCGGGCACGTCGAATCCGTTGCGGCGGAGCACGTCCAGCAGGCCGGCGGCGCTCAAGTCGTTGAAGACGGTGACCGCCGTCGGCGCAGCACCCCCGAACCCGGCGCCGGATCGGAGGGCGGCCGCCGCCCGAGCGCCGTCCTCCTCGCCGGAACCGCCCGGCACGACGTGAACGAAATCGGTCAGCCCGTGTCGGCGCATCGCGGCCTGGTAGCCGTGTCGGCGTTCGGCGGCACCGGGCAGCGTTCCGCCGTCGACGTGGGCGATGCGTCGGTGGCCGAGGCCGACGAGGTGGTCCACGGCGAGTTCGGAGCCGCGCGCGTCGTCGGTGCGGACCACGTCGACGTCGCGGTGGCGGATGGTGCGCATCATCGCGACGACGGGCATCCGTGCGGACAGGGTGGCCAGGTCGGCGGTGCGGGAGCGGGGACTGAACAGGACGAGGGCCTCGCACCGGTCCTGGAGCAGCCCGGCGATGGCGGTGCGTTCGTCGCGCCTCGGGGTGACGGCGCTGAGCGTCACCTCGTACCCCGCTGATCCGGCCGCGTCGTAGAAGCCGGTGAGCAAGTCGCTGTGGAAGGGGTGGCGGACGTCGAAGACGACGCCGAGGAGCCGGGTGCGCCCGCTGCGCAGGAGGCGGGCGCGGCTGTCCGGCTGGTATCCGAGTCGTTGCGCGACGTCGAGGACGCGTTGCCGGGTGGCCGCTCCGGCACCGGCCGCGCCGCGCATCACGATCGACGCGAGGGCGACGGACACACCGGCCTCGGCGGCGACGTCGGCGAGCGTAGTGCGCCGCTCCCCTGACTGCATGACCGCGATCGTACGTTGTGACGACTGGAACGTTCTATACACACGCCGACTAGAACGTTCTAGAGTCGGGTTCCGTGGACACACTGAACACCGGCCGCCGCTGGGCGGCCCTGCTCGCCCTCTCCCTGGGCGGTTTCGGGCTTGGCCTTACCGAGTTCGTCGCCATGGGCCTGCTCCCCGAGCTCGCCCAGGACCTGTTGCCGACCCAGTACGCCCGATCCGCGCCGGACGCCGTGGCCACCGCCGGCTGGATGATCACGATCTACGCGCTCGGCGTGGTCGCCGGCGCACCGACCATCGCGGCCCTGACCGCCCGCGTCCCGCGCCGCCGGCTGGTCGCCGGGCTGCTCGCCCTGATGGTCGCCGGCACCGCCGCGTCCGCGCTGGCGCCCACGTTCGAGCTCGTGCTGGCCGGCCGGTTCGTCGCCGCCCTGGCCCACGGCGCCTACTTCGGTGCCGCCGGCATCCTGGCCGCGAGCATCCTCGGCCCCGGCAACCAGGGCAAGGGCGTCGCCATGGTGATCGGCGGCCTGACCGCGGCCAACCTGCTGGGCGTCCCGCTGATCACGGCGCTCGGGCAGGCGCACGGCTGGCGGGCGGCCTACCTCGCGGTGGCCGCGGTCTTCGCTGTCACGCTTGTCGCGGTGCTCGTGACCGTACCCTCGCCGCCTGCCGCACCCGGCGGCTCTCCCCGCGCCGAACTCCGCGCCTTCCGCTCGCCGCAGGTGTGGCTGACCGCCGCCACCGTGGCCGTGGGGACCAGCGGGTTCTTCGCGGTGAACAGCTACGTCGCCCCGGTCACCACCCAGATCACCGAACTCTCCGCCGGCACCGTCCCGTGGGTGATGGCCGTGATGGGCCTCGGCATGACCGCCGGCATCGCGATCGGCGGTCACGCCGCCGACTGGAACCTGCGCCGCACCGTGTTCATCGGCTTCGCCGGCATGCTGGTCTCGGTCGTCGTCTTCGCGCTGACCGCGGCGCACCCGGCCGGCCTCTTCCTGGGGGCGTTCCTCACCGGCGCGGCCAGCCTCTTCATCGTCCCGGCCCTGCAGGCGCTGCTCATCGAGGCCGCACCCGGCGCCCAGCTGATGGGCGCCGCGGTCAACCAGTCGTCGCTCAACATCGCCAACAGCATCGGCGCGGCACTCGGCGGTGCCGCCATCGCCGCCGGCTGGGGTTACCTCTCCTCCGCCTGGCTCGGCGTCGGCCTCACCGTGCTCGGCCTGATCCTCGCGGTGATCAGCTTCCGGGCGAAGGCCCCGGCGGCGGCTGAGCACCGCGAACCGGTCACGGTCTGACCCCTGCTGAGCGTGTACGCGTCACCGCGCGCTCGTCGACCGGCAACGGCCGGCACGGGCGCGCGGGGACGACTCAAGAAAGGGAACACCAGGACGGCCGATCCGGCTGCGACTCTCGTCACGGCCGGAAAGCTTGCACACGCAACGATCTCGAATTTAACTGAGAGTCATGACGATCAAGCTTTTTACCCCGATAACGCTCGGTGACATGACGCTGCGCAACCGCATGGTGATGGCTCCGCTGACCCGGATCCGAGCCGGCGAGGACGGCGTCCCGAGCGATCTGCTCGTCGAGTACTACCGCCAGCGCGCAAGCCTCGGCATGATCGTCACCGAGGGCACCTACCCGGTGCGGGAAGGCCGCACCTGGATCGGCCAGCCGGGCATCGAGACCGCCGAGCAGGTCGCCGGGTGGCGGCGGGTGGCCGACGCGGTGCACGAGGCCGGCGGCACGATCGTCATGCAGATCATGCACGGCGGCCGCATTTCGCACCCGGAGATCAGCGAAACCGGCCGTACCGTCGCGCCGAGCGCCCTGGCCGCTCCCGGCGAGATCCGCATCGCCAGTGGCAAGGCTGAGCTGCCGGTGCCGGAGGCCCTGACGGCCGACGAGATCCGCGGCGTCGTCGACGGGTTCGTGGCGGCCGCGCGCAACGCGATCGAGGCCGGCCTGGACGGCGTCGAGATCCACGGCGCCAACGGCTACCTCCTCCACCAGTTCCTGTCGCCGCACGCGAACACCCGGACCGACGAGTACGGGCAGACGCCCGCCAACCGCGCCCGCCTGGCGATCGAGGTCGTGACCGCGGTGGCCCGCGAGATCGGCCCGGGCCGGACCGCCGTCCGGTTCTCGCCGGAGCACAACATCCAGGGCGCGCTGGAGACGGACCCGGACGACCTGAGCGCCACCTACACGGTGCTCGCCGAGGCCCTGGCCCCGCTCGGCCTGGCGTTCGTCGACGTGCTGCACGCCGACCCGGCCGGTGAGCTGGTGCAGAAGTTCCGGCACGCGGTCGCCGCCCCGCTCGTCGCGAACACCGGTTTCGGTTCGCCGACCACCCGCGCCGAGGCGATCACCCTGGTCGCCGACGACGTGGCGGACGCCGTCGCGATCGGCCGCGCCGTGATCGCGAACCCCGACCTGGTGGCCCGCTGGCAGAACGACGCCGACGAGAACGCGCCCGACCCGAGCACCTTCTACACGCCGGGACCGCGCGGCTACACCGACTACCCGGCCCTCTGACAGCGGGAGTGCGGTGATCGGGGCGGGTGAATCACCGACCGTCACCGGGGCGGCGAGGTGACCCGTACCATTGGATCTTGATGTGCTCGTGCGGCCCGCTCCCCGGTATGTGACCATCCCACGCCGGGCGCCGTTGTCCTCGAGCGCCGAGCACCCGTACCCCGATCGGAGCCCGATGTTTCCCCGCAACACCCCCGAACCCTCCCTCCTGCGCGGTGCGACGCGGCGGCGGCTCGGCCGCCGTGACGCGCTGCGGCTCGGCGGCCTCTCCGCGCTCGGTGCGGCCCTGGCGGCCTGCGGGGTCGAGGGCAAGGGCACCCCGGCGGCCAGCGTCGACACGAACACGATCGCCACCTTCTGGGCCGGCAAGACGCAGAACAACAAGCTCGACTTCGCCAACTGGCCGCTCTACATGGACCCGGAACGGCCGGAGCTGAAGAAGTTCACCGCGCAGACCGGCATCCAGGTGAACTACCAGGAGGTCATCCAGGAGATGGGCCCCTGGTTCGCCAAGGTGCAGCCGCAGCTGTCGGCGAAGCAGTCCATCGGCTTCGACCTCATGGTGATCACCAACGGCGTGCAGTTCGGCCAGTTCCGCTCCGCCGGCTTCCTGGCGCCGCTGGACCACAGCCGGCTGCCGAACTTCGCGGCGAACGCGGCTCCCGCCTACAAGACCGAGGCGTTCGACCCGGGCAACGTGTTCAGCGTGCCGTGGGCGTCCGGGATAACCGGCATCGCGTACGACCCGGCGAAGGTGGACCGGCCGATCACCAAGCTGGCCGACCTGTGGGACCCGGCGTTCAAGGGCAAGGTCGGCATGATGTCGGACCTCACCGAGCTGGCGAACTTCGGCATGCTCGCCGCCGGCGTGACACCCGGCGAGTCGGACGAGGCCGGCTGGCGCAAGGGCGCGGCGAAGCTGAAGCAGCAGAAGGACGCGGGGATCGTCCGGCAGTACTACGAGCAGGACTACGTCGACGCCCTCGGCGCCGGCGAGGTCTGGATCACCCAGGCGTGGTCCGGCGACATCTTCCAGAAGAACCTCTCGGACGGTACGAACTACAAGTTCGTGATCCCCGAGGAGGGCGGCACGATCTGGACGGACAACTTCGCCATCCCGATCACCGCGGCGAACCCCGTCGACGCGCTCGCCCTGATCGACTTCTTCTATGAGGTGGAGAACGCGGCCGCGCTGGCCGAGTACATCAACTACGTGTGCCCGGTGCCAGCCGCGCAGGCCCAGATCCGCGCGGACGCCGCGAAACTCTCCGGCGCCGACCGCAAGGAGATGCTGGCGGTCGCGGAGAGTTCGCTGGTGTTCCCGAGCGAGGCGGACTACGAGAAACTGCACTACTACGTCAGCTTCAACACCGCACAGCAGCAGCAGGAGTTCACCTCGATCTTCGAGCCGATCGTCCTGGGCTGAGCAGCCGGGGCTGAGCGTGCCGGGCTCAGCGCCGCGTGTTCCTCGCCGCGTGTCCCTCGCCGCGCGTTCTTCGTCGCGTGTTCTTCGTCGCGTCCGGGCCGGATTTGGCCGGCCCGGACGTTTCGGTCAGCGCCGGCGCTTCAGGGTTCGCGCGTAATCCTGGACGCGGGCCTTCGCGATCGTGGAACGGTCGGCGGTGCGCAGGACGATGCCCTCCGGTGCTCGCAGGCCCGATTCGTCCAGCGCGACGAGCGTCGCCGGGAGGCGGTCGGCAAGGAACGCGTGCGTCTCGGTGATGGTGGCCGGGAGGTCGGCGCCGTCGAGGGTGAAGAGGCGCGGGGTCAGATCGATCCCGGTCTTCGCGGACGTGACCTGCAACTCCTGCTCGCCGAGGAAGCGCTGGCCCCGTTCCTCGCGCCAGGCGGAGATGCGGGCCGGCGCCCAGCCGAGCCGCTCGTCGAGAGCGTCGATCACGGCGACGTCGAAGAGTCGCCAGCCGGTGGCGCCGCGGGTGGAGTACTGCTTGGCCTGACCGCCGATCTTGCCGCCGTACAGCTCCAGGTAGAACACCCGGATCGCGTCGCCGCCGGGCGCGGCGGTCAGCTCCTCGGCCGTCGCCCGCAGCTCCTCGGCGATCGGACGCAGGTTGTCGACGATGCCGAGGGCCGGGTTGCCGATCAGGTCACCCCGGGCGTAGAGCAGTTCCTCCCGGGATCCGAGCAGGTAGGAACCGTCCGGCAGCAGGATCACCCGCGAGTTCGTGCCGTCGACCTTCTCGGTGCCGTGGACCGCGCCGGCGAACACGGTGACCGTCTCGGTCAGGCTGCCGTTGCGCGGATCCAGCTCGTGGTAGGTCGGGATCGACGGGTACTTGGTCAGTGAGTTCACCGCGGCGAGGTTCGCGGCCCGGACGTCGAACATCCGACGATGGTGTCAGGACCTCGGGCGCCAGGTAACCGATTATTCATCGACAGAGGATGCCAGCTTGAGCGCGGGACTAGTAGTCGCTCATCAGCTGGTGCGAGACTATAGTCATGGAGCAAAGGATGGCACTCATGGGACCGGCGGAGATCCGGGAGCGGTTGCGGGTCTCCCGGCAACGGGCCTATCAGGTGATCACGCGCGACGACTTCCCCGAGCCGTACCAAATTCTGCAGTCGGGCAAGGTGTGGGACGCCGGCGAGGTGGAGCAGTGGATCAGCGAGCACCGGCCGTCGCTCCTGGAGTGACCGGCGCGGAGATGGGGCTGGCCGGGGCGGCGATGCGGAGCTGGGGCTGGCCGAGACGGTGATTGCGGACGACGCGGGCTACGGCCGGGCGGGCAGGCTGAGGCCGCTCAGCCGGCCGGCGTGGGCGCCGCCGCGGATCGCGGTGATGGCGTTGAGGCTGTGCTGGCGGGTGCAGCGTTCCAGCTCGTTCGGTTCGACGTCGCCGGCGCGCAGCAGTCGCAGCAACTCGTCGTGCTCGTCGACGGAACTGGCCAGGCGGTGCGCGGGCCAGCGTGAGATCAGGACGCGGGAGGCGTCTATGCGATCCCACGCGCTGTCCAAGGACTCGACGAGGTAGCGGTTGTCGCCGTGTGCGTACAGCGTGCGGTGGAAGAGCCGGTGCAGCGCCATGACCTCGCCGTGCGTGTCGGGCGGGCCGCCGGCGTGGGCGCGCAACGCGTCGTTGAGGCGCTGGGCCTCGCCGATCGCGGCCGGTGGGATCCGGCACTGGGCGCGGCGCATGGCGTAACCGTCGAGCAGGGCCAGCATCTCGACCAGCTGCTCCCAGCCCTCGTCGTCGAGGGTGTTGACCCGGGCGCCGATGTTGCGTTCGAAGGTGACCAGGCCTTCGGCCTCGAGGCGGCGCATCGCCTCGCGCACCGGAACCGGGCTCACGTCGAGATCCCGGGCGATCGCGCTGAGCACCAGGCGCTTGCCCGGGCCGTAAACGCCGTTGAGGATGCGCTCGCGGATCGTCCGGTAAACCGACTCGTGCTTCGAAAGCAGAGAAGACATGGCTTCCGCTCGACGTAATCGTATATCTTCCACACGGATCGTATACGATCTGCGGGCTCTGTGAGCGGGCTGTCGCCGTCACGGGGAGGACGAGATCCCGAGCACAGAGCCTCGACGGCATCGGTGTCGCCCGTGAGGGGGCGGGTCGGCACCGATGCCGTTCTCACGCTTCTGCGATGCGCGGAGCCGTGGCGTGCATCAGGCGCGCAGTTTCCGGTAGGCGCGGGCCGACAGCGGCACGAAGACGGCGGTCAGCACCAGCGGCCAGGCCAGCGCCAGCCAGACCGCGCCGTCGGCGAGCACACCGCCGGTGACCCCGGTCGGGTTGCCGAAGAGTTGCCGCGCCGCCGTCGCCGTGGCGGAGAGCGGGTTCCACGCGGCGATCGCGCCCAGCCAGTCCGGCATCGTCTCGGCGGACACGATCGCCGTGGACAGGAAGCCGATCGGCCAGACCAGCACCTGCACCGCCGAGGTGGCGCCCTCGCCGCGGAACGACAGCCCGACGAAGATGCCGATCCAGAGCACGGAGAAGCGCAGGAGCAACAGCAGGAGTACGGCCAGCGCGGCCGACGCCGGATCGGAGGTGATCCGCCAGCCGATCAGCAGGCCGCCCACGATCAGCACGAGCAGCTCGAAGGCCGAGTTCGTCATGTCGGCGCCGACCCGGCCGAACGCCACCGAGGCGCTTCCCATCGGCATCGAACGGAACCGGTCGGTGATCCCCTTGCGGGCGTCGTTGGCCATCGCGGTGGCAGTGGTCTCGACGCCGAACATCATGCTCAGCGCGAGCATGCCGGGCAGCAGGTAGTCGATGTAGCCGCCGCCTCCGGGCAGGTTGATCGCCCCGCCGAACAGGAACCCGAAGACGAGCAGCAGCATGATCGAGAAGAGGATCCCGAAGACCGGACCCCAGGGTTCGCGGGCCCAGTGGGCGAGTTCTCGCTGGGTGAGGATCCAGCCGGCGCGCAGGGTCGTCATCGGGCATCTCCCGTCAGTGCCAGAAAGGCCTCGTCCAGAGTGGGACGACGCAGTTGCAGGTCTTCGGGCGAGATCTCGTACTTGTCGAGGATCCGGACCACGTCGGCCAGCCCGGCGCTCACCGTGACCGTGCGGGTGTCCGCGTCGACGACGGCCGGCGCCAGTTGCCGGGCGACCTCGTCGAGGGAGTCCCGGATGCCCACGGTGACCGCCACCCGGTCCCCGCCGACCTGCCGTTTCAGGGCGTCCGGCGAACCGCCCGCCACGACCCGGCCGTGGTCAATCACCGAGATCTGCGAGGCGAGCTGGTCGGCCTCGTCCAGGTACTGCGTGGTGAGCAGCACCGTCGTGCCGCGCGCCGCCACCTCCCGGATGCTGTTCCACACCTCGTTGCGGGCGCGCGGGTCGAGTCCCGTCGTCGGCTCGTCGAGGAAAAGCACGGCCGGCGTCAGGATCAGCCCGGCCGCGATGTCGAGGCGCCGCCGCATGCCCCCGCTGTAGGTCGACACGGCCCGCCCGGCCGCCTCGCTCAGCCCGAAGACGCCGAGCAACTCGTTCGCGCGGGCGAGCGCGTCCGCCTTGGACAGCCCGTAGAGCCGGCCGAACATGACCAGGTTCTGCCGGCCGCCGAGCACCTCGTCGACCGCCGCGTTCTGCCCGATCAGACCGATCTTGCGGCGGACCTGCGGCGCCTGGGTCCGCACGTCGAAGCCGGCGACGCTCGCCCTCCCCTCGTCGACGTTGATCAGGGTGGCCAGGGCCTTGACCGCGGTGGTCTTGCCGGCGCCGTTCGGGCCGAGCAGTCCGTGGATCACCCCGGC
Organism: Actinoplanes sp. DH11; assembly: GCF_020873875.1. Classification (GTDB taxonomy): domain Bacteria; phylum Actinomycetota; class Actinomycetes; order Mycobacteriales; family Micromonosporaceae; genus Actinoplanes. Next base: position 110,009 of record NZ_JAHWGU010000002.1, read on the forward strand.
GGGGACGTGCAGGTCGAATCCGTCCAGGGCGTGCAGGTCGCCGTACCTCTTGCGGAGTCCTTCGGCAATCAGGGTGTTCACCGGCGCTCCTTAACTCCGTATACCGCACGGAAATTGTTGGCGGGAACACCGTACACCCAACGGGGTAATATCCGCACATGGAAAATCGGGACGTCGACCGCACCCTCGGCCTGCTGTGGCGCCGCCGGCTGGGCGTACCGCAGGGCACCCGCGGGCCGAAGCAGCGGTTCAGCGTCGACGAGGTGATCCGGGCCGGGATCGCGGTCGCCGACGAGGAAGGGCTGCCGGCGTTCTCGATGCGCAAGGTCGCGGACCGGCTCGGGCTGAAACTGATGTCGATCTACACCTACGTGCCGGGCCGCTCCGAACTGATCGGCCTGATGGTCGACGAGGTCATCGGGGAGCGCGAGCACCCGGCGCACACCGGCACCCCGCGCGACCGGCTCACCGGCGTGGCCCGGCACATGTGGGACGAATACCACCGGCACCCGTGGCTGCTCCAGGTCGAGGAAAGCCGGCCGTGGATCGGGCCGCACGGCTCCGACCGGTACGAATGGCAGCTCGCCGCCATCGAGGGCGAAGGACTCACCGACATCGAGATGGACCAGGTGATCACCACCCTGGCCGCCTTCACCGCCGGCACCGCGCGCATGTCGATCGACGCCCGGCGCACCGCCGAACAATCCGGCGTCAGCGACGCCGAATGGTGGGAGGTGAACGCGCCGCTGCTGGAGAAGGTGATGCCGCCGGACGCGTACCCCATCTCCGGCCGGGTCGGCACGACCGCCGGCGAGGAGTACAACGCGGTCGCCGACCCGGATCGCACGTTCCGCTTCGGACTGCAACTCCTGCTGAACAGCATCGACATGCTGCTCACCCGCCGCACGTGACAGTCCCGGCCGCGCGGGCTGTCGGGGATCGCGCGGCGGGCCCGGATCGCGAGGTAACGTCGCGGAATGGACGTTCTGGTGGTCGGCGGACACGGCAAAATCGCACTGCAACTGCTCGGGCTGCTCGCGGCGCGGGGTGACCGGGCCCGCGGCCTGATCCGCAAACCGGAGCAGGCGGCCGACCTGGAAGCGGTCGGTGCTGTCCCGGTGCTCGGTGACCTCGAGGCGGACGCGAGCCTGGAGCCCTACGTCAAAGGTGCCGACGCCGTGGTGTTCGCCGCCGGCGCCGGGCCGGGCAGCGGCGACGCGCGCAAGGCGACCGTCGATCTGGGCGGAGCGGTCAAGCTGACCGATGCGGCAAAGGCCCTGGGGGTACGCCGATACGTCATGATCAGCTCGATCGGCGCTCAGGATCCGGGGGCGGCGACCGGCTCGATGGTGCCCTATCTGAAGGCCAAGGCCGACGCCGACCGCTACCTGATCGACAGCGGTCTCGACTGGACGATCATCCGGCCCGGCGGTCTCACCGACGAGCCGGGCACCGGCCGGGTCCGGCTCACCACCGACCTCGGTGGGCGCGCGTCGGTCCCGCGCGCCGACGTGGCGGCGGTCCTGGCCGAAGCGCTGCTCGTCCCGTCGACGATCGGCGTGGTCGCGGAGCTGTTCACCGGGGACGTCCCGATCGGCGACGCGGTGCGCGCGCTGCGCTGAGGCGGTGCGCCCGGCGCGCTGGAATCGGCGCTGCGCCGGGCGTCGGCGCGGGTGCTGAGCCGGCGTCGGCGCGGGTGCTGAGCGGCGTCGGTGCGGGCGCTGCGCTGGGCGTCGTCGCGGGCGCTGAGCCGGGCGTCGGTGCGGGCGCTGAACCGGGCGTCGGTGCGGGCGCTGCGCTGATCGAAAACGGTCGGCGGGGGTCAGCGGCGGCGGATGGTCCAGATCGCGGCTGCGGCGAGGGCGAGCAGGGCGACGGCGCCGAGGAGCAGCAGGGAGGCCACGGGCACGTCGCCGGGCCGCTCGGCGGCGGCTGTCAGGAGAGTCGTCATGCCGCACAACACGTTCATGAAGGTCGATCGGTTCGGTGGGTGTCGGCTAGCTGTCACTCTCCCGCGGCGTTTGGAGGCAACGGTGACACTGACCGGTATGGACCACGAGACCGCGCTGGCGTCGCTCTTCTCGGCTCAGGGGCGGCTTGACCCGTACCCTGCCTATGACGCCCTCCGGGAGCACGCGCCGATCTTCAAGGCGCTTGACGGGCGCTGGTTCGTCACCACCCACGAGCTGACCAACCGGATGATGCGGGAGCCGAGTCTGCGGGTCGCGGAAGCGGCCGACTACGACGGTTTCTGGCCGGACTGGCGGGAGAACCGGGCGGTCGCGTCGATAGTGATGTCGATGCTGCAGTTCAACCCGCCGGAGCACACCCGGGTGCGCCGGGCCGCGGCCGCCACGTTCACCGCACGCCGGGTCGCCGGCATGCGCGACGTGATCACCGCGATCACCGGCGAACTGATCGAGGAGATGCCGCCGAACGCCGACTTCATCAGCGCGTTCGCCTACCCGCTGCCGATCGCGGTGATCTGTGCCCTGCTCGGCGTGCCCGCATCCGACCGGCCGTGGTTCCGGCAGCGGGCCACCGACCTGACGGTGGTCCTCGAGCCGATCAGCTCGGACGAGGAGATGCGGCGCGCCGACGTGGCCGGGCGCGAACTCGAGGACTACTTCGTCGGCCTGATCGCCGAGCGCCGCCGCTCCCCGCGCGAGGACCTGACGAGTGCGCTCGCCGCCGACGGTTCCGGCCTGACCGGTCAGGAGCTGCTCGCGAACCTGGTGCTGCTGCTCGTCGCCGGCTTCGAGACCACGACGAACCTGCTCGGCACCGGCCTGCAGATCCTGATGGACCTGCCCGAGCAGGGCGACCGGCTGCGGCAGGAACCGGCGCTTGCGGAGGGGTTCGTCGAGGAGGTCCTGCGGTACGACTCCCCCGTCCAACTGACCACCAGGTTCACGAGCACACCGCTCGACCTGCCCGACGGGCGCACCCTGCCGGCCGGCGACATGCTGACCATGCTGCTCGGGTCGGCGAACCGTGACCCGGCCCGCTACCCCGACCCGCACCGCTTCGACCCGGACCGCCCGAACATCCAGCCGGTGTCGTTCGGCGGCGGTGCCCATTACTGCCTCGGCGCGCCGCTGGCCCGACTGGAGGCGCAGGTCGCGTTCCCGCTGCTGCTGCGCCGCCTCCCCGGGCTGCGGCTGACCGGCCCGGGCGAGCGCCGCGACCGGCTGGTGCTCCGCGGTTACGCCTCCCTGCCGATCGCCACCGACTGACCCAACCGGGCCGACCCGGCCGACCCGGCCGACCAGAAAGCCACTCACCCGCCGCCGCCCGCGCACCAACCCCGCGCCCCCGGCCCCGGCCCCAAGTGGCGCCGAACGCGCGCCCATAGCGAGATGTTGATCTGCTAGCGCTACGAAATCGCTGTGATCAAGGGGTTAAAACCGCGATTTCGCACCGCTAGCAGATCAACACCGCCCCGCGAGCCCAACGCAGCCGACCGCAGCCACTTGCCCAGGGCAGGCACCAGAGCACCAGGGCCGAGAGCCGAGAGCCGAGAGCAGGCAACACCACGCCGCACCCCTCCGCCTCGCCCGCCGCCGCATCAACATCCAGCGCGCCATGCCCGGCAACCCTGACCAGCGCAAAGCGGGCACAAAGAGTTCGCGCTGCCTGCTTGACGAGACAATAGGGACACCACCCCGGCGGTCAGTCGCCCTTGACGTTGACGATCTGGCGCAGCGTGTGGCGGATCTCGACCAGGTCGGCGGCGTCGCGCATCACCACGTCGATCGGCTTGTAGGCCTGCGGGATCTCGTCGAGGAAGGCGTCGGTGTCCCGGAACTCGATGCCCTTCATCGCGGCCCGCAACTGTTCCCGGGTGAACGTCTTGCGCGCCTTCGTCCGCGAGTAGGCGCGGCCGGCACCGTGCGGTGACGAGTTCAGCGAGGTCGCGTCGCCGCGGCCGACGACCACGTAGGACGCGTCACCCATCGAGCCGGGGATCAGGCCGGGCCGCCCACGTTCGGCGTTTATCGCGCCCTTGCGGGACAGCCAGACCTCTTCGCCGAAGTGCGTCTCCCGCTCGGTGTAGTTGTGGTGGCACTGCACGCGTTCCCGTTCCTCGACCGGGCCGCCGACGAACGCGGCGAAGCAGTCGATCACCCGGTCCATCATCTCGTCCCGGTTGAGCAGGGCGAAGTTCTGTGCCCAGCGCAGCTCCCGCAGGTAGGCGTCGAATTCCGGGGTGCCCTCGTCGAGGTACGCGAGATCCCGGTCGGGGACGTCGAGCCCGCGGTCCTGTGCCACCCGGATGTGATGGGCGGCGATCTTGTTGCCGACACCGCGCGAGCCGGAGTGCAGGAACAGCCAGACCGTGTCCTTCTCGTCCCGGCACACCTCGATGAAGTGGTTGCCGCTGCCCAGTGTGCCGAGTTGCAGGTGCCAGTTCTTCGCGTACCGGCCAGGGTCGAAACCGGCCGCCTCGGCCTCCGCGGTGAGCTGCTCCACCCGTCGGCGCGCCGAGTCGGTGAGCCGGGTGTTGTACGACCCGGCGGAGAGCGGCACCGCCCGCTCGATCGCGGTGCGCAGCGTGCTCAGCCCGGGGCCGAGGTCGTCGCGATGGTACTGCGTGCGGACCGCCGCCATCCCGCAGCCGATGTCGACGCCGACCGCCGCCGGGATGATCGCGCCGAGCGTCGGGATGACCGAGCCGACGGTGGCACCCTTGCCGAGGTGGGCGTCCGGCATGAGCGCGATGTGCGGGTGGATGAACGGCAGCTGGGACGCTTTCTCCGCCTGCCGCAACGTCTCCTCCTCGAGGAGGCTCGCCCAGTTCACCAGCCGGTCGTTGATCCGCTGCATCACGCCCCGATTCTGCCGTTGATCAAGCATGGAGTCCCCTGATCGGATCACTTCAACCCCGGCGCAGCTGGGCGACGATGGACGGGTCGGTGATGGCCGTGTCGTCGGCCAGCAGGAACGCCTTGCTCAGGATGATCGACAGCCGGTCCTCCTCGAACGGGACGAACTGCGGGAATCTCGCGGCCCGCCGGGCCGGGACGATGCACAGGTAGTCGTTGCCCATCCGGATGTTCGCGCTGCCCAGATGGATCCGGTAGGTGTGCAGGTCGCCCCGGACCACCAGGTGCCGCTCGGTCAGCTCGCACCGGGCGGCGATCCGGGTGCGCGGCAGGATCCGGGCCAGGGCGGCGCGCCGGACCTCCGCGGTGGCGGTGAGCTCGGCGTCGCCGGCCTGCTGCCAGTAGTCGCGGTGGTGGTCGGGCCAGAGCGGGTCGGCCGCGATCGAGGTGACCGAGACGAACAGGTCGACGTCACGCAGGGCCTCGCTGAACACCAGCGGTGGCACCTCGGTGAGCGGCACGGTCCGCCAGGTGCCTGCGGCCCGGTGGTCGAACCACACCCGGTCGGTGCTCGCGCACGCGACGCCGCCGTCGACGTCGTCCCGGTAGTCGTGGCGCATCGCGACCCGCCACGCCCCGCCGGCCAGCACACGGGTGGCGTCGCCGGTGTCGCCGGCATCCCACGGGCCGAGCATCGGCGGGTCCCAGCCACGGGCCTTGAACAGTGCGTACAGCTGCTTGTAGTGCACGATGTGCGCGGCGAACCGGTTGGTGTGGGTGCCGGTCTCCTCCTCGGCCGGGGTGAGCCGGTAGACCTCGCGGAACACCTGTTTGAACGGTTGCCGCAGCTCGCGGGCGGTCAGCAGGTCACGCCACGCCGCGACCTCGCCGGGCGTGGCGTGCAGCGGATGCCAGAGCCGAATCTCGGCGTCCGATGGCGGCTCCGCGACGGCGGCGCCGTCCGCGCCGATGAGACCGCCGTCGACCGGCAGCACTGCGACGCCCCCGACCTCCCAGACCAGGCGACGCACCACGGCCCGGCCGAGCCCGTTGCCGGCCAGCTCCTCGCGCCAGCGCCGCACCGGCAGCGCGTGACCGGTGGCGAACCCGGCCTCCAGCGACCGGACGAGCGTGCCCAGATGCCCCTTGACCTGCTGAGCCAGGGCACGCACCTCCGTCACGGCGTCGGGGTGGTCGCGCCGCACCGCTGCCGGGACCGTGGCCGACAGCCGGCCGCCGGGCCGCCGCCACGCCAGCTCCACGCCGCCGGTGAGGGTGAGCACCGCCTCGTGCTCCCCCACCGGCACGACGCGCTGCTCGTCCGGCCCGAAACCCAGGTCCGGCAGGCGCAGCGCGATGTCGGGCCGGTCGCCGAGGGAGCGCACGATCCTGGCGAACTTGCGGTCCAGCTGCTGGTGCACGCCCTTGTGCCGGGAGACGGCCCGGGCCTCCCGCAGCGCCGCCAGCGTCTCCGGGGTGGGCAGGACCTCGATCGCCCGGGCCACCTCGTAGAGCAGGGCCTGCGACGGTAGCGTCCGCGCCGCGGTCGGCGCGACGGCCACGTCGAGCAACAGCTGTCGCAGCGTGTCGAGCAGCCACGGCTCGTCGCGGAGCAGGGCCACCCGGACAGCCCGGCCCACCGCCGCGACCTCGTCGGCGGCGAGCGCGGCGTCGGCCTGGTAGCGGGCCCGGCCGGCGTGGATCTCGGCCAGCCGGTCGCGGGCGGCTGTCACCGCACGACGGGTGAACTCCGGGTAACCGGGCACGGCCGCCAGACGTTCCCAGGCGTCGGGCAGCTCCGGCGGCGAGAAGTAGGACCGGGTCTCGCCGACCTCGGCGACCAGGGCCAGCGCGACCGGGCCGGCGGCGGACGCGGTCTCCAGCTCGTCGGTGGCGATCGGATGCAGCAGCCCCCCGGCGACCTTCGCGGCGATGCGGGCGGGCCGGTCACCGCCGAGAGCGATCAGAGCGGCGGACGCGTACACCGCGATGCCCGTCCCCCGGCGCAGATGCATCGTCACCAACTGGCGCGCCAGCCGCACCGCCTCCGCGGCGGGCGGCCCGGAACAGCGCAGCAGCGCGCCGGCGGCCGGCACCGGACTCCCGCCGTAGTCCCCCGCCCGCGCCCGGGCGACGAGGGCCGCGAGCAGCGCGGTGAACGCCTCCGGGGTGAACGCCGGCTGCCGGGCCGCCGTCGCGAGGTCGGCGGGCATCAGCCACCGGCCAGGGGCACGAGCCGCAGGAACGTCACCTCGGTGCCGGTGGGCAACTCGAGCACCTCGTCCAGATCTTCGACCTGACGGTCACCGACGAGCACCACGAACCCGTTGCCGGCGAACGCCGTGACCGCCCGGTCGAACCCCTCGCCGGCGGCCCGGCGGCGGATCAACTCGCGCAGCGTCAGCCGCTCCGCGGGAATCTCCAGCCGCGACCGCGCGGGCGGCGCCCCGGTGGTCGCCTCGTCGACGACATCAATCATCAGCACGGCGGTGACGGTGCCACAGGGGTCCGACAAAAACGGGTACCGGCCGGTCGGCCCATGGACAGCCCCGATCCGGACCGTCCACTATGGCGCGGAAGATCGACGTGAGGAAGACCATGACGAACCCGCGGTACGACGTCATCGTGGTCGGGGCCCGCTGTGCCGGTGCGCCGCTCGCGATGCTGCTTGCCCGGCAGGGCCATCGGACGCTGCTGGTGGACCGGGCGACGTTCCCGAGCGACACCGTCTCCACCCATGTCATCCACCCGCCGGGCGCGGCCGCGTTGCGCCGGTGGGGTCTGCTCGACCAGGTGGCGGCGACCGGTTGCCCGCCGGTCGGGCGGTACTCGTTCGACTTCGGACCGCTGTCGCTGGCCGGTGCGCCGGGCACGCCCGAGTCGCCGTACGCCTATGCGCCCCGCCGCACCCTGCTCGACAAGATCCTGCTGGACGCCGCCGCGGCCGCCGGCGCCGAGGTCCGCGAGGGTTTCACCGTCGACGAGCTGATCGTTGACGACGACCGGGTGACCGGCATCCGTGGCGGCGGTGTCACCGAGCACGCCCGCGTCGTGGTCGGCGCGGACGGCCGCAACTCGGTGGTCGCCAAGGCGGTGGGTGCCTCGGTCTACCAGGAGCAGGCGCCGCTCACGGTGGGCTATTACGCGTACTGGAGCAATCTGCCGACCGGCACCTTCGAGGCGTACAGCCGGCCGGGCCGCGGCTGGGCGGTCTGCCCCACCAACGACGACCTCACCATGGTGATCGGCGGGTGGCCGCACGCCGAGCTGGCCGAGCACCGCAACGACGTCGAGGCGGAGCTCATGCGTACGTTCGCCATGTCTCCCGCCTTCGCCGAGCGGATCCGGTCCGCCAAGCGGGAGTCGCGGCTGGTCGGCACGTCGGTGCCGAACTACTTCCGGGTGCCGTGGGGCCCGGGCTGGGCGCTGGTCGGCGACGCCGGCTACAACCGCGACTACATCACCGCGCAGGGCATCACGGACGCGTTCCTGGACGCGGAGAACCTGGCCGGCGCCCTGCACGCGACGCTGTCCGGCGCCGCGAAGGAAACCGAGGCGGGCGTCGCCCACCAGGAACGCCGGGACGCCCGCGCGATGCCCTTCTACCAGATGACGCTCGGCATCGCGGCCCTCCAGCCACCGGACGAGCAGATGGTCCAGCTGGTCTCCGCGATCGCCGGCGACCAGGACAAGGTGGATGCCTTCATGCGGCTGAACTCCGGCGTCACGTCACCGGCGGATTTCTTCACCCCGCCGAACCTGGGCAGGCTGATGACCAAGGACGACTGACCACACCGGGAGGCGGGCGGCCACGGCCGCCCGTAGTGTCAGCCCCGCCGGCGCCCGCGGTGTCAGCGCAACCAGCGGCCCCGGTGCCAGCGCATGCCGCCGAGCACCACCGCCACCACGACGACGCAGGTGAGCACCACACCGGCGGCGCCCCAGACGACCATCAGCACGTTGAGGCCGGCCCAGACCAGGCTGCCCAGCACCGCGAGCGCCAGCAGCCACTCTTTGGAGAGCTGGCGCGGCCCGGCGAACGCGGGATCTTCCGCGGCCAGCCGTCCGACGATCCGGTCGAACTCACGGCGTGTGTCTTTGGTCGACATCCCGGTCACCACCCTGTCCGCGGCTGCGCCCATCGCGGCCTTGCCATACCCACGAACGGTACTGTGCGAACGCGGGATTGCCAGACCCCGCAGCTCTTTCTCCCGGTCACCAGCCGGCCAGCACCTTGCCTAAGGCAACCACTACGGTACGGGACTCCGCCGCGCTCATCCGGCTGGTGAGGTGCCGTTCGATGCCGGCGAGGTAGACGGGTGCCGCCTCGCGCAGCCGGGCGCGGCCGGCATCGGTGATGGTGGCGTAGGCGGATCGCCGGTCGTCCGGGTTGCTCTCCCGGGTGACCAGGCCGACGGCGGCGAGCGCGTCGACGACCCGGCTGGCCCGGGTCCGGCTCACCACCGCCCGCCCGGGCAGCCGCCCGGCCGCCGGACCGGGAGTTGACACGGCCTTCTATCGTCACGCCGTGATCGGGGGATGGTGGCGGGTGCGGCTGATCGCCGCCCTCGCCGCCCTGTTCTTCCTGGCCGTCGCGGTCGGCATCCGGGTGCTGGCGGGTGACGGCATCCTGAGCAGCGCCGGGCCGGTCGCGCAGCACTCCGGGACCGCCCTCTACGCCGCGCTGATCTATGCCGGCGCGTTCGTCGCGGCCCCGCGCCTGCGGCCGCCGGTCGCGGGCGCCCTGGCGGTCGTCTTCTGCTGGGCCGTCGAGCTGTTCCAGCTCACCGACGTGCCGCGGCAGCTCTCCGAGCAGAGCATCGTGGCGCGGCTGGTGCTCGGCGCCCGGTTCGACCCGGTCGACCTGCTGTGGTACCCGGTGGGGGTGCTCCCGCTCGTCGCGCTCCACCAGCTGTGGGCGCGGCGCGAGCCGGAGCACCCGATGACCGTGCCGGAGCGGGTCAGGCGTGGCTCACGGTGAGGCTGTAGAACTTGACCTTCGCGCCGTTGGACGTGCTCTCCGAGGATGACTGGTTGTAGGAGCCGGCCTTGAAGTACTGCCGGTACGGGTGGAACGCCGACGGGATCGTGTAGGTGCTCCTCACCCCGTCGACGGTCAGGCTGAGCCGGTTGCCGACGACGTTGAGGACGTACGTCCACTTCGTACCCGTCGGCACGTTCTTGATCTTGTGGAGGGTCTGCCCGCTGGCGTCCGGGGAGTTCTGGGTGCCGAGGTAGATGTCGCCGTTCGCGCGGTAGTAGAGCTCGGCCAGCGGCTTCGTCGACGGTCCGCCGGTGCCGAGCTTGACCTGCCCGACCGCCACGTTCTTGGTCACCGACACGACGCGCAGCTGGGCGCTGAGCGTGTGGTTGCCGGCCAGGGTCCAGTTGGCGGCACTGCCGTCGCGGTTCATCTCGCGCAGCTCCGAGCGGGCGTACTTGGAGTTCGGCGTGGTGACGCCCTTCTCCGGCGCCCAGAACGTCATCGATCCGTCATTCTTGTCGGTCCAGAAGAAGCTCGGGTTGGTGTATCCGCCGGCGCCCTTGAGCCGGGCCGGCGAGATGGTGTCCGGCTTGCCGGGCGAACCGGTCGGCAGCTGGAGTTGCCATACGGCCAGGTCGAAGTTGCCGCCGGGCGGCAGGTTGGGGTCGAGAGCGGCGGCCGACGCGCTGGTGATGCCCGCGGCGCCGAGGGCGCCGACGACGACGGTCGAGACGGCGAGGGCGAGGAAGGTGCGTTTCCGCATGGGGACCTCATCGGGGGTACGGAGAACGGGGATGCCTCCAATAAAGTCGTCCATCGATACGTCGTCAATAGTTAGTAAGCTTAAATAACATTAAGTTGCCCAGCCGCCGACCACCGACCGGTGACACCTCTCCGGCTCGTCGCCACAGCTCACGTAAAGAGCGGTGAGCAGTGGCACGGCGTGCTCCAGCGCCGGCTGCGGCAGCGGGCCGGTGACGACCAGCGAGGCCAGCCCGTGCCCGATCATCCAGGCCCGGGTGGCGACGGCGAGCGGGTCGGTGTCGTCCCGGAAGCGCCCGGCCAGCCGGGCCCGGCCGGCGGCGTCGACCAGGCCGTGCAGCGTCTCGTCGGCCGCGGCCGGATCCTCCAGCTCGAAGCCGGCGTCGAACATGATCCGGTACAGGTCCGGGCCGGCGGCCGCGTTCGCCAGGTACGCCGCACCCAGCGCGGCCAGGTCACGCACCGGGTCGTCGGTCCGCGGCACGCGGTCGAGCCGGGCGGCCAGGCGGGTGAACCCCTCCTGCCGCATCGCCCGCCACAACCCGTCCATCCCGCCGAAGTAGGTGTAGACGGCCATGGTCGACACGCCGGCACCGGCGACCAGCGACCGCAATGTGATCGGCTCCCGATCCCGCAGCATGCGGGCCGCCCGCTCGATCAGCAGGGTACGGATTGCCGGGTCTTTCAACCTCACCATGGCCCCACAATACATAGCGGTGCTATGTTCTGGGCATGAGCATCGAACTGAGAAACCCGGACGGACTGCCGAAGCCCGACGTCTACCGCCAGATGTCCATCGCCACGGGGTCACGGCTGGTGTTCCTGGCCGGGCAGGTGGCACGGGACAGCGAGGGCAACCCGGTCGGCCCCGGCGACCTGGCCGCCCAGGTCGAGCAGGCCTATCTGAACATCGGCACAGCACTGGCCGACGCCGGCGGCTCGTTCGACGACGTGGCGAAGCTGACCGTCTACATCGTCGACTGGTCGCCGGAGAAGATGCCCCTGCTCGGCGAGGGCGTGAACCGCGCCGCGGCGAAACTCGGCGTCGACCCGGTCAAGCCGATCACCCTGCTCGGCGTGGCCGCGCTCGGCGAACCGGACCTGCTGGTCGAGGTCGAGGCGACAGCCGTCCTTGATTGACGCCGGGCGGGCTATCCCGCCGGGGTGCGGGCCACCTCGTCGAGGTAGGCGGCGGTCAGCCGGTCGAGCACGGACCCGGTGCCGGGCGGGCGGGGCACGCCCAGGTGCAGTTCGCGCAGCTCGGCCATGAAGTCCTCCCACAGCTCGGGCCCGCCGCGCTCCAGCAGCTCGGCGCGGATGGCGAGGTCGCGGGTGACCGGCAGGTGGCGCCGGCCCCAGGCGCCGAGGTGCGCCAGGACCGGGACGAGCTGGATGGCCGGTTCGGTGAGACTGAGCAGCAGGCGCTGCTTGTGACCGGGGTCGGGCACCGATGTGATCATGCCGACGTCGGTGAGCCGGCGCAGACGGTCGGCGAGGATGTTCGACGCGATGCCCTCTTCGCTCTGGGTGAGCAGGGCCCGGAAGTGCCGCCGGTTGCCGAACATCATGTCCCGGATGATCAGCAGGGACCACTTGTCGCCCAGGATCTCCAGCGAGAGGTTGATCGGGCAGCCGGACCGGCGTTCCTCGGTGGTTGTCAACATGCCCCTCCCCCTGCCACTTGCACTCTACAACCGGTCCGCGTGGTTGGCTGACGCAGAACAGGGCCACCCCAGCGGGGTGACCCTGTTCGACCGATCCGGATCAGATGCGAGCCGCGACGGTACGGCCGGCGTCCGCGCACGCCTCGTGGGCGGACTTGCGCATCAGGGTGGCCATCTCGGTGAACTGGTCCAGCGCCGGGTTCACGCCGACCAGGGTGAACTCGCGCTCGATCAGGGTGAGGTCGGCACCCCAGATGTCACCGACGACGCGGCGCAGGTAGTCGGTGTTGTGGTCCCAGCCCTCGCGCGGCGTGCCGGGGCCGTAGGCGCCACCACGGGTGGTGAGCACGACGACCGGCTTGCCGTCGAGGTACTTCTCACCGTTCTCGCCGCCGGCCATGGCCAGGTCGATCCAGGCCTTGGCGTGCTGCGAGACGCCGTAGTTGTAGAACGGCAGCGCCAGGATCGCCGCGTCGGCGTTGCGCAGCTCGTCGGCGAGCGTGCCGGCGAGAGCGACGGCGTTCTTCTGCGCCTCGGTGCGCTGGTCGGCGGGGACGTAACCGGCCGAGACCGCGGTGGCCCAGGCGTCGGCGGGCAGAGGGTTCGCGCCCAGGTGACGGCGCACGAACTCGGTGTTCGGGTTCGCCGCTACCAGTTCCTTCTCGACCAGGTCGGCGAGCTCGGAGCTCGCGGAGTTCGGCCCGAGGATGCTGGCATCGATACGCAGGACGGCCATATTGGCGACTCCCATGTCACAAAAACGTGGACTTGAACCTTCAACACGAAGAGTGCCACGCGGGTGTTGAATGTTCAAGTGCCTAGGTCAGGTATCGTCGTTCTTCGTGAGCGACAGCACAGAAGTACCGTGGCTCTCCGAGCCGGAACGCAGCGCCTGGATAGCGCTCACCACCATGTTCGCGAGCGTGCCGCCCGCCATCGACACGCAGCTCAAGCGCGATTCGGGCATCAACTTCTTCGAGTACCAGATCCTGTCCTGGCTCTCGATGACCGACGACCGGGTGATGCGCATGGGCACGCTCGCCCACCTGGCCGGCGGTTCGCTCTCCCGGCTCTCGCATGCGGTGACCCGCCTGGAACGACAGGGCTGGGTCGGGCGGCGCACCACGGACAGCGCCGAGGGCCGCTGCGTCGAGGCGCTGCTCACCGACGCCGGGATGGCGGTCGTGGTCGCCGCCGCGCCCGGTCACGTGCGCGAGGCGCGGCGGGTCGTCTTCGACGCGCTGACGCCCGAGGAGGTCGGCCAACTGCAGCGGATCGCCGGCAAGCTCGTGCTCGCGGCGGCACCGGAGATGGCCGGCTGCCTGAAAGCCTGAGAACTACCGCAGGCCGGTGAGCAGGTCGTCCTCCTTGACCGAGGAGCCCCCGGCGTCGGCGCCCACCCGGACGAACGTCTCCACGCCCATCACCGTGGCGAACGTCTCCCGGCCCAGGCCGATGAAGAACGCACCGTCGCCCTGGCTGGCGTGCGCCGACAGCGCGTCGAACTTCTGGTCCAGCACCGGGGCCACGTCGACCCACGTGGTGATCTTCTCGTCCGGCCAGCCCATCGGCTGCGCCTCGGCGGACTCGATCTCGTCGAGGCCGATGCCCAGCTCCCGCATCCGCTCACCGATCTCACGCATCGCCGACTGCGGCAAGGCACTCATGTAGACACGATCCACCGGGGCGAGTGCGACGGCGGCCATCGTCACCCGGTGCACCTGGATGTGGTCGGGGTGGCCGTACCCGCCGTTCTCGTCGTAGGTCAGCACCACGTCCGGCCGGTACTTCTCGATCAGCGCGGCCAGCCGGCCCGCCGCCTCGTCCAGGGGCGCCGCCCAGAACGCGCCGGGCGCCTCGTTGGTGGGCCAGCCCATCATCCCGGAGTCGTGGTAGCCGAGCGTCTCCAGATGCGTCACCTTCAGCGTCGCGCAGCTGGCCTCCAGCTCGTGCCGCCGGGTGACGGCGACCGCCTCCGGGTCGTGGCCGGGCTGCCCGGGCTTGACGCCACCCGGTCCGTCGCCGCACCGGCCGTCGGTGCAGGTCACGACGATGGTGGTGACGCCCTCGGCGGCGTACTTGGCGAGCACTCCCCCGGTGCTCGTGACCTCGTCGTCGGGGTGGGCGTGTACAGCCATCAGGGTCAGCGGGCGATCATTCATGTCGCCACTCTAGAGAGGGCGGCGGTGGGCGTACTGGCGAAGGCTTGTCATGATCGATTGATGCGGAAGAACTGGCTCTGGGTGGTCGCCGCCCTCGCCGGGGTGGCGGTCACCGTGGCGATCGTCGTTCCGCGACTGCAACCGCCCGGCCCCCGGCCGCTGTTCCAGCTGCCGGTCCGCTGCGGTGAGACGTGGCGGCTGAACACCTATCCCGGCCACGACGACTTCGACGTGGACCTCTATCCGGCCCGGGGGCGGACCTGGGGGCGGCCGGTGCTGGCGTCGTACCCGGGCACCGTGGTCGAGGCGGGGGTCGACGGGTCGCTGGGCGAGCGGACGCCGGAGAACCCGAAGGGCGAGCAGGGCCGGGGCGGCGGTTACTGGGTGAAGATAGACCACGGCGGCCGGTGGCAGACGCTCTACCTGCACCTGCTCGAACCGCCACCCGTCGACGACGGCGACGAGGTGACGCAGGGCCAGGAGATCGGCAAGGTGGGCAGCACCGGCGACTCCAGCGCCCCGCACCTGCACTACGAGCAGCTGCGGGCCGGCGAGAAGGTGGAGAGCTGGTTCGACGGGCGGGCGTCCGGGATCACCAGCGACGACCGGGAGTACGGGGTCGACCGCAAGAGCAACAACGCCTGCGCCAAGTAGGTCAGCGTTCGGTGAGCCGGCCGTCGGTCTCGGCGAACTCCGCGCCCGTCTCCGGGCAGACCCAGCGGCCGTCACCCTTGGCCTGCAGCGGCCGTCCGGCCCGGCCCACCCAGCCGACCCGTTTCGCCGGCACCCCGACGACCAGGGCGAAGTCGGGGACGTCCTTGGTGACGACCGCCCCCGCGGCGACCAGGGCCCAGCGGCCCACGGTGACCGGGGCGACGCAGACCGCGCGGGCGCCGATCGCCGCGCCCTCGCCGATGGTGACACCGACCGCGTGCCAGTCGTCGCCGGTCTTGAGCCGGCCGTCCGGGGTGACGGCGCGCGGGTACTCGTCGTTGGTGAGCACCGCGGCCGGGCCGACGAAGACGCCGTCGCCGAGGCGGGCGGGTTCGTAGACGAGGGCGTGGTTCTGCAGCTTCACGTTGTCGCCGACGGTGACGCCGGGGCCGACGTACGCCCCGCGCCCGATGTTGCAGTTCGCGCCGAGCGTGGCATCCTCGCGGATCTGGGCGAGGTGCCAGACCCGGGTGCCGGCGCCGATGGTGGCCCGGTCGTCGACGTCGGCGGTCGGCGCGACGGTGACACCGTCACGGCTCGGGGTGGTCATGTGAATCCCTCCGGAAGCTGATCGCGCCAGAGTAGTGGTGACGAGACCAAGATCATGTCAGCAAGCCGACGATCTCACTCTTTGTGGCCGATGGTCGCCGTCCGGCTGGCCCGACAGGACCGTCGGCGGTGGCCGAACGTCCGGCCTTGGGCCCCCGGCTCCGCCGGAAATCCGTCTTTGATCTGGCGCGGTTCATGGCTGGATCGATAGCTTTGCGCGTCGGGACGCTCCCGTGCCGGCAAGCACCGGCGACCCACCGATGCCTTACCCGAAGCCGACGACGTGGCTTCCAGAACGAACGGATCTCCGTGACTCCTCCGCCCACCACGCCCGGTCAGCCGATCGGCGTCGCCGTCGTCGGGGCCGGCTACTGGGGCCCCAACCTCGTCCGCAACTTCCAGGCCTCGCCGAACTTCCGGCTCCGCTGGCTCTGCGACCTCGACGTGGAGCGCGCCAAGCGGGTGCTCGGCGGATACTCGACCGTCCAGGTCTCCGCCGACCTCGACGAGATCCTCGCCGACCCCGAGGTGCAGGCAGTCGCGATCGCCACCCCCGCCGGCACCCACCTGCCGGTCGCCATGGCGGCCCTGCGCGCCGGCAAGCACGTGCTCGTCGAGAAGCCGCTGGCCGCCACCTACGACGAGGGCGTCCAGCTGGTCGAGGAGGCCGACCGCCGGGGCCTGACGCTGATGTGCGACCACACCTACTGCTACACGCCGGCGGTGCTGCGCATCCGTGAGCTGCTGCACGGCGGCGACCTCGGTGAGCTGCACTTCCTCGACTCGGTGCGGATCAACCTGGGCCTGGTGCAGCGCGACATCGACGTGGTCTGGGATCTCGCGCCGCACGACCTGTCGATCCTGGACTTCGTGCTGCCGCCGGACGTGCGGCCGGTCGCGGTGGCGGCGCACGGCGCCGACGGCATCGGCGCCGGACGGGCCTGCGTGGCCTATCTCACGCTGGAGCTGAGCAACGGCTCGATCGCGCACATCCACGTCAACTGGCTCTCCCCCGTCAAGATCCGCACGACGATCGTCGGCGGCTCGAAGAAGACCCTGGTCTGGGACGATCTCAACCCGAGCCAGCGGATCTCGATCTACGACCGGGGCGTCGACGTGTCGGCCGCCGACGATCTCGCCGACGAGCAGCGCCGTGACATGCTGATCTCCTACCGCTCCGGCGACATGGTGGCGCCGGCTCTCACCGAGCGTGAGGCGCTGCGCACGATGGTCGACGAGTACGCACGGGCGATCACCACGGGTACGCCGGCGCTCACCGACGGCCGGTCGGGCCTGCGGGTGCTGGAGATCCTCCAGGCGGCGTCGCGGAGCCTCACCGAGGGCGGGACAATGATCAAGCTGGACGAAGGGCACATGGCGTGACTGGCGTAACGATCGAGGGCGCACGCGTCCTGGTCACCGGCGGGGCCGGTTTCATCGGGTCGCACCTCGCGGAGCATCTGGTGCGGCGCGGCGCGCAGGTGACCGTGCTGGACAACTTCCGCAACGGCCGCCGGGAGAACCTGCGGTTCGACGGCGCCGAGCAGATCCGGGTCGTCGAGGGCGACATCCTGGACGAGGAGACCACCCGGGCGACCGTCGCCGGCCAGGACGTCGTCTTCCACCTCGCCTGCTTGGGCGTACGGCACTCGCTGCACAGCCCGATCGAGAACCACCAGGTCAACGCCCTGGGCACGCTGAACGTGCTGGAGGCCGCCCGCGCCGCGGAGGTGGGCCGGTTCGTCTACATGTCCACCTCGGAGATCTACGGCCGGGCGACCGAGTTCCCGATCACCGAGGACACCACGCCGTGGCCGCTGACCGTCTACGGCAGCAGCAAGCTGGCCGGCGAGCACTACGCCCGGTCGTACCACGAGTGCTGGGACCTGCCGGTGGTCTGCGTGCGGCCGTTCAACAACTACGGCCCGCGGGCGCACTTCGAGGGCGACTCCGGTGAGGTCATCCCCCGGTTCATCCTGCACGCGCTCAGCGGCGAGGCGCCGATCGTCTTCGGCGACGGCACGGTCACCCGCGACTTCCTGCACGTCACCGACTGCGCCGAGACGCTGGCCCGGATCGCCACGACCGACGAGCTGATCGGTGAGGTGGTGAACCTTGGTTACGGCGAGGAACTGCCCATCGGGGTGCTCGCCCGGACCGTGCTGGAGCAGGTCGGGCGCGCCGACCTGGAACCGATCTTCGCCGAGGACCGGCCGGCCGACGTGCCGCGCCTCTGGGTGGACACTACGAAGCTGCGCAAGACCATCGACTTCGCGCCGCGGATCTCGCTCGCCGAGGGCATCGGCGGCACCGTGGACTATTACCGCGAGCTGCTGGCGGCGGACCCGACGGTGGTCGACCAGATCCAGACCAAGAACTGGCTCGGGTGATCCCGGTGGACAGGCGCATCCAGGTCATGATCCCGATGCTCGGCGAGGAGGAGGCGACCGCCGCGGCCGACGCCATCCGTTCCGGCTGGGTCGCACAGGGCCCGCGCGTGGCCCGCTTCGAGACCGAGTTCGCGGCCGCGACCGGTGCCGGGCACGGTGTCGCGGTCAGCTCCTGCACCACCGGCCTGCACCTGGCGCTGGTGCTGCACGGCATCGGCCCCGGTGACGAGGTCGTGGTGCCGTCGCTGTCGTTCATCGCGACCGCCAACGCGGTCCGGTACGTCGGCGCCACCCCGGTCTTCGCCGACGTCGACCTGGCCACCGGCAACGTCACCGTGGAGACGGTCGACGCGGTGCGCACCGGGCGGACCCGGGCGGTCATCGCCGTGCACCAGGGCGGCATGCCGTTCGACACCGCGGCACTGCGCAAGGCAGCGGACGGGTGGGGGGTCACCCTGGTCGAGGACGCCGCCTGCGCGGCGGGTTCGACCGCGTACGGGCAGCCGGTCGGTGCCGGCGCCGCGATCTCGGCCTGGTCGTTCCACCCCCGGAAGATCATCACCACCGGTGAGGGCGGCATGGTGACCGTCGACGACCCGGCCGCCGCCACCCGCCTGCGCCGGCTGCGCGAGCACGGCATGAACGTCTCCGCCGCCGACCGGCACGCCAGCAAGCAGCCGGTCATCGAGGCCTACCTGGAGACCGCGTTCAACTACCGGATGACCGACATCCAGGCGGCCGTCGGCCTGGTCCAGCTCGGCCGGCTGGCCGGTCTGGTCGCGCAGCGCCGCGAGATCGCCGCGCGCTACCAGGAGCTGCTCGCCGGCATCGACGGGCTGACCCCGGTCCGGGACCCGGCCTACGGGCAGACCAACTACCAGTCGTTCTGGGTGCTCATCGACCCGACGTACGGCGTGAGCCGCGACGAGGTGCTGGCCGAGCTCGCCGCCCGGGGCGTGTCCGCGCGGCGCGGCATCATGGCCGCCCACCTGGAACCGGCGTACGCCGGCCTCGCGCACGACCCGCTGCCGGTCACCGAGCGGATCACCAAGGACTCGCTGATCCTGCCGCTGCACCACGAGTTCACCGCGGACGACCAGGACTACGTGGTCGGCATCCTGCGGGAACTGGCCCGCAGGTGAGAGATCTCGTCATTGTCGGTGCGGGCGGTTTCGCCCGGGAGACGGCCTCCGCCGCGGCGGCCGCCAACCGGGTCCGCCCGACCTGGCGGGTTCTCGGTTTCGCCGACGACAACCCGGAGCTGCACGGCACCGTCCGCTCCGGGCTGCCGATCCTGGGCAGGATCGCGGACGTGACGAGCCGGTCCGGCGCCGCCGTGGTGGTGTGCGTCGGCAACCCGGGCAACTACACCGCGCGCCAGCGCATCGTCGAACGGCTCGGCCTGCCCGCCGAGCGGTACGCCACGGTGGTGCACCCGTCCGCCGAGATCGGCGCCGGCTGCACGGTCGGACCGGGCAGCGTGCTGCTGGCCGGCACGGTGCTCACCGCCGACCTGTCGGTGGGCGCGCACGTGGCGGTCATGCCGCACGTGGTGCTGACCCACGAGGACCGGATCGAGGACTACGTCACCGTCGCCTCCGGCGTGCGGCTGGGTGGTGGCGCGGTGCTGGAGCGCGGGGCGTACGTGGGTGCCGGCGCCCTGGTCCGCGAGGGTGTGACGGTCGGCGCCTGGTCACAGATCGGTATGGGCTCCGTCGTGCTGCGCGACGTGCCGCCCGGTGAGGTCTGGGTCGGCAGCCCAGCCCGTTTCCTGCGCAGCGCCGCCAAGCTCGAGGAGTTGACACAGTCATGAGCAGGATCCCGCTCGTCGACCTGGCCGCCGCGCACGCGGAGGTGGCTGAGGAGGTCGAGACCGGCTTCAAGCGGATCATCGCGGAGACCGCGTTCATCGGCGGCGCCGAGGTGGCGGCCTTCGAGTCCGAGTACGCCGCGTTCTCCGGCCTGGCGCACTGCGTCGGCGTGGCGAACGGCACCGACGCCCTCGAGCTGGCCCTGCGTGCCGTCGGTGCCGGGCCGGGCACCGAGGTGGTCCTGCCCGCCAACACGTTCATCGCGACGGCCGAGGCGGTGGCCCGGACCGGCGCGACGGTGGTGCTGGTGGACTGCGATCCGCGTACCTATCTGATCGATGTCGACGCCGCGCTCGCGGCCGTCACGCCCGCCACCCGGGCGATCGCGCCGGTCCACCTCTACGGGCAGCTCGCCGAGGTGGAGCTGCTGCGCGCCGGCCTGGACCGGCTGGGCCGCACCGACGTGGTGATCGTCGAGGACGCCGCGCAGTCGCAGGGCGCCACCCGGCACGGCAAGGGTTCGGGCGTCGACGGCATCGCGGCGACCAGCTTCTACCCGGGCAAGAATCTCGGCGCCTACGGTGACGCCGGCGCCGTGACCACCTCGTCCGAGGAGTGGGCCACCACGGTCCGCACCCTGGGCAGCCACGGTGGCCTGCGCAAGTACCACCACGACCTGGTCGGCGTGAACAGCCGCCTGGACGGTCTGCAGGCCGTCGTGCTGCGCGCCAAGCTGGCCCGGCTGGCCGGCTGGAACGAGCAGCGCCGGGCCGCCGCCGCCCGCTACGCCGAACTGCTCGCCGGCCTCGACGACGTGGTGCTGCCGGTGACGCTCGAGGGCAACGAGCACGTCTGGCACATCTACTGCGTGCGGGTCCCCCGCCGCGACGACGTGCTGGCGAAGCTGAACGCGGCGGGCATCGGCGCGGCGATCCACTACCCGATCCCGGTGCACCGGACCGGGGCGTTCGCCGACCTGGGTGGCTCGTTCCCGCATGCCGAGGCGCTCGCACCGGAGATCCTGTCCCTGCCGATCTACCCGCAGATCACCCCTGCTCAGCAGGAGCGGGTCGCCGAGGCGCTGACGGCCGCGCTGGCTGGCTGAACGTCGGGCCGTCGCGGTCCGAACTGCCGGGAAGATCGGGCAGAACGGACCGCGACGGCCTCCTGACCACGCCGATAGGGTGGTCCCGGCCGTTGGTGATCTCTACGGCCTGGAAGGTGGAAACAAACGTGTACGTGTCGCTGCGTGACCGGCCGGGATCCGACGAACCGGGTGGGAGCAGCGTCGTCCGGCGCGTCTCGTCGACGGTCGTCCTGCTGGGCGTCGTGAGCCTGCTGACCGACGTCTCCTCGGAGATGGTGGCCTCGGTCCTGCCGCTCTACCTCACCGCGGCCGTCGGACTCAGCACCGTCGCCTACGGCTTCCTGGACGGTATCTACCAGGGCGTCAGCGCCTTCGTCCGGATCGCCGGAGGGTACGCGGCCGACCGTGGCGGCCAGCCGAAATGGGTCGCGGTCGTCGGGTACGGCGTCTCCGCGCTGAGCCGCATCGCGATGCTCCCGGCCGCCGGTTTCGGTGCGATCGTCGGTGTGGTGACCGCCGACCGGCTCGGCAAGGGCCTGCGCACCGCACCCCGGGACGCCCTGATCGCCGAGTCGTCCGACCCGAAGATGCTGGGCCGCGCGTTCGGCGTGCACCGCACCCTCGACACGATCGGCGCCGCGATCGGCCCGATCGTCGCGTTCGCCCTGCTCGCGGCCGTGCCGAACAGCTACGACTCGATCTGGGTGGTCTCCTTCGCGGTCGCCGTCGCCGGCCTGGCCGTGCTGGTGCTCTTCGTGCCGAACCTGCGGACCACGTCGGGCAAGGCCCGGATCGGGTTGCGCCGGGCGATGCGCGAGATCGGCGCCCGGCCGCTGCGCAAGCCGCTGATCGCGGCCGGGGTGCTGGGTCTGCTGACCGTCGGCGACGGTTTCCTCTACCTGGCGCTGCAGGACCGGGACAACTTCGCGGCCACCTACTTCCCGCTGCTCTACGTGGGCACCAACATCGCGTACCTGCTGCTGGCCGTGCCGCTGGGCCGCCTCGCCGACCGGGTCGGCCGGGCCAAGGTGCTGGTCTTCGGGCACGGCGCGCTGCTGGCCGCCTACCTGCTGGCCGCGCTGCCGGCGGGCGGGCTCGGGCTGACCCTGGGCACGCTGCTGCTGCTCGGCGTCTTCTACGCGGCCACCGACGGCGTGCTGCCGGCACTGGTCAGCCGCCTGGTCCCGGCCGAGGCCCGGGGCAGCGGCATCTCGGCGGCGCAGACCGTCGTGGCGCTGGCCCGGTTCGCCTCGTCACTGACGTTCGGCCTGTTCTGGGCGGTGCAGGGCCCGACCTGGTCGCTGCTGGTCTTCGGCGTCCTGCTGGCCGCCGCGATCCCGGCCTCCTGGTGGCTGTTGCGCGGCATCGACCGGACGGCGGTGGTAACGGCATGAGCGAGCAGAGGCAGGCCGCTGGAGGTGGCATGAGCGTCCGGGGGCGGGTCGTTCTGCTTGCGGTGATTCTGGTCGTCTCGCTGGTGGGCGCCGGCGGTTACGTCTGGAAGGTCCGCCAGGACCAGGCCGCCCAGCTGGCCCAGGCACCGGCGGTGGCCTCCGGCGGCGACGTCGCCGCGCTGCGCGGCCGGCCCCATCTGATCTTCCGGAGTACCGCGCTGGGCCAGGGTTACGGCCAGGTCGCGGTGGTGCCGCTGAGCGACCCGGGCGGCCCGCGGGCGTTCACCCCGGCCACCTGCGAGCGGGTCTACGCGACGGCCGCGGACGCCATCTGCCTCTCCGCCGACCGGGGCATCGTGACCACCTACAAGGCGCAGCTGCTGGACCCGGCCTGGGCGCCGGTCCGGGACCTGCCGCTGACCGGGCTGCCGAGCCGGGCCCGGCTCTCCCGGGACGGGTCGCTGGTGGCCACCACGACGTTCGTCTACGGCGACTCCTACGCCAACCCGGGGCAGTTCTCCACCCGGACCATCGTGACCCGCACCGACGGCGAGGTGGTCGGCGACATCGAGCAGTTCAAGCTCGTCGTCGACGGCCGGACCGTCAGCGCGGTCGACAAGAACATGTGGGGCGTCACGTTCTTCGACGACGACAAGTTCTATGCGACCGCGTCGTCCGGCGGCAAGACGTGGCTTGTCGAGGGCACCCTGGCCGGCCGGACGGTGACCGCGGTCCGCGAGGACGTGGAGTGCCCGTCTCTGTCGCCGGACCGGACCCGGGTCGCCTTCAAGAAGCACGGTGACCTGCCGGCGGGCAGGTGGCGGCTGGCGGTCCACGACCTGCGGACCGGCGAGGAGACCGTGCTGGCCGAGACCCGCAGCGTCGACGACCAGGTGGAGTGGCTGGACGACGAGACGATCGTCTACGGCCTGGCCCGCGAGGACGCCTCGTCGGCGTCGAGCGACGTGTGGTCGGTGCCGGCGGACGGGACGGGTACGCCGAAGGTGCTCGTCAGTGATGCCTGGTCGCCCGCGGTGGTGCGCTGATGCCGGTGGTGCGCTGACCGGCGTACCCGTGCAGGAAAGAGGGCGGCGAGGCTCCTGGCCTGCCGCCCTCCGGTGCCGGTCTCAGCCGTCCGAGGGCACCTCGGTGCCGTTCTCCCAGACGTTGCCGCTCCAGACGTTGCCCTCGCCGGCGGCGTGGAACGAGGTGACCGCCCCGAACGAGCCGCACGTGCCGGTGGGGCCGCGTTCGAACACGTTGTCCCGCACCACGATCTTGGAGAACTCGGTGCCGAACTTCTTCTTCGGGTCGTAGCCGCCGTAGAAGCAGTACGAGAACTGGTCGGAGCCGACGAACAGGTTGCCCTGCACCGTGTAGTCGGTGTTCGGCCCGAAGTCGCCGAAGATCGACGCGTCGGCCGTGCAGCCGCCAC
This sequence comes from Actinoplanes sp. DH11, assembly GCF_020873875.1. Classification (GTDB taxonomy): domain Bacteria; phylum Actinomycetota; class Actinomycetes; order Mycobacteriales; family Micromonosporaceae; genus Actinoplanes. Next base: position 133,787 of record NZ_JAHWGU010000002.1, read on the forward strand.
CGGCCGCGTTGGTCTTGTGGTCGCAGGCGAGCGTGTTGCCGATCAGCTTGATGCCGACGCCGCCGTTGGAGAGGAAGGCGTTGAGGTGCCAGTCCTCGCCCTCCGGGACGAACTGTCCGTGCAGGTAGGAGTCCTGGATCAGGCAGTTCTTGTAGCAGTTGACGCTGTTCTGGCCGCCCCGGATGTCGGAGCGCAGCACCGTCACGTTCTCGAAGCCGACGGTATGGTCGTAGGCCTGGCCGCCGTCGACGTCCGAGTCCTCGATGCGCAGCGAGTGGCCCGCGCCCTCCACCTTGATCACACCGGTGACCTTGCTGTTGCGGATCACCACGTCGGCGGCCTGAATAATCAGCGAGCACGTCACGTCCTGCCCCTGGATCACCGTCCCGCTGTCAGTGATCTTGCAGGGGCCGTCGTACGCCTCCAGCGACACCCCCGCCGGCACCCCGGTGCAGTCCGCGTCCGGGAAACTCCGCGCCGATCCCGCCGGCCCCTTGCTCGCGGTGGTGCAGGCGCCGTTCGTCGGACCGCTCGCCGTGTCGCCGCCGGAGTCCCGCTGTTGCAGCACGAAAAACACGGCGGCGCCCACGGCCAGCACGGCCGTGAGCGCCACCAGGACGTACGGGATCCGGCGCGCGCGGGGTTTCACACCGTCTCCGCGCACGACGGGCTCAGCTCTTCTTCTCGGCGACGAACGCGGTGAGGGTGCCGAGGGTCTCGAACACCTCGGCGGTCACGTCCTCGTCGTCGACGGAGATGCCGAAGCGCTCCTCGAGCGAGGCGACGAGTTCGAGCACCGCCATCGAGTCCAGCTCCGGCAGGCTGCCGAGCAGCTCGGTGCCGGCGTCGATCGACGCGGCGCGGTCCTGGATGCCGAGCGTCTCGACGAGAACCGCCTTGACCTCGTCGAGCAGGGCAGCGCTGGTCAGGTCCATCTTCGTTCCTCCGTGGTGTTGCGGTGTCAGACGAGCATCTCGGCGGCAGCCGGGTGGCTCAGGAAGGCGGCAGGGCTCGCGGTGAGACCGTAGGCCCCGGCCTGGAACAGCACGATCAGGTCGCCGACGTCGGCGCGGGGCAGGGTAACACTGTCGCCGAGCAGGTCCAGCGGGGTGCACAGCGACCCGACCACGGTGACCGTCTCGACCGGTTCCTGCTCGAACCGGTTGCCGACGACGAGCGGGTAGTTGCGGCGGATGACCGCGCCGAAGTTGCCGGACGCGGCGAGCTGGTGGTGCAGGCCGCCGTCGACGACCAGGAAGGTCTTGCCGCGGGACTCCTTGCGGTCGACGACCCGGGTGACGTAGACGCCGGACTCGCCGACGATGTAGCGGCCGAGTTCGATGACGACCCTGGCCTCGGGCAGCCGCGGCCGCAACGTGCCGGTCATCAGCTCCGTCAGGTTGGCGCCCACGGCGGCCAGGTCCAGCGGCTGATCCTTGCCGGTGTACGGGATACCGAAGCCGCCGCCGAGGTTCACGTAGCGCACCGGGGTGGGCGCGTCCTCGGCCAGCCGCAGCACCAGGTCAACGGTGTGCCGCTGGGCGTCCATCAGGCTCTCCGCGCGCAGGTTCTGCGAACCGGCGAACACGTGGAAGCCGAGGAACTCCAGGTCGGTCGCGCCGAGCTGCTTGAGCAGCGCGGGCACCCGCTCGGCGTCGACGCCGAACTGCTGCGGGCCGCCACCCATCCGCATGCCGGAGCCCTTGAGCGCGAAGTCCGGGTTGACCCGCACGGCGACCCGCGGCCGGACGCCGAGCGCGTCACCGATCCGGGCGGCGCGGTCGGCCTCGTTCTCCGACTCCATCTCGATGGTCACCCCGGCGGCGACCGCCTGGCGCAGCTCGGCGTCGGTCTTGCCGGGCCCGGCGAAGCTGACCCGCTGCGGCGGCACCGTGGTGTCGAGCGCCACCAGCATCTCGGCGGACGAGGCCACGTCGAACGAGTCGACCAGGCCGCTGAGGTGCTGCACGACCGCCGGCATCGGGTTGGCCTTGACCGCGTAGCTGAGCTGCACGTCGGCCGGCAGCGCCGCCCGCAACGACCGGATCCGGTCGGTGATCAGGCCGCGGTCGTAGGCGAAGTACGGCGTGGAGCCGGCCCGCGCGGCGAGCCGGCTGACCGGGATGCCGCCGACGGCCAGTTCGCCGCCGGCGGTTCCGAAGGCGGCCACGGTGGGGTGGACGGTCATGCGCTCAGCTCCTGGCGGATGAGGTTGCGGTCGAACTTGCCGTTGGGCGAACGGGGCAGCTCGGTGCGTACCTCGATCTGCTTCGGCAGCATGTAGATCGGCAGTTCCTGCTTGAGCCGGTCGAGCAGGGCGGCCTGGTCGAGCTCGGCGCCCTCCGGCGGGCTGACCACGAGCGCGATCCGGTGGCCGAGCTTGGGGTCGGGCAGGCCGAGGGCGACGGCGTCGCGGACCAGGCCGGTGCCGAACGCCACCTCCTCGATCTCGGTGGGGCTGACCCGGTAACCGGAGGTCTTGATCATGTCGTCGGTGCGGCCGACGAAGTAGAGGAAGCCCTCCTCGTCGCGGACCACCGTGTCACCGGACCAGACCACCAGCTCCGGTGCGAGCGCGCCCTCGCGGGCGGGCAGCGGCTTGAAGCGCTGCGCGGTGCGTTCCGGGTCGTTCCAGTAGCCCAGGGCCACCAGGGCGCCGCGGTGCACCAGTTCGCCCTCCTCCCCCGGGTCGCACTCGGTGCCGTCCGGGCGGACCACCAGGATCTCCGCGTCCGGGATCGCCTTGCCGATCGAGTCGGGACGGCGGTCGACCTGCTCGGGGTCGAGGTAGGTGGAGCGGAAGGCCTCGGTCAGCCCGTACATCAGGAAGGGCCGGGCGGCCGGGAAGATCTCCCGCAGCCGGTCCAGCGTGGTCCGCGGCATCCGGCCGCCGGTGTTGGCGAAGTAGCGCAGCGAACCGGTGGCCTCGGGCGTCCAGTTCTGCTCGACCAGCTGCACCCAGAGCGGGGGCACACAGGTCAGCCCGGTGACGCCGTGCTTGGCGCAGAGCCGGACCACGTCGCGGGGCAGCAGGTAGTTGGTGAGAACCACGTGCGCCCCGACGGCGAACGCCGTGGTGAGCTGGCTGAAGCCGGCGTCGAAGCTGAGCGGCAGCACCGAGAGGATGACGTCGTCCGCGGTGTTGCCGAGGTAGGTGCTGACACTCTCCGCGCCGACGATCAGGTTGCGGTGCGAGAGGACCACGCCCTTGGGCCGGCCGGTGCTGCCGGAGGTGTAGAGGATCGCGGCCACGTCGGCGTCGATGCCACCGGCGTCCGGCGAGCCGGACCGCTGCTCGACAAGGGCGTCCCAGCCGGACACCGTGTAGTCGGCCTCGGCGGTCGCCCCGGCACCCTCGGCGCCGACCAGCACGACCCGCTCGACCGACTTGAGGCTCTCCAGCTCGTCCCGGAGCAGCTCGAGCCGCTCCGGCGTGGTCACCAGCACCCGCACGTCGCAGTCGGCCAGGATGTGACCGACCTGCCGGGGCCGCAGCACCGGGTTGACCGGGACGAAGACGGCGCCCGCCGCCGAGGTGCCGAAGATCGCGGCCACCGTCTCGATCCGCTTGTCCAGCCAGACCGCCACCCGGTCGCCGCGGCCGGTGCCCAGGCCGCGCAGCCCGCGAGCCGCGTTGAGCGTGAGGTCACGCAGCTCGGCGTAGCTCAGCGTCCGGTCCTTGAACGTGAGTGCGGCGGCGTCCGGTGACACCTCGGCCGAGCCGGTGAGCAGATCGTGCAGGCGGATGCGCATGTGGTGCTTCTTCCTTGAGACTCGAGACCCGGCGGTCACCAGCTGAGGCAGACGAGTTCGCTGTAGAGGTAGTCGACGTCGGGATCCGCGACCGCGTCGCCGAGGACCATCTTGCGACGCGGGTTGGCGAGCGGCCGGCCACCGGGCAGCGAGCCGCCGACGATCCGCTGCTCGGCCAGGGTCGCCGGGATGCCGTGCCGCAGCAGCAGGTGGCGGGAGACCTGCCGGAACATCCGGCGGAAGAGGGCGGGATCACTCACATACAGGATCGAGGCGAAGAGCGGCAGGCCCTTGCGCCGGTCCTTGCGGAAGATCACGTAACAGGTCTCGTCGCCGCGGGTCAGCAGCAGGTGCCGTGCTGCCGCGGTGTCCGCGTGGTCCTGGAAGATCTGCAGCTCGCGGCCGGTGAGCGCGCGGGCGATCGCGGCCCGGTCGGCGGTGACCGAGCCGGCGCCGGGCAGCGGCGGGCCGGGCAGGTTCGGCACGAGCTCGGTGGCGGTGTCCAGGAACCGGAAGCCGCGGCGGGTGTTGACCGGCACCACGTTGCCGCTGGGCGACAGGTCGGTGTAGACGTCGCAGCCCTGGTCGAGCAGCGCCTTGAGCAGGCGCAGGCTGTGGAACCGCTGCTCCGGCCTGACGCACCAGGCGCCGAGGTTGCAGAACCGCAGGCTGCGACCGCCGACGGTGCGGTCGGAGTAGAAGGCGAGGTACGCCCCGACCACCGTGCCGTCGTCGGCCCGCAGGTGGAAACCGTGGTTGGGTGCGTCGACCTTCCACGGCACGTCGACCGCTCGCGCCCAGGCCTCGGCGGAGACCTTGTCGTTGAGGTTCCGGTGCAGGAAGTCCGCGACCTCCGGCAGATCCGAGCCGGTGACGGCGCTGACCCGAACTCCCATCTAGCTCGCCGCTCCACTCGCCCGGCGGCGCTGTCCGGCACCGCCGCGAACACGGCGTCCGGTCATGGGATTCATGTGTGTGCCCTTCGGTTGCTCGGCTCGGGCCGACGATACCGTGACGCGGCGACGGGTCGCCGCCGCTGTGCCGGGTTTCCGTCACTCCGGATCGCCGATACGACCGGTCCTCCAACCGGCCCGGCCGCACCGGCGGGCGAGTACCGGACGAACGGAGGATTGCCAGCTCGGAGCGCCCGGCCGGAGCCCGTTTCGGGGTGGATATCACCTGATCGGCGGGGATCGGCAGAATTGCCAGCAAATATGATTGAGCAATTCTTGGCTGTTCCTTAAGTGCGCAGCACCGGCAGGCCCACATCACCCTCGGGATCTTCTAAGATGCTCTGGTTGCCCCATGCAGAAGCACTCTCGATGACCGCCCGGGACCGGGCACATCATGAGGAGATCGCACCAGATGAAGCATCGCCGTAATTTCTTTGTCGGCCGCGGAAAGAAAGGATTCGTGCTCGTTTTCTGCGCCGTTTTCCTTTCCGTCTCCGGCATCTTCGCCCTGGGCTCCTGGGCCCGGAGCGGCGGATGGGGGGACCAGGACGGGCAAGTGCCCGAAGCGGTGGCGAAACGGCACATCTCGCCGAACTGGAACGATCCCCGCTCGGCCGCGCCCACCACGTCGCCGTCCGGCTCCCGCGCGAGCTCCGCCTCGGCGAGCCCGTCGGTGTCGCCGAGCAAGTCACCGGCGAAGCCGAGCTCCTCGGCGAGCCCGGCACCCGGCAAGAAACCGGCGGCCACCAGCACCACCAAGGCCACCGAGCCGGCCACCGACGACGGCGTCGCCAGCGTCGGCGGAAACTGCGCCCTGCCCCGCTACCCCACCGCCGCCTGCACCGGCGTGCCGGCGGGCTGGAAGCCCAAGCGCACCACGAACGGCGACCTGACCATCACCAAGAACGGCACGGTGGTCGAGGACCGGCTGGTCACCGGCAGCATCATCGTGCGGGCCGCCGACGTGACGATCCGCAACACCCGGGTCTACGGCTCGATCGACAACTTCCACGGCAACGAGATCTACGGGCACACCCGGATCGAGGACACCGAGGTGGTCAACCCGCCCGGCCAGGAGTACTCGCAGAACGACCAGTACGCGTTCGGCGTCGCGAACTACACCTGCCTGCGCTGCAAGGTGATCAACCGGCTGGAGGGCTTCCGGGTCGGCGCCGCCGACTACTCCGGCGCCGGTTCGGTGCTCATCCAGGACTCGTTCGCCCAGCTCGCGGTGCCGCCGGGCATGTGCGCCTCGTCCGACCCGCACGGCGACGGCCTCCAGGCCTACGGCGGCCCGAAGGTGACCCTCCGGCACAACACCATCGACCAGCGGCGCGACGACTGCCCGACGGCCCCGGTCTTCATCCCGGACCAGGGCAACGCGGGCGGCACGGTGGTGGACAACGTCCTCGCCGGCGGCGGCTACGCGCTGCGCCTGACGGGCGGCAAGTTCGCCGCCGTGACCGGCAACAAAATCGTCCAGGGCAGTTTCGCCTACGGCCCGGTCGAGATCTCCTGCTCGCTGGTCTCGGAATTCTCCGGTAACGCCACGGTGAAGTACGACTTCGCCACCGGAAAGGTGACCGGCCAGGTGAAGGCCATCAACGAGTGCTGATGCGGTGACACCGCGAAGGGGCCCTGCCGGTTGCCGGCAGGGCCCCTTTTCGCTTGTCGAACCGGTCGATGCCGGACGTCGAACTTTAAGTCTTCCTTAAATCGTGATCCCGGCGGTCCGGGAATCCGTATCGCCTGAATCACTCAGCAGTTGACACACCGGCCGTCCGCAGTTCCCGCACCACATGCCGCATCCGGTAGCCGAGCACTGCCACGACACCCGCCGCGACCACTCCGGACAGGGCGAGGATCGCCAGATCGGGCCACCCGGTACGGGTGATGAGCACCGCCGCGCCGGCGACCACCGCGCCACCGAGCACCGCCGGGGCGAGCCGGGACGCCAGCGAGACCAGGCTCACTCCGCTGCGGGCCAGATCCACCAGGTAGAGCGGCAGGACGACGACCACGGCGACCGCGAACTGCACCGCCGCGGCGGCCCACAGACCGCCCTGCGTGCTCGCCACGTAGAGGCTCGGCACCAGCGCCACGAACCAGACCGCCTGCACAGCCAGCACGACCCGGGTGCTGGCCAGCACCACGAAGTAGTCGTAGAAGAGCTCGAACAGGATCCGCATCACCGCGAGCAGGCCCAGCCACACCAGCACCGTGGCGGCCGGCTCCCACACGTCGCCGTAGAGGAAGCGGATCAGCGGTGCGGCCGCGCCGGACAGCAGCATGCAGGCCGGCAGCGCGATCACGCCGAGCAGCCCGGCGCCGGAGAGGAACGCCGACCGCAGCGCCGGCCGGTCGTGCTGCAGGCGGGCCAGTGCGGCCGGCACCACGGCGCGGACCGGCTGGGAGAAGATGGTGATCGGCCAGTTCGCCAGGTTGAGCGCGAGCGTGTAATAGCCGAGCGCCACCGGCCCGAGCACCGCGCCCACGATGATCCGGTCCACATTGGTGGTCGCGAAGACGATGATGCTGGACCCGGCGAGCGGCAGGCCGAACTTCAGCAGCGCCCGCGCCTTGGCCGGGTTGAAGCCGAACCGCAGGCCGCGCGGCGCGAACACGAAGAACAGGATCGCACCGGCGACCGACCCGGTCAGCTGGCCGACCGCGAGGCTCATCGCACCGGCGCCGGAGACCGCGAACCCGATCGACACGAGCGCGCTGGTCCAGTTGGTGACCAGGTCCGCGACGGTCTTCTGCTTCTGCTGGAACGCGCGTTGCAGCAGGCCGACGGGTGTCGCCACCAGACCGCTAACGATCACGCTGAGCGCCAGCACCCGGATCACCGGCACCGCGCTCTCGTCGCCGAGCGCCGCGGCGAACGCCGGTGCGCCGAGGTAACAGCCGGCGTAGACGAGCAGGCTGGACAGCACCGACAGGGTGGCCACGGTCGGCGCGATCTCGTCGGGGTCGTCGGGCCACCGGACGATCGCCAGGCTCACGCCCAGCTCGTTGAAGCTCAGCACGGCGGTGAGCACCACGAGGGCGACCGCGAACGTGCCGAACTCCTCCGGGCCCAGGATCCGGGCGAGCGCGATGCCGATGACGAGCGTGCTCAGCCGGCTCAGCATGGTGCTGGCCAGGCTCCAGCCCAGGGCCCGGGAGGCTTTCTGGAACAGTCCCGGCTCGTTCGGCGGTACCGGTGCGACGGGCGGGGCGGGCGGGTCCTGCAGACTCATCCGAGCAACCGCCGCACCCGGCGGCGCGCGCCGTCGGAGAGCAGGTCGGCGACGGCCTTGTGGCCGGCCACCCGCGCGCCCTCGGTGATCCGGCGGGTCCGCGGCACCGGCTGGGCCAGCGCCCGCTCGTAGACCGCGTTCAGGGTCTTCGCGGCGGCGGTGAGGCTGAACCGGTCGAGCACCAGCCGGCGGCCCCAGGCGCCGCGCTCGGCCCGCAGCGCCGGGTCGTCGATCAGGGTTCGCAGCTCGGCCGCGAGCGGTGCGGCGTCGACGTCGCCGGTACCGATGCCGTAGAAGCCCTCCCGCAGGAAGTGCTCGGCGGTCAGTGGCCCGGCACCGAGGAAGAACCCCTTGATCCCGAGGACCACCAGCGGCCGGCCGAACGCCATCGCCCGCAGCGCGGAGCCGCCCATCCCGACCATGATGTCGGCGGCCGCGTACGCCGGGCGCGGGTCCTCCATCGACCCCGCCATGATCACCGCGGGACGGCCCAGGGCCGTGTTGACCCGTTCGGCCTCGGCGGCCACGTCGTCGAAGGACGGGCCACCGCCGACCACCAGGAACCGCACCCGGGAGTCGTCGAGCAGCCCGACGGCACGGATGGTGCGCAGGATGCCCTCGGCCTTCATGTCCGGCTCCAGCCGGGACACCACGCTGATCAGGATCTCGCCGGGCGCGATGCCGTGCTGCGCCCGGAACGCCGGGACGTCGGCCTTCGCCGGGTCGTCGTGGTCGGTGTTCACCGGTGGCTCGATGAGCGTGGGCCGGGCCCGGAAGGCGGCCGCCTCGTCGACCAGCTGCTGCGTGCCGACGATGATCTCGCCGTAGCGGGGCATCCAGCGCGGCACCCGCATGCCGTAGATGGTGGTGACGATCGGGATGCCGCGGCGCACGTGCGCGCCGTAGAAGGCGTCCAGCCCCACCGAGAACTCGTAGACGTGCAGCAGATCGGCCCGGAAGTCGCGGGCGGCGCGGGCGATGGCTCGCGACAGCGCCGGACGGGCCGGCATGGTGCGGCCCAGCCGCTCCGCCGGATGCCGCTCGGCGATCAGCGGCAGGCCGTTGTCGCGGACCCGGTCGGCCATCGGCCCGGGACGGTCGGTGTAGTTGCCGAAGACGGCGACCTCGTGCCCGTGGTCGCGCATCGCGACGGCCAGGTCGAGGGCGTTGAGCTGGCTGCCGCCGAGTTCCAGATGATGCAGGCCGACGATGAGTCGCACCCTGTTTCCCCCAGTCGGTCGCGGTCGGCGGACGGTCCGCCGCTGCCGTGGTGCCCGCGCAGCCGTGGCGCGGACGGTTTGCACCGTCCGCCCCACGACCCGCTCACTGTTCAGTTGTGTGCGCTGATGTCAGCCCGCGGTGAACAACAGGTCGACCCCGTAGCTCGCCGTGGACGACGACTCCGGCCGGGATCCACCGTTGCCGTAACGGTAGGTGGATCCGTTGCCCGGCACCGTCAGGTCGGCGACTGTCCGGGGATCCGAGAACACGCCACCGGTCACCGCGTAGTGCCCGTTCGGTGCGTGGTAGGAGACCACGTACTGGTAGCCGGCCGTCACCGTGATCGGCGCGGCGAACAGGGCGGTCTGCCAGCCCGTCTCGGTCTCGTCCTTGAACGTCACCTTCGCCAGCTCGGTGCCGTTCGGCGACCAGAGGCTGCCGACGTGCGTACCCGTGTTGCCCGCTCCCTTGTAGAACCGGACGCCGTGCACCTTGCCGTTGACCGAGGGCACGAACTTCAGGCCCAGCTCGACGGGGTCCGAGTCGTCCCAGGCGGCCGTCTGCGGGGTGTCCGCGTCGGTGAACACGCCGTACGGCGGGAGGTTCGGCGCGGGTGAGGTCGACGGCGACGGCGACGGGGACGCCGGTGCCGAGGGCGACTCCGACGGCGACGGGGACGCCGAGGCCGGGACCGACTCCGACGGCGACGCCGAGGCGGAGGCCGACGGGGACGCGGACTCGGAGGCCGAGACCGACGGCGACGGTGAGGCCGACGCGGAGACGGACGCCGAGGGTGACGCGGAGGTGGAGACCGACGGCGACGGCGACGGCGGCACCGGGGTCGGCAGGTCGCTCACGAAGAGCGGGTCGACCCAGTAGTTCGCCGAGTTGTACGACTTGTCCGGGAAGGCGTTGGCGCCGTACAGGTACACGCCGTTGTCACCGCCGGGCGCGGTGAGCGGCCCCTTGGTCATCGGATTCGCGAAGTACCCGCCGTCGACGGCGTAGTTGCCGTTCGGGGCGTGGTAGGACGCCACGTACGTGGTGCCCGCGGTGAGCGCCGGCGCGTCGGTGAAGTACGCGGTCCGCCAGCCGGTGTCGGTGGAGCTCGGCAGGGTCGCCGAGGTCACCTTCGAGCCGTTCGCGTTCCAGAGCGTCACCTCGTGCGTGCCGGTGTTGCCCGGCCCCTGGTACAGGCGGATGCCGACCAGCTTGCCGTTCTCGCCCGGGGTGAACTTGACGCCGACGTTCACCGCGTCCTTGTCGCCCGAGGAGACCGTGGTGGGCACCGCGTCGGACGGGAACAGCGAGTGCACCGTACCGTCGATCGCGGTGAAGAACGACCAGGTCGAAGTGCCGGTACGGTCGTCCGCGTCGGCGCCGGTGACCTTGGCGGTGTAGGAGGTCGCACCCTGCAGCGGCGCCGCCGGGGTGAAGGTGACCTTCTTGAGGGCGTTGTCGTACGCCGTCGTGCCCGCCACCGCCGCACCGTCACGCCCGGTCAGCGTGAAGGTGACAGTGGACGGCTTGAGTTCCTTCGAGAAGATCGCCGACGGCGTCGCGTCGAGCGGCACCGAACCGGCCTCGTCGACCGGCGAGGTGCTGGTCACCACGGGCGGCAGTTCGCTGCTGACCGAGAACGTGACGTCGACGTAGTAGTTGCCGGCGTCCCAGGCCTCCTCGGGGAAGCCCCCGCCGGCGCCGTACTTGAAGACGCCGTTGCCGGCGGCCGGTGCGGACCGCGGCGCGGTGAGCGGGCCGCTCGTCCAGTCCCGGATGAAGCCCCAGCTGTCGGCGGCGTAGTTACCGCTCGGCGCGTAGTACGACGCCACGTAGGTGGTGTCCGCGTCGACCGCCACCGGCTTGGTGAAGGTCAGCGTCTGCCAGCCGGTCGTGGTCTCGTCCTGGAAGGTCCCGGTGGCAATCGCCTTGCCGGCCTTGGTCCAGAGCGTGCCGGTGTGCGTGCCGGTGTTGCCGGGGCCCTTGTAGAAGCGGATGCCGGTGACGTAGCCGTCGACCTCGGGCGTGAAGCGCACCCCCAGCTCGACCGGGCTGCCGTCCTCGACCGCGGGCGTGGCCGGCACCCGGGTGCCGAACAGCGTGTTCGGGCCGGTGAGCTGGAAGTCCCGGCTGACCGGCGACTTGCCCAGGTTGGCGCTGTCGTCAGCGGCGCGGACCTGCACGGTCTGCGTGCTGACGCCGGAGGCATAGAAGGTGTACGACCAGTTGGTCGTGCCGGTCGCCGCGTGCCAGCTCTCGCCGCCGTCGACGGAGACCTCGACACCTGCCACCTGCCCGCCGCCACCGTCGGTGGCGGTGCCCTCGACGGTCACCTGGTTGCCGCGGGTGAACTTGGTGCCGGCGGCCGGCGAGGTGATCGCCGCGGTGGGCGCGGTCTTGTCGGTCGACGCGGTGGCCGCCTGAAGTCCGCCCATCAGCGAGGCCGGCTGCACACCCATGTCGGCGAACAGGTTGATCACCGACTGCTGCATGTTCTTGTCGGTCGGCGTCGCCTGGCCGTCGTGCACCTCGTCGAGACCCCAGGTGAACTGGATCGAGCCGGCGCTGAAGACCAGGGCGCCGCTCTCCGCGCGGTACAGGGTCAGGTGGTGCGTGGTCTTGCCGGGCGCCACCTTGTTGCCCCAGCCGTCCTGCACGTACTGCGGTACGTCGCCGGTGGTGGTGGAGAGACGGACCAGGCCCTCGGGCCGGAAGCCGTTGTCGACGTCCTCGTCGGATTCGTAACCGACGGTGTGCGGCGCCAGGGCGACCGACTGACCGGCCGGGATGTTCGTCAGGTCGGTGTGCCGCCAGAGCCGGTACTTGCCCTCGTCGGACTTGACCGTCACCGGCAGGTCGCCGTCGTTGACCATGTACATCTGGCCCATCAGCGAGTTCTCCGGGCGGCCGCCGTCGGACGGCGGGCTGAACCGGGCGTCACGCCAGGTGCCGGTCCACTCGTCGGAGGGGTCGATCTTGGCGTTGGCCCAGGTCTCCTTGTAGCTGACGAGCGTGCGGTACGGGTCGTTGTTGCCGTCCCGGCTCGGCTCGTAGCGGGTCTTCCAGTAGACCGAGTTGCCGCTGAAGAACGCCAGGTGCGTGCCGGCGTCGCGGGCCGCCTCGACGTTGTCGCGCTGCTTCTCCGACCAGTACTCGTCGTGACCGACGGAGAGGAAGACCTTGTGGTTCTTGATCAGCTCGCCGCGGCGGTCGCTGTCGACGTTCGTGGTGTAGCTGACGTCGTACCCGTTGCGCTCCAAGAAGCGGATCATCGGGTATTCCGCGCCGAAGAGGAAGTCGCGCCGCTCGACGCTGGCCCGGTCGGCGAACGGCCGGTTGTAGCTCAGCGTGTAGGACCGGCCGTTGGCCTGCCCGGAGTAGAAGCTCGAGCCGCCGTAGACGTTGTAGGCGTGCCAGGTGGCGTCGGACGTCTGGTAGAAGAGGTCCGAGGTGCTGGCGTCCTGCCGGACGACGAAGGTGATGTGGCTGGAGCCATCGGTGTCCTCGCGGTGCAGGCGCGCGATGTAGACGCCGGAGACCGCGTCCGCCGGGACGTCCCAGGAGGCCGAGACCGCCCAGTTGCCGCAGTCGGTCAGCTCGGTGGCGCTGTTGGTGACGCACTCCTTCTGGTCCTGCTTGCCGACCGGCGCCACGTCGTCGATCCAGCGGGCGCCGTCACCGTCGTAGTAGCCGAGGCGGTAGATGTCGACGGTGTACTCGGAGGCGTCAGTCTTGATCTTGAAATCGACGCGCGCGCCGGCGTTCACGCTGATGTCGGTGGCGAAACCCTGAAGGTTCGGGTCGCCCGCACCGTCGATGTCCCACTCGCCCTTCGGCGTGCCCTTCTTGCTGTTCTCGCAGACGATCGGGTTGTTACCCGGGTCGCACGGACCGGCAATGGCCGCCACCGGCACCATCACGACACCGGCGGCCACCGTCACGGCAGCACCGGCGATCACTCCCAGCCGGCGCCGGCGGGACCATCGTTTGCGGTCCGGTGCCGTTAAGGCCACTTGCAACGCCTTCCAGTTCAAGACGTCTGCCCCCTTTGGACGGTTTGCGGCCTGATGTCGTTATTCTTGGCGCGCTCAAGCTCGATTTCAGCGGGAGCGTAACGCCGACTCAACAGACTGCTAACCACAGCTTCGACAAATAAAAGTGTCCGTCCGGCCAGGCCGGATCGCTCTCCGCGCCACTGCCCTGACCAGGCGGTTATCAACTCTGGCGACTCTATCGATCATGACGACCCACTCCGCGTGCCGGAGTGGCCGAGATCACGAACGGCGTGCGGTCGCGGTTCGGACTGTTCGGGCGGGATGGGTGAAACGCCAGACCGTGCCGCACATCCCGCAGAACAGGGCAAGGGTGATCGCGAACGTCGTGTAGTAGAGCGAATCGAACGTTCCGCCCACCACGACCGCGACCGCCTGCGCGGAGATCAGCGCGACACAGAGGTGCCGGTACTCGTCGACCTTCGTGCGGCGCAGCGCGATGACCGCCAGCGTGATCGACGCGATGTGCAGCGCCAGCAGCGCGATCACCCCGATGATTCCGCCGGTGACGAGCGTGTAGAGCCACTGGTTGTCGAGGATCGTGTCGCGCACCGGGTCGTCCAGCAGCGTCCGCGGCCCCCTGCCCAGCCAGGGCCGCTGGTCGAAGAAGTGCCCGACCATCTCGTAGTCGTTGGTGCGCCCCTCGATGCTGGGGTCGACGCCGATGTTCAGGAACATCGCCTTGATGGTGCCGAGCACGCCCGGCTTCACCATCATGATCGACACCACCGCGGCGACGCCGATGTAGAGGAACGTGTACCGCAGCCGCCACGACCAGATCGGCACCATGATGATCAGCGCGAGCGCGAGCGCCAGGATGCCGGTCCGGGAGATGGACATCGGGTTGGCCACGGCCAGCAGGAAGCCGCAGAACGCGCCGAGGTAGCGCTGGAGCTTCTTCTCGGAGAACCGGGCCACGTGGATGGCGAACGGCACCAGCATCGCCACGACCGCACTGAACTCGATGTAGTGCGTCGTCGTGCCGGCGATCCGGAACTGCCCCTCGTCACCCCGGGTGCCGAAGCCGACCAGGCCGCCCTTGACCTCCAGGCCCGGAATGACGAAGTACTCCGAGACGTCGATCTTGAGCGTGGCCTGCAGGATGCCGACCACGGCCATGAAGCCGCCGCAGTAGACCATCACGCGCAGCAGGCGGTTGAGCCGGTCCCAGTTCTGCACGCCGTCGGCGACGATGAGCGCCGCGCCCAGGAACTGGAACAGCTGCAACATCGCGAAGTTCTGCGCATTGGCCTCCTGGGTGGGCAGGCCGCGCAACATCCCCGCGATGTACGACATGACGTTCGCAACCAGATAGAGGCCGAGGAACCACCGGATCGGCTGCGGGCCGACCAGCAGCAGCTTCGGGCTGAGCCGGGCCAGGCACCACCACGCGAACATGAGCAGGCAGAGCAGCAGGGCCGGCCGGCCCGCGTACGTCAGGTTCGGCACGATGAGCGTGCCGGGCAGGACGTACAACAGCAGCACGGCGATCGAGACGAGCGTGACGACGTCGACCGTCGCCCGGTACCGCCGGGAGCTGTAGACGTGCCTGTCGAGTTGGGACGGCTCGAAATCGAGCGGGTGGTGCGACTGCGAGACCGTGGCGGCACTCACCGCCGGTCAGCCTTCTCGTCCCGCCTCCCACCCCACGGCGGCAGCACGATGGTGGCGTCGGCCGGCGCCTGCTCGAGGCGCGGGTCCGGGTTCACGGCCGGGTTCTGCTTCGACCGGTACGTCCCGTCGCTGCTGCTGCTGGAGCGTCGCTGCTGCTGGGGCACGCCCTGGCCGTTGCCGGGACGCGCGACCTGGGGCTGCTGTTGCTGCTGCTCGGCCGGCTTGGGTGCGGTCCCCCCGTTGACCGGGCGAGGCAGGATGACCGCCTGGGTGGCCTCGAAGCTGTTCGGCACCGCGTTGCCGTTGCCGTTGCTGTTGTTGCGCCCCTCCAGGCCGACGGAACCGACCGCCGCACTACCGGCGGGCTCGTTCTCGTCCTCGCGCCGACGGGCGCGGTACCGCAGGAGCGCGTCCACACCGATCGTGAAGCCGGCGGTGAGCAGCAGACCGAGACCGGCCGCGACCACCATCACCCGCATCGTCTTGGACGTCTTGGTCTCGACCTCGCTGCCGTCGTCGAGCTGCAGCGTGGTGATGATCTCGGTCTTCGCGACACGCAGGGTCTGCTGCCGCTGCTGGACCGCGTCCGCGATCGCCTTCTGCACGAACTGCACGGTCGCGGTGGCCTGCTCGGGCGAGCTGCCGACCGCTTCGATCACGAAGAGCGGAACCTGGTCGATGGCGACCGTGATGTTGTCCGACAGGCCCTGAGCGACCATCTTCTCGAGGACCGACTTCTTCGTGACGTCGATCACCGTCGCGTTGGCCATCGCCTCGTAGCCGAGGTCGAACCACGGGTTGTCGATCGGGTTCTTCTCACCCTCCTTCGACACCGTGCCGACGGGCGGGATGAACTGGATGTGCCCCTTGGCGCTGTAATCCGGCTTGACCGTCACCGCTGCGACCCCGACGAGCACCATCGTCACCAGGAGCAGCGGAGCCGAGAAGTACCAACGCCGGAACAGCAATTTGGTCATGTCCCAGAGGTCCACACGTTCCCCTTGCCCTTACCGATGATTGTGCTTGCGAAATAGGCCGGTCAGAGCCCGACCAGCGGATTGAACCTAGTGTCCACGGCCGGGACAACGCCAGTGGAGTCCCGGGATACGCGGCAGGTGCAACCGAAGATTTACGTCACATGGAGGCGTAGGTATCGATATTAGGGTACTTCCGGTCACGGAACCGGTCGGCAATCGGACGCGGGTGGCCGTACGAACGGTGGTTGCCAGGGGCCGTCCGGCCAGGGAGGGTTGCGGCGCGGCCGAAACCCGGCCGGAACCGACCTGGTGGAGCCACTGCGACATGCCGAATCCGATCGTGCGGCCGGTCCGCGACGCCCTGCGACGCGCCGCCGGCAACCGCGACCTGCGCCGCCGCACACCCCCGGCGATCCGGTTCGACCCGGCCGCCGCGGGCACCGGCACGATCTACTACCTGACGCCGGACGAGGCCTCCCCGGCCGGCGGCATCCGGGTCATATACCGGCACGTCGACCTGCTCAACGCCGCCGGGCGCGCCGCCGCGGTGCTGCACGACCGCCCCGGCTTCCGGGTCGGCTGGTTCGCCAACGAGACTCGCGTCGTCTCCGCCCGCGACGTGACGCTCGGCACCGGTGACCTGCTGGTGGTGCCGGAGTTCTACGGCCCCGGGCTGGGCGCGCTGCCGGATGGGTGCCGCACGGTGGTGTTCAACCAGAACGCGTACCAGACGTTCGACCGGGTGCCGTTCGGCACCACCGGGCCGGGGGCGCCCTACGCCGGTGTCGGCGGCCTCGAGGCGCTGCTCACCGTCTCGCAGGACAACGCCGCGCTGCTGCGCCACGCGTTCCCCGGCCTGCCGGTGCACGAGGCCCGGGTGGTCGTCGACGAGCGGCTGTTCCACCCGGGCGACGCCCCGGCCGGCCGGCGGATCGGGTTCATGCCCCGGCGTCGCGCCCGGGAGCAGGAGCAACTGCTGCACATCCTGCGCAACCGCGGGGTCCTGGACGGCTGGGAACTGGTGCCGATCGACGGGCTCAGCGAGGCGCAGACCGCCGGCGTGCTGCGGACCTGCGCGGTGTTCCTGAGCTTCAGCGAGCGCGAGGGCTTCGGCCTGCCGCCGGCCGAGGCGATGGCCAGCGGCGCCTATGTGGTGGGTTTCACCGGTCTCGCCGGGCGCGACTTCTTCGACCCGGCGTACTGCGCACCGGTCGCCGAGGCCGACCTGCTGGCCTTCGCGGTGGCTGTGGAGGACGCGCTGCGCCGGCACCGCGAGGACCCCGCCGCGCTGACCGCGGCGGGGCGGGCGGCGGCGAAGCAGATTCACGCGCGCTACCACGAGGACGGCCTGCGCCAGGACCTGCTCGCCTTCTACGACACGCTGCGCCGGCCGAGCTGAAGCGGCCGGTCAGCCGATCCACGGAAGGCTGACGGCCAGGTCGAAGGCGTCCGCCACGGGCACCTCGGTCCACGAGTCCAGGACCCGCAGGCGCTGCGGCCCCTCCGCTGCGGCACGCAGCGGACGCAGGTCGGCCAGGGCGGCGCCCGGGTGTCCGGCCAGGAGGGCTTCGAGGCTTCCCGGCACCGGATCGGCCAGGTCCACCTCGACGATCTCGACACCGGCCGGGTCGGCGGGCGCCGGTCGCCGGCTCGGGGTGCGGCCGGCCTCGGCGGTCACCGCGATGTTCCGGAAGCCGTCGCCGAGCTCGTCCGCCAGGTGGCTGCCGAGTACCGGGATCTCGACGTCGCCGAGCCTCAGCGGCACCCGTTGCAGGTGCGAGTTGGCGGCCAGCAGCACGACCCGGTGATCCCCTCCGGCCAGCAGGCCGAGGGTCGTCTCGGCCATCGCGGCGTCGCGGACGTTCGGAACGAGCGAGCCCGCGCACTGTGCCCGCAACGCCTGGTCGAGCAGGACGGCCAGGCGGAGCTCGTGCCGGGCGGTCGCGACGGCGAGCGGCCCCACCGAGCGGCGGTGCAGCGGGCGGTTCGCGTCGAAGCGTGCGGAGAGCTCGGCCAGCAGCACGGTCAGCTCGTCGCGGTCGGCCGCGGCCATGGAGCGGTAGGCGAGGAATGCCGGAACGGTGTGCGGTCCCGCGTACTTGCCGGCCTGCCCGCGGATCCGGTCCAGCAGGTCCAGCGCCCCGGGGTCGGCGATCGTGAGGTAGCGCCCGAGGCTGTCCAGCGCGGGCGTCATCGAGGCCAGGTCACCGGGCAGGTCGATGCCGACGAAACGGACGGGCGTGTCGCGACCGGCCAGGTCACGCAGCATCGCGAGGAACCGCTGTTCCTCGGGGAGCCGGCCGTGGCGGTACGTCATGCCCGCCCGGGCCACCTCGGCCGGCACCCCGTCGCCACCCTGGATCCACCGGTCCACGGACAGGCCTTCACTGAACCCGGACTCGATCGCGACGACGGTGAAGCCGAGCCGCTCGACCAGATGTCTCACCAGGCGGTGGCGCAGCGCCCAGTACTGCGGTACGTGATGCGCCGATTCCCCGACGGCCACCACGCGGGCGTCGCCGAGCCGTGCCGCCAGCGGTTCGAGGGTGTCCTGGATCGAGGTCACCGGAATCGCCGTCCGAGGAGTCATGAGCATGAACCGTATCGACCGGCACCAGTGCGGCGGCCGGCACCCCGAAGGCACTGTCCACTGTCCACTGTGCGACATATGGCACGTACCACGCTGCGTGATCTTCAAGTGACAATGCGCGATAACGTACATCCGGGTCAATATTCAACGCCCACTCGGGGGCATTCCTAACGGAACTGATAAGACGGCCTAATCGGGCATAGCACCTATAGTGGATCAAGATGACCGTCTAACTGAAACGGATGAGAGGATCCCGCCCGGAAAGACAGTGTTCCGACTTGAACGGATCCAGCACTGTTTCCATCGAGTCGATGCGACCCAGGGGGACAGACGAGACGATGTCAAAAAATCCGCACGTCACCATTCTCATTGCCAACCTGCCGGCCGAACGTGACCGGCGGGTCATCAGGGAATGCTTGACGCTGGAGGCCAGGGGCTTCGACGTGACGGTCATCGCGCCACGCGGTGACAAGAACCTCAAGGTCCTGCCCGGAAGCCGGAACACCCGGCTCAAGCCGTACCCGGTGAAGGTCTACGGCAGCGGGCTGCTCACGTTCGGCATCGAGTTCGGCTGGTCCTTCGCGTGCATCGCGACCCGGCTCGTCGGCGAGGTCCTGTCCGGGCGTGCGCACGCCGTGCAGGTCTGCAACCCGCCGGACGTCTACTGGCCGCTCGCGCTGCTGCTGCGCGCGATCGGCCGGCCGTGGGTGTTCGACCACCACGACCTGTGCCCGGAGGTTTACATCTCGCGGGGTGGCGAGCCCAACAAGTGGGTGCTGCGCATGCTCAACGCCCTGGAGTGGCTGACTCTGCGCACCGCCACCGAGGTGGTCGCCACCAACCAGTCGTTCAAGGACAACGCGGTCCGCAAGGGCGTGCACCCGGACAAGGTGACGGTGGTCCGCAACGGCCCGTCGATCACCGAGATCGCGGTGGACGGCGACCCCGAGGAGGTGACCGCGCCGGACGGTGTGAAGCGCGTCGTCTACCTCGGCGTCTTCGGCCCGCAGGACAACGTCGAAGGTGTGGTCCTGGCCGCCGAGGAACTGATCCGCCTGCGTGGCCGCGGCGGCTGGAAGATGGTCCTGGCCGGCGACGGCGAGAGCATGCCGTCGGTGCGCGCGCTGGTCGCCGAGCGCGGCCTCGAGGACGTCGTGGAGCTGACCGGCTGGCTGAACGGCTCCGAGGTCGACACGGTGCTGCGCCAGGCCACCGTGGCGATCCAGCCGGACCTGCCGACCCGGATGAACCAGCTCTCCACCATGGCCAAGACGGTGGAGTACGTGGGCCGCGGGCTGCCGGTCGTGGCCGCCGACGGGATCGAGACCCGGCGCACGCTGGGTGACGCCGGGGCGTACGTGCCGACCGGCGCCCCGCTGGAGTTCGCCGAAGTGATCAACGAGCTGCTCGACGACCCGGAGCGCCGCCAGCAGATGCGCAAGCTGGGCCGCGACCGGTTCCTGAGCATGCTGTCGTGGGAGCACCAGGCCGGGCCGTACGCGTCGGTCTTCGAGCGGCTGCTCTCCAAGCGGCTGCGCGGCCGCACCGCCCCCGCCGCTGCCACCCCCACCACCGCCCGCATCCCGCGGCAGCGCACCGGCGCCGAGCAGCCGAGCCGGGTGGACCAGGCATGACGAGCATCGTCATCGCGGCGCACAACGAGGCCGCGGTCATCGGGCGGTGCCTGGACACGCTGCTCGCCGACGCGGCGCCCGGCGAGTTCGACGTCACGGTGGTCGCCAACGGCTGCACCGACGACACCGCGAAGGTGGCCGGTTCCCGGCCCGGCGTGCGCGTGCTCGACCTGGCCACGCCCGGCAAGTCGAACGCGCTCAACGCCGGTGACGCGGTGGCCACCGGCTTCCCCCGGGTCTACCTGGACGCCGACATCGTGCTGAGCACCGCCGCGGTGCGGTCACTGACGGACGCGCTGCGGGCCGAGGGCGCGTTCGCCGCCACGGTCGGCCGCCGGCTGGTGCTCGCCGGCCGGCCCCTGGCGGTCCGCGCCTACTTCGCGGTGCACGGGCGGCTGCCGGTGTTCCGCGACGGACTGTTCGGGCGCGGCGTGGTGGCGCTCTCCGAGGCCGGCCGGGCCCGGTTCGACAGGTTCCCCGAGCTGGTCGCGGACGACCTCTTCCTCGACTCGCAGTTCACCGCGGCGGAGAAGCGTCACGTCACCGCGTACACCGCCGCGGTGGAAACCCCGCGCCGGACCTCCGACCTGGTGAAACGCCTGGTCCGGGTGCGCGGTGGCAACTCGGCGATGCGCGCGGCGGCCGCACAGGGCGAGATCACCGTCCCGGTGCGCCCGGCGGCGCGGCTCTCCTGGCTCACCGACGTGGTCCTGCCCAAGCCGTGGCTGGCGCCCGCCGCGGTGGTCTACGTGGGGATCACGGTCCTGGCGGCGCGGGCCGCCAAGCAGGCCGGTGACGGCGGGGCCGCATGGGGCCGGGACGAGTCGTCCCGGCAGACGACCGGCGCGGATCGATAGGACATCATGGCGAACGACACGGTCATCAACATCTGCTTCCACGGCATCGGCACGCCGCAGCGTGAGCTGGAGCCCGGCGAGGACCGTTACTGGATCAGCGAGGACCTCTACCACGCGGTCCTCGACGAGATCCGCGGCTGGCCCTCGGTGCGGATCAGCTTCGACGACGGCAACGCCTCGGACGCCGAGATCGGCCTGCCCGGCCTGGTGGAGCGCGGCCTGAGCGCCGACTTCTTCGTGCTGGCCGCCCGGCTCGACAAGCCCGGCAGCCTGAGCACCGACCAGATCCGCACCCTGATGCGCGCGGGCATGACGATCGGCACCCACGGCATGTGGCACAAGCCGTGGCGGGGCATGGACGAGGCGACGAGCGACACCGAGCTGGTCACCGCCCGCGAGCAGATCGCCGCGGTCACCGGCACCGCCGTGGACACCGCCGCGTGCCCGCTGGGCCGGTACGACCGGCAGCTGCTCACCCGGATGCGCTCGCTCGGGTACGCCCGGGTGTTCACCAGCGACCGGCGGCGGGCCCGCGGCGGCGACTGGTTGCAGCCTCGGTACAGCGTGCGCCGCGACGACACCCCGGCGTCGCTGCGCGCCGAGGCGCTCGTCGGGCCGGGCGTGCTGACCAAGCTGAAGCTGGAGGCGGTCGGCACCATCAAGCGGCTCCGTTAGGGACGCCCAGCAGTGACAACAACGCCCGGGACCTGTGCGGTCCCGGGCATTGTTGTCACTGCTTCGTGCGGTGCACCGTGTGCGGTCCGGGCGCTTCCCGCAGCCGCGCCGGGCTGATCAGGGCCCCGGCGGCCATCTTGCTGGGCTCCTTGCCGAGCGCCGCCCGGCTGGCCTCGCGCAGCAGCAGCGCCGCCCAGAAGCCGGCGGCCGGCACCGGGCCGTGCCGGCGGCCGTAGAGCCGCACCTTGTTCAGCGTCAGCAGCGTCCAGAGGCCGGGCGAGACCTTGGAGTCGCCCTCCAGGTGCACGGCCTTCGCGGCCGGCGTGAACCGGGTGGCGTAACCGGCGTCGCGGGCGCGCAGCGCGAAGTCGGTCTCCTCCGAGTAGAGGAAGAACGACTCGTCCCAGGGCCCCACCGCGTTCCAGCACTCGGCGCTGATCAGCACCGTGGAACCCTCGGCCCAGTCGGTGACGGTCTCGGCGGTGTAGAGCCGCTCGTCGGTGACCATCTCGCCGATCGCCGGGTAACGGCCGGCGCGCACCGCACCCAGCACGGCGTCACCGAGCACCCGGCGGGCGGCCGGCTCGCGGCGCATCGTGTGGATGAGCTCGCCGTCGCCGTCGGTGAGCAGCGGCACGGCGATGCCGGTGCCGGGCTTGCGCAGGACCTCGAGAAGGGTACGGACGCAGCCCGGGGTGAGCCGCACGTCCGGGTTGAGCACCAGCACCGCGGTGAACGGGCCGGCCTTGGCCACTGCCGCGTTGATGCCCGCCGCGTAGCCGGCGTTGCGCCCCATCTCGACGACGGTGGCGTGCGGCGCGAGCCGGCGCACCGCGCCCACCGAGTCGTCCGCGGAGGCGTTGTCGGCGACCGTGAGACTCCAGTCCACCCCGGCCAGACCGGGGCCGAGCGAGGCGATGAGGTCCGGCAGCAACCGCTCGCTGTTGTAGGTGACGACGACCACGGCCACCGTCTCGGGTGTCACGGCCTCGGGCTTGCTGTCCAACTTGTTCTCCCAGTCTCGCGGACGGTCCCATCCTGCCGTCCCTCCCGGCCGCCCGGTACGGCCGGATGGTCATCGCCGGTGTCGGAAACCAGCGCTCGGTCGCGGCCCGCCCCGCGACCGCTGGCCGAACGGGCGGATCTCAGCGCCCGATCGGCCGCCGGGCTTCCGCCGCAAGGATCGAAAAGTGCCCCGGCCAACAACGGTGGTCGATCCGTGTCGTCTTTCCGGCAGCCAGCCCCGATCATCGGGGAAATGATCTGATCGATGTCTTCACGCTGACGATGCCGGCGGCCGCACCGCGCGGTGGTGGTGGCCGGGGAGGCGGTTCCCGTGCGTAGTCCCTGGTCCCTGTCCTGGCGTTCGCTCCTCACCCTGCTTCTGGTCGCGGCCGGTCTGGTCGTGCTGCCCGGCGCGCCGGCGTCCGCCGACCCCTGCGCTCCCCTGCTCAATCCGGTGGCCTGCGAGAACAGCAAGCCCGGCACCCCGAAGAGCACCTGGGACGTGTCCGGCGCCGGCAGCACCGCGGTGCAGGGCTTCACCACGCGGATGAGCGTCAACGTCGGCGAGACGGTGCAGTTCAAGATCAGGAGTACGGCGGCCTCGTACCGGATCGACATCTACCGGATGGGCTACTACGCCGGCAACGGGGCGCGGCTGATCACCACCGTGAACCCGGCCGGCACGCAGAACCAGCCCGCCTGCCTCTCCAACGCCTCCACCGGCCTGGTCGACTGCGGCAACTGGGCGGTCTCGGCCTCCTGGGCGGTCCCGGCCGGCGCGGTCTCCGGCATCTACTTCGCCCGGCTGGTGCGCACCGACGGCACGGCCGGGGCCAGCCATGTCGTCTTCGTGGTCCGCGACGACAGCCGCCACTCCGACCTGCTGTTCCAGACCTCGGACACGACGTGGCAGGCCTACAACACCTACGGCGGGAACAGCCTCTACACCGGGTCGCCGGCCGGGCGCGCCTACAAGGTCAGCTACAACCGGCCGCTCACCACGCGCGGCACCGGCCCGGAGGACGCGGTCTTCAACGCCGAGTACCCGATGGTGCGGTTCCTCGAGGCCAACGGGTACGACGTCAGCTACTTCTCCGGTGTCGACACCGACGCCCGCGGCCCGCTGCTGCTCAACCACAAGGCGTTCCTGTCGGTCGGGCACGACGAGTACTGGTCCGGCCGCCAGCGCGCCAACGTCGAGGCGGCCCGCGACGCCGGGGTGCATCTGGCGTTCTTCAGCGGCAACGAGGTGTTCTGGAAGACCCGGTGGGAGAACGCCACCGACGGTTCCGGCACACCGAACCGCACCCTGGTCAGCTACAAGGAGACACACGCCAACAACAAGATCGACCCGTCGGCGGAGTGGACCGGCACCTGGCGCGACCCGCGGTTCAGCCCGCCGGCCGACGGCGGCCGGCCGGAGAACGCGCTCACCGGCACCGCCTTCGAGGTCAACGCCGGCACGGTGAGCCTGCGGGTGCCCGCGGCGGACGGCAGGATGCGGTTCTGGCGGGGCACCACGGTGGCCACGCAGGCCGCCGGCGCCACCGCGACGCTCGGCACCGGCACGCTCGGGTACGAGTGGGACGAGGACGCCGACAACGGGTTCCGTCCGCGCGGGCTGGTCCGGCTCTCCACCACCACGGCGTCCGGCCTGGACGTGTTGCAGGACTACGGGTCGTCGTACGCCTCCGGCAGCGCCACCCACCACCTGACGCTCTACCGGGCGCCCAGCGGCGCGCTGGTCTTCGGCGCCGGGACCGTGCAGTGGTCCTGGGGCCTGGACAGCGACCACGACCGCGGCTCGGGGGCCGCCAGCACCCCGATGCGGCAGGCGACCGTCAACCTCTTCGCCGACATGGGCGTGCAGCCCGGCACCGTGCAGAGCGGCCTGAGCGCCACGCCCGCGTCCACCGACACCACCGGGCCGGCCGCCACGGTCACCACCCCGGCGGCCGGGGCGAGCGTGCCGGCGGGCGCACCGGTCACCGTGTCGGGCACCGCGGCTGACACCGGCGGCCTGGTCGGCGGGGTCGAGGTGAGCACCGACAACGGCGCCACCTGGCACCCGGCGAACGGGCGGGCGACCTGGTCCTACAGCTGGACGCCGCGCGGGTCGGGGGCCACCACGCTCCGGGTCCGCGCCGCCGACGACAGCGCCAACGTCGGTCCGGACGCGACAGTGCCGGTCACCGTCGGCGCCCGGACCTGCCCGTGCACCATCTGGGACCCGGCGGACGCACCGTCGATGCCGGCCGACCCGGACCCGACCGGCACCGAGGTCGGCACCAAGTTCCGCGCCGACGTGGCCGGTCAGGTCACCGCGATCCGGTTCTACAAGGGCAGCCCCAACACCGGTACGCACGTCGGCCACCTGTGGACCGCGACCGGCACCCTGCTCGCCACCGCCACCTTCACCGGCGAGACCGCGACCGGGTGGCAGCAGGCGAACCTGTCCGCACCGGTGACGCTGACGGCCGGGGCGACCTACGTGGTCTCCTACTACGCCCCGAACGGCAGGTACGCGGCCGACGTCGGCTACTTCGCCACCGAGGGGGTCGACAGCCCGCCCCTGCGTGCCCTGCGCGACGGGGTGGACGGGGTGAACGGCGTCTACCGGTTCGGCACCGGCTTCCCGACGGTGGCCTGGGAGTCGGCCAACTACTGGGTGGACGTGGTGTTCAGCCCCGGCGGCGGCACACCGGACACGACCGCGCCGG
Organism: Actinoplanes sp. DH11; assembly: GCF_020873875.1. Classification (GTDB taxonomy): domain Bacteria; phylum Actinomycetota; class Actinomycetes; order Mycobacteriales; family Micromonosporaceae; genus Actinoplanes. The sequence continues at coordinate 159,080 of NZ_JAHWGU010000002.1, forward strand.
CGGTGACCGCACGCACCCCGGCGGCCGGGGCGACAGGCGTCCCGCGCGGCACCACGGCCGGCGCCACGTTCAGTGAGCCCGTGCAGACGGCCGCGATCGCGGTCAGCGCCGGCGGCAGCGCGGTGGCCGGTGCCACCGGTTACGACGCGGCGACCCGCACGGTGACGTTCACCCCGGCGGCTCCGCTCGCCGCGTCGACCGCGCACACCGTCACGGTCAGCGGCGCCAAGGACGCGGCCGGGAACACGATGACGCCCGTCACCTGGTCGTTCACCACCGCGGCGACGAGCACACCGCCGCCGACGACCTGCCCCTGCTCGATCTGGCCGGCCACCGCCACCCCGGCGACACCGGCCGACTCGGACACCGCGGCGGTCGAGGTCGGCACCCGGTTCCGCAGTGACGTGGCGGGCACCGTCACCGGGGTCCGCTTCTACAAGGGCAGCGGCAACTCCGGCACGCACGTCGGCCACCTGTGGACCACGACCGGCACCCTGCTCGGCACGGCCACGTTCGGCGGGGAGACGGCGACCGGCTGGCAGACCGCCACGTTCGGCACACCCGTCGCGATCGCCGCGAACACCACGTACGTCGTGTCCTACTACGCACCGGCCGGGCGGTACGCGGCCGACGCCGGCTTCTTCACGTCAGGTGTCGACAACGGCCCGCTGCACGCCCTGGCCGACGGGACCGGCGGCCCCAACGGCGTCTACCGGTACGGCAGCGGCGGCGGCTTCCCTGCCAGCACCTGGGAGTCGACCAACTACTGGGTCGACGTCGTGTTCAACCCCGTCAGCTGAGGAGCGGCTTTGCTTGTCTCGACCGAACGACCACGGCGGCGGGCGTACCTGCCCCTGCTGATGGCACTGGCCCTGGTGGCCGTCCTGCTCACCCCAGGCTCGCCGTCGGCGGCCGCGACCTGTCCCTGCACCATCTTCGACAGCGCGGCGGTCCCGGCCGTCGCGGCGGAGTCCGACACGGCCGCCGTCGAGGTGGGCGTGAAGTTCCGGTCGGACGTCGACGGCCACATCACCGGGGTGCGCTTCTACAAGGGCGCCGGCAACTCCGGCACCCACGTCGGGAACCTGTGGAACGCCACCGGCGGCAACCTGGGCTCGGTGACGTTCACCGGCGAGTCGGCGACCGGGTGGCAGACGGCCACCTTCGCCGCCCCGATCGCGATCACCGCGAACACCACCTACGTGGCCTCCTACTACGCGCCCAACGGGCGGTACGCCACCGACGAGAACGCCTTCACCTCGGCCGGCGTGGACAACGAGCCGTTGCACGCCCTGCGTGACGCGGAGTTCGGCGGCAACGGCGTCTACCGGTACGGTACCGGCGGCGGCTACCCGACGAACACCTGGCAGGGCACGAACTACTGGGTGGACGTCGTGTTCACCACCACCGTCGCCGACACCACGCCACCCGCGGTGACCGGCAGCAGCCCGGCCGCCGGCGCCACCGGCGTACCGGCCGGGACCACGGTCAGCGCCACCTTCGGCGAGCAGGTGCAATCCGCCGCGCTCACGGTGAGCGCCGGCGCGACACCGGTCGCCGGGACCAGCGCCTACGACGCGGCGAGCCGCACCCTGACGTTCACCCCGGCGGCGGCGCTCGCGGTGTCCACCGCCCACACGGTCACGGTCAGCGGGGCGCGCGACGCGGCGGGCAACGTGATGAGCCCGTACACCTGGACCTTCACCACCGCGGCCGCCGGCGGGTCGGGCTGCCCGTGCTCGATCTGGCCGGCCACCGCCACGCCCGCGACCCCGGCGGTCGCCGACAACTCGGCGGTCGAGGTCGGTGTCCGGTTCCGCAGCAGCACCGCCGGTTACGTCACCGGGGTGCGGTTCTACAAGGGCCCGGGCAACTCGGGCACGCACACCGGCAACCTCTGGACCAACACCGGCAGCCGGCTGGCGACCGTGACGTTCAGCGGCGAGTCGGCGACCGGCTGGCAGACCGCCACGTTCGGCGCGCCGGTCGCGATCGCGGCGAACACCACGTACGTCGCGTCGTACCACACCACCACCGGCTTCTACGCGCTCACCGGCAGCGGGCTGGCCTCGGCGGTGAACCGGGGGCCGCTCACCGCGCTGGCCAACGGCACCGACGGCGGCAACGGCGTCTACCGGTACGGTGCCACCGGCTTCCCGAACAGCACCTACCAGGCCGGCAACTACTGGGTCGACGTCGTGTTCGACACCACGGCCGCCGACACGACCGCGCCGTCCGTGCTGTCCCGGGCGCCGTCGCCCGGCGCCACCGGCGTGCCGACCGCGGCGGCGGTCACCGCGACGTTCAGCGAGCCGGTCGTCGCGTCCACGATCGCGATCACCCTGACCGGCCCGTCCGGCGCGGTCACCGGCACCACCGGGTACGACCCGAGCAGCGGGACCGCGGCGTTCACGCCTGCCGCGCCGCTGGCCACCTCGACGGCGTACACCGCGACGGTGAGCGGCGCCCGCGACTCCGCCGGCAACACGATGACGCCGCTGACCTGGTCGTTCACCACTGCCGCGACCGCGCCGCCACCACCGGACCAGGGTCCCGGCGGCCCGGTCCTGGTGATCAAGTCGGCGGCGTCCGGCGCCGGCGGGTTCACCCCGTTCCTGGCCGAGGTGCTGCGCACCGAGGGCCTCAACGAGTTCGCCACCGCCGACCTGGCCTCCGTCACCGCGGCGACGCTCGGCCAGTACGACGTGGTGCTGCTCGGCGCGACACCGCTGACCGCCGCGCAGGTCGCCATGTTCACCACCTGGGTCACCGGCGGCGGCAACCTGATCGCGTTCCGGCCGGACAAGCAGCTCGCCGGGCTGCTCGGGCTCACCGCCACCTCGGGCACCCTCGCCGAGGGCTACCTGCGGGTCGACACGTCGGCCTCGCCGGGCGCCGGCATCACCGCCGACACCATGCAGTTCCACGGCACCGCCGACCGGTGGACGCCGGCCGGCGCGCGGGTGGTGGCGACCCTGTACGCCACGGCCACCGCGGCCACCACCAACCCGGCGGTGACCGTGGCCGACGTCGGCACGGCCGGCGGGCAGGCCGCGGCGTTCAGTTTCGACCTGGCGCAGTCCCTGGTGCAGACCCGGCAGGGCAACCCGGCGTGGGAGCGGCTGAACCGCGACAACCTGGGCCCGATCCGCTCCAACGACCTGTACTTCGGCGGCAACGCCACCGACTGGGTGAACCTCGCGAAGGTGGCGATCCCGCAGGCCGACGAGCAGCAGCGGCTGCTGGCGAACCTGATCGGCGCGATGAACCTGGACCGCAAGCCGCTGCCCCGGTTCTGGTACTTCCCGCGCAGCCTGAAAGCCGTGGTCATCGGCACCGGTGACGACCACGCGACCGGCGGCACAGCGGGCCGGTTCGACCAGTACACCGCGAACAGCCCGGCCGGCTGTGTGGTGGACGACTGGGAATGCCCGCGGTTCACCTCGTACATCTTCCCGAACACGCCGCTGAGCAACGCGCAGGCGACGTCGTACCGGTCCCGGGGGTTCGAGGTCGGCCTGCACGTCAACACGAACTGCGCCGACTACACCCCGGCGTCGCTGGCGGCGAACTACACCGACCAGCTCGCCACGTTCCGGGGCAAGTACACCGGGGTGCCGGCGCCGGCCACCAACCGCACCCACTGCATCGTCTGGTCGGACTTCTCGACGCAGGCCTCCGTCGCGGCGGGCAACGGGATCCGGCTGGACACCAACTACTACTACTGGCCCAACACCTGGGTGGCGAACCGGCCGGGCTTCATGACCGGCTCCGGGATGCCGATGCGGTTCGCCGACAAGGGCGGCGCGCTCATCGACGTCTACCAGGCGGCCACGCAGATGACCGACGAGTCCGGGCAGAGCTACCCGTTCACCGTCGACTCGCTGCTGGACGCGGCGCTCGGGCCGCAGGGCCGGTACGGCGCGTTCACCGCGAACATGCACACCGACCAGGCCACCATCTACGACAGCGACCAGATCCTGGCGTCCGCGCGCAGCCGCAATGTGCCGATCGTGTCGGCCCGGCAGATGCTGACCTGGCTGGACGGGCGCAACGGATCGTCGTACAGCGACATCTCCTGGGCCGGTGACACGCTGTCGTTCACGGTGAACGTGGGCGCCGGCGCGAACGGGCTGACCGGCATGGTGCCGACGCTCGGCACCGGCGGGCGGACGCTGAGCACGCTCACCCGCGGCGGTGCGGCGGTACCGTTCACCCGGACCACGATCAAGGGCGTCGAGTACGCGCTCTTCGCGGCCGGGCCGGGAACGTACGCGGCGGCCTACGGCGCACCGGCCGCCCCGGCGGTGTCGGTGTCCGCCTCGGCGGAACGCAGCACGTCGGCGGAGGTGACGGTCACCGGCGGCGCCGCCGGGACGACCGAGGTCGCATACGGCACCTCGGCCACCAGCCTGTCGAAGCGGGTCGTCGACGGCACCCAGGGCGGCCGGCGCACCGTCGAACTCGGCGGCCTGAGCCCGGACACCACGTACTGGTACCGGGTCACGGTCACCGCGCCCGGCGGCCGCAGCACGGTCTCCCCGGTGCGCACCCTGGTCACCCCGGCGGCCGACACGCGGCAACCGGCGGTGTCCGGGCTCGCCGTGGTGCCCCGGCCGGACGGGACCGCGTCGGTCGGCTGGCGCACCGACGAGGCGGCGTCCGCCACGCTGCTGGTCGGCGAGTCGGCGGCCGGGCTGACCGGCTGGGAGGGCGGCAACGGCCGCGAGCACCGGGTGGTGGTGACCCGGCTGAAGCCGCAGACCACCTACCACTACCGGGTACGCAGCGTCGACGGCGCCGGCAACGTGACGGTCTGGCCGGCCCCGGACCGGGCACCGGCGACGTTCGTGTCGGCCGCGGCGGGTGTCGCCGACTTCACCGGGCCGCAGCTGCGCACGGGTACGGCGAAGGGCGCCACCGCCGGTGACGACGGGGTACGGCTGGCCGGCGGGGCGCGTACCGGCAGCACGGTGTCCCGGGTGCTCGACGCGGGACAGATGGTGAACTGGGACCGGCTGAGCTATCAGGCGCAGGTGCCGGCGGGTGCGGGGGTGCGGCTGTTCGTGCGGACCGGCAGCACGTCGGTGCCGGACGCGTCCTGGACCGGCTGGACCGAGGTGGGCCAGGGTGAGCGGGTGACGGGCGGGTCCCGGTACGCGCAGTACCGGGCCGAGCTGACCCGCTCCCCCGGCGGCCGGACCCCGGTCCTGCTCGGGATGGGGATCACGTCCGACGCCGTACACCTGGAGGCCCCGGGAGAGCGCTGAGCGTCAGGGGCACAGAGAACCGGCCACCCGCGAAGGGTGGCCGGTTCTTCGTGTGCGAGGTGTGCCGGGTGGGTCAGGGACGCCCGAGTGCCCGGTACTCCCAGCCGGCGGCCCGCCACTGCGCCGGCTCCAGCGCGTGCCGGCCGTCGACGATCTTGTTCTGGGCGGCGACGGCGGCCATCGCGGACGGCTCGATCTCGCGGAACTCGTTCCACTCGGTGAGCAGCACGACCACGTCGGCGTCCCGGGCCGCGTCCAGGGCGCTGGTGCCGTAGGCGAGCTCCGGGTGGGCGCGCCGCGCGTTGGCCATCGCGGCCGGGTCGTAGACCACCACGTGGGCGCCCATGCTGTGCAGCGTGGCGGCCACGTCGAGGGCGGGCGCGTCGCGGATGTCGTCGGAGTTCGGCTTGAAGGCGGCGCCGAGGGCGGCCACCCGCTTGCCGGTGACGTCGCCGCCGCACAGCTCCACGACCAGGTCCACGGTACGGGCCCGGCGGCGCCGGTTGATGCCGTCGATCTCGCGCAGGAAGCCCACGGCCTGCCCCACGCCCAGTTCCTCGGCGCGGTGGGTGAAGGCGCGGATGTCCTTGGGCAGGCAGCCGCCGCCGAAGCCGAGGCCGGGCCGCAGGAACTTGCCGCCGATCCGCTCGTCGTAGGCCAGCGCCTCGGCGAGGTCGTGCACGTCGGCACCGGTGACCTCGCAGATCTCGGCCATCGCGTTGATGTACGAGATCTTGGTGGCGAGGAACGAGTTGGCGGCCACCTTGACCAGCTCGGCGGTCTGCAGGTCGGTCACCTTGACCGGGACGCCCTGTGCCAGCACCGGCTCGAACGCGGCGGTCAGCTGCTGCTCCGCCCAGGCCGAGGTGACGCCGAAGACCATCCGGTCCGGCTTCATGGTGTCGTCGACGGCGAAGCCCTCACGCAGGAACTCCGGGTTCCAGGCCAGCTCCACCTGGTCGCCGGCGGGCGCCAGCTCGCGCACCAGGGCGGCGAGCCGGGCCGCGGTGCCGACCGGCACGGTGGACTTGCCGACCACCAGGACGCGGCGGTGCAGGTGCTCGGCCAGGGAGGTGACGGCCGCGTCGACGTACGTCATGTCGGCGGCCTCGGAGTCCCGGCGCTGCGGGGTGCCCACGCAGATGAAGTGCACATCGCCGAACTCGCCCGCCTCCTGGAAGGAGGTGGTGAAGCGCAGCCGGCCGGTCTCCAGCGCCTTGGTGAGCAGCTCGGGCAGGCCGGGCTCGAAGAACGGGACCTCACCGGAGTTCAGCTTCTCGACCTTGACCGGGTCGACGTCCACGCCGACGACCTCGTAGCCCATGACGGCCATGCAGATCGCGTGCGTGGCGCCCAGGTATCCGGTGCCGATGACGGTGAGGCGGGGTCGTTCGGTCATCAGTACGCCCCCGAGCTGCGGACCACCGCGCTGACGGTACGGGCCAAGATGGTCAAATCCATTACCAGGGACCAGTTCTCCACGTAGGTGAGGTCGAGCCGGATCGACTCTTCCCAGGACAGGTCAGATCGGCCGGACACCTGCCAGAGGCCGGTGAGTCCGGGCTTGACCACGAGCCGGCGAAGCATGTCGGAGGGATAGTCGGCGACCTCCTTGGCCAGCGGGGGCCGGGGGCCGACGAGCGACATGTCGCCCTTGACGACGTTCACGAGCTGGGGCAGCTCGTCGAGCGAGAAGCGGCGCAGGTGCCGGCCGACCGGCGTGACCCGGGGGTCCTGCTTCATCTTGAACAGCGCACCGTCGGATTCGTTGAGTTCACCGAGGATGCGCAACTGGGCCTCGGCGTCGACCTGCATGGTGCGGAACTTGTAGAGCATGAACGGCCGGCCGTCCTTGCCCACGCGTTCCTGCTTGAAGATGGCCGGGCCCCGGCCACCGGGACCGAACTTGACCATCAGCGCGATCACCGCGAGGAACGGGCTGGCGAGCAGCAGCAGCATCGACGCGCCGACCCGGTCGAAGATCTCCTTGACAGCGCGCGAGCTGCCCTTGAGCTTCGGGTGCTCGACGTGCAGCATCGGCAGGCCGTCGACCGGGCGGATCGTGGTGCGGTCGCCGGCCACGTCGACCAGGGTGCTGGCCAGGATCAGGTCGATCTCGTCGCGCTCCAGCTGCCACGCGAGACGGCGGATCGCCGGGCCGTCCAGCTCCGGGCAGGAGAGCACGATCACGGTGTCGGCGTCGGAGCGGCCGACCGCGGTGGCGACGTCGTCCAGGGTGCCGTAGACCGGGGGCAGGCCGGAGATGAAGCCGCGCTCCTTGTCGGCCGGCAGGCACGCGCCGACGACGCCGAGCCCGTGGAAGCGTTCGCGGCTGAGCCGGTGGGTCAGGTCGACCACCGAGTTGACGTGACCGACCAGCAGGACCCGGTGCAGCCGCTGGCCGCGCGCCCAGGAACGGTGCAGTCGCTGCCGGAACAGGAAACGGGCGCCGAGGTCGACCAGGATCAGCAGCGGAATGACGATGATCACATAACCGCGCGCCAAACGCAGGTCGAAGGAAAAGGAAACAATCGCGAGCGCGGCGGTCAATGCCAAACCGGCCCGGAACACCCGGGCGTACTCCTCGGTGCCGACGAAGAGGTGGCGGGCCTCGTACGCCCGATTCAGCGCCAGACAGGCGGTCCAGCCGAGCGGCAGAATGAACGTGAGCAACAGATAGTCACGCATGTGTGGCTCTACGCCGGAAGAACCGAAGCGCAGGACCAGGGCCCAGGACGCGGCCCCGAGGCCCACCACGAAGTCGATGACGAACAGCGTCAGCGCGTATCGGTTCTGCCACCCGGCGCGAGCAGCACTGGCACGGGTGCCGGACCTGAGCTGCTCAGCCGCCTTGGAGAGATCGACGGTCTTCACCGATTCAATTGTGCGCACGCCTTGCCCCCATCATCGGCTGCTGCCAACCAGGACCCACGCCCGGCAAAACGGACTTGTCGAGATTGTGTGGATTTGAGACCGAGCCAGCCATCCAGCGGAAACCCGCGGGATACATGAGACACCCTCTCAACAGGGTGCCCCGCGCGCTACACCTTTCCGTTCGACGGACCTCGGCGATTCGGATGATAGGAGAAACGAAACGGGGCGCAAGCGGTCCAGACCGGACTTTCCATATGTTGACGAGCATCACTGCACGTCAGAGCGGAATTGCACTGGGAGTAACCGTCCGCCTACTCCATAGAATGGCATTCGGTCAAGAGTCCACAGCAGACAGTTGATTGTCGTGATTCTGACGCAGCTTCTTGACATGGCCGACACAGTCCTCATACCGCGGCAGGAGACCGGACTCCAGCGCCTCGGCGAGCGTCGGTGCGGCGGCATCCTTGGCCGACAGCAACGGCGTGCCGGCCGGCCACGCGATGGCGAGCTGCGGATCGAGCGGGTGCACGCCGTGCTCGTGACCCGGCCGGTAGGTGGCCGAGCAGAGATACGACACCGTCGCACCCTCCGTGAGCGCGCAGAAACCGTGCGCGAGGCCCTCGCCGATGTAGACCGCCTTGCGCTCCTCGTCGTCCAGGCGCACCGCCTCCCAGGTGCCGAACGTCGGCGACCCGACGCGCAGATCGACGATCACATCCAGCACCGCCCCGGTTACACAGTGCACGTACTTCGCCTGACCCGGCGGGACGTCGGCGAAGTGCAGGCCACGTACCACATCACGGGCCGAGACGGAGAGGTTCGCCTGAGCCAACTCCAAAGGGTGACCGAGGACTGACGCCAGGTGATCGAAGCGGTACCACTCCAGGAAGGCGCCCCGATCGTCGCGGTGCTGGACCGGCGTGATCTCGTACGCGCCCTCGATGGTCAGTGGACGGATCTTCATCGGGCTCCTCCGAAGCGGCCCGCGTCCAGCAGGCGGATCAGGTACTCGCCGTACCCGCTCTTGAGCAGTGGCTGAGCGAGTTCGCGCAGTTGCTCGTCGGTGAGGAAGCCCAGCCGCCAGGCCGCTTCCTCGACACAGCCGATCTTAAGCCCCTGGCGTTCCTCGATCACCCGAACGTACTCCGAGGCCTGGACCATGGACTGGAACGTCCCGGTGTCCAGCCACACCGTGCCCCGGTCCAGCACCGTCACGTCGAGCCGGCCCTGCCGCAGGTACTCCTCGTTCACCGCGGTGATCTCCAGCTCGCCCCGCGCGCTGGGTTCGAGCTTCGCCGCGATCGCCACCACGTCGGCGTCGTAGAAGTAGAGGCCGGGCACCACGTAGGTGGAGCGCGGCCGCTCCGGCTTCTCCTCGATGGAGAGCACCTTGCCGCTGTCGTCGAACTCCACGACGCCGTAGCGCTCCGGGTCCGCCACCGGGTAGGCGAAGACACGCCCACCATCCGGCTGTCCGAATTTGGACAGCTGGCGCCCGAGACCGGTGCCCTGGAAGATGTTGTCGCCCAGGATCAGCGCCACCGGCTGGTCGCCGATGAAGTCGGCGCCGATGCGGAAGGCCTGCGCGATGCCGTCCGGTTTCGGTTGCTCCGCGTACGTCAGGGAGAGGCCCCACTGCGTGCCGTCACCGAGCAGTCGCTCGAAGTGAGGACGATCCTCAGGGGTGGTGATGACCAGAATCTCCCGGATTCCCGCCGAAACCAGCGTGGTCAGCGGGTAGTACACCATAGGCTTGTCGAAGATGGGCATGAGCTGTTTGGACATGGCCTTGGTAATCGGCCAGAGCCGGGAGCCGGTGCCACCGGCCAGCAGAATTCCGCGCACCGGGAGAACACTAAACAGTCGGCGCCAGCGTCTACACTCACCCCTCGTGCAGATTTTAGTAACCGGTGGTGCCGGTTTCATCGGATCGGCCTACGTCAGGGCCCTCTTGCAGGACGAGTACGCGGGTGCGACCGGCGCGTCGGTGACCGTTCTGGATCTGTTGTCCTATTCGGGTAATCGCGCGAACCTTCCCGCGTCACATCCCCGACTTCGCTTTGTTCAAGGTGACATTTCCGATTCCGCCCTGCTGCGCGACCTCCTTCCCGGTCACGACGCAGTAGTCCATTTCGCGGCCGAGTCGCATGTCGATCGGTCGATCAGTTCGGCTGTGCCGTTCGTCACGACGAACGTTCTGGGCACCCAGGTTCTGCTCGACGCCGCGCGCGCCGCCGGCGTCGGCAGGTTCGTGCACGTCTCCACCGACGAGGTGTACGGCTCGATCGACGAGGGATCGTGGACCGAGACGTGGCCGCTCGCGCCGAACTCGCCGTACGCCGCCTCCAAGGCCGGCTCCGACCTGATGGCCCTGGCCGCGCACCGCACCCACGGCATGGACGTGGTGGTCACGCGCTGCTCCAACAACTACGGGCACCACCAGTTCCCGGAGAAGGTCATCCCGCTCTTCGTGACGAACCTGCTGGACGGCAAGAAGGTGCCGCTCTACGGCGACGGCGGCAACATCCGTGACTGGCTGCACGTGTCCGATCACTGTCGAGGCATCCAGCTGGTCCTCGAGAAGGGCCGCGCCGGCGAGGTCTACAACATTGGCGGCGGCACCGAACTCAGCAACCGCGAGCTCACCGAGCGCCTGCTCGAGGCGTGCGGCGCCGGCTGGGACAGCGTCCAGCCGGTCGAGGACCGCAAGGGCCACGACCGCCGCTACTCCTTGGACATCACCAAGATCGGCGAAGAGCTGGGGTACGAGCCACAGGTCACCCTGGACCAGGGCCTCGCCGCGACCGTGGCGTGGTACCGCGACAACCGGGCCTGGTGGGAACCGCTGAAGTCGCGGAGCACCCTCTGATGCGCTGGCTCGTCACGGGCGCCGGCGGCATGCTCGGCCAGGACCTGCAGAGCGTGCTGTCCGGTCACGACGTCGTCGCTCTGCGTCGCGCCGACCTGGACATCACGGACGCGGCAGCGGTCCGGGACGCCGTCGCCGGCACCGACGTGGTGATCAACGCGGCGGCGTGGACGAACGTGGACGGCGCGGAAACCGCCGAGGACGCCGCCACCGAGGTCAACGGACGCGCCGTCGAGATCCTGGCCGCGGCCGCCGGCAAGCGTCTGATCCACCTCTCCACGGACTACGTCTTCGACGGCACGGCCACCGCGCCCTACGCCGAGGACACCCCGCACGCCCCGGTCAACGCCTACGGCCGCAGCAAGGCCGCCGGCGAGAAGGCCGTCCTCGCGGCCGGCGGCTACGTCGTGCGGACCGCGTGGCTCTACGGCGAGCACGGGCCCAACTTCGTGCGCACCATGCTCCGGCTCGCCGCCGAACGGGACACACTCGACGTCGTCGACGACCAGCAGGGCCAGCCCACCTGGTCGCGGGCCCTCGCCCAGCAACTCGTCGCGCTCGCCGAGGCCGCCGCCGCCGGGCGCGCCACACCCGGCGCCTACCACGGCACCGCAACCGGCTCCACCACCTGGTTCGGCCTGGCCCGGGCCGTCTTCGCCGAGGCCGGGCACGACCCCGATCGGGTACGCCCGACGACAAGCGACCGCTACCCGAGGCCGGCCGCCCGTCCCGCCTACAGCGTGCTCGGCCACGACCGCTGGTCCGGCACGGGCGTCGCCCCCCTGCCCGACTGGCGCACCCAGCTGACCGCCGCGATGCCGGCCATGCTGGCCACCCCCTGACCGCCCGCGTGGCGTAGTGGATCTGCTAGCGATGCGAAATCGCGGTTTCAACCCCATGATCACAGCGATTTCGTAGCGCTAGCAGATCGACATCTCGTCAGGACGGCGCGCGGCGCCGCCGGCTCGTCTCAGCGGGCCATGTCCCAGGCGGTCAGGTGCACGGTGATCTCTCCGGCGGTCTCGTCCTGCCCGCCTACCGTCAGTTGCACAAGCGTCTGCCCGTCCGGTTCACCGGCAGCCGGTTTCTCCGGTGTGAGCAGGCAGTACGTCCTGTCGTCCCGCAACTCCAGCGGCGCGTCACCGGACGCGTCGTCACGGATCGCTTTCGCGCACTCGCCCGGTGTCACCTTGTCGGTGTCCACCGTGGCTGCCGTGACGTCGGCCGCCGGTTCCAGGAACAGATCACCGGTGTCCGGGATCGCCGAGATCGAAACGGCCCCGCCGCCGTCGCCGGCCGCGGCGAACGGCTGCATCAGGTTGATCGCCTGCGGTGCGACGTCACTGATCGGCACCGTGAGTGCCGTCGCCGAGTAGCGCACCGGGAACGGTCCGCCGATCGGCGGTGAGATGTCGGGGCCGCCGCCACTGCCGTTTCCGGACCCGCTCCCCGTTCCGGCGTCACCCGAACTGAGCTCTCCGGACCCGCTCACCGTTCCGGGGCCACCGTTATTGCCGCCCCCAGGCCAGTTGCCTGTCACAGGGCCACCCCCATTGCCGGGCCCGCCGCCTGTCCCAGGGCCGCTCCCATTGCCGCCTCCAGGCCCGCTGCCTGTTCCGGGACCGCCCCCATCGCCGCCTCCAGGGCCGCTGCCTGTCCCGGGACCGCCCCACGGCCCGTTCCCGATTCCGGGTTCGTCCCCCGTCCCGGGCTCGTCGGCCGTCCCGGGCTCGTCGGCCGTCCCGGGAGCATCGGCCGTCCCGGGCACGTCGGCAGTCCCGGGCGCGTCGGCTGTCCCAGGTCCGTCGCCCATCCCCGGCGCGTCGGCCATCCCGGATCCGTCGTCGCTCCCGGGGCCGGCTCCACCCCCGGGTCCCGCCCCGGTCGCAGGTCCCGCCCCGGCGCCGGGCGCGGTGGGGCCGTGGGTGGGCCCCGGGCCGGTGGGCGCTGTCGCGGCCGGTCCGGCACCCGGACGCGCCGACGCCGACGCCGGTGCCGGCGGCTGACCGGGCCGGCCCGGGAAGGCGGGCGCCGGGCCGGTAGTCACCGGCCGGCTCGCCGCACCGGTGGGCACGGTCGGTGTTCCCGGCGTCAGGATCCCGGGCACGCCGAGCGGCGGGACACCGGTGCGCGCCTGCATCGCCACCACGCCGACGGTTCCGCCGGTGACCGCGACGGCCAGCGCGGCGAAGACCGTCGCCGGGAAACGCCAGGGGCTGCGCGGTGCCCGTACGCCGGCTGCCTTCGGCGTCTGCGGTGCCGGGACGCCCGGTGCCCGTACGCCCGCTGCCTTCCGCGTCTTCGGTGGCCGATCGCCCGCCGCCCGCCGCATCCGCGGCAGCCGGACCCGCAAACCTTCCGGCGCGGCCGGTGCCGTGCCCGCCGCTGTCGCCTGGAGGCGTTCCCGCAGGTCGGCCAGGCCGGCCTCGACGTCGAACGCCACCCCGGCCAGGGCCTCGTCCTGCGCCCGTCGCAAGAGGTCGTGCTCGTCGGCTGTCAGGTCAGTGTCCACGGCCGCTTTCCTTCCGGGCTTGGAGCTTGGTCATCAACGTCGTGCGGGCGTCGTGCAGGTGCGAGCAGACGGTCGAGGCCTTCAGGCCGAGCCGCTCGGCGATCTCCCGCGGTTTGAGCCCCTCCTGCGCCAGCGCCATCACCTGGTACTGCCGCCGCGTCAGGGTGCGGATCAGGCGCAACGCCTCGGCACCGTCCTCCGCGGACTCGTCCGCCCAGCTCAGCGGTGGCGGCTCACGCCGCAGCCGGACAGCGAGGTTCAGGTCGCGCTGCTGGTTGCGCCAGAAGTCGGTGACGGTACGGTCCAAAATCTTCCAGGCGTAGGCCCGCCGCGCCTCAGGTTCCAGCGGGGCCATCCGCTGATACCAGTTCACGTGCAGTTTGAGCATCACCTGCTGTACGGCGTCCTTCGCGTCGTGCACGGACAGGTCCCGTTTCAGGGCGTAGCGGAAGTAGAGGTCCGCCACCTCGCGATAGAACTCCGCCAGCCCGGGGTCGAGCGGGTCGCTCCCGCTCGACGCCTCGGTCCTCGTCTCGGCTGTCATGCCCGGTCGTCCGGCCCGTCCCGGTGGACCGGCACGGCGCCGTCGTCCGGCCCGTCCCCGTCCTCCGTGCCCCGGCGCCAGGTGAGCCGGACCTCGACCCAGCGGTCGTCCGGCGGCTCGCCGCGGTCCGGTCGCTCGATCCGCACCCCGCAGAACGCGGCCACCGCCAGGTTGATCAGCTGAGTGACCACCGCAGCGGCTACGGAATCCCAGATCTCCACGTCGCCCTCCTGTTGAGCCGTTGGAACGGCTGTCGAGAACAAAACGGAGCCGCGACCATAACGTCCAGACAAATGCCGAAATAGGGCTCGTTGGTGTGACCGCGGTGTTCGTGCGCGTGTCAGCGGGAGTGGACGCGGGTGGTTAACTTCAGCCGGACACCGATCGAGCCGAAAGCTGACGACACCGTTGACCACCGCCACCCGGGACCGGCTCGCCGCCGCCCGCGACGGATTGCGCCTCGCCGCCGCACCGGCCCTGCTCACTCTCGCGATCACCCTGACCGGGATCGGACAACGTCAGTTCTGGCGCGACGAGCAGGCGACGTGGTGGGCGAGCACCCTCCCCCTCGGGCAGCTACGCCGGCTGGTCGAGGTCGTGGACCTGGTCCTGCTCCCCTACTACCTGCTCATGCACTTCTGGATCAAGGTCTTCGGCACGTCGGAGATCGCGATGCGGGTGCCGTCCGCCCTCTTCATGTCCCTGGCAGCCGGCCTGCTCGCGCTGCTCGGGGCACGGTTCGTCGACGCACCGGCAGGTCTGCTGGCCGGGTTGCTGTTCGCGCTGGTACCGGCGGTGTCCCGGTACGGCGGCGAGGCGCGGCCCTACGCCATGGCCCTGGCCGCGACACTCACCGCGACCCTGCTGCTGCTCCACGCCTTGGACAGGCCCTCGCCACGGCGGTGGGCGGGCTACGCGATCGCGCTGATCTGGCTCGGACTCAGCCACCTGATAGCCCTCACCGTGCTGGCGGCGCACCTGCTGCTGGTGATCGCCCGCCTCCACGCGACGCATCCGGGCCGCCTGGGCCACGCGATCCGCACCGGCCGCGCGATCGTGATCGGCTGGGCGGTCGCCGTCGGGGCCGCCCTGGTGGCCGTGGCGCCGGTGATCTGGTTCGGCAGCGGGCAGGACGAACAGATCGGCTGGATCCCGGAACCGACCTGGCCCGTCGTGCGAGCCTTCCCCGGCGAACTCTTCATCAGCACACCGGCCGCCGTGCTCATCCTTCTGCTGGCCCTGATCGGTATCGGTCTCGCCCTAGCCTCGAAAGCACAGCCAGCCGAGAAAACACAGCCGGCCGAGAGAACACAGCCGGCCGAAGAAACACAGCCGGCCGAGAAGGCAACCCGCTGGACGGCGGCCGTCCTGCTCGTCTGGATACTCCTGCCACCCACGCTCGCCTACCTCACGTTCGACGCGCTCGGGCTCTTCTATCCGCGCTACTTCCTCTTCGTCCTCCCGGCCGTCCTGATCGCGGCCGCCTGGGCCCTGCGCCGCCTCGCCACCACCCGGCGCCGGCTGATCGCGACAGGTCTGGCCGCCGCGCTCACCCTGGGCGTGGCAGGCTTCCCGCAGCAGCGTTTCGTGCGATCGAACGCGGTCGAGGACGAGTACGCCTGGAAGGAGACCGCGCGCTGGCTCAACGACCGGTTCCAGCCCGGCGACCGGGTCGCGTACACCGGTTACATCCGCCTGCACCGCGGCTTCTCCTACGAGTTCAGCCGTCTGCCGGGGCCGGATCCGGGTGAGGTCTACAGCTACGTCAGTCGCAAACGGACCTGGTGGTGGTCGCACAACCTGAGCACCGACCCGGCACGCGCGCTGGCCGGAGTGGACCGTTTCTGGCTGGTGACAGCGCACCCGGAGGACGGCCCGCTGACCCACATCCCGCCGGACGCCCGCGACTACTTCGAGGACAACTACACCGTCGCGGAGACCGCCACCTTCCACCACCTGCAGGCGACCCTGCTGCTGTCCAGGTAGTAGCCGACGCGCGTACTACCTCGGGTTCACCGCGAACGGGTCGGGGAGGTCGAGCCACGAGTCGGAGCCGGCGGCCAGTTCCTCGTCGGTGAGCAGACACCCGGTGAGCGCCCGCTGCAACGCCTCGGTGTCCAGGTCGAGACCGACGAAGGCGAGCTGGTGGTGGCGGTCGCCGTAGTACGGGTCCCAGTCCAGCGACGCCGCCACCCGCCGCTCCGGATGCACCGCCGACCACGACTCGTCGGGCACGTCGGCCAGCCAGCCGCCGGCCGATTCCAGGCGCAGCGCGCTCGCGGACTCCCAGGTCAGCACCATGTCGGGGCGGACCGCCAGCCACAGGTGGCCGCGGGAGCGCAGGACCCGGCCGGTGATGTCGGCGAGCGCCGCGTACAGCCGGGCCGGGTGGAACGGGCGGCGCTGCCGGAAGACGTACGACACCACGCCGTCCGCGGGCACCGGCTCGTGCACGCCCACGGCCAGGCCGCGCAGGCCGCGGATGGACGGCGCGACGGGGGCGGGGTGGGGGGACGGCCGGCGTACCGATGCGGGAAGCCGGTCGTCGTCGGTGGCCCGTACCTCCGCCCACGGCGCCAGCCGCCGCAGCAGCGTGCGCAGCTGCTCGGCCTCCCACTGCTCGCCGCCCTCGGGGCGGCCACTCACCAGCACGGCGTCGGCCTGCTCGATCTGCCGTGCGACCAGGTCGGCGATCCGCCGGTCATCGGACGAGCGGGGGTACGGGTCGACCGCGCACACCAGCTTCTCGTCGGCGAGCGCGTCCAGCACCAGGTCGGCCGCGACCGCCGTGCAGATCATGCCCAGTCGCACCGAGTCCGGGACGGCGTGCTCGATCCAGGCGACGCGGAGCTCGTCGGGCTCGTACGCCTCGGGAAGCAGCGCCAGCAGCGTCGGTGCCGGCGCCCGGCCCGCCTCCTCGGCCACCACCTGGATCAGCCGCGCCGGTGTCAGCCCGGAGGTGCGCAGGTCGAGCACCGGCGAACCGGTGAGCTGCCGCGCGGCCGCCTCCGTGGCGTGCGGCCAGAAACCGGCCAGCGGGGTGACAAGCGTCGTCGAGCCCTCGGGAGCCATGCAGGGATCTTGCCGTGCCGGCGTGGCATGCGGTGCGGTGTGTGCCGGGCGACACACGCCGGGGTTCAGCCGGCCGCGGTCAGCCGTTCCCGGCGCACGTGGGACAGCGCCGCGTGGTGGCCGTCGCCGGGATGACTCGCCGGGTCCACGTGCACCGTCGCGCCGGTCAGCCGCGGCACCCGGTGGGTGAGCTGGTGTTCCGCGTCGGCGGCGATCTCGTGTGCGGCAAGCAGGCTCAGATCGGCGTCGACCACGATGCCGGCCTCCGCGTGCAGGTGGTGACCGATCCACCGCAGGCGCAGGTGTGCGACGCCGCGGATGCCGGTGACGGCCCGCAGTTCCCGTTCGGCCCGGTCGACGAGTTCCGGGTCGACCCGGTCCATCAGCCGGTGGTAGACCTCGCGGGCCGCGTCCTTGAGCACGAACGCGATCGCCGCCGTGATCGCCAGCCCGGCCACCGGGTCCGCCCATCCCCAGCCCAGCCAGGCGCCGGCGGCGGCGAGCACCACGGCCAGCGAGGTGTACCCGTCGGTGCGGGCGTGCAGGCCGTCCGCGACGAGGGCGGCCGACCCGATCCGGCGGCCCACCGCGATCCGGTACCGGGCGACGACCTCGTTCCCGGCGAACCCGATCAGGCCGGCGGCGGCCACCCAGGGCAGGTGGGTGAGGGTTCGCGGGTTCAGCAGCCGGTCCACGGCGAACCAGGCGGACGCGACCGCCGACGCCGCGATCACGACGACGATCAGGATGCCGGCCAGGTCTTCGGCGCGGCCGAAACCGTACGTGTAGGCGCGTGTCGCGGCCCGGCGGCCCCACCAGAAGGCGATCGCCAGCGGTACGGCCGTGAGCGCGTCCGCCACGTTGTGCACCGTGTCGCCGAGCAGCGCCACGGAGCCGGAGAGCGCGACGATCAGCGCCTGGAGCAGGGCGGTGACGCCGAGACCGGCCAGCGAGATCCAGAGCGCGCGAAGGCCGTCGCGGGACGTCTCCAGCGCGTCGTCGACCTTGTCCGCGGTGTCGTGGGAGTGCGGCGTCAGCAGATGCTTGAGCCGCTGCTTCCGCCCACGCGCCTCGTGCTCGTGCTCGTGCTCGTGCTCTTGCTCTTGCTTTCCATGATCGGCCACGCCCGCCATAATATGTGCTCATGCGCGCACGCGACAACGTTGCAGATGCCAATGACCTGCAGAAACACGCGCTCGACGACAGTGTGGTGGGCTCCGCCGTCCTTCTGCTCGGGATGCTCGCCGACCCCACCCGGCTTCGTCTGATGGCGCGGCTGCTCGACGGCGAGGCCGACGTGACAGCCCTGACCGAGGCGGCCGGCGCGGCCCGGCCCGCGGTGTCCCAGCATCTCGGCAAGCTGCGCCTGGCCGGACTCGTGGTCGCCCGCCGCGACGGCCGGCGGGCACTCCACTCGGTGACCGACCCGCACGTGCGACGTCTGGTCGTCGAAGCCCTGCACGCGGCCGAGCACCGGGTGTCCGCCGCACCCGGCCACCACCGGGTGCCGGCCCAGCCCTGATCGTCAGCTCACGGCCATCGGCGCTTCCCGCGCACGTCGGAGACGGCCGGTAGCGTCCGGTGCGGTGACCACCCGACTCCGGCTGCTGGCCGAGCATCTGCTGCTCTTCTACGGATCGATCGTGCTGCTCATCGCGCTGGACGTGCCGGGCGGCCCGATCCCGGTGCTGCTCGTGGCGGGCGCGGCCGTCTCCGCGTACCTCTGGCGCTTCGACCGGCACGACCTGTGGCGCGCCCGCGCCCTGCGCGGCGCCCTGCCCGGCATGCTCGGCCGCTGGACGGTGTTCTCGCTGCTCGCCGTGGCAGCGGTGGCGATGTTCGACCGGACCCACCTGTTCGACATGCCCCGGGAGCAGCCGTGGCTGTGGCTCGCCGTGATCACCTTCTATCCCCTGCTCTCGGTCTATCCGCAGGAGTTGCTGTACCGGGCGTTCCTGCTGCGCCGTTACGCCCCGCTCGCCGGTGAGGGCCGTGGCGCGGCCGCGATGGGCGCGGCGGCGTTCGGGTTCGCGCACCTCATCTTCGGTAACGTGCCGGCCGTGGTGCTGACGATCACGGGCGGGTGGCTGTTCGCCCGCCGGTTCCAACGAACCCGGTCGCTGCTGGTGGTCTCGGTGGAGCACGCGCTCTACGGCATCACGATCTTCACGGTCGGACTCGGCCGGCTGTTCTACCACGGCGCGGGAGGCCTGCAGACGTGACCGGCGGCGGAGAGCTTGCATTCCGAGCTGAACAAGGGTGCGCGCACGCTGTCGCTGAACAGCGAGGAAGGCCGCAAGAACCGGGGCGCCGTCCTGGACCAGCTGGAGGCGATCGACGATCTCCGGCAGGCCCGCGTCGGCACGCGGCAGGTCTACTCCGCCGGCACATGCCCGGTGTTGCCAATTGGCAACACGATCTCGGCGGCCTGGTGCGGCCGGTGCTCCCGTATCCACTGCTCGATGTCGGCGGCCCACCACACCCGGCCCAGCGTCAGCACGTCGAGCGGCGCCGGGAAGTCCGCGCGCCGGGTCAGTTCGTCGGCTCGGTTGCGGGAGACACCGAGCCGCCTCGTGACCTCCCCGGTGCCCATGAGCTTGCCGGTGCGCGTCATCGGCCGGCCTTCGCCGCCAGGCGGCCAGCCAGCACCGCGGCGTTGCGCTTACCCAGCTCGGGGCCCGGCTCCGGGAGCGGACTGCTCGGCAGCATCGTGAACACGTGCGGTTCCCCGTCGACGGGCCGGGCGTAGAACAGCTCGAGCGACTGCCCGAAGCGCTCGCTGATGGGTGCGCCGACGATGTAGCCCAGCAGCCACAGCCATCCATCCTCGTGGGCTGCCGGCATCGTGTCGTCGAGCGAGACGTACATCAGCAGCACGTCGCCGTACCCGCTGCCGGACCGCCGGATCGTAATCACCGAGTCGCGCGTCGGCTCGCCGTTCGCCCGGACGCGCTCTCTATCCACGGGGGATCACCAGCCCCGACCCCGTGATCGGCGGGGCTGCGGGTGGCTGGGCGGTCGCGCACCGGGTGCCCCTGCAGATCCTGCACAGCGCCCGGACCGCGTCGCTGGGGACGATCGAGGACGGCACCCACTGGTGCGGCGGGTACGACACGGCCTCCCGAACCACCGGGCCGTTGCCGATCGTGTACGCCCGCGTGACACACCGGTGCGGGCGGTCGTGCGGATACGTCTGCCCCACGGTCCGGGCCAGCGAGACGAAGGCACCGGGGGGAGCGTCCGGGCAGTTGAGGGCGTGGATCCGCTGCGCGGGGTCGTACTCACGGCGGCTCATGACTGCGGCCTGCGCGCCGTGCGCGTCAGGGAGACGGCGGCCGGCACTCCGAGCTGCCCCTCGCGAGCCACGACCGCCATGATCCGAGCCGTTTCGGGATGGCTTCGCGGGACGGTGCCATGCTGGCGCCCCCACGGCGGCCGCCACCGTCGGTTCTCACGCTCGCTCGGTGCGTCCACGCTGTCGCCTCCGCTCACCAGCCGATCCGGTATCGGAAGCGGCGGCGAGCCCGAGGGGCCAACCACGATCACTCGCCGCCGCTGCGCGACGACGGGCGCAAGGATTATGTCTATCGACGCGCCCGCCGTCACTACGGACCGTATGACGAGTGATCACAGGCCAGAAGGGACGGCGAATACCCTTTTCACCCGGGCGACCCGGCTGGGAGGACGGAGCGTCCTACCTGACGCCCAGCCGGCGCGCCAGGCCGCGCAGCTTCGGCGACGGCCTCCGCCCGTTCAGCAGAGCGCCGACAACGGCCCGCGGGAACGGCTGGTAACGCATCCACTGCGCGGCCTCGTGCTCGATCTCCAGCATCAGGCGCTCGGCGTCCGCGTACCGACCGAGACCGGCGTGCGCGTGCGCCAGGTCGGTCTTGTGCCGGGACCTGGCCGCCAGCGGCATCGGGTTGTGCTGCGGCATCTCCCGTGCGACGTCCAGGGCGCGCGCGTAGTCGCCGGCCACCACGGCCGCGTCAACACGCTGCATGACGACCTGGGTGACGCCGAAGGTGGTGTTGTAGTCGTTGCGGTCCTTGCCGAGCCGGACCGCCGCGCCGTGCGCTACCTGGAGCAGGTCGCGGGCCTCGTCGTCGTTCCCGGCCCGGGCCGCCGCGGTGGCGCCGGTGACGAGCAGGTTGCCCCACATGCTGACCGCCTCCGGCGCAGCCTTCCGGGTCGGCTCGATCTCGTCGGCCTCGCGAACGGCGATCGCTGCGGCATCGTCCGCGCGCGCCTGGTTGAGCAGCACCCACGACCGGGTGCCGACCACGGCGGCGCGCAGGTGCCGGTTCTCCGCAGCGTTCAGGGCGCAGTCGGCGGCGACCAGCGACAGGTCCGGGTGACCGAGGTGCACGAGGGTCGACGCGGCCAGCTGGCTGGCCTCCGCGAGGATGTCGGCGGCGCCGAGCTGGCGGGCGTCGCTGATCACCTGGGGCAGGAACGCGGCGATGACGTCGTAGTCGCCGGACCAGTACGCCTTCCACGCCCGCTGTACCGAGGCGCGGAGCTCGTCGGCGGGCGCGGGTTCGCCGGAGTCTTCAACCACGGGGGTGAGTGCCCGGCGCAGGGCGAGGATGCCGCCGCTGGACGGAACGGATTCCAGGTGGGTCGGCTTGCCGACGAGCACGCCAAGGTCGACATCGAGGGCCCTGGCGATCCGAGTCAGGTACGGCAGGGAACCGGGCTTCACGCCCTGCTCGATCTTCTTGACGAGGTCGAGCGATACGCCAGCACGGTCGGCGAGTTCCTGCTGGGTCAGTCGTGGGCTGCGGTCGTTGCGCAGCTCGAAGATTCGGTCACCGATCTCAGACATGACGGCGTCTCCCTGGTAGAGGTCAGGGTGGGCGGCCGGCCTCTACTCCGGCCGCCTGTATCGACGGTACGCCGTGGAAACGATCGACGGGCGCCCCTGGACGCGACGAAGCACCCCGCCTCGCACGGACGTGTTGTGCACATAGCAGGGCGCTTGAGTCCGATTGATCGCGGTGAGAACGTGGCCGGGTGGATACCTCCGACCTGATCGCCATAGGCGCCGCTGCCATCTCGCTGGTCGCGGTCGGCGTATCGCTAAGAGCCGCCCATCACGCAGGCCGCAGTGCAGACGCTGCCGAGCGTCAGGCGATGGCTGCCGAAGCGGCCCTGCCGAAGCCGCCGCCCGCCGTCGAGTGGAAGCTCGAACCCAGCGGAGACAAGAGCCTGTACCTGCTACGCAACGTCGGCACCGACACCGCAACGGGAGTCCGGATCGCCGCACCGCCGGAGTACGACGAATACGTGCAGTTCGACCTCCCCCACGGCAAGGTGCTGGCCTACGCCGCAGTGCAGATCCTGATCGTCGATGTGGCCCAGCTACCCGCGCTCACCGAGATTTCGGTGGCATGGGACGGAGAGCTCGGCGAGACGCGGGTGCCGGTGCCGCGCGGCTACCGCTAGAAGATCCCGCCGGGGAGCAGGTGCATGACCCAGCCGCGCCACCCGGGCCGCAGATCAGTGCGGCGCTCACGGATTCGGCACCCACGTGCCGGATTCCGCACGCCGGTGCGGAATCCGGGCCGCGCGTGGCCGAGTCAGGCGGTGCGACGGATGACCTGGCTCCGGCGCTGCCGCGAATCTCCGGAACCGGTGCGCTCGACCTGCTGCGGTCGGCGCTCGCGCCGTGGAGCGGACAGATCTGGGCTGCGCATGGGCAACGCGTCCGCCACGGTAGACACCACCTCGGCGGCCTGCTGCGGACGGACCGAACTCGCCGGCCGGGCGGCTGAACTGCGGCGATCGCCGCCCAGGTGGTGAGCGAACCGCAGAGACGGCATGTGCTCCGGCCGGGTGGCGAGCACGACGTCCGCCATGTCGTCGACGACCATCCTGAGCGCCTTGCGGTGCTCGGCCGGGTCGACCACCGCGACGAGGGTCCAGCCGCGACGCCCGATCTCGTTGAGCGCGTTGTTCATCGCCCGATCCGGGCCCCGGTCGGCGCGCGGGATCACCAGGACGACGCGGTGCCCCGGCGGCGGCACAAGCTGCGGTCGCCGGTCCGTGCTCACGACCGGGCCTCGAGGTAGCCGAAGCCGTCCAGGATGGCGCGCGCCAGCTCGGCCGCCTGCTCCCAGGTCCTCAGCTCCACGTCCACGTGGACCATCACCGTGGCCTCACCGGTGCCGCCCTCGGTCAGGCTGTCGGTCCGGGCGATCCTGATGTCCAAGGTGTCCGCGGCGAGCAGCCGGCGGATCGTCCCGTCGGTGTGGTCGTCGGCCTGGTGCAGGACCAGGTCGTCACGCTCGTCGTCCTCGGCGTGATCGATCGTGCACCACTCCGGGCAGTCCGCACGCTCGATGCGGGCCAGCCGCTCGCGGTGCTCCCGCTGCCACCGCTCGGCGGTCGCGTCGACCGACCGATCGGCCGGCGACTCGGCGGCCTGCTCCTCGGGGAAGATCCTGCGAAGGATCTCGGCGGACGTCTCAGCGGTCAACTCGTCGCGGCGCTTCCAGCTGAAAAGGAGTTCTGCGGCCTGCTCGCGGTCGTCGGGCACGAAGGCAGACAGGGCTTCGACGGCGGCGTCGACGAGATCGGCAGCAACCGGGTCGGGGTGCTGCTCGACGAGCCGCCTTCGCCGGGCACCTCGCCGCCGGGCACCATCGGCAGTACCTGGGGGATGCCACATACGTGGTCGAGCAGCGTGACGTGTTCGAGAGGCGCATGAATTCGGGGTGAGCCGGGTACCGGTAGGGCGTACACACATAGCGGAGGTGCTTCCCATGGCATTCGATGACAAGGTCGACAACAAGGCCGAGGAAGTCGGCGGCAAGGTCAAGGAAGGCGTGGGCCGGGCGACCGACAACGAGCGCCTCGAGGCCGAGGGCCGTGCCGACCAGAGCGAATCGCACCTCAAGCAGGCCGGCGAGAGCGTCAAGGACGCCGGCAAGAAGATCAAGGACGCCTTCAAGTCCTGATCCGTACGCCCCGATGCGCGACGGCCACCCCGGTTCTTCCGGGGTGGCCGTTTCGCGTTCGGCGGCGGACCCGATCGGGGGTCTGCCGCGAGCCGCCGGGGGCGGGCGCCGGGCGATGCGGCAAGATCAGCGGGTGCAACCCGACACCTCCCTGCTCAGCGAGCGGCAACGCAAGATCTTGACGGTCATTCAGGACTGGGCGGTGCGGTACGGCTATCCACCGTCCACCCGCGAACTCGGCGAAGCCGTCCGGTTGTCGCCGTCCACCGTGGGCCGGCATCTGCGGCTGCTCGAGGAGTACGGCTTCCTGCGCCGCAGCTCGTCCATGACCCGCCCGGTCGACGTGCGGATGTTCCTGGTCCCGGAGCAGCGCCGGCCGGCCGACGAGGCGACCGTGGGCGTACCCCTGGTCGGGACGATCGCGGCGGGCGCCCCGATCCTGGCCGAGGAGGCGTCCGAGGAGGTGCTGAACCTGCCCCGCGACCTGGTCGGCCGGGGCACCCTGTTCAGCCTGCGGGTCCAGGGCGACTCGATGATCGACGCGGCGATCTGCGACGGCGACATCGTGGTGGTGCGGCAGCAGCCGGACGCGTACAACGGTGACATCGTGGCCGCGATGATCGACGAGGAGGCCACGGTGAAGGTCTTCCGGCGCACCCGCGGGCACGTGCTGCTGGAGCCCCGCAACCCGGCCTACGACGTGATCGACGGCGACCGGGCCGTGATCCTCGGCAAGGTCGTCTCCGTCCTCCGACGCGTGTAGGCCTGACGCCGGGGACGGCCGGTCAGGCGGCTCGGGCGGGTTTGCCCGCGTACATCGCGGCGTCGGCCCTGGCCACCAGGTCCTCCCGGCTCAGGCCGGCGGCCGGGGGTGCGCTCGCGGTGCCCACGGTGACGCCCACGGTGACGGACCCGGCGGTCAGGGCCATCGGGCTGCGCAGCGACTCGCGGATGCGGTCGGCCAGGCCGGCGGGTTCGGGACCGTGCGTGACGATCAGGAACTCGTCGCCGCCGAGACGGCCGACCACGTCGCCGGGGCGGACCACCGCGGTGAGGCGGGCGGCGACGACCCGGAGGGCTTCGTCGCCGGTCTGGTGGCCGTACCGGTCGTTGATGGGCTTGAAGCCGTCGAGGTCGCAGAGCAGAACCGTCACGCCGTCCGGTCCGGCCAGGGCGCGGTCGATCTCGGCCATCATGTGGCGGCGGTTGCGCAGGCCGGTCAGCTCGTCGTGGGACGCCTGGTGTGCCAGGGTGCGTTCGGCCTGTTCGCGCTGGGTGGTGAGGCGGTGGAAGCGCAGCAGCACCAGCGGGATGACCAGCAGGGTGCCGACCGCGAGCATCAGGGTGGCCGCGCTGCTGCCGCGCAGGATCTGCACCACGGTGAGCAGTGGGTTCGCACCGAGCGCGGCCGCCAGCCAGACCAGGTGGGCGCCGCTGCGCCGGGACGGTTCGCCGACCGGCTGCGGCTCGGTCACCGCGGCCACGTCGCGTTGCAGGGGTACGGCCGCGATCGTCACGAAGGCCAGCAGCAGCGACGTCGACCAGCCGGCGGTGAGCGCCGCCAGCGTGAACACCGCGGTCGCCGCCAGATAGGTCATCGTGGCCCGGCCCGGCGCGCGGGCCGCGGCCATCCGGATCAGGCAGCCGATGACGCCGCAGATCGCGAAGACGTCGACCATCAGCAGCATCTCGCCGGTGGACGTGGCGGCCTCGGTCAGGTGCGGTTCGACGGCCCACACCCACACCGGGCCACCGGCGCAGAGCCCGAGCACAGCCGCGTCGATCAGGCCACCGGCGTCGGCGGCCAGGCGGCGGCGCAACGCGATGGCCGTACCCATCAGGAAGAGGCCGTGCGCCGCGAACAGGGTGAAATCGGCGGCGGACCCTTCGGCCTTGCCGAGGTGGCCGCCGGAGAGCTGGTCGGGCCAGCTGAGCTGGCCGACGACGAGCAGAACGAGGCCGCCCATCGCGAGCAGCCAGGGCCGCTGGCGGGGCAGGCGCCGGGTGGCCAGCGCGTAGCCGAACGACACAAGCGGTGCCGCGACGATCAGCAGCTGCGCGACCGGACGGGCCGTGCCGGCGACCGCGTGAACGATCATGGCGACGGCCGCACCGAGCAGAAGGATTGCGCGCATCTCGGGCCTCATCGGCGCGGCACACGTTTACTTGAGGCGATCAGGAAGTTACTTGGCGCGATGGGACCGCGAGCACGTGGGAGAGGTCGCCGAACCGGACAGGGCGGCACATCCGACCCGATAGGACTCTGGCGCCGTACCGATCGTGGATGGCAGGGTTTCGGCGTGTCCGGGGATCGGGGTGCGCCGCCGTCACGGTGGATGATCTGGCTAGGCGTGCTGACTGTCGCGGTCACCCAGCTGGCCGCCGCGGCGATCAACGCGGCGACCGGCAAGGAACGCTGGCCGGGCGTGCTCGACCTGATCCGGGCGTACCCGTTCCAGGCCGCCGGGATCCTGACCGCCGTGCTGGCCGTTCTCACGGCCGTCGCGGTGTGGTGGACCGGGCGCCCGGCCGGGCATCGCGCCGACCCGCCGGCACCGGCCGTGGACCCGCCACCCGGCTGGGTGATCGACCGGCCGGACGAGGTGCACCGGGTGGTGCGGGCGCTGCGCCGGCGGCCCGGCCGCGCGGTCGGCATCACCACCGCGTTGCAGGGCGCGGGCGGGTTCGGCAAGACCACGCTGGCCCGCGTGGTGTGTGCGGACAAGCGGGTGCGCAGACGGTTCAAGGGCCGGATCTACCAGATCACGATGGGCCGGGACGTCCGCGGGGCGGCCGCGATCGCGGCGAAGGTCGGCGACGTCATCCACCTGATCACCGGTGACCGGCCCGACCTCACCGACCCCGACCTCGCCGGCGCGCACCTGAGCCGGCTGCTCGACGAGCGACCGCGACTGCTCCTGGTCATCGATGACGTGTGGGAGGCCGATCAGGTCGCCCCCTTCCTGGTCGGCGGCCGGCGCTGCGTGCGGCTGGTGACGACCCGGATCCCGGCGACCCTGTCCGACGCGCACGACGCCGTGCTGGTGCCGGTGGACCAGATGTCACCGGACCAGGCGCGGGCGGTCTTGACCTGGGAACTTCCGCCGATGCCCCCGGGCATCACGGAACAGCTCCTGGCGGTCACCGGCCGCTGGCCGCTGCTGTTGCGCCTGATCAACCGGGCGCTGGCCGACGAGGTGAGCACCGGCGCGGACGCCGGCCAGGCCGCCGGCGCCTGGGTAGCCCTGCTGGCCGCCCGCGGTCCGGGTGCCGCCGACGACCGCCCGGTGACCGAGAACGATCTCGACGTGCCGCGGCTGCGGGCCCGCCTGGTCCGCGCGACGATCGAGGCCAGCACACGCTTGCTGAGCAACGACGTCGCCGATGGCGGGCGCGGGGGCGGCAGCGGCGTCGTGGGCGGGGGCGGCAGCGGCGTCGTGGGCGGGGGCGGCAGCGGCGTCGGCGGGGGCGGTGAGCCGGCTCGTCTCGCGGAGCTGGGCGTCTTCGTCGAGGACGAGACCGTGCCGGTCACGCTGGTCGCCGAGCTCTGGCAGCGCACGGCCGGCCTCGACCTGAGCGAGTCCCGCCGGTTGTGCCGGCGACTGGCGGACCTGTCGCTGATCTCGGTCAAGCGCGACGGGACGGTGACGCTGCACGACGTGGTGCGCGCCTTCCTGCGCGAAGAACTCGGCGACCGGATCACCGAACTCAACGGCGCGCTCGCCGACGCGGTGGCCGGCCGGGTCACCGCGTGGTGGCAGCTCGGCGAGGACGAGCGCTACCTGTGGGAACACCTGATCACGCACCTGTGCGACGCGGGCCGCGCGGACGAGGCGCTCGCCGCGGCGCGGGACCTGCGGTGGGTGGCGGCGCGCCTGCGGGGGTACGGGCCGGCGGCCCCGATCCGCGACCTGCTCACCACCGGCCTGCCCGAGGCAGCCGCGCTGGTGGCCGGCCTGACCCGGGCCGCGCACCTGCTCGCGCCGACCGACCCGCCGCACTTCGTGGTGGACGTGCTGCTGAGCCGGTTGCAGGAGGAACCGCTGTGGCGCGAGCAGGCGGCCGCCATGCAGGACGCCACGGAGCGCCCGATCCTGGTCAACCGGTGGCCCCTGCCGGACATGCCGAACCCGGCCATCCGCCGCATCCTCCCCGGCGCCACCAATGCGACGCACGCGGTGGTGGTGTCGCCGGACGGCGAGTGGATCGCATGCAGCCACTACCACGACGTGCGGATCTGGGAGGTCGTCACCGGCCGGCGAATCGCGACGCTGCGCGGCGAGGACGGCTGGATCACCGCTCTCGCGTTGGCACCGGACGGCGCCTGGCTGGCCACCGGCGGCAACAACGGCAAGATCCGGATCTGGGACGTCACCACCGCCGAGGTCGTCACCACGTTGATCGGGCACGCCGGTGGCGTGTTCACCCTGGCGATCACTCCCGATGGCGGTCGGCTCGTCTCCGCCGGCCACGACGGAGCGGTCCAGATCTGGGATCTGGCGGGGATGTCCGGGGAATCGCACCTCACTCTCGACGAGCACACCGGCGCAGTCGAGGCGGTGGTCGTGGCGCCTGACGGCACCTGGCTGGCTTCGGGCGGCAGTGATCGAATCGTGCGGGTGTGGGATGCCGCCGACGGGCGGGTGGTGTCCACCATCTCCGGTCACCGACGCGCGGTGAACGCGCTGGCGGTGAGCGGGGACGGCACCTGGGTCGCCGCCAGCAACTCGGAACGGGCCATTCAGCTCTACGACATGCCCACGGGCCGGGTTCGGGCCACTCTGACCGGACACTCGCATCGCGTGGCGAGTCTGGCGTCGGCTCCCGACGGCAGCTGGCTCGTCTCCGCGAGCCACGACGGGACGCTCCGGATCTGGGACACCACTACCGGGGCTCCGCGCGCCACCCTGACCGGGCACACCGGCCGGGTGGAGGCGATCGCCGTCGCGCCGGACGGCACGTGGCTGGTCTCCGCCGGTGAGGATGGAACGGTGCGGATCTGGGAGAGCGATGCCCGGAAGGCGCACACCGCTCGCACCGAGGAGGCGTCAGCCGTGGCGATCTCCCGCGACGGCACCTGGCTGGCCTACGTCTCCGACGGCTGGCGAATCCGAACTCGCGACCCCGGCGGGCGTACTCAGGGTGTCGTCGCCGACCACGACAGCTGGACCCGGGCCTTGGCCATCGCGCCGGACGAGACCTGGGTCGTCACCGCTGGTGACGACAATGCAGCACACCTCTGGGATCCTTCCACCGGAAACCTCCTCAAAACCCTGGAAGGACATACCGGCGTCGTCGAGGCAGTGGCGGTCGCGCCCGACGGCACCTGGCTCGCCACTGCCGGACGTGACGGAACCGTACGGATCTGGGACAGCCCCACCGGCGGCCTTCGCGTTGTCCTCCGGCACACCGCGAGCGTCGAAACTGTGGCGACGGCGCCCGACGGCACCTGGCTCGTCTGCGGAGGCTGGGACAAGACCGTCCGGGTCTGGGACGTCGGCACGGGAGCCCTCCGCCTTACCCTGACCGGGCACGACCATGTGGTCAGCAGCGTGACGGTCGCGGCGGACGGCACCTGGCTCGCCTCCGCCGATCTCAGCGGGCGGGTGCACGTCCGGGACGCGACCACGGGACAGATCCGGACGACCCTCGTCGGCCACGAGGACTCGGCAACGGCGGTGGCGGCGTCCCCCGACGGCTTCCGCCTCGCATCCGCCAGCAACGACCGCACCCTGCGCGTCTGGGACGTCGCGACCGGCCGGCCGGTCGCCATGATGCGGGTGGACGGGCGACTCCGGGACTGCTGCTGGCTTCCCGACGGCAGTGGCATCGTGGCCGCGGGCGACGGGGGCCTCTACCTCTTCGACCTCCGTACCGGTGGAGGTCACAGGGCTCTCACGCTAGACCCGGAGATCGGTTCGGGCCAGCCGGAAGCGTGATCTTCCGCAGTTGCCGAAAGGCCGCTGGTGCTCCTCGCCGCCGCGCACCAGGATCGGGGCAGAGCACCAGCAGGAGGACCGTGGATGCCCGCCTCTCCCCCGCCGTCCGCCTCCGTCGTGATCATCGGTGGTGGCGTGATGGGTCTCAGCACCGCCTACCACCTGGCCCGCGCCGGGGTGCGTGACGTTGTTCTGCTCGACCGGGGCTCGCTGGGTTCCGGGTCCACCTGCAAGGCTGCCGGTGGGGTGCGCGCCCAGTTCTCCGACCCGGTCAACATCGCGCTCGGCGCGCGCAGCCTGGAGACGTTCGCCGATTTTCCGCGCCGCTTCGGGCAGGAGATCGACTTCCGCCGGGTGGGTTACCTGTTCCTGCTCGACGATCCGGCGGACGTGGCCGCGTTCGAGGCGAACGTGGCCCGGCAGAACGATCTCGGCATCCCGTCCCGCATGATCGGTGTCGCCGACGCGCGGCGGTTGTCGCCGCTGATCCGCACGGACGGGCTGCTCGCCGCGGTCTTCTCGCCGACCGACGGCCATTGCACGCCGGAGTCGGTGGTGCTGGGTTACGCCACCGCGGCGCGCCGGTTCGGTGCCACCCTGGTCCCGCACTGCGCCGCCACCGGCCTGGAGATGCGAGATCAAGAGATCACGGGGGTACGCACGGAGGCCGTCACGATCCGCACCAGCACCGTCGTCTGCGCGGCCGGGGCCTGGTCCGCCGAGGTGGGTGCGTGGGCCGGCGTGGACCTGCCGGTGACCCCGTTGCGCCGGCAAATCCTGACCACCGGACCGGTCGCCGGCCTCGACCCGGACACGCCGTTCACCATCGATTTCGGCACCACCTTCTACTTCCACGGCGAGGGCCGTGGCGTCCTGCTGGGGATGTCCGATCCGGACGAGACGCCGGGCTTCCGGACGGACCGTTCCGACGCGTGGCTGCCCCGGCTCGGCGAGGCTGTCGAGCGGCGGGCCCCGGCCCTGGCCGAGGTGGGTGTCGCGGGCGGCTGGGCCGGGCTCTACGAGATGACGCCCGACCACAACGCGCTGATCGGCCGGTCCGGCGGCTTTCTCTACGCGACCGGGTTCTCCGGGCACGGGTTCCTGATGGGACCGGCGGTCGGCGAGGTGATGCGCGACCTCTATCTGCGGCGTACGCCGTTCGCCGACGTCACCGGCCTGAGCGCGGACCGGTTCGCGGAAGCTGCCGTCCGTCCGGAACTGAACATCGTCTGACCCTGGGGAGTTACGTGTGACGAGTCTGCCGACAGCCGAGGAACTCCGCCGCCGGGCCCGGGACGCCGCCGAACAATGCGGGGTGGACCTGGACCGGATCTCCGGGGACCGGCCGGTGGTCTCGCCGGTCAACGGGGCGCCGCTGATCTCCGTACGGCTGCATTCCCGCAGCGACGCGGAGGCCGCGGTCGATCGCGCGGGTGCGGCGTTCCGGGTGTGGCGCACGGTGCCGGCGCCGGTGCGCGGTGCTCTGGTGCGTCGCTTCGGTGAGCTGCTGCGGGACCACAAGGAGGACCTGGGGACGCTCGTCGGCCTGGAGGTCGGGAAGGTCACCTCGGAGGCGCTGGGCGAGGTCCAGGAGATGATCGACATCTGCGAGTTCGCGGTCGGGCTGTCCCGGCAGCTCTACGGGCGCACGATCAGCTCGGAACGGCCCGGTCACCGTCTCGCCGAGACGTGGCATCCGCTCGGCGTGGTCGGGGTGATCAGCGCGTTCAACTTCCCGGTCGCGGTCTGGTCGTGGAACACCGCGATCGCGCTGGTCTGCGGCGACCCGGTGGTGTGGAAACCGTCCGAGCGGGCCCCGCTCTCCGCGCTCGCGTCGGCGGCCCTGCTGGACCGGGCCATCGCCGAGACGGGTGCGCCGCCGGCCCTGAGCCAGGTCCTGATCGGCGGCGCCGACCTGGGCGAGACGCTCGTCGACGCACGCGGGGTGGCGTTGCTGAGCGCCACCGGGTCGACCCGGATGGGCCGTGCCGTGGGTCCGCGGGTGGCCGACCGGTTCGGCCGTTCGCTGCTCGAACTGGGCGGCAACAACGCCGCCGTGGTGACCCCCTCCGCCGACCTGGACCTGGCGACACGGGGCATCGTGTTCGCCGCGGCGGGCACGGCCGGGCAGCGCTGCACCACGCTGCGCCGGGTGATCGCCCACGAGAGCGTGATCGACGAGGTCGCGGAGCGGGTCGCGGCCGCCTACCGGTCGCTGCCGATCGGCTCGCCACTGGACTCCGGCACGCTGGTCGGGCCACTGATCTCCGATGCCGCGTACAAGTCGATGCAGGATGCCCTGCTCGCGGCGCGGCAGCAGGGCGGCCGGGTCGTCGCCGGCGGGGCGCGCCGCCTCGCGGAGCAGGCGCCGGACGCGTTCTACGTCGAACCCGCCCTGGTCCGGATGCGCGAGCAGACCGACATCGTGCGGCAGGAGACGTTCGCCCCGATCCTCTACCTGCTCCCCTACCGGGACCTGGGCGAGGCGATCAGGTTGAACAACGACGTGCCGCAGGGCCTGTCCTCCAGCATCTTCACACGCGACCAGGCCGAGGCCGAACGGTTCCTCGCCGCCGACGGATCCGACTGCGGCATCGTCAACGTCAACATCGGCACGTCCGGCGCCGAGATCGGCGGCGCGTTCGGCGGGGAGAAGGAGACCGGCGGCGGGCGCGAGTCCGGTTCCGACGCGTGGCGCGCCTACATGCGCCGGGCCACCAACACGATCAACTATTCCGGTGAGCTGCCGCTGGCGCAGGGCGTCGAGTTCGACATCTGAGCTCGCTTGCGGCGTCAGCTGTGGTGGGGGCGCCGGGCGACCAGGACGGCGTGCGTGGTCGGCCAGGGCAGCGGCGTGCCGTGGTCGTCGGCGAGGGACGCGGTGGGCGCTATCCGGTTGTCGATCACCCAGTCGTTGCGCAGCGGGTGGGAGGCCGGGTCGAGGTCGAAGCCGGCCTCGGCCAGCAGGGTCACCCAGTCGTCGAAGGCGAGCCCGCAGAACTGTTCCCGCGTCTCGGACAGCCAGTTGTCGGTGTAGTCCTTGCGGGTCAGGAAGTCCATGGCCTGGCCGAGTTCGATCCGTACGGCGGTGGCGTCCACCGGGGTGAACGTGAACGGGAAGGCGAAGTCGACGGCGAACTGGTCGAGGCGGGCCCGGGTGGACAGCGCGCCCACGTGGGCGGTCACCTCGGCCGAGGTGAGTTCGGCCAGGTCCTTCCGGGGCTCGGCCGGGTTCGCGCCATCGTCGTCGCGCAGGGTCAGCACGACCTGGCGGTGCGGTTCGGCCGGGCCGCAGACGTCGCTGTTGATCCAGACGCCGCTGGGGACGGTGTGGTCGTGGATGCGGCGGGCGAAGGCCAGCAGGGAGTCGCGGCGCGCGCCGTACGACCAGATCTCGTGTGTGAGCGCGAAGGTCAGCGTGGTGTCGACCGAGCGGTCCGGCAGCACCGCGCCGCCGAGCACGTTGCGCTGGTAGAAATAGACGTTGGCGTTGCGGAAGAAGCCCTGCGCCTTCTTGTGCACGCACTCCTGGTAGAGGTGCCGGGCGACCTCGACACCGATCAGGTCGCTCTCGTGCAGGGCGTCGTCGCGGTCGGCCAGTTCCAGGACCGCGCCGGCGCCGCAGCCGATGTCGACGATCCGGCCGGGCTGCACGTAGCGGCGCACCGCCGACCATTTGCGCTCGGCGGCGGCGGCGAAGGCGTCCACGTAGGTGCGGTAGTCGCGGGTCGCCGTGAGCCCGCCCTCGTCGCCGACGACCGGGTCGTTGACGACCGTCCGGACCACGTCGGTGAGCTGGTAGCGGTCGAAGACGTCGGCGGTCGCCGGGTGGGCCAGCTTGCGCCACGACTCGTCACCGGCCGCCAGCCGCAGCAGCACGTCCCACGGGCGCTCCGGCACGGCCGGCAGTTCCGGGTCGGCCTCGACCGGCGCGATGCCGAAGCCGAGCTCCGCGTACAGGGCGGCGACCTGCGGCGTGGAGCACGCGACGAGGGTGTTCTCCGGTGTCAGGCCGAGGCCGGACACGACCATCACGGTCTTGAGCGTGACCTGGGCGAACCGATCGGTCGGCGCGGTGTCGAAGACCGGCACCACGACCGAGCACAGACCGGTGAGCACGCTGAACCGTTCGATGGCGGCCTCGCGGCGGTGGTACGGCACCGGGTTGCGCTTGGTGTTCTCGTGGTTGGCCGAGGTGACGGCCCACACGATCGTCCCGGCGCCCTCGTCGGCGAGCCGCTGCAGGTAGTCGGCCTGGAACTGGGTCAGCAGGTGATGACGACCGGGGAACAGCACGTATCGCGGGGTCGGCGGCATGGCCGGTGATCTTAACCAGGCACGGCACCAGGCCCGGACGGGTGGCTGCTCACTTACCGCGTGGTTAGACTACTAACCATGCGGTAAGTCACACTCGATCACCTGGAGGATCGATGACTGCTCCCGTCACTCCTGCTGTCACCCGCCGCCGCCGCTGGCCGATCGTCGTGACCCTCGTCCTCGCGCTGCCGGTCGCCGGCTGGCTCCTGCTGCGGGACACCTCACCGGTCGGGCACTTCACCAGCGCGGAAGGCCGCGATCACTACGTCGGCGCGTACCAGAAGGCCTTCGCCGCGATGGGCCGACCCGCGGACACCCTGGACGTCCGCACCGGATACGGCATCGTGCGCGCCTACCGCTACACCGCAACCAAGCCCGGGACCGGCGGCGGCAGCACGGGCCCGCCACTGCTCCTGCTGCCCGGCACCGCCTCCGGCGCGCCCGTGTGGGCCGACAACCTGCCGTCCCTGCTGCGGCTGCGGGACGTCTACCTCCTGGACCTGCTCGGCGAACCGGGCCGTTCCGTCCAGAACCGCCCCATCCGGGACCACGCGGATCAGGCGGCCTGGCTGCACGAAGTGCTCGAAGCGCTGCCGGACCCGCGGGTACACCTGGTCGGACTCTCCATCGGCGGCTGGACCGCCACCAACCTGGCCGTCCGGCAGTCCGCCGCGGTGGCCGGCCTGATCCTGATCGACCCGGCGTGCACGTTCACCGGCATCCCGTTCGAGGTCGTCGTCAGATCGCTGCCCGCCTCGGTGCGGTGGCTGCCACGAAGCTGGCGCGACAGCTTCAACAGCTGGACCGCCGGCGGCGCGCCGGTGGACGACTCCCCCGTGGCCGACATGATCGAATCAGGCATGCGTCACTACGCCATGAAACTGCCCGCCCCGCAGCAGTTCACCGACGACCAGTTGCGCTCCGTCACCGTACCCTCGCTGGTGATCCTGGCCGGCGACTCCATCATGCACGACGCCGCGGTGGCCGCGCGCAAGGCCGGTTCGACCCTGCCCGCGGCTACCGTGCTGACCTACCCGGGCGCCTCCCACGCCGTCAACGGCGAGCAACCGGACCGGATCGCCGCCGACATCGCCGCCTTCCTGGAGAGGACCGGCCGGTGACCTTCACCGTCGAGGCGCGGCGGGCACAGCTGATCGGGCTGACCATCGGGTTGATCGCCGAGCACGGGTACGCGGGCTGCTCCCTCCAGCGGATCGCCGACGCGGCCGGAGTCACCAAGGCCGCGGTGCTCTACCACTTCTCGTCGAAGGACGCGCTCGTCCGGGCCGCCTACGACCAGGTCATCGGCGCGTTGACCGGCCATGTGGGTGCGCTGGTGGACGCAGCCGCGGACGCGGGAGGCGGGGGTGCGGGGCAGGTGGCCGCCTACATCCGGGGCATGGCCGGCCACCTGGCCCGGCATCCCGACCACGTCCGCATGATCGTCGAGGCGCTCGGCGACGGCGGGGTGCCTGACCGGTCGTCGCCGGCGCGATGGCAGGCCCTGGCCGGCCTCATCGAGACGGCAGGCTGGCCGGTGGACGCCAAGACGCTGGCACTGATCATCGGCGGGGCGCTCGACGGCCTGGTGACGGAGTTCCTGAACGACCCCGACTTCGACCTGCCCGCCGGGGCCGAGGCACTGATCAGGCTGCTCCCGTTGTCAGGCGATCGGGCGGCGCATCCGCAGGCTGCTGATGTGGTCGTCGACCCGGGACATCGCCGCCCGCACGGTGGAGACCGGCTCGAAACCCCGGGACCGGTAGAAACCGATGCCGTTGCGGTCGCCGAGGAAGACGGAGACCCACATCTCCGTGCCGCCGGCCGCCCGGATCTGGTCGGTCACCCGGTCCAGCAGCAGCGTGCCGAGGCCCCGGCCGCGCTCGGCCGACTCGAGGTAGATCAGTGACACCTCGCCGGCGTCCGGGCCGGCCATGCCGCCGCCCGCCGCGCCGAGCACCCGGCCGTCCTCCTCGACGACCTGGTAGCCGAACCAGTCCGGCAGCACCGGTTCGATCTCCCGGGCCACCCGCGGCTCGTTGTAGAAGGCGCTGACGCTGCGCTCGATGTACTCCGGCGGGAGGAGGTCTCGGTAGGCGTTCCGGTAGGCCGTGGAACAAATCCGGGCGATCTCGGTCGCATCGGCTTCGACGGCGTGGCGGACAACGGCAGTCAACGATGAGCTCGGCACGCCTGCCAGCCTAGATGGGCGAAGATCGACTGCCCAGAGGGTGTTTTCAGGGCACGAGCACCACACCACCGCGTACGCCGCCGGCCGCGAGCCGCTCGTGGGCGGCGGCCGCCTCGGCGAAGGAGTACACCGCGGCCACCCGGAGCGGCAGGTCGCCGCTGTCGACCAGCTTCACCAGGTCGGCCAGCCGGGCGCCGTCCGGCTCGACCTCCAGCGCGAGGGTGCGGATGCCGCGCACCGGCTCGGGGCGCAGCGGCGGCGAGGCGGCCACGAAGCCGCCGCCGTCGCGGACCGCGTCCAGCAGGGACTCGCCGATGACCGCCAGGTCGACGACGGCGTCGAACCCGCCGGGCACCGTGCCGCCGCGCGGGACGAACGTGGCGCCCAGCGACTCGACGAACGCGCGGTCGTCGTCCCCCGCGATGCCGGTGGCGCGCAGGCCGGCGGCCCGGGCCAGGGCGAGCAGGAACCCGCCGACCTGCCCGGCCGCCCCGCTGACCAGCACGGACGAGCCGGCCGGCAGCGCCAGCAGGTCGAGGGCCTGTGCGGCGGCCAGGCCGTTGGTGGGCAGGGTCGCGGCCTCGGTGGCCGGGGTGCCGGTGGGTGCGGCGGTCAGCGCCGCGGCGTCGACGACCACGTACTCGGCGTGCGCGCCGGCGGTGGTGCGCAGCCACGGCGAGAAGCCGAGGACCTCGGCACCGGGGGCGAGGGTGGTGACGGACGGGCCGACCTCGTCGACCGTGCCGGCGACGTCCCAGCCGGGCACGTACGGCAGGGTGGTCGGCAGGGGCGCCGGGAACCGCCCGGAGCGGACCATCAGGTCGACCGGGTGCACCACGGAGGCGGCGACCCGGACTCGGACCTGGCCCGGTCCCGGTGCCGGCAGCGGCACGTCGGTCGCCACGTGCAGGACTTCCGGGCCGCCGAACTGGGTGTATCGAACTGCGCGCATCGCTGTGCCCTTCTCGTTGTCGTCGACAACCGTTCGCTGTCTTCTGTCGACAACCGTAGATAGGCTGGGCACTGCCAGGAAGTAGGTACCTGAAAGTGCCTAGGGCACCGATCACCGGGAGTGCGCCATGACGATGACCGCCCAGCAACGACGTGACCAGGCTAAACGCGACTACGACGCGTTCCTGGCGGGCTGCCCGACCCGGGAACTGCTGAGCACACTCACCGACAAGTGGGCGGCTCTGGTGATCGCCGCGCTGTCCGGTGGGCCGCAGCGGCACAGCGAGCTGGCCCACCGGATCGCGGGCGTCAGCCAGAAGATGCTGACGCAGACGCTGCGCACGCTGGAGCGCGACGGGCTGGTCACCCGGACGGTGACCGCGGCGGTGCCGGTGCGCGTGGACTACGAGCTGACGCCGCTCGGCCGCGACCTGGTGCCGGTGATGACGGCGATCAAGACGTGGGCGGAGGCGCACATGGACCGGGTCTTCGAGGCCCGCGCCAGGTTCGACACCCGGGACTGACGAGGCGAGGACGCCCGGGACTGACGAGGCGAGGACGCCCGGGACTGAGGATGCGAGGACGCCCGGGACTGAGGATGCGAGGACGCCCGGGACTGAGGATGCGAGCACGTCCGGGACTGACGGCCGGACGACGCCGGGCCGGAGGTGAGTCCGGCCCGGCGGCCGATGCGGGTCAGGAGGCGTAGGTCTCCAGTTCGGCGATCTTCGGCGTACCCGTCGAGCTGGTGATCTTGAAGGTGAGCTTGGTCAGGGACGTCGCCGGGATGCTGATCGTGCCGCCCCCGGTGCCGGACTTGAGCACCGCGCCGGTGGCGCCGTTGATCACCTGGTAGGCGCCGATCGACGAGCCCGCCGCCTCCCGGACGTTGATCTTCGAGACCTTGGTGGCGGCGCTGAACTTGATCGAGACCTCGCCGGTGGCGCCGTTCGGCGACCAGAAGGTGCCGGTCTTACCGTCGCGCACGTTGCCGTAACTGGTGCCGCTCGCCTTGCTGGAGCCGTCCGCACCGGCGGCCAGGCTCAGGTTGGTGCCGGTCGGCGCGGCGGTGGGTGCGCTGGTCGGCGTGGCGGCCGGAGCGCTGGTCGGCGCCTTCGTCGGCGAGGCGGTCGGGGCGCTGGTCGGCGCCTTGGTGGGGCTGGAGGTCGGGACGGCGGTGGGAGCCGTGGTCGGGTTGGCGGTCACCGAGCACTTGCCGTCGGAGACCTTCAGGCCGGTGCCGGCGCCGGCCGTGGCCGCGACGATGGCCGGCACGCAGCTCGCGCTGTCCAGAGTGGCCGCGTAGGGAACGGTGACGCTGGTGGTCGACGTCAGGTTCGGCCCGGCCGGCTTGTTCTCGGAGCCCGGCGCCGACCAGGTCACGTTGTCCAGGACGTTGCCGGCGACCTGCCAGGACCCGGCGGCCGAGGTGTAGAACGTGCCGAGCACGTCCTTGGAGTCCTCGAAGTAGTTGTTCTCCACCTTGGCCTTGGCACCGGCACGCGAGTTGATGCCCGACTCGTTCAGCTTCAGGTAGTGGTTGTTGAACATGTGCGCGATCCCGCCACGCAGCAACGGCGTACGCGAATCGATGTTCTCGTACTTGTTGTGGTGGTACGTGATGAAGCTGTTGCCGGTGTCGGTCTCGCTGGAACCGACCAGGCCGCCGCGGCCGGAGTTGCGCAGGATGCTGTAGGACAGCGTCACGTACTGGGTGTCGTCCTTCATGTCGAACAGGCCGTCGAAGCCTTCCGACTCGCCGCCGGACGCCTCCAGCGTGACGTGGTCGACCCAGACGTTGCGGACCGTGCTCTCCATGCTGATGGCGTCGCCGCCGTTGGAGAGCGGCGAACCCGACTTCTTGACGTTCTTCACCGTCACGTTCTGGATGACGATGTTGCGCGAGTCCCGGATGTGGATGCCCAGCTGGTCGAACGTCGCACCGCTGCCGGCACCGACGATCGTGACGTTGCTGATGCCCTTGAGCTCGATCAGCCCGGCCGCCGTGTTGCAACTCGGCCCGGAGACCTTGGTGGTGTTGCCGTGGTTGATCGTGCCCTGCACCTCGATGGTGATCGGGGTGTCGGCGGCGGCCCGGTTGCACAGCGCCGCGTGGATCTGGGTGCCGGTGGTGGCCCGGACGACCGCGCCGCCCGCACCGCCGGTGGTGCCGCCGTTCGCGGACGCGAAGCCGGAGGCCACGTTCGTCGCGGCCGACGCGTTCTCCTGGGGCAGGCCGAGGGCGATCGCGCCGCCCACGGCCGCCACTCCGGCGACCGCGGAGAGTCGCAGCACGGTTGATCGCTTCATCTGGCGTCACCTGTTTCGTCTGGGGATGAGGTCGAGACGAAACAGAGGTGGGCCGGTGGGCCGTTTTGGTTGCCCGTGACGACGTGTGACCGTCGTCACGGGCGGCGTGCGGTCAGTTCACCCGGCGGCGGTCGCCGAGCATGTCGTCGAGCGGAATGCCGGCGGCCTTGGTGGCGGTGACCGGCGCGGGCGCGTCGGCCCAGCGACGCAGCATCTCGGTGGCCGCGGCGGCGTCGCCGGGGTTCAGCCGGGAGATGTTGGCACCGTGGTTCGCGCCGGGCGCGACGTAGAGCGCGGAGTCGCGGCGGCTCGGCGTGAACCGCTCGGCACCCCACGGGTCGTTCTCGCCGTAGATGAAGAGCATCCGCTCCGAGGCGGTGCGCACCCACAGATCAACATCGATCATCGGTACGGGGTTGTGCACCCGCCGCAGCTCCTTGGGCAGCGACGAGTTCGCGGTGTAGAGACCCGGGTGGTTGCGCAGCCCGCGCAGGTGCTCGAACCGCAGGCTCGGCCAGCCCAGCTGGGCGGCGGCCTGGTAGTAGTACGGCCAGTAGTACTCCAGCGACTGGTCGGTGTAGAAGCTCCAGCCGGCCACGGCGTCGACCCACGCGTAGATCTGCTCGTCGGTCGCGGTGTCCGGCGCCGGCACGTTCGCGCAGTCCGCCTCGGTGCTGTACTGCCAGAACGCCCACACCGAGTCCAGCACGGTCATCTCGAACGAGCGGTCGGCGGTGCCGATGGTGCGGTCGAACGTCCAGCCGTTCGCGGCGGCCTCGCTCGCCAGCCGGGGCACCAGCCGGTCGCGGCGCTCGAGGGCCTCACGCTGCAGGCCGTCCAGGGTGGCCCGGCACTCCGGAGTGCTGACGGTGTCGAAGAACTTGTCGTACGCGCCGTCGGCCGGGTTGATCACGTCGTCGGGCGCGACGTAGGCGACCACGCCGTCGACGTCGTTCGGGTAGAACCGGCGGTGGTAGACCGAGGTCATGCCGCCCTTGCTGGCGCCGGTCTGGATCCAGCGGGTGTCGTAGAGGCTCTTGAACGCGGTGACGACGCGGTGCTCGTCGGTGGCCTCCTGCCAGATGGTGAGGTCCGACCAGTCGGCGTCGGCGGGACGCGACGGGGTGAAGAACCGGTGCTCCAGCGAGATCTGGTTGGCGCCGAGCAGCGCGGTCGGCTCGGTCTGCGACGGGCGCGGGGTGGCGGGGAGCCCGTACCCGTTGGTGTAGAGCACGACCGGCGCGTCGGCGGACCGGTGCAGCAGGGTGAGCCGCTGCTCGAAGGTGCCCTGTTTCGGGTGCCGGTGATCGGCGGGCTGGCGGTACGTCATGACGAAGTACCGGTAGCCGGCGCCCGGTGTCTCGGAGACGATCGTCAGGCCGGGGATCGCCCTCAGCTGGTCGAGCAGAGGGTCGTCGGCGGCATGCGCGGCGGTGGCCGGGGTGAGCACCACCAGCACGGACATGAGGACAGCGAGGATGCGTTTTCTCACGTCCGCCACCATATCGACGGACGGCGATCACGGGGAGCCCCGGAAGGGCCCCCCGCGTCGATGGGTCGGTTACCGCCGATCACGAACCGTGTCGATGCGTCAGTTGCCGCTGATGACGAACTGCGAGCCCGGCTGGGTGACGATGTTGCCGTCGGCCGAGTTGGTGATGGTGACGTTCGACAGGGTCGCGTTCCCGCGGGCGCCGCTCATCGCCAGGATGCCGGCGCCGTTGTTCGACTTGTCGATCCTCACGTTGGTGATCGCGACGTTCGGCATGTTGCCGCCGCCGTTCTTGAACTGGATGCCGTCGTAGGTGGAGTCGATGATGTCGGTGTCGCGGATCGTGACGCCGACGATGTCCTTGGTGGACGGGAAGAGCGTGATCGCCCCGAATTCCTGGTCGGAGTTCCAGAACGCTCCGCCGGTGCGGTAGAGGCCGTTGTTGGCCAGCAGCGTCGTGCCGGAGAACGGCAGCGGGCTGTGGTCGGTGGCCAGCATGATGCCCGGGTAGTTGGCGGTGTCGGAGACCAGGTTGTTCTGCGCCGAGTTGCCGTACCCGCCGTAGATCGCGATGCCGTTGGCCCGCCACGGCAGCTGGATGGTGTTGTTCAGGAAGTGGTCGTTGTGGTTGATGTCGACGTTCTGGTCCTTGACGTACGGGTTGGCCCAGATCGCCAGCGCGTCGTCACCGGTGGTCCGGAACGACGAGTTGAACACGCGCGAGTTGCTCGTACCGTTGGAGAAGTTGATCCCGTCGGCGAAGGTGTTGCGGATCCGCATGCCGGTGAACTCGACGTTGTCGCCCGGGTTCCAGTAGGCGGGGGTGTCGGAGTAGTCGCGGCCCACCCAGGCGCCGACGTTGACGTGCTCGATCCACAGGTTGCTGATCTTCGTGTTCCTACCGAACCGCCCGTTCAGGGCGTGACCGCGGTTGGCCCGGTTCTGCGTGTTGCCGAAGATCGCCAGGTCGGAGATCTGAGTGTTGTCGTCGATGTCGAAGCCGACGTTGCCCTCGTGCGGGTGGTTGATGTTGCCGACGACCTGGTGCGGCTGGGTGTCGGAGTAGAGCCGGGTGTGCCACATGCCGGCGCCGCGGATCACGACGTTGCGCAGGCCCTTCTGGTTCCACTGCCCGCGGGCCGGGTCCGGCGAGAGGATCTTCTGTTCCTGCCGCCACTGACCGGCCGGGATCCAGACGCAGGAGATCACGCCGTTCTCGTCGTCGGTGACGGCGCGCTGAATGGCGGCCGTGTCGTCGAGCCCGTCGTTCGGGACCGCGCCGTACTGGGTGATCGAGGTGCACCCGGCCGGCGGTGACGCGGCCGGCGCGACCTGCTCCAGGTCGACCAGGTCGATGACGTAGAACGCCGCGGTGTCGCCGGCGTCGCGCTGCAACTTGAACCGGGTGCCGGCCGGGTACGACTGGCTGAGCAGCGCGTTCGACTCGTCGAAGAGCCGCCGCGCGTCCGGGCCGGGCGTGTTGGACAGCGACTCGGTGTCGTCGGTGGTGCCGTAGAGCCAGCTGTTGCGCGACGACAGGGTCAGCTTGCGGTGGAAGACGTCGTTGACGTACAGGCTGATCGTCGCGTCCTGGCCGCCGCCGTTCGCGGCGTCCGGGATCGAGTTGCGCACCACGATGGAGTTCGCCTGGTTCGTGGACGTGAACTCGACGAACTGCCCGGTGCTGCTGAGCCGCACCGACTGCCGGCCGGACGACTCGGTGCCGAAGTTGGTGTGGCCGAACGTGCGCAGCGGGTCGGCCTGCACCAGGGTGCCCTGGTAGCGGGCGGCCTCCGCCTCGTACTCGGTGTACGGCACCGCGGCACCGCGACCGACCACGATCGCCTTGGTCAGGGTGTTGTTGGACTCGTTGGTCTCGGTGACCGCGCCCGCCGAGTCGGCCGTCGCGGTGGCGGTGGCGCCGCCACTGGTCGCGGTCCAGGTCCCGCCGATGCTGACCGTGGCGGTCGCGCCGGCCGCGATCGCCGGGGTGGCGCCGGTCAGCGTGCTGCTGCCGACGGCGAGCCGGGTGGTGCTGGCACCGGCCGCGCTGGTACCCCGGTTGGCGACCGCCACGGTGAAGCCGACCGCCGCACCGGAGGCCGGGTTCGCCGGGTTCGTGGTAATCGCGGTGACCTGCAGGTCCGGACCCGGCGCCTGCGCCACGACCAGCGGCGTGGGCGCGGTCCAGGTGTTGTTGGCGTTGTTCTGCTCGGCGACCGTGTTCGCCGGGTCGACGACGGCGGCGACGGTGTAGCTGCCCATCGCCTTGGTGCCCACGTTCGCCGTGACGGTGGCCGAGGCGCCGGCGGCGAGCGCCGGCACGTTCGCGCTGCCGGCGACGGTGCCGCCGAGCCGGAAGTCCACCTTGGTGGCTGCCGCGGCGGCGGTGCCGGAGTTGCGCACCGTGGCGGTCAGGCTGATCGCCGAGGTCTCGCTGGGCGCGGCCGGCGTCCACGTCGTGCCGGTCACGACCAGGTCCGGGCCGGGCGCCCAGGAGCCGAGCACCTGCACCTCGGCGACCTGACCGCCGGGTGCGCCGGTGTTGGCGAAGAACTGCAGGCGTACGTCCGACGCGCGGCCGCTGACCGGCACGGTGACCGTGTTCCGGTTCGTCGCCGGGTGGAAGGCGTGGTCGGCGCGGGCCTTGAGGTCGGTGAAACCGGTGGCGGTCCCGGCCCGGCCCTGCACGGCGAAGTTCTGGGTACGCGCACCCCACGCGGCGTCCGGGTTGAGCTTCACGACGATCCCGGTCACGTCGGCGTCCGCGCCGAGCTTCACGGTCAGCGTCGACGGGAAGCCGCCGGACTCCCAGTAACTGGCGACGCTGCCGTCGTTGGCGTTGCCGGCGACGA
The DNA here is from genome assembly GCF_020873875.1 of Actinoplanes sp. DH11. GTDB lineage: Bacteria > Actinomycetota > Actinomycetes > Mycobacteriales > Micromonosporaceae > Actinoplanes. The sequence continues at coordinate 203,238 of NZ_JAHWGU010000002.1, forward strand.
AGGTGTGCACCGCCGACGACGCCTCGACCGGCTTGCCGGTGGCCAGGTCGGCACCGGCCGGCGGGTCGGGGTCGGGGTCCACGGGGCCGCCGGCCACGCCGTACACCTCGAGTTCGGCGAGCTGACCGGCCGGCCAGCCCGTGTTGGCGGTGATGGCAACCCGCACGTGGCGGACGGTCGCCGCCGCGAAGTTGACCGTCACGGTGTTGCCGGACGCCGGGTCGAACACCCGGCCGGCCGAGGCGGACAGCGTGCTGAACGTGGAGCCGCCGGTGCTGCCCTGCACGCCGATCGTCTGGGTACGGGTGGCCCACGCGGTCGCCGCCGGCAGCTTGAGCACCACCTGGTCGACGGCGACGGCGCTGCCTAGGTCGACCTGCACCCACTGCGGGAAGGCGTTGTTGGGGCTTTCCCAGTACGACTGCTGGTTGCCGTCGGTGACGGCGGAGGCGGGCTGGGCGCCGAGGGAGCCGCTGGCCGAGGCGGGTTTGCCGGCGGCGAGGTTGGGACCGCCGGCCGCGTGGGCGGCCGGCGGGGACATGCCGAGGACGACAAGCGCGGCCGCGAGGGCCGCGCCGATCAGGCGAGTGCTGCGTCTCATTCGGGGTCCGTCCTGTGCACGAGGGCGCGACAGTGGCTTGACCTGCGCTTCTGCCACGCCGAGGGGGATTACTCGCTGGACAGCTGGGATATTGCGGAGCACGTTGGGTAAATTTCGTGCTGCTGCCAAGTTCTTGCGGCAGCGGGCATTCAATGTTTCAGATATGTCACTGGTTCGTCAACGACGTGTACGCGCCACCGCCAGCCCACCGCGCCACCGCCAGCCCACCGCGCCACCGCCAGCCCACCGCGCCACCGCCAGCCCACCGCGCCACTGCCAGCCCGCCGCGCCACTGCCAGCCCGCCGCGCCACCGCCAGCCCGCCGCGCCACCGCCCCGTTCGCCGTGCGGCGCTCGCCCCACGGCGCTCGCCCTGCGGCGCTCGCCCCACGGCGCTCGCGGTACCTCGATCGCCGTCCGACCATGCCGCCCGCGCACCAACCCCGCGCCCCCGGCCCCGGCCCGCGCCCCCGGCCCGGCCTCGGCCCCAGTGGCGCCGGACGCGCCGCCCCTGACGAGATGTTGATCTGCAGGCGCTACGAAATCGCGGTGATCAAGGGGTCAAAACCGCGATTTCGCATCGCTAGCAGATCAACACCGCCCCGCGAGCCCAACGCAGCCGACCGCAGCCACTTGCCAGGGGTGGCACCAGAGCACCAGGGCCGAGGGCCGGGGGCAGGCAGCACCACGCCGCACCCCTTCGCCTCGCCCCTCCGCCGCATCAACATCCCGCGCCCCATGCTCGGCAACGTTCTACCAGCGCAAATCGGGCAGAAGAGTTCGCGCTTGCTGCTTGACGAGACCACAGGGGCACCCCCGGAGCCGGCAGAAGGCAACCCAGGTGGCGTGCGGCCGATGCTGCCTGAGCGCCCGACATCAGCCGGGTCGGCAGTATTGCCTGCGAAGCCAACACCCGCCGGGCAGGCGCGACGGCGAGGCGGGTGGCATCGGCGCGGCGGGTGGCATGGGCCGGGCGGGCGGCGACGGCGCGGCGGGCGGCACCGGCCCGGCGGGCAGCACGGGCCCGGCGGGCGGCACGGCATCGGTCCGGCGGGCAGCACCGGCGCGGCGGGCAGCACCGGCCCGGCGGGGCCGCGGTCCTGGAGCGATGAAACAAGCAGCCGAGATGTTGATCATCCTCGGTGCGGCCGGGTGCCGTTGGGTATCCGGGTCAGCGGACGGGCAGGTTCACCCGGCGTCCCTGGCCGAACCGGGCCGTGCCGGTGTCCGTCACCACGGCGAAGGCGCCACCGGGCACACCGTCGCGCACGGCGATCCGGGACGCGGCCTTGAGCAGGGTGCGCTCGTTCGCGCCGGCGATGAAGAAGATGTAGACGTCGCCGAACTCCTCGCCGTCGTCCCACTCCTCGATGCCGAGCTCCTCCTCCAGGTCGATCAGGTAGTCCCCGACGTCGTCGATCCACTCGCCGTCAGCGGTCAGCGGGATGTGGATCTCCACCATTACAGCCATGCCGATGATGATCCGGCAGGGCCGGCACCCCGGCCGCGGCGGGGCTGCGGTCCGGAGCCGGGCAACTGGACCGTGGTGGTGACACGGACCAGCGACGGCGTACGGGGAGTCGAGCCGAAGCCGAACCGGACGGGCGGGTCGACAGCGGCGAGCGGACCCAGGTTCACGCCGTCGAGGACCGCCGAGGCCGTCGTGATCCGATGCAGGTCCTGCACCGCGTACCACTCGCGCCGGCCGTTGCCCGCGCTCCCGTGCGTGCGGACACCCGGCAGCACGCGGGCCGGCACGCCGATCAGCCGGACCCAGCCGAGCCGGCGGGCCAGTGGTGCCGGCACCGCGTGCAGGAGCCGGCCCAGCAGGCCACGGCCACCGGTGGTGAAGCGCAGGGTCAGCGGGCCGGCCGTGACCGACCATGCCGCACCGGACCTGGACACCTCGAACGGGACCACCCGCACCGTCTCGAAGGAGTACGTGTCGGCGACGAACCGGCCCAGCTCCTCGGTCTGGGCGAGCAGGACACGCCGGCCGTCGCCGTACTCGACCATGACGTCGGTGACCGGCCCGAACGGTGAGCCCGGCCAGTGCCCCAGCACCAGCCGTGTCCCGCTCGTCGTGCCCACCCCGGCGATCCACCCGTCAAAACGCATCCGCACGGCCGGTCTGATACCCCCGCGCGGCTGATCGACGCCCGTCCGGTGAGGCGGCTCACCTGGGCTGCGCCATCGCGGGGACGGCATATTAGGCTGCCCTTGCTTTCGATCTTCGGCTGAGGAGTTCCCGCGGTGCCCAGCACGACGAGTCCCGGCACTGCGATCCTGCGGCGGGCGGTGGCCCGCAACGGCAGGCGGCTGTGGACCGGCACCGCCCTGGCCGGTGTCTACCAGCTCTGCGCGGCCCTGATCCCGATCCTGATCGGCGTCGTCGTCGACCAGGCCGTCGGGACCGGCGACGTGACCGCGCTGCTGATCTGGATCTCGGTCCTGGCGCTGCTGTTCCTGGTGCTGACGGTGACGTACCGCTTCGGTGCCCGGCAGTTGCAGCGGGCCATCGCCGAGGAGGGGCACCGGCTGCGGGTCGAGGTGGCCGCGAAGATCCTGCACCCGCGTGGGCTGCGTACCGACCGGCACGCCGGCGAACTGCTCGCGGTGTCGACCTCGGACGCCGACCTGACGTCGTACGTGCTCGACCACATCCCGCGGATCTCCAGTTCCCTGATCGCCGCCACGGTCAGCGCGGTCACGCTCCTGCTGATCTCCCGGCCGCTCGGGCTGATCGTGTTGATCGCCACCCCGATCGTGCTGGCGATCCTCAACCTGACCGCGCCGCTCATCGCCCGGCGCGTCGCCGACCAGCAGGAACAGTCCGGCAAGGCGACCTCGCTCGCCACTGACCTGGTGACCGGTCTGCGGCCGCTGCGGGGCATCGGCGCCCAGGACGCCGCCGCCGACCGGTACCGGGTGGTGAGCCGGCGATCCCTGGACGCCACGCTGCGCGCCGCCCGCACCCAGAACGCGTACCTCAGCGCCTCCACCACGCTGAGCACCCTGCTGGCCGGCGGCATCGCGATCGCGGCGGGCTGGTTCGCGCTGACTGGCCGGATCACGGTCGGCCAGTTCATCACGGTGATCGGCTCGGCGCAGTTCCTGATCGAGCCGTTCGGGGTGCTCGCCGTCGTGCCGAGCTGGTTCGCCGCCGCGCGCGCCGCCGCCGACCGCGTCGCCTCGGTCACCGGTGCCGGCCTGATCCTGCCCGGCGGCACCGCCTCGGCGGCCGCCGCCGGGCCGATCTCGCCCGACCACGCCTCCGTGACCGGGGCCGGGCCGATCTCGCCCGACGGCGTCTCGGTGGCCGGGGCCGGGCCCGGCGGCGCCCGGTGCGACCTGCGGCTGGCGGGTGTGACTTACGGTTCGCTCGCCGGTCTTGACCTGCATGTTCGGCCCGGTGAGCTGGTGGGCGTCGTGGCGCACCGGCCGGCGGACGCCGAGGCGCTGGTGCGCCTGCTCGCGATGCCCGACGGCTACGACGGCGACATCGCACTCGGCGGGGTCCGGCTGGAAACACTCGACCGGTCCGCGGCCCGCGCCCTGCTGCACGTCGAGCCGCACCGCACGGACCTGTTCACCGGCACCCTGGCCGCCAACATCGATCCGCACGACGCCGGTGCCGAGCGGCGCGCCGCCGCCGTCCGGGCCGCCGCCGCCGACGAGGTGGCCGGCCTGCACCCGGACGGGCTTGACGCACCGGTCACCGAACGCGGCTCCAACCTCTCCGGCGGCCAGCGGCAGCGCATCGCCCTGGCCCGCGCCCTGCTGGCCGGGCCACCACTGCTCGTCCTGCACGATCCGACGACCGCCGTGGACGCGGTCACCGAGCACGCCATCGCCGGCGGCATCCGGGCGCTGCGGCACGGACCGGACGCCGGCCTCGGCACCGTCGTGATCACCAGCAGCCCGGCCTTGCTCGCGGTCACCGACCGGGTCGTCGTCATCGGCGACGGCGCGGTCGTCGCCGAGGGCACCCACGCCGAGCTCAGCGCCGGCGACGACACCTACCGCCGGACGGTGCTGCGATGAGCGCCCCGCAGCTCCCGGACGATGGGCGGCAGCTCCCGGACAACGGGCCCCAGCTCCCGGACAACGGGCCCCAGCTCCCGGACGACGAGCCGCAGCTCCTGGACAACGGGCCGCAGCTCCCGGACAACGGGCCGCTGCTTCCGATCGCCGGGCCGCGGCAGAGCCGTGCCTGGCTCGGCGCCGAACTCCGCACCCGCCCGGCGGCGACCGGGTTCACCCTGCTCGCCGGGCTGCTCGCGGCCGGCGCGTCGATCGTCCCCGCGTACATCCTGGGTCTGCTCGTCGACCGCATCCGGGCCGGCGGCGATGCCGCCGCCATCGCCCCCGCCGCCGCGGCGATCCTGGCCGCGGCCGTCGTCGGTGGCGCCGCGACCGGCCTCGCCGGGTACCTGATCAGCCGGCTCGGCTCACGCATCCTCGCCGACCTGCGCGAACGCGTCGTCGCCACGGCTCTGCGCCTGCCCGCGACGGTGCTCGACCGCGCCGGCCGCGGCGATCTGCTCTCCCGGGTCGGCGCCGACATCACCGCCATCGACAAGGCCGTCTCCGACGTCCTGCCCGGCATGATCTCCGCCCTGCTGCTGGCCGCCCTCAGCCTCGCCGCGATCATCGGGATCGACTGGCGTCTCGGCCTGGCGGGGGCGCTCGCGGTGCCGCTCTACGTGCTGGCGCTGCGCTGGTATCTGCCGCGCGCCGCACCCTCCTACGCGGCGGAACGGGTCGCCATCGCCGCCCGGTCGCAGCTGTTCGTCGAGGGCATGCAGGGCATCCCGACCGTGCACGCCTACCGGCTGGAGGACCGGCACCTCGCCGGCATCGACGGCGCCTCCGCCCGGGCCCGGGACATCTCGATCTCGGTGTTCGCCCGGTACACCCGGTTCGTCGGCCGGATCAACCGGGCCGAACTCGTGGGGCTGGCAGCCGTGCTGGTGGCGGGCTTCGTCCTCGTACGCCAGGGGCTGGTGACCGTCGGCGAGGTCTCCGCCGCCGCCCTGCTGTTCCACCGCGTCTTCAACCCGATCATGATCTTGATGGTCACCTTCGACAAGGCCCAGGACGCCGGCGCCAGCCTCGCCCGCCTCGTCGGTGTGCTCGGCACGGACGTGGCGGAACGCGCCGCCGGCACCCCGCCGACCGGCCGCGACCTGGTCCTCGACGACGTCAGCTTCAGCTATGACGACGCCACACCCGTGCTGCGCGGCGTCAGCCTGCGGGTCGAGCCCGGCGAACTCGTCGCGCTGGTCGGCTCCACCGGCGCCGGCAAGACCACGGCGGCGTCGCTCGCCGCCGGCATTCTGCGGCCGGACAAGGGGTACGCGCTGGTCGGCGGCGTGCCGGTGACCGACCTACCGGCCCGGACCGTGGCCATCGTCAGCCAGGAGACCCACGTCTTCGCCGGCCCGCTCGCCGAAGACCTGCGGCTGGCCCGCCCGGACGCCACCGACGACGACCTCGCCGCGGCCCTGGCAGGCGTCGGCGCCCTCGACTGGGCGCGCGCCCTGCCCGCCGGCCTGGACACCGTGGTCGGCGACGGCGGCCACCAGCTCACGGCGGCGCAGGCACAGCAACTGGCGCTGGCCCGGGTGGTGCTTCTGGACCCGCCGGTCGTGGTGCTGGACGAGGCCACCGCCGAGGCGGGCAGCGCCGGCGCCCGCGACCTGGAGCAGGCCGCCACGGCGGCGCTGCGGGGCCGGACCGGTCTGGTGGTCGCCCACCGGTTGACGCAGGCGGCCGCCGCCGACCGTGTCATCGTGATGGAGCACGGCGAGATCGTGGAAAGTGGATCACACGCCGAGCTGGTCGCCGGCGGCGGGCGCTACGCCCGGCTGTGGGCGGCCTGGTCGGCGCGGGCGGGTTCCTGAGCGCTGTCGAACTGGGGGTACGGGATGCGGATCGTTGTGGAAGCCACCTCGGCGTTGACCTTCGACGACGGTTCACCGGTGCGTGCCGCGTCCGCGATCGCGCCGTTCGGGGACGGCTGGCTGGTCGCGCAGGACGACGCGACGCACGCGGCGTGGTGGCGATCGGAAACGGTCACCGCCGTACGCGTCGTGGAAGCCGTCGACGGCCTTGAGGTGTTCAGCTCGGCCGCCGGCACCAAACACCTGAAGCCGGACTTCGAGGCGGCGTGCCCGGTCGGCTCCGGCGTGCTGCTCCTCGGCTCCGGCTCCACCGACGCCCGGATGCGAGGTTCCCTGGTGACCCCGGGGCCGGCCTTCACCGCCGCCGATCTGGCACCGGTCTACCACGCCGTCGCCGACGCCCTCGGCATCCCCGTCGCGCACCTGAACCTGGAGGGCGCCTGCCGGGTCGGCGACCGGTTGCGCTGGTTCCAGCGCGGGAACGCCGCCGCCGGCGCCCCCACCGCCTGCGTCGACGTCGACCTGCCGGCCCTGCTGGCCGCGGTGACCGGGACAGGCGCCGCCGGCCGGGTCGCCGTCAGTGCCGTCCGGCGCTACGACCTGGGCACCGTCGACGGTGTCGCGCTGGCCGTCACGGACGCGGTGTCGCTCTCCCGCCCGGTCGCACCCGGTGGCGGCTCCGTGCTGGTCAGTGCCGCCGCCGAGGACACCCCGAACGCCGTCGACGACGGGCCGGTGGTGGCCGCCGCGCTCGCCCTGCTGGACGACGACAGCGTGGTGGCGACCGCGGAACTGCCCACCCTGCCCGGCGGCCTCTACAAGATCGAAGGCCTGGCGGTCGCCGACGAGCTGCCGGACGGGCTGCGCCTGATCGCCGTCGTCGACGCGGACGACCCGGCCGTCCCCTCCCGGCAACTCACGCTGCGGCTGCACTGGTGACAGGTTTTTTGCGACCATTTTCTCAGCACGGAACGTTCCCGGCGCTTCCGGCGTTGCCGATCAACGTGACTCTTGCCTTCGCGATCCTCGGCGACTCCATCGCCTACGGGCAGGGCGCCGCCCGACCGGCCGACACCATCGGCAACCGTCTCGCCACCGACCTCGGCCGGCACGGCACGCCCGTCGACCTGCACATGTACGCGATCCCCGGCGCCGACAGCCGCGGCCTCGCCGCCCAGGTGCAGCGCGCCGCGGCCGCCCGCCCCGACCTGGCGCTGATCATCATCGGCGCGAACGACCTGACCCACCTGGTACCGCCGCACCAGGCCGCCGCCCTGCTCGGCGACGCCGTACGCACCCTGCGCGCCGCCGGCACCGAAGTCGTCGTCGCCCCCGCACCGGACCTGAGCGTGGTCCCCTGGGTGCCGCCGGCGATGCGGGCGGCCGTGCAGGCCGGCAGCCGCTTCCTCCAGCAGGAACAGGCCCGCGCCGCGATCGCCGCCGGCGCCCGCGTCGCCGACATCGGCGGCAGCTCCGCCGGCCGGTTCGCCGCCGACCCGGCCCTGTTCAGCGGCGACCGCTTCCACCCGTCCAGCGCCGGCTACGCGGTCATCACCGACGCACTCACCCCGGAGATCCGTGCAGCCGCCGAGGCAGCCCGCTCCACCCGCGCCCGCTGACCCTTCCGGGCCCTCGTCCAGCGGGATCATCCCGCATCGCAACCGTCACGGTGCACAGTGAGTCCATGGCCGAGGACTCCTACCTCGCCGGCGAAATGGCTTCATCGCTGGAGAGGCTGCGCAAGCTCAGTGACGAACGCCAGGCCGACCTGCGCCGCTCGCCGGACGTCGTCAGCCCGCCCGACGACGCCGCGCAGCACCGCACCGAGGCCCTGGACCAGCGCGACGAAGCTGCTGACCGGCGCGTCGAGGCCTTGGACCAGCGCGACGAAGCCGCCGACCGGCGCGACGCGACGCAGTCGCAGCGGGAGACCGAGCTCGACGACCGGCAAGCGGCCCTCGAACAGCGGGCACAACTGCTCGGCATGAGCGACCTGCTCGGCATGAACAACAGCGAAGCTGGGGCGCGCGGGGATGGGCCGGCCTGATCCGGTCAGCCGGGCGTCAGCTGTCCGGATCCTCCTGCCATGCGGCACAGGCCGGACGTTCTCCTCCGGAGAGCAGGAACTCCCTGGCTGCCTGCCGCACGAGACCGACGGACACGTCGGAGTGCTCCGGGAACTCCATGAGCGTGCCCATGAGGCTGTAGACGCCTTGTTCGTGCCCGTCCTGCGGCCCGGCCGAATACCGCAGTCCGTCGCCGTCGCGCCACCTCATCTCGCGCCCACGTTCCGATGATTGTCCACGCCGATACACAGATCGTGGTCGGGGAATCCGTGGACCGGGTGGACGGGCCGCTGCAGGCAGATCAACTGCGCCATGTCGTTGCCGTCATTGCCGGCGAGCAGGGCAACCAGCACCTGGTCCACGTCGTGGGGTGAGGCCAGGATGACGGGGTTTTCGGCGTGCTCCGGCCGGTACCGGGCCTCAACTGTGGAATTCATCGTCGCCTTCTCCGAAGAAGCACGGGGCTGTCGCCCCGGGGGCGGTGCGGGATGATGCCGGCATGGAACAGCAGCGGATCGAGCTCGCACGCCAATTGCGCGCTCTGGGCATGTGGGCGTCCCTTTCCGAGGAGGAGGCCGCAGCCGCGGAACAGACCGTCGCGAACGGTGGCTATCCATTCAGCATCGACGAGCCACTGGAGGGTGTCGGATGGTTCTTCACCGACGGTGAAGCGCTGGCCGAAGGACAGATCAAATGGGTTCTGTCGACCATCGAACCGGCCCTGCGACGCCACGGCGTGGACCTCCAGGTCGAGGTGGTGCATCAACCCCGCGTCAACGACGAAGAAGGCGACTACATCATCGCCATCAACGGCCGGCCCTGCGTCATGTGGTCGCAGGAAGACTGGCCCGCGCGGCGCGCCCGGCGCACAGCGACCGTCCGCCCCCTCGCGGTCCTCAACGACCTGCTGGCCGAGGCGGGGGCGACCGTACGGCTGTTCACCCTTTACACCGGCGCAGAAGACGGGATCAGCTGGCTGCTGGATCCGCGAATCGTCGCGGCGGTCACCGACAGCGGCTTGTACAAGGAAAGTGACGTGCCCGCTCTGGCCCGGCACGATTGATGTCCGGCCGCCCGCCGGAGCGCTGCCCCGCGACAACGGGCGCGCTCCGGGCGGGCGATCAGCCCATCACACCGAAATGGGATACAACGTCACCTTGATGTTCCACTGCTCCGCTTCCTTGAGCGCGTTCATGAGTTCGGGGAAGTACTCCGGCGGCATGTTCTCGGGGTAACCGATCTTCAGTTCCCAGTTCTTGACGTCGAGACGCTTGGGGTGGTCGGCCGAGTACCATCCGTCATCGAATTTCTGACCATTGCGCAGCTCGCGGACAAGTTTCTTGGCCTGGCTCGCGAACTTCCCCGGCGTGTCGTAGCTCATCCGCCGCCAGTCGATGGTCTTGATGCTCGTCCCTGTCTTCGATGCTTCGTCCCACGCGTCGATGTAGGGGAATCGGTCCTTGAGATTTCCACCGAGAGCATCCTCGATGGTGAGGCGGTCCGCGTCGCTCCACTCCTCCGAACGGAGACCGGGCACCTCCTGGCGCGACCCGTGTCCGATGCTGCCCTTGTTGGCGACGGAGTTGTCCAGGTCGAGCCGCATCCGCTGGATCTCGTTCTTGGCCTTGAACATGCCGTCGGCGGTGAGCATGATGCCGCCGGTAGCGAGGGCGGCTCCGCCGACCATGACGCCGCAGGCGACGACACCGGCGAGAACGGTGATGCCGCCTGCGGCGCTGACCCCGATGACAGCACCGCAGGCCGCGGCCGCGCCACCGGTGCCCAGCGCCACGCCACCGTAGATGGCCGCGGTTCCGGCGACGATCTCGATCGCGTACTCGAGGAGCGCCTCGATCTCCTCGCGGTTCTCCTCGATGAAGGTCAGGAACACCTGTGCGTTGCTCTCGACGGTGGCGAGCAGGTCGTCGATGGCTCGCTGGAGTTCCCCGCCGCCGGGGGTGGCACCGGCAGCCTGGCTGAGCTTGAGCATCCCCTCCTTGAACTTCTGCGCGTTCACTTCCGTGGTCGCCCGTTCGGCGGCGGCCACGGCCTCGAACTCCGCGTTCTGGATGGCCACCAGGGCGCTCTCGGCCTCGGACGCGGCGTGTTCGGCGTAGTCCTCGGCTTCCTTGGCCTGTTCTTCGGCGTGGGTGGCGGCGTTGTCGGCGGTGGTGGCGTGGTCCTTGGCGCGGTTGGCGGCGGCCTGCGCCGCGTCGGCGTCGGCGGCCGCCTGGTCGGCGGCGGCCTTGGCCGCGGCCGCCTGCCGGGTGGCTTCGTTGGCGGCTGCGGTAGCGGCGCCGGCGGCGGAGGTGGCCCGGTCGGCCGCGGCGCGGGCGTTTGTTGCTTCGGTGGCGGCGGCGTTGGCGGCGCGGCCGGCGATGGCGGCGTCGGCGGCTGCCTGGTTCGCCGCGGCGCGGGCGGCCTTGGCGTCGGCCTGCGCGGCGCGGTCGGTGGCGTTGGCCTGGGCGGCGGCGGCACGGGCGGCGGCACCGTGCTGAGCGGCTTCGGCCGCGGACCGCTGCGCCGCGGCAGCGGACGTTGCCGCAGCGGCGGCGGACGCGCTGGCCTGGGCCGCCGAGGCGAAGGCCGGCCGGGTCTGGTCGCTGGCGTTCTGCGCGGCGCGGGCGGCCCGCTCCGCTTGGTCGGCGGCGTCCGCGGCCGCGGCGGTGGCCAGGGTGACCTGGGTGTCACCGAGATCCTGGGCGCGTTCGGCGACCAGGACGGCGAACGCCGCGTCGATGTCGTGGGCGGCGAACGGTGCGGCCTGCCCGATCGCCGTGCCGGCCGGGTCAGCGATCCCGGCCGCGGTCTGCACGGTCGCGCGGGCGGCGCGGGTGGCGATCCCGGCCTGCAGCGCCGCGGTGGATGCCTCCGCCGCGGCGGCGTCGGCCTCGTCCCTGGTGCGTTGCGCGGCGAGCATCGCCTGCCCGGCCTGGGTCAGCGCGTCCTGGGTAAGTGATGCCGCAGTGCGGGCGGCCTCGGCGGCGCGGGTCTGCTGCGCGGTGGCCTGTGCGGCTGCGGCGTCGGCGCGCAGGGCGGCCGCATGGGTGGCGGCGGCTTCGGCCTGCGCGGCATCGGCGGCCTCCCCGGCCCGGGCGGCGGCCGCATGCGCGGCGTCGGCGGCGGCACGGGAGCGTCCGGCGGCGGCTTCGGCCTCGCTGGCAGCGGCGCGCGCCTTGGCGGCGGCCGCGCGGGCCTGGCGGGCCGCTGCCTGAGCCCGGGCGGCCGCGCCGTCGGCCTCGATCGCGGCCTGCCGGGCGTTGCGGGCGGCGCCGGCGGCGGCGTCGGCGGCGTCCTGAGCGCGACCGGACGCGGCGGCTGCCTCGTCGGCACGGGCCCGGGCCTGTTGCGCGGCGGCTTTGGCCTTGTCCTTCTCGGAACCGGCGGCGAGGCTGGCGACGACCGCGTCGGCGTGGCGGGCGCGGGCCTCCGCGAATTGCTGTGCCTCCGCGGCCTGCACGGCAGCGCGGGCCTTCTCGGTCGCGGTGCGGTCGCTGGCGGCGGCGGCCTGGTTGGCGCGGGTCGCGATGCCGTCCTGTTCCTGGGCCTTGCCGCTGGCGGTGGCGGCGGCGTTCTCCTCGCGCTGGGCGGCCACCCGTTTCTGCTGGGCGATCTGGGCCTGGGCGTCGGCCTCGGCCCGTTTCTGGGTGGCTACGTCGCGCTGCTGGCGGGCGGTGTCGCGGTGACGTTCGGCGATGGCGGCCTGCTGCTGGGCGATGGCGCGCTGCCGTGCGGCGGTGTCGCGTTCGCGTTCGGCGATCCGGCGTTGTTCCTCGGCGGTGTCACGTTCCCGCTCGGCGGTGGCCCGGTGCTGCTTGACCTTCTCGGCGTGCGCGATCGCCTGCGCCAGGGCGGCCTCGGCGTCGGCGCGGGACCGTTTCGCGCGGACCGCGGCGTCGGCCGCTGTCGCGGCCTGCGCCTTGGCGGCGGCGGCGATCGTGGCGGCACTGACGGCGTGCTTCTCGGCGGCGCTGCGCCACTGCGCGGCGTTGGCGCGGTGTTTCTCGGCCTTGTCGGCCGCGCCGGTGGCGGCGTCGTCGGCGACGATAGCGGTGACGGCGTGCTGTGCGGACTCCGCGGCCCGGTACGCGGCCTCAGCCGAGTTGCTCATCGCCTGCACCACGGTGACCCACTGGGTTCCGTACTCCAGGCCGGTGTCGATGAGCACCTGCGCCTGCACCGTGGCCTGCGCGGCAGCGACCCGCGCGTACTCCGCGAAGTCGGCGGCGTACCCGGTCTGGCGGGCCACTTCCGCGGTGACCAGCTGGAAGCCGCCCTTGGCCCCACTGGCCGTGTTGGCGGCCAGGATCTGGTACGCCTGCCGGGAGGCGTTACCGGCCGAGGTCATCGCGTTCGCGGCGTTCTGCAGCGCCCGCACCCCGTCGCCGTGCGCGACCATGATGAGCCGGCGTGCCTCGGTCGCGCGACGGGCCCGCTGCGCCAGATCGGTCAGCTCCTCCGCGGCTTTCTGCCGGGCGGCCAGATCCGCCATGTAGGCCTCGTGCGCCTCCGCGTCCTTACGGGCGGCGACCAGGTAGCCGGTGGCAAGGAACTCGGCGACCGCGGTGTCCCCGGCGGCCAGCGCCGCGGCGGCCGCCCTCGCCACCTCGGTGCCGTTGGTGCCGGCCAGCATCTGCACGCGTTGTCGCAGCACCCGGCGGCGTTCGGCCTCGGCCGCACCGGTGGCGGCGTCCCGGGCCGCGGCCACGTCCCGGCCGTACGCCAGGAACGTCTCGCGGTCGTAGGCGGTGCCCTTGAGCGCACGCTGCACCGCGGCGTTGAACTCTGTGCCGCCGGTGCCGGCCAGCGCGGTGATCGTGGTGACGTTGCGCGCGTCCACGGCGGCACGCCGCTTCTTGGCCTGCGCCCGCGCGGCGTCCGCGCCACCACCCAGGAACGCCATGATCGCTGCCGGGGTGCCGGCGTTGAGAGCCTGCCGGGCGGCGGCCCGGACCTCTTCATCGGCATCCAGCCCGGCCATGTCCGCGACCAGGTCACGCAGCCGGTTGTCGAAGACGACGCCGTCGTCCGGCTCATCCTGCTGCTGTTCCCGCACGAACCGCTCGATCAGCGGTGTCAGGGCGGTCAGGTCCGCCGCCGGCTTTGCCGCCGGGGCGGCCTGCGCGGGAACGGACAGCCCCGCGACGGCCATCAGGGGCACGATCAGGGCGGCGAGCACACCCGACCATCGGGTACGGCCGGAGCCGCGCCCTGGCGGCCGGAGAGTGCGCGAGCGGGTGATGTTCACCGGACTCCTTCATACGCGTGGCAGGACGACGTGTGGCAGCAGGAAGTGAGGCGGGACGTCGTCAGGCAGCAGAAACCGCGGCGTGACGACGTGTGGCCGCAGCGAGGCGCGGGTCAGGGCCGCATGTCGAGTTCGCCGGCGAGGGCGGTGTCGTACATCTCGGTCCAGTAGGCGGCCTGCTCGGCGGCTGCGTCACCGTGCACTGTCCACTGCTGCACGTTGGTCCCGGCGGTACGCGCGATGGCATCCCAGTTCGGGTTCTCCGCGGCCTCGGCAGCGGCCGCCGCCACCCGCTGCCAGTTCTCGGCCTGCCGGTCCGCGTTCTCCGCGGCGGCATCCCAGGTGTTCATCACCGGCCGGGCCCGGTCGATGACGAGGCGCCACGCGTTCGCCGCGGTGACACGAGCCTGTTCACGCGCCTCGCCGGCAGCGGCCAGAGCGGCCCGGTGGGCAGCCTCGGCCGTGGCCCGCAGGGTCCGCACCTGCTCACGCCAGGCCATGTCCAGGTCGGCACACTGCACCTGCTGAGTGCGCAGGTCCACCGCGGCCGCCGCCGCCCAGTCGTAGGCGAAGAACTCCACCACATCGGCCTCGGTGGCTTCGGCACGCAACGCCAGCCCCGCTGCCGCCCGCACCTGCGGGCCCGGATCGGTGTCCCGCAGGAGCACCACGAACTCACGATCGGCATCCGACAACGCCGCGGCCTGCTCTCCCGCGGTCTCCCGGGCCGTGCGGTCACGCTCCTTCGCCTCGGCATACCCGGTCCGGGCGAACACCTCCAACGCCGCCGCGCCACTGGCCAGCGCGAACTGCGCGGCCGCGTGCACCTCGGGCGCGAACTCGGCGGTGTGCGTCGCCAGCACCCGGCGCGCGAAGTCGGCGTTACGCGCTGCCAGCTGCTCCGAGCGGCTGATCGCGTACGGCAGACCCGACTTCAGGAACCGCGCCACCAGCGCGTCCACCTGATCCGGCTTACCGGCCAACGCGTTCCACGCCGCCGTGCGCACCAGCGACCGATGGTCGTACTTGGCCAGGTAGTAGACGTAAAGACGGTCCACCGCCGCCTGGTCGAACACCGCCGCCCGCACCACGGCCGGCGCGCGCACCGCCGCCTGCGCCGGTGCGACAGCCCCGGCGAGCACGCCCGGCGCCAGCACCAGGGCAGCTGCCATCATCGCTGCGGACCGAGTCCGCACACGCGTATTCAATTTGCACATCCCCCGTTTCAGTGCAACTGCTATTCGCCGGTTTCGTCGACACGATTTTCTTGAGCGCAGGTACACAAAAGCGCGCTCATCGATCCACGTCATCCGAAGCCGCAAGGTTTCTAGCACGCTGCCCGCGCCCGCCACCACCCCGCTCGAAAAGGGCTGGGACCGCAATTTGAAATCGAAGCGAACCTCTGGGGAACTGACGCTCAGATCTTGACGCCCCTGTATTCGCGTGGTTACGGTTCGTCGGCCCGCGCCAGGACGCGGCGACATCCGGCAGCAGTACCGCCGCGCTGCCTCGCGCCCGGCCACCGGCGTTTCGGCACACCTTCACTGACAACGGGGAATGCATTGAACACAGCCATGAGGCGCCCACGTGCCCTGCGTGGGTTGCTCACCGTGACCGCGACCGCCGCTTTGGTGACACTGCTCGGCGGGCCGGCCATCGCCGCTCCTGCACCTGCTCCGGTGACGCCGACCTCGGTGGCACCCACGCCGGCCACCGGCGCCAAGGCCCGGGCCCAAGCCGCCACGATCTCACCCGCCGACGCCGCCGCGCCGATGACCGCCACGTCCGCCGAGGCGCTGGCCGAGGACGACGGCCTGCCCACCGACGAGGCCCAGAAGGTCAGAGCCGCCCGCGAGATCAGCATCGAACCCGGCGAGGACTGGCTCAACCAGACCGACCGCAACTTCGTCTTCAAGATCTGGCAGCACTCGGCCGCGTACCCGATGATCCGCGACGCCGCCGAACTCGCGCTGTCGGCAAGCGCCGAGACCATCGAGACTGTTTGCAAGGAGTTCATCCTCCAGGGCATCTTCGACGCCAAGGTCGCCGACGACACCAAGAAACTCAGCGACGAGACCGCCGCCCGCCAGGCACGCGACCTCAAGCGCGCCGCCTACGCCGCCGCGCGGATCACCGTGGACACCGACGGGCAGATGCTGGTCCTGCCTGAACGCGACGTCGTCTACGAGATCTGGAAGAAAGCCACCGGCGCCCGGGTCAAGGCTGCGGCCCTGGCCGCGTTCGACGGCGACGCCGCCGCCCACCACGCGTTCCTGTCCACCGGCGTGAAGACCGCCGCCGAACACGACGTCCAGGACGCGATCGCCGCCGCCGAGGCCGCCGGCGTCGCCGAACAGGCCCGGGTGGCCCGCGAAGGAGCCATGCGCGCCGCCGCCGCGGTGCTGGGCATCGTGGCCGACGCCGGCAAACTCGCCATGACTGACGACAACTTCATCCGCTGGATCTGGGAACAGGTCGACACCAACCCCCGCCGCATCGAGGTCAGCGACGCCGCCGAACGCGCCCTGCGCAGCAGCGAAAAGCCGGTCTGGCGCGCCTTCATCGACACCGGCATCCACATCGCCGACAGAGCCGACCGCGACCGCCTGCTGGCCGAGAGCGAAGCCGCCGACCGCCGGGCCATCGAAAGCCTGCGCACCAAGGCCGCCGCCGACGGCAACGACAACCTCGTCACCGCCGCCACCCAGGCCCTGCTGCGCAAGGCCGACGGCGTCAGCGAATACCTGCGCATCGGCCAGTACCAGGTCGCGCCGGACGCCGCCAACCGGCCCAGCGCCAAACCCTGGCAGTGGAGCAACCTCAACTCCGGCAAGTGCCTGGCCGCCGAAGGTGAGTCCGTCACCAACGGCAAAGCCCTGGTGCAGGCCAACTGCGCCGACAGCGAGAAGCAGCGCTGGATCGCCATGCGCGTCTACAACACCGGCGGCCGCTACCGCATCATCAACGCGTGGGACCGCACCAAGTGCGTCGAACTGGCGGACAGCACCCCCGCCAACAACGTCAAGTTCGTCCTGGGCACCTGCGACAACGGGGCCGACCAGAACTTCTACTACACCAAGCAGGGCGACAACTACCTGTGGATCAGTGAGCTGACCAGCCGGGCGATCACCGTTCTGAACGCCGGCAAGGACGCCGGCACCGGCACCGTCACCGCCGACGTCACCAACACCACCAGCCAGCAGTGGTACGCCACCAACACCAAGCTGGTGGCCGGCGCGGAACTCGCCGAGGCCAAAGTCCTGCAGTCCAACTTCGGGCACACCGCCCGGCTGCAGGGCGACGGCAACCTGGTGATCTCCAAGGGCCCCAAGGCGGTCTGGGCCACCGGCACCACCAACGGCGTCCGCCTGGTCAACCAGCGCGACGGCAACCTGGTGCTCTACCGCGCCGACGGTGCCGCCGTCTGGTCCTCCAAGACCTACGGCAACGGACCCAGCACCCTGTACATGCAGACCGACGGCAACGTGGTCCTCTACCGCAACGACACCGGCAAGCCTGTCTGGTCCTCCGGCGTCTGGGACACCGCGATCGTCAGCAACCTGCACAACAAGTGCATCACCGTGCCGAACTCGACCTTCGACGGCGGCGTGCAACTCGTGGTGTCCACCTGCAACGGCAGCACCGCCCAGCAGTGGATGTCGAAGGACGGGTATCTCAGCCTGAACAACAAGTGCATGGACCTCAACGGCGGCAAGAAGGACAACGGTACGGCGATCCAGCTCTGGACCTGCCACGGTGGCCCTTCGCAGGAGTTCGTTTTCTACACCGACGGCACGCTGCGGAATCCGCTGTCCGGTAAATGCATCGACATTCCGAACAGCAACCGCGCCGACGGCGTGAAGCTGGCAATCTGGACCTGCAGCACCGGCGTCAACCAGAAATGGCGCACCGAGCAGACGTACAACTGATCCAGCATTACCGCAGATCCAGCATTGCCGCAGCCGGCCGCCGCGCGATTTCGCGCGGCGGCCGGTTTTTCGCACGGGATTTCTTGGCTTTCCGTGCGCCTTCCTTACCCCGCGGGCGCGGCCCCGCCCGGACCGGGAGTGCCGCCGATGCGGAGCCAGCCGCCCTCCGGGGTGCGCACCTCCAACCCCGCCACCGCCGCGTCCGGGTCGTCGCCGGCCCGGACGAAGCGCACGTCGGGGCAGCCCTCGACCACCGGTTGCCAGCCGGCGCCCGGGTCGCGCACCGCGTGCCGCCGGCAGTGTGTCTCGTCCACGTATCCCCAGGCCAGCAGCACCTCCTGGCCCTGGTAGGAGTATCGGCCCACGGACGCGATCCGGTCGCCGTCGGTGCGGCGGTAGAAGTCGGCGCGCAGGCCGGGCACCGGGGTGCCCTCGAAGTCCGCGTCGGGTGTCGAGCGGTGCGGGACGTAATCGGTGAGGTCAGGCAGAGACACCGTTGTTCCTTGTCAGCCGGATGGGCGGGTCGGCACCGCGTCCGGTGCCCCGGTGATCAGTCGTCGCGGCGGGGCGATCGGTTCCCGCCGGCCACGAACGGGTGATCACCAGATTCCGGACTCATCGACGGGCGTCATCTCGCGCTGGGAAAGGCCTGGGAACTTTCGTGCGCCGTGCGGCGACTACCGGGTGACCTCGCAACGCGGCGGGGTCACCCCGACTCCCGGGTTTCCCGGCGCGTCGACAGCACTTTCCGGATGCCGGCGCACCCCGAGCGCCGCCGACACCCCCGAGGACAGCCGATGGCCGTGAGCCCCCAGGTCGACACACCCGTCACCAGTGACGCGACGACGCAGCGCCACGGCGCCGGCGGCCGGAGTTTCGGCCCCCTGCTGCTGCGCCTGCACTTCTACGCCGGCATCCTGGTCGCGCCGTTCATCCTGATCGCGGCGACGACCGGCCTGATGTTCACCATGGCGCCGACCCTGGACAAGGTCGTCTACGGCGACGAACTGGTGGTGGCCGACGCGGGCGGCGCGACGGTGCCGGTGTCCCAGCAGATCACGGCGGCCCGGGCCACCCACCCCGAAGGATCTTTGACCGGGGTACGGGTCGGCGAAGGCCAAGCCACCACCCAGGTCGACTTCACCTCGCCGGGGCTGCCCGAGGAGCACGTGCACACCGTGTACGTCGACCCGTACACCGGCGCGGTGACCGGTCAGCTGGAGACCTGGGCGACCGCGACCCCGCTGAACACGTGGCTCGACCAGTTCCACCGCGACCTGCACCTCGGCACGACCGGCGAGCTGTACTCGGAGTTCGCCGCCAGCTGGCTGTGGGTGGTCGCCCTCGGCGGGGTGGCGCTGTGGTGGCGGCGGCAGCGCGGGAACCGTACCGCCCGCCGTCTTCTCGCCCCCGACCTGGCCGCCCGCAAGGGCGTGCGGCGGACCCGGAGCTGGCACGGCGCCCTGGGTCTCTGGATCACCGCCGGTCTGCTGGTCCTCTCCGCGACCGGTCTGACCTGGTCCGGTCATGCCGGCGCCAACTTCAGCAGCGCCGTCGACGCGCTCAAGGGCAGCCGGCCCTCCGTCACCACCGCACTGACCGCCGCGCCCGGCACCGCGACCGGCGGGCACCACAGCGAACCCGGGGCCACGGGTGACCAGCCCGTCGACCCGGCAGCCGCCGACACCGTCCTGGCGGGTGCGCGCCGGGACGGGCTGGACGGACCGGTTCAGATCACCCCGCCGGCCGACGCCGCGAGCGCGTGGACGGTCACCCAGAACGACAACCTCTGGCCGGTACGCCTGGACAGTGTCGCCGTCGACCCCACCGGCACGGTCACCGACCGCGTCGACTTCACCGACTGGCCGTTCCTGGCGAAGCTCACGTCCTGGGGCATCAACGCGCACATGGGCCTGCTGTTCGGCGTCGCCAACCAGATCCTGCTGGCCCTGCTGGCGATCGGCCTGATCACCGTGATCATCTGGGGCTACCGCATGTGGTGGCAGCGCCGCCCCACCCGCGCCGGCCGCCACGCTCCCGCCGGGGCGCCGCCCGCCCGCCGCGCCTGGCAGCAGCTTCCGTCCTGGGGCATCGTCGTCGGGGTGCCGGTCGTCTTCGCCGTCGGCTGGGCGCTGCCGCTGCTCGGCATCTCGCTGCTGGCCTTCCTGGCGTTCGACCTGATCGCCGGCGCGGTCCGCGGCAACGGACGGAACCAGCCGGAGGTGCCGGTCTCCCCCGCCCCCGCCGGCAGCTGATCGGCACGCGACTGCCCGGTTCCCGCTGCGGGGACCGGGCAGTGCGTGGATCCCGCTGGCCTACGCTCCGGCGGTGCTCCTGCGCCGGCGACCGAAAATGAGCAGGCCGGCGGCGCCGACGAAGAGCAGTACGCCGGCGGCCGCCACCCCGATCAGCACCCCGCCGGAGACTGCCGGCGACGTGTCCGGCGCGGCGGCGGCGGACTGCTGCGGCGCGACGGCGGCGGGCAGCTCCGGGTCGGCGAGCGTGAAGGTGTACGAGCCCTGGACGGTGTGCCCGTCGACCGACACCACCCGGTACGCGACCGTGTGGATGCCGTTGGCCAGTTCCCCGGTGGGCGTGAGCGTGCCACGCGCGTTCTCCACCGTGACGTCAGCGGCCGGCACCCGCCGCATCGCCGCGTCGCTGAGTACGACCGTGGTGAAGTCCGGGTTCAGGCGTTCGCTGAACTCCAGCGTGACGGTCGCCGGCGCCGCGGTCAGCGTGCTGCCCTCGGCCGGGTCGGAGGAGACGAGCCGGGCGTGCGCCCAGGCCGGCGTGCCCGGTGCCAGCACCAGCAGCGCCGCCGTCAGGGCGACCAGCAGCCGCCTCATGCCAGCACCTGCTCGCCGATCCAGCCGCCCTCGGCGCAACCGGGCGGGATCGCGAAGACGGCCGAGCCGATCGGGGTGATCCATTCGTTCAGCAGGTCCTTGTCGGCGAGGCGTTGCTGGATGGGCACGTACTGCTCGGCGATGTCACGCTGGTAGGCGGCGAAGATCAGCCCGGTGTCCGGCACCCCGGTCGCGTCCGGCACGCCGTCGTAGTTGTACGGCCGGCGCAGGATCTTCATCCTCGGGTCCTCGACGCGCGCCCGGGTGACGTGCGAGAAGTCCGGCATCTTCGGCAGGCCGAACTCGTCGAGCGCGGCGAAGTCGGGCCGGTCGTGCTCGGCGGCGCCGCTCAGCGGGGCACCGGACCCCATCCGGCGGCCGACCGCGTTCTCCTTGTCCGTGACGGACAGCTTGTCCCAGGTCTCCATCTCGGCCCGTACCCGGCGCACCACGAGCGTGCTGGAGCCGTCCGGGTTCCACACCGCCGGATCGATCTCGGTGCCGCGGGGGTTCGCCGTGCCGTCGAGCTGGCCCATCACGTTGCGCTGGGTGTGCTCGGGCGCGTGCACGCCGGGACTGCGCCGGAAGCCCAGCTGCACCCATCGCACCGCGGCGAACGGGCGCGCATCCTTGATCATCATGCGCTGGGTGTGCGCGACAGTCAGCGGGTCGTCGGCGCAGATCTGCAACAGCAGATCACCGCCCGACCAGCGGTCCTGCAGCCGGTCGATCCGGAACCTCGGCAGGTCGGCGACCGGGGACGGCAATCCGGCCGCCCGGTAGAGGCCGGGACCGAAGCCGAACGTGACGGTCAGCCGGGCCGGCAGCACGGCCAGCGTCGCGTCGGTGTCACCGAGCGCGGGCACCCCCTGGGTGAGGCGGGTCGCGTCGTCGGTGAGCAGCCGCATCATCCGGACCAGGGCGCGCCGGTCGGTGCCGGCGGCCAGGGTGAACGCCACGAACGAGGCGTGCGCCGGCGGGTCCTCGGCCACGCCGGCCTGCCGGGGACCGTGGAACGCGACGGTGGCCGTACCGATGCCCGCAGCACCTGCCCCCGCAGCAGCGGACCTGATGCCGGCGTCAGAGCCTGCGTTGGCGGCAGCGGACCGGAGGCCGGCGTCGGCACCCGCGGTGGCGGGCCGGATCGCGGCACCGGCGACCACGCCGAGGCCGGTGGCCGCCCCGCCGGTGAGCAGACGCCGCCTGCTCACCGGGGAAGACGAGTCCGTCACGGCGCCATGCTGCCCATCGGCATGCCCGACGGCGCCATCTCCATGCCGTGGCCGGGCGCGTAGCTCTCCTCCGCACCGGCGAACGGCTTGGCGATCGCGGTGAACGGCACGGCCGAGCCGTCGGACAGCTTCAACGTGAACGACACCTCGTCGCCCGCCTCGATCGCCTGCGCCGGCTTCATCAGCATCAGATGGTCACCGCCGGGCGCCAGTTCGTGGCTGCCACCGGCCTTCACCGTGAAGCCGCCCGCCTTCTCCCGCATGACCATCTTGCCGTCCTGCATGGCCATCTCGTGCAGCTCCAGGGGCGAGGCCGGCGACTCGGCGCCGGTCACCGTGACGTCGGCGCCCGTACCGTTGGTGATCGTGCCGAAGGCCGCCGTCATCACACCGGCCTTGCTCGCCTTGACCCACGGGTCCTTGATCGTCAGCGTCGCGGCGGCGGGTGGCGCCGCGGCGGGCTCGGTACCGCTGCCCGTGGCCGCGTCGCTGCTGCCGCATCCGGCCAGCACGCCGGTGGTCAGGACGCCGGCCAGGGCCACCGACACGGCGGTCCGGCGCCGGGAACCGGAAGAGAGGCTGAATCGCATGATGCCCATTTCGTAGCAGGGGTGTCTGTCCGTTGGTCCACGTTCGGGCCTCGGAAGTTCCCGGCGATCTGGAGATCACTGTCGGTGACGCGAGCCGGCCCGTGCGGTCTCAGCCCACCGTGACGGTGATCGTGTGCCACCCGGTCGCGCCGTCGGGGTACGGCCTGGCCCGGGCCTCGGGCTGCTCGGCACCGGACCGGTCCGTGGCGCGTACCGCGATCGAGTGCGGGCCCGCCTTCGCGTCCCACGTGTGACGCCACTGCACCCAGGTGTCGACCGACGCGGTGGGCAGCAGTTCGGCCCGGGTCCAGGCGCCGCCGTCGACGCTCACCTCGACCGCGGCGATGCCCCGGCGCTGGGCCCAGGCGACCCCGGCCACGGTCACCGGCCCCACCGGCGTACGGGCGAACGGCCGGGGCCGGTCGATGCGGGACGCGGTCTTGACCGTGCCGTCCGCCGACCAGCCGCGCTCGACCCAGTACGCGTCGAACCGGTCGAACGTGGTGATCTCCAGCTCGGTGATCCACTTGCAGGCGCCGGCGTAGCCGTACAACCCCGGGGTCAGCATCCGGACCGGAAAGCCGTGCTCGAGCGGGAGCGGCTCGCCGTTCATGCCGACGGCCAGCATGGTGTCGCGGCCGTCCAAGGCGGTCCGGATCGGGGTGCCGATCGTCATGCCCTCGACCGAGCGGGCGACGATCTGATCGGCGCCGGCCCGGATTCCCGCCTCCCGCAGCAGTGCCGCCAGCGGCACGCCCAACCACCGGGCGGTGCCGATGTACGGGCCACCGACCTCGTTGGACACACAGTTGAGGGTGATGTCGCGCTCGATCAGCGGACGCTGGAGCAGATCGTTCAGGGACAGCTCGAGCTCCCGGTCGACCATGCCGTGGATCCGCAGCCGCCAGGCCGCCGGATCGACCCGGGGCACGGTCAGGGCGGTGTCGACCCGGTAGAAGCCGTCGTTCGCGGTCATGAAACCGGGGCCGGCACCGGGCGGCAGCTGCGGGGCCGGGTCCGCCGCGGCGGGCAACCGGACCTCGTCGCGGTTCCGGCTCGCCGCGGTGCGGTCACGGCCGGCGAGGGTCAGGGCGGCGGCCTCCGCCGCGGTGGCACCGGCAGCGAGCAGACCCAGACGCAGGACGAGGCGGCGGCTCTCCCGCGGTACGCCGGGCGCGGTCACCGTGCCGGCCGGCCGATGCAGCCACCACAGGGTCAGGCCGGCGACGGTGGCGCCGAGCAGTGACGGGAGCGCGTCGGCCGGGACCGACGCGGGCCGGGACAGGGCGGCGGCCGCGCCGATCGCGCCCATCAGCAGCGCCCCGGCCACCGAGGCGACGCGCCACGTGGCGGCGGCCGCCCCGGTCCCGGTGGCCACGCCGGTCCCGGCGGCCACGCCCGTCCCGGCGGCCACGCCCGTCCCGGCGGCCACGCCCGTCCCGGCAGCCACGAGTGCGAGGACCAGGGCGACACCGGCCAGCAGCGCCGGTTTGTCGTTGCTGCCGAGTTCGCGTACCGCGAAGTCCTTCACCGCCGCAGGCGTCGCGTCGATGACCGCCGCACCCACCGCCACCAGGGGACCGGCCGCCGGCCGGGTCACGGCCGCGGTGAGTTCCGCGACCGCGACGCCGGTGGCCGCCGCGACGATGCCGGAGACCGCTCCGCGGAGTTTGCGGCCCATCAGCTCTTCGGCATCAGGACGGAGTCGACGATGTAGACGTTGGCGTTGGCGGTCTGCACATTGCCGCACACGACCGAGGCCGACCCACCGACCGTGAAGTCCTCGCCGCTGCCGCTGACCGTCAGTTCTTCGCCCTGCAAGGTCTTGTGCGGGCCGGCCAGATCGGACGGGGTCAGCTTGCCCGGCACCACGTGGTAGGTGAGCACGCTGGTCAGCGTTTTCTGGTCGGCGAGAACCTTGTCCAGGTCGGCCTTCGGAATCTTGCCGAAGGCGTCGTTGGTCGGTGCGAACACGGTGATGCCGTCGGCGGAGTTGAGCGAATCCACCAGACCGGCCTTCTTGACCGCGGTGACCAGGGTCGACAGCAACGGGTTGCCGGATGCGGCCGTCGCCACCGGCACCTGGGCCATCGCCTCGAAACTGCCCTTGTTCGACGGGTCGGCCGGCACCGACGCACAGCCCGCGCCGAAGTTGACCATCGAGTCGGCAGCCATGCTGGGTGCGGCGCTGGGTGCCGCCGAGGTCATCGCCGGCATCGTGGGCTCGGCGGCGGCCTGGTCTTCCGACTCGCTGCCGCACGCCGTCAGCGAGAACGCGAAGACGGTGGCCGCGGCCAGGACGGTGAATTTCGGTGCACGCATTTTCTTGTTCCTTCTGCAGTGGGGGACCTTCACCCCTGATTCGGCGCGGGCCGCGCGGCGGATTGGTGGGACCGTGGATCTTTCTCGCACCGGCCACCGTGCGGACCGGCTTCGAGTGCCGCCGAGCGGCGTGGCGGATCGGCTCGGAGCGACACCACAAGTCAGCATCAAGCCACGACCCGCCCTGTCGTACGCTGCACGTACGCGTCACAATGACCCCATGCCGGATGCCAGGGAACGTCAGCGTGCCAGGGCACCGGGGAGGTCGCCGCGCGAGGCGAGCTGTCCGCATCCACGGCGAAGCGGCGCCGCCCGGTGACCGTTTCGGCGGATCTGCCCGCGCCGATCTTCGATGCCGGCCGGCTGGCCGCCGTGCGGCGAACCGGCCTGCTGGACACCGGACCGGACGAGGCGTTCGACCGGCTCACCCGGCTCGCCGCGACCCTGCTCGGCACCCCGTTCACGTTCGTCACGATCGTCGACGACACCCGGTCGTTCTGGAAGAGTTCCACCGGCACCGGGCCCGCCGACCGGCAGCACACCCTGCAACAGTCGTTCTGCCGGTACGTGGTCGGCTCCGGCGCCGAACTGATCGTCCCGGACACGCTCGCCGATCCGCGTACCGCAAGCAATCCGTCGATCGAGCAGATGGGTGTCGCCGCCTGGGCCGGTTTCCCGGTGCGCTCCCCCGACGGGCACATCCTGGGCACCTTCTGCGCCGTGGACACCACGCCGCGGCAGTGGACCCCGCACGACATCGCCGTGCTGGAAACCCTGGCACAGGCCGCCGCCGGCGAGATCGCGCTCCGGGCCGCCGTCGCCGACGCCGAAGCCGCGACCGCCCGCGCCCGAGCCGCCACGCTGGAGGCCGAACACGCCACCGCCCGCGCCGAGGACCTGGCCGAGACGTTGCAGCAGAGCCTGCTGCCACCACAACTCCCGGTGATCCCGGGCGTCGAGGTCGCCGTGCGGTACAGGCGGGCCACCGCCGGCCGGGCCGACGTCTACGGCGACTTCTACGACGTCTTCCCCTCCGTCCGCGACACCTGGGCGGTCGTGGTCGGCGACGTCGCCGGCAAAGGCCCGCAGGCGGCGAAAGTGACAGCCCTGGCCCGGTACACGCTGCGTGCCGCCGCCGCCCGATCCACCATCCCCAGCGCCAACCTGGCCGCGCTCAACGCCGCGCTGCTCGACTGGTACACCGACGACAGGCGCTTCCTCACCGCCGTCTACGCGAGCCTGCGCCCGCACCCCGCCGGCATCAGCGTGCGGGTCAGCTGCGCGGGCCACGACGCCGCCCTGCTCCGGCGCGCCGACGGCCGCATCCGGACCCTGGGCCGGCACGGACTTGTGCTCGGCTGGCGGCCCCAACCCACCCTGCGCGACCAGCGTACGGTCCTGCGTCCCGGCGACAGCCTGGTCCTGTTCACCGACGGCATCACCGAGGGCCGCCGCGCCGACACCCGCGAACTGTTCGGCCCCGAACGTCTCCACCAGGTCGTCGCCACCACCGACGCACAATCCGCCGGGCACCTGGCCGCCGCCGTCGACGACGCCGTCACCACCTTCACCGGCGGCCACCTCAGCGACGACACGGCCGTCCTGGTCCTGCACATCCCGGCCGAGCCCTGACGGCCCCGCACCTCACGCGCGGCCTCACACCGCCGGGCCGATCACCCGGTCCAGACCTCTTCCTTGCCGCTTGCCCGGTCGCCCGCTTGCCCCCTTGCCCCCTCGCCCGCTTGCCCGCTTGCCCGCTTGCACCCTTGCCCCCTCGCCCGCTCGCCCGCTCCGCTGATCAAATCCGGCTGACACCCACGGTCGCTGGAAGCGCTCCCCCACAGCCACCAGTGACAGCCCACCAAACCGGCTGACACCCACGGCTGCCCGCAAGCGCTTCCACAACCACCACTGACAGCCGAGCGAACCCAACTGACCCACGGCCGCCGCCGAGCAGTCACCGCAACCACCACCGCCAGCTGATCAAATCCGGCTGACACCCACGGTCACTGAAAGCGCTCCCCCACAGCCACCAGTGACAGCCCACCAAACCGGCTGACACCCACGGCTGCCCGCAAGCGCTTCCACAACCACCACCGGTGACAGCTGTCCAACCGGCTGACACCCACGGTCGCTGGAATCGACGCACCCGCCGGATGATCACCGGCCGCCACATCCTGGTTCGCGCCCGGCCGCGAATCGGCGCGCGCGGGGTGCGAATCGGCGCGCGCGGGGTGCGAATCGGCGCGCGCGGGGTGCGAATCGGCGCGCACTGGGAGGCTTGGCGTCGGTGGGCGCCCCGGGAGCTGGGCTCCCGGGGCGGTGCGGATCAGAAGTCGTCGTCGAAGCTGACGGTTCCGGTCACTCCTACCTGGTAGGCGGAGACGCGGCGTTCGAAGAAGTTGGAGAGTTCCTGCACGTCCTGCAGTTCCATGAAGGCGAACGGGTTCTTGCTGCCGTACATGGGCTGGATGCCCAGGGCCATCAGCCGGCGGTCGGCCACGTGCTGGAGGTATTCGCGCATGTCGCCGAGGGACATGCCGGAGACGCCCTGTTCCAGCAGGTCCTCGGCGAACTGGACCTCGCACTCGACGGCTTCGGCGAGCATGTCGCGGACCTGCTGCTCCATGGTGGCGTCGAACAGGTCGGGTTCCTCGGCGCGGACCTGGTCGACGACGTCGAACGCGAACGCCATGTGCATGCTCTCGTCACGGAACACCCAGTTGGTGCCGGACGCGAGACCTTGCAGGACACCGCGCGAGCGCAGGAAGTAGACGTACGCGAACGCGCCGTAGAAGAACAGGCCTTCGATGCAGGCGGCGAAGCAGATGACGTTGAGCAGGAACGCCCGCCGGTCCTCCTTGGTGCGCAGCTCCCGCATCTCGAAGATGGAGTCGATCCACTTGAAGCAGAACTCGGCCTTGCGCGCGATCGACGGGATGTTGTCGACGGCGGCGAACGCGGCCGCGCGTTCGGCTTCGTCGGGCACGTAGGTGTCCAGCAGGTTCAGGTAGAACTGGACGTGTACGGCCTCCTCGAACAGCTGCCGGGAGAGGTAGAGCCGGCCCTCCGGGGAGTTGACGTGCTGGTAGAGGTTGAGCACCAGGTTGTTCGCCACGATCGTGTCGCCGGTGGCGAAGAACGCGACGAGCCGCGACACCAGGTGCTGCTCGGCGGGGCTGAGTTTGGCCAGGTCGGCGAGGTCGCCGTGCAGGTCGACCTCCTCGACGGTCCAGGTGTTCTTGATGGCGTCCTTGAAGCGGTCGAAGAAGTGCGGGTACTTCATCGGCCGCAGGGTCAGGTCCATTCCGGGGTCGAGCAGCATTACTGGCAGGCCTCACACGATTCGGGGTTTTCCAGGGAGCAGAGTTCGGCCTCGGTCAGCGCCGGGATCAGCGCGACGGGGGCGGCGACGACGGATGCCGCCGGAGCGGGCGCGGCCGGCGCGGCGACCGAGACGGTCGCCTGCTGGATGCGCGTGGCGGGACGCGACCGCAGGTAGTAGCTGGTCTTGAGACCGGCCTTCCAGGCGTACAGGTACATCGAGGACAGTTTGTTGATGGTCGGCGCCGCCATGAACAGGTTCAGCGACTGTGACTGGTCGATGAACGGGGCGCGGGCGGCGGCCAGCTCGATCAGCGCCTTCTGCGGGAGTTCCCATGCGGTACGGAACAACTCGCGCACGTCGGCCGGCAGCTCGGCGATGCCCTGCACCGAACCTTCGGCCCGCTTGATCTGCTCGCGGACGGCGGCCGTCCACAGGCCGCGGGACTTGAGTTCCCGTACCAGATAGGTGTTGATCTGGAGGAACTCGCCGGACATGGTCTCGCGCTTGAACAGGTTGCTGACCTGCGGCTCGATGCACTCGTAGCAGCCGGCGATGGACGCGATCGTCGCCGTCGGCGCGATCGCGATCAGCAGCGAGTTGCGCAGGCCGTGCTCGGCGACGGCGGCACGCAGCGCGTCCCAGCGACCGGTCTGCGTCAGCGTGGCACCCCACAGGTCCGGGTGCAGGTCGCCCTTGGCGGCGCGGGTCTCCGGGTACGCCGGGTGCGGGCCGAACTCCTGAGCCAGGGCGACCGACGACTCCAGCGCGGTCAGGAAGATCTCCTCCTGGACCCGGGTCGACAGTTCCTTGGCCTCGGCCGAGTCGAACGGCAGCCCCAGCACGAAGAACGCGTCCTGCAGACCCATCAGGCCCAGGCCGACCGGGCGCCAGCGCGGGTTCGACGCGGCGGCCTGCTGCGACGGGTAGTAGTTGATGTCGATGACGCGGTCCAGGTAGACGACCGCGGTACGGACGGTCTCGCGCAGCTTCTCCCAGTCGACCCCGCCGGCCGTGGTGTGCGCGCCCAGGTTGATCGAGCCGAGGTTGCAGACGGCGGTCTCGTCGTCGTTGTTGACCTCGAGGATCTCGGTGCACAGGTTCGACAGGTGGATGGTGTTGCCGGGCGCGCCGGTTTGGTTGGACAGCGCGTTGGAGCGGTCCTTGAACGTCATCCAGCCGTTACCGGTCTGTGCCAGCGTGCGCATCATCCGGCCGTACAGGTCACGCGCCTTGACGGTTTTGACCGCCTTCTTTTCGGCGATCCGGTACGCCTCGGTGAACTCGTCGCCGAACAGGTCCGGCAGCTCGGGCGCGTCCGACGGGTCGATCAGTGACCAGTCCTCGTCGGCCTCGACCCGGCGCATGAACTCGTCCGGGATCCAGTTCGCCAGGTTCAGGTTGTGCGTCCGGCGGGACTCCTCGCCGGTGTTGTCGCGCAGCTCCAGGAACTCCTCGACGTCCGGGTGCCACGGCTCGAGGTAGACGCAGGCCGCACCCTTGCGCCGGCCGCCCTGGTTGACCGCGGCCACGCCGGCGTCGAGGGTCTTCAGGAACGGCACGATGCCGTTCGACCGGCCGTTGGTGCCGCGGATCAGCGCACCCCGGCCGCGCACCCGCGACCAGGCGATGCCGATGCCGCCGGAGAACTTCGACAGCTTCGCGACCTGGTGGTACCGCTCGTAGATCGAGTCCAGTTCGTCCTTCGGCGAGTCGACCAGGAAGCACGAGGACATCTGGGTGTGCCGGGTGCCGGAGTTGAAGAGCGTCGGCGAGCTGGGCAGGTACGCCAGCGACGACATGAGGCGGTAGAAGCCGATCGCTTCGCTCGCGTCCTTCGACAGGCCGCACGCCACCCGCAGCAGCCAGTACTGCGGCGTCTCGACGACGACGCGGTCCTGCGGGTGACGCAGCAGGTAGCGGTCGGCGACGGTACGCAGTCCGAAGTACTCGAACCGCAGGTCACCGGCGGTGTCGATGGCATCGTCGAGCTCGCGGGCGTTACCGGCGACGAAGGCGGCCGTCTCGTCGCCGATCAGGCCGAGGCCGTGCGCGTACCGGATCGAGTCGCTGAAGCTGGTGACGCCCTGGACGCGGACCTCGTTGTCGACGTACGCGGCGAGCAGCCGGGCGGCGAGCTTGGAGTACTGCGGTTCCTCACCGATAAGTTCGGCGGCCGTCTGGATCGACAGCTTGTCCAGCTCCGCGGTGGTGGCGCCGTCGTAGAGACCGCTGATGGTCTTGGTCGCGACGCGCAGCGGGTCCACCTCGTCCAGGTCGGACACCCACAGCTCCACCGCCCGCACGATCTTGTTGACGTCGACCGGCTCCAGGTCGCCGTTGCGCTTGCGGACCTGCATCGCGTGCCGGCGCTGCTCCGGCACCACGTTCCCGGTCACCGGCGGATCCTGTGTCGCTGTCATCTACCCGTCCCCCTCTGTCACGTCCACTCGACTGGCCCGTCGGACGCGCAGGAGAACGCCGCCGCCGCCCACGACGGGGCTGCGGCTGATGGCGTCGGCCGTCCCACGCGGCCTTCGACCGCCGCACACCGGTGGTGGTGTGCGGCGCACTGGCAGGTCTTCGGACTCGCGGGCACGGCCTGGTACAGGCCACCTACTGGCCGTCGCTTCCCAGGCCCGGGAGGGCCCAGTGCTTCCTGACGGCTGTCGTTCCCACTCACCGCTGCGGGGCAGTCCCGGTTTTGCACCGGGTTCCCTGTTGCCTCGGACATCCCCTGACGGGCATGGCCGAACCAGCTGCGGGAGACACCATATATGGGCGGCCGTCCTGGGACCTACCCAACATGGTGTGTCGAACTCGTCAGTCTTCCGTGATCACCCCACCGGGTGGGCGGACCGTCGCCGCGGCGCCGCATGCGGCTCCGGAAAACCCGAGATCCTTTCGTTACGGGGTCACCCATCAAAGCCGATTGGTATTTCGATGCGTTGGGTACAGGTGGTTCGGCGGGAGATGCCCGCCGACGAAACGGAGCAAAGTCATGCTGGTTCTTGGACTCATTCTTCTGCTGCTGGGCATCTTCCTGAAGGTGTCGATCCTGTACACGATCGGCATCATCCTCCTGGTGATCGGCGCTGTGCTCTGGATCCTCGGCGCTGTCGGCCGCCCGGTCGGTGGTCGAAAAGTCTGGTTCTGATTCCTGCCTTCTGGCATGGCGAAAAAGGGCAGCCCACTTTCGAGCGGGCGGCCCTTTCGCATGTCCGCAGCCTTTTCCGATGTCCGCGGCGAATTCCGGGCGCGGCGAGAACCGCATCGGGCGAAGCGCGTACTGGTAGGGCATCCCAGCCGGGTCCGCCGCGTCGTACCGTCGGAAGGGTGAACAACCGAGTCGAAGTACGCGATTTCCTCACCTCGCGTCGCGCCAAGGTCACCCCTGAGCAGGCCGGGATCCCGGCCGCCGGGCAGCGACGCGTCCCCGGGCTGCGCCGCAGCGAAGTCGCCGCGCTCGCCGGGATGAGCGTCGAGTACTACGCGAAGCTGGAACGCGGCGCCCTGGCCGGGGTGTCGGCCGGTGTGCTCGAGGCGATCGCCCGCGCCCTGCAACTCGACGACGCCGAACGCGCCCACCTGATGCGGCTCGCGCAGGAGGCCAACGGCAGCAGCGCGCTGCTGCGGCCGAGCCGGCGGCCGAAGCAGTGGGCGGTGCGGCCGAACCTGCAGTGGTCGCTGGACGCCGTCACCGCTCCGGCGATCGTGGTGAACCAGCGGCAGGACCTGCTCGCGGCGAACCTGCTGGGCCGGGCGATGTACAGCGACGTCTACGCCGACCCGGCCCGGGTGCCGAACTTCGGCAGGTTCACGTTCCTGGACAGCGCGGCACGCCGGTTCTACCCGGACTGGGACCTGGCGGCCGACATGACGGTGGCGAACCTGCGCACCGCGGCCGGCGTGGACCCGCACAACAAGGACCTGCACGACCTCGTCGGCGAGCTGTCCACCCGCAGCGACGAGTTCCGGCGCCGCTGGGGCTCGCACAACGTGCGCATCCACGGCACCGGGGTCAAGACCTTCCACCACCAGGCCGTCGGCGACCTCGAACTCCACTACGAGAGCATGGGGCTGATCGCCGAGCCGGGACTCGTCCTGACGGTCTACTCCGCCGAGCCCTCCTCGCCGACCGCGCAGGCACTGGCCCTGCTCGCGTCGTGGGCGGCCACCACCACCGAGGGCGACCGCAGCCCGGCACACCATCTCGGGTGAGCCGGGCGGGCCGCGATCCGAGTCAGCACTACCGGGTCAGCACTACCGGGTCGGCCGAGATCCGGTCAGCGCCACCGGGCCGGCCGAGATCCGGTAAAGCGCCCGCCGGGCCCGCCGGGTGCCGCCCCCGGTCGCTCAGCCGGCCAGCAGCGGGAACAGCAGGCCGGTGGCGGCGGCGCCCACCAGACTGCCCGCCACGACCTGAGCCGTCGTGTGCTCGCCGAGTCGCACGCGCGCCCAGCCCACCGCGACGGCCACCGGCACGGTGACCAGCAGCGCCGGGCCGAAGACGACGCAGAGCGCGACAGCGGTTCCGGCGGCGACCAGGGCGTGGATCGAGATCCCCCAGTGCAGCAGCAGGGTGATCGGCACGGCGACCAGCAGCGAGGCCAGCATCGCGGCGATCAGGGCGAGCAGTTGCCGCGGCGCGCCGGCCAGCGCGAGCGCTACCGTGCCGCCGGCCGTCGACAGCAGGACGATCAATAACGGCCAGCGGCGCTGGGAGTGCACGATGACGTGCTTGTCGGTCCAGCGGCCGCGGCGGACACCGCGGACGATGTAGAACATCGGCAGCACACTGGTGGCCGTCACCGCGATCAGGACCATGGTGATCGCCTGGGACAGCGACTCCGCGGAGGTCGCGGCGACGGCAAGCAGCAGGGCGGCGACCACGTACCCCGGTGAGAAGATCTCGGCCAGCGCCCGCGCCACTCGCCGGGCCACTGGACCGCCCGGGGCCTTCGGGCTCGGGCTTCCCGCGATGGTCACGGCTGGTGAGCTGGAGTTCTGTGCGTCGTTCACGGCTTGCGGGCTGGGGTTTCGCGCGCTGGTCAAGGTTTGCGGGCCACGGCCCCGTACGCGTCGAGCCATTCCGCCTCGCCGTCGGGACGCCATCCGGGGATCTGGACCAGGCCCGGCTCGATCATCGTCAGCCCGTCGAAGAGGCTGCCGATCTCGTCGGGGCTGCGCAGGATGTAGGGCACGCCGCCGCTCTGGGCCAGCCGCTCCGCGCCCTGCACCACGGCCGGTGTGGTGTTCGTGCCGTCCCACAGCACCAGATAGCTGCCCGAAGACGTCGCCGCCATCACCCGGTCCACGATGGACGCGGCCTGTGCGAGGTCCGGCTCGTACCCCAGCACCCCCATGAACATCACGGCGACCGGCTTGTCGAAATCGAGCACCGTCGCGGCCTCGGACACGATCAGCTCCGGGTCGTGGTAGTCGGCGGCCACGTGAATGACGCGGCCCTCGCCGGCCTGCTGCGCCATCAGGGCACGGGCGTGCACGAGGACGAGCGGATCGTTGTCGACGTAGACGATCCGGGACGCGGGGTCCACGCCTTGGGCGACCTCGTGGGTGTTCTCCATGGTGGGCAGCCCGGTGCCGATGTCGAGGAACTGCCGGATGCCGGCCTCGGCGGCGAGGTGACGCACGGCCCGGATGAGAAATCGACGGGACTGCTGCGCCATGAGCACGATCTCGGGATAGACCTGGGCGACGGCGTCACCGGCGGCCCGGTCGGCGGCGAAGTTGTCCTTGCCGCCCATCCAGTAGTTCCAGATGCGCGCCGCGTGCGGCACGTGCGGCTGGAGCTGGGCGGAGATCTCGTCGTCCGTGAGAGCCATTCGCACGTTGTACGCCGATGCCCTGCCGATGCGCAAGTATCGATGACTTTCATACCTGCCCCGCCCGGCTCGAACGCTGGCGCCGGGTGACATGATCCAGTCGGCATGCGTGTAATGACTGATTTGTCGGATATGGCGTTAGCCTCGGGGAGTTCCGCTCAGCTCCGTTTCTCCGACCAGTTCCGTTCCTCCGACCCAGCTCCGTTTTCTCCGACCCAGCTCCGTTTTCTCCGACCCAGTTCTGTTTCTCCGACCCAGTTCCGCTCTTCCGACTCAAGGAGGTCGACCGGATGCGCAGGATCGTCGCCGTCGCGGGGGTCACCGTCATCACGTCGCTGCTGCCGACCCCGTCTGCCCGAGCCGACACGCCCAGCCCCGCCGCACCCAGCCCCACCGCGCCCCGGCCCACCGCGCCCCAGCCCACCGCCAGCGGGTCACCCGACGACGGCCCGGACGCCTACGTGCTGCGGATCCTCGACCCGCAGGGATCGCCGGTCACCACCGCACCCGGCAAGCCGGCGGTCACCGCGTCCGGGCAGCCCTCCAGCAAGCCCGCGCCCGCCGTCAGCAAACCCGCGCCCGCTGTCAGCAAGCCCAGCGGCAGCCGGCCATCCCCCACTGTTAGTAAGCCCGGCAGCCGACCTTCGCCCACCGTAAGTACGCCCAGCAACCGACCTTCGCCCACCGTAAGTACGCCCAGCAACCGACCTTCGCCCACCGTAAGTACGCCCAGCAACCGACCTTCGCCTACCGGGAGTACTCCCAGCAGCCGCCCGTCGGCCTCCATCGCCAGCACGCCCAGCGCGCGACCGACGCCGCCTGCGAGCGACCCCACCAGCCGACCCTCGTCCACTGTGGGCAGGCCCACCGGCCAGCCGGCATCGACCAAGCCCAGCAGCCGGCCGTCGCCCACCGCGAGCGCACCCGTCAGCAGCCGGCCCGCGCCCACCGGCAGCCGGCCCAGCGACGCCGAGCCGAACCACAACAACGGTCCTGACCACGACAACCGTCCTGACCACAACGCCGGCCCGGACCACGACAACAAACCGCACCACAACGCCGGCCCGAACCACCACGCCGGCCCCGACCACAACGCCAAGCCCGACCACAACAGCAAGCCACACCACAGCGCCAAGCCGAGCCACAGCAATGAGCCGGACCACGACGCCAAGCCGCACCACACCGCCAAGCCGGACCACAACAACAAGCCGGACCACAACGCCAAGCCCCACCACAACCCCAAGCCCCACCACAACAGCAAGCCGCACCACAACGCCGGCCCGGACCACAGCAACGAGCCGGATCACAACGCCAAGCCGCACCACAGCGGGCCGGGAACCAAGACCCACACCGCCACGGACGACAAGGCGCACAAGGACCGGCCGAAGCCGCACCGGAACCAGCCGGACCGGAACCAGCGGCCCGACGGCCAGGCATTGGTCATCGGGGATCCGTCCACCGGGATCGTGGTGATCTACGACGGCGAGCAGTTCAACGTGCATCACCCCCTGGGGTCGGTATCTCGCGTCGCGCCGCGCATCTCCTGCCGCTCGGCGTTGTCGTGCACGTTCATCCAGCACGACGGGCCCGGGTTCCTGAACCTGTTCCCCTGATCGATCACCACTGGCGCGGGTCCGCCCGCGTCCGCCTCGCACGCCGGTCCCGGAACGCAGCAACGTCCGGGACCGGCCGGGCGGGCACGAATCGCGACGCGGCGGGTGTCCCTATGGTTTCGTCAAGCAGGCAGCCTGGGCTCTTCTGCCCGATTTGCGCTGGCGGAAAGTTGCGGAGCACACGCGCGTTGGATGTTGATGCGGCGCCGGGCGAGGCGGCGTGTTGTTGCTTGCCCTCGGCTCTGGCGCCATCCCTGGACAAGTGACCGCGGTCGGTTGGGTCGGGTCCGCGGGGCGGTGTTGATCTGCTAGCGGTGCGAAATCGCGGTTTTGACCCCTTGATCACAGCGATTTCGTAGCGCTAGCAGATCCACATCTCGCCATGAGCGGCGCGATCGGCGCCACTGGGGCCCGGACCCGGGGGCGGGGGCCCGGACCACAGGCGGCAGGGCCCGGACGGGACACGAAAGAGCAGCTCGCAGTCTATTTCGGCGACATGAATATCGTCTGCGGCAGGGATTACCAGATCACCGTCCGGGACGAGTGACCGGTCGCCGCGGCGGTCCGGCAGCCGTCACGCCGTCTGCTGCACCCAGCTGCGGCCGCGGGCCGGGGCCGCCGTAGTGGCGTGGCGTGGCAGGTCGCGGCGCAGCGCGGTGGCCTGTGCCATGGCCTCGGTGGCCGCGCGGCGCAGGCTGTCGCGGGTCGCCACGGCGAGCTGGGCGTCGTGCCAGGCGGTCTGCTCCGCGGCCTGGGCGCTGAGGCAGAGCTCCTGCCGGTGGGCGGCGACGGCGCGCTGCACGGCGAGTTCCTGCTCGACCGGGTGCCGGCCGGCGTCGAAGCCGAGGCTGGTGAGCGCGTCGGCGGGCAGGTCGCCGCGGGCGACGGCGGCGTGCACCGTGCGGTGCAGGAAGCGCTCGCGGTCGGCGTACTCGGACGGGGTGCGCGGGCTCCAGGCGGGCCGGAAGGCGGCGGCCGCGCGCAGCCGGGTCACCTGCCGCTCCGCGTCCTGCCACTGCTGCCACGCCCGGGTGGCGTGGTCGTCGGCGTGCTGCCAGGTCTCGTGCCAGCGTTGCGCGGCGAGCACCGCGCGGTCGGCGGCCACGGCGACCTCGCCGGCGTAGCGGACGGCGGCGACGGCCTCGTTCTGCCGGCGTTCCCGCGCCTCGTGGTGCCGGCGCAGGAACCCGAAGGTGTTCAGGGCCGCCCGGTGCGGGTCGCGGATCGCCTGCGGGCTGGCCAGCATCAGCAGCGCCGGCAGCGACAGCAGCATCAGCACGATCCAGATGGCGACCGGGGCGACCGGCGCTTCCAGGAACATCTCCGCCACAACGTTCATGATTGACAAAACTCCCCTGCTACAGGATCCACGCGAGCGAGAAACGGTCAGGCGTGGAGTGCGGGCGGAGCGCGGGAGGTGTCGGCGGCCGGGACCCGGCGGCCCGGCGACCCGAGGTGTGCGTCGGTGGCCGGGACAGTCACCACGGGCTCGGCGGCGGCGACCGGCCGTCCACTGTGCCGGACCGGCGTGGTGAGCAGGATTGCCACGGCACGCAGCAGCGTGAGCAAAAGAGACACGGAACGGCGGAGCATGGCTCGCGTCGCATCCGTGATCATGCGATTACCGTACCCAGGAATCGCCCGTTCCCTCCATCCGCCACGCTGACGCTTCCGGCTGGTCAGGCCGCGAGTCCGGACGCCGCGCCCACCGGCCGGCGTCCGGCGGTCGACGCGGCCGGCAACGGGCGGCGGCCGTTCAGTCGTTCTTGCCGGGCCCCTTCTTGTCCGCCTCCCGGTCCAGTGCCAGGTCCAGCGCGAGCACACTGCCGATGATCAGCAGGGGGTCGACGCCGGGGATGACCTTCACCGCGTACGTGTCGCGGACCGTCAGCCAGCGCTTGGAGACCGACGCGACCTCGGCGCCGCCCTGCTCGATCACGTACTCGTGGTCCAGCAGGTCACCCTTCATCTCCAGGTCGTCCGGGCCGGGCACGTCGATGGTGAACTTGTCGCGGAACGGCGTGAACAGCTTCTTGCGGACCTCGGCGGCCTTCTCGCCGCCGACCTGGATCTCGTACGTGGGCCGCAGCGCGACGAGCTGGCGGTGCACCGACGCGACCTCGTTGCCCGCCGGGTCCTCGATGACGACCTTGCCCCGGACGCTGAACACCTTGCCGTCGACGTGGTAGACCTTCGTGCCGTGCTCGTCCAGCACGTCGAAGTCGTCACCGATCGAGAAGAACCGTTCCCTGATCACAAACATGCGGTGATTGTCCGCCATCACCCGGTCCGCCGCAGGGCGACGCGGCGCCGGCACCCGCGATCACGACGCGGAGAGGGGCAGGGCGACCGCCAGCGGCCACGCCACGACGACCGAGCCGGTGACCGCGATGAACCCGGTCGCGACGCCCGACCGGTTGAGGAAGAAGCTCCACAACGCCTGCCAGAGCATCAGGCCGACCAGAGGGAACAGGGCCAGGGTGACGAAACCGTGCGTCAGGCCGACGACGGCCGCGGCGGCCAGGACGACCACGACGACCGCCGCGACGGCC
The DNA here is from genome assembly GCF_020873875.1 of Actinoplanes sp. DH11. Classification (GTDB taxonomy): domain Bacteria; phylum Actinomycetota; class Actinomycetes; order Mycobacteriales; family Micromonosporaceae; genus Actinoplanes. Next base: position 241,316 of record NZ_JAHWGU010000002.1, read on the forward strand.
AGCAGGCGCAACGGCTCGGCGGCGGTGACGCGTTCGGTGGCGAAGGCGAGCAGGGCGAACGCTGCCCAGACGATCGGAAGCAGCCACCAGCGGTCACCGACGGGCAGGGCGTGGGTCATTCCCAGATGCACCGGTACGACTATCGCGAGCACCGCGTACGGAACGGTCAGCAGCAGGCGGGGACGGGCCGTCACCGGAGCGGGCCGGTTCGCGATGGTGGGACGCCAGGCCGCGTACGCCAGAAGCAGCGCTCCCGTCACGGCCGCGTACCCGATGACGTAGCCGGCGACCGCCAGCGGCAACTGCGCCGTGGGCAGGAACCGGGCCGCCACCGCGCCGGCGCCCGCCGCCACCGCCGTGACCGCCGCGACCCGGACCGCTCCGATGAGGCGGCTCGCCACCGGCTCCGGACGAGCCGGCCGGCGCGGGTCGGTTGTCGTGCCCGCGAGCTGGGCCACGAACGGTGGGAAGGCGAGGACGAACGCCAGCACCAGCAGGACCGTGCCCGCCAGCCGCCGGCCGGGGAACGGGATCGCACCGTCGGTGCGCGGCCCGCCGAACGCCCGGTCCAGCCACGCCACCGTCTCCCGGTGCGTCTGCGGGGCGTACAGGACGGTGATGTGCTCCACGCCGGGGACGATGCGGACCGCGCGGTCGTCGCGCTGCGCGGCGACGTCGGTGGCGACCTCGCGGAACCCGGGGAACTCGAGCGCACCGGCGATCGTGAGCAGCCGGGCCGGGCGTTCCGCGGAGGCGACCACCGCGTCCGGCAGGGAGATCGCCACGGTCGCTGTCACGTCGGGGTGGGCGGCCGCGTACCGGGTGACGGCGCCCGCGCCCATCGAGTGCCCGACCAGCGCGACCCGGGACGCGTCGACGTCCGGCAGCGAGCGCAGGTGGGCCACCGCCACGCTCAGGTCCCGCTGCAGGGCCTCGGTGGACTCGTCGGTGCCGGCGGCCTGGTCGGGCAGCTGCCGCGTGCTGGCGCCGTGGCCGGCGAAGTCGAGCAGGACGACCACGTAACCGCGGGCCGCCAGGGTGTCACCGAACGGCGCCATCAACGTGGCGGAGCCGGAGAAGCCGTGCGCGACGACGACACCCGGGTGCGGCCCGTCCCCGGCCGGGCGCACCACCTCGAGCGGCACCCCGGCGGAGGTGACATGCGCCCGGCTCGGACCGGGACCGGCGCCGGCGATCAGCCAGCCGCCGCCGAGGGCGAGCAGGAGCAGGAGGAACAGCGTACGTTTCACCAGGTTCTCCCTGCGGCGGCACCGGCGGACGCCGGATCCTACCGGGATCCCCGCGCGGCGCGGCGGCTCGAGGGGCGAACCTTTTTCGCCTACCGCGATGGTTGGGTATGGATCTCCATGTTTTAGGCTGTCCTGACCTACTTACCCGCGTGGGCCGAGGACCAGGGAGAACGACATGAACATACGGGCGAACGCTCGTCAGGCGGCCGCGCTGACGGCCTCCGCGATCCTGGCGATCGGCATCACCGGTTGCGCCAAGGAAGATACCGGTGGCACCACCGAGACCGGTGTGGCGCTGGTGAAGTCGGGTGTGCTGACCACGTGCACCCACCTGCCGTACGCGCCGTTCCAGGCGAAGGACGCCAGCGGCAAGGTGGTCGGCTTCGACGTGGCGCTGATCGACCTGGTCGCCGCGAAGCTGAACGTCAAGCAGGAGATCGTGGACACGCCGTTCGAGGGCATCAAGTCGGGCGCGGACCTGAACTCCGGCAAGTGTGACGTGGCCGCGGCCGGCATGACGATCACCGACGAGCGCAAGCAGGTGCTCGACTTCTCGGAGCCGTACTTCGACGCCACCCAGGCCCTCGCCGTGGTGACCGGTAAGAAGGTCGCCACGCTGGAGGAGCTCGCGGGCAAGCGGCTCGGCGTGCAGGGCGGGACCACCGGCGAGGAGTACATCAACGCCACGGTCAAGGAGAAGGGCCTCAAGATCGAGGTCGTGTCCTACCGGGATCTGGCCGCGCTGCAGCAGGCGCTGGCGACCAACCAGGTCGAGGCGGCCGTCAACGACCTGCCGGTCTGGAACGAGTACATCAAGGCGAACCCCGGCAAGGTCGAGGTCGCGGCCGGTTTCGACACCGGCGAGCAGTACGGTTTCGCCGTCAAGAAGGGCAACGCGAAGCTGCTCGAAGCCGTCAACCAGGCGATCACGGCGGCCCGCGGCGACGGCACGTACGACAAGATCTATGCGGAGTGGATCGGCGAGAAGCCGGCCAGCTGATCCTGCCGATGAAACTGAGTCGCCGCCGGCGGCAGCGGATCGTCCGCGTAGCCGGCTACATCGTCTTCGCGCTGGTGATCGCGGGTGCGCTGGGTGCCGCCGACTGGGGACGGCTGTCCGAGGCCTTCTTCCGGCTCGACGTCGCCCGGAGCATGTTCCCCGAGGCGATCACCGTCGCGCTGCGCAACACCATCGTCTACACCCTGCTCGCGTTCGTCTTCGGTCTGACGCTCGGGCTGATCCTGGCGCTGATGCGGCTGTCGTCGATCCTGCCGTACCGCTGGGTCGCCACCGCCTACATCGAGCTGTTCCGCGGACTGCCCGCCCTGCTGGTGCTGTTCATGGTGGGGTACGGCGTGCCGCTGGCGTTCCCGGACCGGGAGATCCCGGGCGGCGTCTACGGCTCGGTCACGGTGGGTCTCGGGCTGACCGCCGCGGCGTACATGGCGGAGACCATCCGCGCCGGCATTCAGGCGGTTCCGAAGGGTCAGCTCGAGGCTGCCCGTACGCTCGGCATGTCGCATGTCCGCGCGATGATCTCCATCGTGCTGCCGCAGGCGTTCCGCATCGTCATCCCACCGCTGACCAACGAGATCATCCTGCTGACCAAGGACACTTCCCTGGTGTACGTCCTCGGCGTCACCCCGGCGACGATCGAGTTGACCAAGTTCGCCGGTGACGCGCTCAACACCCGGGTCAACCCGACGCCGCTGGTGGTGGCCGGGCTGCTCTACCTGGTGATCACGCTGCCGTTGTCGCAGGTGGTACGGGCGCTGGAGCGCCGGGCGAGTAGGGAAAGGTGAGCGAGCTGTCCACCATCGAGATCGCGGGGCTGCACAAGTCGTTCGGCGCCCTGGAGGTGCTGCGCGGCATCGATCTGGCGGTCGAGCCGGGCGAGGTCGTCTGCGTGATCGGCCCGTCCGGTTCCGGCAAGTCCACGCTGCTGCGCTGTGTGAACCTGCTGGAGGAGCCGAGTTCCGGCACGATCCACGTGGCAGGTGTCGACGTCACCGACCCGGACTGTGACATCGACGCCGTACGCCGGCGCATCGGCATGGTCTTCCAGCAGTTCAACCTGTTCGGTCACCTCACCGTCCGGGAGAACGTCACCATCGCCCAGCGCCGGGTCCTCAAGCGTGGCCGTGCCGAGGCCGCCCGGATCGCCACGGAGAACCTGGAACGCGTCGGTCTCGTCGACAAGGCGGCGGCGTACCCGGCGCAGCTGTCCGGCGGGCAGCAGCAGCGTGCCGCGATCGCCCGGGCGCTGGCGATGGACCCGGAGCTGATGCTCTTCGACGAGCCGACCAGCGCCCTCGACCCGGAACTGGTCGGCGAGGTGCTCGCGGTCATGCGCGGCCTGGCCGCCGAAGGGATGACCATGCTCGTGGTCACCCACGAGATGGCGTTCGCCCGCGAGGTCGCCTCCCGGGTCGTCTTCATGGACGGCGGCGTGATCGTCGAGCAGGGCCCGCCGGAGCAGGTCTTCGGGGCGCCCCGCGAGGCGCGGACCCGCGAGTTCCTGCACCGGGTGCTGGAGCCGACCCGGGTCAGCGAGGCGGAGATCCGAGGCGACGACGTGTGACGCGGCGGCGGGCGCCGGAGCGGTCGGTTGACGGATGGCAGCGGGGTGCCGGGCGGAAAGACTTCGAGGCGTAACCCACGACCTCGTAGAGGGAGAACCCCATGGCCACCGTCGTACTCGTGCACGGCGCCTTCGCCGACGCCTCCAGCTTCGCCAAGCTCATCCCGGAGCTGCTGGGCAGCGGCATCAAGGTGCTCGCCCCGGCCGTGCCGAACCGCAGCCTGACCGGCGACGCCGCCTACATCGCCTCGATCGTGCGCGGCATCGACGGGCCGGTGCTGCTCGTCGGGCACTCCTACGGCGGCGCGGTCATCACCGTGGCCGGCGCCGAGGAGAACGTGAAGGGCCTGGTCTACCTGTCCGGCTACGCCCTGGCCGAGGGTGAGAGCCTGGGTCAGCTGCAGGGCGGCTTCCCCGACTCGGACCTGGCGTCCGCCCTGGTCTACACGAAGTTCCCGATCGAGGGCGCCGAGGACGGCACCGACGTCAGCGTCGACATCGAGAAGTTCCCGGCCGTGTTCGCCCACGACATCGACCCCGGGCTGGCCCAGGTCCTCGCCGTCTCGCAGCGCCCGCTGACCGGCCTGGCCTTCGGCGAGCCCGCACCGGTCGCCGCCTGGCGGACCAAGCCGTCCTGGGGCGTCGTCTCCTCCTCGGACCACACCATCAACCCCGAGGTCGAGCGGTTCGGCTACCAGCGCGCCGGCGCCAAGGTCACCGAGATCGACTCGTCGCACCTCGTCATGCTGTCGCACCCCGCCGAGGTCGCCGGCATCATCCGCGAAGCCCTCGCCACCATCGACGGCTGACCGGCGGACCGGCCGGGCGCCCGTCGCGCCCGGCCGGCGCCGTACCGGCAGGGCGCCCGTCGCTCCCGGCCGGCGCCGTACCGGCAGGGCGCCCGTCGCTCCCGGCCGGTGCCGTACCGGCAGAAGTCCGGAACTGCCTCTCTTCTTCATGGTCCGGCCGCCGCCGCGGTGATGCACTGATGCCTCGGCCGGTTCGGCACGGAGGGGGCGGGCGACGATGACGGGCAACGGCACAGCACTTGTCGGGCGGGAACGCGAACTGGCACATCTGACGGCGGTGGTCGACGCCGTCGACCGCGGGCCGGTGTCGCTGTTCGTCTGCGGGGACACCGGCATCGGCAAGTCGAGCCTGCTGGACGCGGTCACCGCACACGCCCGCCGCCGCGGATTCCGGGTCCGGGTCCTGGGCGGCGCCACGAACCGGCCGTTCGGGTTGTGGCAGTCCCTGACCGGCCCGGGTGGCGTCGACCCGGCCGGGCTGCCACCGCACCTGCGCCGGTCGCTGGCCGCACTACGGGAACCCCACCCGGGCGCATCCGTCGACGAGACCGCCCTGGTCACCGCGCTGCTGCTGGCCCTGGAACACCTGGGCACCGACGCGCCCGCGCTGATCGTGGCGGACGACATCCACGAGGCCGACCGCCTGTCGCTGTGGCTGCTCACCGAAATCTCCCGGCACCTCTCGACCGAACGCGTGGTGCTGCTCTCGGCCGCGCCCGACCACGCGGTGCCGTCCGAGTTCACCGCCGACCTGCCGCGGTACCGGCTCCGGCCGCTCAGCGAGGACGGCGCGGCCCGCCTGCTCGACAGCTGGGCGGTGCCGATGACCGCCCGGCAGCGCCGCGACGTGCTGCGCCGGGGCGCGGGCAACCCGCTGGCCCTGCGGCTGTTCAGTGACGCCGCGGCGCTGCCCCCGGCGGCGGCCGCCCCGGTGCTGGCGCTGCCCCCGATCACCCGGTCGCTGCTGCTGCACGCGGCGCTCGCCGACGAGGCCGAGCACGTCGACACCCTCACCGCGGCCGCCGGTGCCGCGGGTGACCTGAGCGACTGGGCACCGGCCGAGCGGGCCGGACTCATCGCGATCCGCAACGGCACGGTGCGGTTCCGCAGCCCGCTGACCCGGGTCGCCTGCGCGGCCGGTCGCACTCCGGGGGACGTGCCGGCGGCCCACCGACGGCTGGCCGCGGTCACGCCGGACCCGTACCGGCGGGCCCATCACCTGGCCGAGATCAGCGCCGAACCGGACGAGGCCCTGGCCGCCACGCTCGAGGCGGCCACCCGCGGCGCCGCCGACTTCGCCACGGCGACCGTGCTGCAGTCGGCGGCGGAACGCAGCCCCGACGACGAGCACGCCGCCCGCCGCTACGCCCGGGCCGTCTTCGCCGCCTGGTGCAGCGGCGAACCGGAGTGGACCATCGAGCTGTACGAGAAGGCCACCGCGGCCACGTCCGACGCCGACACAGCAGCCATCGCCGCGTGCGGTGCCGGGTTCGCGCTGATGCAGTCGGCCCGGCCGTGGCAGGCGTTCGACATCACCCGCCGGGCGGTGCGGCGCCGGCCCCGCGACGAGCAGATCGCCCTGCTGGCGATCTGCATCAGTGCGGGTGCGGCGCTGTCGACAGGGGTGCCGGCCCACCGCGAGCAACTGCCCGGGCTGCTGGACCTGGTGCGGCCCGGGCGTCCGGCGGCCCCGCTCGCCGGCCGGCGCCCGATGGTGGACCCGGCCGCCGCCCGGGCCGCGGTCCTGGCCATCAGCGATCCGGCCCGGTACGCGACGCCCGCCTCCCCGGTGCACCCGATCGGCGCGGTCCGGGCCGAACCGCTCCAGCTCACCGCCTCGGGCACGCTCGCGTTCATGCGGGACGACTCCGCCCGGGCCGCCACCGACCTGTACTCCGCGTGGTCCGCCGGGTCCCGCGCCGGATCCCCGGGCATCGCGATGACCCCGCTGCACCTGCTGGTCGTCGCCATGATCGACTGCGGGCGGTGGGCCGACGTCGACCGGCTCCTGGACGAGGCCGACCAGCTGGCGGCGGTCCGCCGGGTACCGCTGCTGGAGACCGTGGTGCCGGTGCTGCGTGCCACCATCCGGGCGCTGCGCCACGACCAGCACGCACCTCGGCCGGCCGGCATCCCGACGCTGCCCGGCACCACGTTCGTGGACACCCTCACCGGGCGCGCGGCGGGCCTCGGCGCACTGGCCGCAGGCGACCACGAGCAGGCGTACGCGCACTTCCGGCAGATCTTCGACGAGGACGGCGAGCCACGGCACTACTTCCTCGGCCCGCGTTCGCTGCCACAGCTGGCGCTGACCGCCGCGCGCACCGGGCACGCCGCCGAGGCACGCCGGATCCTTCAGCGCTGCCGGCAGGCCGTCGGTCCGGTGCCGACCGCGCGGATGGCGATGCTGCTGGCACACTCCGCCGCCCTGCTCGACGGGACACCCGGGGCCGAGAACCACTTCCGGCAGGCCGTCGGCAACCCGGCGGGTACGCTCCACTGGCCGCTCGAGTTCGCCGAGGCGCAGCTCAACTACGGTCTCTGGCTGCGCGGCAGGCACCGTGTCCACGAGGCCCGGCCGCACCTGCTGGCGGCCCGCGACGTCTTCCTGCGGCTCGGCGCGCGGGCCCACGCCGACCAGTCGCAGCGCAGTCTCCCGGTCGGCCTGCTGCCGGCCGGTGAACCGGCGCCGCGGACCGGCAAGTTCGCCGACCTCTCCGCGCAGAAGCAGATGATCGCCCGGATGGCGGTCAGCGGACTGAGCAACCGGCAGATCGCCGAACGCCTCTTCCTCTCGCCGCGCACCGTCGGCTCCCACCTGTACCGCATCTACGCGGAACTCGGCGTGGGCAACCGGCACCAGTTGCGCGCCCTGATCGACGACACCACCGCGACGCTGCCGATCGGAGCCTGACCGATGATCTCCCTGCCGTCCGGCCACCGCCTGATCGGGCGCGACACCGAACTCGCCCGCGTCGCCCGGCTGCTGACCACCGCGCCCGGCGACATCGCCTTGCCCGGGGACACCGCGGCGCTGCTTGTCACCGGGCCTCGGGGCGCCGGCAAGTCCAGCCTGCTGCTCGCCGGCACGCAACTGGCCCGGGACGCCGGGCGGCACCGCGTCGTCCGGCTGCACGGCACCTCCCCGGCCGGCCGGCGGCCGTTCCGGCAGATCCTGCTGGCCCTGCGCCAGGAACTGCCGGGACTGCCGCCACAGGTCAGCGGGCCGGCCCGGGCCGCGATCGGCCTGGAACCGGACGCCCGGCCGATCAGCGACGAGGACCTGCCGTCCGTGGTCCGGGCGGCAATCGTCGCGTCCGCCGCCACGTCACCGATCCTGATCATCGCGGACGACGCCGATCGCCTCGGCCCGGACGTGCTCGGCCTGCTGGCCCGGGTGTCCGGCTGCCCCGGGGTCGCCGTGCTGGTCGCTACCCGGGAACCCGTCCCGGCCATGCTCGCGGCGCTGCCGGTGCTGCGTCTGCCGCCCCTGCGACCCGACGCCGCGACCCAGCTGTTCACCGACCGCAACCCGGTCACCACGGCGCAGCGGCGTGCCGAGATCCTGCACCTGGCCGCCGGCAACCCGGCGGCGCTCGTCGAACTCGGGCACAGTGTCCCCCCGTGCGGCGGCCTCCTCGCCGAGACCACCGAGACGCTCACCGCACTGCCCGCGCCCACCCGGGCCCTGCTGCTGCGCGCCGCCGCCCTGCTACCCGGCGACCCAGCACTGATCTTCCCCACCGCGTCCGGGCCCGGCGACCCGGCGCTGATCTTCCCCACCGCGTCCGGCTCCGGCGACCCGGCGCTGATGTCCCCCACCGCGTCCGGGCCCGGCGATCCGGCGCTGATCTTTCCGGCCGGGTCCGGGCCCGGCGACTGGCAGCCCGCGGTCGAGGCCGGTCTGGTCACCTTCACCGCCGCCGGGCTCGCCTTCGCCCACCCCCTGGCCGCCGAGGCCGCCTACCGGGCGGTCCCCGCCCATGAGCGCCTGCGCGCCCACCAGGATCTCGCCGTTGCGCTCACCGCTCATCCGGAGCACCGGGCACTGCAACTCGCCGCCGCCCCCGGCACCGACGAAGAGGTGGCCGCCGCTGCCGAAGCCGCGGCCGCCGTCTTCCGGGACCGCGGCGACCGGTACGAGGCGACCACCGCCATGTGGAAGGCGGCGCTGCGCTCCCCCGCACCCGCCGACGCGGCGCGCCGGCTCGTCCGGGCCGTCGCGGACGCCCGCGACCTGCGCGACACCGAGTGGGTGGCCGAACTGCACGCCGAGCTGTGCCGGCTCACCGACGACCCGGATCTGCTGGCCGAGGCCGCCGGATCGACCACCGCCGCCATGCTCTGGGCCGGATGGCACCGGGAGGCGTACGACATCCTGCTCGCCACCCACGACGTCGGCCCGGCAGCGGATCCGCGGCACGCCCTGAACCTGGCCGTGATCGCCGCCTCGATCGCGTGGCTCACCGGCGAGCGGGAACACCGGGCCGGGCTGATCCGGATGCTGGAGGCCGCCGGCACCACGGCCGACCCGGTGGCCGCCACGGTCGTCCGCACGGTCATCGACCCATCGGCACATCACGGCCGGGAACTCTGCCGCAGCATCACCGTCCCGCCGCCGGGCGAGCCGCTCGACCCGCGGGGCCGGACCCGCCTGATGCAGCTCGGGCTGATCGCCTGGGCGGAGGACGAGAGCAGCCTCGCCGCCCGGGCACTGACCCGGGCGCTGACCGGCGGCACCCGGCCGGAACACTTCGCACCCGCCGGCGGCTCGGTGATCGCCCTGGTCACCGCCCTGATCGATGCCGGCGAGTGGCAGCAGGCCGACCGGTACGCCGACCCCCGCACGGCCACCGGCCTGCCCGCCCTGAGCGTCGGCCTCGCCTCCCTGCGCGCGCTGCTGCACGCCCTGCGCGGGGAGCACGCACAGGCTCTGCACCTCACCCAGCAGGCGTGGCAGCAGCTGGACGTGCGGGAGAACCTGTCCACCCACGTCCGGCTGCTCCGGGCGGCCGGCCTGGCCTGCATCGGCGGCGGCGACCACACCAACGGCTACCGCTATCTGCGCGCCATGTTCGACCCGGACGGCCGCCCGGTGCACCCGCACCTGTCACCACGATCGGTGGCGGAACTCGCCGGGGCGGCGGTCCGCTGCGACAGGCACGGCGACGCCCGGACCGTCGTCGACGCGGTCACGCGGGACGCCGGTGACCGGCCGAGCGCCCGGATGCGGGTCCTGCTGCGGCTCAGCGAGGCGCTGCTGGCCGGTGACGAGGACGCCGGGGAACACTTCCGGCTGGCCGCCGGCGAGGCGGACGGCCCGCGATGGCCGTACGAGAATGCCGTCGTCCACCTGCACCACGGCGTGTGGCTGCGCCGCCACCGTGGTGTGCGTGAGGCGCGAACGGCACTCTCGTACGCCCAGAAGATCTTCCTCGAGATCGGCGCCCGTGACGCCGCCGGGATCGCCGCCCGCGAGATCGCGGTGGGTTCACCGCCCGCCCCGGTCGCGGGCCGTTCCGCCTGTGTGGCCCTGACCTCGCAGGAGACGCAGGTGGCGGCGCTGGCCGCGCAGGGTCTGAGCAACCGGGCGATCGCGGAGCGGCTGTTCATCTCCGCGCGGACGGTCGCCACCCACCTGTCGCGGGTCTACAGCAAGACCGGCATCCGCAGCCGCCACGAGCTGCACGCCGCCACCTTCGCGCCGACGGTCAGGCAGCAGCCCGCAGGATCAGGTCGGTGACCTGGGCCGGGTGCGCCACCATCGCGGCGTGCGAACTGTGGATCTCGACGGTCCGGCCCTTCGCGGCCCGCGCCGCCATCGCCTTCTCGGCGACCGGCGGAATGGTCTTGTCGTCGAGCGAGACCAGGTAGTACGCCGGGATGCTCTTCCACGCCGGCACACCGGTCTCGCCCTCGAAGGCCGCCGACGACAGCGGCCGCTGCTGGGTCGCCATCAGCTTGGTCTCGCTCAGCGGGGCGTCCGCCGCGAACAGCTTCGGGAACCACGCCGGGTCCACTGTCGTGTCGACGGCGCCGGAAGCGTTCGGGTACGGCCGCTTGATCAGGTGCGAAACCAGCACCGAGTTGTCGCCGCCGGCGAGCGCGCCGGCCTCGGCGATCGTCTCACCCTGATCCGGTGCGTAGGCGGAGATGTAGACGAGCGACTTCACGTTCGGGTTGCCGGTGGCCGCGTTGGTGATCACCGCGCCGCCGTAGGAGTGACCGACCAGCACGATCGGGCCGCTGATCGTGGCGAGGAAGCTCTTCAGGTACGCCGAGTCCTCGTCGAGGCTGCGCAGCAGGTTCGGCGGCGCGACGACGGTGTAGCCCTTGGCCTGCAGCCGCTTCGTGACGCCGTTCCAGCCGGAGGCGTCGGCCCAGGCGCCGTGCACCAGCACGATCGTCGGCTTCACCGAGTGAGCCGGCTTGCTCGCGGCGACCGGGACGCCGGCGGTGACCGGCGTCGCGGCCGACGCGGCGGCCGGGATGACGGCCAGTGCGGACGCGGCGAGGACGCCGGCCAGGGCGAGCCGGGACGTGGGGAAGGACATGCGGAACCTCCGTGGTGCGCGGTGCGGGAGGGCCCCGCACTCGCTGGTTCCGAGCCTGCCCCCGGCCACGGCCGCCGCCATCGGTCGCCTTACTGCCGTGCCCTGCTTGCCTTACTGCCGTGCCCGGCCGAAGGGTCCGCCGGCGCCGAAGGCGAACGCGCCGAAGCGTTCACCCATCAGCCGGTGCGTGGCCGCGTCCGGGTGCAGCCGGTCGGGCAGCGGCAGCGCGCCGGCGTCGCCCTCGCCATAGAGCGTCAGACCGTCCAGAAAGAACAGGTTGGCGTCGTCCCTGGCCCGCTGGGCGACGAGTCGGGCCAGTTCGGCGCGGATGGTCCGCAGGGTCAGCTTGCCGCGGGCGGCCTCCGCCGGGTCACCGGTCGCGACGAAGCGCAGCTCGCCACGGCCGAGCGCCTCGGTGTCGAACGCGCCGGGGCCGGGGGTGTCCTCGTGGATGGGGCAGAGGATCGGGGAGACGACGAGCAGCGGGGTCTCCGGGTGTCCGTCCCGGACGGTGTCCAGGAACCCGTGCACGGCGGGGGTGAAGGCGCGCATCCGCATCAGGTCGGCGTTGACGAGGTTGATGCCGATCTTGACGCTGATCAGGTCGGCGGGCGTGTCGCGCATGGTCCGGGCGGTGAACGCGTCGAGCAGCGCGCCGCCGCCGAACCCCAGGTTGAGCAGTTCGACCCCGCCGATCGCGGCGGCGAGCGCGGGCCACGTGGTGCTCGGGCCGGCAGCGTCGGAGCCGTGGCTGATCGAACTGCCGTGGTGCAGCCACACGGGCCGGTCCGTGCGGGCCGGCTCGACCGGCGCGTCGGTGCGCAGCGCGATCAGCTCGGTGGTCTCCCGGTGCGGCAACCAGATCTCGATGTCCTTCTCGTGCTCGGGCAGGCCGGTGAAGCGCAACGTGCCCGGTTCGCCGGCGCGGTGCTCCACGGCGCCGGTGGCCAGGTCGACCACCAGGGCGTCACCGCCGGTGACGCCGGCCTGCTCGACCAGCCGGCCGTCGACCACCAGGTCGTAAAGCCCGTCCGGCCGCGACGGGACGCCCGGGTAGACCCGGCGGGTCGGCATCGTGTCCAGCTCGATGGCGGTGGCCCGGCTGCGGAAGGCCAGCCGCACGCCGGACGGATGGGACTCCGCCATGGACAGTTGCCCATCGGTGTTCTGGGCGCGGGCCCAGGCGGGCAACCGGTGCGGCAGCAGTCCGCGTGCGGTGCGTTCGAGGTCGAGCGCGCCGCGTACCAGTTCGGGGGTGATCGCCGTGATGTTCATGGTTCCTCGATCGGATCTGCGGGAGTTGCGGGTGCCGGCCAGTTGCGGAGCAGGAAGTCCAGCGCGTCCAGGCTGCGTGACCAGCTGACGTCGCTACCGGGTGCGCTGTGGCTGAACGCGCCCTCCAGTTCCAGGCTCACGAAGCCGTGGACGACGCTGCCCAGCAGGCGGACCGCGTGCGTCTGGTCCACCCCGGTCAGGTCGTAGCCGCGCAGGATCGCCCGGCTCATCTCCGCGTGCCGGGGCCCGGCGCTGGCGGCGGCGGTGGCGCCGTCGAGCCGGTAGCGGGTGGCGGCATAACGGCCGGGGTGCTCACGCGCGTAGTTCCGGAAGACCTCGGCGAACGCCGCCAGCGCGTCCTTGCCGGCGCGACCGGCCAGGGCGACCGCCAGCCGGTCGGCCAGCTCGTCCAGGGCGAGCAGCGTGATCCGGGTCTTGAGATCGTGCGCGCTCGCCACATGGGAGTAGATGCTCGCCACCTTCACGTCGAAGTGCCGGGCCACCGCCGACAGCGTCACGTGCTCGAACCCGGCCTGGTCGGCCAGCTCGGCAGCGGCCAGCGCGAGGCGGGCACGGGTAAGTCCGGCGCGAGCCACGTCGTCCTCCTCGGTGAGCGTCAGCGACAACCTAAAGGCTATAGGCAAAAACCTTCAGACGCTAGTTTCGTACGGGGTCGAAGTACCGCCAACCCCGGACCCCGCTCAGCTCGTCTCGTGGATCAACACGCCGGAAGCACCGACCACGTACCTCTGTTCGTCCCGCAGCTCCACCACGACGTCCACCGTCACGTTCGGGTCCCACTTCGGCCCGTTCCGGGCGACGACCTGGAACCCGGCCGCCTCGCGCGAGCCGGGATACTCCTCGACCAGCGGCGCCACCCACACCTCGCCACCGTGCACGACGACGATCCGATCGGCCCGCAGCGTCGCCGGCAGAGCAGCCGGCTCGGCGAGGATCCGGACGGAAGCGATGAGCGGCTGCCCGTCGGGCGGGCAGATCGGCATGAAGTCGCGCCACAGGTACGCCTCGATCCGCACGGTTGCGCCCGCCACCGTCACCGTTTCCGGCACGGCGCCCCCCGCACCCATCGCCACCACCGGATCGAGGTCCTGCCACGAGTCGTCATTCATGCCCCGATCCTCCCGGACAGTGCACGGCCTCGGCGGTTCGCGGCCTCGGCGGTTCGCGGCCTCGGCGGTTCGCGCATCCGCCGGGCCGATACCGACCGGTGAACCGTTTGCCCGAGGAAGGTCGGTTCAGGGCGGCTCAAGTTGACCGACGAACCACGCCGACGGGGGCCGGCACGGCAGGCGGAGTTGACCGGTAAACCTCAGGGAAGGTGAGTCCTTTCGCGCTGCGACCACGGTCGGCTGCGTCAGGTTCGCACGGCGGTGTTGATCTGCTAGCGATGCGAAATCGCGGTTCAGACCCCATGATCACAGCGATTTCGTAGCGCTAGCAGATCAACATCTCGGCGAGGCGGAGGCGCGCGTGGAAGCCCAGGCGGAGGCGTAGACGGAGTCGCGGCTGGAAGCCCGGGCCGAGGCGTAGACGGAGTCGCGGCCGGAAGCCCGGGCCGAGGGCAGACGGCAGCGGCCGGTCCCGAGCAATCGGGCGGTGACTGCCAGCCCGTAACACGTTTACCGGTAAACCTCTATTGGCGTGTGCGCATTCGAATGTCGAGCCCTCCAACCCGACAGCGACCTGACCGCCGGCGCCTCCGCCCAGCGTCACGCCCGGGGAGGGTGGCGGCACGCCTCCATGCTTACCCATGTTAGGTTTGCCTAACCTAACAGGATGTTGGCGGACATTCCGGCCAACGGCCGCGTGGTCGGCCTCCGTGAAACAGAAACGAGTGATGTCGTTGCGCTCCCTTCGCCGTGTCGTGCCGTTGACACTGAGCCCGCTGCTGGCGCTCGGGCTGCCCGTCCCCGCGTCGGCCGCCACACCGGGCACGACGGCCGCCGCACCGGGAACGTCGGCCGCCGCACCGGGCGGTGCCCCCGGCGCGGTGATCGCGACAACCCCGCTACCGGGGAAGGAGGCGCCCGGCAGCACCGCGACGTCGATCACCTACTGGACCCGTGACTCGCTCGACCAGCCGCGTCAGGCGCTCGCCACCATCTACGTGCCGACCGGCACCGCCCCGGCGGGCGGCTGGCCGATTCTTGCCAACGCCCACGTCACCGCCGGGCTCGGCGACGACTGCGCTTACACCGACGACTACGGTACGGCGGCCGCGGACGTCAACGTGGTGACCCCGTGGATCAATGCCGGGTTCGCGTTCGTCGCGACCGAGTACATCGGCATCGGCACCGAAGGCTCGCACGCCTACCTGGACGCCACCGCCGAGGCCAACGCCGTGATCGACTCCGTGCGGGCGGCGCGGTCGGCGGCTCCGGTGCTGTCCACCGAGTACGTGGTGAACGGCATCTCGCAGGGCGGCCACGCCACCCTCGCCACCGCCGCCAAGGCTGCCGAGCGGGCGCCCGAACTCCGGCTCGCCGCCGCCATGGCGGACGCACCGGCCACCAAGGTCGAGGGCTACATCCCGCTGGCCGGGCCGTACATCCCGCCGCTGCCCGCGCCGGACTACACGACCTACGTCTCCTACATCCTTGCCGGACTCGAGACGGCCCGCCCGGACTTCGACCTCGACGCCTACCTGACCCCGCTCGGCCGGGCGATCGTCGACGACGCGCACCGGCTGTGCTACTTCGACATGAACACCCGTACGCAGGGCGCCTCGATCGGCAAGATGCTGGCTAAGCCGCTCAACACCGGCCCGTTCCCGGCCGTGCTGCGGGACGTCACACGGCTCCCGGTGTCCGGTTTCGACGCGCCTGTGCTGGTGAACCAGGGCCGCTTCGACCTGACCGCCTTCCCGTTCCTGACCGACCTCCAGGTCACCGAGATGCGGCTGCACGGCGCGGACGTCACCTACCGGCACTACGCCACCGGCCACAACGTGTGGAGCCAGGCGCTGCCGCACAACATCGCCTTCGCCCGCAAACACCTCGCCGGCTGACAGCACCGCCCGCCACCGCCCGGACCACTCCGGGCGGTGGCGGGCAGCCGCGTCCCCCGGTCTTGCGGCGGAGATCTAATCTGACGCGCATGCAGGCCTTCGCCGAGAGGTACGCCGCCGGCCCACCGACTCTGCGTGACCTGTCGCAGCGACCGGGATCGATCACCTCGTTGCAGCTTCTCTTCGTCCTGCTCGCCCTGGTGCCGGGCGCCGCGGTGGCCACGCTCGGCATCGCCCTGGTCGACAACTTGACGGCGGACGCGCGGGTGCCCGCGGTCGTCACCGCCAACGTGGCAGACCTCGACGAGGACGGATTCGAATATCAGCGGACCTTGGCCCGCGCCGACGACGGGCGGGCGCTGGACCTGGGGACCGGCGTGCCCGCCCTGCGCGGTGAACCGGTCGTCGCCACGCTCTCCACGGCCACCGACCGGCTCGTGGCGGTCCGCACCGCCGACGAGTGGTATCAGCCGCACCGGACGAACGCGTACGCCTTCCTGGTTGTCGTCCTTCTCGCCACCCTGCTGGTGACGGCCCTGCTCGTCCGGCGGACGATCCGCACGGTCCCGTGGACGGCGCTGGTCATGTCCGCCGTCACCGGTTTCCTGATCGTCGGCGTCTGGCAGCTGAACTCCACCGCCGCCCTCGCCGACGCCCCGACACTGCCCGCCAGCACCGGGATGGGCATCTACGACGACGCCGAGTTCTTCCCCGCGACCGGCGTCCGCACCGGGCAACCCCTCCAGGTCCACGACGTCACGCTCCAGGTGGCCGGCCCGGTCACGCGTGGGGCGCCGGCGGGTGCGGCGTCGTGGCTGAACGGCTTCACCGTGCTGGTGGTCCCGTTCGACGCCTCGTACGACGGCACCTCGACCGAGGACTATGTGCCGCTCGCCCTCATCGGCTCCGGTTCCGGCAAAGCCGAACCGGTCGCGGCCGAGCACTGCGGCCCGGACGGCTTCGACGGCCACGTCCCGGCGGGAACGGTGCGGGGCCTGATGTGCTTCGTGACCCCGCCGGACTTCCAGCCCCGGCACATCATCGTGGGCACGGGCGAGAGCCAGCGGATCGACGTCACGGGTGCGTGACGAACGAGGTGGCCAGCAGGGCCACGGCCGCGACCAGGCTGAGCGCCAGCCCTGCTCCGGTGAGACGGCGGTGGGCGGCGGGGTCACGGGCCAGCGGCTGATCGAGCGCTGACCAGGTCGTCGCGCCGAACAACGCCAGGGTGAGAACCACAAGAAAGATCATGCTGGATCCCGGGTGTCGGAGGAGCGTGCCTTCCTCGCTCGAACGTCCCCCCGGCGGCGAACCGGGAGCGGCCCCCGGAAGTGAACATTGCGGGAACGATCGCCGTAACATCCACAGGCATGGATATTGAGGCGGATCAGCGGCGGGTCTTGGACGTGGGGTTCGACGACCGCGTCGCACCGCCCAAACTTGTTCTCTTCGCCCTTCAGCACCTGCTGACCCTCTCCGCGATCTGGGTCTTCCCGGTACTCATCGGCATCACGCTCGGCCTCGCCACCGGCGACGTCACCAGGATGATCCAGGCCTCGTTCCTGCTGGCCGGCGTCGTCACCGTGCTGCAGTCCAGCCGGATCGTGCGGCTGCCGATCGTGCAGGGCCCGACCGCCGCCTTCTTCGCCGCCCTGCTCGCGGCCGGGGCGGCGTACGGCCTCGACGCCGCGTTCGGGTCGATGATCGTGGCGGGCCTGATCTTCATGGGGCTGACCGTCCCGGTGCGGCGGTTCGGGGTGCTGATGCACGTGCTGCGCTTCGCCACCGATCCGCTGGTCTTCGGCACCCTGTGCGTCATCATCGGCGCGCAGCTCGCGACGCTCGGCCTGCCCGGGTGGTTCGGGAGCGAGGGCTTGCCGGGGTACGGCTGGGACCTGTTCTGGATCGGCCTGGTCACGCTGCTCACCGTGGTCGCCTGCCTGCTGTTCGGCGGTGACACGCTGGTCCGGCGCGCGGCCGTCCTGATCGGCATGCTCGCCGGTTCGGTGCTGGCGGCGGCGACCGGGTTGTGGAGCGTCCCCGACCTGTCCGGGGTGTCGTTCCTGGGGCCGCCGGCGTGGCTGCCGTTCGGGTTAGCCGTGCAGTGGCCGGCGGTCCTGCTGATGCTGCTGGCGTTCCTGGAGTCCAGCGCCGAGGCGGTCGGCATGTACACCCTGGTGTCCCGCTGGGGCGGCACCGAACTGAGCCGGGACCGGATCAACCGGGGCCTGTTCACCGAGTACGCGGGTTCGGTCGCCGGCGCCCTGTTCGGCGGGATCGGCACCGCGTCGTACCCGGAGAACGCCGGCATCGTCCGCGTGACACGCGTGGGCAGCCGGTTCGTCACGATGGCGGCGGGTGTCATCGCGATCGCCCTGGCGTTCCTGCCGGTGGTGAGCGCGTTCGTCGCGGGTCTGCCGGGCGCCGTCCTGGCCGCCGCGTCGACGGTGCTGTTCGGCATCATCGCGATGAGCGGCGTACAGATGATGAGCGCGGTCCGATGGGACGACCTCAACCTCACGGTGGCGGGCACCGCTTTCGTCCTGGCGCTCGGCGGCCAGTGGCTGCCGGAGGCGATGGTCGCGACCATGCCGGACTGGGCCAGGGCGCTCGTCACCACCCCGATGATGTTCGGGGCGGTGCTCCTGATCGTGCTCAACGCCACGGTCAACCACGGTCTGCGGCCGGTGCTGGCCCGGCGCGCGGAAAGCGGCCGGCCGTGATCGTTCTCCGGCTCAACCATCAGCAGCGCGACTTCCTGCAGACGGTCGTCGACCGGGACGCGCATCTCGGCGACATCGGTGACCTGGTCCGGGCGGCGCTGCGGGACGCGCCCGCACACGTACCGTCCGGGGAGACGCCGCCGGCGCGCCGGGAGCCTCCGCGGCGTACGCCCGTGCGCCGGCACCTTCTCGAACCCGGCACCGGGAAGGCGTTCGAGGTGGACGCGGGCCAGGTGATCAGGATCAGTCAGATCGCGGGACACCAGTGCGTCGACCTGAACGTCTTCTCCCGCCGTGACGGGCGCGAGCGGCTGCACGTCGGCCGCACCCGGGGCATGCAGGGGCAGCGCCCCGGCCCCGGCGACGTGCTCTGGTCGAACGCGCCCTGGGAGCGGCCGATCATGGCGATCGCCGGCGGCACCGCGACGACCGACACCCGGTTCCCGTTCTGCAGCCGCCTGATCTACAGCGCCTTCTTCGGCCTGCACAACCGCACCAACTGCGAGGAGATCCAGAACGAGGCCCAGCGGGAGTACGGGCTGAGCCCCTGGGACATCCACGAGTCGTTGAACCTGTTCATGCACACCGGCACCGGTCCCGGCGGCGAGGCCGTGATCCGGCGCAACCGGGCCCGGCCGGGCGATCACATCGAGTTCGTCGCCCTGCTGGACCTGCTGGTCGTCCCGAACGTGTGCGGCGACGACGTCACCAACTGCAGCAACTTCGGGATGCGCCAGGTGGCGGTCACGATCGAGCAGGGCCGTCCGGCGGACGCCGAGCTGGCCCGCACCGCCCGCAACCGCGCCGCGATCCTCGGCCTGCCACCGGCCCGCGAGGTGCCCGGCGCGCGGCCGCTGCGCCGCGACCCCGGCTTCGTGCCCGCCTTCCCGCACCTGCCGCTGCGCCGCGCCGACGTGCCGGTCGAGGTCGGCGAGGCGCTCACGCACCGCTTCACCCGGGCCAGGAACCTCGACCTGTACGCCGCCGACGACGACGCCCTGCGCGACATCACCCTGTCCTGGGCGATCGAGCGGCTGGGCGCCTTCACCGGCAACGGCTGACGGCCCGCGCCGGGCCGGACGATTTCTTCGCTCTTCCTCGTGGGACTCCCCCGGCCGCGGCGCAGGCGCGGCTCAGCGCACCTGTTTGGCGCTGAACTGCATGCGCGGCGCCGCGTAGAACTCCTGGGCCTGGACCAGCCGCAGTTCGCGCTCGCCGGAGCGGTACGTCATGTCGATCAGGTCGAAGATGCTGGACGCCGTGCGTTCCAGGGCCACCGCCGCGCTGCCGGTCTCGACGTAGTGCGCGGTGAACAGGGCCGCCGTGACGTCCCCCGAGCCGTTCGCCTTGAACGGCAGGTGCGGGGTGGTGACCAGCCAGGCGCCGGTGCCGTCCACGACCAGCATCTCGATCACCCCGTCCTCCCGGTCGGGGCGCTCCACGCTGGTGACCAGCACGGTCGACGGGCCCATGGCGCGAGCCAGGTCGGCCGACTCGAGGGTGGACGCGATGCTCGCCGGTTCGGTGCCGGTCAGGAAGCCCAGCTCGAACTGGTTGGGGGTGATGATGTCGGCCACCGGCACCACCCGGTCCCGGAGCAGGTGCGGGATCTCGGGCGCGACGAAGCACCCGGACTTGGCGTTGCCCATGACCGGGTCGCACGCGTACACCGCCGCGGGGTTCGCCGCCTTCACCCGGCGCACGGCGTCGATGATGACGTCCGCGATGCCCGCCCCGCCCTGGTATCCGGACAGGACCGCGTCGATCTGCGGGAACACGCCCCGCTCCTCCACACCGAGCAGGATCTCGGCCACGTCCGAGGGCGGCAGCAGCGGGCCACGCCAGGCGCCGTAACCGGTGTGGTTGGAGAAGTTGACCGTGGGGGTCGGGACGACCTCGACACCGATGCGCTGCAGGGGGAACACGGCGGCGGAGTTGCCGACATGACCGTGGGCGACCGCGGACTGGATGGACAAGACCTTCATGCCCCCAGCCTAGAGACTGGCCCGGGGGCCGCGCGGGCTCAGGTCGTGAAGATGGTGAAGGCCACCTGATGCACCGTGCCGCCGGCGCGGAACTGCAGGAACATCCGCTTGTCGCCGCGTTCGGCGAAGGCGGCGTGGAAGGCCAGGACACCGTCGGCGGGTGCGTCCCCGGTGGCGCTCGTGGGGATCGGGTGCAGGTGTTTGAGGCCCTGGGTGCGCACCTCGAAGTTGGAGAGGTGGGCGTACGCGCCGAGGTACGGTTCGAGCGCCGCGGGCCGGCCGTCGCGCAGCACCTGGAACTGCAGGGCCGTATGGGTGCCGGAGGTCAGGTCGGTGGTGCCGTCGAGGCGGCGCACGGTGTACGGGCCGGACCGCGCCTGGGCCTGCGGCGCCGGGACCGGGACCATGGTGGTGTCGCCGGGGATGACGAACGGCACGCCGAGCACGGTGGGTTCGGCGCCGGCGGGCCGGCCGTGCGGGACGAACTCGAGGTAGACGCGGTAGGCGCCGCCGTCGGTGACGGTGACCGGCGCCGTCCACGCGCCGTCCACGACCTCGGGGTGCAGGTGCTGGTAACCGGACAGGTCGTCGCGGAGCACGTACATGTGCACGGGTTTGTCGTGGACGCGCTGGAAGTCGGTGACCGGCCCGGCCGGGCCGGTGACGCGCAGCGACACGGTGCCGGGGCCGCGGCGGCGTGGCAGCGCGAGGGGTTCGGCGCGGAAGCCGTCGTAGGCGTCGGAGAGCCCGTCGCTGTGGTAGGTGACCGGCGAGGCGGCCGGCACCGGGGCCGGCGCGGCGGCCGGGCCGCGGCTGTCGGCGAACAGGTAGGCGGCGCCGAGGAACCCCGCGAGCGTCACCGCCGCCGTCAGGCGGCGGTGACGCGGGCCGGTGCCGGTGGTGGGCTGGGCGGTCAGTTCGCGGCCGCCGTTCCGGTGGGCCGGACGAGGAACAGTCCGACGCCGATGCTCTGCACGGCGACGACCCCGTTCTTCAGGTACGGCAGGACCATCCAGCTGCCGCTGTAGCCGCTGGCGTTGGAGGCCGGGTCGACGTCGAAGTAACCGACCTCGGGCAGTTTGGCCGAGGCGGCGGTGGTGGTGTCGAGGATCCGCAGGCCACCGCGGTACGCCGCCTGGAAGTGCCGGTTGCCGACGGTGTAGCCGTTGTGGTTGACGAACTCGCCGCGTGCCGCGACGTCCTTGCCCACGTACCGGGCGGCGTCGAGCCGTTCGATGTTGTAGACGAAGTCGGGGCTGCCGCCGCGGGTGCTGATCGTCTCGTCGTTGACGATCATGTGCTTGTAGTCGCTGGTGGCGAAGCCCTGGTGGACGAAGCCGGCGCCGGGGTGGGTGACGCTGGACAGCAGCTTGATGCTCGCCTTGTCGGTGACGTCGAGGATCTGGAACCGCTTGCCCTGGCCGGTGTAGTTGAACGCGATCTCCCGGCCGGTGTACCTGGTGTCCGGTCCGGCGTAGTTCACCACCACCGACTCGTGCGAGTAGACCTCCCGGCTGTAGCACGCCACCTGCCGCAGCGAGAGTGGCGTCTTGATGTCGTAGATGGTGAGGCCTTTGCTGCAGGTGTTGGCGCCGGAGACGTACAGGAAGCCGGTGTTCTGGTTGATCGACAGGGTGTGGCTGTTCGTCAGGCCGGTGAAACGGGCGCTCGCGGTGAACGTCTGCGTATTGGTGACGCCACGCAATTTGTTGAGGTCGAAGATCTGGATGCCGTGCGCGACCGAGTCCTTGCCGATGTAGGCGTAATTCCGGTACGTGCGGATGTCGCACCAGGATGAGCTGACGCCATTCGCGGCCGGCAGGTTCCCGAGGTATCTCGGGTTGCCGGGGTCGGTGACGTTGACGAAGGAGACGCCGTTGGAACGGCAGTAGAGGATGTACTCGTTGCTGTCGCGCGAGTCACTCCAGTACCACATGCTCGACGAGCCGCCGCCGCCCAGCGCGGACTGCGGCAGGAAGCTGAGCAGGTCGACGTTCTTGCACGGGTACCGGTCGGCCATGCCGTTGACACAGGTCACCGGCGCGCCGGCGAGGCGTTCGCCGCTGCGCCAGGTGGGTTCGTAGATGCGGAGCATCTCGGCCTGTTCGGCCTTGCCCTCCGGGGTCTCCGGGTCGTGCGCCGTGGCCGGTGGGCCCGCGACGGCGAGCAGCAGCAGTAGCGCGGTGGCGGCCAGTGTCGTGCGGCGAACTCCTCGGAGCATGGTCGACGCCCTTCGCGTGCGGTAGTCGGCGCGGACGGGGTGTGTCCGGCGCCGGGTGCGTGCAACGCTAAGGAGCAGGTCGATACAGGTCAATATTATGATGTCGATTGAGCGCCATCCGGAATAGCATTTCCGGCGCACCCGTATGCCATATCGCAGCGCAGATGGGCGAGGCGTTATGGCGGCCGGCGAGCGAGAGCCCGGCCCGGGTTCGCCGGTCGGAAGGACACAATACGATACCAACCTCAGATGTTGATCATCGTAAATGGATAGTGTCACGCCAGCGGTGACCAGCCCGTCATCGCGTTTGTCCGTACCCACAAGGACGGGGTGGAGACGATGCGTGCACCAGGGAGGCCGGCGTTCCGGTTCCGGGCGGTCATCGCCGCCGGGGTCGTCGCGGCGATGACGATCGGCGCGGCCGGCTGCGCGGAGAGCGACCGCGGCACCGGTGACGACGAGGGCAACGCCGCCGGCGGCACCTTCGTCTTCGCGGGCGCCGGTGACCCGAAGAACTTCGACCCGATCTTCAACGACGACGGGGAGTCGTTCCGGCCGATCCGGCAGATGTACGACACGCTCGTCACCCACAAGCCCGGCACCGCCGAGCTGGAAGGTGGACTGGCGGAGAGCTGGACGAACGATCCGACCGGCAAGGTGTGGACGTTCAAGTTGCGCCAGGGCGTCAAGTTCCACGACGGCACCGCGCTGGACGCCGCGGCCGTCTGCGCGAACTTCGACCGCTGGTACAACATGAAGGGCGAGGCCGCCCAGTCCCAGATGATCTACTACGCCGACGTCTTCGGCGGGTTCGCCGGCAGCCCGGACGCCGTCTACGACAACTGCAAGGCCCAGGACGCCTCCACCGCGGTCCTGACGCTGAAGAAGTACAAGGGCGCCTTCCCGGGCGCGTTCGCGCTCACCGCGTTCTCCATCGCGAGCCCGGCCGCGATGAAGCAGTACGACGCCGACACGGTGACGCAGAACGGCGACTCCTTCTCGTACAGCGCGTTCGCCAACGAGCACCCGACCGGCACCGGCCCGTTCACGTTCGGCGGCTGGAACAAGGCGACCGGCGAGATCACGCTGGCCAAGAACCCCGACTACTGGGACGAGAAGGCCAAGGTCGACAAGGTGATCATCAAGGTCATCAAGGACGAGAACACCCGGAAGCAGGAGCTGCGCGCCGGCACGGTGCAGGCGATCGACTTCCCCGCGCCGGCGGACCGCAAGGCCCTCGCCGACGAGGGCTACGCGGTCCTCGAACGGCCCGCCTTCAACATCCTCTACCTGGGCATCAACCAGAAGAACAACCCGAAGCTGAAGGACCTGCGGGTGCGGCAGGCGATCGCGTACGCGCTGAACCGTCCCCAGCTGGTGCAGACCAAGGGCCCGGGCGGCTCCGTGGTGGCCGACCAGTTCCTGCCGGAGACGGTGCTCGGTTATGCGCCGGACGTGCAGAAGTACGAGTACAGCGTGGACAAGGCCAAGCAGCTGCTGTCCGAGGCCGGCGCGACCGGGCTGACGCTC
Organism: Actinoplanes sp. DH11; assembly: GCF_020873875.1. Lineage (GTDB taxonomy): Bacteria > Actinomycetota > Actinomycetes > Mycobacteriales > Micromonosporaceae > Actinoplanes. Next base: position 265,273 of record NZ_JAHWGU010000002.1, read on the forward strand.
AACTTCTACTACCCGACCGAGGTGTCCCGGCCGTACATGCCGAACCCGCAGGAGATCTTCACCGTGCTGGCGAACGACCTCCAGGCCGCCGGCATCAAGGTCACCGGGGTGCCCCGGCCGTGGAACGGCGGCTTCAAGGACGACGTGCAGCAGTTCGGCAAGCAGGACCTGCACATCCTGGGGTGGACCGGCGACTACAACGACCCGGGCAACTTCGTCGGCACGTTCTTCGGCCGGCCCAAGGTCGAGTTCGGCGCCGACGCGATGACCGAGATGTTCGACGCCATCGGCAAGGCCGACGCGACGGTCGAGCCGGAGGCCAAGCGTACGGCGTTCGAGCAGGTCAACCGCGACCTCGCCGCCAAGTGGCTGCCGGCCGTGCCGATCTGGCACGCCCCGCCGGCCATCGTCACCACGAAGAACGTCCAGGGTCTGGTGCCGAGCCCGCTCACCGCCGAGGAATTCGACACCGTCTCGCTCACCAAGTAGGCAACCGCCGCAGCCCGGCCGGGGACGACCTCCCCGGCCGGGCTGTCCGGCGCGGATCCACCAAAGGAAAAACCGCATGGTGAGAGTCGTCTCGCGGCGCCTGGTCCAGCTGGGCGTCACCCTGATCGCCCTGATGACCCTGGTCTTCTTCTGGCTGCGCAGCCTGCCCGGCGGACCCGTCGACGCGTTGCTCGGCGAACGCGCGACACCGCAGACCCGTGAACTGCTGATCCAGGCCCTCGGCTACGACCAGCCGATCTGGGTCCAGTACGGCCGGTTCCTGAAGAACGTGGTGACCGGCAACTTCGGCAACTCGATCCGGACCGGCGAGCCGGTGACCGACGTGATCAGCCGGGCCTTCCCGGCCACCGTCGAACTGGCCGTCGCGGCGATCATCATCGCCGTCGGCCTCGGCATCCCGCTGGGGTACCTCGCGGCCCGGCACCGCGGCCGGCTGCTCGACAACGCGACGATCATCGTCACGCTGATCGGCATCTCGATCCCGATCTTCTTCCTGGGGTATCTGCTCAAGGACTGGCTGACCCAGGACATCCACTTCTTCCCGCCGTCCGGGCGGATCAGCACCGGCACGGACAACACCGACGTGACCGGCTTCTTCGTGCTCGACGGGTTGCTGACCCGCGAGTTCGACGCCTCCGCCGACGCGCTCTGGCACCTGGTGCTGCCCGCCGTCACGCTCGCCACGATCCCGCTGGCGATCATCGTGCGGATCACCCGGGCCAGCGTGCTGGACGTGCTCGACGAGGACTACGTCCGTACCGCCGACGCCAAGGGCCTGCGGGACGCCACCATCCGCAAGCGGCACGTGCTGCGCAACGCGATGCTGCCGGTGGTCACCACCGTCGGCCTGCAGACCGGCGCGCTGCTGGCCGGGGCGGTGCTGACCGAGAAGGTCTACAACTGGGGTGGCCTCGGCACCCTGATCACCGACTCGATAAGCGGGGGCCGCGACTACCCGGTGCTCCAGGCGCTGATCCTGCTCGCCGCGGTCGTCTTCATCGTGGTCAACCTGCTGGTCGACCTCTCGTACGCGGTCATCGACCCGAGGGTGCGTGTGCAGTGAGCGGATCCGGTGGCATCGCCACGCTCGGCGACCACAAGCGCCGCCGCATCGACGAGCTGGCCGCACGCACCGCCGAGGCGGGCGGGGTCAGCCTGATCCGCGACGCCGGCCGCCGGCTGCTGCGCAACCCCGCCGCGATCGTGGGCGCGACGATCATCCTGCTGTTCCTGGTCGTCGCGATCTTCGCGCCGCTGGTGGCGCCGCACGACCCGGTGCAGCGGTTCCCGGAGCTGACCAAGGACCTGACCGTCGACTCGATGCCCGGGCCGACCGCCGGGCACCCGCTCGGCAGTGACCCGCTGGGCCGCGACTTCGCGTCCCGGATGATCTACGGCGCCCGGCAGACCCTCTTCGTCGGCGTCCTGGCCACCCTCATCGGGCTGCTGTTCGGTGTGCTGCTCGGCGCGATCGCCGGCGCCGTCGGCGGCTGGGTGGACGTGCTGATCATGCGGATTACCGACGTGATGCTGGCCCTGCCCAGCCTGCTGCTGGCGATCACGCTCGTCGCCCTGGCCAGCGAGTCCACCCAGTGGACGGTGATCGTCGCGGTCGCGGTCGTGAACGTGCCGATCTTCGCCCGGCTGCTGCGCGGGTCGATGCTGGCGCAGCGGGAGAGCGATCATGTGCTGGCGGCCCGCGCGCTCGGCGTCAAACAGGGCGACATCGTGCGGCGGCACATGCTGCCGAACTCGCTCACCGCCGTCATCGTGCAGGCCACCCTGACGTTCGCGGTGGCGATCCTGGACGCGGCCGCGCTGTCGTTCCTGGGCCTCGGCGACCCGGACATCAACCGGGCCGAGTGGGGCCTGATGCTCGGCGTGGACGGCGTCCGCTACCTCGAGGTCCGCCCGGAACTGGCCTACTACCCGGCGCTGGCGATCATCGTGGTGGCCCTCGGCTTCACCCTGCTCGGCGAAAGCATGCGCGAGGCGCTCGACCCGAAGAACCGGCGGTGATACGCATGCCTCTCCTGGATGTCCGTGATCTGGCGGTGGTCTTCCACCGCAAGGGAGCCGTGCCGGTCAGGGCGGTGGACGGCGTCAGCTTCACCGTGGAACCCGGCCAGACGGTCGGGCTGGTCGGCGAGTCGGGCTGCGGCAAGTCGGTGACCAGCCTGGCGATCATGGGGTTGCTGCCGCGGCGCGGCAACACCGTCACCGGCGAGGTGCGTTTCGAGGAGGCCGACCTGCTCACGCTGCGCCCGCAGGACCTGCGGGACCGCCGCGGCCGGGACATCGGCATGATCTTCCAGGACCCGTTGTCGTCGCTGAACCCGGTGATCCCGCTCGGTCTGCAGGTCGCCGAGGTGCTGGAACGCCACCGCGGCCGGACCCGGCAGGCGGCGCTGCGCGAGGCCGGCGGGTTGCTCGACGCGGTCGGCATCCCGGACCCGACGCGACGGCTCAAGGAGTTCCCGCATCAGCTGTCCGGCGGCATGCGGCAGCGGGCACTCATCGCCATCGCCCTGGCCTGCCGGCCGCGCCTGCTGATCGCCGACGAGCCGACGACGGCGCTGGACGTGACGATTCAGGCGCAGATCCTCACCCTGCTCAAGGACCTTGTCGACCGGTCCGGCACGGCCCTGGTGATGATCACTCATGACCTCGGGGTGGTGGCCGGGCTCTGCGACACGGTCAACGTGCTGTACGCCGGCAAAGTCGTCGAGCGAGCGGCGCGCCATGACCTGTTCGCGGAGCCGCGGCACCCGTACACCCATGGTCTGTTGCAGTCGGTCCCCCGCCTCGATGCCGACCGCGGCGGCCGGCTGCACCAGATCCGGGGCTCGGTGAGCGACAACATCCCCTGGTCGGAGGGGTGTGCCTTCGCGCCGCGCTGCGACCGGGTGATCGACGCCTGCATCGGGGAGACGGTGCCGCTCGAACCCGTCCGCCGCGGTGGTGCGCTGCGGTGCACGAACCCCGTACCGCAGGAGGTGGCGGCGTGAGCGAGGCGCTGGTGGAGATCGAGGATCTGAAGGTCCACTTCCCGATCAAAAGCGGACTTCTCTTCGACCGTACGGTCGGACACGTCTACGCCGTCGACGGGGTGTCCCTGCGGATCCGGCGCGGCGAGACCTACGGCCTGGTCGGCGAGTCCGGGTGCGGCAAGTCGACGCTCGGCCGCGGCCTGCTGCGGCTGGTCGAACCGACGAGCGGCCGGATCACGTTCGACGGCACCGACGTCCGCTCGCTCAAGGGTGAGCAGATGCGGCGCTTCCGCCGGCGCATCCAGATGGTGTTCCAGGACCCATTGGCCAGCCTCGACCCCCGGCAGTCGGTGGAGTCCCTGCTGGTCGAGGGGCTCAAGGCGCACGGCCTGCACCGGGACAAGGCGGCGGTACGCGACCGGCTGCGCTCCACCCTCGACTCGGTGGGCCTGCCGGCGTCGGTGCTGAACAAGTACCCGCACGAGTTCTCCGGTGGGCAGCGGCAGCGCATCGGCATCGCCCGGGCCCTGGTCCTCGGGCCCGAGCTGATCGTGGCCGACGAGCCGGTGTCCGCGCTCGACGTGTCGATCCAGGCGCAGGTGGTGAACCTGCTCGGCGACCTGCAGGACTCTCTGGGGCTGACCTACCTGGTGATCGCGCACGACCTCGCGGTGGTCCGGCACATCTCCGACACCATCGGCGTGATGTACCTGGGTTCGCTGGTCGAGGAGGCCGACGGCGACCAGTTGTACGAGCGCCCGCTGCACCCGTACACCAGGGCGCTGCTCTCCGCCGTGCCCATCCCCGACCCGTACGTGGAGGATCGCCGCGAGCGGATCCTGCTCGCCGGTGACCTGCCGTCCCCGGCCGCACCGCCGAGCGGCTGCCGGTTCCGCACGCGGTGCCCCTGGTCGCAGGACCGCTGCGCCAGGGAACGGCCGGAGCTGCGCGTCTTCGACGACTCGGGGCAGCGGGTGGCCTGCCATTTCGCCGAGGAGATCCGCAGCGGGGCCCTGCGGATGCACGAGGTGCGCGCGGAACTCGTCCGCCCGGACGCGGACTCGCCGCCCGACGTGGGCGCCGGCCTGATTCAGACCCGGCCGGACCTGCCCGCACCGTGACCGCACTCCCCTAAGTGGACGGCTCAGGGTTTTCCGGGGGCCGTGACCCGGATGCCCGGGTCACGGCGCCTGGGCAGGCTGACCGTCATGAAGATCGATAGAACGCGTCTGGCCGCCGTCTCGCTCGCCTCGGCCCTCGCCGCGGGCATCGCCGGGACCGCGTCGGTGACCCCGGCGGCCGGCTCACCGGTTCCGGCCGCCGACTCATCGGCGTCCGCCGCCGGCTCGGGACGGCACCTCACGGCCTGTTCCGGCGACGGGCTCGACGCGAGCGGGATGCACGCGGCGATGTCCGGGCTGCCCAGCGCCGCGGCGACGAGCGCGCAGGTGCGGGTCACCACGGCGGCGGGCTGCTGGACGGGCGCGACGGGTGTCGGCAACCTGCGCACCGGGGCGCCGGTGCCGGCGAACGCACGGTTCCGGATCGGCAGCGTCACGAAGGTCTTCACCGCCACGATCGTCCTGCAGCTCGCGGCGGAGCGCCGGCTGAGCCTGGACGACACGGTCCAGCGGCACCTGCCCGGCCTGCTCCCCGCGGACTACCCCGACGTGACCGTCCGGCAGCTGCTGAACCACACCAACGGCCTGCCCGGCCCCACCCTGCCGGACGACCTCGCCTGGGCGCTGGCCCACCGGTACGACGTCTGGACGCCGGAGCGGATCGTCCGGCTGGCGGTGCGCAACCCGCACCTGTTCGAGCCGGGCACGAAGCAGCACTACGCGAACATGGGGTACATCGTCGCCGGAATGCTGATCGAGAAGGTCACCGGGCACTCGTACGCCCAGCAGCTGCGCCAGCGGATCACCGGGCCGCTGCGGCTGCGCGACACGTACGCCCCCGGCACCGACCCGGCCATCCGCGGGCCGCACGCGCGGGGCTACCAGGCGGTGACCCGCGACGGGGTGACGACGCTGACGGACGTGACGAGGTGGAGCCAGACGTTCACCCCGGCCGCCGGCGACCTGATCTCCACGCTGGCCGACCTGGACGCGTTCACCGCCGCCCTGTTCGCCGGCCGGCTGCTGCCGGCGGCGCAGCTGGACGAGATGTTCACCCTGCCCGCCGTGCGCGAGGGCGAGGCCACCCACAGCGCCGGCCTGGAGGCGACCACGCTGCCCACCGGCGAGGTGTTCTGGGGCAAGTCCGGTGCCCGGTACGGCTACTCCAGCGCCATCGGCGGCAGCCGTGACGGCAGCTTCCGCCTCGTCTACTCGGTGACCTCCACGGACGCCAAGGGCACGGGTCAGATGACCACCGCCGAGGGCATCATCTACGCCGCCCTGGGCATGCGCTGACACCTTGACGAGGGGTGTCCACCCCTCGACCATATCGACAATGAACTATCGCTCTGCCGGGCACCTCGCCGCGGCGCCGGTCGCCTGATCGCATGCGCGCCTACCGCGACCTGTTCGCCGTCCCCGAGGTGCCCCGGCTGATCCTCGCCGTCGTCACGACCCGGCTGGCCCCGCCGATGCTGACGCTCACGCTGCTGCTCGCCGTGGTCGAGGCCGGTGGGTCGTACGCGTCCGCCGGTCTCGCCCTGACCGGGTACGCGGTGGCCGTCGCCGTGTGCGTGCCGGTGAGCGCCCGGCTGATCGACCGCTTCCCCGCCCACCGGATGCTGCTCGGTCTGCTGGCGGCGAACCTGACCGGGTACGCCGTGCTGGCCGCCGCACTGCTCACCGACCGGCCAGCCGGGGTGCTTATCGCCTGCGCGGCAGCCCTGGGCGTGACCGCGCCGCCGTGCGGGCCGGTGGCCCGGGCCACCTGGCCGTCGCTGGTCGGCCCGGAGCGGCTGCCGACCGCGTTCGCGCTGGACAGCGCACTGAACGAGGCGATGTACGTCGGCGGCCCCGCCCTGGTGTCCGCGCTGCTGCTGGTCACCCGCCCGATCGTGGTGCTGGGCGTGGTCGCGGCGATCCTGACGACCGGCGTCCTGCTGCTCGTCGCCACGCCGAGCCTGCGGCGGCGCCCACCGGCCCGGACCGGACCGCACCGCGACTACCTGGGTCCGCTGGCGACCGGTCAGGTCCGGTTGATCCTCGCCGTCATCACGCTGAGCGCCTTCACGTTCGGTGCGGTGATGGTCGGCGGTCCGGCCGCCGCCACCGGGGCCGGCCACCGGGACGCGGCGGGTCTGCTGGTGGCGGCGATCTGCGTGGGTTCGGTGGGCAGCGCCCTGGTCTACGGCAGCCGGCGCCGCCGCGGCACGCCGGGCCCGCAGCTGGCGCTGACCCACGTGGCGGTGGCGCTGGTGCTCGTCGCGGCCGGCTGGGCGCCGACGCTTGTGGCGCTCGCCGTCCTGCTGCTCCTGGCGGGGGCGGTGACCGGTCCGCAGGACACGCTGATGCAGGTGGTGCTCGGGGAGGCGGCTCCGGATCGGTTCCGGATCGAGGCGTACGCCTGGATGGGCGCGTCCACGTGGGCCGGTTACGCACTGGGTTCGGCCGCGGCCGGCCAGTTGATCGACATGTCCGGCGAGCCGGGGGCCGCGTTCGTGGCGGCGGCCGGGGTGGCGCTGCTGGCGGTGCCGCTGTCGCTGCTGGTGCGACCGGCCCGGCAACCGGCGCCACATTAATCGACATCAGTTGATATCAGGGCGGATCGGTGTGATGCTGTCTCCGGGAGCGCTCCCAAATCCCCGGAACATCCCCAAGCGCCGAAGAACGGAGGACACACCGTGCCCCCACACGCGTCCGATCGATCCCGCCGGCCCGCCCGGGTCGTGTTCGTGGTGCTCGCCACGATGCTCGCCCTGCTGCCTTTCAGCGGAGCGGCCCAGGCACACGGCACCATCGTCAACCCGGCCTCCCGCGCCTACCAGTGCTGGCAGACCTGGGGCAGCCAGCACATGAACCCGGCCATGCAGCAGCAGGACCCGATGTGCTGGCAGGCGTTCCAGGCCAACCCGGACACCATGTGGAACTGGATGAGCGCGCTGCGCGACGGCCTCGGCCGGCAGTACCAGGCCCGCACCCCGGACGGCCAGCTGTGCAGCAACGGGCTCACCCGTAACGACAGCCTCAACCAGCCCGGGGCCTGGAAGCGGACGAACCTGAGCCGCAACTTCACGGTCCAGCTGTACGACCAGGCAAGTCACGGCGCCGACTACTTCCGCGTCTACGTCAGCAAGCAGGGATTCGACCCGGCCACGCAGCGCCTCGGCTGGGGCAACCTCGACTTCCTCACGCAGACCGGCCGGTACGCGCCGGCGCAGAACATCTCGTTCGACATCTCCACCTCCGGATACACCGGGCACCACATTCTCTTCGTCATCTGGCAGGCCTCGCACCAGGACCAGGCCTACATGTGGTGCAGCGACGTGAACTTCGTCTGACCGGTTACCGACCGGCCCGGGACGCCGACCGGCGCCCCGGGCCACCCACCCTCGACGAGGTGCGATCAAACCATGCGAAAGCTTCCTTCGTGGTACCGCCCCCGCCACGGATGGGCGGCCGCGACCCTGCTGGCCGTCACCGCCGGCGCGGTCGCCCTGGCGGACCCGGAACCGCCGCGGGCCTCCCCCGCTGACCTGCAAGAACAGATCATGACCCGGATGCGTACGACCCTCGAGCTGGCCGATCCGGGACAGCACCAGCACGCCGGGCACGGCGCCCCCTCCGCCGCCGCCCCGGCAGCCCCCTCCGCTGCCGCCGCTTCTCCGGCCGCTTCTCCGGCCGCTTCTCCCGCCGCGCAGGCCGCGCCGGCGGTCGTCTGCGGCGTCCGGGTGTACGGCCACGAGCCCGCCGAGGCCACCACGCTCGCCGGTGTGCGTACCGTCTACGGCTTCCACCTCTGCGGCGTCGCCGAGCCGCAGCGCCCCTGGGACGTGGCGGTCAAACTCGCCGGCCCGGTCATCCTCGACATGTCCACCGACCCGATCGGCATCCAGGTCGTCGAGGCCACCGCCGACGTGAAGTTCGCCGACCGGCTGCGCCAGATGTTCCCGCCGAAATACGCGGACCTGGCCGCCCGGGAAGCCCTCTCCGAAACGGAGATGGCCGACCTGCGTCGTCGTTACGACGACGCGGCCGGCCTCTGACCCCGCTCAGTCCTTGCTTCTCCCGACCCAGCCTGCGTTGCCCCGGCTCAGTCTTCGCTTGCCGACTCAGCCTTTGCTGTCGCCGGCTCAGTCTTCGTTCTTGCCGGCTCAGTCTTCGTTCTTACCGGCCAGGCGCCACAGCCGCACCTTCGCGTCTGCGCCCGCGGTGATCAGCCGTTTGCTGTCCGGACTGATCCGCAACGCCCACACCGGACCGTCGTGCCCGGCCAGCGGCGCACCCTCGGCACGCCCGGTGGCCGCGTCCCAGAGCCGCGCCGAGCCGTCGTCACTGCCGGTCGCCAGCAGCTTCCCGTCCGCACTGAACCGCATCGCCCGCACCGGTCCCCCATGCCCGGTGAGCGGCGCCGCAGCCGGCCGCCGGGTCGCCGTGTTCCACAACTGCACAGTGTTGTCCCCACCGGACGACGTGGCGAGAAGCTTGCCGCGAGCACCGAACGTGAGCGCGTACACCGGCCCGGACCTGCTGACCAGCGGCTCACCGTCGGGTTCGCCGGTAGCCGCCTCCCACAGCCGTACGCTGTTGCCCCCGCCGGACGTAGCCAGCAGATTCCCCGCCGGGTTGAAGCTCAGCGCGTGGACCGGCCCCGGGCTCACCGTCACCCCCGCACCGATCGGCCGCCCGGTGCTGATGCGCCACAGCCGCACCAGGCCATCCTGAACGGCGCCGCCGGCCGCGCCCTTGTCCACGGCCGCGCCCTTGTCCACGGTCGCGCCCTTGTCCGCGGTCGCGCTCGTGCTGGCACTCGCGCTCGCGAGAATCTTGCCGTTCGGGCTGAACACGACCGACCGCACCCCGCCGGCATGCCCGCTCAGAACCCGGACGGCCTCCCCACCGGCCGGATCCCACAACCGCACCGTGCCGTCGTCACCCGCGGTCGCGACCAGCTTCCCGGTAGGGCTGAAAGCCACCGAACGCACCGCCCCGGCATGCCCCACCAGCGGCACCCGCTTCCTCGTGGCAAGGTCCCAGATCGCCACCTCACGGTGACCGGCCACAGCCAGCAGCTTGCCGTCCGGGCTGTGCGCGACAGAGTGGATCGACCCCGCACCGGTGACAAGAGCAGCCCCGACGCGACGCCCGGTGGCCGTACTCCACTGCTTCACCTTCCCGTGACTCACGGTGGCGAAGACTTTCCCATCCGGCCGCAGGGCAATGATCCCGGCCATGCCAGGCACAACCTCACGGGTACGGGCCCCGGCAGCACCATCGCCTGCCCGCCCCAGCCCGGCGGCCCCGGAACCCGCACCGGCCCCCGAACCCGCACCGGCCTCGGAACGAGCGGTCGCCCCCAGGCCAGTGGCAGCCCTCAAGCCAGTGGCAGCCGCCGAGCGAGCGGGCGCTTCCGAGCGGGTGCCGGTCGCGCCCTGCTCGGCGGCCGCACGGTTCCCGACTGTTCCGTACTGCGAATCGGCGCGCGCAGCGGTGCCCGCGGCGGCGGGCGCGAGCAACCCGATCAGCGCCGCGGCGACAGCCCCTCGCCGCCCCAGGCCACCAGCGGTTCGGTCACAGTGAGCGTTGTATCGATCTCGTTCGGTAGTCACCCCCGGCACCGTAGCGATCACGCTCAGCACCCGTCCGACTTGTCCACCCGGTTCATCCGGCCGGGTGGTCCTCGATTTGAGCAAAGCCCTTCACCGCATCCGGTTTACCGATAAACCGCCGCGCCATTGACCGGTAAACCTCCGCGAGGTTGACCGGTCAACCCGCGCAGCGTTGACCGGTCAACCCAGAGGGCGGTGGGCCCATAGGCTCTGGGACCGCAGCTCGCGAGCGCTCGGAAGCGGTCAGCCGACCCGTTCGATCACGGCGCGCCTGATCAGGAACTTGCCGGGCTCGCGGACCTCTTCGAAGGCCGCGTTGTTGAGCAGGATGCAGCTGCCCGACGTGGTCGCCACGGTCACCGTGATGCTCTTGCTGTTGTCGAGGTTCGTGACCTTCAGCCGGGTACCGATCGGAAGCGTTCCGCTGGACGCCGCCGGTGCGCCGCCCTCACCGGAAAGGGTGACCGTCGAACCGGCACAGACAACCTCGCCGTCGCCGCCCGCTCCCTCAGCCGGGGCCTCTTCGCCGGGCGCCTCCTCCGCGGGGCCTTCCTCGGCAGGCGGCGCTTCCGCCTCCCCGTCAGCGGCCGGCGGCTTGGCGGGCTGCTCAGCCGGCGGCTTGGCGATCGGGGCGCCGCCGCAGCCGCCCTGCGCCTTCTGCACGTTGATCAGGTCGAGCACGGCCTGCCGGTTCGCCAGGATCGACTCGGTCTGTGCGTTGGGCTTGGCGCGCTGCTCGGCCATGTACTCCTGCGTTGCCCGGATCTGCTCGTCCAGCCCGTCGCAGAACGTGGAGGCGTTGCTCATGCCGGTGCCGACCGCGACGCCGCCACCGACCACGGCCGCCGCTACCAGCCCGATCACGATTTTGCGGTTGCGTCCACTGAAGCCGCTGCCCGGCCGCCTGTACGTGCGTCTCATGCCCGCTTGTACGCGAGCAAGGTCATCAGCGGATCGGGAGGCGATCCTTAAACAACCTTAAATCGAGCGACCCGCTGCGCCGGGTCACCCTGCGTGACGTGCCGGTCGGTGGGAGGCCGCGGGACCCCTCGCCGGGCGGGCGTGGCGCGGGGCGGATACGGTCGTGGCATGTCGGGCAGCGCGTTGATCATGTATGAGACCAGCAGTGACGGCATCACGCTTCGTGCCGCGCTCGCCGGTGACCTGGACCTCGCGGACGCCGACGAGGTGCGGGACAACCTCGCGGCTGCCGCACAGGCCTCCCCCTGCCAGTTCCTCCAGGTGGATGTCTCGCGGGTGGACCTGATCGACTCGTACGCCCTCGGTGCCCTGATCAGCGCCCGCAACACCGCCGCGGCGGCAGGCGTCACGCTCACGCTGATCAACCCGTCGCCACCGGTGGCCAAGGCGATCAAGGTGACGGGTCTGTCCGCCGCCTTCGGGCTTGACGACTGATCGGATGTCGACGGCCGACGGGGACGTGGCGTGGTATGAGCGGATGCTCGAGGACCGGCCGGATCTGGCCGACGTGCCGTGGTGCTGGACGGTCGTCCAGCCGCTGACCGGACCGGTCACCGTGGCGGAGGTCGTCCGGCGGCTCGGCGGGGATCCGGCGGGCATCGAGCAGCGTGCCGGCTGGGACTTCGACGAGGCTGCCGGGACGCTGCACCTGCGGCAGGCGGGGTCAGCCGTGGTGCTGTGGCAGACCGCGGGCGACGAAGGCGTACGCGATGAGGCTCTGCGGTGGTTGTCCGACGGGGCTTCGGTGCACAGCTCGTGGTGGAGCGACGCCAACGGGCGCGGTTCCCTGTGTTACGCCGCGTTCGGCCTGGTGCTGACCCGGCTGGAAGATCTCGGCGACGACCAGCCCGCCGGGGAGCAGCCCACGGCCCTCGACCAGGATCGCGCCGCGTTGCGCGACGACCTCGAGCACCGGGCCCAGCTGGCGTTCGTCGAGCGGCGTACCGGCATCCGGCTGGATCCGGCCTGGCTGGACCAGCCGCACGCCACGGTGGTGATCCGGACGCCGATCCCGGACGATCCGCGGCCGCCGGGGCTGTTCGGTTCGGCGGACCCGGACCTGACGGCCATGCTGCTGGGCGCCGGCGACGCCACCCGGCGCGAGGCGTTGTGGTGGCTGCTCGATGCGCTCGCCGACGACCAGGATCTGCGTGGCGAGCCCGCGGTCGGTGCCGTGCTGGCCGCGTTGCCGCAGGCCTGGCCGACCGGTACGGACCTGCCGGCGCAGCTGAGTTCGCTGCGCGCGCGGCTGAACCGGGACGTCGACGCCAGCCCGGGCATGTCCCCCGAGCGCTGGCGGCACTACTACCGCATGCGCGCGGCCGAGGCGTTCGCGGCGGCGGCGACCGGCGCCGGCTCCTACCCGACGGACGCGTTCTGGTACGCCCAGCAGGCGTTGCCGGAGCGGTGGCCGGCCGTCCGGGCCGAACTGTGGCGACGGGCCCGGCACGAGCGGCTGAGCGGCTGAGCGCGCCCCTCCGACGGGGGATCGCTCGCTTGGGTGGGTGGTGGGTAGCGGCGATCGGCACGGCGTTCGTTGGGCCGGCACCGCCTGTTCGCGCCATGGCCGACTCCCCGCCCAGCGCGGCACACCTGTTCGCCGGACCCTGATTCGATGCGCGGTGACACTCAGCCGGTAGGGCAACGACTCGCCTTTTCTCTGCTCCGGGTAGCCACCACCGTGGACACCTTGGGCATGAGCGTCGCCGTGGTGGCCCTGCCGATGGCGGCCGTCACCGTGCTGGGCGCGGATGCCGGCCAGGTGAGCGTTCTCGCCGCGGCGGTCTGGCTTCCCGCGCTGCTGTTCGGACTTCCCGCCGGCGCGGCCGCCGACCGTCTGGCGCCCCGCACGCTGATGCGTGTGGCAGACGGGGCGCTGGCGCTTCTGCTGTCCGCGGTCGCGTTCGCCGCCTGGCTCGGCTCGCTGACCCTGCCGTTGCTCGTCGGCACGGCGTTCGTCGCCGGCGGTCTCGCCGTGGTGGCCGCGGCCGCGTACCGGACGGTGCTGCCCGCGGTGGTCCCCTTCGAGCGGCTGCCGATGGCAACGGCTCGCTTGCAGGGCAGCGAGTGGACTGCCCGCGTCATCGGTGCGGCGGTGGCCGGCGTCGTGACGCAGGTTGCCGGCGCGGCCGGCGGACTACTGATCTGTGCGGCGGCGGCCATGATCGCCGTGACGGCGGTTTCCCTGATGCGGCCTGCATACGGCACGGCCCGGCCCGCGACCGGCGCCAAGGAGCGGCCGGGCGGGCCGGCAGCCGGACTGCGGCTGCTGATCGCCGACCCGCTGCTGCGCGCGGTGACCGTCTTCGGCGCCGGATCGGCACTGGGCCGGGCCATGGTGCAGGCGGTGCAGGTGGCGTATCTGCTTCTGCAGGTCCAGCTCTCCACCGCAGCCACCGGCCTGTTGCTGAGCGTGGCCGGCGTCGGCGGTATCCTGGGGGCGTTGCTGAGCCCGCGTCTCGGTCGCCGGCTGGGTACGGCACGGGCGTTGGTACTGGTGCAGCTGGCCGGCGTGCCGTTGATGGCGTTGATGCCGCTCGCCGGGTCGGCGGCGAGCACGCCACTGTTCGCCGTGGGCGCGCTGGCCGGTGGCTTCACGTTGGTCGCCGGGAATGTGACAGTCGCCGGCTTCCGGCTGACCTATTGCCCACCGGAGATGCTCGGCCGGGTCAGCGCCGGGATGATGACGCTGACCTACGGTGCGATGCCGCTCGGAGCGCTGATGGCCGCCGCGGTGTCCGCCCTCGGGGACGCGCGGGCCGCCTTGGGCGCCGGTGTGGCGGTGCAGTTTCTGGCGGCGGCCGGATTGGCGGCCGGTCCGCTGCGCGGGCGGCGCGACTTCCCGGTCCGCCAGCCGGCGGCAGTCTGATCGTGCTCCCGCCACCCGGCGGCCGTCTGACCGCACTGGCGGGCCGGCCGGGAGCCCGGCCCGCCGGGCCCGTCACGCCGGGCCGCGGACGGGATGCGCGGCCCGGGACACGAGCCCGCAACCGGCTCAGACCCAGCCCAGCAGCGTCGTCGGCTGTTCGCAACAGTCGGCCACGAATCGCAGGAAGGCGGCCGCCGGTTGCCCGTCGCAGACGCGATGGTCGAATGTGCAGGTCAATTGCACCACCTGACGCACAGCCAGGGCGTCGTGGTGCACCCACGGCTTGGCGACGATCCGGCCGATGCCGAGCATCCCGGCTTCCGGCGCGTTCAGGATCGGCGTCGCGCCGTCCACACCGAACATCCCGTAGTTGTTGAGGGTGAACGTGCCACCGGTCAACTCGGCCGGCGACAGGGTGCCGTCGCGCGCCCCAGCGGTCAACCGGGTGATCTCCTGGACCAGGTCGGCGATGCTGCGCAGGTGCGCATCCCGGATCACCGGGACCAGCAGACCCCGGTCGGTCTGGACGGCTATGCCGAGGTGCACGGGCCCGATCCGGCAGATCTCGTCACGAGCGGTGTCCACGCGGGCGTTCAGTTCGGGATGGCGGCGTAGACCGGCCACGCAGATCCGGGCGAGCAGCGCCATCAGCGGTACGCCGGAGACCGCGCGCGCGGCCATCAATGCGGTGGCGTCCGCGTCCACCCAGCAGGTCACGTCCGGTACCTCGCGGCGGCTGCGGGTGAGACGTTCCACCGCAAGCCGCCGCGCGCCCCGCAACGGGATCCGCTCCACCTCGTCCGCTGCGCCGGACGGACGCCCGTCCGGCTCGCCAGGCGTCGGGGAGACGCCGGTGATCTCAGGCGGGGCCGCCGCAGGACCGGGCACAGCCGCGGGACCGGGAACAGCCGCGGGACGGCCGGGCACGGCGCGCTCCACGTCCGCCCGTACGACCAGGCCGCCCGGACCGCTGCCGGCGAGCCGGCTCAGGTCGACGCCGCGTTCCCGGGCAAGACGGCGCACCAAGGGGGAGATCACGGCCACAGCCGGCATCGGGCCCGGGGTGCGCGATGCCGGCGTCAGCGCGGCGGGGGCCGGGCCCGAGCCGACGAGAACCCGCGGTGCGGGCCGGCCCGCACCGTCGACGCGAAGCAGCACGTCACCGACCGCGATCACCGTGCCGGGTGCGGCACCCAGTGCGGTCACCACACCCGGGTACGGGCACGGCAGTTCCACCACCGCCTTCGCGGTCTCCACCTCGGCCACCGGCTGGTCGACGCCGACCCGGTCGCCGACGGCCACCAGCCAGCGCAGCACCTCGGCCTCGGTCAGGCCTTCCCCGAGGTCGGGCAGCCGGAATTCGCGTACGGTCATCGGGCCGGCTCCCGCCACTCGGACTCCCACTGCAACCGGGCGACGGCGGCCAGGATCCGTTCGACGCCCGGACGGTGATGGTGTTCCAGCAGCGGCGGCGGGTACGGCACGTCGAAGCCGGTGACGCGCAGAACCGGCGCCTCCAGGTAGTGGAAGCACCGCTCGCCGATGCGGGCCGCGACCTCCGCGCCGAATCCGGCGAACCCGGACGCCTCGTGCACGACGACGGCGCGGCCGGTGCGCCGCACACTCTCGGCCACGGTCTCGTCGTCGAACGGCACCAGCGAGCGAAGTTCCACGACTTCCAGGTCCCAGCCGGACTGCCGGGCGCTGTCGGCGGCGGCCAGGCACACCGGCAGCATCGGCCCGTAGGTGACGAGACTGGCCGAGGTTCCGCGCCGGCGGACGGCGGCCCGGCCCAGTGGCGGCACCGGCGCCGCCGGGTCCCACTGGCCCTTCGCCCAGTAGAGGACTTTGGGCTCCAGGAAGACCACCGGGTCGTCGGCCTCGATCGCGGCCCGCAGCAGGCCGTACGCATCGGCCACGGTGGCCGGTGCGACCACCAGCAGACCGGGCGTGTGTGCGTAGTACGCCTCGGAGGAGTCGCTGTGGTGCTCCACTCCCCCGATCCCGCCGCCGTACGGGATCCGGATGGTGATCGGCATCGGCAGCGCCCCGCGGGTCCGGTTGCGCATCTTGGCGACGTGGCTGGCGAGCTGCTCGAACGCCGGGTAGGCGAAAGCGTCGAACTGCATCTCGACGACCGGGCGCAGGCCGTACATCGCCATGCCGACAGCCATGCCCAGGATGCCGGACTCGGCGACCGGGGTGTCGGTGACCCGGTCGCCGCCGAAGCGTCCGGCCAAGCCGTCGGTCACCCGGAAGACGCCGCCCAGGGTGCCGATGTCCTCGCCGAGCAGGTGAACCGCCGGGTCGGCGGCCATCGCGTCACCGAGGGCCTGGTTGAGCGCGTGAACCATCGTGGCGCCGGTCATCGGCCGGCCTCCCCGGTCAGGACGCGCCGCTGCTCGGCGACGTGTGGTGGGGTGGTGGCGTAGACGTGGGTGAACAGGTCGGCGGGATCCGGGCGGGGTTCGTCGGCCAGGCGGTCACGCAGTACGGCCGCCAGCGCCTCGGCGGCGACGGACGCGGCCCGGACCGTGGCGTCGTCCAGCAGTCCTCGCTCCCGCAGGTGGCGTTCCAGGCGTGGGAGAGGGTCCCGCCGGCGCGCCTCGGCCACTTCCTCGTCGGCGCGGTAGCGGGTCGCGTCGTCGGCATTGGTGTGCGGGTCGATGCGATAGGTCCGCGCCTCGATCAGCGACGGACCGCCGCCGCGGCGGGCCCGGGTGAGCGCCTCGTCGACGACCCGGTGCACGGCGAGGGCGTCGTTGCCGTCCACCAGGACACCCGGCACCCCGTACCCGATGCCTTTGTGTGCCAGGCTCGGGGCCGCCGACTGCCGCGACAGCGGAACGGAGATGGCGTAGCCGTTGTTCTGCACCAGGAAGACGACCGGGGAGCGGAAGACGGCCGCCAGATTGACCGCCTCGTGGAAATCGCCCTCACTGGTGCCGCCGTCACCGATCAGCGCCAGCACCGCCAGGTCGTCGCCGGCCAGCGCGGCGGCGTGGGCCAGTCCGACCGCGTGCGCGGTCTGGGTGGCCAGCGGGGTGGCCAGCGGGGCGACCCGGTGTGCGCCGGGGTCCCAGCCGTGGTGCCAGTCCCCGCGGAGCAGCGTCACGGCCTGGACCGGGTCGACGCCGCGCAGCACCACGGCCGCCGTGTCGCGGTAGGTGGGGAACAGCCAGTCCTCCTCGGCGAGGGCGAGAGTCACGGCGGCCGCGACGGCCTCCTGGCCGGCGCTGGACGGGTAGACGCTCAGCCGGCCCTGCAGGGTCAGTGCGGTGGCCTGCCGGTTGAAGCGCCGGGCCAGCACCATCCGCCGGTACAGCTCGACAGCCAGCTCGCCGTCGATCGCGGTCTCCGCCGTGTCGAGCAGGCTGACCGGTGCGTCGGTGGGGAGCAGTGGGTGGCCGGTCATCCGCGTTTCCTGGACATCCAGGTTCGTTCCAGTGCCTGGGCCAGGTCGGCGCTGTAGAGCCGGCGGGCCTGTTCGACGGCGTAGGCCGCCATGTAGCAACGGAACACGTCTTCCGGCTCCTCGAACTGGTGCTGGATCCGGCGGTTGTTGACGACCGCCGGGTTGGCGAGTTCGGCGGCCGCGGCATCGATCGCGGCCGCCAGGTCGGCCTCGGCGAAGACGCCGTCGCAGAGCAGCCGGCCGTCCGGGGAGGCGGCGTCGATACGGCGGTCGGCGAAGACCATCTGCCGGGACAGCCGGTTGCCGGCCACCCGCGGCAGGCGCAGGTTCGCGGCTCCCGGGATGATGCCCTCGCGCAGGGCGGGAAGAGTGAAGTAGGCGTCCTCGGTGGCCACCACGCGGTCGAAGCAGAGCAGGATCTGTGCGCCACCGCCGATGGCGAAACCGTCCACGATGCCGATCCAGGGCTTCTCCATCGGTTCCGGCAGCCATCCGCCGGTGTCCGGGACGCTCAGCCCTCGCAGGATCTTGCTGATGTAGCCGAGCTCCCGGTCCAGGAAGAAGTCGATCAGACCGATCGTGCCCTGGTAGAGCGCGGTGAGGTTGATGCCGGCGCTGAACACGCGCCGGCCGGCGTACCGGGGATGGGTCATCGGGGCCCCGCGCATGGTGCCGACGCGGATGCCGTCGTCGAGCAGTACCAGGTCGACGGCGACTTCCAGGGCGGCGACCAAGGCGTCGTCCTCAGCGTTGAGGCAGTCGGCGTTGTCGACCGTGACCTCACCGACGTGGCCGTCCCGGCGTACCCGGACGACACCCAGGTCCACTTCTCCGGTGGCACGGAAACCGGGCAGTGCGGCCAGGGCGGCGTCCGTGGGCCGGCGCATGGCTTCGAGCAGGTGCCGGCCGGGCCGCGGGGCACCGAGCAGTGCCCAGAACAGCAGCGCCTGATCGGTTTCCCAGCCTTCCTTGTCACGCTGCGGCAGACGCCGCTCCGCTTCCAGCCGTTCCTTCGCGGGCACCAGCCCGGGCAGGAGTTCGGCGGCGTTCGTGGCGAGGTCCGACAGCCGGTGATGGGCCCGGCCGTCGTCGGTGAGTTCGGCGTGCACGGCTTCGGCGTGCGCCTGCAGGAACCGGCGACGGGCCCGGCGCGCGGTGGTGTGCACGGCGGCGGCCAGCGCCCGCTGTGCCTCGTCGCGATCCGGTGCGGCAGGCAATGCGGCGAGCTCGTCGTCGGTACGGGCGAGGAAGCCGGTCAGTGCGTGCGCGTCCTTCTGGTAACTGTGTCCGGGTTCGGGGGCGGTGCCGGTGCGGATCATCGCTCCTCGTCCTGGTACGGGGTGGTCATGGGGTTCCCTTCGTCCGGTGCGGTGTTGTCCTCGACCTCGGCGGCGTCCAGGGCGTCGGCGACGATCCGGCCGATCCGGCCGATCGTCTCGGGGTCGGTCATCGTGTGGTGGGTGGTGTCGATCGAGTGGCGGACGATCTCGCCGGTGACGTACGGGCGCCACGCATCCGCACCGGGAGCATCAGCGGCGCGACCGCGGTCGGCGGTGCACAGCAGCAGATCGCCGTCGCGTACGTGCGGCCGGAAGGTTCGGGTGAGGTGTGCGTGCCGGTCGACGACCTGTTCCCAGACGGCCGCCTCGCCGAGGTCCGCCGCGGCCAGCCGGTCGCGGAGGGCGCCGTCCGGGTCGGCGGGCCCGTAGAGCGCCTGCTCGTCGAGGCCGTCGGCGGCGGGGAACGCGTCGAGCACGACCACCACCCCGACGGTCTGGCCGGCCGCCCGCAGTCGCACCGCCATCTCGTGGACGACCAGTCCGCCGAAGGACCAGCCGAGCAGGTGGTACGGCCCGTCCGGCCGGACCGCCCGGATCCGGCGGACGTAGTCGTCGGCCAGTTCGGCGACGGAGTCCGGTGCGGATCCGGTGCCGGTCAGACCCGGGGCCTGCAGGGCGTAGAGCGGGCGGTCCGGCTGGAGTTCGCGCAGCAGACCGGCATAGGTCCAGCCGACACCGGACGACGGGTGCACGCAGAACAACGGGGCGAGGGAGCCCTCGGCACGCAGCGGCAGCAGCGGCGCCAGCGGCGAGTCCCCGCCACCCGTGTCGGCACGCAACCGGGCGGCGAGGCTCGCCGGGGACGGGTGGGCGAACAACGTGCGGATGGTGACCGCCACCCCGGTGACGGCGGTGACCCGGCCGGCCAGCCGCATGGCGGACAACGAGTGGCCGCCGAGGTCGAAGAAGCTGCGATCCGCGTCCACCGCGTCGACGCCGAGCACCTCGGCGAACAGCTCGCAGAGGAGCCGTTCCCGCGCCGTCGCGGGCGGGCGCCCGCGCAGCACCGGACCCGCCGGGGTGGGCAGGGCGCGCCGGTCGAGCTTGCCGCTGCGGGTCAGTGGCAGCTCGTCGAGGACCACCACGTCGGCGGGCACCATCACCTCGGGCAGCAGGCGGCGGCTGTGTGCGCGCACGTGGCCGGGGTCCGGTGCCGCCCCGGGCACCGGCACGACGAACCCGACCAGGCGGTCCCCGTCGGCGATCACCGCGGCGCGGGCCACGCCGGGTGCGGTGGCGAGCGCCGCCGCCACCTCACCGGGTTCGATCCGCACCCCGCGGATCTTGATCTGGTCGTCGGTACGGCCCAGGTACTCCAGGGCACCGTCGGCGCGCCGTCGCGCCAGGTCGCCGGTGCGGTACATGCGCTGTCCCGGTGCGCCGAACGGGTCGGCCACGAAGCGGGTGGCGGTCTGTCCCGGCGCGCGGGCGTAGCCGCGGGCCAGCTGGGCGCCGGCCAGATACAGCTCACCGGCGGTGCCGGTCGGCACCGGACGGAGCGCGCGGTCCAGCACGTAGGCCGCGGTGTTGGTGACCGGGTGGCCGATCGGCACCACCGGATCGCCGGGCCGGTACTGCCACCAGGTCACGTCGATGGCGGCCTCGGTCGGGCCGTACAGGTTGAACAGGGTCGCGGGGAGCCGGTCGGCGAACCGCCCGGCCAGGGCCGGCGCCAGCGCCTCGCCGCTGCAGATCACCCGCCGCAGGCCGGTGCAGTCACCGGCCTGCGGCTCGGCGAGGAACGCGTCGAGCATCGACGGCACGAAGTGGGCCGTGGTGACGCGTTCGTCACGGATCAGCCGGGCGAGGTACGCGGGGTCGAGGTGCCCGTCGGGACGGGCCAGGACCACTGTCGCGCCGGTGGTCAGCGGCCACAGCAGCTCCCAGACGGAGACGTCGAAACTGATCGGTGTCTTGTGCAGTACCCGGTCGTCCCCGGTGAGCCGGAAGGTGGCCTGCATACCGGCCACCCGGTTGGCGATCGAGCCATGCGACACCAGCACGCCCTTCGGCCGGCCGGTCGACCCGGACGTGAAGATCAGATAGGCGGCCGCGGACGGCGCCGGCGGCACCGGCCCGATCGGCGCGCGGTCGCCGGCGTCGTCGGCGCTGTCCAGCACGCACGTGACCGCCGCGTCGGCCAGCAGACTCCGGACACGGTCGGCGGGCTGGTCCGGATCGACCGGGACGTAGACACCGCCGGCGCGCAGCACGGCGTGCACGGCGACGATCAGCTCCACGGACCGGCGCAGGACCACGGCCACCCGGGTCTCGGTGCCGACACCCCTGGCCCGCAACCGGGCGGCCAGCGCACCCACCCGGGCGTCCAGTTCGGCATAGGTGACGTCGCGCGTACCGTCGACCACCGCGATCGCCGCGGGTGTGCGCGCGGCCTGCGCGGCGAACCATTCGGGCACGCTTCCGGGTGGCACCGGTGCCGCAGTGTCGTTGGCGGCGTGCAGCACCCGCTGCCGTTCCGCCGCGCCGAGCAGGTCGACCGCTCCGACCCGGGTGTCCGGACGCTCGGCGAGGATCCGCAGCACCGCGGCCAGCCGGTCACCCGCCGCGGCCACCCAGGCGGCATCGAGGGCGTCCGGCCGGTAGCCGAGGTGCACGGTGAGCCCTCGCCGGGGCAGCACCACCAGGGTGAGCGGGTAGTGCGTCCGGTCCCGGCCGGTCACGCCGAGCAGGCGCAGCACGTTGTCCGGGCCGGTGGCGTCCGGCTCGATCGGATAGTTCTCGAACACCAGCAGCGTGTCGAAGAGCCGCTGATGCCCGGCCGACCGCAGTACCTCGGCCAACCCGACGTGATCATGGTCGAGCAGGTCGGTCCGGGCCCGTTGCAGGCTCGCGGCGGCTTCGCGCAGCGTGACAGCCGGGTGCAGCCGGACCCGTACCGGCAGCGTGTTGATGAACAACCCGGCGGTGTTCTCCACGTCCGGCAGATCGGCCGGGCGGCCCGACATGGTGGCGCCGAAGACGACGTCGTCGCGGCCGGTGAGCCCGGACAGCACCATCGCCCAGGCCAGCTGCAGCAGCGTGTTGGTGGTGATGCCGCTGTCACGGGCCAGCGTGCGCAACCCGGCGGCGACCCGCTCGGGCAGTTCCACGGTCACCTGCTCGACGTCGCCCGCGGCCGGCCCGGCGTCCGGGGCGACCAGGGTGGGCCCGTCCAGACCGGCCAGGGCCGCCGACCACGCGGCCAGCGCGCCCGGACGGTCCTGCCGGGCCAGCCAGGCCAGGTGGTCGCGGTACGGCGCGGCGTGCGGCAGGACCCGGCCGGCGTAGAGCGCGAACAGATCACGCAGCAGTACCGGCATCGTCCAGCCGTCCACCACGAGGTGATGCTGGGTGCAGATCAGCCGGTGCCGGTCCGGGGCCGTGCGCACCAGGGCCAGCCGCATCAGCGGAGCCCGGGACAGGTCGAACCCGCCGGCCCTCTCCTCGGCGGCGATCGCGTCGCACGCCGCCGGGTCGGCCACCTGCTCGGTGCGCCACGGCAGCACCGGATCGGTGACCACGACCTGCACCGGACGGGACGCGACGTCGGTCACGAACGCCACACGCAGGGCGGGGTGCCGGCGCAGCAGGGCCGTCCACGTGGCCCGCAGCCTCTGCTCGTCCAGGTCGCCGCCGAGGTCGACGACGAACTGGGTGGTGTAGACGTCGCCGCCGCCACGGTCGTCGAGAGCGTGGAACAGCAGGCCCTCCTGCAGCGGGGCGAGCGGCAGCACATCCTCCAGGTCCGGGTAGCGGTGGTCCAGTCGCTCGATCTCGGACGGGGTCAGGCGTACCAGCGGGAAGTCGGCCGGCGTCCGCCCGCCGCCCGCGCCGTCGGCCGACGCGGTGATCGCGGCCTGCCAGGCCGCCGCCAGGTCGCGCACCTCGTCCTCGGTGAGCACGCCGGACGCCCAGCTGAAGGTGGCGGCCAGTTCCGGGCCTCGGCTGCCGTCCACCACCACGGCGTTGATGGTCAGAGCGCGGGCCAGCGGCACGGACGGGTCCGGATGCGGGACCGCCGGTGCCGCCAGCCGCTCCCAGCCGCCGGCAGCGCCGGCCGTGAGCCGGCCCAGGTAGTTGAAAGTCACCTGCGGCTGGGGCAGCCCGGCAAGCTGGGCGGCGGTGGTCGGGTTGAGGTGGCGCAACAACCCGTAGCCGAGGCCTTCACCGGGCACCGACAGCCGCGCGGCGGGAGCCGCGCCGGACGGCAGCCGCACCGGGTACGTCGAGGTGAACCAGCCGACGGTCCGCGACAGGTCGAGGTCCCCGGGGAACAGCTCGGTGTGCCGGCCGTGGCTCTCCCGTTCGACGAGCATGCCACCGAGCGGCGCGGCGAGCGCACCGAGCAGCACCTCGTCGAGGTTCGACGCCGGGACCGGCAGCGACATCTTCAGGCTGCGCTGGGTGGCCACGGTGTCGATCGCCGGGTCCAGCGGCCGGGAACCGAGGACCGGCTCCGGCGCCCGCAGCACCCGCGTCCAGTAGGGCAGTTCGGCGAGGGTCTCCGGTGTGGTGGCGGCGTCGGTCAGCACGGTCGCCCATCGGCGCAACGAGGTCCCCACCGGCGCCAGGCGCGGGGCCCGGCCCGCGGTGGCGGACTCCCAGGCTTCGGCCAGATCAGGTACGAGAACCCGCCACGAGACACCGTCGACGGCCAGATGGTGGATCACCAGCAGCAGCCGGCCGTCCCGGTCGGCACCGGCGTCGCACCACACCGCCTGCAGCAGGCGTCCCGCGGCCGGGTCGAGCCGGTCGACAGCCGCCCGGGCCTGCGCGTTCAGGTCCACGCCGGCCGTCCGGGTGTCCAGACGCCGGGCACAGTCACCGGCCGGCACCGCGCCCGCCCCGGCGATCCACGCCTCGCCGTGCTCCGGCCACACCATCCGCAGCGCGTCGTGGTGGTCGAGCAGTGCCTGCACCGCCTCGGTGAAGGCGGCCTCGCCGAGCCCGCCGGGCACTCGCAGCAGCACCGACTGGTGCAGGCCACGATGCAGGCCGCCACGCTCCCGCACGGCGAGCATCACCGGCAACGGCCGCATCGGGCCGGTGCCGTCGCCCGCCGCCGGGGTGGCCGTGTTGTCGCGGGCCACCGCAGCCAGGCGGGCCGGGCTCTGCTGGGTGAACACGTCACGCGGGGTGAGCACCAGGCCTGCCCGGCGGGCCCTGCTGACCAGCTGGATCGACATGATGCTGTCGCCGCCGAGAGCGAAGAACTCCTCGTCGGCGCCGACCGTGTCCCGGCCGAGCACCTCGGCGAACAGATCGCACAGCAACTTCTCCGCCGGCGTGGACGGTTCCCGGGTGGACACCGCGCCCGTCGTCTGCGGTACGGGCAACGCGCGCCGGTCCACCTTGCCGTTCGGAGTCAGCGGCATGCTCGGCAAGGAGATCAGCCGGGCCGGCACCATGTAGTCCGGCAGCTGCTCGCCGAGCTGGGTCAGCACGGCCGTCTCGTCGAGGTGCCGGCCGGCCGCCGGGACCACCCAGCCGACCAGGTGGCGGGCGCCGGACGGGCCGGCGACGGCCTCCACCACGGCGTCCTGGATGCCCGGCAGCACGCTGAGCGCCCCGGCCACCTCGTCCAGCTCGATCCGGAAGCCGCGGATCTTCACCTGATGGTCGGCGCGGCCGAGGAACTCCAGATGCCCGCCGTCGCTCCAGCGGACCAGGTCGCCGGTGCGGTACATGCGCTCCCCGCCGGCGAACGGGTCGGCGACGAAGCGTTCCGCCGTCGCGGCCGGATTGCCCAGGTAGCCGCGGGCCAAGGCGTCTCCGGCGAGGTACAGCTCCCCCTCGGCGCCCGGCGGGACCGGACGCAGGGCCCGGTCCAGCACATAGGCGCGCATGCCGTCCCGGGCCCGGCCGATCGGCACACTGGCCGGGACGGCGCCCGGCTCGCGAAGGTCGTGCCGGGTGGCGAACAGGGTGATCTCGGTGGGGCCGTAGATGTCGGCCACCAGGATGCCCGGGCACTGCTCGAGCACCCGGCGCACCCCGGCCGCGGACACCACGTCGCCGCCGGTGAGCAGCAGGCGCACCCCGGTCAGGCAGGCCGGGTCCTCCTCTGCCACCACCCGGAACAGCCCGGCGGTGAGCAGCAGCTCGGTGACGCCGTGCTCGCGCACCATCCGGCCGATCACGTCCACGTCCAGGTCGCCGGGCGGCGCCACGACGATCTCCCCGCCGAGTAGCAGCGGACGCCACACCTCGTACGTCGAGGGATCGAAGCCGTAGGGGGCGTGCATCAGCACACGCGCACCGGGGCCGCGCTCCCAGCGCCGGTCGGTGGCCAGGCTGACCACGCCGCGGTGCGGGATCTCGACTCCCTTCGGGACGCCGGTGGAGCCGGAGGTGAACATGACGTACGCGGCCGAGTCGGGGTGCGGCGACCGGTCCGGGCCGTGCTCGCGCTGCTCGTCCGGCGCGGGTGTGATCAGGTGTGGCACGCCGAGACGGTCGGCGGCGTCCGCGTGCGCCTCGTCGGCGATGACGACGCGTACCCGGCTCTGGGCGAGTTGCGCCCGGGCCCGGGCGGCCGGCAGCCGGTCCTCGACGGGCAGATACGCCCCGCCCGCCTTGAGGACGGCGAGTTCGGCCACGACCACCTCGGGCGAGCGACCGAGGGCGAGGGCCACGTGGTCGCCGCCGTCCACGCCGAGCGCGGCCAGCCGGTGGGCGAGCGCGTTGGCGCGCCGGTCGAGTTCCCGGTAGGTCATGGTGCCGCCGTCCCAGCGGACCGCGACAGCGTCCGGGGTGCGGTCGCGTTGCGCCGCGAACACGCCGGGCACGTCGGCGGCGGGCCGGCCGGGGCCGCCGTCGTTGAACGCCACCAGTACCCGGTCCCGTTCGGCCGGGGTGAGCAGGCCACCGTGCCGCAGGTCCCGGCCGGGGTCGCCGACGACGGTGGCGAGGTGGTGGACCAGCCGCTCGCCGAGGGCCCGGGCACGTCCGGCCGGTACGGCGTCCGGGTGGTGCCGCAGCCGCAGTTGATATCCGCCGCCGGCGGGTACGACCGCGACGGCCAGCGGGTAGTGGGTGCCGTCGTGGATCTCCGCCCGCGCGACGACCGGGCCGTCGCCGGGCAGGGCGTCCACCGGATAGTTCTCGAAGACCAGCAGGGTGTCGAACAGTTCCGCGCGGCCGGAGAGCCGGACCGTCTCGCCCGGCCCCAGGTGCTGGTGCGCCATCAGGTCGGCCTGGCGCTGCTGCAGGGCGGTCAGGAGGTCGCCGGCGGTGGCGGCACCGGCGAGGCGGACCCGCACCGGGACGGTGTTGATGAACAGGCCGATCATGGACTCGACGCCCGGCACCTCGGCGGGCCGGCCGGAGACGGTGACGCCGAAGGTCACGTCGTCGCGGCCCGTCATGCCGGCGAGCACCAGCGCCCATGCCGCCTGGAACAGGGTGTTGACCGTGATGCCGAGAGCCCGGGACCGGTCCCGCAGGGCGGTGGTGAGCTGCTCGCCGACCGCGACGCTGACGGTGGCGGGCTCGCCGGAGGCGGGCGGCGCGCCAGGGGCGAGCACGGTGGGACCGTCGATCCCGGCCAGCTCGGCGGTCCACGCCGCCACGGCGGCGGTGCGGTCCCGGGTCGCGAGCCAGGCGAGGTGGTCGCGGTAGTGGGCGGGCTCCGGCAGTGGCCGCCCGGCGTAGGCGGCGAACAGTTCACGCGCCAGCAGGGAGATCGACCAGCCGTCCAGCAGGATGTGGTGGTGGGTGAAGATCACCGCGTGGCGCCCGTCGCCGGTGACGTGCAGCAGACGCAGCAGCGGCGGGTCCGCGAGGTCGAAGCGCACCGACCGTTCGGCCACGGCCAGCCGGTCCACCTCGGCCGCCCAGTCCTGGCCGGCCGCGACGGTGCGCCACGGCAGCGGCGCGTCCACGACCACCTGCACGGCGGTGGCGGTGTGCCGATGGTCGAACCCTGCTCGCAGGTTCGGGTGCCGGCGCAGCAGGGTCGCCCAGGCCCCGCGCAGTGCGTCCGGGTCGAGGTCGCCCTCCAGATGCAGGGTGACCTGCGAGGTGTAGACGTCGTCGGTGTCGTCGTCGTACAAGGCGTGGAACAGCAGACCGTCCTGCAGTGGCGACAGCGGCCAGACGTCCCGCAGACCGGGGTGGGCGGCGGTGAGCCGGTCCACCTCGTCCTGCCGGAGTGACACCAGGGGGAAGTCCGAGGGCGTGTGCCCGCCGCTGTCGCCGCCGGTCAGCTCGGTCAGTGCCGCGACCCACAGGTCGGCGAGGCGGCGCACGTCGGCGGGATCGAAGAGGTTCCCGGCGGCGGTGAAGGTGGCGGTGAGCTCGCCGTCGACGATCGCGCCGACGCTGAGCGCGTGTGTCAGGGGCAGATCCGGGTCGGGCGCGGGCTGGTGCCGGTGCGGCACCGGGCGCCAGGCACCGATCGCGCCACCGGTGGTCACCCGGCCGAGATAGTTGAAGCCGATCTCCGGTACCGGCAGCGCCGCCAATGCCGGCGCGGTGTCCGCGTTGAGGTGGCGCAGCAGGCCGTAACCGTCGCCGGGGACGGCCCGGAGCGCTTCCTTGGTCAGCTTCACCGTGGTCGCCACGTCGCGGGCCGCGGCGGGGAGCCGGGCGGGGTGCACGGCGGTGAACCAGCCGACGGTGCGGGACAGGTCGGTGCCGGGCAGGTCGGTACGGCCGTGGGTCTCCCGGTCCACGAGCACCCCGCCGGGCAGGTCCCGCCACCGGCCGAGCGCGACGGCCAGGGCACCGAGCAGCACATCCTCCACACCGGCGAAGAACCGGGCCGGCACGGAGGTGAGGAGCGCGTCGGCGGGCACGGCGACCGTCACGCGGACGGCGGTGCCGTTGGTGTCCACTGCCGGGTCCAGCCGGCGGCGGCCCAGCGGCGGCTGCTGGTCACCGAGCAGCTCCGCCCAGGCCGGCAGCTGCGCCGTGACCTCGGCACTGGTGGCCCGGCTCTGCTGGAGCTCGTTCCAATGCCGCAGGCTGGTGCCGACCGGGGCGAGCCGGCCGCCTTCGTAGGCCTCCCACAGGTCGGGGACCAGGATCCGCCAGGACACGCCGTCGACCGCCAGGTGGTGGACCGTCAGCAGGAGCCGGCCACCGTCGGTGCCACCGTCGGCGTACACCACCTGGACGAGCACACCGGATTCCGGCGCCAGCCGGTTCACGGCACCCGCGGACTCGGCGGCGACGACCTCGTCGAACGCACCGCCGGTCACGGTCACCCGGCGCACCACGGACGCCGCGTCCACCGAGCCGGGCTCGGCGACGTGCAGGCTCAGGTCGGGGCGGTGCAGGCGCAGCCGCAGGGCGTCGTGCCGATCGAGCACCGTCTGCACGGCAGCCACCAGCGCGCCGGTGTCCAGCCCGCCCGGCACGTCGAGGAGCACCGACTGCTGGAAACGGTCGGTGAGCAGGCCCTGCCCGGCGAGCAGGCGCATCACCGGGCTGAGCGGCACCGGCCCGGTCCCGGCGACCGGGCCGGTGCGGGCGGCGTCGTCGGCGTCCCGGCAGGCCGCGGCCAGCTTCGCCGGGGTCTGGTGAGTGAAGACGTCGCGGGGCCCGAACAGCAGACCCGCCCGCCGGCCCCGGCTGACCAGCTGAATCGACATGATGCTGTCACCGCCGAGCGCGAAGAAGCCGTCGTCCGGCCCGACCTCCGGCACGCCGAGCACCTCGGCGAAGAGCTCACTGAGCAGTCGTTCCCGAGCCGTCCGTGGTGCGCGGCCGGCGGTGGCCACGGTCGCGGTACCCGCGGCGGGCAGCGCGCGCCGGTCCACCTTGCCGGTGGCCGTCAGCGGCAACCGGGTCAGCGGCACCAGGACGGCGGGTACCAGGTGCTCCGGAACCGACCGGGCCAGCGACGCCCGGACGGCCGCCAGGTCGGCCGCACCGCGCGGCACGACGTAACCGACCAGGCGGCGTGCCCCGGACTCCAGGGTCTGCGCGACCGCGACCGCCTCGGCGACGCCCTGCTGCGCCGCGAGCGCGGCCTCCACCTCGCCCAGTTCGATCCGGTACCCGCGGATCTTCACCTGGTCGTCGGTGCGGCCGAGGAACTCCAGCAGCCCGTCCGCGGTCCACCGGGCGTGGTCGCCGCTGCGGTACATGCGGGAGCCGGGCGGCCCGTACGGGTCCGCGACGAACCGTTCCGCGGTGGCGGCCGGCGCGTCCAGATAGCCGGCGGCCAGTTGCGGCCCGGCGAGATACAGTTCGCCCGGCGCCCCGGGCGGAACCGGGCGCAGCGCGGGATCGAGCACATGGACGCGGGCGTCCGCGATCGGCGCACCGATCGGTACGGTCGACGGCACAGCCGTGCCGCCGGTCATCCGATGGGCGGTGACGAACACGGTCGCCTCGGTCGGGCCGTACGCGTCGACCACGGTCAGGTCGGGCGCGTGCGCCAGTGCCCGGCGGACCGCCGTAGCCGAGACCACGTCACCGCCGGTGAGCACGGCCCGCATCCCGGCCAGACAGCCCGGGTCCTCCTCGGCCAGGACCCGGAAGAGTCCCGCGGTGAACAGCGCGACGGTGACGCGGTGTGCGCGCACGACGCGCCGCACGGCCGCGACGTCGGGCTCGCCGGGCGGGGCGACGACGATCTGCCCGCCCAGCAGCAGCGGCATCCAGATCTCGTAGGTGGACGGGTCCGCTGCGGGCGAGGAGTGCAGCAGCACCCGGTCCGGTGTCTCCGACGACCACCGGTGGTGGGTGGCGACGGTGACGACGGCCCGGTGACCGACCTCGACGCCCTTGGGTGTGCCGGTCGAGCCGGAGGTGAACATGACGTACGCCGGCCGGTCCGGGTGGTGCCGGACCGGGGGCGGGCTGTCGGCGGGTTCGGCGTCGACGTCCGCCGCCTCCAGCAGCACCCGGACGTGGGCCCGGGCGAGCAGCATCGCGGTGCGGTCCGCGGGCGTCTGCTCGTCGATCGGCACGTAGACGGCGCCGGCCTTGAGCACCGCCAGGACGGCCACCACCAGCTCCGGTGACCGGGCGAGGCGAATGCCGACCCGGTCGGACGGCGTCACGCCGGCCGCGGCCAGCCGGCGGGCGAGCCCGTTGGCCCGCCGGTCCAGCTCCCGGTAGGTCAGCGTGCCGGCGTCCCAGCGCACCGCGACGGCGTCGGGGCTGGTGTGCACCCGCGCGGCGAAGGCCTCCGGCAGGCTGGTGCCGGCGCGGCCGGTGGGTGTGCCGTGCGAGGCGCCCAGCACGAGGTCGCGTTCGGTGGCGGTGAGCACACCGATGTCACCGATCACGCGGGTGGCCGGATCCACGACGGCCGCCAGCACCGCCACCAGACGGGCACCGAGCGCCTCGACCCCGCTGGTGGGCAGCAGACCCGGCCGGTGGGCGAAGCGCAGGGTCAGCACACCACCGCGGTCGGAGGCGACGACGGTCAGCGGGTAGTGGGTGGACTCGTGGAAGGTCACGCCGGAGACGGTGACCCCCGGCCCCGGACGGGGCAGGTCGTCGGCGACCGGATAGTTCTGGAAGACCAGCAGCGTGTCGAAGAGGACCGGGTGACCGGCGGCCCGGTGCACCTCGGGCAGTCCCAGGTGCTGATGCGGGAGCAGTCCGGCCTGCTGGTCCTGCAGGTCGCGGAGCACGGCGACGACCTCACGACCGGCGGCCGGGCGCACCCGCACCGGCAGCGAGTTGATGAACAGGCCGATCATCGACTCCACGCCCGGCACGTCCGCCGGGCGGCCGTTGACGGTGGCGCCGAAGACCACGTCGACGCGGCCGGTGACCCGGGCCAGCACCAGGCCCCACGCGCCTTGCAGGACGGTGTTGACGGTGAGGCCGCGCTCGCGCGCCCAGGCACGTACCCGGCCGCCCAGTTCCGGCGGCACCGTCGCGTGGTGCATGGCATAGGCGCTGTCCGGCGACGCCGAGCCGGGCGCCAGCATGGTCGGCCCGTCCAGTCCGTCCAGGGCCGCGGCCCAGGCGCGGCGGGCGGCGTCGCGATCCTGCCCGGCCAGCCAGGCGAGATGCGCGCGGTACGGGGCCACGGGCGCCACCTGCCCGCCGCCGGCCACGGTGAACAGTTCCCGGGCGAGCAGCGCCATGGACCAGCCGTCGAGCAGCAGGTGGTGGTGGGTGACGACCATCCGGTGCACGTCGTCGAGCCGGATCAGGAGCACCCGGATCAGGGGCGCCGACGCCAGGTCGAAGCCGCGTTCCTTCTCCTCGGCGGCGAGCCGGTCCGCTTCCCCGGCGTCGCGTCCGCGCAGGTCGACGACGGCGAACGGGGTGCGCAGGCCACGCAGGACGACCTGCACCGGGTTCTCGGCGACGTCGTGGGCGACAGCCACCCGCAGGTTCGCGTGCCGGGTGAGCACGGTGTCGAAGGCGGCGCGCAGCGCGTCCGCGTCCACCGGACCGGTCAGCTCCACGACCAGCTGCGGGGTGTAGACGTCGGCGGAGCGCTCCGCGTAGAGCGCGTGGAAGAGCATGCCCTCCTGCAGCGCCGACAGCGGCAGGATGTCCTCGGCGTCCGGGTAGGCGGCGAGGACCCGGTCCACCGCGTCCTCATCCAGGTTCGCCAGCGGGAAGTCGGCGGGTCCGCGGCCGGAACCGGCCAACCCGGTGAGTACCTGCTGCCAGGCGCCGGCGAGTGACCGGATGTCGTCCTCGCCGAACAGCTCACCGGCGTAGGAGAAGGTGGCGGTCAAGGACCCGCTGCTGATCAGTGCGGTGATGCTCAACGGACAGGTCAGCGCGGCGTCGGGGTCGGCTCCGGCCCCGGTTCCGGCGACCCGCCAGGGCAGCCGGCCACCGGCACCGATGTCCGTCCGGCCCAGATAGTTGAAGGCCACCTGTGGTCGCGGAAGCCCGGCGAGCATCGTGGCGGTCTGTCCGTTGAGATAGCGCAGCAGCCCGAACCCGGTGCCGTCGCCGGGCAGTTCGCGCAACCGCGCGCCGACCGCTGCCACGGCCGCTGCCGGGTCGGGCTCGGCGGGCAGCCGCAGCGGGTGCACGGCGGTGAACCAGCCGACCGTACGGGTCAGGTCGGTGCCGGGCAGCTCGGTGCGGCCGTGGGTCTCCCGGTCGACGAGCAGCCCGCCCGCGAGGTCGCGCCAGCGGGTCGCCGCGGCGGACAGGGCGCCCAGCAGCACGTCGTCGATGCCGGCGAGCAGACGTCCGGTGACATCGGTCAGCAGCGCCTCGGTCACTTCCGCCGGCAGTGTCACGGTGACCGTCCGGGTGGTGCGGACGGTGTCGCGGGCCGGGTCGAACTCCCGGTCGCCGAGCGGCACGGCGGGGCCGTCGAGCTCGGTGACCCACCAGTCCAGCTCGTCGAGCAACGCGGGATCCTGGGCGCGTTCGGTGAGCACCCCGCTCCAGCGGCGCGGTGAGGTCCCCACCGGGGCGGGCCGGCCGCCACCGAACGCCTCGTACAGGTCGGGGACCAGGATCCGCCAGGACACCCCGTCGACCGCCAGGTGGTGCACCACGAGCAGCAGCCGCCCACCGTCCGCGCCGCCGTCCGCGTAGACCACCTGGACGAGCAGCCCGGATTCCGGCGCCAGCCGGCTCACCGCGGCCGGCGCCGCGGCGGCGAGGACCCGGTCGAACTCGCCACCGGTCACCGGCAGCCGCTCCACCACGGAGCCGGCGTCGACCGCGCCGGGCTCCGGGACGGCGAGCGCCCAGAACCGTCCGCCGGCGGTACGCGTCAGCCGCAGCCGCAGTGCGTCGTGGTGGTCCAGCACCGCCTGCACGGCGGCGACCAGGGCGGTCAGGTCCAGGTCGCCCGGCACGTCGAGCAGCACGGACTGGTGGAACGCCTCGATCGGCCCGCGCCGCTCGCGCAACCGGTGCACGATCGGCGTGAGCGCGACCGGTCCGACACCGTCACCGGCCGCGGAAACGGCACGGGCCGGGGCGGCCCCGGCCGCGGCCCGGGCGAGGGCCGCCGGCGTCTGGTGCGTGAAGATGTCGCGGGCGGAGATCGCCAGGCCGGCCTGGCGGGCGCGGCTGACCAGCTGGATCGACATGATGCTGTCGCCGCCGAGCGCGAAGAAACCGTCGTCGGGGCCGGCCGCGGGCACGCCCAGCACCTCGGCGAACAGGTCGCACAGGCGCTGCTCGTCCGGGGTGCGGGCGGCGGCCGGTGCGGACGTCGCGGCGAAGTCGGGGGTGGGCAGCGCGGCACGGTCCAGCTTGCCGTTCGGTGTCACCGGCAGCGCGGGCAGGGGCATCAGCACGGCCGGCACCAGGTGCGCGGGCAGCGCGTCGGACAGCCGGTCACGCAGCGCTGCCGGATCGGCGTCGCCGCCGACGTAGCCGACGAGGTGGGTGGCACCGGAGTCGGTGCGGTGCACGGTGACCAGGGCCCGGGTGACCCCCGGCTGGGCGAGCAGAGCCGCCTCCACCTCGCCGGGCTCGATCCGCACTCCCCGGATCTTGATCTGGTGGTCGGTGCGGCCGAGGAATTCCAGCACGCCGTCCGCCCGCCACCGGGCCACATCGCCGGTCCGGTACATGCGGTCGCCCGGTGCGCCGAACGGATCGGCCACGAACCGGCCGGCCGTGGCACCCGGTGCGGCGAGATAGCCGCGGGCGAGCTGGGTCCCGGCCAGGTAGAGCTCGCCGGCAACGCCCGGAGCCACCGGGTGCAGAGCGGCGTCCAGCACATGAGCGCGGGTGCCGGCGACCGGCCGGCCGATCGGCACGACCGGGTCCGGGTCGGTCACGGACACGGACGGCCATTGGGTGGCGTCGACAGTCACCTCGGTGGGGCCGTACATGTGGTGCAGCTCGGCGTTCGGGATGGTGCCGAAACGGCGGGCCAGATCCGGGGTGAGCGCCTCACCGCCGGTGAAGACACGCCGCAGCGTGGTGCAACCGGCGGCGGCCGGCTCGTCCAGGAACGCCCGCAGCATCGGCGGCACGAAGTGGACAGTCGTCACGCCGGCAGCGGCGATCGTCTCGGCCAGGTACGCCGGGTCCCGGTGCCCGCCGGGACGGGCAACGACAGTCGTGGCACCGGCCAGCAGCGGCCAGAACAGCTCCCACACCGACACGTCGAAGCCGGTCGGGGTCTTGTGCAGCACCCGGTCGGTGGCGTCCAGCGGGAAGTCGTGCTGCATGCCGAGCATGCGGGTCGTCAGGGCGCCGTGCGCGACGACCACGCCCTTGGGCCGGCCGGTCGAGCCGGAGGTGTACATGACGTAGGCGGCCGTGTCGGGGGTGACCGCGACGGGCGTCAGCGCGCCGGCCGGGCGGGCCCAGTCGACGGTGTCCAGCGCCAGCGCCCCCGGTCCCGTGGCCGTGATCGTTTCGGCGACGCCGGCATCCGCGCGCAGCAGCAACACCCGCTCGGCCGGGTAGTCCGGGTCGATCGGCACGTACGCGGCGCCGGCCGCGTGCACCGCCAGGACGGCCGTCACCAGGTCGGCGGATCGGGGCAGCAGGAGCGCCACCCGGTCCTCGGCACCGATCCCGCGCTCCCGCAGCAGCGCGGCGAGCACCGCGGCCCGGCCGGCGAGTTGGGCGTAGGTGAGCTGCCGATCCTCGTCGAGGACGGCGAGGGCATCCGGGGTACGGGCGGCCTGCTCGGCGAACAACGCGACCACCGTGGTGCGGGCGGGCGTGACCGGCCCACTGTTCCACTCGTGCAGCACCCGATGCCGGTCGGCCGGGTCCAGCAGGTCCACGGCGGTGATCCGGGTACGCGGGTCGGTGGTCAGGGCGCCGAGAACACGCTGCCAGGACGCGGCGATGCGGCGCACCGTGGACTCGTCGAAGAGGTCGGCGTCGTACTGGAAACGGACGTCGATGCCGTTCGGTGTGCCGTCGGCGGCACGGTGCTCCACGGCGTTCAGCGACAGGTCGAAGCGGGTGGTGCCGGCGGCGGTGGGCAGCACCTCGGTGCGCAGACCGGCCAGGGTCAGTCCGCCGCCGCCGAGTTCCGGCTGGGCGGCGAGCAGGACGGTGAACAGCGGGTTGCGGTCCACCGTGCGGGGCGTCCCGAGGTCGTCGACGACGCGGTCGAACGAAACTTCCGGGTGGGCGTACGCGGCCAGGTCGGTCTGGCGTACCCGGGTGAGCAGATCGCCCAGGGCCGGGTTGCCGCTGGTGTCGGTGCGCAGCACCAGGGTGTTGACGAAGCATCCGACCACGTCGTCGAGCGCGGCGTCGGGACGCCCGGCCACGACGGTGCCGATCGGGAGGTCGGTGCCGGCTCCGAGCCTGGTCAGCAGCGCGGCGAGTGCGGTGTGCAGGGTCATGAAGACGGTCGCCCCGTGCTCCCGGGCGGTCCGGGCGACGGCGGCGTGCAGGTGCGGGGGCACGGTGTGCACGAAGGAGGCGCCGCGTCCGCCGGGTACCGCGGGTCGCGGCCGATCCGTCGGCAGGACGAGCTGGTCGGGCAGGTCCCGCAGCTGTTGCCGCCAGTACGCCAGGTCGCCGTCGTGCGTCAGATCCTGCTGCCACCGGGTGTAGTCGGCGTAGCGCAGGACGGGCGGCGACCACCGCGGGGCGTGACCGGCCCGGCGGGCGGCGTAGGCCGTGCTCAGGTCCGCGGCGAGCGGCCGCAGCGACCAGCCGTCCGCGGCGATGTGGTGCACGACCAGGCAGAGCACGTGCTCGTCCGGCGCGACGGCGGCCAGCGTGGCGGCGAGGGGCGCCTCGGCGGCCAGGTCGAAGCGGTGGGCCGTGGCGGCCCTCAGCACCTCCGGCAGTTCCGCCTCGGTGGCGCGGACCAGGCGGACCGGGACAGCGACCGCGTCCAGGATCCGCTGGCGGGGCACGCCGTCGCGTTCCGGGTAGACGGTACGCAGCACCTCGTGCCGGGCGGCGAGGTCGTCGAGGGCGGCACGCAGCGCGGCCTCGTCCAGCGGGCCGGCGATCCGGACGGTGACGGTGATGTTGTAGGCGGCGGCACCGTCGCCACCGTCCGCGAGGCGGTGCAGGAACCAGAGGCGGCGCTGCGCGGCGGACAGCGGCAGGTCATCCAGGGGCGCGGAGCGGCGGACCGGTGCGGGCCGGGCCCGGCCGGTCGCGGCGGCGTCGAGACGCACGGCCAGGGCGGCCGGCGTCGGTGCGTCGAAGATGTCGGCCAGCGACACCTCCAGCCCGGTGCGGGCCTGCACCGCCCCGGTCAGCCGGGCCGCCAGCAGCGAGTGGCCGCCGGCGTCGAAGAAGCTGGTGTCCGGGCCGACCGCGGTCAGGCCCAGCACCTCGGCGAAGACGTCGCAGATCAGCTCCTCGCGCGGGCCACGCGGTGCCCGCCCTCCCCCGGTGCCGGTGAACACCGGCCGGGGCAGGGCACGGCGGTCGACCTTGCCGTTCGGGGTGAGCGGGAACTCCTCGAGGACCACGATCGCCGACGGGACGAACGCGGGAGGCAACCGGCGCGCCACCGAGGCGCGCAGGGCCACGGGGTCCGCGGTGGCCGGCACGACGTACCCGACCAGCCGGTCCTCATATGCCGTGACGACGGCTGCGGACACCTCGTTCTCGGCGGTCAGCGCGGCCTCCACCTCGGCCGGTTCGATCCGGTTGCCGCGGATCTTCAGCTGGTGGTCGGCCCGGCCCGCGTAGTGCAGCCGGTCCTCGTCGTCCCAGCGGGCGAGGTCGCCGGTGCGGTACATCCGGGCGCCGGCGGGGCCGAACGGGTCGGCGACGAACCGCTCGGCGGTGGCGCCGGGCCGGCCGGCGTAGCCACGGGTCACGCCGGGACCGGCCAGGTACAGCTCGCCGGTCACGCCCGGCGGGACCAGCCGTAGCCGGTGGTCGAGCAGGTACGCCCGCATGGTGGGGCGCGGCCGCCCGATCGCGGGTTCGCCGGCGCCGCCGACCCGCTGACGGGTGGCGGTCATCGTGGTCTCGGTCGGGCCGTACTGGTTGACCACCGTGCAGTCGCCGAGGACCGCGATGTCGCGCAAGTGCACCCGGGTGAGCGCTTCTCCGCAGGTCATCACCAGCCGCGGGGCGGGTTCGAGACCGAGCCGGACAGCCGCCTCGGTGATCGCGGCCAGCATCGACGGCACCACCGACAGCAGCGCGGTGACGCCGTGGCGGACCATCGCCCGGGCCAGTGCGGCCGGGTCACCGGCCTGCGCCGGGCTCAGCATCACGACCCGGCCACCGGCGGCCAGGGCGCCGAAGATGTCGCGCACCGACGGGTCGAAGGAGACCGAGGCGAGGTTCAGCACGACGTCCGAGGCGGTCAGCGCGGTGCCCCCGGCATCCGGGCTGCCCGCACCGAGGTGGGCGAGGTAGTTCACGACGCCGCGGTGCGGGACCACGACGGCCTTCGGGCGGCCGGTCGACCCGGACGTGTGGATCACGTACGCGGGATGCTCGGGACGCAGCGCGGCACGGGCCGGAGCGGTGTCCGGCAGGGCGGTGAGCGCGGCCCGGGTGGCCGGGTCGTCGACCGTCAGCACCGGTACGTCGCCGGCGGGCAGCCGGCCGGCCGCCGCCCGGGTGGTCACGATCAGCAGCGGACGCGCCTCGGTCAGCATCGCGGTGATCCGCTCCGCCGGGTAGCCGGGATCGACCGGCAGGTAGGCGGCTCCGGACTTGGCGACCGCGAGCAGCGTGGTGACAAGGGTCGCCGATCGCGGTACCGCGACGGCGATCAGGCGCTCCGGTGCGGCACCGCGAGCGATCAGCAGCGCGGCGAGCCGGTTCGCGGCGGCGTGCAGCTCACCGTGGCTGAGGTGTTCTTCGTCGTGCACCACCGCGACGGCCCCGGGGTCGGTGCCGGCCGCGGCCTCGACCAGGTCGGCGAGCGTGCCGTCCGGCACCGGAACGCCGGCTCCCCGGCCGGCGAGGAGCATCCGGGCACGTCCGGCGGCGTCCAGCACGCCGTGCCGCATCGGCGGGGTGGTGAACCCGTCGGCACACTCGGTCAGCAACGCCAGCAACCAGTTCAGGATCTGTTCGGCCCGCGCGGCGGGGAACACGTCGGTGTGATGGCCGAGGCGGAGGGTCAGCCGGTCACCCGGGGTGGCGATCAGGCGCAGCGGGTAATGGGTGGCCACCTCGCCGGCGACCGCGCCGATCCGCAGGCCGCCGGCGGTGGCGGCCTGCTCGCGGGCGGGCAGGTTGAGGAAGACGACCATGGTGTCCGCGAGGGGTCCGGTGCCGGCCAGCCGCTGGATCTCGGCAAGCCCGAGGTGCTGGTGGGCGCTCAGGGCGGCCTGCTGGTCCTGCAGCCGGCGCAGCGTGGTCACGAACGGCTCGCCGGGTGCCGGGCGGACCCGTACCGGTGCGGTGGTGAGGAACATCCCCACCATGGCCTCGGCGCCGGGCAGTTCGGCGGCACGCCCGGCCGACGGCGCGTCGAACACCACGTCGTCACGGCCGGTGAGGGCACCCAGCAGCAGGGCCCACGCGCCCTGGACGACGGAGTTGAGGGTGAGCCCGCAGCGGCGGGCCTCGGCAGCCAGCCGGGCGCTGACCTCGGGCGGCAGGGAGCGGGTGATCGACGCGCCGGCGCCGCTGCCGCGCCGGGCCGGTGCCAGCAGAGTCGGCTCGGCCCCGGCGAGCGCTTCCGCCCAGGCGGTACGGGCGGCCGCCCGGTCCTGCCGCGCCAGCCATGCCAGGTGGGCGCGGATCGGCGGCGCCGTGGCCGGTGTGCCCGGTTCCGCGTACGCGGTGAGCAGTTCATCCAGAAGGACCGGCTGTGACCAGCCGTCGAGCAG
The DNA here is from genome assembly GCF_020873875.1 of Actinoplanes sp. DH11. Lineage (GTDB taxonomy): Bacteria > Actinomycetota > Actinomycetes > Mycobacteriales > Micromonosporaceae > Actinoplanes. Next base: position 303,754 of record NZ_JAHWGU010000002.1, read on the forward strand.
GATGTGGTGGAAGGCGGTCAGCAGGACGTGCCGGTCGCCGTCCAGGCGGACGAGGACGGCGCGGACCAGCGGCGGACGGCCGAGGTCGAAGCGCTCGGCGCGCTGGGCGGCGGCGAGCCGGTCGAGTGCGGCCGCCGGGTCCGCGGCGGCCCCGAGGTCGGCGACGTCCCAGGCCGCCGGCGGGTCGGCGAGAATGACCTGGACGGGGCCGCCCGTGGTGTCCGGGACGAAGGCGGCGCGCAGGGCGTCGTGCCGGCGGATCAGGGTCTGCCAGGCGGCGTGCAGCCTGCCGGCGTCCAGCGGGCCGTCGAGGGTGATTCGCGCCTGCACGGTGTAGGCGTCGGTCGGGGACGCGTTCCCGGCCCGCAGCGACTCCACCAGGATGCCGGCCTGGGCGGGAGTCAGCGGCAGGACCTCTGTCGCGTCCGGGTACGTGGCCGCGATCCGTTCCGTCTCCTCCGGCGTGAGCACCTCGGCCGGCAGCTCGGAGTCCGCCGTGGGCACCGCCGACCCGGCGGTGGCGGCCAGCTCGCCGAGGGTGGCGGCGGCGAAGACGTGGCGTACCTCGAAGGCCATCCCGGCGCGGCGGGCGGCACCGACCAGCCGCATCGCGGTGATGCTGTCACCGCCGAGATCGAAGAAGCTGTCGTCCGGACCGGCGCCGGGCACCCCGAGCACGTCGGAGACCAGTTCGCAGAGCAGCCGCTCGGCCTCGGTCGCCGCGGCACGGCCGCCTCCGGCGGCGAAGTCGGGGGCCGGCAGCGCGGCTCGGTCGAGTTTGCCGTTCGGGGTGACCGGGAGCGCGGCCAGCATCACGATCGTGCCGGGCACCATCGCCTCGGGCAGTTGCTGCTGTGCCGCCCGGCGCAGCCGGGCACCGAGCGCGGCGAGCCGGCGCGCACGGCCGGGATCGTTTGTCGGCGGTCCCTGCTCCGTCAGGTCCGGTGCCGGCAGGACGCCGTCGGGTCCGGGCGCGGCGAACACCACCTCGACGCGGCCGGCACCCGCGGGCACGACCGCGACCCGGCGGCCGAGCCGGGCGCCGAGCAGGTAGAGCTCCTCCGGCTCGACCACGCCGGCCGGACCGGGACGGTTGAGGGCGTCGACTGCCGGCGCGGCGCCTGCGTGCACGGTCAGCAGCCGGGCCGCCTCGGCCACGTGGCCGGTCCGGGCGTCGGGCACCCCGGTGACGCGGACGGCCCCCGGATCGGCGGCGAGTCGCTGTTCCACGCCGGCCAGACCGGCCGCCGCGTCCCAGGCGGCGATCGCCACCGGGTGATCGGCGGCCGGCGCCGGCGCGGTGTGCAGCACCGCGTCGTACCGGTAGCGGCTCAGCTCGTTGTGGTAGTCGCCGCGTTTGACGTGGACCTCGACCGCCGGGAACGGCAGGGCGGTCAGCCAGGCCGGGCCCACCAGCAGCTCGTTCTCGGTGAGCAGGGCACGATCGACGGCTTGGCGCACGGCCGCCGCGGTCCGGTTGGTCCCGGTCCGCCGCAGCTGCCGCTCGGTCTCCAGCAGCTTCGCGCCGTACGGGTGACGCAGGTCCCCCAGGAAGATCCGGCCGCCCGGTACGAGCAGCCCGGCCAGTGCGTCCAGGGTGCGGCGCAGGTAGCCGGGGTCCGGGAAGTACTGGACGACCGAGTTGAGCACGATGGTGTCGAAGCCGCCGGGCAGCCCGTCCACCACGTCGGCCGGCTGGCAGCGCAACTCGACCCGGTCGGCGTACGGTTCGGCGGCGACCAGCCCGCGCAGTCGTTCGATCACCGCGGCGGAGAGGTCGGTGGCCCAGTACGCCTCGCAGTGCGGGGCCAGCGGCGCGAGCAGCAGACCGGCACCGGCGCCGATCTCCAGAATCCGGCGGGGCCGCTGGTCGAGGATCCGCGCGACAGTGGTGTCCCGCCATCGCAGCATCTCGTCCACCGGAATCCCGGTGCCGTCCAGAACGCTGTTCCAGCTGGTGAAGTCGGTGCCCAGCGGCGGTTCTGCGCCGTCGCGGCGGTACGTCGACTCCCACACCGTGCGCCACTCGTCGAGCTGCTCGGGCGCCTCGTCACCCTCGCCGTCACCGGCGGCCGGCACCACGTACGCGACCAGGTCGCGCCGTCCCGGGCGGTCCTCCCGGACGGTGACCGCTGCGGCCGACACCCCGTCCTGCGCGGTGAGCACCGCCTCGATCTCCGCCGGCTCGATCCGTACGCCCCGCACCTTGACCTGGTGGTCGGTGCGGCCCAGGTACTCCAGGACGCCGTCCGGGCGCCACCGGGCCAGATCGCCGGTGCGGTACATCCGGGTGCCGGGAGCGCCGAACGGGTCCGCAACGAACCGGGCGGCGCTCAGTCCGGGCGCGCCGTGATAGCCCCGGGCCAGCTGCGCGCCGGCCAGGTAGAGCTCGCCGGGCACGCCGGGTGGGACGGCGCGCAGCGCGGCGTCCAGCACGTAGCAGCGGGTGTTGCTCACCGGGCGCCCGATCGGCACCGGCCCCGGGTCCCCGGCCCGGTACGCCCAGGACGTGACGTCGACGGCGGCCTCGGTGGGTCCGTACAGGTTGAACAGCGGCACGCCGACCTTGGCCGCGAACCTGGCGGCCAGGTCGGCCGGGAGCGCCTCGCCGCTGCAGATGACACGGCGCAGGTTCCGCGGGCCGGCGGTGGTGGGGTCCTCGAGGTAGGCACGCAGCATCGACGGCACGAAGTGGACCGTCGTCACCCCGGCCGAGCGCATCGTCTCGGCCAGGTAGGCCGGGTCGCGGTGCCCGTCGGGCCGGGCGACGACCACTGTCGCGCCGGCGGTCAGCGGCCACAGCAGCTCCCACACCGAGACGTCGAAGCCGATCGGGGTCTTGTGCAGCACCCGGTCGTCCGTGCCGAGCCGGAACTCGCGCTGCATCCCGGCGATGCGGTTGGCGATCGCCGCGTGCGCGACGACCACGCCTTTCGGGCGTCCGGTGGATCCCGAGGTGAAGATCAGATAGGCGGCCTGCTCCCGGTGCGGTGCGGGCATCGGGGTACGCGGCACGGCGGGCAGCGGCTCGTCCAGGGCGAGCACGGCGTCGCCGTCGATGCCCAGCGTCCCGGCGACCGGCCGGGTGGTGAGCACGCACCGGGTGCCCGCCTCGGCCAGCACGAGAGCCACCCGGTCCGCCGGGTGGTCGGGGTCCACGGGCACGTAGACGGCCCCGGCACGCAATACGGCGTGCACCGCGACAAGCAATTCGGCCGAGCGCGGCAGGGCGACGCCGACCCGGTCGCCGACGGCGATCCCCCGGTCGCGCAGGACGGCGGCGAGGGCGCCGACCCGGGTGTCGAACTCGCCGTAGGTGACGCTCTCGTCACCGTGCACGACGGCCGGCGCGTGTGGCGTCCGGGCTGCCTGGGCGGCCACCCAGTCCGGCACGAACCCGGCGGGTACCTCGGCGGCGGTGTCGTTGAAGGAGGTCAGCAGGGTCCGCTCAGCGCCGGTCACCAGTTCCAGCAAGGCCACCGGGGTCGCCTGCGCCCGGGGGTCGGTGGCGAGGGCGGCGACGAAGCGCAGCAGCCGATCCCGGTGCCCGTCGAGCAGGGCGTCGGTGTAGAGACCGGAGTTGGCCACGAACCCGACGCGCAGCGGCTCGCCGGCGCCCGGCCGCCCGCCGTAGCAGGTGATGGCGAGGTCGGCCACCCAGCCGTTGGAAAGGTTGTGCATGGTCCCGGTGACGCCGCCGAAGTCGAGGGCGTAGTCGAACGGCATGATGTTGACCATCGGGCCGTGCAGCCGGTCGGCCGCCGGGTCCACCCCCAGGTCGCGGGTCAGTTCCTCGAGCCGGTACCGCTGGTGCCGGGTGGCCCCCTTCACGGCGGCCGCCGCCTCGGCGACCAGATCGGCGAAGACCGCACCGGCCGGGATGCGCACCCGCAGGGGCACCACGTTCGACGACATCGACGGTGTTGCCCGGGCCGCCGGGGTGGTCCGGGCGGCGACCGGGAAACCGAGGACGATGTCGTCGCACGCGGTGACCCGGTGCAGGTAGGCGGCGACCGCGGCGACGAAGGCGCTGGGCCAGCTGGTGCGTGCCGCCCGCGCTGCCCGGCGCAGCCCGTCCTCCACGTCCGCCGGCAGGGTGCTGATCCGGCGCAGCGGCGGGTGGTCGGCGCGGGTGACACGCCCGGCCGGGGAGACCGGCGCGGGGCGGTCCCGCAGCGTCGCGGTCCAGTACGCCCGGTCCGCGGCCAGGTCCGGGGAGTCACGGTATTCCTGGTCCTCGGCGAGCAGCGACCGCAGCGGCGGCAGCGGGTCGGCCGTCGGGTCGCCACCGGTCACCAGCGCCGTGTAGATGGCGGCGAAACGCTTCGCCAGCAGCGCGGCGCCGAGTGCGTCCAACGCGATGTGGTGGATGCTGAGATAGAGCCAGGACCGCTCGTCGGCCACCCGCAGCAGGGCGGTGGTGTGGTACGGCACGTCGGTGAGCCGGCGCGGGCGAGCCAGTTCGGCCGTCATCCAGGCGGTCGCCGCGTGCTGTGGGTCCGGCTCGTTCCGCAGGTCCTTCCGTGCCAGCCGCCAGTCGTCCGGGGCGGTCACCGTCTGCACGAGGGTGCCGTCGGCGGTGGTCACTGTGGCGTTGACGGCGTCGCACTCGTGGATGCCCCGCCGGATCGCCTCCTCCAGCAGGTCGTCGTCCAGGTCGCCGGTGAGGTCCAGGTAGAGCCCGATGACGTGCGCGCGGTCGTCGTCGAGCTGCTGGCTGAACCACATGCCGGTCTGCGCCGCGGTCAGCGGCAGGTTCTCGGACGAGGCAGCGGAGGCGATACGGTGGTTGTCCACCTGGAATCCTTTCGGTCCTGAGTAAACCGATGTCAGCGGGAACGAGAACCGTGCCCGGGGGGTGGTGGCCCGCGTCAGCGTTCGCTGACCAGGGCCGCGAGGCGGTCCAGGCCGGTCTCGATCTCGGCGGGGGTGACCCGGCTGAACGAGAGCCGCAGCTGGTGGTCGGAGCCACCGCCGCGCATGAAGTACGACATCGGGGTGAAGATCACGCCGTAATCGGCGGCGGCGGTTTCCAGCAGTGCGTCGTCGACGACCATGGGCACGTCGCAGACGAGGAAGAAGCCGCCGTCCGGGCTGTTCCAGGTGACCCGGGAACCGGAGCCGGGCCCGCCGAAGCGCCGGGCCAGCCCGGCCAGCATCTGCGCACGGTTGCGCCGGTAGGTGGCGGCCTGCGGCTCGCCGGCCGCGCGCAGACGGAAGCCGCATTCGATCAATCGGCCACCGGCCACGGCCTGCGCGAGTGGTGCGGTGTTCACCGTGACGACGCTCTTGAGTTTCGCGAGTTCGTCGGCGAACAGGGTCCGGGTGACGCCGGGCGCGCTGACCACCTGATCGGCCACCAGGTAACCGATCCGCAGACCCGGCAGGATGGTCTTGGCGAACGAGCCGAGGTAGACGACACGGCGTTCCTCGTCGAGCGCCTTGAGGGTCGGCCGCGCCGGTCCGGTCCCGCCGAAGAAGCCGTAGGCGTTGTCCTCCAGCAGCAACAGGTCCAGTTCGGCGGCGGCATGCAGGAGGCGGCGGCGCAGCTCGGTGTCCATGCTGCGCCCGGACGGGTTCGCGAAGTCCGGCATCACGTAACAGGCGCGCGGTCGCAGGCCCTGGTCGCGCAACCGCCGTACGGTGGCCGCGAGGTCCGCCAGGTCGATGCCGTCGGCGCCGTCGCGCACCTCGACGACCGGCAGGTCGAGTGTCCTGGCCGCACCGGTGAACCCGACATAGGTGGGTGCCACCGCGAGCACCACGTCGCGGTCGTCGCGCCGCAGCGCGCGCAGCACCAGGTGAATCGCCTCCTGGCAGCCCACGGTGACCATGACGGCCTCCGGTGCGGCCGTGATGCGCTCGTCGACCCGCAGGTGCTCGGCGATCAGATCACCGATGATCCCCTTGGTGGGCCCGTACTGGAACAGCGTGGACGCCGAGCCGCCGCCGCGAGCCAGGAAGAGATCCAGCCAGCGGTGCACGTCCACGGCGGAGAAGTGATCGTCGAGAGGCCGGCCGGCCGCGAAGGAGACGGCGTCCGGGTAGCGGAGTGCGATCTCGTTGAGGAAGTTCATCGACGTCAGGTCGTCGTCGGCGAGCGACGGGTGCAGCAGGTCCAACTGAAGGTCGCTCACGACGGCCCTTTCCACGGTGCACGGCTAACGGCGCACACAGGCGCCGCAAGCCATTACCTCCGACTTTCCGGAGGCCTTTTCAGTGATTCCGACCACGTCAGGAACTGACGTGATCCATCGCTTCGACAAGGCTTTTCGGTCGCATGTCGGTCCAGGTTCGCTCGATGAATTCCAGGCACGCGGCCCGGTCGCTCTCCCCGTGCACAACACTCCAGCCTGCGGGAACGTCAACGAAATGCGGCCACAGCGAGTGCTGACCCTCCTCGTTGGCCAGCACGAGAAATCTTCCCTGCTCGTCATCGAAAGGATTGGTCATTGTTTGGTACTCCTGGCTTCTGGTGGGCGCCGACAATCACGTTGCGAATCCGGTCGGGATCAACGTGAACCCTACGCATTACACATTAGATAGATCAACTAGGACAGACGTGAACAGCACATGAAGGACCATGAATTGCCATCGACAGAACCATGGCCGCGGCTGCGGCAACCGGGGCCGGGCGGGCATGTCGGATACGACACCGTTCCCGGGCCCCGGTCACGCCGATCAGAAGTACGAGCGCAGGGTGCCGCGCCGCCGGACGTCCGCGGTGACGCAGTGGAAGCATCCCCCGAAGCGCATGACGTTGCGGAACGGCACGGGCACCGGCTCCATGTCCCAGTCGGCGAACATGTCGATCAGCGGCTGCTCGCCGGCCTCGACCACCACCCGCCGCTCGTCGAGCATGATCACGTTCATGCTGACCCAGGCGCTGGACATGTAGAGCTCGTGGTCGCGCGGCAGCGCCGGGTCCGGGGCGAACCGGATGTCCCAGGAGTCGAACATGGCCGGCACCGACTTCACCCGGTTCGGGTTGAGCAGCAGTTTGCCGGGCGCCAGCGGCATGAACGAGGCGTCGATGTGCATCGGCGACGGGTCCGTCACGTCGATCACGTGCACGGTGTACTCACCGCCGATGTGCCGGGCGACCCAGTCGATGCCGAGCTGGTTGGTGACGTGGCTGCGCTGGGCGAAGATGTCGGTGCCGCAGCGGATGAAGTCGGCCGCGTCGAACGTGGGCTCGAACTCGGTGGTCAGGTACCGGCCCGACTCGTACGGCCGCTCGGTGTCGTACCCGGCGTCGTAGATGTCGTCGGTGAGCTGCGGCTTGGGCGCGCTGATCCAGCGGGCGCCGCGCCGGAAGTAGTCGGTGAGCAGGTTGCGGTACGCGTCGATCTCGAAGTACCGGGACCGCCACGCCATCGGCGCCTCGATGATGGTGTCGCCCACGACCAGCAGCAGGTCGCGGGGCATCGCGCTGTACAGGCCGCCGGGGCTGCGCCAGTTCGGCGTGGCGAACGGGCGGCGGTGGTCCACGGCGTCCGGCCGGACCACCCGCACACCGAGCTCGGTGAGCGTCCTCGCGAAGCCGTCCAGCTCGGCGACGGCGGCCGCGGCGTGCTCGGCGGGCCAGGCCTGGCCCGCCGAGGCGCGGAAGAGCTTTTCGGAGCGGGCCGGCATGGTGGCTTCGACTGCCACATCCCATTCCGGTACGGCGGCGCCGTCCATCACACCGACGATGACCTCTTCGAGCGGGTCCCACTCGTTGTAGGAGCTCACCGGGGATGTGGTGGCGTTGTTCTCGGACACAGTTCTCCTCTGTGGAGGGTTGGACGATTACGGTGAGGCGTCAGGCGGCGGTCAGGCGGGCGTCGGCCTGCCGCTGCAGTTCGTCACGAGTGCCGATCTCCGCGTCCGGCACGGCGTCGGGCAGCACGTCCTCGAGCAGCCGCAGGCGCGGGTTGTACCAGCCGCGCAGGGTCCAGCCGATCAGCAGCACACCGCTGACGACGACGACAAGTGCCAGGCCGCGGCCCGGTCCGGTGCCCAGCACGGCCCCGGCGGTGCCGGCCAGCGGGGCGCCGGGTTGCAGCGCGTCGCGGAACAGCCGGTCGGCGAGCGGGCCGACCAGCACGTACCCGATCGGCATGGTCAGGTTCATCGCGGTGATGAAGATGGCCAGCACCCGGCCCTGCAGCTCCAGGCCCACCTTGGTCTGCACCAGCGCGATCCAGTGGCCGTTGATGAGCGATTCGGTGGCCGACAGGCCGAACATGCCGGCCATCATCAGCCACGGTTCGCTGGTCAGGCCGACGGCGGTCAGGGCGAGGCTGCTGACCCCCATGAAAGCGATCATCCCGGTGGCCCGGCGGCGGGTGCCGCCCCACACGCTCATCACCAGCCCGCCGACCAGGGCGCCGACACCGCCGGCGGTCAGGACCAGGCCGAGCGTGGCGACGTCGTGCTCGATCAGGATCAGCGGGGTGATCAGCGCGAAGCCGATGGTGTAGATGAGGTGGTCGACGACGAAGAACCGCAGCGCGGCGGTCAGGCCGGGCCGGCGTGCCACGTACCGCCAGCCGTTGCGGATCTGGGCGCCGACGGTCTCCTCCCGGCGGCGGAACAACCGGTCGGGGAAGCGCACCAGCAGCAGGGTGACGGCGGCGACCGCGAACGTCGCCGCATCGACGAGCAGCAGTTGCGGGGTGCTGAGCACGCCCAGCAGGCCGGCCACCAGCATCGGTGCGAACAGCGCGCCCGCACCCACACCGAGCTGGCCGATCCCGGTGGCGTGACCCAGGAACGGTTTCGGCACCAGTTGCGCCATCGCCGCCAGGTAGGCGGGGCGTTGGAACGCGGTGGCCAGCGAGGTGAGCGCGCACAGCAGGTAGACGTGCCACATCCGCAGGTCGCCACCGCTCAGCAACGCGATGAGCGCGATGGTGGACAGGCCGGCGGCGCCGTCCGAGGCCAGCATGACCAGGCGCCGGTCGTACCGGTCGGCGACCGCACCGGCGAGCGGACCGGCCAGGATGCCGGGCAGCAGCGCGACAGCGGTGACGAACGCGAAGTCGGTGATCCGCCCGGTCTGCTGATACACCCAGAGGCTGAGGACCAGCTGGCTGAGGCTGCTGCCGACCATGGACACGAATTGGCCGGCGGCGACCGCGGCGAACCGGCCCAGGCTGGGCTGCGGGCCCGCCGGGCCGGTCGGCGCTGCCGAGGGCGCTGCCGGGACCGGTTCCGGATCGGCGCCGCCGGCCCACCGGACGATGTGCTGCGCCAGCTCGGCGGCCTGGTGCTTGAGGAAGAAGTGCCCGGCCTTCGGCAGCACGGCGAGGCTCACGTCCGGGCCGAAGTGCTCCCATTCCCGGAAGCGTTCCGGGTACAACTCGGTGACCCGGTCACGGTCACCGACCACGCTGAGGATGGGGGCCCGCAACGGCGGGAGATCTTCCTGAAGCGTACGGGTGAAGTACTCCTCGGTGTCCCGCACGTCGTGCCGGACCGCTCGCAGCACCCAGGCCTGCTCGGGTTCGTCGGCCACGTCGGTGAACCCGCCCCGGGCGCGCAGGAACTCCAGGTACTCGCGGTCCGAGACGAGCCGGTTCACCGGCAGTTTCCGGTACGCCCAGTCGAAGATCCGTCCGGGCAGCCGGGCCACCGGGAACCCGGCGCCGATCACGAGTCCGGCGACGTCACGCCCGGACTCCTCGAGCCGCCGGGCCAGCTCGACGGCGATCGCCGAGCCGTGGCAGTGGCCGTAGAGGTACAGCGGGCCGGGTACCGCGGCCAACTCGTCGAGGCAGCGCCGGACGATCTCCGCGCCGGGCAGCAGCGGCTCGTCCGGGCGGCTCGCGTCGTGGCCGGGGCTCTGCAGGGCGTACAGCGCCCAGTCGGCGGGCAACGCCGACGCCAGCGGCTCGAACGCGATCGCACCGCCACCGGAGTACGGCACGCACACCAGCGTCGCCGCCGGGGCGGCCCGCTCGGGGGTGAGCCGGTGCAGCAGGCGACCGCCGGCCGCGTCCGGGTCCGGCGGGGCGGTGAGGTGCTCGGCCAGCCGGCGCACGGTGGCGGTGCGGTACAGGTCGAGCAGCGCCACCCGGGCACCGGTGACCGGCTCCAGCGCCCGGACCAGCCGCAGCGCGGTGAACGAGTCGCCGCCGAGGGCGAAGAAGTCGTCGTCGAGGGCGACCGTGCCGACACCCAGCTCGGCGGCCCACACCTCGGCGAGCCGGCGTTGCAGCTCGGTGCGCGGTTCGTCGCCGGCCGCCGCCGCGGTGGTCTGCGGTGGCGCCGGCAGGGCGGCGCGGTCCAGCTTGCCGTTCGGTGACATCGGCAGGGCGGGCAGGGCCACCAGCGCCGCAGGCACGGCGTAGTGCGGCAGAGCGTCGTGCAGCCGCCGCCGCAGCCGTTCCAGGTCCGGCGGATCGGCCGAGCCGTCCGGCACCACGTACCCGGCCAGCCGGGCGGTGCCGGCCCGGTCGGCGCGCACCGCGACCGCGGCGGCCCGGACGCCGGGCAGCGCGGCCAGCGCCGTCTCCACCTCACCGAGCTCGATGCGGTGCCCGTTGATCTTCACCTGGTCGTCGGCCCGGCCGAGGAACTCCAGGACACCGTCGGCACGGCGGCGCACGGTGTCCCCGGTGCGGTACATCCGGGCGTGCGGGACGTCGGTGAACGGGTCCGGCCGGAACCGCTGGGCGGTCAGCTCGGGCCGTCGGTGGTAGCCCGCGGCCACGCCGGGGCCGCCGATCCAGAGTTCGCCGGTCACGCCGTACGGCACCGGTTCCCCGTGGGCGTCCAGCACGTACAGCCGGTTGCCCGGGTACGGCCGGCCGATCGGCAGGGCCGCGCCCGGCGGCAGGTCGTCGGCCGGGCCGTCGAAGTAGGCGTTGTCGACGGTCGCCTCCGTGACGCCGTAGGAGTTCACCACCCGCGCGTGCGGGCCGAGCAGCGCCCGGGCCCGGCGGTACTCGTGCACGTACCAGCGGTCCGCCCCGCCGGCGAGCAGCCGCAGCCCGGGCAGCCCGGCACCGGCGGCCTCGCAGTGCTCCACCAGCCGGCGCAGCACCGCGGGGACCAGTTCGGCGACAGTCACCCGGTGCTCGTCGAGCAGGGTGCGCAGAGCGGCCGGGTCCAGCAGCGTCTCGCGGGGACAGACGACCAGGTGCGCGCCGGTGGACAACGCCCGGACCGTCTCGCCGACGAACACGTCGAAGGAGAAACTCGCCGCCTGCAGGTGCACGTCGGTGCTCGTCAGCTCGTAGGCCGTACGCCACATCGCCGCCGCGGCCCGGAGGTTGCCGTGGGTGACCACCACGCCCTTGGGTTGTCCGGTGGTGCCGGAGGTGTAGAGCACGTAGGCCGGCCGGTCGCCGCCGACGGCGTCGTCCGGTGGCGGTGGCGCGTCCGGCAGCGCGGTGCAGTCGAGGGTCGCGGTGCTCTCGGGCAGGGCGGGGGTGTCGCCGCCCCCGGTGAGCACGACCCGGGCCGCGCTGTCGCCGATCATGTGGGCGAGCCGGCCGGCCGGGTAGTCCGGGTCGAGCGGGACGAACGCCGCGCCGGCCCGCCACACGCCCAGGACCGCGGCGATCGCCAGCGGTCCCCGGGGCAGGCAGATGCCAACCCGGTCGCCGGTGCCGGCGCCACCGGCGGTCAGCGCCGCCGCGATCCGGTTCGCGGTGGCGTCGAGCTCACCGTACGACCAGGTGCCGGTGCCGCAGGTGACCGCCGCGGCGGCCGGCGCCACGACGGCACGGTCCCGGACGGCGTGCTGCACCACGGGTGCGGGCTCGGCGCCGGGCTCGGGTGCGGGTTCGGGCGCGCCGAGCAGTTCCCGCCGCTGCGGCGCGGGCAGGACGTCCAGCCGGTCTATCGCGGTGCCGGGGTTCGTCACGGCGGCCTGGAGCAGGCACACCAGCTGGTCGAGCAGCCGTTCCACGGTGACCCGTTCGAACAGTTCGGTGGCGTACTCGGCGGTCAGCTCCGGTGTCTCACGGACCAGGTCGACGGTGATCGTCAGGTCCAGTTTCGTCATGCCCGGATGGGTGTCACCGACGTGCGACACCGTCACCGGTCCCCGGGTGGCCCGGGCGGGCGGCGTGTTCTGGACGATGAGCATGATCTGCGTCAGCGGGCTGCGGTCGGCGCGCGGCGGCACTCCGGCCGCCCGCACGATCGCGCCCAGCGGCAGGTCGTCGTGGCTGAGCGCGTCGCGGGCGGTCCCGGTCGCGCGGTGCAGCACCGTGCGGAAGTCGGGGTCGCCGGCGAGGTCGGTGCGCATCGGCAGCACCGTGATGAAGGCGCCGACGGTGGACTCCCGCTCCGGGTCGGTGCGGTGGGCCACCGGGCTCAGCACGGTGATGTCGGTGTGCCCGGTCTGGCGCCGGATCAGGGTCTGCACCGCGGCGAGCACCACCGCGTACGGTGTGCTGCCGTTCTCGGCAGCCAGCTCGCGAACCCCGGTGAGCAGGTCGCCGGGCAGCGCGCGGGCCAGTTTGGCACCGGCAAAGGACCGCACCGCGGGACGTGCCCGGTCGGCGGGCAGCTCCACACCGGTGTCCATGCCCCGCAACCGCCGCGCCCAGTGGGCGTGCAGCCTGTCCCGTTCCGGAGATCCGGCCAGGGCCTGCTCGGCGTGCAGATGCCCGGCGTAACTCGCCGCAACCGGCAGCTCGTCGCCGGCGAGCAGCGCGGCGAGGTCCTCGGCCACCACGGCCGCCGACCAGCCGTCGAAGACGGCGTGGTGGACGGCCAGCACCAGCTCGCACTCACCGGGGCCGGTGGCCAGGACGGTGGCCGCCAGCAGCGGCCCGCGTGCCAGGTCGAAGACCGTGCGACCCCGCTCGCCGGCCAGACGCTCGGCCCGCGCCGCACGATCGGCCGGGGCGAGACCGCTCAGGTCGTGCACCTCGACCGGCACGGCCGGGACATCGCCGCCGGCCAGCACCGGGCCGGTGTCGCCGTCGAGCACCCGTGCGCGCAGGGCGTCGTGGCGCTGCGGCAGGTGCCGCACGGCCGCCACGATCTCGTCGGGCCCACCGGCCCCGGTGATCCGGTACCTGATGCCGAGGGTGTTCATCGGGGTGCCGGGCAGCAGTTGCTCGCCGAGCCAGGCGTCGCGCTGGAAGTCGGTCAGGGCCGGGGGTCCGGACGCGGTGACTTCACCGGTGACGCCGGCCGGCACCGGGACTGCCGGCACGAGCGTGGCCAGGCTCGCGACCGTGGGGTGCGCGTAGAGGTCGGCCACGGTGATCCGGACGCCGAACCGGCGCTGCAGCCGGGAGAGCACCTGGACCGCGGCCAGCGAGTGCAGACCCAGGTCGGGCAGCACGTCGTCCGGGGCCGGCCGACGCCCGAGAACATCCTTGACGATGTCGGCCAGCGCCTGTTCCTGCTCCGACGCGTACCGGGCGCCGAGGGTCTCCCGCGGCGCGGCGAGCGCGGCCAGGGCGGCCACGTCGACCTTGTCACGGTCGGTGCGGGGAAAGGTTGTCACCGGTACGAGCGTCGTCGGCACCGCGTACCACGGCAGGGTCGTCGCGGCGTGCTCACGCACCCCGGCGAGGTCGCTTGTCGCGTCACCGACCAGCAGGAATCCCAGCAGGATCTGGCGTTCGCCGTCGTAGTGCACCACGGCGTCACGGACGTCCGGATGGCCGATCAGCGCGCGTTCGACCTCCGCCGGCTCCACCCGGAAGCCGCGTACCTTGACCTGCCGGTCGATGCGGCCCAGATAGACCAGCCGGCCGTCGCCGAGCCGGCGTACCCGGTCACCGGTGCGGTAGTAGCGCACCCCGTCGTCGAGGGTGCGGAACCGCTGGGCGGTCAGTTCGTCCTGGCCGACGTAGCCGATCGCGACCGTGGGACCGCCGATCAGCAACTCCCCCGCCTCGCCGGGTGTGACGTCGGTGCCGTCGGGGCCCAGGATCCGGGTGACCACACCGGGCAACGGCCGGCCGATCACCGACTGTCCCGGGACCTCCGGCTCGGCGTCGGGGCCGGCCAGCTCGTCCCAGGTGCACACGATCGTGGTCTCGGTCGGCCCGTAGGCGTTCACGACCCGGATCCCGGCGGCTGCCGGCAGCGCCCGCCACGCGGCCACCCGTTCGGGCCGGACGGCCTCGCCGCCCATGGTCACCAGCCGCAGCCGGGGTGGCATCGGGATCGCGTCGCGTGTCACCGCGTCCACCAGTTCGTGCCAGAACGCGGTCGGCAGATGCAGCACCGTCAGTTCCCGGTCCGCACACCGCTGCAGGAACCCGGCCACCGACGAGATCATCGCGTCGTCACGGATCACCACCGTGGCACCGGCCGTCAGCGGCGGGAGGATCTCCTCGATGCTGGCGTCGAAGGCGATCGAGACGAACTGCAGCACCCGGTCGTCCGGGGTGTACCGGTAACCGGCCGCGTCGACCCGGCAGAAGTGCGCCAGGGCGGCCCGCGACACGGCCACACCCTTGGGTCGTCCCGAGGTCCCCGACGTGTGGATCACGTAGGCGGTGTCCTGACCGGTCGCCTCCGGGGGCACTGCCACCTCGGGCCCGGTGCTCCCGCCCGCCGGTGTCAGGCAGGTGAGTCCGGCCGCGGCGAACGGCGCCTGCCGGCCGGGGCCCGCCACGACGGTGGTGACGCCCGCGCCCTCGGCGATCCGGCGCAGCCGGTCGGGCGGGTCCGCCGCGTCGAGGGGCACGAACGCCGCGTCGGCGAGCAGGATGCCCAGCATCGCCAGTACGGTGCCGGTGCCACGCTCGGCGGCCAGGCCGACCACGTCGCCGCGGCCGAGCCCGGCGGCCCGTAACCGGGCGGCCAGGGCGTGGGCCCGGGCGTACAGGTCGGCGTAGGTGGTGACCTCCGCGCCCTCGACGACCGCGGGGTGACCGGGCCGGACGGTGGCGTGGTGTTCGAGGAAGGACAGAAGCGGTGCCGGTGCGCCGGGTGCGGCGGCGGCGAGTGCAGGAGCAGACATGAACCGGGTTTCCGGTAGGAGACGGTGCGGCAGGAACTATGGAGGCCGCCGGTGAACCTCCGCCGTCCCTGCGGTGGCACGTCCGTGCACTTTGGAGTCTGCTACTTCACCTTGATGATCAATGATTGAACTTTCGGTCGGCCGTGCAACCCGGCGGGCCTCGGTGCCCTCGTCACCCTGCCGTCGCACCGGCCGGCGTGCCGGGCCGTCACGGGCGACTGTTGGAGGGCAGCATCGTCAGGCGCTGGGCCCGGATCAGGACGCGGCGGCGGCCGATGTGCCGGCCGGTGGAGCTGACTTCGACGCCGTCCACCTCGTACCAGACGTCGTCGTGGAATTGCACCGGGCTCTTCCAGTCGACGCGTTCGACCCGCAGCCACAGTGGCCCGCTGCCGAAGCAGTAGTCCTTCTCGTCGAACTGGCTCGCCGGCCGCTCGGGACCGCGGTTCCTGTCCATGACCCCGTCCCCTCGTCCAGCGGTTCGCTTCGTGTCCAAGGGTGTGCTTTTGCACTAGCAGAATCAAGTGCCGCTGCACGTGCATATGCACGACGGTGGAGAATGTGGAAGATCGGGTGACGGGGGCCGACGATCGGCTGATTTGCTACGACACCGCGAGTCGCTACGGCATCGCGAGGGCGGCGTACGTGCGCAGGACCTCCTCGATCACCGACGCCGCGCGATCCGGTGGGGTCGCCCCGGCGCAGGCACGGTCCACTGCGAGGGTGTACTGCTCCACATCGACCGGCCGGTCCACATAGGTCGCGCCGGTCGGCTGTTCCAGGTAGACGGTGTCCGGCAGCTCCGGCTCGGCGAAGCGCAGCAGCGTGAACGGCACCGCGGCGGTGGCCAGCGCGTCCACCCGGAACGAGCCGATGTGCAGCCGGATGTTCGGTGCCCGGCAGGCCTCCGCGAGCGCCTCCAGCTGCCGCCGCATGACCTCCGGGCCGCCGAGTTCGCGGTGCAGCGCCGCCTCGTCCACCGCCGCCCACAGCACCGCCGGGCTCGTCCCCCGCAACACGCGCTGCCGTAACTGCCGCAGGTGCACCCGCCTGTCGAGCTCCTCCGGGGGCGCGGCGCAGGACATCTCCAGCAGCGCGCGGGCGTACTCCGGGGTCTGCAACAGGGCCGGGACGAAGTGCAGGTCATAGGTACGGATCAAGGACGCGGCCTGCTCGAGGCCGAGAAAGGCGGTGGACCACGGCGGTACGACGTCCGCCAGCGACTGCCACCAGGCGGGCGCGTTCGCCTGCCGGACCAGGGTCAGCAGTTCCTGCCGTTCGGCACCGTCCACCCCGTACAGCGTGAGCAGGTCGGCGACGTCGCGTTCCTTGAACGGCACCCGGCCCAGCTCCATTCTGCTGATCTTGGATTCCGAGGCCCTGATGTGCCAGCCGGCGTCCTCGCGCGAGATCTGCCGGGCGAGCCGGTACCGGCGCAGGCGAGCACCCACCCGCATGCGCAGGGCGGTGGGACCGCCGCGATCGCCGGAGTACGCCTGCGTCATGAATCCTCCTCGGCCATGGCGGTCGGCTCCCTCTCGGCCCTACCCGTCTGCACGTGCATCGAATCGTGCATCGTCACAACCATCCAGCATCCGCACCGATCGGAGGACATCGCCGGCTGCCGGCGGTTCCCCAGCGGCGCGCACCCGCACCGAGCCGCCGCCGTAAGTCGGCGAGAGCACCGAGGCTCGCCGTTCAGGGTGGACCCGCTTCGCTCGTACGCCGCCGGGCCGGATCGCGTACGCCGCCAGGCCGACCGCCATACGCCGCCAGGCAGGGCGCAGGCTGGCCGCCGGCTTGCTCGCATCGCTAATCCTGCGGGTGGGTCGCCGATCCGGCCGGCGACGGCGCGGTGGCGTTCGCGTTGCCGTTCGCGCCCGCCGACGCCCACGGGTGCGGCGTGGTCTTACCCGCCCTCGGTTCCCCGGCGGTCAATGAGTGACCAGCGCAGCGCCCTGCGGTGGGTTCGCGTGGCGTTGTTGATCTGCTAGCGATGCGAAATCGCGGTTTCAACCCCATGATCACAGCGATTTCGTACTGCTAGCAGATCAACATCTCGGTATGGGCGGCAGATCGGGGGCTGCGGTGCTGAGGCCGGACGCAACGTGCCCGGCGCACACTGCGGACGTTCCCGGCGCATGCCGCGGTGGCCGGGATCGCTGCGCGATCAGCCCGCCACGTCGTGGGGTGCCCGGTTCGGGGCTTCCGGCAGCTCCGTGTCGGAACGGGCCGGTGCCGGGCTGATCCACTGGGCGAGCAGCACGGTGGCGTCGTCCTGCAGGTGGTCCTCCTGGTGGTCCAGGATGGCGTGGACCAGCCTGCGGGCCGTCTCGGGCAACGGCAGCCGGTCGGCGATCGCCTTGACCGTGAAGTCGACGAGCCGGTCGATGCCGAACGACACGCCCTTGGCGGAGCGTGCCTCGATGATCCCGTCGGTGTAGAGCAGCACGTGGTCGCCCGGCTCCAGCGACTCCTCGACCACGACCGGCGGCCGGTGGTGACCGAGAGCGACCGGCAGGGCCGTCGGGGTGGGCAGCACCTTCACCGCTTTGCCGTGGCGGATGACCACACCGCCAGGGTGTCCCGCGGAGATCACCCGCAGCACACCGGTGCGCTGGTCGAGTTCGGCCAGAGCCGCGGTGATCAGCCCCCGCCGGTCATGGTCGTGCACGGCGCGGTCGATGTGGTGATAGGTGCCGACCAGGTCGAAGCCGGCGCGGCGGGCGTTGCGGTAGGCCGCCAGCGCCAGCGAAGCCAGCATGACGGCCCGCATCCCACCGGCCGAACCGTGCCCGACGGCGTCGAAGAGCGCCAGGTGCGCGATGTCGCCGTTGACGGCATAGTCGAACGCGTCACCGCCGACGTCGTAGCACGGTTCCAGCACCCCGCTGATCATCAGATGCCCGGTGGAGAACGTCAGCGGCGGCAACTGGGCACGCAGCATCTCCGCGGCCAGGCGCATCGGCTCCCGCCGGCGCAGCCGTTCGATGGTGTCGCTGTAGAGGTCCCGGGTCACCAGCAACTCGGCCAGCAGCGCCGCGACCGTCGCACAGTCCTCCACGACCGGCTCCACCACCGGACCGGCCAGGACCACCTCCAGCACACCGAGCCGTTCCGCGCCGTTGATGAGAGGCAACCACAGCCGTACGCCGTCGGCCTCGGTGTCACTCACACACGCGGTGACCGTGGTGAAAGCGCGCCCCGCAAAGGTCCCGTCGACCAGGAACGACTCCCGGGCCGGAGCATCCCCACCCACCAGCGGCAACAACTCCCGCTGCCGATGATCGACCAGGTAGAGAACCATGGCGGTGGCACCGACCAGCGGCGCAGCCCGCATCGCCATCTGCGGAAGGTCGTCCGGCCGGGCATGGTGCGACTGCCGCAGCAGCCGGCCCAGCGCCTCGATCCCGCTCACAGCGACCTCCCTCTCACCCGCCAGAGGCAGTGTGGCGCACCCGGCCCGCCACCACCGCACGCGGGGGCGTAGATCACCCCCGCTGTAGGCGGGTGCGCTGGTGCAGGTCGCGGCCGACGAGCCGTCAGCTGACGGTCCCCCTGACAGATGCTGATCGACCTTAGCCGCCTCGACATGAGATCCAGACGGCCGCGATTGGTCGCGTGCAACCTGCATCAACTGCCGCACGGCTAATACCAGTCCATGATCAGCCTGTCTATCTGCGCGACAAGGATTTCGCGACGCCGATTTTCGCCCACATCGACCCGCAGCCTTTGAGATATTCCTTCGAGCTTTTCCCGCACGCCCAGGTCAGCGTCGAAGATTCGATCCGAATACGGGAAGGATGTCAGCTCTAAATATTCCTCCAAACCCCTGACGAGCTCGTCATCAATCTCTGCGCGCGGTGGATGATTATCGGAATCTTCCAGCGCCGACGCAGCGTCCTTCAGGCGCCATCCTGCGTAATCTCCACCGACAATTAACAAAGACAACCCTGGCGCAATATTTACCCACACAGGGTCCTTGGATCCCTGGTCTGATCCCTCTGTCAGACACATCAAGGCACCCTGTTCGAACAACCGAGACGCTGTTGACGGAACTTGGAAGTTCGCAATGTCGATCAGCCTCGGAGCGCCTCTTAGCTCTTCGACCTGGGTCAAGCCCTCTGCACATCTGCCAGCCGAAACAGTATGCTCCGGCACTCGAAGGGCTACGCCTCTGAGCAGGCCGGATTCGACATCGAAACGGAATTCGTCGACTTCTACCGTTGAAAACCAGTCGACACTACCCGCAGTTTCCAATACGAATCGTTCATGCTGCACCCGGTCCGAGTAAGGTCCCAGTGCCACCACGCCACTTCCTATAATGAACCGTGGCGACTCCACAATGAGGGAGGCACGTTCTATCTCGAGTCGGTGACCACCGAGCCGGAAACAGTGCACCGTACCTCCCCCCCCACTCAGCCGCAGTTACATTGGAACGGGAAAATTTGCTTGGCAGCCGCGAGCGTTGCCCCACCAGGCGCCGGAACCTTCCCATTCACAATCATTTCATGTGTGACTGGCATCCCCGGATCGGACGAAGACCCTCCGAAGATGGCCGCGCCGCTCTCGCCACGAGTCTCGGCGGCGGTCGATGAGGTGTTCGACGGCGGTGATGCGCCGTTGCAGCCGAACGGAGCCGTCGTCGACGGCGGTGGTGTCGATGTGGTCGAGGATGGCGCGGGCGGCGTCGAGGTTGCCGGTGCGGGCGGCCCTGCCACGCGATGCACTGACGGACACCATCGAGCAGCCAGAGCCGACAGCGCCATCCTGACTATCATCGATACTAATGAATAGTAGTGATCATCTGACATCAACCGTGACAGCAACCGGGACGCACTCGAACGCCTACAGGTGAACGATCACGCACCGACGGGAGGAGTTCGGGCTCCCGCCTGCGTCGACGCGTCCACGCACAGTCCGGTTCGGGTTGAACTACAGGTTCACGCGGAGAGTAAGAGTTACGGAATTCCCAGGACATCCGCCACCGCCTCATGTATTTGGTCAGCGACTCGTCGCAGTCGTGCTGCTTCAGCCTCTCCCCTCGTTGCCCGTTCAATCTGCCAGGTCACAAATTGGGGTGCGAACCAAATTAGCTTGACAAGTTCCGATTCCACTGTTTCGCCGATCGGTGGAATGCTACGCAGGAGGGCGACGTACGCTACGCCGCCAATCTCATCGAAGACGCCGGCACGAAGTTTCCCCAGGAAACCTTCATCCTCATCCCAAGCATCATCAAGGGAAGCCAACAATTCATCGCTGACCTGCATAAACAACTCCTACCTTCCGGGCCAGTGGCCAACAATGGCCTCCGGCGGAACATTTTGAAAGATCAGAACTTCCTGGTCTTTTCTCGCATACGAACTGTGTCGCCTACTGCTCGGGAATGGGCCATTGGAAATGTCTTCGACCCTCATCGCCATCCGAGTGTCAATGGCAACAACACCGTACCCCTGATCGTATTTGTCGAATGCCACGCTACGAGACTTTGTTGTCGAGATCCAAGGCGTTGCCTTTTTGCCGGCCACGTGGGACAACGGCGACACGCCAACAGCCGCTGGATCACGCGCAAAGAGTCCCACAGAGGGGTCCTCCCCCTTAGCCAGAGCTCGGTAAACGATTCCACCGCAGTTGTGGACGAGGACCGGGGTGGTGCCGGCGAGCACATAGTACGTGTGGACGTTGGCCACGGTGAGGTCGCGCATCCACTGGGATCCGGTGAACGTGCGCTTGCCGGCGACGGTGACCGGGGCCGACTCGGTGGTCTGCAGCTGGTGGCCGGTCTTGAGGCTGTCAGCGTCGGTCCACTGACGGGTGGTGCGGTCCCAGAACGGGTGGTTGTGGGTGGTTTGCACGACGGCGCTGGCGCCGCTGGGAAGGGTGACCGTCAGGTCGACGAACTTCTCGTCGAGGTTGTTGTGCAGTTCGGTGACCGGTTCGGCGCGGGTCTTGCCGGTTTCCGGGTCGGTTGCGGTGACCTGATCGCCGACCTCGATGTCCTCGATGGGCTTGGTGGTGCCGTCGCCCATGAGCACGAGCGTTCCGGGGACGAAGCTGTGCCCCTTGCAGGAGGCCTTGGCGAATCCCCGGCCGCCGGCGACGACCGAAACGGCATCCAGCGCGCCCAGTGCGCCGTGCCCCGCGGCCTCCAGGTAGTCGCCTTCTTTGATGTTGTCGACGACTGCTTGGCTTTGCGTGACCATGTCCGCGGCGGCCAGCGGCACACCCAGGACACCGGTGATACCGCCGACGATTGCGGATTTGGCCAGGTCGT
Source organism: Actinoplanes sp. DH11 (assembly GCF_020873875.1). GTDB lineage: Bacteria > Actinomycetota > Actinomycetes > Mycobacteriales > Micromonosporaceae > Actinoplanes. The sequence continues at coordinate 324,957 of NZ_JAHWGU010000002.1, forward strand.
TGGCGCTGTGGATGTTGCCGTCGAGGTAGTCGGTGGTCATGGTGCCGGCGGCGCCGGCGACTGCCATGCAACCCAGCGTTCCGGCACCGGCGGTCAGAGCGGTGCAGGTGGTGAAGGTGGCGATGCCGACGCCCACGCCGATGATGTTGTTGAGGTTCTGGGAGCCCCACCTGGAGGCGCGCTGCCAGAAACCTTCCTTCTTGGGCGGGGCGTGGACGGCCTGTGCGCCTCCACCGCCGCCGCCACCACCTGAGGCGCCGCCGCCTCCACCGCCACCGCCGTTGCCACCGCCGTTGCCACCGCCGCCGTTCGGGCTGCCGCCCGTGTCGGGGATGTTGGACGTGCCGCCGGTTACGCCGGGCTGCTCCATCTGCTGGGCGCCGGTGGGCCCGTAGAACAGGTCGTCGCCCCGCAAACCGGTGGGGTCACTCATGGTGATGGGGCTGTTGTTGGCGTACGCGTAGGCGTTCCACTGCTGCGGATCGGTCAGGTCCTGGATCGGGTCGACGGAGATGAATCGCCCGAGGACGTTGTCGTACTGACGGGCCCCGATGTGGGTCAGTCCCGTCGGTTCGGTGTCGCCGCCTACGAAGCCCTTGGGATTGGGCCATGCCGCATTGGTGCCGCGGACGCCTCCGTACGGGGTCTGCCGCCGACTGGTCACCTGCTGGCTCGCGGCGTTGACGGCGGTCTGTTGTGTGCCCTGGTGGTCGGTGAACAGCCAGGTCAGCCCGTTCACCGCGGTGGTACGGGAGGCGATGACGGCGCCGTTGAAGCTGTAGTACCGGATTCCGGCGACGCTGCTGGTGGTGCCGGAGACCGTCCGGCGCAGCTCCATGCCGGGCAGGTAGAGGGTCGTGCCGGTGCTGTCGCGGCGGATGAGGCGGGTGCCGTCGGCGTCGTACAGGTTGGTGGTGGTCTTGGTTCCTTCGACGACCTTGGCAAGCCGGCCTTCGGAGTCCCAGGTAAGGGTCTGTCCGGGCCGGGTCTTGGTGTTGCCGCCGAGGTCGTAGGTGTAGTTGCTGGCGGTGCTGGTCGTCTGACCGGCCAGCTTGGTGGTCATGGAGGTGACGGCGTGCGGGCGGACGGATCCCTTGCCGGACGCGGGCGACGTGTAGGTCCGGACGGTGTCACCGGCGGCGGTGTGGGTGGTCTCGCTGGTGCGGTTGCCGATCTCGTTGACGGTCCAGTCGATCCAGTACGGCGCCGGACCGGCGAGGGTGGCGACGGTCGGCGCGGTCCCGCAGCTCGCGGTCGACGCCGGCGTCCAGGCGGAGGCCAGCCGGGACAAGCCGTCGTAGGCGAAGCACTGTTTGTCGGCCTGACCGACCTTCGGTGCGTCGGTGATCGACTCGATGTTGCCGCTGGGCTGGTAGCTGTAGGTGCGATTGACTACGTTACCCGCGGCCTTGCTGGGCTTGACCTGCACGTTCTTGAGCCGGCGGGTGTCGGTCTCGTAGTCGAACGACTGTTCGGTGTATTCGCCACCGCTGGTCCACATCTGGGTGGTGGACGGTTCACCGAAACCGGTGTACGTCTGAGCCGTGACGTACGTGTTCACGTTGGGCAGGTTGGTTTCCATGCCCGTGGGCAGGCCGTGGTCCGCGCCGTACTTCGTGGTGACGGTTTCGGTGACCTGACCACCACCGGCCGGGTAGGCGAGGGTGGTCGGGGAACCGTTGTAGGACGAGAAGCCGTGTGAGTAGACGTAGGTGCCACCGAGGCCGGTCTCGTTCGGCGGGATGTTCCACTGGTCGCCGGTGACCTGGTTGCGGCTGTTGATCAACAGTGCCTGCCACTTGTAGGGCTGGCGGGTGCCGTCGGCGGCGATGTCGTAGCGGATCGACTGGGTCAGCGACCCCCGCGAGACGGTGCCGTTGGCGAGGGTGTCGTACTTCCACTCGGCACGCTTGTTGGCGGCGACGACGCTGTCGTCGTAGACGGCGAGTTTGCGGCCCAGGTCGTCGTAGTCGTAGGCGAGGACTTCGCCCCGCCCGTCGGTCGTCTTGATCAGGTCACCGAACTGGTCGTACTCATTCTTGGTGGTGCCGCTGTCCGGGTCGACCGCCTGGATCTGGCGACCGAGGATGTCGTAGGTGTAGGCCCACTCGTTCTTGAGGTGGTCGGTGACCTTGGTGAGCTGGTCCTTGGCGTTGTGCTCGTACCAGGTGCTCTGGTGGGCGCCGCCGATCCCGGCGGCAGTGGTGTACTGGCGCAGCTCCGAGGTCCGTCCGAGCGCGTCGGTGATGGTGGTGGTCGGGGTTCCGCCCTTGGGCGGGACGACGGTGATGCGGTCACCCTCGTACGTGGTGGTGGTGCGCCACTTGTCGACGAGGTTCGTCACACCGTCGCCGGCCCGGAAGATGCTCTCGACTATGCGTCCGGCACGGTCGAACACGGAGACGTCCTGCTTGAACACCGACCATTCCGGTTCCCACCACAGGGTGCCGGACGGTGCGCCGGGTTCGGTGTGTGCGCCGAAGGCCATGTAGGCGCGACCCCAGGCGTCGTAGTGGGTGTCGGTGACCACCCGGCCGGCGCCGTTGTCGGCGCCGCCCTTGACGGCTGCGGACTGGGACTGGCGGGGACGCAGCAGGCCGTCGTAGATGGCGTACGAGACGTCGGTGCCACCGGCGGCGTTGAGTTTCTCGGTCTTGACGTACGGGTAGCTGCCGCGGCCGGCGTCGAAGACGTAGGTGAACCTCGTCGACGGCGGTGTGGTCTCCAGGACGCGTTTCCAGCCGGGATCCCAGACGGCGGCGGTGCGGCCGAGCGCGTCGTAGGTGACCTCGGTGATCCGGTTGTTGTGGTCCTTGATCTTGGTGGGTGCGGCCCAGGCCGGGTTGATGTCGGTCGTGGTCTCCCAGCCCAGATTGGTGGTCTGGGTCTTCTGCGTGACCAGGCTGGTGGCCGGGAGGTACTTGGTGGTGACCGTGTTGCCGCGCGCGTCGGTCTCGGTCTCCTGCCGGCCGAAGTCGTCGAAGGTGGCCTTGCCGCTGGTGCGCCAGGCGGTGCCGCCGGCAGCGGTCCAGCCGTTGAGCAGGTCGGTGCGCGTCAGGTTGCCCTTGGCCGGCGCGGTGCCGGCGCTTGTCGCGCCGTCGTAGAAGGTGAGCGCGTCGTCGACGACGTGTTCGGGCGCCGTCGGCGCGGTCCCGCAGGGCAGTGCCGTGGTGGTGACCCGGCTCGGCAGCGCGATCAGGTTCTTGTCGGTGTTGCGGTTGTACGTCGTGGTGGTGCACTTCTCGTCGCCGCCGGCAGCGTGGTCGCCGTTGTTCTGGACTTCACTGAGCAGGCCGTACTCGTCGAAGGTGTTCTCAATGCTGGTGACGCGCCAGCCCCGGCTGGCACCGGCGCCGAGCGCGGTTCCGGTGTAGGTGGTCCTGGTGTTGACGTAGCGGGCGGTGGCGGTGTCCCCGTTGACGGTGCGGGTCGCCTTCGCGCCGGAGCGCCAGGGCACGTTGACGGTGGTGCTGACCGGATGGGTGTCGACGCCGTTGTAGACGGTCTGCTCGCGGACCATGCCGGCGAACTGGTCCTCGTCGTACACGGTCTCGGTACCGAGAGATGCGGGAACGGTGACGTCACGGGTCCCGCCGGACGGGCCGGCGCGGTCGCCGTGCATGCCGCGCAGGTAGGTGGTCCTGGTCAGCGTCTGGTTGCTGTCACCGACCCGGGTGGCGACGGTCCGGTAGCCGCGGAACTGGTTCCAGGTCTTGTATTTGGGCTTGCTGAGGCCGTCGTCGTCGGCGTAGTGCCACGCCGGCGTGCCCTCATAGGTGTAGTGGGTGTTGACGGTCGGGGACTGGTGGTTGCCCTCGATCTGCACGTCGGTCTGCGACACCATGCGTACGACGTACTTGTGCCACCACTCGACCTTCGGAGCACCGGTGGGGTTGTCCGGGTCGGGCCCGAGCACCGGGTAACACAGCCGGGTGTTGTTCTGCGGAGATGCCGGCAGGTTGCCCGCGGAGCAGTCCGTGCTGGAGTAGTGCACCTGGGTGACCGCGCCGGTCTCGGTCTGGATTCGTTCCAGCCGGTTCCAGTAGTTGGCGGCGCTGTTCATCGTCAGCACCCGGTTCGCCATCGGTTTCGGCTCGAGGGTGACTTCCGGCATGGTGATCGTGCCGCCGGCGTGGCCGGTGTGCACGATCGAGCTCAGCCACAGCCCGCCCTGGTGGCCTTCCTCCGGCGGCGGGAAATCATGCTTGAGGGTGTACGAGTCGACATCCTGCCACTTGGCGGGGCTGACCCGGGTGTCCCAGATCCTGGTGGTGACCTTGGCCAGGCGTTTGGTGGACCAGAACGTCGGCGAGAAGTTGTCGCAGGAGGTCGCCGTCAGCTTGCACTCCTGGTCCCACGGGGTGTCGGGCCAGTGCTTGCCGTCGTGGGTGCCGCAGTCGCTGTCGCAACGGTCGCCGGTGGTGAACAGGACCTGGGCGCGGGCGGTCACGGAGCGGTCGGCGCCACGCTCCCAGGTGCCGTAGTCGATGCGGCTGAGGGTGCCGCCCCGCACGTACGGCAGGTTCTTGCTCTCGTCGCCTTCGGCCGCGTACTGGTTCTCCTCCGTGTCGTACCAGTACGAGAGGGTGTTGCCGTTGGTGTCGATGACGTAGTCGAGGTTCCACCGCCAGGCCCGGGTGTGGCGGGAGGCGCTGAACGTGTCGGCGTGGCCCGGTTCGCCCGCGTGGTTGGAGTACACCGGCAGCGTCCACGCCGAGTTGGTCTTGCTGCTCTGCCCGGGCAGGCTGTTGCGGCCGAAGAAGTACTGGGTGCCGTCCGGAGTGGTGACCTTCCAGTGTTCGCCGTTCGCGTCGTCGTTCCCGGCGCCGGGCAGCCGCTCGACCTTGGAGCCGTTCTCCGACAGCGGGTGCCAGCCCTTGCCCTCCTCGTGGATCAGCTCCGAACTGGCACCGCTGAACGACAGGAACGCGTTGTCGGTCCGCCAGCACTGATCGACCGAGTGGGCCGGATTGTTGTCGTCCCCGGCCGTGTCCTCGTCGCAGCTGACGTACCGCCGCTCGATGTAACCCGGGGAGAACTCGAAGCCCTCCCCCAGCCAGGACGGCTGGTTGTTGGTCGCCGACGAGCGGCCGTCGACGCCGGATGACGAGTACGACAGCGACAGGCTCGGCTGGGGCCCGTTGATGCCGGACGGGGTCCGCATCGGGTAGGTCCAATTGAAGTCACCGGTCGACCCGCCGGCCGACCAGCTCGACGACGCCGACAGCGGCGTGGCCGAGAAGTCGCCACCGGAGCCGGACGGCGCGGCCGCCAGTGCGACGAGCGCGGTCGCGCCGGCCGTGGGCGACTTCGTCACCGGGACCTCGGCGGTCACGGTCCGGGCGGACAGGTCGTTGCGCGAGGGCAGTGCGGTGGCGTCACAGCCGGCCTTGTCGGGCGTGGTCAGCGCGCAGCCGGGCAGGTGCCACAGTTTCAGCCGCGAGGCCCAGTCGCCGCCGTAGGCGTACTTGAACGCCGCATAGTCCATGGTGACCGACGCCGTGGTCGGTGTGCTCGCCTCGACCTCGGCGACCACACCGCCACGCCACCGTTGCGGAACTGACTGCCGGTCGACGACGGTGGCGGTGACCGTCGTGGCGGCGGCTGCGGTCCGCTGGGACCGGCTGACCCCTGCGGGCGAGGTTGCGACTTTGCTGCCGGCGGCCGGCCAGACCGGCGCCGGAACCTGTGCCTCCGGCAACGGGGCGACGGGGCGCGGGATCCCCCGCACCTCACGCCCGTCGTTGTCGAGTTTCTCGACGGCCGGGCTCAGATGCACGTCCTCCGGGCCGGGCTTCGCCAGCGCCGGAGCTCCTACCAGGGATGAGGCGACGACTGCGCCGGCTGTGAGTGTGGCCAGGAACCCTAGGGTTCGCCGGGTTTCACCGATACGGCCGATGACCCACGGCCGGCGAGCACGCTTCATGGAACTACCGATCTCCTACGGTTGGGGAACGCAAGGCGAGGGGGAAGTGCTCGGTGACTACGGCCGTTTGTCCGGCAGGTTCTTGACCTCGGTCTCCGTCTTCGTGCCCTGGAAGACCATGACGTCGTCGATGCCGCCCTGCCAGAGATCCGCGTATTGCGGTGTGCCGTTGTCACCGGTCCACCAGGCCGCGCCGACGGTGAGCGGGCCCGCGGCGTTCCACGGCGTGGTGAACGCGACCTCGCCCTGCTTCGCTTTGCCGACGTAGAGGGCGAGGGTCTGCCGGTTGGCGTCGAACACCGCGGTCAGGCGGACCCAGGAGCCGGTTGCCGTGCTGGTCAGCGCGGCTTTGCCCTTGACCTCGACGTTTACCTCGCCGAGGTCGTCGTCCTTGGACTTCATCATGACGGCCCACCGGGTCTCGTATCCGCCGGTGATCGCATAGCGACGCGGGCCCAGGTAGAACGCGGACTGCTCGACGCCCCGCTGGCCGAGGGCCGTCATGGTCCGGTCGAGCCGGTCGGGTTGGACGAACGCCGTGACAGTGAACGACTGGTCGGTCCGCAGCACCGGCGTGTTCTGCCAGATCTGCTTGCCGGTGTCGTCGATGGTGCCGGTGTTGCGCTGGGTGACGCCGTACTCCACCGTCGGCGGGCCGGTCGTGTCCTCCGGGTCGTCGGGCACGGGTGGCGCCGGGTAGGTGTTGAAGTCCGCCCACGGGTTGGAGTCACGCACGATGTTGACACCGAGGGTCGTGGTGAGCCGCCGGTCGAACGCGCTACCGTCGGGCGCCTTGCATCCCTCTTCGGCCTGCAGGCTGATACAGGGCTGGCCGGCGGAGAAGTCCCAGCGGCCGACCTCGATCGGGGTCATGATGCCGGCCAGGTAGGGAGCGTTCTTGGTGTCCAGGGTCTGCCGGATGGTGACGTCCTCTTCGGTGATCGCCCGGTCGAAGATCTGGACGTCGGCGACGCTGCCGGCGACCGGCTCCACCCAGCGGGTGGAGGTGTACTTGCGGTTGCCGATGCGCACCGGCCCGTTCGCGGTCCATCCGGCCACCACGGTCTTGGTCGCCTTCACCACGCCACCGATACGGATGGACATGGTGCCCGACCCCCGGTCGTAGATTCCCGCCACGTGGGTCCATCTGTTCGCCACTGCCGAATCGACCCCGCAGACGATGCGGGCCTCGGTGGTCGCATCCACGTCCGCGGGACGCAGGGTGAAGCAGAAGGAGTTGTCGACGACGCCGTCGCCGTCGTAGTCCTCGACGCGCGACTGCAACTGGAAGCGGGAGGTGAAGTCGCCGTCCTGCGACACGAAGGTCTGCGGGGCGGTGCCGATACTGTCCAGGCGCACCCACGCGGCGACCGAGAAACTCTCCGCCGTGTTGACCACCTTGCCGCTGGTGGTCAACGGCCCGTTGCCCGGCAGGTCGAGGCTCTTGCCGTCGACCAGACGCTGGTTCGCCTCCCACTTCGGTGTGCCGGCCAATGACGTCGTGACACCGTCGTAGGTCTGGGTGTCGACCAGGGCGGCCTCCGGGCTCAGACCCGGGTAGGTCTCCAACGCCCACCGCGCCTTCGCCGCCGACGGCGGCAACGCCTCGAAGTCGTACGAACCGTCGGCCACGTTGCCGGTGGTGTCCACCGCGACGAGTTCGAGAGTGTTCAGGCCCCACTTCGGCGCGCTGAGCCAGACCTCGGCCTTCGTGGTGACGGTGCCGTTGGACTGGGTGACCTGCTGAGCGGCCACCTCGTTGACCGCGGTGACCCAGCCGTACCGGAAGGTCTTCACATCCGACGAGGTCGAGGTGATCGTGAACTTGGTGCGCTTGCCCGGTTCACCGGTTCCGGTGGCCGTGACATTCTGCGGAACCTTGGTGTCGATCCGGAACTGGCACCAGTTGGATTCCGGACTGTCCTTGAAGTAGGTGTCCCGCGTCCTGACCTGGAACCTGTAGGTCTTGTCGCCCGCCACGGTGATCTCCGCGGCATCGGCACGGTTGCCCGGGGCGGCTTTGCCGGTCTGGTTGGTGTTGGCCGGGCCACCGATGGAGGTCCAGGTGGTCCCGTCCAGCCGCTGCAGCTTCCACGACACGACGAGGTTCTGGCCGTCGTCGTCGATGACGTTCGCCGCGAATTTCGGCTTGGTGGTACCGATCGTGATGGGGCTGTTGCAGCTGACCCCGTTGACAGACAACGGGCCGGGTTTGCCGGGCAGCGTGTCGTAGTCGACGTAGAGCCTCGCGTCATTGGGGAAGAACTTCTTCCAGCGGCTCTGGCTGTCCTCGTACTCGTGTGAGGCGTTGCCCGCGCTGAAGGCCACCGTGACGCTCTGGTAGCCGCCCTCGGCGATCTCGCGCATCAGCGAGGTGATCGGCCCGGTGTTGTCCGCGTCCTTGAAGTTCACCGTCATGTCGCCCTGGGGCGAGTCCGGACAGCCGGCACCCTCGTTCGCGTGGGACGACCCCGACGACAGATGCTTGAGCAGGGTCGCGTTCGACCACCCGACCCGTGGTGTCGCGTTGATCGTTTTGGAGTGGAACATGTGCGTCCACGTGTCGTCGCACGACCAGGTGTGGTCGACCTTCATCTCCACGTACGCCCGCTCGACCCACTTGTCGTCCAGCCCGGAGGTGGGGAACTGGAAGTGCGAGCGGTAGATCCGGCCGTCGTCGGGGCTCAGACCGACCCGGGCACGCGACGTGTCGCCGTTGCTGGCGTTGCCGTTGTTCGCGTACGCCCACTTGTTCTTGAAGGGCGTCCACATCGGGTCGATGTAGAGCGGGAACTCGGCGTCCGCCAGCAGCTGCGGGTCCGGGCGCAGCAGCAGGTCGCCGCCGCCGTTGATGCTGGTGGCGATCGGGGCCACCTCCGCGCCGTCGCCGGGCCCCTCCGCCGTGGAGGGGTCGGCACTCACCGCGACGCCGGCCTGCCGCGCCGAGCCGGTCGAGCGCGCGGCAGCGGTCGCCGGCGCGGCCTTCGCCGAATCCCACATCACCGGGGCCGGGGCGGTCGCGAGCGAAACACCGTCGACGACCGCGTTCAAGGACCCGTCACTCGCGGCGCTGACCGTCGCGTCACCACCCAGTTCGAACTTGATCTCGCGAAGAGCCTCTTTCGAGGCGGCTTTCGCCGTCTTGACCACCAGGACGTGCGAGAAGCCTTCATGAGTGGCACGGACGACCAGGTCGACGTCCGGGAGCACATTGGGATAGATCGCCGACTCCTCGGTCACGGACGGCGGCGGCAGCGTCCCGTTCGGCCAGGTCACGGTCAGCTTCTTCCCGGCGCGGACCAGCGTCGCCATCGGACCGGGACCGCCGGCGGAGAAGCGCACATCCGCGATCGAGGCCTTCGGGCGCAACGTCCCGTCATCGCCCGGCGTCAACGACAGGTCGATCGAGTCCCAGGTGCCGTCCGCGCGCTGGACACGCTGCGGGACGACCGCGGATTCGAGCAGCATGCGGCCGTCCGGCTGCGCGAGGACACGCGTGAACTCGGTGCGCTGGGACTCGTCCTCCACCTGCGAACCGGTGGCGACGGCAAGCCGCGACGCCGAAAGCTCGTTGGGGGCGGTCCGCGGCGCGGGAAGCATGGGAGCCGGTGCTGCGTGTGCGGTGTACGGCACGGCCACCGCTGCGGTAACCGTCAGAGCCGATGCGGCGACAATCGGCATGAGTGGGGTAAAACGGACACGTTTGAACAGCGCGTTCATGCGCAACACCGACGGAGTCCCCCGTATTGAGCTGGGTCAGTGCCGAGGAACGCTAAGCCCGCTCATGCCGAGCTGTAAAGATCATGAACTTCAGATTTCCGGGATTGGAAGTCACCTCGGCGGGGTATCGAAGTTTCTCTTGAACCCGCCCCGCACCATCCACTGTGATCATCAGTGCTGGTGAATGCCGCTGCTGGCATCGCGACGGCGAGCCGTGCACTCGCGGCGCCGCAACACAACGTGTGACAAACACAACTCAGCGTCAGTCAGGACGCTGGCGGCGTTACCTCAGCGTGATCGACGCGCGGCGTACCGCTCACGTAGATTCCTCCCGCCCCGACTCGTGCCGATCCCCTGTGAGCACCCCTATGCCTCGACTGACTTTGGACCTGCGGCACCCCACCGGCGGGTTCCTCTACAAACTCACCGGACCCCGGGTCCTGATCGACGGCACCGCGCAGCCCGTCGGTGCCTGGGGAACTCACGCCGTCGACGTCGCCGCCGGGCCGCACCGCGTGGAGGTCCACGTGCCGTACGTCCTCCCCCGCAAGGCCGGCCGCGCCACCGCCGAGGTCACCGTTCCCGAGCAGGGACTCGCGCTCGAATACATGGCGCCCACGGTCGTCTTCGCGAAGGGCTCCCTGGGTCCGCAAGGCCAGCAGAAGTCGCCGGGCTTCAAGGCAGTGCACGCCTTCAACATCGCCGCGGTGGTGCTGGTGGTGGCGTACTTCGCGTCGAGAAGCTTCTCCTGAGACACCCCTCCGGGCATGACGACAGCCGGCCCCGGACACGGGATCATGGCGGCGTGCGGCTGGGCCCTGTGGTCGGGGCCGGGCGTCGCGACGGTGGTGGCCGTGGCGGCGTGACGACCGAAAACGACCATGCCAGGTTGCTGCGCCGCTGGCTGGCCGGCTGCGGGCACCGTACGCCGGGAGGGTTTGATCTTTGGTGACCGGGAACTTGCGCAGCATGAGATCCCGCCGCGGGCCCGCCGCCACGAGTCGCCATGCCCACCGTCTCACGCGCGTCGACCGCTCTCTGCCGCAGGCGGTCGGGGAGCCGGTGCGGGCGGTGGTGGTCGGTGGCGGGATCGCGGGGGTGACGTCGGCGCTGCTGCTCGCGGAGCGCGGGGTGGCGGTGACCCTGCTGGAACGTGACGAGCAGCTCGGTGGCCGGCTCGCGGCGTGGCCCAAGCGGCTGGCGGACGGGTCCACGCAGATGGTGGACCACGGGTTTCACGCTTTCTTCCGGCAGTACTACAACTGGCGCAACATTCTGCGCCGCATCGATCCGGCGCTGTCGTTCCTGCGCCCGGCCGAGCACTATCCCGTGGTGTCGCGGGCCTGGCCGGACGAGGACTTCGGCGGTCTGCCGGGCCGGCCGCCGTGGAGCCTGCTCGCGTTGATCGCGCGGTCGCCCAGTCTGCGGTTGCGGGAGATGCGCGACGTGGACGGTCCGGCCGCGACGGCGTTGCTGAAGTATTCGCGGGCGCAGACGTACCGGGAGTTCGACACGATGTCGGCGGCGGACTACCTGGACCGGCTCGCCATGCCCGACCGGGCCCGGGCGCTGCTGTTCGACGTGTTCGCCCACTCGTTCTTCAACCACGCGGCGGAGATGTCGGCCGCCGAAATGATCATGCAGTTCCACTTCTACTTCCTGCGCAACGCCGAAGGGCTGGCCTTCGACGCGCCGGACGACGACTACCAGACGTCGATCTGGACGCCGCTGTGCGAGCGGCTGCAGAAGCTCGGCGCGGACATCCGCACCGGCGCCGCCGTCGACCGGATCGAACCGGGCTGGACGGTCACCCTCACCGGTGGCGCCCAGGTCCGGGCCGACCACGTCGTCCTGGCCACCGATCCGGCCTCCGCGCGCCGCATCGTCGCCGGTTCCCCCGGCCTGACCGGCACGGCGCCGCGTCTGGCGAGCGGGATGGAGACGGTACGGACCACCGCCCCGTACGCGGTGAGCCGGATCTGGACCGACCGGGACGTCGCCGCCGATCGTGCGATCTTCAGCAGTGTCGCCCGCGAACCGCTGCTGGACTCGGTGAGCCTGTTCCACCGCCTCGAACGCGGATCGGCCCGATGGTCGCGGGACACCGGCGGCGCGGTGGTGGAACTGCACGCCTACGCCGCGGACGACGGCCTCGACGCCGAGGGCGCGACCCGTGACATGTGGTCGGAGCTGACCGCGATCTGGCCGGAGACGAAGACTCTGCGGGCGGTCGACAGCGACACCCGGATCGGGTACGACGCCCCCGCGTTCGATGTGGGCAGCGACGCCACCCGGCCGGGCGTGACCACCGACGCCGACGGGTTGTACCTGGCCGGGGACTGGGTCCGGATGCCGTTCCCGTGCGCCCTGATGGAGCGGTCGGCCGCGTCGGCGGCGATGGCCGTCAATGCGATCCTGAGCCGGCACGGGGTGCGCCCGGTGCAGGTGTACTCGGTTCCGCCACGAGGCCTGCTGGCCTGATCAAGGCAGCCTGCCTGCGCGGTCTGGGCGGCGAGTCAGGAAGGCGGTGCCGGCGGCCCGGCGATCTCGGCGGCCCGGCGGAGCACGGCGGAGCACGGGTTCGGTCAACCGGCCGGTCCGGGTGTTCTGGGGACTCGGGTGATAGCAGCCGAGCAGGAGCCGGCCACCGCCGGCCGGGTGTTCGCGACCATGGCCGAACGGCGGCCGGGGCCGGAGCCCGGCCCAGGCCGCGGCGGCGTTCCAGGCCAGCGCGCCGAGACAGACGATGACGCGTACGCCGGTGAGCAGTTCCAGCTCCGCGTCCAGGTAGCGGGCGCATTCCCGGCGCTCGTCGCCGGTGGGCCGGTCCTTCGGTGGCGCGCAGCGCACCGCCGAGGCCATCCAGGCCCGGTGCAGCAGCAGCCCGTCGTCCCGGTGGGTCGAGGCAGGCCGGTTCGCGAGGCCGTTGCGGTACATCGCGGCGACCAGCCAGTCCGCGGTGGCGTTGCCTGTGAAGGCCCGCCCGGTGCGGTTGCCGCCGTGCGCCGAGGTGGCCAGGCCGAGCACGTAGATCCGGGCTTCGGGATCCCCGAACCCGGGCACCGGCCTGGCCCAGTAGTCCTGCCCGGCGAAGGCCGGTTTGGGGTGCGCGGCCGCGTGCTCCCGGAAGGCGACCAGGCGCGGGCACCGCCGGCAGCCGATCACCTGCCGCTCGAGCGCGGCGAGTTGCTCCGCGGACACCTGTCAGCCGGCGGTCGTCACGTCTGCGGTCATGGCCGGAACCTTACAACTGAGAACTCGCCGGTGTCAGGCGCGCGGTCGCCCGCGCGGAAGGTGAGCCGGCGCTGTATCTCGGTCGCTGTTCAGGCTTCCTCATCCCGGTGGCCCCGGGGTGTGACGAGGGCGTCGGCGAGCGCGCGTGCCAGCCATCGCTCGTACTCGTCGGGTGACCAGCCTCGATCCCCGACGAGCAGGTCGAAGACCTCGGGCGAGATGAGCGTCCAGACGACGTCGCACGCCCGGACCGGGTCCAGACCGGCGCGCAGGCCACCGGTGGCGGCCAGATGGCGCACGACACCGCCCGCGCCGGCCATCCGCTCCTGGTTGACGGTCTCCCGGAATCGGATCAGGTCGGGGTCGCCACCGCGGGCGCCGGCGAGCAGTTTGGCGAGCAGCGGACCCACCCGTTCGCCGATCCGGCGGGCGGCGAACGCGTACCGGGCCACCTTGTCCCGGGGATCGGTCGCGGTGTACACCGCCCGGATCTCCGGCCGGTCGATCATCGGGATCGGCTCGTCGTCGCCGGCGAGCGTGACGTCGTAGACGTCCTTGATAAGCGCGGCCTTGGTGCCGAACGTCTTGTAGACCGTCTCGACCGAGACACCCGCATGCGTCGCCACCGCACGCATGGTGACCGCCGCCGGCCCGTGTTCGACGAGCAGCCCCCGGGCCGCGTCCATGATCCGGCGGCGCGTGAGCCGGGCCTGCTCGGCGCGGCGGCTGTTGTCGTACACGCGACGAGACATTGCTTTGCCACTCCCCAGAATTCGATACTTCGGCAGTGTACTCAATATTCTCGGGAGGGATCATGACCACCATCGATGCGGAAACCTGCATCCGATCCATGACGATCATGGGTTCCGGTGACCTCGACGACCTCAACCGGGTCGTTCATCCGCAGGCCACCAACCGTGAGGCCAAGGACGAGCCGCCGGCCTGCCGCGGGCAGGGGCCGGGGCTGGGTCCCGCCCACCCCGGCCTACCTGGTGCGGATGGCGCAGGCCAAGCGGCAGGCCCGCCGCGCGCAGACCCGCACCTGAAGCGGGGCGTGAACCGGTTCAGGCCGCGTCGCCGCTGAGCCAGTAACGTTCCTCCGAGGAGTGCCGGCCGGGATGGCCGTCGAACAGCGAGCAGTCCGGTTCCACCTCCTGCCGGGCCTGCCGGACCGGGCACCAGGTGTACGGGTTGATCTCGGACGCGCTGAGCGTCCACTGCGCCCACCACATCGTCTCTTCGACCTGCTGCGCCAGGGCGGCATGGGAGCCCTCGTGGCCGCGTTCGAGTTCACAGCCCAGCTCCGATCGCACGGCCGGCGCCGGCGCCGGCAGGCTGTCGAGGAACGCCTGCTGCGCGGCGTCGAGCGTGATGCGGGCCGGACAGTTCATCAGTTCCGCGTCATCAATCGACATGGATGCATTATTGCCGAGGAGGCGCAGGCTTAACCGGTTTTTCTGACGGTATCTCGTTCGGCCCCGTACACCGTCCCGGTCTTGATCGGTCCGGCTGAACGCTCAGTACTCGCCGCGGGTGGTCGATGGTCCCTACGACGGGTGTCACGTTGCGCCCGCCGGACTCTGGAGTGGTATGCGTCTGCGGGATGTGAGCGTCGGGAAGCGCCTCGGCGCGTCGTACCTGGTTCTCACCGCGCTGATCGTCACCTGCGCGGGAACCGGGTGGTGGGGCCTGCGCCAGCAGGCCGCGGCCCAGCGGGACCTGGCCGCACTGGAACGGGTTCGCGACGACATCCAGGCGGTCAAGTACAACGCCGCGGACGTGACCGGCTGGCAAGGTCTCGTGGTCGCCGACGTGGGGGCGTTCGGCTATGCCTACGCCACCGGGCCCGAGGGCTTCAACCGCCAGGGCGAGCTGAAGTCGAAGGACGCCATCTACGCCGGCCTGGCCGCCACCAACACGGCCGACATGACCGCCGCCGAGCGGGACGAGTTCGCCAAGCTCAAGCCCGCGTGGGACGAGTTCTTCACCTGGGACGCCACCGTGATGCGGTGGCTGTCCGCCGACACCAAGGCCGCTCGCGCCAAGGCGATGACGAGCATCAACGGCGGGGAGGCGTCGGCCTCCTACAGCAAGGTCCTGGACATCACCGCGAACCTCGACGCCTCGGTGAACGATCGCGTCGAGGCCCTTCGCACCGAGGTCGACGACGCGCAGAACACCGCGCTGACCGTCCTCGTCGCCGCCCTGGCACTGGCCGTCGTCCTGGCGGTGCTGATGGGCGCCTGGGTCACCCGTTCGGTGGTCGGCCCGCTGGTCACCGTGATGGCGGCGCTGCGGCGGCTCGCCGGCCGTGATCTCACCGCGCGGGTGAGCGTGGACCGCCGCGACGAGCTCGGCCGGCTCGGGGACGCCCTGAACCAGACGGCAGAATCGCTGCGCGCGACGATCTCCGCGATCGCCGGGCACGCCGGGACGGTCTCCTCCGCCTCGCAGGAGCTGTCCCAGGTCTCCGCACAGATCGCCGGGGCCAGCGTGGACATGGACGCCCAGGCCGCGGCGGTGGCGTCCTCGGCCGGCAACGTCTCCGGCAACGTGCACACGCTGCAGGCGGGCAGTTCCGAGATGACCCAGGCGATCGACGAGATCGCGCGCAACGCCGGCGAGGCCGCCCGGGTCGCCGGCGAGGCGGTCAGCGTGGTCGATCAGACCAACCACACCGTCGGCAAACTGAGCGAGTCCTCCGCTGAGATCGGCAAAGCCGTCGCCATGATCACCGCGATCGCCGAGCAGACCAATCTGCTGGCCCTCAACGCCACCATCGAGGCCGCCCGGGCCGGCGAACTGGGCAAGGGCTTCGCCGTGGTGGCCGGCGAGGTCAAGGAACTGTCGCAGGAGACCGCGCGGGCGACCGACGAGATCGCCCGCCTCGTCAAGGCCATCCAGACCGACTCGTCGCACGCGGCGGGCGCGATCGACCAGATCGGCGCGGTGGTGGCCCGGATCAGCGACTTCCAGACCTTGATCGCGGCGGCGGTGGAGGAGCAGACCGCGACCACCAGCGAGATGGGCCGCAACGTGAGCGAGGTCGCGGACAGCAGCGCGGACATCGCCACCAACATCGCCGGAGTGGCCACCGCCGTGGGAGCCACCACGGCGATCGCCGGCCGGGCGCGGGAGAACGCGGAGAGCCTGGCGCGGACCAGCACCGAGCTGCGCGAACTCGTGGCCGAGTTCACGCTCTGACGAGTCCCCGCCGCGACACGGGCCACGGGATTCGGCGATGGTGGCCGTCCGTTCACCCGTACCATTCCTGCCGCTCATGTCCGGCGAGGACAGTCGTGGGATTGACGGATGACGCTGCCGGCAGTGGCGGCTCGAAGCCGGGTCCGCCTGCTCGCCATCCGCCTGTGCCGTGTGCCGAGAGCCGGGGGAAGATGCGATGGCGATTTCCGTGCTGGTCGACTGGCTCGGTGCCCAGCAGGGCGTCAGCAGCCTCGTCGCCGCGCTCGTGCTGGCCGTCGGGCTCACCCTGTTCAACCAGTTCCAGGCGCGACGCAAGCGGGTGTTGTCGTTCCGCGTCCGGTTCAACTCACCACTGGGGTTCAGCCCCGCCTATGCCAGGCTCGTCGCGCGGGTGATGGACCAGGAGAACACCCACATCACCGAGCCTGCTCTGGTGGTGGCCAAAGTCAAGAACGTCGGCCGGACGGCGATCTCCCGGCATGACTACAAGACATTCGAACTCGAGTTTCCCGGCCGCAAGACCATCGCCGCGGGGTTCACCGAGGAGAAGCCCGAGGCGCTGAGCAACGAGTTCAAGGACTTCGCCTGGCACCTCGGCGGCGCGGTTCTCGCACTACCGCGGGTCGACCTCAACCCGGCCGAGGAGTACAAGGTGGTCGTCCTGCTCTCCAATGAGGGAGCAGGCCCCAACCCGCCGGCGAAGGCGGTCGCCCGGCTGGCCGAAGGTGGCCTGGTCACGCAGGCCGACACACCGCGAACCCGCCGCACCACCATCGCCGGGGCCGCGGTCAGCGCCCTGCTGGCCGGCGCCCTGGTGACCACTGTGCTCTTCGCGAGTTCGCAGCAGAAGGCGGGCACCTCCGCCAGCGCACCGGTCTGCGCGGCGGGTGAACTGACCGTGGAAGGATCCAGTGCCTTCGCGGGAATCGCCTCCCATCTGGCCCGGCAGTACATGACCTACTGCGACGACGCGAAGATCACCGTGATCGCGGCGGGCAGCTTCGAAGGTCTCGACCATCTGCAGAACGCCACCCCCGAGCAACGGCCACGACGACTGGCCCTGGCCGACGGCAAGTTCATCGGGTTCGCCGACCTGGTTCCCAGCCGCAGTCTGGCCGTCGTGCCCTACAGCGTGGTGGTCCACAACGGTGTCGCGGTCACCGACCTGTCCGCCGGCACCCTGCGCCGCATCTTCCGGGGCGAACTGGGCGACTGGCGCGACGCCGACACGTCGCTGGACGCGGCGCCGGTCCGGGTGGTGGCTCGCGACGACCGCTCGGGCAGCAGAAGGACGCTGGAGACCTACGTGCTCGACGGCAGGCAGGCCGGCGCCACCAGCGACTCCTGCGACGTGCTGCGTGAGGGTGTCGCCAGGTCACAGCCGGTGATCTGCGAGCAGACCACCACCAGCGACGTCCTGACCAAGGTCCGCAGCCGGCCGGGCGCGATCGGATACGTGGACACCCCCAACGCGCTGCTGACCCCCGGAGTGAAACAGGTCAGGCTCGGCGGGCAGGCCGCCACCATCGACGACATCCGCGCCGGCTATCCGTTCTGGACCGTGGAATACCTCTACAGCTACGGAGACCTCGACCGGACCGACCCGCTGACCCGCTCGTTCGCGAACTACCTGATCGACGCGGAGGCCCGGTCCATGATCGCCGCGCAGCAGTACGCGCCGTGCGTGCGCACCGACGGAACACCGGAACCGCTCTGCACGACCCCGCGGGAATAGCGACCCACCGGATTCCGGCGCCCGGCCGGCGAGGCGATCACAGCGTGAAGCGCTCGACGATGCGGCGCAGGTCGCCGGACATGTCGGCGAGGTGTGCGGCAGCCCGGTCGGTCTCACCGACGCCGGTAGTGGTCTGCTGCACCGACGCTGCCACCGCGTTGATCGTCTCGGCTACCCGGCTACCCGCCTCGGCGGCCTCGCTGACGTTGCGGCTCATCTCGTTGGTGGTGACCGTCTGCTCCTCCACCGCGGAGGCGATGGTGGTCTGGAAGTCGTTGATCCGGGCGATGATCTCGCTGATCTCTTCGATCGCGGTGACGGCCCCCGCGGTGTCGGCCTGGATGGCGGCCACTCGCTGCCCGATGTCCTCGGTGGCCCGCGCGGTCTCCTGGGACAACTCCTTGACCTCGCTGGCCACGACCGCGAAGCCTTTGCCCATCTCGCCGGCCCGGGCCGCCTCGATTGTCGCGTTCAGCGCGAGCAGGTTGGTCTGCTCGGCGATCGCGGTGATCGTCTTGATGACGTCACCGATCTGAGCGGACGACTCGTTCAGCTTGGCCATCACCGCGCTGGTCCCGGCGGTGACGTCCACCGCGCGCGACGCCACCTGTGCCGCCTGGGTCGCACTCTCGCTGATCTCGCGGATCGAGGCGCCCATCTCTTCCGACCCGGCGGCCACGGTCTGGATGTTGACGGACATGGTCGCCGCCGAGTCGGCCACCGCGGCGGCCTGCCGGGCACCCTGATCGGCGCTGGCAGCAGTGTGCCGGCTACTGCCGGCCAGCGTACCGGCCTCGGTGGCCAGCGACTCCGAATGCGCGGCCAGATCGGTCACGGTCTCCCGCAGCGTGCCGGTCGCCCGGCGCAGTGCGTCGGCCATGTGCCCCAGCTCGTCGCGCTGCTCGACCTGCGGGTCCCCGGACAGGTCGCCGGCCGCCACCTGGTCGAGCACCCGGGCGACGCGGTGCAGTGGCTGCACGATCAGGCGAGCCACATAGAGCGCGCCGACGACCGCGAAGAGCAGAGCACCACCGAGCACCGCGACGATCACCGTCCGGGTCCGCGTGACCATGCGGTCGAACTCCTGGCCCGCGAGCAGCGCCTTGTTGGCGTACTCGATCTCCGCGCCGAGCAGGCCCTCGTAAGTCTTGCGCAAGTCCCGGTTGTCACCGAGCGCCAGCTCGGTAGCCGCTTCGGGTTGGGTCTTGTATGTCTGGAACTCGGCCTGCACCGCGGTGAACCACGTGTCGGTGGCGGCTTTGATGGCATCCACGCGCGCCTCGGCATCGGCGTCGGCGGCCACCGCACGCGCTGCGGCAAGAGCGGTGTCGACGCCCTCCTTACGCCCGAGCGCCTCCTCCGCGAAACTGTCATCACCACGGATCAGATACCCGCGCTCGTCGTTGGCCGCCGCCTTGGCGGTCAACGCGGCGTCGTTCAGGTTGGTGCTGTAGGGCAGCACCTCGGCGATCTCCCGGTTACGAGTGCTCTGCAGGTCAGCGATGCCGACGAGGCTCAGCGCGCCCGTCGCCACGGTGCCGGCGACCGCGACGCCGGCGACCGCGAGCACTTTGGCAGACACCTTCCGGTCCCGGAACCACTGCCCCGGACCACCTTTACCGCCCACGTTCATTCCTTTCGCCGACAACCGTCCCATCGGCAATGGGCCGCCTCGCCTGAGCGATCGTCAGCCCGCACGGACACCGCCGCCGCACCGTGCGGTTCACGCGTCATCCGGGCACTCACCATCGCATCCCGTCGTTGTTCCGCTGCAATTCCTCAGACATTGGTTGTTTACCAAGAATTAAGCAGTTCATTTGCTCTGGCGCCGTGATCTGGCCGTGACCGAATGAACTTTTCCGGCCGCCACTCGACCGGTCCGGTGAACGGCTTTAATCTGGCAAGTCGGAGAAACACCGGATAACGGAAGGTAAAGCAATGACCGCTACCACGGTCGACGTCAACACCGGGCCCGACGGCACTCTCGTCGTCCATCCCCGTGGAATTCTCGACGCCACGGATGCAGTCGGACTGCGCCGCACACTCGTGCAAGCCATCCGTCACACGCGGCCGCTGCGCCTCGTCCTGGATCTCGCCGACGTGCACGACCTCGATCCGATCAACCTGGGCACCCTCGCCGCCGCCTGCCACCTCGGCGACGATCACCAGGTCGCGGTCTTCCTCGACCACTGCCCGGCCGCCCTGGCGGCCCGGCTGACAGCCGCCGGAGTCCCCCGCCATCGGCTGCGCGACGTCGGCTGACAGCCGGCTCACCCGCCGTGTGAGCCGGCTCGGACGAACGCGTCTCAGCGGGCGCTGCCGGCGGCGTTCTGCGCGGCGGTGACGATGACGTCGGCGACCACGTCGGCCTGGGTGATGAACAGGGCGTGACTGCCCGGGACGTCGGTGACGGTCGCGCCGATGCGCTTGGCCATGTGCTGCAGCATCGCCTGGTCGAACGCCCGGTCCTCGGTCGCGATGACGGCCCAGCTCGGCTTGTCCCGCCACGCGGCGCTTGTCACCGGTGTGGCGAAGGCCGCCATGTTGACGGGCACCTGCGAGTCACTCAGGAACGCGGCTTCGGCGTCGTCGACGTCCGCGGCGAACCCGGCCTGGAACTTGTCGCGGTTGAGGAACCCGTACCCGTCCTCGGTCACGTCGATGACGAAGTCGGGTGTCGCGGCGAATCCCTCGTACTGCTGGGCGGTGGTCTCCCCCGCGTCGGGCGCGAGCGCCGAGACGTAGACCAGCCCGGCGACGTCCGGGTGCACGCCCGCCTCGGTGATCACTGTGCCGCCCCAGGAGTGACCGACCAGGATCGTCGGGCCGCCCTGCCGGTTCAGCACACGCGTGGTCGCCGCGACGTCGTCCGCCAGCGAGGTCAGCGGGTTCTGCACGACCGTTACCCGGTAGCCCCGGGCGGTCAGCCTGTCGTACACGCCGCGCCAGCCCGAACCGTCGGCGAACGCGCCGTGGACCAGCACAACGTTCTTGATCTCTTGACCGGTGGTGCTCATCAGACTCTTCCCTCCGTGGTTGCGCCGACGATCCCCGCCGCCGCCATGCAATATATTGCATGCAGCCTTGCGCGAAGACCACGTCGATTTGTCGGGGCGCGCACATCGCGTGCATACCGCAGACCCGCCCGCACACGCTCCCGCGAGACGACGGCACACCCTGCCGGCGCTCGCGCCCGGTCGACGACCGGGCCGGGCCGCGCCGAGGCCAGCCGGGCGCTACTGTCCGACAGCATCCATCGACGTGATCACCTCAGTGAGCCGCTCCGGGAGGACGACGATGCCCCGCTGCCTGACCCGGCTGGAGACGGAGACGCTCGTCTCGCGCCGGATGATCGTGCTGCTCGACGACGCCGGTGACTACGGACTGTCCGAACAGGACTGGCTGTCGGTCACCCCGAACTGCGTGGTGGCGATCAGCGCCGGCGCCACCGACCACTACGCGCGCGTGACCGTGGAGGTCTGGGACGAGACGCCGCCCCTGCTCGAGGGCTGGGAGAGCGGGAAGGCGGGGCGCGTCCGACTGGACAGCGGCTACCTGGAGATCCAGCCCACCGACTCGCACGTCGTACGGATCGGCCCGCCCGGCCGCTACGAGTTGCGGGCCTACAGCGACGGGCGGTCGCGCATCGCCGCCCTGACGCCGCGCGCCGGGGTTGACGAGCTGCGCGGCGTGGAGGCGTTCCTGTTCCAGTTCTGGCCGGCCGCCTCCGTGGAATCGCTCCCACGGTGAGTTGGCACTTCTCCCGGTAAAGCGGTCGCAACCGAAGCAACCCGGTCAGCACGGGGCAGTGGCCCACCAGCAGCCGCGCTAGCTTCCCGTTCCATCTAACCCCGTCGATGAGCGTCGCGCATGGAAGCCGGCGCCGGGACGGAACCGGAAGGGAACGACGTGCTGAGACGACAACTGTTGAGACGCCGCCTGGCAGCGGCGGCGTTCTCCGCGAGCCTGGTGACCGCCCTGCTGGTGGTGGCGCCCGGGGCCGCGGCGGCCGAGCCGGACCCGCCGGCGGCCCCGGGCCCGCTGACGATCCAGCCCTTCTACGCACCGATCGAGGCGGACGGCGACGCGGTACCGGACACCACTCGGCGGAGACTCGCGCCGGCGGAGGAGCGCGAGCCCACTGCGGAGGATGCCCGCGAACTGGCCGAACGGCTGGGCGACAAGTCGTTCTCCGGCGTCGGCGAGGGCACCTCGATCGCCGCGGCGAGCACGGCACGCAAGCCACCGGCCAGCCCGGACGAGAGCTACCTCGCCCCGTGCTGGGACAGCGACGGCGGCCGCGGCGAGCACGGCCGGGTCTACAACCGCTTCGAGTGGTGCCAGCGCGGGCGGATCGGCGGCATCGTGAAGGATGAGGACGGCGACGAGGTGGGCCGGGTCAGCGTGATCTTCCGGGCCGCCGCGTACGGCCGCGACGACGGCAACCGTGACGTCCGGGTCTTCCTGCGTTCCGAGCCCGGCTCGGCCGCGTACCAGGGGGACCAGGTTGGCCTGCGCAGCGCGCTGATGCACGTCTGGGCGGACTGCGACGACTACACCGCCGGTTGCACGGCCGGTGGCGCCACCGCGGGAAAGACGATGGACGACTGGAACTCCGACGGCAGCTGGCACTCCTGGACGGTCGCCTCGGCCGACAACAGCGGCGTCGGACCCTACCAGGTCAGCCGGCACCTGTGGCACCTCAAGAACCGGGTGTTCTCGCACGCGTTGCCGGGTGTGCCGGCGCAGAAGTTCGCGGAGTCGCACACCATCCGCTGCGACTCGGCGACTGTCGGCTTCGCCCGGAGCCGGTCCAAAGCGTGCATCTTCGACGACGTCATCCCGCACCTGCAGTACTCGGCGACCAGCACCAAGCACGGCGAGGTGGCGCGGCACATCCAGTGCGCGCTCGACTCCACCTGCACGTCGTACCCGTTGAAGGACGGCAAACAGGTCCCGGGAAAGTTCGTCGAGAACCGCGACTCGCCCGGCCTGCACCGGATCACAGAGAAGACACCGGCCCACCCCGACAACGTCACCTACTACGCCAAGAACAGCTACCAGAAGGACCAGGCCTGCCAGCAGGGCACCCCGTACTTCACCGACGGCCTGCCGCCGGCGCTGTACAAGCCGCCGGCGCAGCAGTGCGACGAGTTCCCGTTCGCCTCCACCAAGGAGGGCGCCGGCGTCGGTGACTGGAACTTCTCCGTGCTTGGGGTGACGGCGGCGGTCAACAGGTGCGCGGGCATCGAACTGAAGGCCTACTACCGCAACGACCGGATCCTGGTGTGGCAGCCGAGCATGCCGAAACCCGCGGAGGACCCGTACTACGTGCACATCACCGACGTGCCGGACAGCACTCCGCCCGGCGACTGTGTGGACGAGGAGGACGAGGGCGAGGTCACCGACCTGCCGCCGACCGTCGACGCCGGGGCGAACGTCAGCGGCGACGAAGGCTCGGTCATCACGCTCGGCGGCAGCGCGGCCGACGCGGAGGGAACGCCGTCGACGAACTGGACGTACGCGCCGGGAACCGGCACCGACCCCGGCGCCTCGTGCGCCTTCACCGCCGAGAACAACGTCGGCACCGGCATCACCTGCACCGACGACGGCGTCTACACGGTGACGCTGACAGCCAACGACGGGGTCAACGGCTCGGTCAGCGACAGCGCGACGGTCACCGTCTACAACGTGGCGCCCTCGGTCAGCCCGCAGCCCAGTCCGTCGGCCCGGGCCGCGGCGGCCGACTCCGGCATCGTCACCCCCACGCCGTGGCAGGTTTTCCGGGTGGGCAGCTCGGTCAAACTGACGGCCGACTTCACCGACCCCGGGCTCAACGACACCCACGTCTGCGCGGTGAACTGGGACGACGGCTCGACACAGAAGTTCACCTCGTACGGGCGGCAGTGCGTCCGCGAGCACACGTACACCCGGGCCGGGATGTTCACGATCAGCACCGGCGTCACCGACGACGACGGCGGGATCGCCGGCGAGAAGACCGTCATGGTGATCGTCTACGACCCGGACGGTGGCTGGGCCAACGTGGACGGCTCGTACGACTCACCGGCCGGCGCGCTGCCCGGCGCACCCGCCGCGGCCGGCGAGGGCTGGCTGCACCTGACCGGGCGCTACTACCCGCAGGACAAGAGCACCCCGGTGGGCGCGGCCCGCAACTGGATGCCGCCCGGCAGCCCGTACCGCTTCGACATCCAGGGCGGAACCCTGGAGTGGCTCGTGGTGACGCCGGACGGCAAGGTCGCGGCGAAGACCACGGGCACGCTGGCCGGTACCTCGCAGCGTTACGGGATCGTCCTGTACGCGTACGAGAGCTGTACCGGCGCCACTCGTGCGGGCGCCTGCCAGAACGGGCCCGACCGGGTACGGACGGTGATCTGGCCGCTGTCGGCGGGGGCTTACCCGACCGGCGACGTCTTCTACGACAGCCGCGCCTCGGCCGGCTACGACGTCGACGTGGCGAACCCGCTGTCGATGCGCACCGGGACCACGCTCATCCAATGGCCGTGACGACCGGCTGAACCACGCGGCCGCCGCCGGGCACGAAGCCCGGCGGCGGTCCGAGCCGGTCAGACGGCGGCGATCAGCGTGGTCACGAGGCGGTCGACGTCGTACGCCGTGATGTGCAGGTGCGGGCCGCGTGGCTCGGTGAGGCCGACGCCCGCGGCCGCGAGCCGGGCGGCGATGTCGCCGGTGATCGTGGCGAGGGTGGCGGCGATCCGGGGCGGGCCCCGGGCGAGGATCTGTTCGAGGGCGGCCACGGCCATCGGGGTCAGCTCGAACAGGGTCCGGGCGCCCTGGTCGTGGCGCCGGGCGCCGGGCCCGGTGAACAACCGCCGCTAGTGCGTCAAGCCCGGCAAAGTCACGTCACCGCAGGCCGTCCGGGCGAGGTCCAGGTAATGCTCGGCCTCGGTCGGCTCGCCACGGGCCAGCATCAGCTCGCCGAGGTCCCGCAACGCCAGGGCGGTTCCGACCGGGTCCGCGAGGTCGATGAACTTCGCCAGGGATGCCCGCAGGTACCGCTCAGCTTCTGGCTGCGGTGCGGACCGCCCGCGCGCCCGCAACGCCAATGCCTCACTACGGCCGTCGCCATAGCTGGTGAATCGTTCCAAGCACACGTCCAAGTGCCGGGCCGCGCGCTCTTTGTTCCCTTGGCCCAGCTCCGCCAGGCCCAGACTGAGCAAAGCATGGCCTTCCCACACCCGGTCACCGTGTTCGCGCAACACCGGGACCGCCCGCTCCAGGTGCACGACCGCCTCGGCGAAGCGACCATGCTGCTGGCAGGCGTATCCCTTTGCCCGGTAGGTGTATGCCTCCCAGAGCAGGTCACCGCGGTCACGGAAAATCTGGACGCAAATGCGGTAGAGACGCAGCGCCTCGTCCAGATTTCCCTGCGTCACGTGCAGACTGCCCCGGCTGAGCAGCGCCGCCGCCTGCCAGTCGGGGTTGCCCACCTCGTTGAACAGGGCGACGCACTGGTCCAGGGTGGCGGCAGCCTCGGCGAACCGGCCGTCGGCGCGATAGACGTTGCCGAGACTCAGCAGCGCCATGGCATGCCAGTCGAGGTCACCGAGCCGCCGGAAGGTCTGCGCCACCCGGTCCAGGCTGAGCACCATGGCGCCCCACGGCGCGGGCACGCCCGGTTCGACGGTGAGCGATTCCGGCATGCCGTCGTCTCCGAGCGCGGAAGCCACCAGCCGGTCACCGACCCGGTGCGCGGCGTGCCGTGCGCTCGCCGCCGTCGACGTCCAATCGTCCCACTGCGACCACAGCTCGTACGAGAGCGGGACCAGGATGCCGGCGAGTGACCATCCGGTCTCCAGCACCGTGCCGACGGCATCGGTGACCTCGCCCGAGAGCGCGGACCGCAGGGCAGGGACCCAGCCGAGTGGATACTTGCGCTGCGACGGGTGCCGCGGCGCGGCGGGATCGCCACTGACCAGCTTCTTCTCCATCCGGTCGAAGATGGCCATCCAGTCGTCGAGCACCTCGCCGCGGGCGGTGCGCCGCTCGTCGTCCGCGCCGGCGCCGCCGGGCAGTTCCCGGGCGAAGAGCGAGATCAAGTCGTGCATGCGGTAGCGCTGCCGGTTCGCGTGGTCGCGGCCGACGACGTCGAGCAGGTGCCAATCGGCCAGGCGCTCGAGGAGACCGGCCATGTCCGGCTCGGCCGCGCCGGCCAGCGTTGCGGGGACCCAGGCCGGGAATGACGTACCGTGCAACTGGCCGAGCAGCCGGAAGGTGTCCTGTTCGCGCGGCCCGAGTGACTGGTAGCTCAGTGCGATGCAGGCTCGGAACGTCACGTCGCCGGCTTCGAGCTCGTCCAACCGCCGCTGCTGGTCGCTGAGGCGGTCAGCCAGATCGGCAAGCATCCAGTGGCGCCGGGCACGCAGACGGGCGCCGGCGATGCGGATGGCGAGCGGCAAGCGGCCGCAGAGCGCGATGATGCGGCGGGCAGCCTCCGGCTCGGCCGTCACCCGGTCGCGGCCGGCGGTGTTCGCCAGCAGGTCCACGGACTCCTGGTCGTCGAACTCCGGCAACCAGATCCGCTCGGCCACCAGGCCGGCCAGCGGCGTCCGGCTGGTCACGATCACCGCCGACCCGGCGTCCCAGGGCAGCAACGGCCACACCTGGTTCTCCGACACGACGTTGTCCAGCACGATCAGCAGCCGCCGGCCCGCCAGGTGCGACCGGTACAGCTCGGCAGAACCGACCCCGGTGCGATCGTCCAGGCCCAGCAGCCGTACGACGTGGGTCAGTGCTTCCTGCCCGGAGACCGGCCGGCCACCGAGCCCGCTGAGGTCGACCAGCACCCGGCCGTCCGGAAACTCCTCGGCGAGCAGGTGCCCGGCGTGCACGGCCAGCGCGGTCTTCCCCACGCCGGCTTGGCCGGTGATGACCGTCAGGGCGCGGTCTCCCGCTGTGCTGGCAAGGCTTTTCAGGTGTTGCTCACGGCCGGTGAAATAGGTCAGGACGGGTGGCAGCCGCACCGGCGGCTGCGGGTGCGAACCGGCCACCTCCACTGTTTCCCGTACGGCGATCGGTGCGACGTCGCCCTGCAGGACGCGCAGGTGCAGCTCCCGCAGCGGCCGCCCCGGATCGATGCCGAGCTCGGTGGCCAGCCGCTCCCGCGCCGCGGTGTAGACCTGTAGCGCCTCCTGGACACGCCCGCCCTGGTGCAGCGCGAGCATCAGCTGCGCTTGAAACTTCTCCCGGAAGGGCTCGTCCTCGGCGGCCCGGCGCAGCTCCCCGACGATCTGCTGGTGCCGGCCCAGCCGCAGCTCCGCCTCGAAAAGGTCTTCCAGCGCGGTCAGGCGACGCTCGGTCAGCGCCGGTTCCTCGCGCTCGACCAAGGCCTCGGTAGTGCCGGCGAGCGCGGTGCCACGCCACAGCGCCACCGCCGAGCGCAGCCGCTCAGCCGCGGCTTCGGGCCGGTCGGCAGCGAGGTCGGCCCGGGCCTGCGCGGTCTCCCTGTCGAACTGGTGCAGGTCGAGATCGTCGGGCCCGACGGTGATGCGGTAGCCGGGCGTCCGTCGCGCGATCTCGTGACCGCTCAACAGCTTGCGCAGGCGGGACACGTAGATCTGGAGCTGGCCTTTCACACTGGCCGGTGGCGACTCGCCCCAGGTGAGCGCGGTGACTGTGCTCGACGACACCACGCGGTTGGCGTTGAGCAGCAGCGCGGCCAGCACGGTCCGCTGTTTCGCCCCGCCGAGCCGGACGGGGCCCTCCTCGTCCCAGGCCTCAACGGGTCCCAGGAGTTGGAATCGCATGTCGGTCAGTCTACAACCGACGATCATCCGTCACCGTTGCCGCAGGGCGCGCGGCCCCCGTGGAAGGCCGCGCGCCGGGCAGGTCAGGGAGCGGCGATCCGCACGTTGCAGGCCGCGGCTCCGTCGTTGATCCACATGCTCACGTTGACGTCGAGCTTCGTGCCGCTGCGCTGCGCCCACGGCATCGTGTACTCGTGGGTGCGTGCCCGGTCGGGGGCGCCCGACCAGGTCTTGCGGCCCTTGTCGACAAGAGAACCGCCCTTGGCCTGGTCGGTCACGACCTTCCAGGCCTCCAGGCCCCAGGTGCCACCCCACTCCGTGCTGATGGCGCGGGCCCGCTTCTTGTCGGCGCTGACCTCCCAGGTGACCGTGATGGAACTCTGGTCGACGACACCGCGGTAGCAGTTGCCCTTGGCCGTGTGCTTGGTGGCGGCGTACGCCGCCGGGGAGGCGACCACCACTCCGGCCAGGAGGGCACCCGCGACAACCGCACTTGCGACGCTTCTGCGCACTGACTCATCCTTTTCGCTACATGATCAAGTCAGCAGCAGTCTGCGATGATCCGCTTTACGGAAGCTATACGGGCCCTTTACCCGCACCGCAGAGCCGGGTCAGCTGACGCGGACGAGGCGCCAGTTGTTGTCGGCGCTGCCGTTGTCGGGTTCCTGGACGACCTGGGCTCCCCAGGTGCTGGAGGCGCCCAGCACGGCGAGGACCTTGCCGCTGTTGACGTTGCGGATGCGGTACGAGCCGTCGCTGTTGCGCACCAGGGTCCAGCGGTGGTCGGCGGTGCCGTTGTCGGCCCACTGCAGCACGGTGGCGTTGTCGGCGGCCGACATGTTCTCGACGCCGAGGACCTTGTTGCTGTTGACGTTGCGGAAGCGGACGGCGGCGCCGTCGGTGATCTGCGCCCACAGGTGGTCGGCGGTGCCGGTGTCGCCCCACACGACGGCCCGGCCGCCGTCCGCGGTGGACATGTCCTGGACGCCGACGACCAGCCCGGAGGCCACGTTCACCAGTTTGTAGGTGGCCTCGGCGGTGCCGGAGGTGTTCCAGTAGACGGCGTAGTTGACGCCGTGCGCGTCGTGGAACGGCCCCAGGTTCACCGTGGTCCCGTTGGCGGTGGCGGTGAATGCCAGGCTGCTCGTGCTGGTCCGGGTGATCGACGGGACGGCGAGTGACGGGTTGGCGGTCAGGGCGGTGTTGCCGTACCGGCCGCAGAGCACGACGGGGCCGTACACGATGGCCTGCACCGCGGGGTTGTCGTTCGCGGCCTGCATGGTCACGCGCATCGGCAGGCGGACGGTCAGGACGTCACCGGCGGCCCAGGTGCGGGTCACGGTGGCGTAGGTGCCGGGGGTGGTGGTGACGTTCTCGGTGGCGCCGTTGACGGCGAGGGTGGCTCCGGCGGCCCAGGACGGGATGCGGACCCGGATGCTCCACGAGCCGCTCACCGTGCCGGTCAGGGTGAGCGTCGTGGTGTCGCCGACCGGGTAGGTCGTGCTCTGCGTGACGGTGATGCCCCGCTGGGTCCAGGACAGCACGGACGGCGTGAACAGGTTGACGGTCAGGGTCGTACCGTTGTGGAAGTAGATCGAGTCCATCAGTTTGGTGTTGGTCTCGATGCCGGTGCCCTGGCAGCACCAGAAGCTGTTGTAGTCCGTCGACCAGGTGCCGCCGCCCCAGGCCGGTCCGACGCCGCGGCGCCCACCGGCTCGCAGCGGCGTGAAATAGGTGACGTGGCCGTGATTGTCGGCCGGGTTCTGCGCGCCGATCAGGTGGTTGAGCAGGGCGCGTTCGTAGAAGTCGAAGTACGCCGCCCGGCCCGGGTCGGTGAGCCACAACTCGCGGGTCAATTTCAGCATGTTGTACGTGTTGCAGTGCTCGCAGGTGTCGTCGGTGAGGTAGCCGGCGATGGCGTTGGGCGGCCGGAAGTGCTCGGCCTGACTGTTGCCGCCGATGACGTACGTGTGTGCGCCGGTGGTGATGTTCCAGGCGTTGGCGGCGATGTCGCGGTACCGGGTGGTGCCGGTGGCCTTGTACTCGCGGGCCGCGCCGATCCACTTCGGCACCTGGGTGTTCGCGTGCAGGCCGTTGAGCTGGTCGGAGCCGGCGGCGAGCGGGGTGAACACGGCGGCGTGGTCGAAGCGCTGGGCCGCGGCGAGCCACCGGCCGTCCCCGGTCTGCTGGTAGATGTCGGCCAGAACCTCGTTCATGCCGCCGAACTCGGTGCCGAGCATGGCCTGCATCTGGTTCGCGGTGAGCCGTGCCGTGCGGGTGTCGACCCAGCCGGCGAGCCGCAGCAGGACATCGCGGGCCTGGGTGTTGCCCATGTAGCGCCACGCGTCGAGCAGCCCGGCGAGGGTCTTGTGGATGCAGTAGTACGGCACGTTGCCGTTGCTCAGCGTGCGTGCTTCCAGGGCCGTGAAGTCGGATTCGGGGAACCCGGAGAGGTAGCCGTTCGCGGCCTGGCACTTGGCCAGTTCGGCCACCATGTAGTTCGCCTTGTCCCGGCAGGTGGTGTCGCCGAGGACCGCCCACGCCTGCGCCCACGCGGTCAGGAAGTGACCCTGCATGTGGGTGCGGAACGGGAAGTTCGGCGCGTCCCAGCCGCCGGTGGCCGCGGCGCCGCCGGTGGACCGGCCGTGGTTGGCGCGGAAGTTGTAGAGCAGCCGGTCGACGTCGACGAACCGCAGGTAGTTCATGGTGCGGTTCTGGTTGTCCAGCCACCGTCCCGCGGTGAGCCGGACCTGGCCCAAATCGAACGGGTGGGCGGAGACGCCGAGGTCGGCCCGGACCGGCGGGACCACGGCGGCCTGTGCCCGGCCGGTGCCGGCGACGGTGGTCGCCACGGCGCCGGCCCCGGCGGCCTGCAACAGGCGGCGCCGGCTGATGGGATGCGAGGACATGGTGACTCTCCTTGGGGGAACGGCTGGGGGCGGCCGGCGGTCAGGGGGTCGTCAGGTCGAACCGGTTGACGGTGACGGCGCCGCCGAGGGCGCCGGTGGCGTAGTTGAAGATGCCGAAGCGGTAGCCCATGAAGAACTGCCACGCGTTGTTCAGCGTGAAGGCCGGGCCGAGCGGGGTGAACGTGGTGCCGTTCGTGCTCCAGGAGAACGTGGCGGTCCGCCCGGACCCGGGCCGGATGTCGGCGCTGGCCCGCAACCAGATCCGGCCGCCTGTCACGGTGGCGCCGGCGGCCTCGGTGCCGGTGCCGGTGGTGGCCCAGCTCGCGTTCATGGTCAGGCCGTTGGTCATCGACACCCGGGTGGTGCCGTTGTCCTTGCGGATGCCGATCCAGGCCGAGGAGTCGCGCAGCATGGCGAGGCCGGCCCGGTCGCCGTTCGCCATCTGCGAGTAGTCCAGCTCGATGGTCGCGGTGGACGACGGACCCTGGATCCGGTGGGTGAGCGTGTTGCGGGCGGCGTACAGATCGTTGGTGACCGTCGCGGTGGCCAGCCGCAGACCGTTGCCGACGCTGAACCTGGTGGTGTCGGGGTTGTGGTTCCATTCCCAGCGGTGCCCGAGCCGCGTCCCGGTGAAGGTGTCCGGGCCGATCATCGGCTGGACGGTCTTCGACGTCGTGATGGTCGGCTTCGGGTAGGTGGCGCCCCAGCGCCCGCCGGCGGTGGTCAGGACCGGCCAGTCGTTGTTCCAGGTGATCGGGGCCAGGGTCGGCACCCGGCCACCGGGGTACGCGTCGGTGAAGGCCATGTACCACCAGTCGCCGTTCGGGGTCTGCACCAGTCCGCCCTGGTGCGGCACCCCGCCACCGGAGATCGGCCCGGGCAGGTCGAGCAGCACCTGGCGCTGCTCGTACGGGCCCCACGGGCTTGTCGAACGCAGCACGTACTGGCCGTTGGCCGGGCGGGTGAGCCAGATGTAGTAGTAGGAGCCGCGCTTGTACATGCGGGCGCCTTCGAGGGTGCCGATGGACGACGGTGTGGTGTAGACGGTCTGCGCCCGTACCTGCGACGTCAGGTCGGCGGAGAGCTGGGCGACGCTTATCGTCCCGTTGCCGTACGCCACGTACGGGGTGTCGTTGTCGAACATCAGCCCGGCGTCGTAGTAGCAGTTGTTCAGCCGGGCCTTCTTCGACCAGGCGCCGTCGACAGCGGTGGCGGTCCAGACGTAGGTCCGGTTGAACTCGGTGCAGCCCAGCCAGTAGTAGGTGCTGTTGCTGGGCCGGTAGTTGAACGCCGAGGCCCAGATGCCCTTCACGTACGCCCGGCCGCCGGTGAGGTCGTAGGCGGGGTTGTCGAAGTCCAGCCGCGGCACCGAGTGGCCGGCGTACTCCCAGTTCACCAGGTCGTAGGAGCGCAGGATGGGCGCGCCCGGTGAGTAGTGCATGGTGGAGGCCGAGTAGTAGTACGCGTCACCGACCCGGATGATGTCGCCGTCGGCGAAGTCCTGCCACACCACCGGGTTGGTGAAGGTGCCCCCCGGGTCGGTCGGGCCGCTGCCGACCCGGACGAGCTGCCACTGCTGGTTGGCGCCGTTCCAGTCGCTGTACTGCACGATGTTCGCGCCGTCGGCCGTGGACGCGCCCTGCACTTCGAGGGCCTTGCCGCTGTTGCGGTTGATCAGCTGGATGTGACCGTCGACGTCCTGCACGCTGAACTGCTGGTTCGCGGCGTTGTTGTCGCTCCACTGCACGATCGAGCCGCCGTCGGCCGTCGACCAGTTGTAGACGTCGAGGACCTTGCCGGAGTGCCGCGACTTCAACCGGTACCAGCCGCCGCCGGAGTCGACGAACTGCCACTGCTGCTGCACCTGGTCGTTGCGCGTCCACTGGGTGATCCGGGCGCCGTCGTTCGTGGCCAGGTTGTAGACGTCGAGAGCCTTGCCGCTGGTGCGGTTGACCAGCACGTACGACGCGCTGGTGTCGATCGTCGCGGCCGACGCGGGTGACGTGGCGACGAGGGCGAGCGCCGCGCCCAGGACGGCGGTCAGGACGGCCGCGATCATCCGCCGCGGCCTGCGGCTTCCGGAACGAGCCCGCATCGTCAACTCCTCGAATTCGCGAATTGAGAACGCTCACATTTGCCAGCGGATATTGCCAGAGAGTTACAGCCATCGCAAGACGTCAATCCCACAGTCATGCTCGATGCGTGATTTGCTCCTCAAAAACCGTTACGCAGGGCCCCGCTCCGCAGTCAGCGCCCGGCAGCACAAAGACCCTCTTGAATGTCGCGAAACATCCTGGCAACCTGTGGCCTCAGTCTTGTTAGCGCTCCCATCCGCTGTCGACGCACGCCGACGGCACCGCCGTCGCGCTGCGCACCTGTGCCAGCTCCCCCAACCAGCTCTGGACGAGGCGATGACGATGATGACGAAGCTGAAAGCCGTACTGGCCGCCGGCCTGCTGCTGGCCGGCACCGCCGCGGCCGCGCTGACCGGCACCCCCGCGCGGGCGCTGGACAACGGCGTGGCGCGTACCCCGCCGATGGGGTGGAACACCTGGAACACCTTCGGTTGCAACATCAACGAGACGCTGATCCGGCAGACCGCCGACGCCATCGTCAGCACCGGCATGCGGGAGCTGGGATACCAGTACGTGGTGGTGGACGACTGCTGGTTCAACCCGAACCGCGACGCCGCCGGCAACCTGCAGGGCGACCCCGGCCGGTTCCCCAGCGGCATGAAGGCGCTCGGCGACTACCTGCACGCCAGGGGGCTGAAGTTCGGCATCTACCAGGTCCCGCTGGACCGCACCTGCGCCCAGTACTTCGGCAGCTACCCCGGCGCCACCGGCAGCCTCGGCCACGAGGTCCAGGACGCCCGGCAGTTCGCCGCCTGGGGTGTCGACTTCCTCAAGTACGACTGGTGCTCCCCGACCGGCACCATCAACGACCAGGTCGCCACGTTCGCCAAGATGCGTGACGCACTCGCCGCGACCGGCCGGCCGATCGTGTACAGCATCAACCCGAACAGCATCCACGCCAAGACCGGCCCGCTCCGCAACTGGGGCGACGTCGCCAACATGTGGCGCACCACCGAGGACATCAGCGACGCCTGGGACACCGGGCAGACCAACGGCTACCCGATGGGCGTCAAGAACATCGTCGACGTGACCGTGCCGCTCGCCGGTTACGCCCGGCCCGGTCAGTTCAACGACCCGGACATGATGGAGGTCGGCCGCGGCGGCATGACCGACACCGAACAGCGCAGCCACTTCGCACTCTGGGCGATGATGGCCTCGCCGCTGATCGCCGGCAACGACCTGCGCTCGATGAGCGCGGCCACCCGGACCATCCTGATGAACCCCCGGCTGATCGGCATCAACCAGGACACGCTCGGGCTGCAGGCAACCCAGATCTCGTACGACGGAACGCGCCGCGTCCTGGCCAAGAGGCTGGCCAACGGTGACATCGCGGTCGCCCTGTTCAACCAGGGCGGATCCACCACGACGATCTCCACCACCGCCGCGGCGATCGGCAAGTCCGGCACCTCGTTCACGATGCAGGACGCGTGGACCGGCGCCACCACGACCACCACCGGCGGCATCAGCGCCACCGTCCCCGCGCACGGCACCGTGGTCCACCGGATCAGCGGCGGGACGAACACCCCGGCGCCGGCCACCACCACGCTGGTCAGCGCCTCCTCGGGCCGCTGCCTGGACGTGCCGAACGGCAACACCGCCAACGGTACGCAGCCGGTCGTCTGGGACTGCAACGGCGGCGCCAACCAGCGCTGGACCCTCACCGGGCAGACCGTGCAGGCCCTCGGCGCCTGCCTGGACGCGCCGATCGGCGCGACCGCCGGGGCCAAGGCTCAGCTCTGGTCCTGCAACGGCGGCACCAACCAGCAGTGGACCCTCAACGCCGACGGCACCCTGCGCGGCGTCGCCTCCGGCCTCTGCCTGGACGTCGATCGCAACCTGACCGCCAACGGCACCGCGGTCCTGCTGTGGACGTGCAACGCCGCCCCCAACCAGCGGTGGAACCGGGTCTGACACCGGCCACCGCACCCCGCCAGGCCGGCCCGCGCGGCGGCGTTGAACCGCGACAGGCCGGCCCAGCGCGACGGTGTTGGTCTGCTACGGGCCGGCCCCGCGCGGCGGTGTTGATCTGCTAGCGATGCGAAATCGCGGTTTCAACCCCATGATCACAGCGATTTCGTAGCGCTAGCAGATCAACATCTCGCCGTTGACTCCTCTTGCCACCCCTCACCGCGACAAGCCGGACCCCTCCGGGACGGGGGAGGCCGGGCCGGCGGTCGACAGTTGCCCGGCCCGGGCCGCTCCCCTCGCGGGGTGGTCCGGTTCGGGCACGCTGCGGTTCGGGGCCGGGTCACCCGTACCGCTGGATGTCCATCGCCTGGTGAGCGGAACCAGCAGCCGGCGGGCGGGTTCCTCGATGTACTGGTGGGCGCCCTCGGCGATCAGCAGCAGCAGAACCAGGGTGACCAGCAGAGCCACGTACGGGACCCAGCCGCGGCCGGTCTTGATGTACTCGGCGGTGGGCAGGGCGTAGAGCATCCAGCGATGCGTGATGTAGAGGGCGTAACTGGCCAGGCCGAGGCGGACCATCACCGTGGTGGACAGCAGGCGGGCCGTCCAGCCCCGGCCCGAGGCCAGACTGATCATCAGGAGCGCGAACGGCACGACGAAGAACAGGCCGTAGGCGCCGGAGTTCCAGCCCGGCCCGGTACCGCGGAAGGCGGCCAGGCCGAAGACGTAGCAGAAGACGAACGCCTGGACGGCGTGATGGCGCCGGGTGCTCCAGCGGGAGGTGTACGGGATGAGGAACGCGCTCGCCATGCCGCAGACGAACATCGGCAGGTGGCAGAGCGGGTTCCGGTAGAGCCAGCGGTGCACGGACGCCGGGTCGCCGGCCGGCAGGGACGAGCGGCCGGTGAAATAGAAGGCGGCCCACAGCACGAGGACGACCAGGGTCATCGCGGCGATCAGCAGGATCAGGCCGCGGGCGCCGAACCGGCGGGCCAGCCGGGCGACGACCGGCACGAGGAACGGGAACAGCAGGTAGAAGAACATCTCGACGCCGATGGACCAGCCCGGACTGTTGTACCAGCCCTGCGCCACCCGCAGGTCGGCGCTCCAGGTCTGCACGGCGAGCAGGTTCTGCACCAGTGCCCAGCCGTGGTTGTCGCGGCCGACGATCCAGAGGTACGCGGCGCAGTAGCCGATGACCACCCAGTAGAGCGGCATGACCCGGGCGATCCGGGCCAGGTAGAACCGGACGGTGCGGCGGCCCTCCCATCCGCTGAGGTGCGGATAGTTGTAGGCGAGCACCACGCCGGACAGCATGAAGAACATCGGTACCCCGATGTGACCCCAGCCGACGATCTTCTCGAGGTGCTGGGGCACGCTCTCCGGCACCCTGCTGTGCGAGAGCACGACGCCGATCGCCGCGACCGCGCGCAGGCCGGTGAGAGCCGTGAGCACGGGCCTGTTCTGTTCTGCCACCTAACTGGTTCCCTCTCCGGGCGCGGAGCCGACTCGGCATTGCAGCAGGGCCCGGCGAACGCGACGTGTCGGAACCGGAAATGCACAGCGAAAAGCGCGGGCTCCCGACTCGATTCATGACGGGCGCCGGGGGTCAGGGCTGCCGGTCACCGTGGACGGCTCCGAGCTGCCCGGCCCAGCCGGCCGCGACGAACAACACCAGCAGCACCACGCTGCCGTCCTCGTTCTCCAGCAGGCCGAAGACCTTGGCCACGATGATCGCGCCGGCGAGGCCGCCGATTCCTGCTGTGCTACGCCGCGTCCGGCCGTCCCGGACGGCCGGTTGACGCGCGGGCCCGTGTGCTAGCTTGCCGCTGAGGACTGATCGACACAGCGTCGAGGGCCGAGCCGGTGGACCTGGAAGGGGCCGACGTGGCCTGGAGCACCCGGGAGCTCGCCGAGCTCGCCGGCACCACGGTGAACACCGTCCGGCACTACCACCGGCTCGGCCTGCTCGAGGAGCCGGAGCGGCGGTACAACGGATACAAGCAGTACGGCGTCTCGCATCTCGTCTGCCTGCTGCGGATCCGCCGCCTCGTGAGCCTCGGCGTCCCGCTGTCCCACGTCGGCGCGGCCATGGCGGACGGGCAGGTCCCGCCGGAGGTGCTGCGCGAGGTCGACGCCGAACTGGCCGCCGAGGTGGAGCGCCTGAACAAGGCCCGCGCCGACATCGCCGTCATTCTGCGCGACGGCGCACCGGCCGACGCCCCGGCAGGCTTCGAGTCGGTCGCGCCCCGCCTGTCCGAGGCCGACAGCTCGCTCATCCACATCTACACCCGGTTGTACGACGACGACGCCATGAAAGACCTGAGGCGCATGGCGGAGAACGACACCGACCCGGCCGGCGCGGAGTTGGACGCCCTGCCGCCGGACGCGGACGAGGCCACCCGGCACGACCTGGCCGCGCGGCTCGCACCGGTCATCGCCCAGAACCTCACCGACTATCCATGGCTCACCGAACCGGGTGCGCACCTGGTCGGCAACGAGCACGCGACCGTGCAGACCTTCGTCGACGCGGTGGTCGCGATCTACAACCCCGCCCAGATCGACGTGCTCACCCGGGCCAGCATCCTCGCGCGCCGGCAGGTGATCCCGGCGCCCGGGCCCGGGGACAGCCCGGACCCCGACTGAGGGCGCGCGGAACCCGTAACCGTCAGGTGCCCAGGCCGTCGAGCAGCCAGTGGTGACGCAGCCGCAGACTGCGTTCCACAGCCCCCGCCGCGGCGACGGCACCGAGCGTGACGTTGGCCCACACGGGCAGGTCGACCGGCGACTCGAAGAGACCGAACCGCTCGACGATCGGCGGGACCCGCAGGATCGGTTCGAGCAGCTGCACCAGGTTGAGTCCGGCGCCGACGACCAGCGCCACCACTGAGAAAGCCGCGATCCAGCGGCTCAGCGCCCGGTGTTCCCGGTCGAATCGCAGCCGGCGGCCGATCGCCGACCGCGGATCGGGCGTCAGCCGGTGTTCCTCTCCCCCGGTCGTCACGTAATGGGCGCGTTTGAGCCCGACGGTGGACATCGCGACCTGGATCGTGCCGCCGTCGACGGGTATGGCGGCGGGCATCCGTGATCGGGCCCGGTGCCGGCCGTCGGCGTACAGGTGCACCATCCCGTCGTCGCCCGCCTGCTTGCCGGAGACGCGCACGTCCACGGCGTACACGGTCCGGCCCACCCGCAGCCAGAAGAGCTTGAATTCCTTTCCGCCACCCAAAACCATGTTCCCGCCACCGGGTCAAGCCGCGGCACGGGAGCAGGCGAGCGACTTGACCCGGTTCTGAGAACACGGTTTGGACTGTCACCGGGCCGGACGGCAGGCCGCAACGACGACCATTCACAAGGGGCAGGGCCGACATGGAGAATTCTTCCCGGGCCGTCATCGACGTCGACCGGCTGAACATCTCGTACGGCGATTTTCACGCGGTCAAGGACCTGAGTTTCCGGGTCGAACAGGGCGAGCTGTACGCATTGCTCGGCACCAACGGGGCGGGCAAGACCTCGGCGCTGGAAGCCGTCGAGGGACATCGCAGGGTGTCGTCGGGCACGGTACGGGTCTTCGGCGAGAAGCCGGCGGATCGGCGGGCGGTGCGGCACCGGATGGGCATCATGCTGCAGGAGAGCGGATTCTCCGCCGATCTCACCGTCGCGGAGTCGGTCCGGCTGATCGGCCGGCTCTCCGGCCGCTCCGACTCGGTCGACCGGGTGCTCGGCACCGTCGACCTCAACCGCAAGGCCGACGTCCGGGTCGGGCAGCTCTCCGGCGGTGAGAAACGGCGACTCGACTTCGCCACCGCCGTCTACGGGCGACCGGAACTGATCTTCCTCGACGAGCCCACCACGGGGCTGGACATCCAGTCACGGGACGCCCTGTGGGCAGCCGTGCGGGAACTCCGCGGCAACGGTTCCACCATCGTCCTGACCACGCACTATTTGGAGGAGGCGCAACAGTACGCCGACCGCATCGGCCTCATGCACCGAGGCACCTTCCGTCGTGAGGGGACGGTGTCCGAGCTGACCCGGAGGCTGCCCGCCGCGATCCGGTTCGCCCTCTCACCCACCACCACACCGGTGCCACCAATCGGCACCCGCGCGACGGACGGGCGGGTGTACGTGGCGGAGACGTTCCAGTTGCAGGCGGACCTCAAGGTGCTGCTCGACTGGGCGGCCGCGCACGATGTCGAACTGCTGGACCTCTCCGCCGCACCGACACGGCTCGACGACGTCTTCCGGTCGATCGAATCCGACCCGGCCCCCGCCCTCAACCCGACCCGATAGAGGCGACGTCATGCTTCCCATCGCGTACAGCGAACTCGCCCAGATCTTCCGCAACCGGACCGTGCTGATCTCCAACCTCATCATGCCCCTGGCGATCAGCGCCTTCTTCATCTATCGCCGCGACTCGTTCATCGCGCTCGGCAGCGCCGGCTACATCGCGGCGGTCCTCGTCTTCACGATCGGCGCGTTCAGTCTGTACACCACCGCGGTGACGACCCTCGCCGCTCGCCGGCAGGACCTGTTCCTCAAGCGACTGCGTTCCACCACGGCCGGCGACGCCACGATCCTGTCCGGCCTGACCCTGCCGGTCGCCGGGGTGGCTCTGGTCCAGGTCATGGTCGTACTGGGGGCGTTCGCCGCGGTGACCGGCCGCCCGGCGGACCTGGCGCTCCTGGTCGTGGGCATCCTGTCGGCCTTCGTCATGATGCTCGCCCTGGCGATGGCGACCGCCGGCCTGACCGGCTCGCCCGAACAGGCCCAGGTCACCACGCTGCCGCTCAGTCTGACCACCATCGGCGTCGCGACCTGGGTCGGCATCACCGGCACGGAAGACCTGACGGTGCTGAAACGGCTGCTCCCCGGCGGGTCGGCCACCGAACTGATCGTGAACACCTGGAACGGTGGCGTGCCGCCGGCGCAGTCCCTGCTGCTGCTCGGGCCGATCCTCGCCTGGGTGGTCGTGGCGGTCGTGCTCGCCCTCCGGCTGTTCCGATGGGAGCCCCGCCGGTAGCCCGCGGGATCGCCCGCTCCACCGCCGCGACGATCGTCACCGATGTCATGATCGTCGCGGCGGTGCTCGCTCTGCGGTGAGCGTGGCGGGAGGGGATCCGCTGAGGCCTAGGAAGCGCGACCCAGCAGGGTCGCCTCTGCCGCCCGGATGTCGTCGGCGAAGGCTGCCACCTCGGTGAAGATGTTGCGCCGGTCGTTGTACTCGGGATCGCAGTCACCGCCGAAACTGACGATGCCGACCTGCTCCCACGTGCTGTCGGTGAGCTGGTTCAGCGCGGGCCCGCCGGAGTCGCCGCCGCAGATGCCTTTGCCCTGGTCGGCGAAGGTGCACAGGTGCCGGTCGGGGTGGTACATCCCCTCGAGGCCACCTTCCAGTTCGGTGCAGGCGGTGTCGTTCATGAAGGAGATCTCCGCCCGCTGCAGGAACCGCTGCTGCTCCTGGTCCTCCTGTGACCGTCCCCACCCGATGGCCGTCAGCTCCGTGTAGTCCTGGGACGACTCGCCGGCCAGGGCGACCACGGGCAGGTTCACCGGCTCGGCCAGTTTCAGCAGCCCCCAGTCCGACTCCCACCAGAACAGGCCGGCCGCGGTGTAGCTGTCGACGACGCTCACGCGGGTGGCGGCGTCACTGTCCTGCTGGTCCACGGTGCCGACGACCACGGTGAGGCTTTCGGCGGTTTCCGGGTCGACGCAGTGCCCGGCGGTCAGCACGACCTGCGGGCTGATCAGCGTGCCGCCACATCCGGTCGGCAGCAGCCGGACCATGAACGGGAACTCGCCCTGGGCCGCCGAGTTGCCGCCGTTGACGGCCTGCGCCGTGCCGGCCGGCATCATCGCCGCCACCAGACCCAGGGCGGCAGCCGCCACGACCGTACGCATTGCAGAGAAACGCATGGTGTCCTTCCGAAGTATGAGCAGCCGTGATCCGACCGGCCGCTCTGACGGGATCAAGACGCCCGCGCCGGACGGAAAGGTTGCATCCGGTTCAGCTCCGTGGGCGGATCCACAGAAGACGGTCCGCTTCGCCGGACTGGCCGGCGGCACGCGGCGAGGTGTTGGTGGAGGTCACGTAGACGCCGTCGCGGTAAGGCAGCACGGCGCGGGCGCGCTCGCCGGAACTGAAGACGGGTTCGAGCGTACGGTCGCTGCCGTTCAGAACGTAGAGGGTCTGATCGCCCAGCGCCGTGAGGAGCAGGTCGTCGCCGGCGAAGGCCATGCCCGACGGCGCCCAGGCGTTGGTGCCGGAGTGCAGGTGCGG
Source organism: Actinoplanes sp. DH11 (assembly GCF_020873875.1). GTDB lineage: Bacteria > Actinomycetota > Actinomycetes > Mycobacteriales > Micromonosporaceae > Actinoplanes. Next base: position 365,790 of record NZ_JAHWGU010000002.1, read on the forward strand.
TGCCCGCATGCCGTCGCGTCCTTCGTCCCCCTCGATCAGCGGCCATCCGTAGTTGCCGCCGGCGACGATCTGGTTGATCTCATCGTTCCCGGACTGGCCGTGCTCGGCGGACCACAGCCGGCCCTCGGCGTCCCAGGCGAGGCCCTGCGGGTTCCGGTGCCCGGACGAGTAGACGTACGAGTCCGGGTCGGGGTTGTCAGGGGGAATGCTGCCGTCGGTGCGCAGCCGCAGGATCTTTCCGGCGAGGCTGCCGCGGTCCTGGGACACGCTGTCGTCCTCGACCCAGCCGGTGGTGGCGTAGAGGTGCCCGTCGGGGCCGACGGCGAGACGCCCGCCGTTGTAGAACTGGTGTCCCGGGATGCCGTCGAGCAGGACCCGCCGTTCGGTCCAGTTGTCGCCGTCGAAGGCCAGTTCGGCGATCCGGTTGGTGAGTCCGGAATCCGTGGCGTGGGTGTAGTAGACGTAGGCCGTACCGCTGTCGGCGAAGTCGCGGGCGAGGGCGAGACCCATCAGCCCGCTGCCCCCGTCGCGGACGACCGGGTCGGACGTTCCGACGCGGTGACGAGTGAGGCGTCCCCCCGCACCGATCATCGCTATCGTGCCGTCGAGTTCGGTGACGACCAGGTTCTCCCCGGCGAGCCGGACCTCCCAGGGGTAGACCAGGTCGTCGCTGACGACGGTGACGTCCCAATCGCCGGTGGTGCGGCCGATCAGGTCCGGGCCGGTGTACGCGACAGGTCCGGCCGGGTCGGGCAGCGCGGATGCCAGGTCGCCGGATGCGGTGGTGGTCTCCTGTTCCCGCACCGCGCAACCGGCGAGCAGCAGGGCGGCGAGGGCCAGCGTGGTGACTTTCCGGTGCATGCGTCATCTCCCGCGATCTGGCGTACGGATGGTCAGCTCACCGAGGGCGGTGACCCGCTGTCGTGGCGGCCGGGACGAAGCAGGAACCGGCCGCCGCCCGTTCCGCGTGCCGCTCATGGGCCCGTCGCAGCAGGTCCGTCAGCTCCGCGTCGGCGCGTGCCCGGGCCCGGTGCTTGGCCGGCAGCGCGTCGATGTGCGCCTCCTCCGCGACGAGCCGGTGGTAGATCTCGTCGCAGTAGGCCGGGTCGGTCTCGATGTCGAGGTACTCGCCGGCGTGCCGTCGCGCCGCCCGCCGGTACGTCTGTGCCCGTCCCCGCGCACTCACCAGCGAGAACAGCACCGTGACCAGCAGGATGCCGATGATGAGCGAGAGCGACAGGCCGGTCGAGATCTCGGCGGCGTCGACGTGCTCCCCGTTGTTGATGAACGGCACGTTGTTCTCGTGCAGGGCGTGGAGGATCAGTTTGATGCCGATCAACGCCAGGATCGCGGCGAGTCCGTAGGACAGGTAGACCAGCCGGTCGAGCAGGCCGTCGATCAGGAAGTAGAGCTGCCGCAGACCGAGCAGGGAGAACGCGGTGGCGGTGAACACCAGGTAGGTGTTCTGGGTGAGGCCGAAGATCGCCGGGATCGAGTCGAGCGCGAACAGGATGTCGGTGCCACCGATCGCCACCATCACGAGCAGCATCGGCGTCAGCATCCGGCGGCCGTCGACGACGGTGACGAGTTTGTCGCCGTCGTAGGTCTCCGAGGTGCGCAGGACCCGGCGCGCCAGCCGGATCATGATGTTGTCCGGCGCCCGGTCCTCATCCTGCTGCCCTCGCAGCAGATTGCCCGCGGTGACCAGCAGGATGAGGCCGAACAGGTAGAACACCCACGCGAACGAGTTGATCAGCGCGGCGCCCAGGAAGATGAAACCGGTCCGCACGATCAGCGAGAACGTGATGCCGAACAGCAGCACCTTCTGCTGGTCGGCCCGCGGCACCCGGAAACTGGCGAGCAGCAGCAGGAAGACGAACAGGTTGTCGACCGACAGCGCCTTCTCGGTGACATAGCCCGCGAAGTACTCGGCGCCGGCCGTGCTGCCGCCGAGGACCAGGACACCGATCCCGAACGCCACGGCGATACCGATGTAGACCGCCGTCCAGCGTGCTGCCTCGCCGAGGGACGGGATGTGCGTACGCCGTACGTGAAAGAAGTAGTCGAACAGAAGCAGGCCGACGATGCCGAGCACCGTTACGAGCCAGACATCACCGGACACACTCATGCCGTCACGTCCTCGGAGTCGTCAGCGGATCACGGACACGTTGTACTGGCCGGACGGGCTGACCGCCATGATCGCCAGCGAGAGGTACAGGTAGTGCTCGGTGGCCCGCGCGGTGGCGATGCTGCCGAGGTCGACCTGGTCGTCGTGCTGCCAGCCGAGGTCGCTGAGCAGCCCGCCGGTGATCCGCTTGGCTTCGCGGTCGTCGCCGGACAGGAAGACGGAGGTGCGTTCGGGCAGCGCACCCGGGTTGGTCATGACCGCCGCCGGTACGGTGTTGAGGGTCTTGACGACCTTCGCCTGCGGCAGCAGCGCCTGGAGTTTCGCGCCCAGGCTGTCGCCCGGGTACATCAGCTCGAAGGTGGGGGTGATGGCGTTCGCCACGTCGATCAGCACCTTGGTGCCGAACGGGCCCGCCCCGATCCGGCCCAGCACGTCGAGCGTCACCGAGCCGGGCAGGGTGTTGACGACGACCTCGGCCGAGGTGACGGCCTCGGCCAGCTCCGCGACGGGCGCGCTGAAGCCCTGCCGGCCCTGCGGATCACGAACCCCGAACACCACGCCGTGCCCGGCGTCGAGCAGGCCGTAACCGAGCGCCGTGCCGACGCCGCCCGCTCCCAATACCGCAATCTTCATCGCTGAACCCCGTTCTGTGTCGGTGCGGCAGTTGCCGCCCTGGTGAAAAGGCCATGCCCAGCACGACGCTGTGAGCGGGCAGGCTGTCCTTGCTGGCTGGTCACTGGCGCTCTTGCCGGCGCATCACGAACTCGGCGTGGAACAACTGATCACCGATGAACTCGCCGAACGCGTAGAAGCCGGAGTCGTCGAGGTAGTCGATGCGGTCCCCGTCAAGCCAGTACCGGCCGGTGTAGGCGTGCCGGCGCCCGCCGCGGGTCTCGTCGTAGCGGCCCTGCGGCAGCAGTTCCTGATGCAGCCAGTCGTTCTGGTCCACCCACACGCCGACCCGGGCGCCGTCCGGGTTCGCCGGCCGGTCGAGCGGCTCGCCGTCGCGGATCACCACCTGGCCGCGGGTCAGCAGCGCACGGAGATCCGTGCGGCCGACGATGACCCGCCACCACGGTGTGCCGAGCCTCGGCATGCTGCCCCGCGGGACCAGGAGCAGGTCGGCCGGGATGCCCGGCTCCACGCGCCCGACCAGGTGTCCCCGGTCCTTGCCGGTTGCCGGCACCACGGCGACCAGCCCGAGGCCGGACCCGTCGATGACCTCCGTGTCCGGACCGGTGCCGGTGCCCGTGCCGGTGACCTGGCCGTCCGACACCCGGACATCGGTGACCAGGCTCCCCGCCGGACCCTGGATCTGGACGTTCTTGAACAGCACGGATCCTCCTGTGGGAGCGGCAGCCGGCGTCCGAGGATCGCCGGGCGAGCATGCCTGCTGAAACATGACCGTCGCGGCCACGACCGCGACGGCGAGCGTGCGATGACTTCTGCGCATCATCGTTCTCCTCCCGGCCGGCGCTGGTTCTACGATCGAAGATCAGCGGCCGGCTGGAATCGGTGGTCGTCGCCTATAACCGCGCCCGGACAGGCGACCTGGTCGCCCGGGGGTAGGCGGCCGGGACTTCTCCCGGATAGGCGACCGCCACGGATACCAAAGGCTCACCGGCTGGCGAGAGTGGTCGCATACCGAACCACGTCTTGCCGCACTGAAAGGGATCTCTTTGCTTCGCACACGCACCGGCGCAGTGATGGTCGCCGCCCTGCTGCTGACTCAGCAGGCCTGCTCCAGTACCACCCCGGACGCGGCCGCCCCGGCCGCCACCACCGCGCCGGCACCGGCACCGGACGTGACGTCGGACCGGCCGGCGACGCCCGAGGAACCGGCCGAGCAGCCGGCCGAGCCCGACGAGCCGGGCAGCGAGGACTCGGCGCCGAGCCCGCGCGCTTCGTCGACCAGCCCGGCCCGGCCGGCGACCGGCTCCTCCGGCGATGTCCTGAGCGGGGGTCGGCAGGTCGTCATCCGGCCCCTGCCCAGTTCCGGGTCGGTCGTGGCGGTGGACGGTGACGGCCGCCTGATCACCACGGACGGCGACGGCAGTGCGCTGTTCGTTCTCACCCCGACCGGCGGGCAGCACCTGATCAGGACGGCGACCGCGGGGGCCGGCGGTGAGGCGTCCTGCATGAAGCTCACCGCCAACGGCAGCAACCCGCTCACGGTCCGGGCGGCCGCCTGCGACGCCGGCGACTCCGGGCAGCTCTTCAGCATCCGCAAGCAGGGGGCCAAGGACGCGGCCGGGCGGTCCACCTACACCATCAGCAGTGGTGGGGCTTACCTGCAGGTGTCCGCCCAAAACGGCCTCATCGCCGAGGAACTCGGTGACGGCCCGGTGCGGACCACGTTCAGCTTCGTCGACAACGGCAAAGCCACTCTGCCGCAGCTCGGGGACTGAGACTGCCGGGCGGGCTGAGCCCGCCCGGCATCACCGTGGGTCGTCCGCGGTCTCCCGGTACATGTCGCGCAGTTCGCGGCGCGACTTCACCCCGAGCTTGGCGAAGATGCTGCGCAGGTGCGCGTCGACCGTACGCGGGCTGATGAACAGCTCGGCCGCCGCTTCCTTGCTGGTGGCGCCGCGGGCGACGAGCCGGGTGACCGCCTGTTCCGCAGCGGTCAGCGCGACCTCTCCGGCGTTGGGGCGCCGAACCACTCCGGTGGCGGCGCGCAACGCGCGACTCGCCCGGCCGGCGAAGTCCGGGGCGCCCATGGCCAGGAACATCTCGTGCGCGGCTTCCAGCTGCTCACGGGCCTCGCCCTTGCGGTCCTCGCCGGCCAGCCACTCGCCGTAGGAAAGGCGGGCCCGCGCCAGGTCGGGGCGGCGGGTGGTACGGGCCAGCCGCGTGATCCCCTCCCGGTAGGCGGTGTCCGCCTGTTCGCCGGTACTGATCAGGGCCCGGACGTAGAGCGCGGTGCCGGTGCACCAATCGGTGTCCATCTCGGCAGCGACCCGTTCCAGGTGCTCGACCACCTCGATCGCGTCCTGCGGCCGGCCGGAGCGGGCGGCGCCCTCGACGAACTCCGGTATCAGCCAGGGCGGAAACCCCGGCTCGTTCAGGTGCACGGGGGTGCGGCAGGCGTCGGCCGCTGCCGCGAACTCCCCCATGCCGTTGAGGGAGGTGGTGGTGGCGAGTTCCGCAGCGGTCAGCAACCGGCCCTCACCGCGGGCGGTCGCGTCGGCCGTGGCCTCCTCGGTGAGCTCGCGCACCCGCTGCCGGTCGCCCTGATAGGCGGCGATCGACATGTCGATGAAGGCCATCCGCGGCGCTCCGATCTCGGCGGAGACGGCGTACGCCTCGTCGACGAGCCGCTGTGCCTCCGTAAAGCGTCCCTCGTGGATGAAGCTCATCGCCCGATACGTCAGCGCGATCGGCATCCCGGCGAGAGCGCCGTTGTCGCGGGCATACTCGAGTTGCTGGCGGGAGGACGCGATGAACTTCTGGTCGTCCCAGATGTCCAGGGCGGCTTGGCACGCCAGCCACAGCTCGCCGATGCCGAACCTCTCGGCGCCCGGGGTCGCCTGACCGTCCTTGCTGCCGTACTCCAGGTAGAGGTCGAGAATCGGCCGGATCACGACCGGGTCGGCCTTCCCACCGCTGATGCAGGCGATCAAGGGTTCCAGCAACCGGTCCAGGGGGCGCATCCGCTCCTCGTCGACCGGCAGATCCCGCACCGCCTCGGCGAGGTCGAGGGTCAGCGACCAGGTCGCGAACCGGCCCATGAGCGTCACCGCGGCGAGGGCGTCGAACAGCACGTCCCGGCCGAGCAGCACGTCGAAGGGCCCGATCGCCCTGGCGGCCGCGATGAGCCCGCGCACGGCCGGCTCGTCGCGTCCGCGGTCGAAGGCGACCCGGGCGCGGACCACCTGTGCCTGGGCCAGCAGCATCGGGTCCTGCACGGTGGCCTCGGCAGACGCGAGGAGTTGCAGAGCCCGGCCGAAGTCCCCGCATTCCTGTCGGGCGCGGGCGGCGGCGACCAGACGCCGGGCCTGGGAGCCGGTGTCCGGGGTCAGCGTCGCGGCCTGTTCCAGGAACGCGCCCGAGGCCGCCAGGCCACCGCGGGACCGGGCCCGGCTCGCCAGCCGTTCGAGTTCCTCCGCGAGCTGCTCGTCGGGGCCGGCCGCGGCCTGCGCCGCGTGCCAGGCCCGGCGTTCCGGGTCCACGACCGGGTCGGTCGCCAGAGCCAGCGCGTCGTGGACGGCCCGGCGGTCGTCGACCGTGGCGGACTCGTAGATCGCCGAGCGCACCAGCGGGTGCCGGAAGCGGATCCGGATCTCGGTCCGCATCAGTCCCGCGTCCACCCCGTGCGACGCCGCCACCGGGTCGAGCCCGAGATGACGGGCCGCGCGCCACACGACCACCGGGTCGCCCGTCGGGTCGGCGGAGGCGACCAGCAGGAACCGGCGCGCCTCAGCCGGCAGCCGCTCCAGCCGCTCCTGGAAACCCGCCTCCAGGGTGCGGGGCAGCCGGGCGGCCGCGGGGACACCGAAGCCCCCCGCCAGCGCACCCAGATCCGCGCTGCGCGGCAGCTCCAGCAGAGCCAGCGGATTGCCCTGCGCCTCGGCCAGGATGCGGTCGCGCACCCGCGGGTCCAGCGGAGCGCGCAGGCCGGTGCGCAACAGGGTGCGGGCGTCGGTGTCCTCCAGGCCGCGCAACCGCAGCACGGTGACCCCGCTGAGCACGTCGGAGGTCAGCGGCTCGCGGGCCACGAAGATCACCGACACCGCGACGCCGCTCAACCGGCGCACCACGAACGCCAGCACCTGCGACGAGGCGTCGTCCAGCCAGTGCGTGTCGTCGACGACGCAGATCACCGGACGTTCCCGGGCGGCCCAGGTGAGCAGGTTCAGGGTGCCGAGGGCGACCAGCACCGTTGCCGGCGCGACCGTCTCGCCCGTGCCCAGCGCGGAGGCCACCGCGCGGGCCTGCGGCTCCGGCAGGGACTCGATGCCGTCGACCAGCGGTTGCAGCAGCTGCTGCAGCGCTGCGAACGGCAACTCCATCTCGTACTGGGCGCCGGTGGTCTGCAGCACGCGCACGCCGGTCAGCTCTTCGATGGTCTCGGCGACGAGCGCCGTCTTGCCGATACCCGCCGGACCGGTGACGAGGATGGCGTCACCCGACGCGCCACGGGCGCCCTCGACGAGCTCGCGCAGCACCGCGCGTTCGTGGTGTCGTCCGAGGAATGTCATGCCGGCTCGGGAAGACGGGTCAGCGCGCCGACGGTGGTGAACATTTGCCCGAGCCTACGAGTTGAAACTCCCGGAAATCTTGCCGGCGTGGGTCGAGAACGTCACATCCTGGCAACGCCACGTCCATTTGCTCCCCCGAGGAGCATTTTCGACCCGCCGCCGGTGACCGACGTCACAGCTACCGGCCACCCGGCGCGTCGTACTTGGAGAAGTACGGTCCGTAGCCGTTGTCCGCGATGGCACGGACCAGCCGCAGATGCTGCTCCAGCAGCACGGCACGGTGGAGGTCGCCGACGAGGACCGGGGCGAAGCCGACGTCGCGGATCAGCTGCTCCGCGATCGGCCGGGCGGCCGCGTCGGCGGCGTACAGGTGACTCGGGCGGATCACCTGGCGCTCGATCTGGTCGTACAGCGACGCGTAGTCGGTGTTGAACGCCTTCGCGACCGGGCCGCCGACCAGCGACTGCACCAGGTGCGCCAGGGACGGGTGGCCGGCCGGCGGCGGGCCCTGCAGGTTCGTCGCGTCGACGGTCACGGCACCACGAAAGCCGTGGACGCGGGCCAGGACACCGGTGATCGCGGCCGCCGGCACGGCGACGACCAGCACGTCGGCGCCGGCCACGTCCCCGCCGTCGCGGCCGAGCGTGGTGAGCCGGTGGCCGGCCCGCGTCCAGAGCCGGGACAGGGTGGAACCGAGAGCCCCGCGGCCCACGACGGCGATGTCCACTCGTACCCCCTCTGGATCTTTCGACGGTGTCGCCGAGCCGCCCACTCTGTCCGACACGGGCGCCCGTCGAATCGGTGAAGTCGCCTATCCGGGCCGGTCGGGCCCCGGCTGCACCGCCCGGTTCACGCCCTTCACCGGCCATCGCCTGTCTAGGCGAAAACTGCCGATTCGAGCCGGCCTCCGCGGCTGCGATCGTCGGATCAGCCGACGCCGGTCACCCGGCCCGGCCCCGCTTTCCGCAGTGTCAGAACCTGGAGGAACGCACCATGACCGATAGCCTCGCCACCCTTGCCGACCTGCGCCGGCAGGCTGACGACCCGCAGCGCAGGATCCTGTTCACCAACGCGACGATCATCTCGATGGACCCGCAGATCGGGATCCTGCACCGCGGCGACCTGCTGGTGGAGGGGTCCCGGATCGCCGCGGTGGCGCCCGACCTGCGCTCGCAGGGTGCCGCCGACGACGCCGTCGTCGTCGACGCGACCGGAGCGATCCTGTCCCCCGGCTTCGTCGACACGCACCGCCATTCCTGGCAGGCGGCCCTGCGGCGGATCATGCCGGACGTCAACGACCTCGGCGAGTACGTCATGTCCACCCTCGCCCGGTACGCGCCGGTGTACCAGCCGCAGGACGTCTACCTCGGCACCCGGCTCGCCGCGCTGAGCGCCATCGACAGCGGCATCACGTGCCTGCTCGACTTCTCCCACAACGCCCGCACCGCCGCGCACTCCGACAGTGCCGTCCAGGCGCTGCTGGACACCGGCATCCGCGGTGTCCACGCCTCGATGCGGCCGCACTTCGGTGCCTGGGACGGGCAGTGGCCGGCCGACCTGACGCGTCTGCAGGAGAAGTACTTCAGCTCGGCGGACCAGTTGCTGACGCTGCGCCTGGCCACCCTGGCCACCGACGAGATCGCCGGTCCGGACCTGGCCTACGGGCCGCGACTGGCACAGGTGGCCCGGGACCTCGGCGTCGGTGTCAGCATCGACGCCGTCTTCGGCACCACGTCCTCCGCGGCGATCCTCGGCTGGGCCCGCGACGGTCTGCTCAACCCCGACGTCACCCTCATCCACTCGACCGGCCTCACCGGTGAGGCGTGGAAGGCGATCGGGGACACCGGCACCACCGTGTCACTGGCCCCGGTCTCGGAGGCCCAGATCGGCCTGGAGACCGCGGTGCCCGCCGTCGACGAAGCTCTCGCCGTCGGTATCCGCCCCGGCCTGAGCATCGACGTGGAGGTCGCCCTGCCCGGCGACATGTTCATCCAGATGCGCACCCTGCTGTCCATCCAGCGGATGCGGGCGGTGAACGCCGGTTACGGGACCGACCGGATCCCGCCCCGGATCACCACCCAGGACGTGCTCGACTTCGCCACCCTGCAGGGCGCCCGAACCAACGGGCTGGAGTCGGTGACCGGCTCGCTGACCCCCGGCAAGCAGGCGGACCTGCTGCTGATCCGCGCCGACGACCTCAACAACATGCCGCTCAACGACCCGATCGGCACGGTGGTGCTGGGCAGCGACGCCCGCAACATCGACACCGTTCTCGTCGCCGGTCAGGTCCGTAAGTGGGCCGGCACGGTCCTGGACGTCGACCTGCCGCAGCTCCGGAACGCGGTCGAGGAGTCCCGCGACCGGCTGCTCGCCGCCGCCGCACAGTGAGACACCGCAGTCCCCGGGTCCACGACCCGGGGACTGCGCTCGTGCTCAGGCTCCGATCGCGGTGAGTGCCGGATCGGCCGTCGGCCCGGTGAGATCACCGAGTTCGGCGATCTCCCGCCGGGATGTGACACCCAGCTTCGCGAAGACGTTGCGAAGGTGTGCCTCCACCGTTCGCGGGCTCAGGTACAACGTCTGCGCCACCTCCCGATTGGTGGCGCCGCCGGCGACCAGCCGGGCCACCGCAAGCTCCTGGGCGGTGAGCTGGTGGGCGGGCTGCCCGCCGCCACGCTGCAGGCTGATTCCCGTCGCGGCCAGTTCCCGCGCCGCGCGTTCGGCGAAGGCGGACGCCCCGATCGCGGTCAGCTGAGAATGCGCCAGACGCAGCTGGACGCGGGCCTCACGCTTACGCCTCTCCCGGCGCAGCCATTCCCCGTAGAGCAGGTGCGCCCGCGCCAGCCGCGGCGCGGCCTTGCTCTTCGTCAGCTCGTCGATCGCCTCCCGGTAGTGGGCCTCGGCCTCGGCACCGGTCGCGGACAGTGCCAGGCACAACGCGGCCACGCCACGGCTCCAGGCGGACGGGCGCAGCTGCGCGCGCTGCGACAGCCGCCGCGTCAACGGCTCGGCCACCTCGGGACGGCCGGCCCGGACCGCGGCCTCGACCACCTCCACCGGCAGCCAGGCGTGGAAGCCGCCCTCGTCGAGCTCGGCCGCGAGCCGGCCCGCTTCCAGGGCGTCGGCGTACCGGCCCAGCCCGTTGAAGAGCACCGTCCGGGCGTAGTCGAAGCCGGTTAGGAACCAGCCCTCCTCCCGGGCGACCACGCCGGGCTGTCGTTCGGCGATCAGCCGTTCGACATGCCGTTGCCGGCCCTGCCACGCCGCGATGACCACACTGACGTGTGACAGCGGCGGCACCCCGATGACAGCGGCCGACGCGTCGCTGTCATCGGCGAGTTCCTTGGCCTGCTCGAACTCGCCGGCATGCAGATGCCAGAGGGCCTGGTACGCGGCGACGACCGGAACCGACCCGAGAGCACCGTCCCGCCGTGCCGACTTCAGCCGGTCGCGCGTGACGTCCCGGAACCCGTCCTCGTCCCACGCGTCGCCGGTCTGCCGGGAAAGCTGTTTCAGGGCGCCGAGGTCACTTCCGCTGTCCCCGTCCGATGCCGCGGCGAGCGTCGCCCGCAGCTCCGTCACGATCCGCGGGTCGGCGAGACGTCCCAGCAGGATGGTGACCGCGTAGGCATCCAGCCGGATCCGGACGGCCTCGGCGGGATCGGTGGCCGCCACCTCCTCGGCGGCAGCCAGGAACGTGTTGAGCGCTTCGCGGTTGTGCCCCTTGGACAGGGCTATCCGTGCCTGCAGGACGTCGGCCGCGACCGGGTTGCCGGTGCCCCCGGCGTGCGTGCGCGCCGCAACGGTGAGCGCGGTCGCGGCGTCGAGGTTCCCGCTGAGCCGATGGGCGTCGGCCGCGGCCAGCAGGCGGCCCCGCCGCAACCCCGGATCCGGGGTGTGTGCGGCCGCGAGTTCGAGCAGGACGGCTTCGGCCGGCAGCCCGCCACGCTGCCGCGCGTGCGGCGCCGCGTCGGCGAACTCCCGGGCGACATCCTCGTCCAGGCCGACGCCGGCGAAGGCCTGGTGCCACGCCCGCCGGTCCGGGTCGGTCCGCGGGTCGATGACCGCCGAGATCGCCCGGTGCACGGCCTGCCGGTATTCCGGCGTGGCCGCGTGGTAGAGGTGGTGGCGCATGTGCGGGTTCGGGAACTTCACATGCGCGTCGACGGTCAGCCACCCGGTCTCCTCCACCGTGCGGAGCAGGTCGTCGGGCAGGCCGAGGTGCCGGGCCGCTGCGGTCAGGACCGCCGGGCTGCCGGTGGGGTCCGCGGCGGCCACGGTCAGCAGCTGCTGGGTCGGGACCGGCAGGTTGTCCAGCACCGGGAACGGTTCGCCCGGTTCGCCGGTCCAGCTGGGTGGCGGGGGGCAGTCGTACCCTCCGCCGAAGGCCCACGGCGTCGTCGCGGTGAAGTCGGTCAGCAGGCCCGGATTGCCGCGGGCCTCGGCCACCAGGCGCTCCCTGACCCGGGGATCCATCGGGGCGAGCGCCCGAGTGATCAAGAAGTCCTTGGCGGCGTCGTCACTGAGCGGTGCCGGGACCACCGCGGGAAGGCCCTCGAACGACGCCGCGGCGCCGCCGTCCCGGTGCACGAACAGCAGGATCACCGGCTCGCCGGTCAGCCGGGCGGCGACGTTGCGCAGCACGGTGAGACTGGCCAGGTCGATCCACTGGGTGTTCTCGATCACGCAGGCGACCGGGCCGGACTCCGCCGCGGCGGCGAGCCAGCCCAGCAGTTCGTCGATCAGGGCGCGGGTCATCTCCAGCGGCAGATCGGCCGAGTTCAGCACCTGGTGCAGGATCGGGGCGGAGGAGGCGAGGTCGCTGCTCTGCGGCCCGACCGCGCAGGACAGCAGATGCAGCCCGGCGAACGGCACCGCGCGCTCGTGGCGGCTGCCCACCACCTGCAAGATCTTGAAACCTTTGCCGTACGTTCCCAGCGCGTGCTCGACCAGCGCGGTCTTGCCGGTCCCCTTCACGCCTCGAACCACGACTGCGGCGCCCGTCCCGGCACGTACGGTGTCGAACAGCCGGCCGAGCCGGGCGAGGTCCTCATCACGTTCGTACAGCGTGGCGCCGGTGCTCATCGGCCGGCTTCCGCGTCGAATGGTGCGGCGATGGTGCGCATTCACTATCCCCCACGTGCAAGCTGACTTTTCTGGTTCTTCCATCGAAGCGGTTCCGTCGTCCGGAAACCAGGAAGAAGACACGAAGAGTTAGCCCGCCGCGGGGGTTCGGGCACACCGATGCCGGTGGAGGTCGCCCCCACGGCCTCCACCGGCATCCGGCAGCGCTGCCCAGCGACCCGCTCAGATGATCTGCTCGGTGGGCAGGATGGTGATCTCGGTGAGGTTCACGTGCTTCGGAACCGAAGCCACGAACGCCACGGTCTCCGCGACGTCAGCGGACTGCAGCACGTCGATCTGCTTGATCAGGTCCGCCATCAGCGCGGTGGCGTCCGGATCGGTGACGTGCATCGGCAGCTCGGTGTCGACCATGCCGGGCTCGACGGCCGACACGCGCACCTTCTTGCGGCCGAGCTCGGTGCGCAGCACCCGGGCCAGGTGACTGATGTAGGCCTTCGTGCCGGAGTAGACCTGGAACTTCTCCAGGATGCGGGTGGCGGCGATCGACGAGGTGAAGATCAGGTCAGCGGACTTGCCGGCGGCGGCCGCGGACTCGAGGTCGTGCACGAACGTCTGAACGGTGTTCATGACGCCCTTGATGTTGAGGTTGATCTGCTCGTCCCAGTCGTCGATCGTCAGGTCGTCGATCGGGGAGACGTGCTGGACGCCGGCGTTGGCGAAGACCAGGTCCACGGTGCCGAACTCGTCGTGCACGGCTTCGGCGGCACGGACCATGGCGGCCCGGTCGGTGACGTCGGTCGGCACGGCCAGGGCGCGGCCACCGCGCTCGGTGATCCGGGCGACAGCCGCGTTGAGGCGGTCCTCGCGGCGGGCCAGCAGCGCCACGTTGGCGCCGAGCGCGGCGAGCCGCTCGGCGGTTGCCTCGCCGATGCCGCTGGACGCACCGGTCACCACGGCGATGCGGCCGGCCAGCGGGCTTGCGGTCAGGACGGTGCTCATGGTCGTACTTCCTTTCGGGGGGTGAACTGGATCTTCGCGAGGTGGAGCGGGGTGACCGGGATCAGTTGTGCACGGGCAGACCGGCGGACTCGCCGCCGTCGGCGATGAACTCGCCGCCGGTGCTGAAGGCGGAGTCGTCGCTGGCGAGGAAGAGCACCAGCGGGGTCAGCTCGGTGTCGGCAGCGGTCCGGTGCAGCGCCACGTTGGCGGTGTTGTCGCCGAGTTCCTCGGTCATCGGGGTGCGGACGAAGCCGGGGTGCACCGAGTTGACGCGGATGCCGTACTGGCCGAGGTCGAGGGCGGAGGTCTTGGTGAGGCCGCGGATGCCCCACTTCGAGGTCGTGTAGGCGGGCAGCCACGCGTACCCGGTCATCCCCGCCGTCGACGAGACGTTGATGATCGATCCGCCGCCGGCCGCCTTCATGGCCGGGATGACCGCCTTCGTGCCGTTCCAGATGCCGGTCAGGTTGACGCCGATGACCTCGTCCCACAGTTCGTGCGAGTGGGTCTCGATGGATTCGCGCCGGAAGATGCCGGCGTTGTTCACCAGCACGTCGACCCGGCCGAAGCGTTCCACGGTCTGCGCGACCACGTCGGTCCACCGCTCGCGGTCCCGGACGTCGAGCTCGGCGAAGATCGCTCGCTCGCCCAGGTCGTCGGCGAGCTTGGTGCCGAGGTCGGTGAGTACGTCGGCGATGACGACGCTCGCGCCCTCCTCGACGAACCGCCGGGCGTGCGCGGCACCCATGCCCCGGGCGCCGCCGGTGATGATGGCAACCTTTCCGTCGAGCTTGCCCATCTTGTTTCCTCCTCTGTTGGTGGGACTGAAGGTTTTCCGGTCAGGACTGGACGAGTGATGCGGTACGGGCTGCGAGGGCAGTCGCGGCCGAGGCATCGCGTGCCTCGTCGCTCGGCACGACGATCTCGCCGTCGTCGATGTAGGTGCCGGTGGGCACGTCGGCGGTGACCGCCTCGGCGAGACGCCGCCCGCCGTGTTCCACCCGGGCCCCGCCCGATCCGAACATCTCGTGCAGCAGGCCGGTGCTGATCACACCGGGGCTGATCGCGACGACGTCGATGCCGCGGTCGGTCACCTGCCGCGCGAACCGCAGGGAATAGGTGAGGATCGCGAGCTTGGACTGGGCGTAGGCGCGGACGGGGTCGTACCCGTCCGTCAGGTTCAGGTCGTCGAGCGCGAGGCTGACCATGCGGTGCGTGGTGGAGCTGACGTTCACGATCCGCCCGCCCGCCGGGATCGCCGGCAGCAGAGCCTCGGTCAGCAGGGTCAGCGCGAGGTAGTTGACCTGCAGAGTGCGCTCGTTGCCGTCCGCGGTGACCTGCCGGTGTGCGGTCCCGGGCACACCGGCGTTGTTGATCAGGACGTCGATCGCCGGGACCGTCGTGCGGATCTCGGCGGCGGCCCGCCGCACCTGCTCGAACGACGTGAAGTCGGCCGCCACGTAGTGAACCTCGGTATGGACGCCGAGCTCCTTGATCAGGCCGGCGACCTCGGAAGCCGGCTGCGGGCCCTGAATGACCAGCGTGCCGGCGTGCGGCGCCAGCAACCGGGCCGCAGCCTCCCCGATGCCGCTGGTGGCGCCGGTCAGGACGACGGTTCTGCCGTCGAGGTTCATCTCGAGCCCCCTTCCGTGTGGACCAACCGAATGTCCCAGGGGGTGATGGCCGAACGTATCGGTGGTTCTCGCCTAAACGGTCAACGCCACGGCCGGGCGGTGCCCGGGGCGGGAAACGCAGGCGGCAGGTGGTCCGGTCGCGTCGCCATCGGCGACAAGTACCTATACCGAGGGCAGTGGGGTGAACGGCTGCGCCGGAATAGCACAACGCCGCTCGGCGTGATCCGCGTGGGAGCGCTCAACGCGCCCGCCACGTGGGAATACGGTGTAGCTCAGCGATCAGCACAGGACGATCGTGACTTCGGTTCGTTACGGAGGTGGACGTGGTGGAGCCCGAGGCGCTGGGGCCCTTGCTCCGCCGGCTCCGCCTGGCCGCGGACATGACCCTCGAGCAGCTGGCCACCGCGGCCGGCATCACCGACCGCGCGCTCAGTGACCTGGAGCGCGGCGCCAGCCGGGGCCCGCGGGCGAGCACGATCGACGCGATCGCCGACGCGCTCGGGATCGAGGCGGCCGAGCGGTCGGCGCTTACCGCGGCCGCCCGCGCCGGCCGCAAACGTGGTTCAGCGGCCACCGCGCAGGCGCTGCCGCTGCCTGCCCCGTTCGCCGATTTCACCGGTCGCGACGCCGAACTGGCCCACATCCGGGCACGGATCGGCAGCGCGCCGGTCGACAGTCCATGTCCGGCCGTGTTGATCAACGGGGAACCCGGCATCGGGAAGACCTCGCTGGCGGTACAGGCCGCGACGCAGCTCGCACCCCGCTTCCCGGACGGCCAGTTCTTCGTCGACCTGCACGGGCTCGCGGACCATCCGTTGAGCCCGGAGGCCCTGCTCATGCAGCTGATCCAGGCCATCGACCCGAGTACCGGCAGCTTCCCGCCCCGGCTGGCCGACGTCACTGCCGCCTGGCGCAGCGTCAGCAAGGACAAGCGGATCATCATCGTGCTGGACAACGCGGCGAACGAGGCGCAGGTTCGGGCGGCGATGCCCGCGCACGGTCCCGCCCTGGTCATCGTGACCAGCCGGCGGTTGCTCAGCGGGCTGGAGAGCGTGGAGCGCGTCGTGCTGTCCCCGCTGCGGGAGCAGGAGGCGGTCGCGCTGCTCGCGGAGATCACCGCCGATCGTCCGGCCGACGAGGCCGAACTTCACGAGCTCGCGCGGCTCTGCGCCAACCTGCCACTCGCGATCCGGGTCGCCGGCAACCGCCTGGCGAGCCGCCCCGACCGGACGGCGGGTGGGCTTCTCGCCCGCATGTCGGACGAGCAACATCGCCTGGCCGTGCTCTCCGCCGGCGGGTCCGGGGTCGGCGCCGCGTTCGCCCTGTCCTACGACCAGCTGTCGGACGACGGCAAGCGACTCTTCCGGCGACTCTCGCTGATGTACGGCTCGACCTGCGGGGCGACCACCGCCGCTGTCGTCGAGCCGCAGTCGCTCACCGAGGCGGAGGACGCCCTGGACGAGCTGATCGAGCTCGGCCTGCTGCAGGAGGCGGAGAACAACCGGGTTCAGTTCCACGACCTGCTCCGGCTCTACGCGGAACTCAAACTCCGCGAGGACGACGACCCGGACGCCGTCTCGGCGGCCCGGGCACGGCTGCGTAACTGGCTGCTCGACACCGCCATCGTGGCGGGACAGTGGTACGAACCCGACGCCGCGGCGGACCAGCCGGAGCTGCGGCTGGCCGTCATCGATTCGGCGGCGTCCGCCAAGGCGTGGCTGGCGGTGGAGGCGGAGAACTGGTTCGGCGCTCTGGCCGAGGCGGCTGAGCTCGGCGAGCACCAGCGCGTCGTCGACGTCGCCGAGTCGCTGCACTGGTTCTCCGATCATTGGCTGGACTGGGGTCGCTGGCACGAGGTCTTCGCGCTGTCGAGCGAGGCGGCCGGCCGCCTGTGCGACGACCGCCTGCAGGCCACCCACCTGGGCTATCTCTCCTGGGCACACAACTTCTGCCTGGCCGAGTACGACGTCGCCGCCCGGTTCGCGGAGCGCGCGTTCTTCTTCGCCCGGCGGGCCGGTGACCGGCAGCAGATGGCGTGGGCGCGCATGTATCAGGCATGGGCGCTGCTGACGCAGGACCAGCACCGGGAGGCGCTGGCGCCCGCTCGGGAGTCGGTCGAGCACTTCGCCGCCGCCGGTGACCGTGCGGGGTTGCCGCAGGCCTTGATCGGCCTCGGCAACGTGCTGCGGGCGCTGGGCCGGTACGAGGAGGCCCTCGAAGCCATCGAGCGGGCTCTGGCCCTGGTGACGGACCCGGACACGGCGCCCCGGGCCAGCATCGCGTACTTCACGACGATCTCGGCACGTGCGCACGCCGCCCATGTGTATGTGCATCTGCAGCAGTGGGAGAAGGCCGTGGACGCGGTCACCACGGCCTTGCAGCCGCACGAGAAGCCGATCCCGTTCCAGCACCGGATCCGGCTGCTCGGGCGGCGCGCCGAGGCCTACCAGCACCTCGGCGAGAACTCGGCGGCCAGGGACGACCTCGAGACGATCCTGCGGCTGCAGGAGGCCGCGGACGACGACACCGGGGCCGAGCAGACCAGGACCAGGTTGCAGCACCTGCCGGCGTAGTCGCCGCTGCCCCGGGCGTGGTCGCTGCTGACCCGGGGTGGTCGCCGCTGACTCGGCCTGCTCGCTGTCAACCCGGGGACACCAGGGACCGGATCGCCGATGCCGGCGGCCGCTGCACCACAGTGTCCGCATCGGGGAAGGGAACCGTCATCGCCGTCCGGTCGGCGCGGGGCCGCGTCACCGGCCGTTCCAGCAGCGGCAGGACTCCGGCGATGTCGAGGACCCGCCGGACGAAGCCCGCCGCTCCGGTGATCTGCAGGTCGACGCCGGCGCTCGCGGCGGCGGCACGGCACCGCAGCAGGGCGCCGGTGCCGGCCATGTCGAGAAACGTCAGGTGGTGCAGGTCGACGAGAAGGAAACGCTTGCCGCTGCCGGCGGCGATCTCGACCGCCTCCGTGACAGCGTCCACGCCGCTGATGTCGAACTCGCCGTGCAAGGTGATGACCGCGGCGCGGCGGTAGCGGTCGTCGATGGTGATGAACACGGATGCAGTCATGGGCCCGGCCCCCTGTGAGTTCGCCCCGCCTGACGGATCGACGGGAACGTCCGGCACGGTCATGTGCCGGAGGCGACGACCCGGACAGGTCGTCTGTCTGCGCTCACCATGCCGTTCAGCAGGCCGGTGGCGAATCCGTGGCGATCGCCTATTTGCAGCAGAGCAACGAAAACCGGAGGCCCGGCAGGGCGCGTCACCGCCTCGCCGGGCCCGCTGTCACTGCCGTGCGCCGAGCACGGCGACGGGGTGTTCGCGGGTGGCCGTCCGGGTGGCCACGGTGCTGGTCACCGCGGTCACCAGCAGCGTGCCGGCCACGACGGCGCTCACCAGCAGCCACGGCACGTCCACCGTGACCGCGCCCGTCACGGCGGCGGTCGTGGCCGCCACCCCGACAAGCGTCCCGGCCGCCGCCAGCAGACCGAGAAGCAGCCCGGCCACGGTGACCACGACCGATTCGAGGACCGCCGTGCGAATCACCTGCCCGCGGGTGAACCCGGTGACGCGGACGGAGGCGAACTCGCGCGGCCGCGTCGCCCCCGCGACGACGACGGAGTTGATCACTCCGATCAGCGCGTACAACCCGCCGAGGCCCATCACCATGATCAACACACCGGTGCTGGTGGCGGTACGGGCCACGCTGTCCCGCTCCAGCCACGCGTCCAGGTCGGAGACCGTGCCGACGCCGGTGAGCGCGGCGACGATCTGCTGCCGGGGCACCCCGGGCGCCAGTTGCACGAAGGTGTGCGACGGCACGCCGGCCAGCTGCTCCTCCGGCACCACCTCGGCCGGCAGCAGCACGGTGGCGCCGCCCCCGATGGCCTGCGGTACCGCGGCGACGACCGGCAGCGGACCCAGATCGCGGTCACCGACGCGTACGCCAACGGTGTCACCCGGGGAGAACCCGTCGGCTCCGGGCCCGGCCGCCACCGCGCCTTCCCGCAACGCGGTCAGGTCACCGGCGCCGGGGTGCGTCCGCACGTAGGAGACGGGGTCGACGAGAAGGGCGGTGGCGGACCGGGTGTAGGCCAGGTCGCCGTTCCCGGTGGTCAACGCGATCGGCACCTCCACCTCGGTCGACGCGCCGGCGACACCGGGTGTGGCGGCGACCCGGTCGCCCGGCGCCTGCGGCGCGTCGATCACCAGGTCGGCGGCGATCCACCGCTGCTGCTCCTGCCGGCCGGCGGCGGTGAACGACGACGACGCGGCGGCCTGACCGAGCAGCAACCCGACCAGGACGATCACCGGTGCGGCGGTGGACGCGGTGCGGCGCCGGTCGTCGCGCAGGTTCGCCGCGGCGAGCTCGCCGAGCACGCCCGCCGCCCGGACCGGGATCAGCCGGGCCACCGCCGGCACCAGCGACGGCCCCAGCAGGGTCAGCCCGATCGCCGCGCAGACCGACACGTTCATCGCCATGGCCTGTCCGCCGACGGCCCCGCCCACCGGCGACAGCCCGATCAGGGTGAGGGCACCCGCCAGGAACAGCAGTCCGGTCAGCCACCGGGCGGTGGTCATCACCCGGGTCGCCTCCCCGGTCTCCCGCAGCGCGTCCAGCGGCCGCACCCGGGCGGCCCGGCGGGCGGCGAGCGACACCCCGGCCACGGCAAGAATCACGCCGGTGCCCACCGAGACGGCGACGATCCAGAGCTGCCATCGGCCGGTGAAGCCGTCCGGCACGAAGCCCAGCCGGTGCAGCAGCCAGGTCTGTACCGCCATCAGACCGACACCGACCGGCACGCCAAGCGCCGAACCCACCAGGCCCAGCAGGGTCGCCTCGGCGAGCAGCAGCCGCCGGATCTGCCGCCGCGCCCCGCCGACCAGCCGCAGCAGCGCCAGTTCCCGGCGTCGCTGCTCGACGGTGAACGCGAATGTCGAGCTGATGATGAAGACCGCGAGCAGGGCCGCGAAGCCCAGCGTCACGCCCAGCAGCGCCACCGCCGCCTCGGTGCTCGCGTCGAACCGCATGCGGGCGAGCGCTGTCGCGCCGGCCGGAGCGCTGCCGGCAGCGGCCGAGATCAGGAGAAGCAGCGACGACTGCACCAGCGCCACGCCGAGGCACACTGTCAGCACCGCTCCGGCGAACAGCGTCCATCGTTCGCGGAAACCCGCCCAGCTCAGTCGGAGCATGTCACGCCTCCAAGGCGACGAGGCGGTCCGCGACGGCACGCACGTCGGCGCCGGCGAGGCGGTCGACGATCCGGCCGTCGCGCAGGAACACGACGGCGTCGGCGCGGGCGGCGGCAGCGGGATCGTGCGTCACCATCACGATCGTCTGCCCGTCGTCGGCGGAGGTTCGCAGCAGTCGCAGCACGTCGCGGGCGGCGCTGGTGTCGAGAGCGCCGGTGGGCTCGTCGGCGAACAGCACCTCGGGACGCGTCACCATGGCGCGGGCGATGGCCACCCGCTGCTGCTGGCCGCCGGACAACTCCCGGGGCCGGTGGCCGGCCCGCTCCCCCAGTCCGACGGCGGCCAGCGCGGTGCGTACCTCGTCGCGCTTCGGGCGGCGCCCGGCCAGCCGCAGCGGTAGCGCGACGTTCTGCTCGGCGGTGAGCGCGCCCACCAGGTTGAAGCTCTGGAAGACGAAACCGATGCGGGTACGCCGCAGCTCCGACAGCTCGTCGTCGTCGAGGGTGGTGATGTCGGTGTCGCCGAGCATCACCCGGCCGGCGTCGACGCGTTCCAGGCCGGCGGCACAGTGCAGCAGGGTGGACTTGCCGGATCCGGACGGCCCCATCACCGCGGTCCAGCTGCCCCGGCGGAAGCCGATGTCGATGCCGTCGGCAGCGCGGACCGCGGTGGGCCCGGCGCCGTAGGTGCGGCTGACGCCCTCCAGGGCGATCACCGTTTCTGATTGCATGTTCGTCCTGTCGCGTGGTCACGGGTGGCGGTCCCGACCGGCTGTCCGGCAACCGGTCGGATCCGCCCCGCCCGACACGGGCGGCAGTGTGACGATGCAGGACGAAGCCGGTCAGCGAATCGGTGAAGATCGCCTAGTGCCGGGCCCGCGGTGCTCGGGGGAAGACGCCGCGGGCCCGGGCCGCGCCGTCAGAACTCGGCGCGCAGTGCGGTGGCCGCGTCGACCCAGGTGGTGGGCTTGTTGACGTCCACCAGTTCGATGCCCTCGATGATCTTGGTCATCTCGGCGTCAGTGAGCCGGCCCTCGCTCGCCACCTGGACGACGACCTCGCCGTCCATCCGGTGGGTCGTGCAGAAGCCGTTCTGGCACGTGATCGTCGCGTCGCCCGGGCCCTGCTCGGAGTTGGCGGTGCGGCCGACGTGGACCAGGAAGCTGCCCGGCAGTTCCGCTTCGGCGACGCTGCCGAACGGCTTGGTCAGGCCGGTGGTGGCCGGAGCCGGCTTGGCGAACTTCGCGCCGCCGTACTCGCCGTCGCGGGCGGTGGCGATGCCGGTGAGGCCGGGCATCGCGCCAGATCCCAGCTCGACGGCCTGGTAACCGGCCGGCACGTAGGTCATCCGGAACGGCAGGGTGGCCGCGGCCGCCTTGCTCGGCTTCAGCGCCGCGACGACCGCGTGCAGTTCGGCGTCCGACGGGTCGGCAGCGCTGTTGGAGTGCGACTCCAGCACGGCCCAGCCGTCGCGGGCGTATTCCCAGGCCAGCAGCCGGTGGGTGATGTCGTCGGTGCCGCCCTTGCCGGTGAGTTGCCAGGCGGGGCGGCCGGCCACGGTGAGCTGCTTCGCGTTCTGCAGCTTCGCCGGGTCGAAGGCGCCCGGCCGGTACAGCACGAGGTAGGCGGCGATGGTCTTCTGCTGCTTCCGGGCCCCCGGCTTCGAGGGGTCCGGGAGCGCCGACGCCGGTACGGCCTTGTCGTTGGTGATCCGCCCGTCCAGGTAGACCGAGGCGATCTGGTAGGCGGTGGAGGCGACGACCGGGTCCTGCACGTGCCAGCGGCCGGCGTCGAACGCGGCGAAGGTGAAGGTGAACGGATTGTCCGGGATCTCGAACTGCGGACCCGGCGCGGGGGCGGCCACCTGCTGCTCGGCCGGCTGCCCGCCGTTGCCCGGGAACAGGTTCGGCACGGTGATCCCGGCGGCCACGACGGCGACCGCGAGCGCGGCCCCGGCTCCGGTCCACGCGGCCCGGCGCGTGCGCTGCACCCGCCGTCCCCGGTTGACGATGTCATCCACCGTGGTGCCGTGCGGCGGTTCTCCGGCCCGGGCCAGCTCGAGCACGTCATGCATCCGCATTCGCCAACTCCTCTATCTCGCCGACCGTCAGGTCGATGTCCTCGGCAGCCAACAACTCACGCACCCGGGTCAGTCCCCGGGAGGTATTGCTTTTCGCGGTGCCGACACTGGTGCCCAGCACCTGCGCGGTCTCCTCCAGGTTCAACCCGAGGTAGAAACGCATGACCAGGGCAGCCCGCTGCTTGGGCGGCACCTGCTTGAGGGCGGCCTGCACCCGCAGTTGCTCGTCGGTGAGGCCGGTGGCGTCATGCGATGTGATGTCGGGCAGCGCGTCACCGGCCGATCGTTCCCGCCGCCACGGGCGCCGGACCTCCGAGATCGCTGCGCGGTACACCATGGTCCTGGCGTACAGGTCGGGTCGGTCCACCTTTCCCCAGCGGGGATACAGCTTGGCCAGGGCGTTGGACACAGCGTCCTCGGCCGTGTGCCAGTTGCCGCAGGTGAGATACGCCTGCGTCCGCAGCGGCCCCAGTTGGGCGGCGACGAACTGGCGGAACTCGTCCTCTTCCTCGGCGTTCAAATTCAGCTACCTCCTTCGGCGGGGAAAAGACGCAGGCGCCGATCAAGAAGGTTGCACGGGAGACCGCCGTCACCCGGTGTGAGCACGAGGACGTGTTCCTCCGGAGCCGGATAGGTGATCATGGAACGCGTGGAGAACCCCCCCGCGCCTGCCGTCCCTGCCGCGCTCGGTCCACTGCTGCGCCGGATGCGCGTGGCCGCCGGGCTGACCCTCGAACAGCTCTCCGAGGCCTCCGGCGTCAGTGATCGGGCCATCGGGGACATGGAGCGCGGCGTCAGCCGAGGGCCCCGGGCCAGCACGGTCGCTGCCCTGGCCGACGCCCTGCGCCTGACGGCCGGCGACCGGCACGCGCTGGCCGCGGCCGCACGCTTGGGGCGCACGAAGGGTCTGCCGCGGGCCGACACGTACACCGACCTGCCGCTGCCGCGGGCCGTGCCGGACTTCACCGGCCGGACCGCGGAACTGCGAAGGATCCGGGACAGCCTCCGCGACGCCGGACGCCGCCGCCGGTGTCTTCTGATCAGCGGACCGCCCGGAATCGGCAAGACGTCCCTGGCCGTCCAGGCGGCGAGGCAGCTGACCGGCGAGTTCCCCGACGGCCAGTACTTCATCGACCTGCAGGGCTTCGCCCCGGATCCGCTGAGCCCGGTCGGCATCCTGGCCCGGCTGATCCGGGCGGTCGACCCGCAGGCTTCGGCAGTGCCGCAACAGCTGTCCGAAGCCACCGAACTCTGGCATCGCGTCAGCGTCGGCAGACGCATCCTCGTGGTGCTGGACAACGCCGCCGACGAGGACCAGCTACGCGCGGCGATACCTGACGACGGCCCGGCGGCGGTGCTCGCCACCAGCCGCCGGATGCTGCGCGGCCTGGACGGCGTCGACCGGGTGCCACTGGCCCCGCTGAGCGGGACGGACGCCGTCGCGCTGCTCGAACAGCTGACGCCCGGCCGCCGGACGGCAGCCGCCGAACTGCGACAACTGGCGGACCTGTGTGCGAACGTGCCGCTGGCGATCCGGGTGGCCGGCAACCGCCTGGCCACCCGCAGCCGCTGGACCGCGGCCGATCTCATCACCCGGTTGTCCGCCGACGATCGCCGCCTCGACGCTCTCACCGCGGGTGACCTGCGGGTCGGCGCCGCGTTCGCGGTGTCGTACCACCAGCTGTCCCCGGCGGCCCGGCGCCTCTTCCGCCGGTTGCCGATCGCAGCCGGCGCCACGACGAGCACGGAAGCAGCCGCCGTGCTCGTCGGGCAACCGGCCGACGACACGGCGGACCTGCTCGACGAGCTGGCCGAGCTGAGCTTGCTGGACCAGACGTCCACCGGCCGGTTCCGCTGCCATGACCTGCTGCGCTCGTACGGCGAGTCGCGCCTGCGCCAGGAGGAGTCGCCGGCGGAGATCCGCGCGGCTGAACAGCGATGGCGGCAGTGGCTGCTGACGGCCACCGTCGGGGCCGGCCGGTGGTTCGAGCCCGCCGCACCCGGCAGCGGCGACCGGCCGGCCACCGGCCCGGCGCAGTCGGCGGACGAGGCCGAGGCCTGGCTGCAGGCCGAGGGCGACTCCTGGTTCGCCGCCCTGACCGAGGCCGCTCGGGCCGGGGAGCACCAGCTGGTGGTCGACGTCGCCGAGTCGCTGCACTGGTACTCCGACCGATGGCCGCACTGGCACCGCTGGCACGACGTCTTCGCTCTGTCCACCGAAGCCGCCCGGCTGCTGGGCGACGACCGGCTCCAGGCGACTCACCTCGGATATCTCGCCTGGACCGAGCTCGTCTGCCTGGTGGACCACGAGGCCGCACTTCGCCATGCCGACGAGGCATTCCGCCTTGCTCGCAGGGCCGGCGACCTCAGCCAGATGGGCTGGGCGCGTGATTACCGCGCATGGGCACTCGGGGCACTGAAACGGCCCGGTGAGGAGCAGTTGGCCGCGGCACAGGAGTCGGTCGGCTTCTTCTCCGAGACCGACGACTGGATCGGACACGCACAGGCTCTGATCGGCCAAGGCATCGCCTTGCAGGGCTTGGATCGCCTCGACGAGGCGATCCAAGTCTTCGAGCACGTCGTCACCGTGGCGCAGGGTCCGGTCACCGCACCGGTCGAGTGGGCCTCGATCAGGGCCGCGACGACGGTGGGGGCGCTGTGCCGGATCGCCGAGATTCATCTGCGGCTGGACCGGTGGGCGACCGCGGTGCGGGTCGCCACCAGCGCACTGGAGTGCTCGGACCTACCTGATGCGGCGCCGCTGCGCGGCCGGACCCTCTGGGTTCGCGCTCAAGCCCACCAGCAGCTCGGCGACGTGCGGGCGGCGAGAGCAGACCTCGAGGCGGTCCGGGACCTCAGAACGGCGAGCAAGGACGCCGCGGGGCTGCGCGAGGTGGAGGAGAAGCTCCGCGCCCTGCCCGTCACCGGGCGATGAGTTCCCGGCCGCCGAGCAGTTCCGCGACGCCGGGGCGACTGCGCAGCGCGGTCAACGCGCGGGCCGTCTGGCTCTTGACGTTGCCGGGGGAACAACCGAGGTACGCCGCGGTCTCCTCCACCGATAGGTCGTAGACGTAGCGCAGCACCAGGATCCGCCGGCGGCTCGGCGGCAACACGGTCAGCAGCGACACCAGGGTCCGCCGGTCGGTCACCGTGTCGATCTCGATCGGGGCGCCGGCGTGCTCGGGCACCGTCTCCACCGGCAGCTCGGCCTGCCGTGCGCGACGCCGCTCGTCGAGCAGGGTGCGGACCAGGATGCGCCGCACATAGGCGTCGGGATTGCCGGCCGCGGACACCCGGGCCCAGTGGCGCATGATCTTCAGCACCGCGGTGGAGACGAGGTCCTCGGCCGTGTGCCAGTTGCCGCAGAGCTGGTACGCGGTGCGACGCCACCCGTCGAGCCGGTCCGACACGTATTCGCGATACCCGTCCGCGTCGCGGGTCGGCGGGCAAAGGTCATGACTCATTCAAGCTCTCCAGTCGGCACGATGGGCGCCCAGCGTGCGGCCCGGCAGGTCGATCGCGTATCGGTGGTCATCGCCTAAGTGCCTGCGGTGGCCGTCACAACCCGATGGCCGATCCCCGACTCGCCACTTCTTGTGATCATGGACAGCGTGGGAATCCTGGGGAACAGAACGGCCACTGCTGATCAGGCTGAGCTCGGCCCGCTGCTGCGCGGGCTGCGCCTGGCCGCCGGGATGACGCTCGAGCAGCTGTCGCAGGCGTCCGGTCTCAGCGACCGCACCATCGGTGACATGGAACGCGGGGTCAGCAAGGGCCCCCGGGCCAGCACCGTGACCGCGATCGCGGCGGCGCTGAAACTCGGCGACGACGACCGGCAAGCGCTGGCCGCGGCGGCCCGGGCCGGCCGGCACCGCGATCTCCCGCAGGTCGCCGGGTTCGCCGGTCTGCCGCTGCCGCGCGCCGTACCCGACTTCACCGGCCGTGCCGGCGAACTGGACACCATCCGCACCCGGGCCGGGGCGGGAGAACCGGTCCGGGCGATCTTGATCAGCGGCCCGCCGGGAATCGGCAAGACGTCACTGGCTTTGCACGCCGCCGCCGGGCTGGCCGCGGACTTTCCCGACGGCCAGTACTTCGTCGATCTGCAGGGCTTGAGTACGCAGCCGCTGAGCCCGTTCGACGTGCTGTCCCGGCTGATCCGCGCCGTCGACCCGCGGTCGCCATCAGTTCCGCCGGCCCTGGCCGAGGCCACCGCCATGTGGCAGCGGGTCAGCCGGGGCAGACGCCTCCTGCTCGTGCTGGACAACGCCGCCGACGAAGCCCAGGTCGGGGCCGTGGTTCCCGGCGACGGCCCCGCCGTGACGATCGTGACGAGCCGCCGGATGCTGCGCGGCCTCGGCGGTGTCGACCGGCTGCCACTGGCGCCGCTGACCGAGCAGGACTCGGTGTCGTTGCTCGGCCGGCTGACCGCGGGACGCACCGCGACGAGCAGCGAACTGCAGCAGCTGGCCGAGCTGTGCGCGCACATGCCACTGGCGATGCGGGTGGTCGGCAACCGCCTGTCCAGCCGCCGGTACTGGACCGCAGCGGACGTGATCGCCCGGCTGGCACCTGGCGACCGCCGCCTCGACGCCCTGACCGCCGGAGACCTGCAGGTCAACGCCGCGTTCGCCCTGTCGTACGACCAGCTGTCACCGGACGCCCAGCGCCTGTTCCGCCGGCTGCCGCTGGCGGCGGGCGCCACGACCGGCGTCGAGACCGCCGCCGTGCTGATGGATCGGCCGGTCCACGAGACCGAGGACCTGCTCGACGAACTGACCGAGGTCAGCCTGCTCGACGAGGCGTCACCCGGCCGGGTCCGCTGCCACGACCTGCTGCGCGCCTACGGCGAACGCAAGCTGGGCGACGAAGAGCCACCCGAACAGATCGAGGCGGTACGGCAACGGCTGCGCACGTGGCTGCTGACCACGACCATCACCGCCGGCCAGTGGTTCGAACCCGAACCCGACCCCGCCGCGCCGACCGGGATCGTATCCTCCGAACACGCCGCCGAGGCCTGGTTACAGGCCGAGGCCGACACGTGGTTCGCCGCCCTGCGGCAAGCGTTCCAGGCCGGCGAACATCGGCTGGTGGTCGACGTCGCCGAGTCCCTGCACTGGTATTCCGACCGATGGATCTACTGGCCGCGCTGGCACGACATCTTCAGTCTCTCCACCGAGGCCGCCCGCCTGCTCGGCGACGACCGGGTGCAAGCCGTCCACCTGGGATACCTCGCCTGGACCCGGCTGGTCTGCCTGATCGACTACGACAAGGCGCTCCAGCACGCCGACCAGGCGTTCGAACTCGCCTCCCGCGCCGGCGACGTCAGCCAGATGGGGTGGGCACGCACGTACCGCAGCCGGGCACTGGCGCGGCTCGGTGGGCGGGCGGAGGAACAGCTGACGGCGGCGCGACAGGCCGTCGGTTACTTCACCGAAGCCGGCGACTGGATCGGGGTGTCCGCGGCTCTGATCGGTCAGGGCATCACCCTGCACGGCCTGGGTCGCCACGAGGAGGCCCTCGCCGCCTTCGAGCGAGCCGTCGCGGTCGCAGAGGACCCTGCGACCGCGACGATCGAATCCATCACCGCCGTGACCGTCGCGAACGCACTTCACTATGCGGCCCTGGTCCATGTGGAGCTGCGGCAGTGGGAGACCGTCGTCCAGGTCACCACCCGGGCGCTGCAGGCGTCCGGCCTGTCGGTCGCGAACCCGGTGCGGACCTGGGTCATGCAGGCCAGGGCACAGGCCTACCGGGAACTCGGCGATCTCCCGGCGGCCCGCGCGGACCTCGAAGCGGTACGGGAGATCAAAAAGGTCGACGGCGACGCGACGGGTCTGCGCGAAGTGGAGGAGGAACTACGCGCCCTGAGCTGACAGTGCTCACCGGTGGCGTTCAGGCGGCACTGCGACGCAGGATGTAGCCGGCGTGGTGCAGTACCCCGTCACGGATCTCGCCGTACGCCCAGAAGCCCAGGTCGTCGAGGTAGTCGACCCGGTCGCCGTCGATCCAGTACCGCCCCTGGTAGGCGTGCGGGCGGCCACCCCGCGTCTCGTCGTACCGGCCGTCGGGCAGCAGCTCCTGGTGCAGGAAGCCGGTCTCGTCGATCCACATCCCGGCGTACGGGTGCTCCTGGCCCGCCGCCTCCGCCGCCTCCGCCGCCGGCGGCGGCGGCGGCGGGACCACCGGCCGGCCGCGCCAGACCCGGACCTGACCGGCGAGGAACAGTGTCTCCACCACCGCGTCCGAGGTCGCCACGGGGAACCGGCCGTCCGGCGACCGGAGGACGGCGATGTCCGCCTGCTTGCCCGGGGTGAGGGAACCACCCGCGTTGTCGTACCGGTTCTCCCGGCTGCCGGCCCGCGATCCCAGGTCGATCAGGGCCGGCAGCACGACGCCGCCCGTGCAGTCGACGACGATGGCGTTGTCGTCCCCGGCTGCCGTGATCAGACCCGGTCCCACCCCGACGATCTTGTCGCCGCCGAGGAGCACGTCCGCCTGCGGCCAGTCGCCCAGCATGGCGTCCAGGGAGACGACCCGTCCGCCGGTGAGCAGGACCGGCCGAGTCGATTCACTCAGGAGGGCTCGCAGGGTCTCCACGTCCGGCATGCCGTGTCGTGTCGTTGCCTCAGTGCTCACCGTGATGTCCTTCCGTCCGGCCCGGGCGTACCCGGTGATCGATGTGCCGGCCGCCGGGAGAACGGCGACCGGCTGCCATCGTCGGCCGCCGTCACGGGTGACCGCCTCGGTGGAAATCGCCTATCCGCGCCAGCGGTGAGCCGGCCGGCAGAACGGCGCCCGCCAGCCGGCCGGCAGAACGGCGCCCGCCAGCCGGCCGGTGGAACGGCGCCCGTCAGCCGGCCGGCACCCCGGCGAGGTCGTAGTCGTGCTGCACCGGCTCCTGCCGCCGGGTTCGGCGGAACCGGCCCGGCGACACACCGAACTCCCGCTTGAACGCGTTGGCGAACGCGAACTCCGAGGCGTACCCCACGCGGCGGGCGACTGTCGCCAATGCCGCGTCGTCGCGGACCAGCAGCTGGGCGGCCCGGTTGAGCCGCCACCAGGTGAGGTAGGCCAGCGGCGGCAGGCCCATGGCGGCGGTGAACCGGCGGGCGAAGGTGGTGCGCGACAGCCCGGTCAGCGCCCCCAGCTGCTGCACCGTCCAGGGCTGCTGCGGGGCGGCGTGCATCTGCCGCAGGGCGGCCGCCACCGCGGGATCGTCGAGGGCGGCCTGCCAGCCCGCGCCGGGACGCCGGGACGCCTCTTCCCGCAGCCAGGCGCGGAGCACGTAGACCAGCAACAGGTCGAGCAACGCCGGCCGGGCGGCGTCGGCGCCCGGCTGCGGGTCGGAGAGGTCGGCGGCGAGCAGGTCGACCGCCGACCGCAGTGCCGGGTGGTGTCCCAGCTGCGCCGGCAGGTGGATGACCTCCGGCAGCGACCGCAGGAACGGGTGTGGCGGGGCGTGGTCGAGACGATAGGCGCCGCACAGCAGGGTGGCACAACCGGCGTCCTCGTCGCCGTCGCCGCCGTCGGGGCCGGCCGAATCCGGCGGCAGGGCGGCGAGGCCCCGGTCCGGGCTGCCCGCGAGACCGTGCACCGCCCCGCGCGGCAGCAGCACGACATCACCGGCGGAGAGCCGCACCGGTGGATCCGACTCGGTGAGCAGCC
The DNA here is from genome assembly GCF_020873875.1 of Actinoplanes sp. DH11. Taxonomy (GTDB): domain Bacteria; phylum Actinomycetota; class Actinomycetes; order Mycobacteriales; family Micromonosporaceae; genus Actinoplanes. The sequence goes on from NZ_JAHWGU010000002.1 coordinate 395,777, forward strand.
AGCAGCTGCCGGACAGCACGACGTGAAAGCCCATGCCGGGCTCGGGCCCGAACCGGTTGCCCCACCGGCCCAGGTGGCGGGTCCGGGCGAATTTCGCCCGCCCGGTCCGCAGGGAACCGATCACCTCACTGAAGACATCCACCCATCAAGAGTACGGCGTGATGGTACGACCACGTATGAATGCGGCCGCTTCACGCATGGGAACGCCCACCGTCAGTCCTTAACGTGGAGACAGGTCGGCAACCACGCCGGCCCACGGAGCAAGGAGACCGACCATGTCCGCCTTCGTTGTCATCGACCTCGACATCGCCGGCCCGGAGGGTTTCCGGCAGTACGTCGAGGGCGCCGGCCCGCTGATCGAGCGGTTCGGCGGCCGCAACATCATCACCGACGAGAACGCCCTGGTCCTGGAGGGCGACTGGAAGCCGTCGACCCTGGTGATCCACGAGTTCCCGGACCGCGAGACCGTCCAGCGGTTCTGGGACTCGCCGGAGTACCAGCCGCTCAAGGACCTGCGCCGCAAGCACTCCACGGTGAAGGTCGTCGTCGGCGAGAACCCGTCCTGACGACCCGTCCCGGGCCCCCGACGGCCGTGGCTTTCCGGCGCTGACCACCTCCGCGCCGGAACACCACGCCGTTTCAGTCGGCGGGCAGACCGGCGCGCCGGTCCGGCGCCATCACGTGCAGCACCCGCTTGCCGCGGACGTGGCGGGTGGCCAGATCCCGGTAGGCGTCCGCGACGCGGTCCATCGGGTACGCCTGCGCGATCGGCACGACGATCCGCCCGGCCGCCACGAGCCGGGCGAGCTGCTCCCAGATCTGCGGAGTGTCCGCCTGCTCCTGTGCCGCGGAGTGGACACCGTACTTCCGGATGCCGTTGCCGTCGGCGATCGTGTTGATCCGATAGGGCGGCACGCCGAGCGCGATCGCGGTGTCGACGTTGCCGGCACCGAACGTGTCCAGGTAGGCGTCGACGCCGTCCGGCGCCGCTTCCCGCAGGCGGCCGAGCAGCCCCGGGCCGTAACGGACCGGCGTCACGCCTAGCGAGGCCAGGTAGTCGAGGTTGCCCTCCCCCGCTGTGCCGATGACCCGGGCACCCCGCAACGCCGCCAGCTGAGCGGTGATGACGCCGACCCCGCCGGCGGCGGCGGACACCACCACGGTCTCCCCCTCCTGCGGGGCGACAGCTTCCACGCCGGCCCACGCGGTGGCGCCGACACCGGCGATGGTCGCCGCCTCGTCCCAGCCGAGGCCGGCGGGCATGGCCGCGAGCGCGGCGGGATCGGCCACGACGAACTCGGCCTGCGCCGCCCGCGGCGCGAAACCGAGCACCGGCTGACCGACCCGGAACCCGGTGACGCCCGCCCCGACCTCGGCCACCACCCCGGAGTAGTCGTTGCCCTGACCCTCGGGGAAGGTCGCCGGCCAGATCGAGGCGAAGACCCCCTCGCGGATACCGATCTCCCCGGGGTTCATGGCGGCCGTGACCACCTCGACCAGCACCCGGCCGGCCGGGGTCACCGGCCGCGGGACGTCCACGACCGTCAGCACCTCAGGGCCGCCGTACCGCTCGAATCGCACTGCTCTGGGCACTGTTCTCCCTCACATTTGTCCGCGCGCCGATGACCGCGCAGCCCGAGTCTGCCCATCTCCCCACGCCCAGGTATCCGTATGACTCGCCTAATCACCACGACCCGGCCCCGGCCCCAGGCGCTCCATATGATCAAGAGACACGCCACCGGAGGGACAACCGCCATGGATCACGCCGCGCTCGGTCCGCTGCTGCGCGGATTACGTACGGCGGCGGGGCTGACTCTGGAGCGCGCGCTCTGCCTTCGACGTCGTGACCCGACATCGGCCGGTTGTCAGGTCCACAGGTCGCCGGGGGCCCCGTACCAGGAGAAGTAAGGTCCGTAGCCGTTCGCCGCGATGGCCCGGACCAGGCGCAGATGCTGTTCCAGCAGGGGCGCGTGACTGAGGTCGCCGATGAAGACCGGTGTGAAGCCGACGTCCCGGATGAGTTGCTCCGCGACGGGACGCGCGGCGGCGTCGGCGGCGTACAGGTGACTCGGGCGGACCGGCTGGCGCTCGATCTCGTCGTACAGCAATGCGTAGTCGGTGTTGAACGCTTTCGCGACCGGGCCGCCCACCAGCGATTGCACCAGATGCGCCAGCGACGGGTGACCGGTGGGGGCGAGGCCCTGCAGGTTTGTCGCGTCGATCGTCACCGCGCCGCGGTAGCCGTCGACCACCTGCAGGGCGCGCGGGACGGCGGCCGCCGGCACCGCGACGACGAGCACGTCGGCGCCGGTGACGTCGCCGCCGTCCCGGCCCAGCGCGGTGACCCGGTGGCCGGCGCCCGACCAGAATCGGGACAGCGCGGAGCCCAGGTGTCCCCGGCCCACGATGGCGATCTCCACCGGTCCCCCGTCGCTTGTGCCGCTGTCGCTTGCTCCGCTGCCCGAGCGGAGTGGCTCGCGCGTTCCTGAGCCGGCCCGGCTGTCGCCTCCGCCGGACACCAGACGCTCGCCGTGCCGCCGAAGGTTGCACAGAATGCGAATGAACCTCAATTTAGTGGTACGCCGCAACCGCTGACCGGGTCCGGCCCGGCGCCGTAGCGCCGGGCCGGCGGGATCAGGTTCAGGCCATCATGTCGCGGACCATGGGCGCGACCTTCGATCCGAACAGCTCGACGGCACGCATCCGGGCGCTCGCGGACTGGGCGCCGGCGGTGTAGATCAGGTCGAACCGGCCCACGCCCAGCGCACCGGCACCCGCGGCGATCCGGCGGGCGACGGTCTCCGGCGAACCGATGTAGAGCGATCCGTGCTCCACCTCGGCGTCGAAGGTGGATCGGCGCAGCGGCGGCCAGCCGCGCAGCGCGCCGATCCGGTCGATCTGCACCTTGTACGCCGGATAGAACAGCTCCTTGGCCTCCTCGTCGGTGTCGGCGACGAAGCCGGGCGAGTGCATGCCGACCGGGTACGCCACCGTGCCCAGCTGTTCCGCCGCCCGCCGGTACAGATCCACATACGGCGCGAACCGCTGCGGTTGCCCGCCGATGATGGCCAGCATCAACGGCAGACCGTGCCGGGCGGTGCGCACCACCGACTGCGGCGAACCGCCGACACCCACCCAGGCCGCCAGCCGGCCGGACTCGGTCTTCGGGTAGACGTCGGCGTTCTCCAACGCCGGCCGCGTCGTGCCACTCCAGGTCACCGGCTTCTCGTCGAGCAGCTTGACGAACAGGTCGAGCTTCTCCTCGAACAGCACGTCGTAGTCGGCCATGTCGTAGCCGAACAACGGGAACGACTCGGTGAACGACCCGCGCCCGAGGATCGTCTCGGCCCGGCCGTTGGACAGCGCGTCGACGGTCGAGAACCGCTGGAAGACCCGGACCGGGTCGTCGGAGCTGAGCACGGTCACCCCGGAACCCAGCTTGATCCGCTTGGTCCGGGTGGCGATGCCGGCCAGCACGGTCTCCGGCGTGGAGATCGAGTATTCCGGGCGGTGGTGTTCGCCGAGCGCGATGGCGTCCACACCCAGATCGTCGGCGAGGACCGCCTCCTCGACGACCTGACGGATCGCGGCCGCGTCGGACAGCAACGCACCGGCGTCGTCCGCCGGCACGTCGCCGAAGGTGTCGAGGCCCAGGATCAGGTCGGTCATGGCACTGCCCTCCAGGTGATTGACACGTCAATCAAGCTTCTGGACGCCTCAACCAACCGGCGGCCCGGTTTATGCCGGGTGCGTTGTCCGCCCGAGGTTCGAGCTCGATGGACGGCAGCTCCGGGAGCCCGGGGGCCGGCGTGCAACCTTCTCGATCTCCTTCGGCGTCTTTCCCCCACCGAAGGAGGCGGGTGTGCCTCCGCGGGCAAGCCTCTGCCCCATCGGCCTGGAGGGCCTGTTTTGACCTGACGCTCGTGACGGTTCCCCGACTCAGTCCGGATGCTGCGGTGCAACAATTACCGAAATCAGCGATCCGGCCATTTTCGTGCGCGAATTCCGGCATTCCACAATAGACCTCAATTTACCTGGTGTTCAGCTCGACTCTGTTTCTTCCAAGGTTCACCGATGTCTAGGTTCATCGCATCCAATCAACACCGGAAGCGGAAGCGGAGGAACCATGGACAGCACACGTGTCCGCACCTCATTCATCCGGCTCGTCATCATGACGGTCCTGCTCAGCGCGCTTGGGGCAATCGGGTTCGCAGGGCCGGCCCACGCCGTCGAACTGGTGCGCCTCAACAGCGAAGAAACGGGAATGTGCCTCGACACGAACGGCCCCACGGCCTATACGCACGAGTGCACGGGAAGCCACAACCAGTACTGGCTGATGAAGTATTCCGGTAACTCGTTCCGGCTGAACAACTACGAGCACGCGACTCTGTGCCTTGACAGCAACTATGCCGGGAACGCCTACACGATCCCATGCAACGGCGGCAATTACCAGCAATGGCGGAAAGGAGCCAATGATCGCATCGTCAACGCTCAGACGGGTCTCTGCCTGGACAGCAACTACGCCGGCAAGCTTTACACGCTCGCCTGCAACGGCGGCACCTATCAGGGTTGGTATTTCCACTGACAGGTGCCGGCGGCAAGCTGACGGACGGCAGGTAGGTAGGTGACGGTGGACTGCCTCGGTCCGAGGCAGTCCACCGTCCTTCGGCTTGAAGGACGTTCCATGTCGACCATCCCGGCAGCCAGGTCGGTCACCACCCCGGCGCGAGCACGCGGGCTTCGTCGCCGGTTACGAGGACTACGGCCCCGGGTACGTCGACATCGAGTTCGGCAGCCCGATCACCGACCTCGCCCCCGTGGCGCAACGCCTGGCCGACGCCGGATGGCGCACCGGCCGCACCGCCGACGAGGTCACCGCTGCCCGGGGCGACTGGCGGCTGACCGTCCACCCCAGCGGCCACAGCGTCGCCGACGGACCCGCCACCCTGCGCGCCGAACGCGCCGGGCCCCGGCTCACCCTGATCCTGACCGCGGTGTTCGCGCTGCTCGGCGCGTTCGCGGGCAGGTGGCTCGCCCGCCGCGCCGGCGACGACCTCGGCCTTCTGCCGCGCCTGACAGCACTGAACGCCGTCGGCTTCCTGCTGGTGTCGGCGCACACCCTGCTGACCGCGGCCACCCTGGCCGGCGACGTCTCGGCCGCGTTCGGCACCGGACCCTTCCCGCTGCCGTGGGGGCCGACGATGAGCTACGGGACACGCCCGGTCACCCTGATCGGCCTGCTCATCACCGCGATCTGGCTCGCCGCCGTCTTCGCTCCGCGGTTCACGCGCCAGGTGGGCGAGGGCCGCGGCTGATCACCGGCACGCGGCGACCGACGCGGACAGCGGGACCGACCACTGCCGCACTGGGGTGTCGGGTTCAGCCGGCGTGGACGTCGACCGTCGCGGTGATGGCCCCTTCCATGTCGGCGATCCGGCCGGCGGCGTCGCCGTCCAGGCGGCCGATGATCACGATGCCGGGGTAGTACGACTGATCGCCGTAGTAGAGGACGAAGTCGTTGCCGGGCGCGTAGTAGCCGACATCTCCGACGTCGGGATCGGCGCCGTCCGGTTGGCCGTCCAGTCGTAGCGGTGCGGGCAGCGGGCCGGTCTTCTCCACCGAACCGTGGTCGGTCATGGCGATGGTCAGGGGAAGCTGGGCGAGGAGATCGCGGCCGGCGGCGCTGTCGAAGAGGGTAGCCGCGAAACGCTGCTCGCCGACGGTGATGCGGATCTTCATCTGTTCCTCCTGGCCGGCGGTGGCGTCGGTGCCGCCCGGCTGCGGCGATGGGCTGCCGGGCGGCGTCGATGTGACAGGTGTGACCACCGGGGCGTCACCGGACCGGCCGCTGTCACCGCAGCCGGCAGCGGTCAGGGCGACGACCGTCACCAGCGTCGAACACACGGCAGTACGGAAGCGTGGCATGGCATCTCCCTCTGTCGGAACGACGTCCGGACGGGCCGTCCTGAGCCTGATCACCGAGTCAACACCCGCGCGGGCGAACGAAGAAGTCACTCTCGAAGCGTGTATTGCCAGGGCCCCCCACCACGGTTCCCGCAGACAGGGGCGCCCTGCCGGTACACCCATCGTCAGGAACTCCCCGCCCGCCGGTCGACGCGGTTCGCTGAATGCGGAACGCCTCGAAATGCTGAGGCTCGGGCGGCAGAGGCTGCGGGTGACCACCGCAGCCGGTCATCTGCTCCCGCTGTCCGCTTCGGGTTCGTGATCGCGGCTGTGACAGGTGTCCGCCTACACCTGACCGCAAAGATCCTGTCGAGAATGAGGTTCATCCCATGGAACGTCGCACAGCGCTCGGACTGATCGCCGCCACCGGCGCGGCCGCCGCCTTGCCGGCTGCGCCCGCCTTCAGCGCGGAGAACGGCCGCGCCACCGGAAACACCGGACCGCGAAGGCCCACGCCCAAGGGCGGCTACACCTTCGCCCTGGACAAGAACGTCAAGCGGACCTCGGTGCGGTTCACGAACCGCTACGGCATCACGGTCGCGGGTGACCTCTACGTGCCGACGAACGCCCGCGGCAAGCTGCCCGCCCTGGCTGTCAGCGGCCCGTTCGGCGCGGTCAAGGAACAGTCCTCAGGCCTCTACGCCAACGAGTTCGCCCGCCGTGGCTACGTCACCCTCGCCTTCGATCCCTCGTTCACCGGTGAGAGCGGCGGCACGGTACGCGACGTGGCGTCACCGGACATCTGCACCGAGGACTTCAGCGCCGCCGTCGACTTCCTCGGGCTGCAGAAGATCGTCGACCGCGAGCGGATCGGCGCTCAGGCCATCTGTGGCCTGAGCGGCATGGCGCTCAGTGCGGCGGCAGCGGACAGCCGCATCAAGGCGGTCGCCACGGCCTCGATGTACGACATGTCCCGCAGCATGTCGCGCGGTCACGAGGACTACTACACGCGTGACCAGCGCCGGAAGGTCGTGGACCACCTGAGCCGCCAGCGCTGGATCGACGCCGCGAACGGCACCCGTGCGCGGCTCTCCCACGAGGTCCCGTTCGACGCGAACGGCGACGTCGCCCCGACGGACCGGGTCCTGCCCAAGACGTTGCCGGCGGACGCAGACCCGGTCACGGCGAGTTTCTTCGACTACTACCGCACCGGCCGCGGCTACCACCCGCGTTCGATCAACTCCACCACCGCGTGGACCGCGACCACGCCGATGTCGTTCTTCGCCTTCCCGCTGATGGCGAACATCGACATGCTGGCGCCCCGCAAGGCTCTACTGGTGGCCGGCGCCGAGGCGCACTCCCGCTACTACTCCGAGGACGTCCGGGCGCAGGCCTCCGACACGGTCGAGCTTCTGATTGTGCCGGGGGCCGACCACGTCGACCTGTACGACCGCATGGACCTGATCCCCTTCGACGCGCTGGACCGGTTCTTCGCCACGAACCTTGCCTGACGGGACCGTCCCGGTGGGCCGGTGCCACCACCGGCGCACCGGTGTGGTTCTACGGAATCACGGCCAGCGACGCGATCAACGACGAGTCCCACGAATCCGGCGCGGACAGCGTCCCGTTGTCGTAGACCGATGCGGCGGCCGCGGCGCCCTGGCGGCTGCCGGGCGGGGCGACGAACTTGTAGCCGACCTGGCGGACGGTGCCGATCATCGTTTCGCAGCGGGGTCCGAGCTTGGCCCGCAGGCGCCGGATGTGCACGTCCACCGTCCGGGTGCCGCCGAAGTAGTCGTAGCCCCACACCTCGCGCAGCAACTGGTCGCGGCTGAACACCCGGCCGGGCTGCTGGGCGAGGAATTTCAGGAGCTCGAACTCCTTGTACGTCAGCACCAGCGACTCGCCGCGTAGCCGGGTCGTGTAGCTGTGCGGGTCGATGGTCAGCTCGCCGATGTGGATCAGCTCGTCCGCCGAGTCGTTCTCGGCTGCGCGCCGCTTCACCGCCAGGTTCAGCCGGGCTGCCACCTCGGCCGGGCCGGCGGTTGTCAGAACGAAGTCGTCGATGGCCCAGTCGACGCCGACAGCGGCGAGGCCGGCGTCGCGGACCAGGGCGATCAGCGGCGCGCTCAATCCGCTGGCGCGAAGCGCGCGACATGTCGCGCGGGCCTGGGTCAACTGCCCGCAGGCGTCGACCAGGACGGCGGCCACGTGCGGGTCCTTGGTCGCCCCGGCCCAGTCGCCCTGGGGCGCGACCTGGACGGTGTACGGCAGCAGGTCCAGGGCAGGCAGCACCTCGAGGTGGCTGTCCGTCAGCAGGAGGAGATTCATGACGTCCTTCCAAAACAATCTGGACCGTACGATCGCTGGTCCGCACGCTAGACCCGCACTGTTTCCACCGGATATCGCGCCGATGGCGGTAGCGGCTCGCCGGACGGTGGGCAACAAGCGCGAAACATTTACAGCACTCACTGTTGACATCAGTTAACAAGCCGAACAATGCTGTGAGAGCGCTCTCAAAGCGCTGTCCGCAGCTGCTGACGAGCGCGCCGGCGAACGGTCATGACCCCGTGACCGGTCCCCTTCGCCGTCATCCGCCACACGGCCGCTTCCCCGAGGCCCGCCGGGTGCCTGGACAGAATTGAGGTGCTGGCTTGCGTACCAGAATGAGATGGCTGACCGCCCTCGCCGCGCTCGCGGTCGCGGCGCCGGTCGTGGCCGTGACGACGCCCGCCGCGGCGGCCTCGCCCGCTGTGCTCCCCGTGACCGTCACCAACAACACCGGCCGCGGTGACGCCGTGTTCCTGTATGTCATCGGCACCATGAACGGGCGCTGGGGCTACGTCAACAGCAGCGGCGCCTTCAACCCCTGGCCCGCCGGCGGCAACCCGCCCGTGCCCGCCCCGGACGTGTCGATGGCCGGGCCCGGCAACGGCGGCACCACGACGATCCGCATCCCCAAGGGCCTGTCCGGCCGCGTCTACATGGCGCTGGGCGACAAGATCAAGTTCTTCATCACCCCGGACGGCTTCGTCCAGCCCGCACCGTGGGCGCCCGGTGACCCGAACTTCAACACCCTCTTCGACACCAGCGAGTTCACCTTCAACGACGCGGGGCTGTGGCTGAACAGCTCGCAGGTGGACTTCTTCGGCATCCCGCACGCGGTCACCGTGACCAACGGCGCCGGGCAGACCAAGCGCACCGGCGACGTCGTCAACGACGGACGAAACAAGATCATCAATGCGATAAAGGCCCAGCCGGGCTGGCAGGACTCGGTCATCACCCGCGCCGACGGTACGGTCCTGCGCGTGCTCGCACCGGGCAAGGCCACCGACGCCGGGAAGTTCCCCGCGAACTACCTCGACGCCTATATCAACTCGGCGTGGAACGCGTACACCAGCCGGACGTTGACCGTCGTGCCCCGCCAGAACGAGCCGAACCGCAAGTTCTTCGGCCGGACCGTCGGCAACACCATGCGCTTCACCGACAGCACCGGCGCCGAGGTCGCCACCGTCGACAAGCCCAGCACCGCGAACGTCTGGGGTTGCGACGGCGTCTTCAACGCACCCAACGTGGCACCGTTCATCCAGAGCGAGGTCCGCCGGACCATCTGCACCGCACTGGTACGGGGCACGCTCGGCACATCCACCGTGGAGCCTGTCTACGACGCGAACGCGTTCTACAAGAACAGCGCGCCGAACCACTACTCCCGGATCATTCACGCGAACATGGCCGACGGTAAGGCCTACGGCTTCGCGTACGACGACGTCGGCGGCTTCGAGTCCCTGGTCCACGACGGCGATCCGCAGCAGGCCGGAATCATCATGAGCCCGTTCGGTGCCGGCGGGAACCCGCCCACCCCGCCGCCGGCCACCGGCAACCGGATCCTCAGCAACTGGAACAACAAGTGCGTCGACGTCAGCAACGCCAACTTCTCCGACGGGGTGCCGCTGCAGGTCTGGACCTGCAACAACACCGCGGCACAGGCGTGGACGTTCACCGGGAACACGATCAGCACCCAGAACAACAAGTGCATGGACGTCGCCTGGGGCTCGCGCGACAACGGCGCGGTCGTCCAGATCGCCACCTGCAGCGGGAACGCCGCACAGCAGTTCGTGCTCAACCCGGCCGGCGACCTGGTCAACCCGCAGGCCGGCAAGTGCGTGGACATCGCGGCGTGGAACCCCGACGACGGCGCCCGGCTGCACCTCTGGGACTGCGTCGGCGGTCAGAACCAGAAGTGGCGCAGAGGCTGACCCCACCGGCGCCTCGGCAGCGAGGCGGGCTCACGCTCCACGCGGGCCCGCCTCGCTCCGGCCGGTCACCGCGGCCGGGCCTGCCCATCGCCGAGCCGGCCACGACGCCGCGTCGTCGCGTCCGGTGTCGCTCGGACCCTCTCGCGCGGAGGGTGGCTCACTACTTCCCGCGGTTGTTGAGCGTCATGTACTTCACGGCGTCATTCTCAGTCTCGAACTGCAACACCCATCCGGGATTTCCCTCAACCGCGAGCAGGTACATGCTCTCCGAGTCCGCCTCGAGACCCTTGGCCTGGTAGGCAGCCTTCAGCTCGGCCAGCGTCGAGCCACGCTTGATGCCCGCCTCGGTGGCGGCATCCACCGGCGCCGCAATGCTGTCGATCTTGCCGTCGGTGAACCCGGCGCCGCCGGCGCCCAGGAAAGCGTCCAGCTGCGTCGCCATTCCGCGCATCGACTTGGCGCGCAGCTGCAGAACCCGCGTCTGCTCGTCGATGGACCCGGAGGCGGCCTTCTTCTCGGCCGCCTCCAACTCCTTCGCCAACTTCTCCTCGGCGGCCATCCGACTCGGGTCAGGCTTCGGCCCGTCCACGAAGGAGTACACCGTCAAGTCCTGCACCATGGACGCTGGCGCGCTGTGAAGGTCACCGGTGGCCAGCGCTTCGGCCTCGGTCATCGTAAGGGTGAGATTCCCGTAACCGGCAGGCCCAAAGTGCTTCGGCGCGGCTGTTCTCCCGGCCGGGGCCGAGACCGTCTCCTCCGCGGAGCCGCATCCGGTCAGCGCCGCCGCAGCCGTCAGTACGACCACCCCGACAACCAGGCGGCGACGCAGCCCCTCACCGCCGACATCTCCGTTGATCATGAGTGAGCATTGTAGAGAGCCGCACCACAGCGATCCGTCGATGCCCGCCGGGCCTCACAGCAGCGTTGTCAGTACCCCACCGTCGACGCGCACAGCCGATCCGTTGATCGCGGACGCTACCGGACTCGCGATGAAGGTCACCGCGTTCGCGATCTCATCGGGTTCGATGAAGCGCCCCAGCAGGGTCGTCTCGTTGGTCCCGATGATCGCCGCCTTCATCTGCTCCTCGGGAACGGACTGCGCGGCGGCGAGGGTCCGGACCGTCCGGGCGACGCCGTCGGAGTATGTCGGGCCGCCGAGAACCGCGTTGACGGTCACCGCGGTGCCTTTCGTGAGCTTCGCGAGGCCGTTACCCACGGCGAGCATCGCGGTCTTGGACGTGCCGTAGTGAATCATGTTGCCGGGAACGTTGACGCCCGACTCACTGCTCACGAAGACGATCCGGCCCCACCCGCGATCGAGCATCGCCGGCATGAGCCGCCGGGCCAGCCGCACACCGCTGAGCACGTTGACCTCGAAGTAGAGCCGCCAGTCGTCGTCGGAGACGAGCTCGAACGGTTTGAGCTCGAAGAGCCCGACGTTGTTGACCAGGATGTCGACGCTCGGGAGCTGCCCGCACAACCGGTCGACGTCGTCGGTGACCGCGAAGTCGGCGGCCACGCCGCTGACGGACACGCCGGGGACATCGCGGCCCAGCGCTGCGACGGCGTTGTCGAGCTTCGCCTGATCACGGCCGTTGAGGATCACGTCGGCGCCTTCGCGGGCCAGCGCCCTGGCGGCCGCGTAACCGATTCCTTCGCTGGATCCGCTGATGAACGCGGTCTTACCGTTGAGTTCCAGGTCCATTCGCACTCCTCGTAGATGGCCACCGGCCGGGGCCCGAACGTCGTTCCTTGCCGGCCGTCCGGCTCGGCTCGGCTCGTTCATGCTGCCGCCGGCCGATGAGCATCCGATGAGTAACGTCCGTGCGCTTCAGCGAGGTGGTCCCAGGACCACGGTGCCGCCGATCTCGACGGCTTCGGCGAGCAGTTCGCGGCTGATCTCGAAACCGTCCGGCCGCACGGTGGTGAGGTCGCGACCGGCGTGACGGAACATCTTCTCCAGTCCGCCGGGGGTCGCCATGACCAGCAGGTCCGCCCGCTCGGAGGTGATCCGATAGCCGTGCGGGATGTTGCGCGGCAGGTAGACGATGCCGCCCTCTTCGAGTTCGTGGCGTTGGTCGCCGGCCCAGACCAGGGCGGTGCCTTCGAGCAGCAGGAAGACCTCGTCCTCGCGGGTGTGCAGGTGGAACGGGGGCGCCTCGTCCTTGGGGACGGTGAAGCGACCGACACTGAGCTTGCCGTCGGTGGCTTCGCTGTCGAGCAGGACGCGGTAGGTGCCGCCGGCGAGCCATTCGAGCTTTTGCTGCTGACCCGGCTGCGCCAGGTAGGGGATGGTCATGGCTACCTCCGATCGCCGCGGTCGACCACGTTCGTGCGGGTGAGCGTGGGGTAGTCGGTGTAGCCCCGTTCGTCGCCGCCGTAGAAGGTCGGGCGATGCGGCTCGTTGAGGGATGCACCGGCCTTGATCCGGGCCACCAGGTCGGGGTTGGCCAGTGCCATGGCGCCGACGGTGATCACGTCGGCGAGGCCGTTGTTCAGGTCCTCGATGCGGGTCCCGAGGTCGGCGCCGGCGCGGTTGAGCAGCAGCGGGCCCGGCCAGTCCGTGCGGATCTGCTTGAGCAGGCCGTCGTTACCGCCGTGGGCCACGTGCAGGTAGGCGAGACCGAGGGGTGCCAGGGCTGCCACCAGGGCTCCGTAGAGCTCGGGCACATCGTGTTCGACGACGTCGTTGAACGGGTTCCCGGGTGAGATGCGGAAGCCGGTCCGGTCGGCGCCGATCTCCTGGGCAACGGCGGTGGCGACCTCGACGGCGAAGCGGATCCGGTTGCCGATGGAACCGCCGTACCGGTCTGTCCGCTGGTTGGCGTTGCTGGACAGGAACTGGTGCAGCAGGTAGCCGTTGGCCCCGTGGATCTCCACGCCGTCGGCGCCGGCGGCGATCGCCGCGGCCGCCGCGAGGCGGAACTCCTCGACCGTCTCGGCGACCTCTGCCGTCGACAGCGCACGCGGTTCGGGCACCGGCTGCATGCCGGCAGCAGTGAACATGGTGCAGTTGGCCGGCACCGCCGACGGCGCGACGGGCTGCCGGCCGTGCGGGGTGTTGTCGGGGTGCGAGATGCGGCCCACGTGCATCAGCTGGATCACGATGCGCCCACCGGCGGCGTGGACGGCGTCGGTGACCTGGCGCCAGCCCCGGATGTGCTCGTCGGTGTGGATGCCGGGAGTGAGCAGGTAGCCCTGGCCGTCGCCGGAGGGCTGGGTGCCTTCAGTGATGATCAGTGCCATCGATGCGCGCTGGGCGTAGTACTCGGCGTTCATCGCGGTCGGCACGCCGTGCGGCGTGGAGCGGTCGCGCGTCATCGGCGCCATCGCGAGGCGGTGTGCGAGGGAGATGGCGCCCAGGTCGATCGGGTTCCAGAGGTCGTTCACAGAAAGTCTCCACTACGGTACGAACGTGGCTAGCCACGTTTCTGGCGATGGTGATGGGTCAGTCATCGGCCGGGCGTCATGCCGCAGCCGATCCCCGGATGTCATGCATCCGGCTGCCTACGGCTGTCTCAGTGGGCGGTGTCTTTGCCGTCGTTGCGCAGGGACTGCTCGATCGTTCGCGCCAGCGCGACAAAGGTGTTGATCTGTTCCGGCTCGAGGTGCCGGGTGGACACCTGCTCCAGGTGCGCCCACATCGCTTCCAGCGGCTCGCGCATGGCTCGCCCCTTGTCGGTCAGGAAGACCTGCTGGACGCGGCGGTCGTGGGCAGCGGCCTCCCGGCGCAGCAGGCCGGCGTCCTGCATGCGGCTCAGCGCCTTGGAGACGGTGGAGTGGTCGAGGCCGACGCTGGCGAGAAGTTCTGACTGCGTCTGCCCGTCGCGTTCCATCAGCTGCATCAGCAGCAGTTCCTGGCCGGGGTGCAGGCCGAGGTCGCGGAGCAGGGCACCGGCGAAACCGCGGTGGGCCCGGGCAAGAGCGAAGATGGCGAAGCTCAGTGGCCCGGTGCGAACCGTGAGATCGTCATCCGCATCGTCTCGTGCGGTCCGGGACGCGGTCACGCTGTCTCCTGCTGGGCCGAGGGTCGGGTTGCCATGGTCACCTCCTGACAAGGTATCCGGTTCGGAGGGCGGAGTTTCCGACCGGCCGGAATGTGGCTGACCACATGACCATGACACATGAATATGTGGCCAGCCAAGTATTTGAGATCGAGGGCACATCCATGTGGCTGGCCACATAACTGGCGGAGCGGTCAGCGAGGGCGGGCCAGACCCAGGTCGTACGCGATGATGGTGGCCTGCACCCGGTCGCGCACCCCGAGTTTCGGCAGCAGGGCGTTGACGTGGGCTTTCACCGTCCCGGCGCCGATGCCGAGAACCGCGCCGATCTCCGCGTTGGACAGTCCGGTGGCCAGTTGCTCCAGCACCTCGCGTTCGCGAGGGGTGAGCCGGGTGAGGCGCGGGTCGTCGGCACCGGCCGTGGCGACGGCGGCGACGGCGAACGCGTCGATGAGCCGCCGGGTGGCCAGCGGGCTCAGCATCGCCTCGCCGGCCGCGACGACCCGGATGGCCGAGACCAGTTCCGCGGGTTCGGCGTCCTTGAGCATGAAACCGGAAGCGCCGGCACGCAGGGCCTGGAAGACGTACGCGTCCTGGTGGAACGTGGTCAGCACCAGAACCCGCGGCGGGTCAGCGGTGGCGGTGAGCCGGGCGGTGGCGGTCAGCCCGTCCATGCCCGGCATCCGGACGTCCATCAGCACCACGTCCGGCGCGAGCCGGCCGGCCAGGTCGAGGGCGGCCGCGCCGTCACCGGCCTCACCGACCACCTCCATGTCGTCCTGCGAGCCGACGATCGCGCACAGGCCGGCCCGGATCATCAGTTGATCGTCGACGACGATCACGCGGATGGCGATGACGACACCTCCATGGTCCTGCGGTCCACCGGGCCGAGTCCGTCGAGCATCAGCCGCATCGCGGCGAGGGCCTCGCGGGCAGCCTCCAGCACGGTAGCCAGGTCACCCTCGTCGGCTGCCTGCGGTACCCGGGCGGCGTGCCGCAGGACGGCGTCGCGCAACCCGGCGGCGACGCGGGCCCGCTCCGCCAGGGCTCGCTGTTCGGCTTGCGCGGCCACCGTGGCCACCGCCGCCTCCTCCCGGGCCGCGCGGCGCTCCCGCCGGCGCCGGGCCGCCGCGCCGGTGAGCCAGCAACCCGCGAAGGGCGCCGCCAGCACGACGGCGGCGAGCATCGCGAGCACGACCGCCACCACCACGGTGCTCATCCGGTCGGCGTCCGTCGGCTGCATGGCGAACAGCAGGCCGAGGACCAGGACCGTGCTCGTGAGACCGGCGACCGCCGCGAGCCAGGTGAGCCGCGGTCGTGCGCCGTACGCGGCGACGGCGTGCACCGCGACCAGTTCGGCGCCGCCGCTGAACAGGAACAACCAGCCGTCGTCGGCGGGCACCACGCTCGTGGCCGTCAGCAGCGGGCCGAGTCCGGCGGTCGCCGCAAGAACGCCGAGGACCGTCCACGGACGACGCCGCCGCCACAGCAGCGGCACCGCGTGCGCGATCATCGCCAGCAGCGCGAGTGTCGCCGCGGCAGGTGCCGGCCGGTCCTCGGTGACGTAGGCGGCCAGACCGGACAGCGGGACCACCAGGGTCAGCGCGACCAGGCCGGCGTCGAGGACGACCCGGCTGCGCACCCAGCGGCGCATCCGGTTCCCGGCCGGTGCGGACGCGGCCGGCGGCAGCACGGCGTGCACCCGCCAGCCGTGTGGCTGTCGCGGCCCGGCGGAGACCGTGCCACCGAGGGACGCGGCACGCTCCCGCATGCCGGTCACCCCGCGACCGCCACCCAGCCCGCCGGCGGACGACTCGCCGGCGGGTCCGCCGTCCTCGACCAGCAGGCGGGTGCCGGCCGCATCCTGCGTCAGGCTCAGCCGGACGGTGGCGCCCGGCGCGTACCGCAGCGTGTTGGTCAGCGCCTCCCGCGCGATCGCGTGCACCACCTCCGCCGTCGCGGCGCCGACAGCGACGTCCACGTCGGCGACCACCACCTGCCCCAGTTGCCGGAAGTCGTCGGCGAGATCGGACAGCGTCGGCACCGGCGGGCCGGGAAGGCCCTCGCCCTGCGGGATGAGCGTGACCAGTTGCCGCAGGTCCACGAGCGCCTGCCGGCCGGTCCGGGCGGCGAACTCCAGCGACTCAGTGACCAGTTCCGGTCGCTGCGCGCCGAGGAAGCGGGCCGTGGACGCGTTCACCACGATCGACGTCAGGTGGTGGGCGGTCACATCGTGCAGTTCCCGGGCCAGCCGGCGCCGCTCCGCCCCGGCCGCCTCCCGCCGGTCCCGCTCCGCCTCGGCCAGCCTGCGGGCGGCCGCCGATCGTTCCGCCACCCATCGCCCGCGCGCCCGGCCGGCCGCCGCCACCACCCCGTAGATCACCGCATTGATCAGCAGATCCAGCGGGAGGTCCCGGATCGGGCCGTCGTCGAGCAGCAGCACCCCCTGCCACGCCACCAGCCCGCCGGCGGTCAGCGCGGTGACACGCCGGGAACACCGCGCCGACACACTGAACAACGCGATCAGCTCGGCGAACGAGAGCACCAGCAGTGCGTCTCCCGGCACGAACAACGCCACTTCGGGAACGAGCCGGCCGCCCACCGCGGCCACCACGGCGACGATCGCGGTGACCGGCACCGGCACCCGGGCCCGGAAGCCCAGCGCGACCGTGACCACCACGACAGCCGCGACCACGACGGCGAGCCGGCCGGCCGTCACCTCGTCGCCGCGGGCCGGCGCCGTGCCCGGCCAGACGGCCAGCTGGGCGACGGCGAGCAGCACCGGCAGCGCCCAGTTCGTCATGATGGCGGACAGCCTATCGCCGTCCCGCACCGGCTGATCTATGCCCGAGGGCAGGGGTCGATATCCGTCCGCGGCGGGATCCGCCGGCGGCCGCGCGTCAGCAGACTGAGACGCATGCTGATCCCACCGCCTCCGGCCACCGCGTACCACCGCCTCGCCCGCACCGCCGCGCACCGCTGGTGGCGCCTCGTGCTGGGCGCCGTGTTCATCGTCGTCGGCGCTGTCGTCCTCGCTCTCGTCCTGGCCGTCTCGTTCGGGGTCGCCGCCGACCTCACCGGCCAGCCCCTGGATGCCGACGGGATGTCCGCCTTCGGCGCCCTCGGCGAGCTGGCGTCCGGCTTCCTGACCATCGCCGCGCTGCTCCCGCTCACCATGCTCGCCGCCCGCTGGATCCAGCGCCGACCGGCCGGCACCCTGTCCTCGGTCACCGGCCGGTTGCGCTGGGGCTGGCTTCTCACCTGCCTGCCGATCGCGTTCCTGGCCATCGTGGTGTTCCTCGCCGCCAGCAGCGCCGTCTCCGCCGTGACCGGCGAGGACCTCGGCCTCGGCGACCCGCTCGCGGGCTGGGGCCCGTTCGCCACCTCGATGCTGGTGCTGCTGCTCGTGGTGCCGGCGCAGGCTGCCGCCGAGGAGTACCTGTCCCGGGGCTGGTTGCTGCAGGGTGTCGGTGTCTGGTTCCGCAGCCCGTGGATCCCGATCGCCGTGCAGGCGCTCGTCTTCGCCGCCCTGCACGGCTGGGGGACGCCGTGGGGCTTCGCCGACCTGCTCGTGTTCGGCGTCATCACCGGCTGGCTGACGGTGCGCACCGGCGGGCTCGAGGCCGCGATCGTGCTGCACGTGATGAACAACCTGCTCAGCACCACGATCGCCGCCGCGTACGGCGACCTCGCCGTGGACGAGTCCGCCGCCGACATGCCCTGGCAGATGGCCGCGATCGACCTGCCGGTTCTGCTGGCCTACGCGGCCGTGATCCTCGTGCTCGCCCGCCGGCGTGGCATCGCGACCCGTACCCCCGCACTCCCTGCCCCGCCGCCCGGCATGGTCCCCGCCGGGGAGCGGTTGCCGGTCGCGGCGTGATGCGTCCCAGGACACCGGTGGCCTCCGAACCCTCTCCGGGCCGGCTGTCGCTCCCGCGGCCGGCGCAACAAACCCGGGCGTCTGCTGTCGGCGACGAAGCATGCGGGTTCCGGCCGGCCATCCGCCAGCTCAAGGAGTGTCCGGCAGTGCTCACCTCGGACCGGGAGCCGGCGGGCGGCGCGCCGGCCTGCTGGCGCTGTGGTACGGGCCGCGGCTGACCGCCCTGTCCACCCGCCACCGCACCGGCTGGCGGCCGCCACTCACCCGTACCCGATGTGGCCCCGCCTCACTGCCCTCGCAGATGGTCGTGCAGTTCCCGGGCGGCCTGCGCCATCATCGCCTCGGCCGCCGGCTGCACGACGGCCGGGACGCTCGACTCGGTGAGCGCCGCCACCGCGAACACCCCGCCGTCGTCGTGCTCGACCACACCGACCTCGTGGCGCAGGTTGAGCAACGTGCCGGTCTTGGACGACCACCGGGAGGCGTCCGAACTGAAGTCCGGTGCCAGGCGATGCCCGATCAGGTTGCCCGCCATCAGCCCCCGCGTCCGGGCCGCCACACCGGGCGCGATCGAAGAGGGCGACCACAACGCCTGCAACAGGTCGACGAAAGCTCGCGCGGTGCCGGTGTTGGCACGCGCGACATCCAGCTGGGTCACGGCATGGCCCCGTGCCGCGCCGCGGGACCCGATCGCCAGCGAGTGCGCGAGGTGGGCGTCGCGCGGCTCGAAGCGTTCCACCGGCGTCTCGACGAGATCCCGCAGCAGGTGGCGCACGGCGATGCCGGAGATCCCGGCGTCGCGGAGGCAGCGGTCGACCTCGCCGGGCCCGACCAGCCCGAACAGCGCGTCGGCGGCGGCGTTGTCACTGATCGCGGTGCTCAGGTAGAGCAGGTCGTCGACGGCGATGCGGGCCGGGTGCCGGAACCTGGTCAGTCCGGTCGGCCCGGGCGTGCTGACCCGGCCCGGCTCGACGTCGAGCATCGTGGCGCCGTCGATCCGGCCGTGCTCGATCTGGTTCAGCACGGCCACGGCGAGCGGGATCTTCACCAGCGAGGCGACGGGGTACTCGATGTCGGGCTCGATACCGATCTCGGCGCCGGTCGTGAGGTCGCGTACCAGAAAAGAGCCGGACAGGCCGGCGTCGCCCAGCCGCTGACGCAGGTCGCGCAGGAATCGGTCGGTAGTCATCGCGGTGCCCCGTCCTGTTCCGCGCCGAGGCAGAGCCCGACCTGGTGATGCAACGGCCCGCGGAAGCGGTCGCCGTCGCCGATGATGGCGGCGGACACCGCGTAGCCCCGGCCCACCGGGTCCCCGGTGAGAGGCCGCCAGTACAACTCCAGTTCCTCCGCCTGCGCCGCGGAGCACAGCAGCAGGTTGCCGGTCCGCACGACGTCGGAGACGGCGGCGGTCAGCGTCGGTGCCACCGCGATCTGCGCGGGCATCAGCGCGGCCCGATGGCCCAGCTGCGTCAACCGGTCCCGGACATGGGCCACGTCGTCCTCCGGCTGGATCCAGATCCGCCGCCACGCCGATCGGGCCCGGCCCGGACGCAGCGTCTCGATGCGTGTCGGCTCGGTGCCCTCGTTCCGGACCGTGCCCAGGCCCAGCGGAACCACCCAGGTGGCCTCCCCCGGCGGGACCGCCACCAGGGCCGCCCGCACCTCGCCGGTGGAGAACGCGGCGAACCGGGCCGCCGGGCCGGCCGGCCGGAAGTCGAGGACGGTGCCCTTGCTGCGGGCGGCGGCGTCCAGCAGCGCCAGCCGGCGAACCGGGCAGACGTCTGGGACGCTCAACGCCAGGGGGCGCAGTTTCGCCTGTTCGACGTCGTGGTCGAGGGTGTCCGCCAGCTGCACGAGCCGCTTGGCGGGTGGCAGCATGTCCCGGCCGAAGGCGGTGAGCACCGCGCGCCGGGCGGCGCGGTCGAACAGCTGCTCGCCGAAGCGTCTCTCCAGGGCTGCCACGCGCCGGCTGGCCACCGGCTGCGGCACCCCCGCCGCGGCGGCGCCCAGCGTGAAGCTGCCCTTCTCCCCCACGTGCACGAACACGCGGCACGCTTCGATCAGATCCATGACCGGAGGTTATGCGACAAACGCATGAGATCCTCCGTCAGCGTCTTTGACGACATAGATCCAGCGCAGCAAGCTTCTGACCATGTTCTTCGCTTCCCGACGCCCCGCCGGCCTGGCGCTACCCGTCGTCCTGGCCGCGGTGCTCCTGTCCGGCTGCGGCAGCAGCGACACGTCCGTGCCCACCGCACCCGCACCCGCGGCCTCCGCCTCGTCCTCGGCCTCCGAGACCACGCGCATCGCCGCGTTCGACGCTCTCGAACGCGAGTACCGCGCCCGGCTCGGCGTCTACGCCCTCGACACCGGCTCCGGCCGCACCGTCACGCACCGGCAGGACGAACGCTTCGCCCACGCGTCCACCTTCAAGGCGCTGCAGGCCGCCGTGGTGCTGCGCAAGGCCTCGGACGAGGACCTGCGCCGGGTGGTCAAGTACCGGACCGCCGACCTGCTGGAGTACGCGCCGATCACCACCAAGCACGTCGCGACCGGGATGACCGTCGGTGACCTGCTTGCCGCTTCCGTGCAGTACAGCGACAACACCGCCGCCAACCTGCTCTTCAAGGAGGTCGGCGGACCCGCCGGACTCGAACGCGAGCTCCGGGAACTCGGCGACCCGACGACGAACGTCGACCGCATCGAGCCCGACCTCAACGAGGCGACCCCCGGCGACGTCCGGGACACCAGCACCCCCCGGGCGCTCGGCACCGACCTGCAGAAGTTCGTACTCGGCGACGCCCTGCCCGCCGAGCGGCGCAAGACCTTCACCGACCTGCTGCTGGGCAACACCACCGGCGACACGTACATCCGCGCCGGCGTGCCCGACGGCTGGAAGGTCGGCGACAAGACCGGCAGCGGCGGGTACGGCACCCGCAACGACATCGCCGTCATCTGGCCGAAGACCGGCGAACCGATCATTATCGCCGTCCAGTCCGACCGCGGCGTCAAGGACGCCAAGTCTCAGGACGCCCTCATCGCCGAGGCCACCGAAGCCACCGTAGCGGCACTGCGCTGAGCCGGCACGCACGTGGTCGTGCGGCTGGACAGTCGTCGGCCGTCACACCACCGCGGTCGGCCGGACCGGCGTCCGGGGACGGTGCCGCAACTCGGCGCGTGCCCACCGGAACAGCCCGTCGACGGCGGCGAGGGCGAGTCCTGCCGTCACCGCGGTCACCGTGTAGAGCATGTCGGAGTCCGCCGGGCTGACCGCGGGACTTCCGGCCAGGGCCGTGACGGGCCGGCCGGCGTCCATGGTGGCCAGCGTCATCACGAACGACAGAACCGGGTAGCCGATCAGGACCCACAGCAGCGGGGCGATGGCCGCTCGCCCGCCGCGCCAGGGCCGGCTGAGCACCGTGACCGCGCCGACGGCGAGGAAGGCTCCGGCGAGCAGCGCCACCAGGTGATCGATCACGACGATCAGGACGACCGCCGACGGGGCGAGCACGGCCACGACCGGCAACCGCCGGACTCGTGCGGGCGCCACGGCGGCCACCCCCGCGAAGCCGGCGGCCAGGAGCAGTGCGACGGTGGCCGTCCGCACCACGGCAGGCCCGGGATCCGTGTCACCGGGCCCGTGCAGAGCCGCCACGGCCACCGCGGTGGTCATGCACACCGTCGCGGCCGCCGTGGTCGGCCACCGGCGGAGCACCGGCGGCCGCCGGCCGATCAGGAGGACCGCCACCACCGGTGGCACGGCCGCGACAAGCGCCAGGACCACCACGGACGGCACAGCTGAGGCGCGGTCGAGCCCGACGTCCACCCCGATCCACGCCACCGAACCGAGCACGACCGGCACACCACGGCGGCGATCACCCGCGCCGAGAACCACCAGCAGACCGGCGACCACCACGACGACGCCCCAGCGCACATCGCGCAGCCAGTAGGCGTCGGCGCCGATCACGTCCGGGCCGGGACAGGCACCACGGCACATCGCCGAGAAGCGCACGGTGTACGCCCAGATCAGCGCGGCGGCCACGACGAGGACGAGGGCTGCGGCAGTCCGTGCCCGAGGCATCATGCCGGGCACCGTAAGCCATCCGGCAAAGCCCGGGCGCCCCTCCCGCAGGCCCCGAGCACGGTCCGCGGAATGCAGCCGTCGGTGGAGACACCGGCGATGGCGAGCTTGCGGTGGCCGGTGACGCCGCCGCGGGAGCAGCTCTATGCCCACGGGTATAGGGACGTCTCCCACCGCAGGAAGATCCGGAAGAAAGCGGCGGCTGCCAAAATTCAAGCATGACAAAGAACGAAAAGCGCCGCGAGTGGACCCTCTATTTTCTGGTCCCGCTGGCCATTCACGCTCTCCTCAGCGCATTGACCCTGACCGAACCATTCGCGAACGGTCCGCTGGCGCACTTCTCCGTACGGTTCAGCATCGCTGTCGTGGTCACGGCGGTCGTCGCCGCCATCGCCTCGGTACGCCGCTCGGCCCGATCGACGACGCATCGCCCCGCCGATTGACATTTCTGAAATGGGGTCGCGGCATCGAGCCGGTAACAGTCACGGCGCGGACGAGTCGGCAGTCAGTCCAAAATCGACGCGGGGGTCGAGGCTCATCCAGTTGTCCCGGGCGGCCGCGGCGGCGCCGTCGGCGTCCCGCGCCTCGCACAGGTCGATGATGCGGTCGTGCAGGGCCACCGAGCCACGCCCGCTGACCGAGGCGAAGCGCAGCCGCTCCAGCCGCCGCAGCACCGGCGTGAACTGCTCCAGCACCGCGCACAGCGCCGGATTGGCGGCGGCGATCACCGGGATGTTGTGGAACTCGTCGTCCGAGGCGATCGCCGCGTCGACGTCGTCGGCCTTCAGGGCGGCCGCGAAACGCGCGTTCGCCGCCCGCATCGCGGTGATCTCCTCGGCCGACAGCGTGGGCACCGCCTCCCGGACGGCGAGCTCGTGCATCGCCGCGGTGACGGTCTGCGCGGCCCGCGCGGCCTGGACGTCGAGCGGGCTGACCATCGTGTAACGGCCCGGCTTGGTCTGCACCAGGCCGGTCTCCTCGAGCCTGGTCAACGCCTCCCGCACCGGGGTGCGGCTCACGCCCAGCCATTGCGCCAGTTCACCGTCGTTGAGCCGCTCTCCCGGCTGCAACGTCCCGTCGACGATCGCGTCCCGGATCGAGCGGTACGCGTTCTCCCGCAGCAAGGTCCGCGAGATGACCCCGACACGCTGCGGAATTGGCATGCAACATATTCCACACCGCATGGCGCAGTACGTCAACGAGCCACACGCCACTCCACGCATCACGACGCCCGGCTCAGGACCAGGCCTCCACCGCTGACCTGGCGCGCAGTAGCCCGACGACTCGGACTTCGACGGCGTCGGCGTCGGCTCGTCGGCGTGCGTCCTGAGAGCATTCAGGATGTCCGAGGACGGGAAGTTGGAAGGGGCGACCATGGTAAATCACCTTCAATCAGCACGGGTACGCCGGGAGACCTACATCGGCCCGTGGTTGCCCGAACCTGTCGACACGTCGGCCGACCCCTACCTGGGTGCGGAGACCGGCGACGCCCTCGAGTTGGCCGTGCTGATGCTGCTCGAGAAGTTGACGCCCACCGAGCGGGCGGCCTACGTGCTGCGGGAGGCGTTCGATTATCCGTACGCGAAGATCGCCGTCATTCTGCGGACCAGCGATACCGCCGTACGCCAGCTGGTGAGCCGGGCCCGCAAGCATGTGACAGGCGAGCGGAAGGCGCCCGTCGACGTCGTGGCCCAGCGTGAGCTGCTGAGCACGTTCATCACAGCGGCCCGCGCCGGCGATCTCGCGGGCCTGGAGAAACTGTTCGCGGCCGGCGTCGCCAGCATCACCGACGGCAACGGTGCCAAGCACGCCGCCCGCCGGGTGGTCGAGGGCGCGACCCCGGTCGCGACGTTCGTCGCGGCGTTCCGCTGAGCGCGCCGCACCCGACGGCAGACGGCCCGCACCATCCGGTGCGGGCCGTCGCTCGACCGCCTACTTCCTGGCCGCGAGCCACTCCCGGAAAGTGGTCGTGGCGAGGTGGGCGTCCCCCTTCGCGATAAGCGCGTCGCCCGGCACCGCGGCGAACATGCCCGCCGCCGGGTCCACCACGATCTGGCGCTTGTCACCGTTCGCCTCGAGCGCGATCCGGCCGAGCTCGTCGAGCGTGAACACCTCCGGGCCGGCGACGTCGCGGTAGCCGTTGAGCGGCGCACCGACACTCACCTCGGCCACTTCGGCGGCGATGTCGGCCGAGGCGAGCGGCTGCACCGGCGTGGCGGGCAGGCGCACGGTGTTCTCGTCGGAGGTCCACGACAGCACCGCGGGCACGAACTCGAAGAACTGTGTGGCCCGCACGATCGACCACGGCACCGGTCCGGCCTTGAGGATGTCCTCCTGCAACACCTTGGCCCGGTAGTAGTCCAGGCCGGGCACCTGGTCGACCCCGACGATCGACAGGATCACCGCGTGCCCGACGTCCTGGCGCCGAGCGGCGGCCACCATGTTCTCCATCGTCGTACGGAAGAAGTCCGGCGACCTGTCGTCGAAGGTGGGCGAGTTGGTCAGGTTCACCACCACGCCGGCACCCTTCAGACCGTCGTCGAGCCCTTCGCCGCTGAGCAGGTCGACACCGCTCGACGGCGACAGCGGCACCGCCT
This sequence comes from Actinoplanes sp. DH11, assembly GCF_020873875.1. Lineage (GTDB taxonomy): Bacteria > Actinomycetota > Actinomycetes > Mycobacteriales > Micromonosporaceae > Actinoplanes. Next base: position 420,499 of record NZ_JAHWGU010000002.1, read on the forward strand.
CGTGCCCCTGCTCGGTGAGCAGCCTGACGACCTGGGAGCCGATGAGACCGGTCCCGCCCAGCACTGCGATCTTCATACGAACCACAACCCTTCGCTGTCACTGCCTTGTCAACACGTTGACCGGACAGCCCCGCGAGTTGTGACATGCGCCGGCACCGCGAGTTGTGACATGCGCCGGCACCGCGTGTTGTGACATGCGCCGGCGCCGCGTGTTGTGACATGCGCCGGCACCGCGTGTTGTGACATGCGCCGGCACCGCGTGCCCCCGTGCCGGCCTTCGCTCCACGCAGCCGCGCCGCCGTCCGCTTACGAGCAGCTGTGGGCCGAGGTCCGCCCGTCGTGACCGGACCGGCCAGCTGAGCGACGCAGCACGGAACGGCGCGAAATGATCAGTAAATACGGTGAAGAATGCGCCCGCGCGGGCCGGGCAACATCCCCGAAACCTTGGCCGACCATAAAGTCAGCAATCGTAGTCAGTCAATGCTTCTGGTTTGCAGGAATGTTGCAGTGGCACCAACCGTAAACGTCTTGCCAAGGCATCGGCACTTCTTCTAACCTCACCCGAGGAAAGCGCTTTCCCCCCGCTAGAGGCGCTCGCCCATCCCCACACGAAGGTGAGAGATCAATGAGAAGACCCGTCGCTCTGCGATGGATCGCCGTGACGGCCACCGCTGTCACGACCGCCGCGACCATGGTGGCCCTGACGTCGACGCAGGCCCTGGCCGCGGACAATTTGAGCCTCGGCGCGGGCGCCGACGGTTCCAGCAAGGCCAGCGGCACCAGTTACGGCAATGTCCGCGACGGCAACACCGGCACCCACTGGGCGCCGGCCGGCGCGACGGGCTACGTCTCGGTCAAGTGGGGCAGCGCCACGACGGTGTCCTCGGCCGTCGTCAAGCAGGCATCCGGCGGCGGCTCCATCAGCGCCTGGCGGCTGCTCAATGCCGACTCGGGAAGTGTTCTCGCCGGCGGCAGCGGCAGCCCGAGCACCATCACCTTCTCCTCGACGTCGCTGAAGAAGCTGACGTTCGAGATCACCAGCGCGTCCGGTGCGCCGCGGATCGCCGAGTTGGAGACGTACAACGGCGGCTCGACCCCCACCAGCAGTCCCACCGCGAGCCCGACAAGCAGTCCCACCGCCGGCCCGAGCCCGACCAGCGGCACCGGCACCCCGACCGGCGCGTGGCCGTCGTCGGCCGGCTCAGTGACGATCAACGGCACGGTCTCCGTCTCCGGCACGTTCGACGGCGGCATGAAGACCTACTGCTGCATCGGTGACGGCTCACAGGGCGAATCACAGGACCCGATGTTCAAGATCGCCAACGGCGGCACCCTGCAGAACGTCATCCTCGGCTCCCCGGCCGGCGACGGCGTGCACTGCGAGGGCACCTGCACCATCCGCAACGTGTGGTGGAACGACATCGGCGAGGACGCCGCGACCTTCAAGGGCACCGGCGGCGGAACCAGTTACGTCATCGGCGGCGGCGCCCGGTCGGGCAGCGACAAGACGTTCCAGCACAACGGCAACGGCACGGTCAGCATCTCCGGCTTCTACCTCAGCGGCTCCGGCAAGCTGTACCGGGGCTGCGGCAACTGCACCAGCTCGTACCAGCGCCACGTGAAGATCGACAACGTGCTGCTGAACAACATCGACATGGTGGCCGGCATCAACAGCAACTGGGGCGACACCGCCACGATCACCCGGGTCACGCTGACCAGCAGCTCCGGGGCCACGGTCTGCGGCAAGTACCAGGGCGTCGCCAAGGGCAGCGAGCCGAAATACCTCGGCGAGGGCTGGAACGACGCCAACTGCAAGGTCAACCGCAGCGACGTCACGTTCAAGTAGGCCCGGACCCGCGGAGGCCGCCGGCACCTCGATGGAGGTGCCGGCGGCCTCTACCGTCCCCTTCCCCGATCAGCAGGCGTACGGATAGACGAAGTACGTGGTGGTGGCACCGATGAAGTGCTGGCCCGCCCCGAGGTCGGGTGATTGACGGTAGGACAGTCCGCCGTTGTCGGATCGGTACTGAACAGTGCAGTAACCCTGGCCGGTGAACCATCCACCCGTGGTGCCCCAGGCGAAGTAGGTGTCGCTGAACCGGTAGGCGGGCAGTTTCCGGTCGTACCAGCCCTCCTGGTACTGGCCGTCGGCGCGCTTCTTACGGATGACGCCGATCGCGCCGTGCCATCCGTTGTAGACGTAGTTCGTCGGGGCGAGAGCGCGGCGCGGCGGGAGCGTCGCCATGATCCGGCGCAGGGCCGCATCGGCCTCCTCGGAGCTGCGGGCCACGCCGGCGAGCGCCGGCAGCGGTGACGCGGCCTCCGCGACACCCGCCGTCGACAACGCGAGAGCGACCGACGTGGTGAGGGCTGCCAGCCAACGGAACCGTTTCATCGCCAACTCCGTCCGGTTTCTGCCCGGCGCCGTGCCGGACGGAGCAACTGTATCGATGAGTGACAATGTTTTGTTCGATCATCGAGCAGACGGCCGAGCGGCGGCGCTGCGGTGGGAGGCCGCAGCGGCGCCGATGGTCAGCGATGGTCAGCGGATGACCGGGGTGTCGGTCGGGTTACCGCCGTAAAGGTGCTGGGCCAGGATCTGGTCACCGGTCCGGATGTTCTTGATGTGCCACTGACCGTTGCTCTTGCGGTAGACGCCGATCTCGCTGAACCCGTCACCGTTGTAGTCAGCGGCCACCGGAACATCCGACGGATCCCCGCCGTACGAGTGCTGCGCCAGCAGCTGGTCCCCGGTCCGGTAACTCTTCACGTGCCACTGACCGTTGCCCTTGCGGTACACCCCGAAATCGTCGTACCCGTCACCATCGAAATCACCGACCACCGGCAGATCCGACGGGTCACCACCGTACGAGTGCTGGGCCAGCAACTGCTGACCGTTGCGCACACTCTTCACGTGCCACTGACCGACAGCCTGCCGGTAGACACCGATCTCGTCGAACCCGTCGTTGTTGAAGTCCCCCACCACCGGAATGTCGCTCGGTGCCCCGCCGTACGAATGCTGCGCCAGGATCTGCTCACCGGTCCGGTAACTCTTCACATGCCACTGACCGTTGCCCTTGCGGTACACCCCGAAATCGTCGAACCCGTCACCATCGAAATCACCGACCACCGGGATGTCCGACGGATCCCCGCCGTACGAATGCTGCGCCAGCAACTGCTGACCGTTGCGCACGTTCTTCACATGCCACTGACCCACAGCCTTGCGATACACCCCGATCTCGTTGACACCGTCACCGTTGAAGTCACCCGACACCGGAACATCCGACGGATCCCCGCCGTACGCATGACTGCCCACGATCTGATCACCGGTCGCCACACTCTTGATGTTCCACAACCCGTTCCCCGTCCGATACAACGCGATCTCCGCCCGACCATCACCGTCGAAATCGCCGGCCGTCGTGTTGTTGCGGCCCGCCGTCCACCAGGTGGTCTGCTTGCGGGCGCCGGGCCAGCTGAAGCTGAAGTGGATGTGGTCGGTGTGCGCGCTCTCGCCGCTGTACGGCTGCCAGCCGGCCGAGGCCTCGCTGGCGTGCCAGATCTGCCGGTTCCAGATCAGGTACATGATGCCGAGGCGCCGGGCGTTGGCGTGCTTGTTGCCGTGCACATCGGTGGCGAGCAGCCAGTTCAGGATGGAGTCGGCGATCGCCTTCTGGGACGCGTTGTTGACGTTCAGCATGTAGTCGAGCGCCCGGCCCTCCTTGTGCTCACTGCGTCCGCCCTCGCCGCAGTCCCGGGTGAAGTAACCGGTGTGGTCGCCGTAGGTCTGGTCCAGCAGTGCCTGCAGCGCGACCGGTCCGGGCTTCGCGACCGGGTCGCAGGTGCTCTGCCCGTCGGAGGCCGCGTAGGCGTCGATGGCCGGCCCGAAGTTCGGCGTCTTCGGCACCCGCGGGTCGGCTGCCGCGACCCGCAGCGCCGACGAGCCGGCGCTCCGGTTGGAACCGTCGGTCAGCAGGGCCTCGGCGAACTCGCTCTCGCCCTCGATGACGGCCGGCTTGGGCGGGTCTGCCGCGAACGCGGGGGCCGCGGCGAGCGGGCTGAGCACGGAGCACGCGGCGGCCAGCAGCGCGGCCTTGTACGTGCGGCGCATGAAGATGTTCACGGTGATTCTCCCCAAAGTTCTCGGAACGGTTTCACAACAAGCGCCACCGCGTTAATCGCGGCGTACTGAGAATGGTGGTGTTGATGAGCTTCCGAATGGCGTCGTCGGATTCGAATTGATCCATTGCGACGGTGAAAGCGGCGATGCGGAGGCATTCATCTCCCCGGCAGACCCGGAGATGCTCGACCGGATCCGTCATCGAACGGTGGTGCCATAACCGGCTGCGCATCCATTCCGGGGCGATGTCCACCCGGCCTTTTAATGGCGCGATACGGGCTATGGACAGGAGCATCAGGGTGCCGTGGATCCCCAGCCGAAGCCGGCCATCGTCGCGTCCGCGGCGGCGCCGAGCCCGAACTCTCCCGGCAGCGCACCGGCGAGTGCGTCCATCGGGTCGCCGGTGATCGCCGCCGCGGCAACCGCCGCCGCGCCGACGAGAATGGCGATCCGGCGGACCAGGACAGTGGGCGCAAGACTCCGGAAGGCAAACATGATTCAGTCCCCGTTCTGAAGCATTTGATTGACTCCCGGCTTTCCGTTCTCGCCGGGGCTGACTCAATGATTGCTTTCGGAGAGGCCGAAGTCAGTACCTGCGACCCGGCGTGATCACGCCTGGCGTATTGACGCCCACCGTAGATCGTTTAGGGTGTTGGTACGCGGCACGGGGGCTGCGGAAAGGGTGATTCATGTTCACTGAGCTGGGTCTGACCACATGGGACGAGACGGTCTATCGAGCAATGCTCCACAGTCCGCGGGCCGGGGTGGCGCAGCTCGCCGCGCAGCTCGCCGCCGACGAAGCGGCGATTCGCGAAGCACTCGACCGGCTTCTCGATCTGGCGTTGGTGCGCAGTTCGGACGACGGGTTGTCGGTGGTCCGGCCACTGGCCGGCCTGACGTCGCTGCTGGACCGCGCGGAACGCGAGATCACTCTCCGGCAGCGCCAGCTGGAAGCGACACGGGTGTCGATCACCAGCTTCGCCACCGAGTTCTCCCACCAGGCCGACGTCGACCTGATCGTCCGGCTGGAAGGCATCGACGCGGTCCGGGACCGGCTCATCGAGCTGGCACAGGAGGCGGAGCGGGACTGCCTGAGCTTCAACAGCGGCGGCGCGCAGGCGCCGGACATCATCGACGCCGAGAAGCCGCTCAACCAGCTCGCCCTCGAACGCGGCGTGCAGATCCGCGACCTGTACCAGGAGAGCTTCCGCAACGATCCCGGCACGCTGGCGCACGCCGAGTGGATGTCCGGACTCGGCGGACACTCCCGGACCGTGCCGACCCTGCCGATGCGCCTGGTCATCGTCGACCAGCGGACCGCTCTCGTACCCATCGACCCGGCTGACCCGCGCGCCGGCGCCCTGGAGATCAGCACACCGGGCGTGGTGGCCGGGCTGATCGCCCTCTTCGAACAGGTCTGGGCGTCGGGCCGCCCGTTCGGCGAGCCGGACGCTCCCGGCCAGGACGGCCTGACCAGCTACGAGCGGAGCCTGCTGGAACTGCTCGCCGAGGGACACACCGACGAGTCGGCCGGCCGCAAACTGGCGATCTCCACCCGCAGCGTCCAGCGGACCATGATGGCCCTGACCCAGCGCCTCGGCGTGAGCAGCCGGTTCCAGGCCGGCGTCGAGGCGACCCGCAAGGGATGGGTGCGTCAGTAGAACGACTGCGATTGATGGGCTTGATTGCTTCAACAGCCCAGCGCGCGATGAGAGTATGTGGCGGCAGAGCAAGACAGCCGGAAGCTCGGCGGTGGCGAGCGATGGAGCCGCCGGGCATCGCATCGAGGGGGAGATGCTGCCGTGACGTCCTTGTCCGTGCGCCTGAAAGCAGCGCTGGTCGCCGTCGGAGTGGTCGTGGCGAGCGCAGCCGTACCGTCGCCCGCTTCCGGCACGAAGCATGACGGCGGCTATTCGGCCCTGATCCGCCGGGCCTCCTACGGCGTCCCGCACATCACCGCCGACGACTTCGGCAGCCTCGGTTTCGGCGTCGGCCACGTGCAGGCCGAGGACAACATCTGCGTGATCGCCGAGAGTGTGGTGACGGCCAACGGTGAGCGGTCGCGGTGGTTCGGTGCGGCCGGGCCGGACGACGCCAACGTGCGCAGCGACCTCTTCTACCGCAAGGCGATCGACGATCGTGTCGCCGAGCGGCTGCTCCAGGGGCGCCGTGACGGTGTGCAGTCACCGTCCGACGACGTCCGTGACCAGATCCGCGGCTTCGTCGCCGGCTACAACCATTTCCTGCGCCGTACCGGCGTGCAACGCCTCACCGATCCGGCGTGCCGCGGCAAGGCCTGGGTGCGCCCGCTCACCGAGATCGACGTGTGGCGTACGTCGTGGGACAGCATGGTCCGGGCCGGCTCCCGGGCACTGCTCGACGGCATCGTCACCGCGACGCCACCGACAGCCGCCGGGCCCGCGGCGGCCCCGGAGACTCCTGACGCCGCCGCGGTCGTTGCCGCTCTCGACGGGGCGAGCGCCGGCATCGGCAGCAACGCCTACGGCCTCGGCGCGCAGGCCACCACGAACGGCAACGGGATGGTGCTGGCCAACCCGCACTTCCCGTGGCAGGGCGCCGAACGGTTCTACCGGATGCACCTCAAGGTCCCCGGCCGCTACGACGTCGAGGGTGCCGCGCTGATCGGCGACCCGATCATCGAGATCGGGCACAACCGCACCGTCGCCTGGAGCCACACCGTCTCCACCGCGCGCCGGTTCGTGTGGCACCGCCTGAGCCTCGTGTCCGGGGACCCCACCTCCTACTACGTCGACGGCCGGCCCGAGCGGATGGGCACCCGCACGGTGACGGTGCAGACCGGCAGCGGCGCGGTCAGCCGTACTTTCCACGACACCCGCTACGGCCCGGTGGCCGTGGTGCCGGGCACCTTCGACTGGACGCCGGCCACCGCGTACGCCATCACCGACGTCAACGCGGCCAACAACCGCGCCTTCGACGGGTGGTTGCGGATGGGCCAGGCCAAGGACGTCCGAGCGCTCAAGCAGGTTCTCGACCGGTACCAGTTCCTGCCCTGGGTCAACGTGATCGCGGCCGACGCGCGCGGCGAGGCGCTCTACGGCGATCATTCGGTCGTTCCCCGGGTGACCGATGCGCTCGCGACCGCCTGCATCCCGGCGCCGTTCCAGCCGCTCTACGCCGCCAGCGGCCAGGCGGTCCTGGACGGCTCCCGGTCGGACTGCGGGCTCGGCGCCGACCCCGACGCCGCAGTCCCGGGCATTCTCGGCCCGGCCAACCTGCCGGTGCGGTTCCGCGACGACTACGTCACCAACTCCAACGACAGTCACTGGCTGGCCAGCCCGGCGGCGCCGCTGGAGGGCTTCCCGCGGATCCTCGGCAGCGAACGCACCCAGCGCAGCCTGCGTACCCGGCTCGGGCTCGACCAGATCCAGCAGCGCCTCGCCGGCACGGACGGCCTGCGCGGCAAGGGCTTCACCACCGCCCGCCTCTGGAACGTCACGTTCGGCAACCGGGTGCACGGCGCCGAACTTGTCCGCGACGACCTGGTCGCGCTCTGCCGCCGGGAGCCGACCGCGACCGCCTCGAACGGCGCGACCGTCGATCTCACCGCGGCCTGCGAGGCGCTGTCCCGCTTCGACCTGCGTGTCGACCTGGACAGCCGGGGCGCGCACCTGTTCACCGAGTTCGCCTTGGCGGGCGGAATCAGGTTCGCCGACACCTTCGACGCCACCGACCCGGTGCGCACACCGCGCCGTCTCAACACCACAGATCCACGGGTACGGGCAGCGCTCGCCGACGCCGTGCAACGGCTCGCCGGCATCCCGCTCGACGCGAAGCTGGGCGACATCCACACCGACAGCCGTGGCGAACGGCGCATCCCCATCCACGGCGGCCGCGGCGAGGCCGGCGTCTTCAACGTGATCACCAACCCGCTCGTGCCGGGCGTGGGGTACCCGCAGGTCGTACACGGAACGTCGTTCGTGATGGCGGTCGAGCTCGGCCGCAACGGCCCGTCGGGCCGGCAGATCCTGACCTATTCACAGTCGACGAACCCGAACTCACCCTGGTACGCCGACCAGACCCAGCTCTACTCGCGGAAGGGCTGGGACACCATCAAGTACACCGAGGCGCAGATCGCGGCCGACCCGAACCTGCGCGTCTTCCGGGTGACGCAGCGGGGACGCTGACACACGTACGGGCCGAGCGGGCGGACACCGGCGGCGACGGCGCTGAACCCTGAGCTTCGCTCGCCGGACGCTCGGGGGCTCCCATCCACGCACGGACGGGCCCGTCGAGGACGGAAGCGCCGTCTCAGGAACGTCTCGGCTCGCGGCTCTCCCAGAAGAGTCTTTCCGGCCGGTCCGGGTCGAGAACGATCTTGCATCGGGCGTCGATCCACATCGTGGCACGGCTGTTCGGCGTGTAGGCCGGCCACGCCGGCACCCGCGGCGCGTTCGGGCGGCCGTCGCGGGCGAAGCCCGCCCACAGCGCGCTCATGTGCCGGGCGGTCGCCCGCTCGCCGGCCGGCTGGTCGTCGGGGGTGTTGGCGAGCTTCAGGGGGATGTCGGCGGCGTGCGGCGACCCGAGCGGGAAGTCGGTGCCCGGCACGAGGGCCGGGTCCGGGTAGGCGAGCTGATACATGTACACCGGTGCCCGGCGCTGCGCGACCTTGGCTTCGGCGATCTTGATGGCGTCGCGCCAGATCGGTGAGGTGGTGATCGCGAAGTAGAGCTGCGCCGGAGTGGCGGCGGGCCGCGACGTGCGGAAGGTGGCGATGATCCGGTCGAGTTCGGTGCCCTGGTAGGTGCGGCTCAGCTCGCGGCGCAGGCCTGCGTCGTCGATGCGGAAGATGTCCGGTGGGCCGAACAGACTGAAGAAGACTGTCTCGTCGCGGGTGGTGCCGACCATCAGCGGCTTGCCGGCGGACCAGGGTGCGGCGCCGTCGGCGAACGGGTGGCGCGGGATGACGTGGCCGTCGACGAAGGCGCCGAAGCCGGGCAGCGGGTCGGGTTCGCCCCACGGCGCGACACCGTTCGCGGCCTCGGACTGCTGAATCTCCAGCAACCGGGCGGCCGGGATCTCGTGCAAGCGAGGGATGTCCGCCCGGGTCAGGCCGAGCAGGTGCAGGGTGCGCTCGGCGCGGGCGCCTGCGCCGTCGCGGGTGGGGAAGCGCAGCGGCGCGGCGCTCTCGATCGACGCCTTGTGGAACAGCCGGGCCGCGGACGGCATGGTGCAGACGGCTGCGGTCTTGGCGCCGCCGCCACTCTCGCCCCAGACCATGATGTTGTCCGGATCGCCGCCGAAGTTGTCGATGTTCTCCGCCGTCCAGCGCAGCGCGGCGCGGATGTCCAGCATGCCCTGGTTCGCGGCGTAGTCAGCACGGGTGAGGTCGTCGAGGAACAGGTAACCGAGCAGTCCCAGCCGATGGTTGGACTCGACGACCACCACGTCGTAGAGCTTGGCCAGGCGGCTGCCGTCCTGACCGGTGGCGGAGCCGGAGCCGATCATGTAGCCGCCGCCGTGGTTGTAGAACATCACCGGCCGGCGCCGGCGGTCGGCTGCCGGGGTCCAGATGTTGAGGTAGAGGCAGTCCTCCGACGGTGCCGGCATCCGGCCGTTGCCGGTCGGCCCCATCTCACCGCCCGGCGCCTGGAAGGCCGGGTGGGGGAAGTCGACCGCGTCACGCACGCCGGACCACGGCCGGGGCGGCTTCGGGGCCCGGAAACGCAGCTCGCCCAGTGGCGGGGTCGCATAGGGGACGCCGAGAAACTTGACGATGCCGTCCTCGCGCCGCCCGCGCACCCGGCCGTAGCGGGTGGCCGCGACGTCGCGTCGTCCGCCGTGGGCGTGCGCCGGCGCCGGCATGCTGACGGCGGCGGCCACGGACAGCGACCCGCCGATCAAGGTTCTCCGGGTCATTCGCGTATCCATGATCAGACCTCTTCTTTCCGGACATCGCCGTTAGTGATTGTTTTGTAACGTTTCATCGAGTGGGGTGGGCGCGCGCCGGCTGTTGGCATTGATTGACGCACGCAGCGGCCCCCACGGATGCCGCAGGGCCTCATCGCTGGACAACGTTTCTCGCGTGTTAGCCGAACATAGACATCGTTACCTCGACGGTCAAGGCGGATTCGAGCGGTTGAGCGAATGTTTGCCGCTTGACGTGGATAACGTTTTTCATCCAGCATCATCGATGTCCTACTCATGAAACAGCGGCTGGCGAGTAGCCGCAGCCACGCCCCAGGAGGAACCCGATGTCAGACGAGAACCGCATGCCGTCCGCGAGCCGGCGGTCATCGATCACGCTCGTACGACGAGCACTCACCGCGATCGCCCTCACCGCCGGCCTGGCCGCCACCTCTGCGGCGCAGCCCGCCTCGGCCGCAGCCAATCCGTACCAGCGCGGCCCGGCCCCGACCGCCGCAAGCGTGGCAGCGGTGACCGGACCGTTCGCCACCGCTTCGGTCAGCGTGCCGCGCGGCAACGGCTTCGGCGGCGGTGTCATCTACTACCCGACCGACACCAGCCAGGGAACCTTCGGCGGCCTCGCCATCTCCCCGGGCCTCAACGGCACCTGGCCCGGCATCGCCTGGCTCGGCTCGCGGCTGGCCAGTCAGGGTTTCATCGTGTTCGGGATCGAAACGAACAACCTCAACGACAGCCCCACCAGCCGCGGTACGCAACTGCTCGCGGCACTGGACTACCTGGCGCAGCGCAGCTCGGTGCGCAGCCGGCTCGACCCGGGCAGACTCGCCGTCGCGGGACACTCCATGGGCGGCGGCGGCGCGCTCGACGCGGCCCTGCGGCGCCCGTCCCTCAAGGCCGCCATCGGCAACGCACCCTACCTGCCCTCGAACACCCTGGCCGGCAACCGGGTGCCGACGCTGATCTACGCGATGCAGAACGACACGCTCGTCCCACCGTCCCGGCTCACCAGCCTGTACAACACCATCCCGGCCACGACCGAGCGCGCTTACCTCGAGATCACCGGTGCCGGCCACAACTACATCGGCCAGCCGAGCACCACCCTCGCCCGCACGATGATCCCCTGGCTGAAGATCTTCATCGACAACGACACCCGGTTCAGCCAGTTCCTCTGCCCGCTGGCGGACCAGTCGGGCATCCGGCAGTACCGCAGCAGCTGCCCCCTGGTGCCGGCCACGACCCGCGCCCTGACGGCCGCAGCGGGGTGAGAGCTCCAGTCCGCCCGGCGATCGGAGCGTCACGGCGTTGGCGTCCGCTCGTCGGGGTCGGGCAACGCGTCCAGGCGGCCGGTGCGGGCGAGGCGGGCGAAGGCGTGGGCGCTGGGTTTGGGCGTTCGGGAGAAGTCGTCCCCTACGGCGATGAGCCCGAACGTCGGCCGGTAGCCCTCGCTCCACTCGAAGTTGTCGAAGGCGGACCAATGCAGGTAGCCGCGGACGTCGATACCTTCGGTGCGGGCCTGAGCCAGGGCGGCCAGGTGGGTGATGAGGTAGTCGAGACGTTCGGTGTCGTCGGTGGTGGCGATGCCGTTCTCGGTGACGTACAGCGGCAGGCCGGTTTTCGCGGCCCGGTGCAGCATCTGGCGCAGGCCGTCCGGGTGCACGGCCCAGCCCATCTGAGTCAGCGGCGTGCCGGGCGGTGGCGGGGCGAACAGGGTGGGCGAGGCCGGATCGACCCATTGTCTGCGGTAGTACTGCACGCCCAGCCAGTCGCCGGCATCAGGTCCGGTCAGTTCGTCGAGATGGCGGTCGACGATCTCGTACCGGATGGCCCGGAATCCCGCGGTCTCGGGTGCCTCGTCAGCCGGTTCCAGCAGGGGTAGCTGTACGGCGAGCCCGACCCGCGCGTCGCTGACGGCGCGGACGGCACGGACGGCGGCGAAGTGGGCGTCTAGCAGGACCTCGCCGACGCGGCGCCACTTCATCGGATTGGTGACTCCCGGTGGGTGGTAGCCCTCGAGATAGCCGTGCAGGGCGACCATCTGCGGCTCGTTGACGGTGCAGACGAACGGCACGAGGTCGCTCAGCTCGGCGGTGATGTGGCGGCAGTAGCGGGCGAAGGTGTCGACCGCGTCCGGGGCGAGCCAGCCACCGCGGGCAGCGAACCAGCGCGGCAGCGTGAAGTGGTGCAGGGTGACGAACGCGGTCATGCCGGTGCCGCGTAGTGCCGTCAGAACCCGTCGGTAGTGCAGAAGCGCGGCGCGACTGAACTCGCCGGGCGCGGGTTCGATACGTGACCATTCGATCGACAGCCGGTGGGTGTTGTGTCCCAGCGATGCCAGGAGCGCGAAGTCTTCGGCGTACCGGTGGAAATGGTCGATGCCATCGCCGGACGACGCCCGCGCGAGCGACGCCGGGTCGTGTTCGAAGTCCCACCAGTCGTTGTTGGTGTTGCCGCCCTCGACCTGGTGGGCCGAGGTGGCGCTGCCCACAGGAAGTCGTCGGGGAAGTCCACGTGGTGCCTCTCGCCGTGACCGGGCCGGCCTCCGCGGACGGTGCGGAGGCCGGGCCGGGTCTCATCGGGTGGTGAAGGTGTAGGTGCCGGACGGCACCCGGTATTCGGCGTAGCCGCCGCTGGTGCGCAGGAACTTCGCCCGGCGCGGGGTGCCGGTGACCCGGCCGCCCAGCGTCGGCACCTGGATGAGGGCGGTGGTGTTCGGCGGGACGGTGACGGTCAGTCGCAGCCGGTTGCCCTCGCGCTTCCACTCGGACCGGGCGGTGCCCTGCGGCGTGGTGTAGTGGCCCTTCACGAAGGTCAGGTCACCGACGACCTTGGGCTGGATGACGAGGTCCCGGTAGGCGGTGGTGCCCTCGGCGGCGCGGATGCCGGCGAGGCCGGCGTGGAACCACTCCTCGATCTGGGCGAGGATCATGTGGTTCTTGGAGTCGCCGCGGTTCCACCGCTCCCCCATGGTCGTCATCCCGCCCGGGTTGGCGACCGTCGGCTCCATGAAGTAGCCGTAGCTGGGCTGCTCGTCCTGAAGGATCAGGTCCCACAGCACGTCGTCGCGGCCACCCGCGGACAGCGCCCGCACGGTCGGGGCCATGCCGATGGTGCCGCCGCTGAAGTGCGGTCCGTCGCCGTTCGGGTGGAAGGCGTAGATCATCGCCACCAGCCCGTCGAGGACGGCCTGCCGCTCGGGCCCGGGCACCAGACCGGCGTCCAGGGCGAGCGCCTGCGCGGACTGGGAGACAGCGCCGTTGTCCGCGTAGAGGCGCCGCGCCGGGTCCCAGAAGGCGTTGTTGAACGCCGTCCTGATGTCGGCCGCCAGGGCGGTGTACTTGGCGGCGTCCGCCTGATGTCCGGTCAGCCGGGCCAGCTCGGCCAGCTCCTTGATCATCAGGTAGTAGCCCCAGGTGCCGGTGATCCGCCCGGAGACCGGCTCGGCCGACACCCAGTCGGCGAGGGCGGCGTCGACGATGTTGCCGACCGCCTTCTGCCGGGCGATGTAGTCGGCGAACCGCACCATCGGCTCGTAGTAGCGGGCCGCCGTCTCGGTGTCGCCGTACAGCTGCCGCAGGAAGCCGGGCACCAGGATTATCGCGTTGCCCCAGTTGATCTCGTCGCCGAAGCGGCCGGTGTAGCCCCAGTCGTAGACCGGGGTCTTGAGGGCGACGTTGCCGGCCATCGGGGTGTCCGCGATGGACTGGCCTTCGACCAGGTGCCGTTCGTGGGTGCGCAGGTAGGCGGAGAGGTCGAAGTCGCGGTGGATCGAGCCCATCGGCATCGTGTAGTCGGCCGGGTAGGACAGCTTCTCCCGGCCGGGGCAGTCGGTGAAGACGCTCATGATGTTGCCGGCGAACGAGTACCAGGCCATCTGGTGGATCCGGTTGACCCGGGCGTTCGAGGTGGTCACCGCGCCGGCGAGCGGCGTCTCGGCCTGCACCCGCAGTCCGGTGATCGTGTCCGTGGCCGGGACGTAGTCGAGAGGCAGGCCGGTGACCTGCACCCACTGCATGCCGAAGTAGTTGAAGTCCGGCCGCCAGGTCTCACCGCCGCGCAGCCCGGCCGTCGTGTAGGTGTTGAACAGGTCGACACCGCGGCTGCCGCCACCGCCCTTGAGCGACGCCTGGTCCACAGTGCCGTCAGCCGCGAGGGATTCGGCCGGTGAGATGCGGATCGTGGTGCCGGCCGGGACTCCACCCGTGAGCTTGAGCAGGGGAAACCCGACGATGTTCTGCCCGAGGTCGAACACCCACGTGCCCGGCACCGGGTTGGTGATCTTCACCGGTTCGTACCGGTCGGCGATCGTTATCGGCGGTGCGGTGCGGCCGACCAGCTTGGTCGCCAGGTTCGGCGGCGGCGCGATGCCGGCGGCGATCCAGCCGGTGGGGGTGCCGTCCCGCCGCTTCGCGGTCGCCGACCGGTCGGAACCAGGCTGGTCCCAGCCGGGCTGTTCCCGGCGGGCGTCGTAATCCGAGCCCGAATACCAGGCGTCGGTCTGGAGGGCGCCGAGCGCGGTGCGCCACTCACGGTCCGAGACGATCACCGTCTCGCGACCATCGGTGTACGTGATCTCGAGTCGCGCGATGAACCGAGGCGTGACGGCCGCTCCCGCGCTGGCGTCACTGGCGGCGATGTTGTTGCCGGAGCCGGTGACCGCCGCCCCGGCCGGGTGCGGCTTCGACAGGCCGGGCGTGAAAGTGATGCTGTCCGTGCCGATCGCGGTGATGACCCGGGATTCCAGGTTGACGCCGCCGTCGCCGGTGTCGACGTTGATCGTGCCGCCGACGTGGTAGCCGGTGACGGCGCTCAGCGTGACGGTGGTGGCGCCGGCCTCGACGTCGGCGGTCAGCGTGCCGCTGCCCTTGAGCTGGCTCTGCCACCAGGAGTACGGCGCGGTCCGCCCGACGGCCGGGTTGGTGACGCTGCGCCGCACGTAGGCGGGGCCGTTGCCGAGGCGTACCCCGACGGCGTTGGTCCCTTTGCGCAGGTCGCCGGTGATGTCGTAGACGCGGTACTCGGCCGAGAGCTGGTAGTTGGCGTAGCCGGGCGCCAGCACCTCGTCGGTCAGCCCGCGCCCGTTGACGGTGGCGAGGTGCATGCCGACGCCGCAGAGGTAGAGCCGCGCCCGGGCGACCTTGCGGCGCGGGTCGGCGGTGAACTGCCGGGCGAAGATCGGCATCGGCTGGGTCTCGGTGCGTCCGGGGTGTTCGATCCACCGGGCGGCTCCCCAGTCGCCCTGGTCGAGCAGGCCCATCTCCCAGGACGACGGCGCGCTCCACCCGGTGGCGTGACCGCTGGCGTCCCAGGCGCGGACCTGCCAGCTCAGTCGCTGGCGGGAGGTGAGCTGTTTGCCGCCGTATCGGACGCCGGACTGGACCGGCGAGCTGACCTTGCCGGAGTCCCAGAGCAGCCGGTCACGGCCCGCGTCCCAGACCCGGATCTGGTACGCGGTCTGCCGGTCGGCGGCAGCGGATGAGGTCTCGGCGAACCGCCAGCTCAGCACGGGGTTGCGGCTGTCGAGGCCGAGAGGCCGGTCGGGGCGGCCGTCGACCCGCAGGCCGACCACGCGCAGGCCATGACTGGTGCCTGTCGCCTCTGCCGGGCCGCCGGTCAGCAAGGTCGCGGAGGGGACGGCAAGGGACAATCCGAGTGCTGTACGTCGTTTCACGATCCCGCCTTGTAGTCGGTGTCCATGTCCGTGAGGACCTCGTCGGCCGTCGCCTGGTTGCTGAAGATCTCCTGCAGGCCGCTGAGCATGGTCTGCTGCACCTTGGCGTTGGGCCAGAGCTGGTCCATGAACGGCACGGTGCGGTTGTCCTTGACGAACGTGGTCAGGTCGGCCAGGCCAGGGTCGACGGTGGTGCCGGCGTCCGGCAGGGTCGGCAGGCTGCCCTGCGCCTCGTTGAAGATCTTCATGCCCGCCGGCGACATCACGAAGGTGACGAACTTCAGCGCGAGTTCCTTGTTCTTGGCCTTGGCGTTGATGCCGTACCCGGCTCCGGCGGCCGCGGGCATGACGAAGCTCGCCGGGTCGTCGGTGGCGGGCAGCGCCTTCATGGTGAACGTGCCGCTGGGGTTCTTCTGCTTGAGCAACCCGATGATCCAGTTGCCCTGAATGATGCCGAGCGTCTTCCCGGTGGCGGCGAGCGTCTGGCTGGCCTCGTAACTGGTTCCCAGGGGGTCCTTCTGGAAGCAGCCAGCGCTGTTCATCTCCTGGTACTTGGCCATCGCGGTGGTCCACGGCGAACCGGCGAAGGTGGCCTGGCCGGCGGCCATCTTCGTGTCGAAGTCGGAGTCGGTGCCGTAGACGGTGGTGGCGACCAGGGCGTACAGGGCGATCTGGGTGACCCAGTTGTCCTGGATGCCGAGCGCGAAGGCGGGAGTGCCCTTGCCGGCCGCGTCCTTGCAGAACGTCAGCAGGTCGGTCCACGTGCCCGGCGCGGTCAGGCCGGCTTTCGTCATGGCCTCGTCGTTGTAGACGGCGCCGATGCCGTTGAGCCCGAACAGCGCGTTGTAGGTCTTGCCCTCGTACTGGGCGACCTTCTTGAATGACTCCGGCAGCTGCCCGGCCCACGGCTGGTCGGACAGGTCGAGCAGATAGCCGGGCTTGGCGATCACGTACGTGGCGCCGGGGTTGCCGTTGCCCGGCCACACGGTCATCACGTCCGGCGCGGTGCCGGAGGACAACTGGGTGCGGATCTGCTGCTGGTACTGGTCGGCGCCGCTGGTCGTCAGGTTGACCGTGACACCGGGGTTGGCGGCCTTGAACGCGTCGACGACCTTCTCGACGGAGCCCTGGTCGACCGAGGCGATGGTGAGCGTCTGGTTGTCGCCGCCGGCACCGGATCCGGATCCGGTGCCGCTGGAGCAGGCGGCGAGCAAGGTGGCGGCGGTCATCGCGGCGGCGACGGCCGCCGATCTGCGAGTACGCATGCGTTCTCCCACTGTGGAGATGAATCAGACGGGGTGGTGGAAGCGGTGAAGGCGTAGCGGCCGGACGTCAGCCGCAGGGTGAGCCCGGCGGCGGACGGTTCGGCCCGGGCGACCCCGGGTGTGTCGGCGGCGGGCAGGTCGTTCTCGCGCACGCTGCCGGGGTCGGTGGTCGGAATCCGCAGTACGGCGGTGCAGCCCGGCGGCACCGTGACGGTCACGGTGAGCCGGTCGTCATCGCGGGACCAGCCGCAGGCCACCAGGCCGCGGGCGGTCTCCTGCTCGGCGCGGGCCCAGGTGAGGCGCCCGCCCGGGGTGGGGCGCAGCAGCAGCTCGGACCAGGCGACCGAGTCCGGTGTCTGGTCGATGCCGGCGACCCGGCCGTAGAGCCAGTCGCCGACGCTGCCCAGGCTGTAGTGGTTGAAGGAGTTCATCGCGGCGGACTGGAAGCCGCCGTGGTCGGTCCAGCCGTCCCAGCGCTCCCAGATCGTGGTGGCGCCGTGCCGGATCGAGTACATCCAGGAGGGGTATTCGTCCTGGTGGAGCAGTGCGTAGGCGAGGTCGCTGCGACCGTGTTCGGACAGCACCGGGCACAACAGCGACACCCCGACGAAGCCGGTGGTCAGCCGGTTGCCGCGGCCTTCGATGTCGGCCGCCAGGTGGGCGACCGCCGCTCCGGCGAGGTTCTCCGGGAGCAGACCGAAACCCAGGGCCAGGAGGTACGAGGTCTGCGTCGCACCCTTGACGCTGCCGTCGTCCCCCACGAACGCGGCGACGAACGCCCGCTTGATCGCGGCGTGCAGGGCCGTCCACTCGCCGGACGGCCGGCCGAGCACGTCCGCGGCCGCCGCGACGATCTCCGTGCTGCGCGCGAAGTACGCGGTCGCCAGCACGTCCCGGGGCGTGTCGGCGTCGATCTGGAGCCAGTCGCCGTAGGAGTTGCCGGTGCGGTGCTGCCAGATCAGGCCCGGATTGTGCCGGTGGATGTGCCGCACCCAGGCGGCCATCGCGTCGAAGCAGCGCTCCAGGGTCCGCCGGTCGCCGTAGGTGCGCCACAGCAACCACGGGATGATCACGCCGGCGTCGCCCCAGGCCGGGGCGCCCTCCCGCTCGAAGGCGATGATCGGAGCGACGTCCCGGAACGCGCCGTCGTCGTTCTGGCCGTCGACGACGTCGCGCAGCCAGCGGGCGAAGAACGCGGACACGTCGGCGTTGCGGGTCGCTGTCGGCGCGAACACCTGGGCGTCGGCGAGCCAGCCGAGTCGTTCGTCGCGTTGCGGGCAGTCGGTGGGTACAGCGACGAAGTTGCCGCGCTGCCCCCAGCCGATGTTGGCGTGCAACTGGTTGACGAGCGGGTCGTCGCACTCGAACCGGCCGGTCCAGGGTGTGTCGCTGTGCAACACCCGGGCCACCGCGCCGGGTGCCTCGGTGCAGCCGGTGACCTCGGCGTACCGGAAGCCGTGGAAGGTGAACCGCGGTTCGAAGGTCTCGGTGTCGCCGCCGGCGGTGAGGTAGGTATCGGTGGCGGCGGCCCGGCGCAGGTTCGCGACGTAGAGTTCGCCGTCCGCCAGGACCTCGGCGTGCCGGACCACGATCCGCCGGCCGCCGGGCATTCCCGGCAACGTGAGCCGCACCCGGCCGACGAGGTTCTGCCCGAAGTCGATGACGAACCGGTCCGGTCCCCGCCGGTCCACCGCGACGGCCGGCAGCTCGGTGACGACCCGGATCGGCTCGTCGGGTTCGGCGACCAGCGGCCCGGTCCCGGTGTCGAGCACGGCGACCGACCGGTCGGCCGACACGGCGCGGCGGGCGTCGACGTACTGGCCCATCATCAGGTCGGCGGACCGGA
Source organism: Actinoplanes sp. DH11 (assembly GCF_020873875.1). Classification (GTDB taxonomy): domain Bacteria; phylum Actinomycetota; class Actinomycetes; order Mycobacteriales; family Micromonosporaceae; genus Actinoplanes. The sequence goes on from NZ_JAHWGU010000002.1 coordinate 439,302, forward strand.
TCGGGCCGTCGCTCTCGGTCCAGTCGCCGCCGGTGGCGATGATCTGCTGGGAGCCGTCCGGGAGGTCCACCACCAGTTGGGCGAGGAAGGCGGGCGCGTCGCCGTAGTGGCGGGCCGGGCGGCGCGGGTCGAAGCCGACGTAGCCGCTCCACCAGCCGTCGGCGACGACCGCGCCGAGGGAGTTGTCGCCGGCTCGCAGCTGATCGGTGACGTCGTAGGTCTGGTACTGGATCCGGTGGTGGTACTCGGTCCAGCCCGGCGCGAGTTCCCGGTCGCCGACGCGGGCGCCGTTGAGCTCCGGTTCGTAGACCCCGCGGGCGGTGGCGTACAGCCGGGCGCGCACCGGGCGCTGCGCCAGCCGGAACCCGTGCCGCAGGTAGAGCGGCGCCTCCTGCGGGCCGGGCGAGACGAGGTCCTCGTCGGTCGGCGGGTCGACCGGCGGCAGCGCCACCGGATCGCGGCCGATCCACACCGCGGTCCAGTCCTCGGGGTGCAGCAGGCCGGTCTCGAACCAGGTCTCGGCGGCGCCGGTGGGCGTACCCTGCTCGTCCCAGATCTCGACGCGCCAGTGATAGCGGGTCGCCGAGCGCAACCTCGCGCCTTCCCAGGGAATGAGGATGGTGTCGGCGGACTCGCGCCGGCCGGTGTCCCAGACGATCTCGCCGCCGGCGGTCACCGTGATGCGGTAGGCGCTCTGCGCCGCACCGCGCCGATCGGAGCGCAGCTTCCACGACAACCGCGGCTGGGGTTCGCCGAGTCCGAGGGGCTCGGTGCGCTGTTCTGTCTGCAAGCCGTAGGGGATCATCCCTTCAGCCCTCCCGCGAATCCGTTGATGATGCTGCGCTGCAGGGCCAGGTAGACCGCCAGCACCGGGACGATGCTGATCAGCAGCGCGGCGAAGATGAGGTTCCAGTCGGAGACGAACTGGCCGACGAACCCGGCGACCGCGACCGGCATGGTCTGCTGATCACTGCCGGACAGGTAGAGCAGCGGGGTGAAGAAGTCGTTCCACACGCTGACGGTGTTGAGCACCAGCGCGGTCACCGTGATCGGCTTGAGCATCGGCAGCACCACGTAGCGGAAGGCGGTCAGCGGCCCGCAGCCGTCGATGGTGGCGGCCTCCTCGAAGTCGCGCGGCAGCGCCCGCAGGAAGCCGACGTACAGGAACGTGGTGAACGGGACCTGCAACCCGGCGTAGAACAGCACCAGCGACCAGACCGAGCCGAGCAGCCCCAGGTCGCGGATGGTCTGGTAGAGCGGCAGCGCGGCCAGCTGGAACGGCAGGATCAGGCCGAGCATGATCAGCAGGAAGGTGCCGCGGGACCAGTGCGCGGTGGAACGTGCGAGGGGATAGGCGGCCAGCGACGACACGGCGAGCACGATCAGGACGCTGACCGCGGTCACGATCACACTGTTGATCAGGGCACCGCCGAGACCGCCTTCCTGCCACGCCTGGGTGAAGTTGGCGAGGGTGGGTGCGGTGGTGGGACTGATCGGGGACGAGGTGTCGGACGGGGCCCGGATCGCGAGGTTGACCAGGACGTAGACCGGGAAGGCGAAGACGATCGCCACCGCGATCATGAGCATTTCGAGCGCGAGGGTACGCCGGGTGTAGCGGTTCATGACGCGGCCCTCTCATTGCGGTTCAGGACGGCGTACTGGCCGGCGGACGCGACCGCGACGATGGCGGTGAGCACCACGGCGAGCGCGATGCTGTAGCCGAACTCGCCGAGGGTGAACGCGTCCTTGTAGATCAGCGTGGAGATGGTGTCGGTGGCGTGCCCGGGTCCGCCGCCGGTCAGGGCGTAGACCTGGTCGAACAGCTTGATCCCGCCGATGATCGACAGCATCAGGTTGATGGTGAGCGCCGGTGCCAGCAGTGGGCGGACGACCGACCAGAAGCGGCGGACCGGGCCGCTGCCGTCGATGGCGGCCGCTTCGTAGATCTCTTTGGGGATCGACTGCAGCCCGGCCAGGAAGATGACCATCGAGTAGCCGGCGAACTGCCACACCACCACCAGGACGATCATCCAGAGAGCCAGGTCGGGGTCGCCGAGCCAGTTCTGCCGCCAGGAGTCCAGACCGATCGCGCTGAGCAGGCTGTTGACCGCGCCGTCCGGACCCAGCAGGTTGCGCCACAGGTAGGCGGTGACGATCGGAGTGATCACCGCCGGGGCGAACAGCAGGGCGCGCAGGAAGTTCCGGCTCTTGATCATGGTGTTGACGCCGAGGGCCAGCAGCAGACCGATGCCGTTCTGGATCACGGTGATCGCGACGGCGATCAGCAGGGTGTGCCAGATGGCCTGCAGCGCGTCCGGGTCGTCGGCGATGGCGGTGAAGTTGTCCAGGCCGATGACGGCGAAGTCCGGGTCGAGGCCGTCCCAGTCGGTGAAGGCGTAGTAGACCCCGCGGGCGCTCGGGACGAGCACCACGAAGGTGAACAGCAGCAGTGCCGGGACGGTGAACCACCACGGTGGTGCGGCACGTCCCCGGCGGGACCGGGTAGGGACCGCGGTCCGTTCCGGGAGTCGTTCTTGCAGATCGGTTGTCACGGAGAACCCACCTTGCTGAATCGTTTCATGATCAGGTGGACGGCCGCGGCACCGACGCCGCGTCGGGGCGGCCACCACGGCGCCGGCGTGATGTGGGTAACGTTTTCCAAATGTTTCGCCGACCTTACGAGCGCGTGCCGAACAGCGTCAAGAGGTTCGCGACTGCCTTTTCCCGGCGACAGCCCCCGGCTTCCGCAGGGCGCCGATGATCTCTATCGTGGGTAACGTTTCACCAAGCAGGGAGAGTGCGTGCAGCACGGCCACACGGCTGCTGCTCGACCCCAGCACCGATCCCACCCGCCCGACCGCCCAGCTGAAGCTCTCCCCCACCGCCGTCCCACGGGGCACGACCGGGCCGCCACGCTGATCAGTACGCTTTGCTCGACCCGTCACTCAGCCCCGAGGAGGCCAGGTGGACAAGCCCGCGACCCGTCGCGTCACCATCGTCGACGTCGCGCGCCACGCCCAGGTGTCCACCACCGCCGTGTCCAAGGTGCTGCGCAACGCGTACGGCGCGAGCCCGGCCATGCGCGCCAAAGTGCAGCTGGCCATCGCCGAGCTGGGGTACCGCCCGTCCGCCGCCGCCCGAGGCCTGCGCGGGCAGACCTACACGATCGGCGTGATGCTGCCGGAGCTGCGCAACCTGTTCTTCGCCGACATCCTCGACGGCATCACCGCCCAGCTCGGCGACAGCGACTACCAGGTACTGCTGGCACCCGGCTGCAACGGCGAGAAAGCCGAAGCCCGGGTCATCGACGCGATGATCGACCGCAGCATGGACGGCCTCATCCTGATCGCCCCGGTGTCGGCCAAAAGCCGCCTGAACGAGGTCGCCCGCAGCGTGCCGACCGTGGTCGTCGGCCGGCACGGCACCTCCCCGGCCTACGACAGCGTCACCGACGACGACCTCGCCGGCGCCGCCCTGGTCGTGGACCACCTCGTCGAGCTGGGCCACCGCCGCATCGCGCACATCGAGCACCACGAAACCGACCGGGTCCGGCTCGCCGAGATGCCCAACGCGCAACGCGCCCACGGCTACCGCCAGGCGATGACCGCCCACGGCCTGGAAGCCGAGATCGACATCGCGTCGACCAGCTACACCCAGGCCGGCGGATACCTGGGCGCCCAGCAACTGCTCGCCCGCCCGGTGCGGCCCACCGCCATCTTCGCCGGCGCCGACGTCGTCGCGCTCGGCGCACTGGAGGCGATCGCCGAAGCAGGCCTGTCGGTGCCCGGCAACATCTCGGTCGCCGGCTACGACAACAGCGCCCTCGCCGCGTTCGGCCCGATATCCCTGACCAGCGTCGACCAGGACGGCCGGCAGATGGGCGCCAACGCCGCCCGCCTGCTGGTCGACCGCATCGGCCAGCGCGACCGCCGCACCGCCCAGGTCAAGCTGTCACCGACCCTGGTCGTGCGGCGCACCACGGCAGCCATATAGCCATCGCCCCGTCGTTGTCGTGGTGGCTCGCCGACCTCGCCGATTAGTGGATCAGGCACTTGCACCCGACGCCGGCGCATGTGGCGGTGGGTTTCGTCCGGCCGTCGACGGCGATTCATCACGATGTATCTCAGTGCTTCTTCGGTCGCCGTACGTGCCTCACAGGCTGTGCGACAGAGGCGGACGTGGTCCCGCCGATGAAGGGAGATACTCGTGTGGGGAATGCGTCGAAGTGCGGTGGCACTTCTGACGGCCGGCGTGGCTGCCAGCACCTTGGCGGCACCGGCGGCAGCCGGCGCCGCTGCCCGGAAGGCCGAATTCGATCTGCAGGCACATCGCGGGGGCCTGGGCCTGCGGGTGGAGAGCACCCTCGCCTCGTTCGGCAACGCGCTGCGGCTGGGCGTGTCGACGCTGGAACTCGATGTCCAGATCACCGAGGACCGGCAGGCGGTGGTCACGCACGACCGACGGGTCAGTGGAACCAAGTGCACGGACACCGCGCCGGCGACCGCGGGTGATCCAGAGTTCCCCTATGTCGGCAAGTACGTCAACACGTTGACCCTGGCACAGGTCCGCACGCTGGACTGCGGGTCGAAGACGCTGGCCGACAAGCCCGGGCAACAAGCCGTGCCGGGCGCCCGCATGCCGCTGCTCAGCGAGGTTTTCGCCCTCGTCAAGCGGTACCGGGCGGACGGCGTGAAGCTGAACGTGGAGACCAAAGTGGAGGCCGGCGCGCCGGCCGAGACGGCGCCGCGCGATCAGTTCGTGCGGATCACCGCCGCCGAGATCCGCAAAGCCGGGTTGCTGCGGCAGGTCACCGTCCAGAGCTTCGACTGGGGCGCCCTGATGCGAATGCGCCAGGTCGAGCCGCGCCTGCCGCTGGTGGCGCTCACCAATTACGACTTCCTGCAGACCGGCCAGCCCGGCGCTTCGCCGTGGCTGGGCGGGATCGACATCGACGACTTCGGCGGCGACCCGATCAAGGCCATCCGCAGCTTCGGCGCCACCACCTTCTCGCCGGTGCACGGCTTCCCGCAGAACGGCACGGTGACCGACCCGTCCTACCGGCCGTACGTGACCGCCGCGATGGTGCGGCACGCCCACGCCAACGGCATCAAGGTGGTCCCGTGGACCGTCAACGACATCCCGACCATGGCGAAGCTGATCGACGACGGCGTGGACGGGATCATCACCGACTACCCCGACCGGCTGCGGACGCTGCTCGCCGAGCGCGGCCACCGGCTGCCGAAGGCGTACACCTCGCCGTTCGACGTGCAGGCGCACCGCGGCGGCCGGGCCACCCTGCCGGAGAACACTCTGCCGGCGTTCACCCAATCGCTGAAGAACCCGGCGATCTCCACCCTCGAACTCGACACCGGCGTCACCGCCGACGGTCACCTGGTGGTCCTGCACGACCGGACCGTCAACGGCTCACACTGCGCCGACACCGCGCCGGTGCGGGCGGGTGACCCGAAGTTCCCGTACGTCGGCAAGCTGGTGCACGACCTGACCCTCGCCCAGCTCAAGACCCTCGACTGCGGGTCCAGGACGCTGCCGGAATTCCCGCAGCAGGTCGCCGTGCCCGGCGCGCGCATTCCCACACTGGGCGAGGTGCTCACGCTGGTACGCGGCAGCGGGCGCGACGACGTACGCCTGAACATCGAAACCAAGATCAGCCCGGTGGTCGAAGACACCGCGCCGTATCAGGTCTTCACCCGCACGCTGGTCCGCGAGATCCAGCGGGCTGGCTTCGCCGACCGGGTGACCGTGCAGTCGTTCGACTGGCGCACCATCCGCTACGCCCGCACCCTGGACCGGCGGATCGAGACGGTGGCGCTGATCTGGCAGTACGGTCCGGACGAGTGCAAAACCCTGGCCGACGAGTGCTCCCTGCAAGCCGTCCACGGCAACCCGACGGTGAAGAGCCCGTGGACCGGCGGTCTCAACTGGTGGCGCTACCGCGACGTCGGCGCCCTGGTACGCGCCGCCGGCGCCGACACCGTCTCGGCAAACTGGCAGGTGCACGACCCGCAGCAGCCGGTCGCCGCCTCCGACGACTGGTACCTGCGGCAGAACCCGGCCTACTTCCACGGACCGCGGGTGTCGACACTGCAGACCAGGCACCAGCTCAAGGTGGTGCCGTACACGGTGAACGACGCAGCGATCATGCAACGCGTGATCGACCTCGGCGTCGACGGCATCATCAGCGACGATCCCGACCTGCTCATCCGAGTGCTGATCCGCAACGGACTACGCTGAGCCCAGCAGTCGCCCGGCACGCGACATGTGCCGGGCGGCGCAAGGCCGAAGTCGTCGGAGCGACCTCGGCCTTGTGTATAACGTGTGTCCGAGGCCCAACACGCGCGATATGCACACGGAGCTTGCGTCGAACGAGCTGACCTCCAGACGCGGCTGCCCGTGCTGAGCCGAACGCCAAGCGGACGGCGCAGGACGTCATCAGGGCGTCGCTGATCGGGTTGCCGGGTACGAGGTCGACCGGCGTGCCGAAGGGGCAGTCGCGGTCGCCGTCCCAGCGCACGAGCTGCTCGACGCAGGCTTTGGCGAGCACATCGGCGCGTCTGAGGCTCCGCAGCCATCCTGCTCGGCGTACCGTCTCCGCCAGCTCGTGCGTCGTGATCAACTACCGCACCGGAATGCGGGCCAGCGAGACTCTCGCCTTGCGACGCGGTTGCCGTGCGCACCCGCCGGACGGTCTGGCCGTCCTGCACGGCCAGGCATCCAAGACGTCGCGCCACCACGCGGGTCACACACCAGCACCGGTGCGGGACACGCCTTGGGTAGCGATCGGGCCCGTCGTCACGGCGATACGGGTGTTGGAACGCATGACCGACGGCAGTGACCTGCTGTTCGACGTCCGCGCCCACTCCCTTCATGGCCACTCCCGGCAGGGCGCTCTCACCATCGCCACCATGCGTGACCGGCTCGATGCCTTCCATGCCTGGATCAACACGCTGGCCGCCCAGCTCGACCTGCCGGGTGAAGCCGTGCCCCCGGATCCGCTCGGACCGATTACCGTCCGCCGGTTCCGGCGCACCCTCGCCTGGCACATCGACCGCCGACCAGGTGAACTGGTCGCCTTGGCGGTCCAGTACGGACATCTGCGCACCGCTGTCAGCGCCGGACGCCTCCCGCAGCCGCGACGGCATCCACGACCTGCTCGACATCGAAACCGCACGCGCCACCGCCGACACCCTCGCTCGACTACATGACGACCTCAACGCGGGCAGCGGCATCTCCGGGCCGGCTGCCGCACGCGCGGTCCGCGCCGCCGCGCACGCACCGGCCTTTGTCGGCGCCATCCACGCCGCTCGCCAGGTCAAACAGCTGCTGACCAACCGGGCACTCACCGTCTCCGTATCAGGAAGGTCGTCAACTCCGCCAGCCTCGCTCATCCGAGGCGAAGATAATCTTGCCTTGACCGGTGGGTTGCATCATGCCCCTGGAGTAGGGGGAGGAAGGTATGGATCGGCAGCAACTGGCGGGATTCGTGCGGGCGCGCCGCGAGGCGCTGCGGCCGGAAGATGTCGGGCTCCCGCGGGGGCCGCGGCGCCGCGCCGGCGGATTACGGCGCGAAGAGGTGGCGGCGTTGGCGGGCATGTCGGTTGATTACTACAGCAGGATCGAGCAGCCGCGCGGACCGATGCCGTCCGAGCAGATGCTCTCCGCGCTCGCGCGTGCACTACGCCTGAGCCGGTTCGAGCGAGACCACCTTTTCCAGCTCGGCGGCTTCGCTACGCCGCCGCGGGACCAGGACAGCGGCGTCAGCCCCACCCTGTGGCGCGTTTTCGAAGGACTTTCGGATGATGTGCCCGCGCTGGTCATGACCAACCTCGGCGAAGTGCTTGTTCAAAACCCACTGGCGATGGCGCTGATCGGCGACTACACACGGTTCACCGGTCTATCCCGATACCTTGTCTACCGCTGGTTCACTGACCCGTCCGCCCGCGAGCTATTCCCGGTCGAGGACCATCCCAAGCGCGGTCGGGTCTTCACCGCGGACCTGCGTGTGGAGTATGCCGCCAATCCGGTCGGCACGGCCGGCGAGATTGTCGCGGCATTGCTGAAAGCGAGTTCCGAGTTCGCCGCGATTTGGCGATTGCACGAGGTGGATGTGACTCACTACCTCGAACTCAAGCGTTACCGGCATGCCACGTTGGGCGAGCTAGAAATGTATGCTCAGCCTTTACTGGATGTTGATCATTCGCAGTACATGATGGTCTACGCTGCCGTCCCCGGTTCCCCGACCGACGAGAAGCTCAAGCAGTTAGCCGCCACAGTCGACAGGCTGCAGAGGTCGAAAGGTTGAGGTCCGGCCGTTAGGCGGTCGGGGTCGAGTGTCGTGCCGGTGCAGGCGAAGAAGCCAGCGAGCAGGTTGATGCGTTCCCGGCAGGCGCGTAGTCGGCGTTGACGAGGCCGGCAAGGTGGTCGACGCCACGGGCGGCGATGTTGGTCAGACGGCGTTTCATTCAGCGTCGAACGCTCTTTACCGGGTTGAGGTTCGGGGTATAGGCAGGTAGCCGGATCAGGGTCAGCCAATTCCGGTTCGCGATCGGTTCTCGCATCCGCACGCTGACTGGTTTTCAGGTTGTCCCAGATCAACTGGATCGGTGCCTGTAAGCGCTGGCGGCCTGGTCGAGCAAGGCGATGTAGTCGTTTCGCGGAGGCTGCCGCGCTCACCTTTGCGGTTGCTACACGCTGATGAGACTGCCCTGGGTCTATCGCGGGCCGCGCAAGCCAGCCGGCGTCTCTCAAACCTGGGTAGGTCTGGCGGAAAGCCCATGGCCGAGAAAAGCAACACCTCCGTAAGGGACCATATTCGCCAGGCAGATGCGCTCATCGCCTTGATCTGGAGCGGTACCGGCATCCGGGAGCGGGGAGTCGGAGTCGTACAGCCGGCGACTGGCCGATTCGGGCGAGTGTCAGAGCTGCTGGTCTTCAAGGCCGAGCCGGGCTCGCCGAGCGAGGCCGAGCTGGAACGGCTGATCCATGTTCTGCCAGACCATGGACAACGAGAACATTCATCCGCCTCCGGATTCCCGCCATGCTCAAGCGGTCGAACGGGGGAGGTGGTGAGCGATATGGATCGGGTCAGTCCGGCTCTGCGGCTCATCGTCGATCACCTGCCGGACTGCCCGGCACTGGTGTTCTCCCTGTTCGGTGAGGTGCTGCTGCGGACCCCTCCGGCGGTCGTCCTGTTCGGTGATGTCGGGATGGAGATTCTCGATCAGCGATTCCGGGCCGGGGTGTTATGCGGTGGGGTCCTGTTGGATCCGGTGGAGCGTCAGATCCTGCTGATCTTCACCTGCGATGTATCTCCCGTCGCCCCAAGGGCGCTTCGCGAATTAGCAGCTTGCGACGGTTGGAAGTGCTTCGGAACGAAGCATCTAGGTCTTTGAAGGAGTCCAGTTATGAAGGCAATGCGTTTCCACGAGTACGGCGCACCTGAGGTCCTGCGCTATGAGGAGGCCGACCAGCCCGTACCCGGCGTCGGTGAGGTCCGGATTCGGGTGGCGGCGACGTCGTTCAACCCGGTCGAGGGCAACATCCGGGCCGGTTTCATGCGAGGGCCGATCCCGGTGGCTCTACCGCACACGCCCGGCGTCGACATCGCGGGCACGGTCGATGCGCTCGGCGCGGACGTGACCGGCTTCGCGATCGGCGACCCGGTGATCGGCGCCTTGCCGCTGACCAGCCCTGGCGCGGCCGCCGAGTACGTCATCGCCCCGGCGCCGATCCTGACGGCGGCACCCACCAGCGTCCCCCTGGAGGACGTGGCCGGGCTGCCGCTGGTCGGACTCACCGCTTGGCAGGCCCTCTTCGACCACGCGAAGCTGACCGCCGGGCAGCGGGTGCTGATCAATGGCGCGGGCGGCGTCGTCGGCGGCTACGCGGTCCAGCTGGCCAAGAACGCCGGGGCGTACGTGATCGCCACCGCCGGAGCGCGTAGCGGCGAGCAGGCCAAGGCAGCCGGCGCCGACGAGGTGTACGGCCCCGGCCTGCCCGAGCTGGCCGAACCGGTCGACGTCGTCCTCAACTTCGCGCCGGTCGCCCCGGAACAGCTGGCCGACACCGCGGGCCTGGTCCGTGACGGCGGCGTGGTGGTGAACACGACGGTGTGGATGCCGGCGCCGTCCGATGAGGCCCGCGGCGTACGCGGAATCAATCTCTTCTTCCGGCCCGACGGCCCGCAGCTCGCCCAACTGGTGGCGCTGCTCGACTCCGGCAAGCTGCGCCTGGCCGCCACCCGGCGGGTGCCGCTGGCCGACCTGGCGCATATCCACACCGAGGTCGCCACCGCCCCGATCAACGGCAAGGTCGTCGTCCTCGCCCCTACCGCCGCTGTCTGAGAAAGCAAACTCCGATGACTCTCTGGACCCCCACCACCGTCGGCGCGATCGAACTGCCGCACCGGCTCGCGATGGCACCGATGACCCGCGACCGCTCCCGGGCCGACGGGGTGCCCACCGACCTCAACCGCGAGTACTACACCCAGCGGGCGTCGATGGCCCTGATCATCACCGAGGGCACCCAGCCCTCCGCCGACGGGCAGGGCTACCTGCTCACCCCCGGCATCTACACCGCGGATCACATCGACGGCTGGCGCACGGTCACCGACGCCGTACATGCCGCCGGTGGCCGGATCGTCGTGCAGTTGATGCACACCGGCCGGATCGCCCACCCGGACAACACCCCGCACCACCGGCAGCCGATCGCTCCGTCGGCCGTGCGCCCCGCCGGTGTCATGTTCACCGCCATCGGCCCGCAGGAGATGGCTGTTCCGAGAGCCTTGGAGATCAGCGAGATCGCCGGGGTGGTCGACGAGTTCCGGCACGCCGCGGCATCGGCGATCGCCGCCGGATTCGACGGCGTCGAGATCCACGCCGCCAACGGCTACCTGATCCACCAGTTCCTGTCCAGCAACGCCAACCAGCGCACCGACGGTTACGGCGGCAGCGTCGCCAACCGGATCCGCTTCGCCGTCGAGGTCGCGTCGGCAGTGGCCAGTGAGATCGGCGCCGCGCGTACCGGGATCCGCCTCTCACCCGCCAACCCCTACAACGACATCAGCGAGTACGACACCGCGGAGCTGTACCCGGCTCTGATCGGCGCACTGGCCCCGCTGAAGCTCGCCTACCTGCACCTGATCCACGCCGGTCCCGACGACCTGCTACGCCGGTTGCGTGCCGCATGGCCGACCACCCTGCTCCTCAACCGCGCCGGCACCCCGATCGACCATCGGGCCGCCGACCTCGACGCTGGGCTCGCCGACGTCATCACCGTCGGCTCGGCGGCCCTGGCCAACCCGGATCTCCCGGCCAGGCTGCGGGCCGGCGCACCGATGAACGACCCGGATCCGGCCACCTTCTACGGCGGCGACCACCGCGGATACACCGACTATCCCGCGCTGGCCACCGCGGAGCGCTGACCATGGTGTCGGCGTCGAGCCCGGCCGGCTCGGCGGCGAGCCGGCACGTGCGAAGCGCGACCTCCCACAGGCAACGGCGAACTTCTCGTTCCACCCTCTGATACGCACTCGTCAGCACGAAGGAGCAGCTCTGATGATTCCCGACGACGACCCGTCCCGATCGCTCGCCGTGGCTGACCCGGACGACCCCAGCACGACTTACGTCTCGTTGGTGGGCAACACGTATGCCATGTTGATCACCGGCGATCAGACGAACGGTCAGTACTGCCTGATCGACATGCGCGTGCCTGACGGTGGCGGTCCGCCGCCGCACCGCCACGACTTCGAGGAGATGTTCACCATCCTCGAAGGAGAGATCGAGTTCACTTTCCGCGGCGAGAAGCACGTCGTACGGGCCGGTTCAACGATCAACATCCCGGCCAACGCGCCGCACAACTTCCGCAACGTCTCCGGCGCCCCCGCCCGCATGCTCTGCATGTGCACTCCCGCCGGCCAGGACGAGTACTTCATGCGAATCGGCGATGTCGTCGCCGGCAAGGATGCGCCGCCGCCTCGGCTCTCCGACGACGAGCTTGCGGAGCGACGTCGCCGCGCAGGTGAGTTGGCCTCGGTCTTTCGCAGCGAATTCCTGTAATCGGGCAGGACCACGGTCGGCGGCAGCTCCGCAGTCGCCGACCGTGGTGGAAACAGCAACGCCAGTGGCCGCCTGTCGTGAGTCCTGCGGCCAAGCCAACCCTTGCCGAGGAGAAACCCATGCAGTACCGGACGTTGGGTCACACCGGTGTCCAGGTCAGCTCGCTGGCGCTCGGCGCGATGAACTTCGGCCGGATCGGCCGCACCACCCAGGAACAGGTGACCGCCATCGTCGACGCCGCTCTCGCCTCCGGGATCAACCTCATCGACACCGCCGACGTCTACAGCGGCGGCGGGTCCGAGGAGATGGTCGGCAAGGCCATCAAGGGCCGCCGCGACGACATCGTGCTGGCCACGAAGGCGCGTCTGCCGATGGCCGACGATCCCCACTCCCGGGGCAGCTCGCGTCGTTGGCTGGTCACCGAGCTGGACAACAGCCTGCGACGGCTCGGTGTCGACCACGTCGACCTCTACCAGGTCCATCGCTGGGACCCGACCACCAGCGACGAGCGGCTGATGAACGACCTGCTCTCGTTCTCCGGATCGGCCGAGTCTACGACGGCAGCCGGCCCGTCAACCTCGAGACCGTGCTCGGTCAGGTCGAGGAGACCCTGGCCCGGGGTCATCGAGGGGACCGGCGCCCGCATCGAGCGGGACCGGCTGCCGACCGTACCCGGCGACACCACCCTGCTGACCATGCTGTGGCAGAACCTGGTCGGCAACGCGATCAAATTCCGGGACCCCGGCCGTTCCCCGTACGTGCGGATCACGGCGGCCCGGGACGGCGGCGCGTGGCGGTTCACCGTCAGCGACAACGGCATCGGCATCGGCATCGACTCCGAGTTCGCCGACGAGATCTGCACGGCCATCCCGACCGGACGGGCCGGGATCAAACGGCGGCTCGCCCGGTGGCCGCGGGTCCACACTCCCGCGGTGTCTTTCGACATGTCCCAGCGTGACCTGTGCGACGGCCTTACCCCTGCCCGGCCGGAGTCGCCGCAGCCACGACACAACCGGCCGGTCTCACCTGGCGACCCCTGCGGGGCATGCCCAGCCTGACGTTCCACCTGGTCCTTCCCCCGACCTGTCGCCACTGCACCGTCGCGTCCGTTCCGTCGCCAGAGCCGTGGCGCACGAGATGCACTGGCTGCCGAACTGACGTGCAGGTCGAGCGAGCGGCGCCGTCAGGTGCTCGGTGCTCTCGCCGTGACCGTGCGGTAGCCGTGGATCGGGCGCCAGCGGTCGTGCAGGGTCGTGATCAGCGAGATCATGGTCAGGAAGAAGAGCGTCTCGTAGCCGTCCAGCCGCCTCCCGAGCAACCAGTCGCCGGCACTCGCCAGGGCGATCATGAGCAGCAGGCGGGCGGCGAACGCGCGGGCGGTCGACCGGATGGTCCAGTTGCGCCGGGCGACCGCCAGGGAGATCGCCGCGTTCAGGACGACAGCCACCCCGACACCGGCGAACAGCTCCGTGGTCGTGCCGGTGAAGTCCGGCAGCATCTGGGCGAACACGCAGCAGATCAGGCCGAGCAGCAGCGCCTTCTCGGACGTGTTCCACGACCAGACGGCGTCGTAGCGGATCCGCCAGGCGCTCTGCTCGTGCGCCTCGTCGATCTGCTCCGGCAGCGGCTCGGGTCGGATCCGCCAGTCCCAGTCGGCGGGGCGCAGCCGGGGCCTGATCACCCGCTGAAAGGTGCCGGCCAGTCCGGCGAGCAGGGCGGCGATCAGCGCCAGGATCCAGTGGTGTGCGGCGATCTCGTCGGTCAGGTCGAGCTGGGCGACGTGCAGCCACCACTCCTGCGGCAGCTTCACCATGATCCAGATCGCCGCGGCCGTAGTGAGCCACCAGGTGGTCAGCACGGTGACCGGGGACCAGCGAGTGCGGATCATCTCGTACGCGATGAAGAAGTACTCGAAGACGTTCGGGAAGACCAGCAGCAGCCAGCGCGCCTGGGTGATCTCGAACAGCAGGGCGCCGGCGAGCCGGTAGAAGAACAGGAACCGGGAGATCCGGAACGCCGTCGGGCTGGTCCAGTTGCGCAGCGTCGACAGGTAGGCGATGGACAGGTAGTAGACGTCCATCGCCTTGTCGTAGGACTGATAGCCCGGTGGTTCGTACCCGAAAGTCTGGAAGATGGTCTGATCGACGCCGTCGAGCACCAGGCAGGCGAGCACCGCGGGCAACGGGAGGTACGGGATGGCCAGCGGCAGCAGGAACCGGGCCGCGACGACGGCCAGGAAGACCACATCGGCGCCCGTGCTCATGATCCACATCTTGGCATGTGGTCATCTGGTGTGCCTGTCGAGCGCCTCGATCAGCAGGTCCGCGATGATCGACTGGCCGACGGTGGTGAAGTGGATGCGGTCGGCGCTGAGCAGGTCGGGGCGGTCGTTGAGCGGGTGGTCCCAGCAGTCGGCGACGATCGCCCGATGTTCGGCGGCGAGCCTGCGGGTGATGTCGTTGAGCCGGGCGACACGATCCGTGAAGCCGGGGAGGCCCGGGATCACGAAGGCACGGCCGAGCGTGAAGACGCTCGACTGGGCGCCGGTCGAGGCGGCCCACCCGTACATCGCCCGGAGGTCGTCCTCGATCCGGTGCCAGTCGAGGGTGCGGCGCATGATGTCGTTGGCGCCGCTGTTGAGGTGCAGCAGGTCGGGGCCGAACGCGGTGATCCGGTCGGTCTGCTCGCGCAGCGCCTGCGCGGTGGTCGCACCGATCCGTGCCGTGTTGAGGTAGGCGAGGTCCGGCTGGGCCTCCCGCAGCGTGCGCTCCACCCGGGCCGGCCAGCCCAGGTCACCGTACCCCGGCGTGGGGTCGCCGACGCCGAGGGACAGGCTGTCGCCGAAGACCGCGAACCGCTTCCAGGTCATCGCCTCTCACCCGCCTTGATGCGCAGCGCGGTCGCCGCGCTGACCAGGACCAGGGCGGCGACCAGGAGCCAGCCGTGCCGCAGCGCGGGCACGGTGACCGCGCTGCCCAGGATCGCCACCAGCGCGGCGACCCCCACGGCGTAGCCGGCCTGGCGGGCGGTGTTGACGACAGCGCTGCCCGTGGCGGCCGCTGCCGGGGCGAGGCCGGCGGTGGCAGCGCCGATCAGGGTCGGCATGGCGATCCCGATCCCCGCGCCGATGATCATCCAGGCGGGCAGGACGTCGGTGGCGTAGTGTCCTCCGCTCCGGGCCGCGAGCAGCAGGGCGCCCGCGCCGAAGACCGCGAGACCGGCGGACACCACGAGCCTGACCGGTACGTCGGCTGCCCAGCGCTGGGTGAGACTCGCGAACAGCGGCACCATCAGCGGGCCGGGGACCAGTGCCAGCCCCGCCCGCAGAGGCCCGTACCCGGCGGCGACCTGCAGCCACAGCGCCACGCTCAGGAAGACGGCACTGAAGGCACTGGTGAAGATCAGGATGGTGACGTTGGCGGCGGTGAAGCCGGGCGCACGGAACAGCCCCGGCGCCATGACCGGCACCGGATGCGTCCGAACCCGGTGGACCAGCAGCGCTGAGGCGGCCACCGTGATCACGGCCGTCAGCAGCATCCGCGGCGAGACCCAGCCCCAGTCGTCGGCGCTGACCAGGCCCAGCGACAGGGCGCCGATCGCCACGGCGACCGCGAGCGAGCCCACCGGGTCGGGGACGCGGGTACGCGACGGCGGCGTGCTACCGGGCAGCAGGCGCCGGGCGAGCAGGAACGCGATCAGCCCGATCGGCAGGTTGAGCAGGAACGCCCACCGCCACGACGTCTGCGCCAGCACCCCGCCGACGACCGGCCCGAGTGCGCCCGCGAACGACGAGCTGGTGGCCCAGATCTTCACCGCGCCGCCACGCCGGGACTCCGGCAGGACACTGAGGATCAAGCCCAGACTCGCCGGGGTCAGCACCGCCGCACCCACCGCCTGCGCGGTCCGGAACGCGATGAGGAACCCCAGCGTGGGCGCTACCGCACAGCCCACGCTGGCGATCGTGAACAGCCCGAGCCCGAACAGGAACGCGCGCCGCCTGCCGTACCGGTCGGCGAGGCTGCCCGCGGGGATCAGGCACGCGGCGTACACGACGATGTAGGCGTTGAGGACCCAGCTCAACCCGGCCAGTGACGCCCCGGGATAGCTCACGCCGATCGACGCGAACGCCACGTTGACGATGAACAGATCCAGCATCGTCATGAACGCGGCGGTGCACAGCAGGGTGATGGTTCTGGTGGTGGCGGCCGGGGCGACCTCGATGCTCATGGACTCTCCCTCGTTGGTTGGATAACCAAACCGACGGCAGCGTTGCAGATGTCAGTTTGAATTCACAACCCACTAGAGGCAGAATTCGAGGATGCCGACAGCACCAGCAGGCAAGACCCCACGCGACTGCACGATCGCCGACGCCCTGGAGATCGTCGGCGACCGCTGGAGCCTGCTGGTCGTCCGAGAGCTGTTCTACGCCCAGCGGCGGTTCACCGAGATCGCCCGCAACACCGGCGCACCCCGCGACATCCTCACCACCCGCCTGCGCAAACTGGTCGAGCACGGGGTGATCGCCCGCGTGCAATACAGCGAACGCCCCGCCCGCTACGAGTACCGGCTCACCGACGCGGGCCGCGCCCTGTCACCGGTGCTGCTCACCCTCAAGCGCTGGGGCCACGAACATGCCCGCGGCGGCACCGATCCGGTGCGCTTCGACCACACTTGCGGCCACGAGTTCGTCGCCGAGGTCCACTGCACCGCCTGCGGCGACACCCTCCTCAACGACCAGTTGACGCTGGAACCCGGAGCCGGCCCCACCTGACCGCCGGCCGCATCCTGCCTTCCGCGATGTCACCGCGCCTCTTCCGGTCCGCGCACTTCAACAGGTATCCGTTGATGCCGAAGTAGCCGAGGTAGAGCAGGAATCGGCCGAGGAACGCCCAGCCGAAGTCGGGGTGCCGGCGCGGGTTGAAGTAGAAGGTGCGCAGCAGCGCGGTGAGGTCGACCGGGCGGCGCTCGTCGCCGCGGTTGTCGCAGCCCGGGCTGAACACCACGAAGATGGTGAACGCGACGAGGGTATGCCGCCGCAGGAGCGCGGGCGGAGGCGGCCGGCTCCGGCCTGGCCATCTTCGCCTCGGTGGAGCGCTGCGTCGAAGTGCTCATGGCGGCCGGGTTCGACGAGGAGCAGCCCACCCGGGCGGTCTCCTTCATGGCCGAGTTCGTCTTCGCCTCGGCCCGCGACGCCATCATGATCCGCCGGCACGGCGTGCATCCCCAGCTGTCGGAGATCTCCCAAGTGATGCAGGACGCCGACGAGTGCGAGTACGGGCTGCTGTCCTCGCTGCCGCTGCGCTCGGCACGAGGTCTCCGGTGTGAAGTTCTGGCTTGGTCGCTGAACTGACTACCGGAGACCTCTTCAGTTATCGATCACCGCCACGCCGCAACATCGACGCCGGTACGAAACACGGCCTAGAGGTCGGCGAGATGGGGAGCGTCGGCGCCCGCACGGGTACAGGTCAGGGACGCCACCTGGATGGCCCGGTCGACAACGGCTTCGATCTGATCATGGCGGAGATCGTGGAGTGCCGCTGGTGTGCCGTGCCCAGATGATCGCAGCGCGGACAGCAGGCCGGCGGTGAAGGCGTCGCCAGCGCCGACCGTGTCCACCACCTCGATCGGCGGTGCGGCGCGGCGCACCTCTTGGTCGCCGTGGATCGCAAGGGCCCCCTCTGCGCCCCGGGTGACGACCACCAGGGTGGGGCCGAGAGTGGCCCAGTGCCGGCCGATGCTGGTCACCGATTCCCCTGGATACAGGGCATGAAGGTCCTCGGCGCTGGCCTTGACCACGTGTGCGGTCGATACCAGCTTGGTGACCTGTTGTCGCGTCTCGGCTAGGGCGCCGCCGGCGGTGGGGCGAATGTTCGGGTCGAAGCTCAGCAGAAGCTCGCCGTCCTGGCGCAGCCGGGTGAGGAAGCTGGTTACCTCGGTGGCGCCTGGTTGGCGCAAACACGTCAGCGAGCCGGTGTGCAACATCGTGGTGCCGACGGGCACGGTGAGTTCGGCCGGGCGCCACCGCCAGTCGACGGTGCCTTCCAGGTAGAAGTCGTATTCGGCGACGCCGTCGGGGTCGAGGCTTACCACGGCCAGTGATGCCGGCTCGGGTTGTTCCATGGGCCCGGTGACGGTGACCCCGTTGCGGTCGGCATGCATGTGCAGCATCCGGCCGAAGGCATGTCGGGAGAAGCGGGCCAGCAGGGTCGTTGGCTCGCCGAGCCGCGCCAGGGCTATTGCCACGTTGAGTGGGCTGCCGCCAGGGTGTGCCTTGAAGCCGCCGTGCGTGTCTGTGGGTAGCAGGTCGATGACGGCTTCGCCGAGGACGGTCAGCATGGGGCTGCCGCTGTGGTGGTGCTCGTCTGAAGGGTGCCGTCGGCGAGGCTCACGGGCATGGGATCGCTGAGGCCGCCGACGAACCGGCCGTCGGCGTCGGTGTTGTGGAAGGCCAGCAGTTGCCACTGGTCGTGCGGATCTTTCACGATACGCCCGGCGTACAGGCTCTCGTCGGTGACACGCTGGGCTTTCGTCGTATCGAACGGGCCGAGCAGGCTGTCGCCGGTGACGGCCCAGATGCCGCCGGTCTCGTCGTTGGCGCGCCGTGCCGCGGACAGTTCGGGTTGCAGGCACGAGAACAGGAGGACCGGGCGGCCGTCGACGATCTCGACCTGCGGTACCTCCAGTTGGCCGAAGCCGCTGCCCGGTGCGGTCAGCGGGGGTTGGGTCTCCCAGTGCACCAGGTCCGCGGAGCGGGCGTGACCGATGACGCCTCGGTCGTCGGCCGGGCCGTGGTTGGCCCGGGCGGTGAGCAGCATGTGCCAGCCGTCGCCGGCGGGGTCGGCGAACACCCACGGGTCTCGCCATGCCTCGTTCGGCCAGGCGGATTCGCCCAGACACTCATACCAGCGCGGGTCGGCCTGTAAGACGGCTCCGGCCTGATGACGGGTCCAGGTCGTCAAATCAGCGGAGGTGGCCAGGCCGATCCGCTGCACGAGCCCGTCGTCGTCGCTACCGACGCCGGTGTAGAACATGCACCACACCCCGTCGGGGCGGCGGACCACCGAACCGGTCCAGGTGGCGATGTCATCGAAGGCCGGTCGGTCGTCGTGGACGAGCGCGTCGTCGATCTGTGTCCACCGGTGCAGGTCGGCCGAAACGGCGTGGCCGATGCCGGCTCGGTAGTGGCG
This sequence comes from Actinoplanes sp. DH11, assembly GCF_020873875.1. GTDB lineage: Bacteria > Actinomycetota > Actinomycetes > Mycobacteriales > Micromonosporaceae > Actinoplanes. Next base: position 458,563 of record NZ_JAHWGU010000002.1, read on the forward strand.
GCGGTCCGGGTCGTGCAATGCCCGAGAGGCTTGCAGGAAGAAGAGGTGATAGCTGCCGTCGTCGCGGACCAGCCAGAAGTCCCACGACCAGGCGTTGGCGATTTTGAACACAGAGGATCCTTCAAGGTCAGGGGCGATCGCCGGGTACCGCGTCATACGCGGGTCCGTGGCGAGGTGGAAGGTGGTTCAGGCGGTGGCTGGTGCGGCCACGGAGTCACGCTGGATGAGATTGCATTCCATGGTGATCTGGGTGGGCCGACGCCTCCGGTGGGAAGCCGGGTGCGCCTCGTCCAGTAGACCGATCATGGTGTTGACCGCCCAGCCGCCCATCTCGTAGTGCGGCAGGGCGACCGTGGTCAGGCCCGGGAACAGGCCGTCGGCGATGAGTTCTTGGTTGTCGAAGCCGACGACCGACAGGTCTTCGGGAATCCGGAGCCCGAGTTGGTGTGCGGCGCGGTAGGCGCCCATCGCCATGCGGTCGTTGAAGCAGAACAGCGCGGTTGGCCGGTTCGGCATGTGCAGCAGTTGCAGGGCGGCGCGATAGCCACCCTGGGCGTCAGATTGCTCCACGACGACGAACTCGGGCGTGAACGGGATGCCCGCCTCGGTGAGCGCTTGCTGGTAGCCGACCATACGGCCGTGGGTGGCGGGTATGTCATCGACGTTGGTGGCGAACCCGATCCGGCGGTGTCCGGCGGTGACCAGCGCCTGCACGGCCGCTCGGCCGCCGCCGACCTCGTCGGGAACCACCGACGGATGCCGCGCGTCAGCGCTACTCGCGTCCAGCAGCACCACTGGCAGGCCGGAGAGACGGTCAGGAACGCTGACCTTGCGGTGGTACATGGTCGCGTAAAGCACGCCGTCGACCTGGTGCTGGAGCAAGGCGCTGATCTCCCGGTCCTCCAGGTCCGGGTCGCCGCCGCTGTTGAGCAGCAGGACGACCCAACCCTGTGCCGAGGCTGTCTCCTGGGCGCCGAGAATGATGCGGCCGGCGTGCGGGGTGGTGGCGATGTGGTCGGAGAGCAGCGCGAGGATCTGCGTACGCTGCAGCCGCAGCCCTTGGGCGAGCTTGTTCGGGGCGTAGCCGAGCCGCGCCGCGGCCGCGGTGACCCGTTCGCGGGTGGCTTCGCTGACCCGGGCGCCCGTGGTGTTGTTCAGCACGTGCGAGACGGTCGTTACCGACACGCCGGCCGCGCTGGCTACATCCCGGATGCTTACGTTGCGTCCCATCGCCCAACCTATGCCGTTTCCATGTCCATCCTGGTGCCGCCAAGGCTGGCCGTGCCGACACCACGCTAGCGGACCGGTCTATTCATCCCACAGGCCGTGTTCCGGCCAGCGCCGGGGCAGCCGCTGCTCGACCGGCGGAAGCTGCGGGGTGGGCCGGTGGGGCAGATGCTGATACCAGTAGGCGACGCTGGAGTAGTCGTTGCCCTGGTCGTTGGCGTGCCCGTGCTCGATGGTGACCCGGATGGACTTGCTGAACCGGACCGGGTCCTCGATGTGGAACCGGTACATGCTCCAGAGACCGAAGTGTTCCTGGACGCTGCTGGCGAGCGTGATGCCATGGTACGGGCCGGCGTAGGCGCCGCTGGGGAAGCCCCAGGCCGCACCGAAGTAGTCCTCGGTGCCGGTGCCGTGCAGCGAGGGCGGCCACTGCTCGCCGTCGATGAAGATCATGTCATCGCCTTCGCCGGGCCAGGTGAACTGCTGGTTGGAGGCGTCGAAGTTGTCGATGCTGAGCACGCAGCCGACGTAGTGGCCGGCACCTTCGGCGTCGAGGATGACGTAGTTGTCGGCGCCGGTCAGATTCACTCCGGGCAGGTCCCAGGGAGCCGGCTTGTCCTCGGTGGCCGGGTGGACGACTTTCTCGGTCGGCTTCTCCTGGTGGTAGAGGGCGTGGAAGCGGCCGACGTCGTCGGGTACGGGCTCGTCGGTGAGGTCGTAGTCGACGTAGTAGAAAAGGTTCTCGATCGGCTGATCGGACTCGTTGCGCAGGACGATGCGGGCCGCAGAGCCGAACGGCATGGGGAAGTAGCAGTTCATGGCCGCGGCGAAGGGCCCTTTCGGGCCGCGGCGGGGACCGAAGACCATGCTCAGCGGCAGCGAGACGTAATGGGTGCAGGTGGCGTGGCCGACGCCGAAGAAGTCACCGAGAGGGCTGCGGACGCTGGGGGTCTCCTCGCCGTCCCAGTACATCTCGAGGACGAGTTTGCGCAGGTATTGCGGGGAGTAGCAGCGGGTGGTGAGCCAGATGTGGGTGATGATGCCCCCGCCGGTCAGGTCCGCCAGCACGTGCGTCCCACCGGCGGGAACGACAGCGAAGTCGCGGTTGCCGCCGGTGTGGTCCCAGCTGGATTCCCGCCGGGAACGGGCGGATTTGATTTTCGGGAGTCCGCCGAGCGGGCTGCTGGCTTGCCAGAACGTCACGGTGTTTCCTTTCCTTGGAGCGGGCGGGTCAGCCTTTGACCGCGCCGAGGCTGAGGCCGGCCACGATGCGCCGCTGCAGCAGCAACGTCAGCACCACGGCGGGCAGGGAGTACAGGGCGGCCAGGGCGGTCATCGGGCCCCAGTCGAGCCCGAACTGGCTTTGCAGGTTGGCGATGGCCAGCGGTGTGGTCTGCGCCTTGAGGGAGGTCAGCAGCAGGGCGAACAGGAACTCGTTCCACGAGGCAAGAAACGCGAAGATCGCCGTGACGGCCGTTCCGCCACCGACCACGGGGAGGATCACCGACACCAGGGCTCGGGGGCGGGAGCATCCGTCCACCAGAGCGGCTTCCTCGATCTCCCGGGGCACCGCCTCGAAAAAGCTGGCCAACAGCCAGATGGACAGCGGCAACGCCACGGTGGTCTGAGCCAGGGCGAGCCCTGTTGGGGTGTCGATGAGGTGAACCGCACCCAGGATGCCGACCAGCGGCACGCCGATCGCGACCGCGGGGGCCATCCGGACCAGCAGCGAGCCGGCCAGCATGATCCGTCCGGCGCGGGTCCGGTAGCGGGTGATCCCCCACGCTGCGGGGATGGCCAGGGCAAGAGAGATGGCGGTGGCCAGCGTCGCGGTGGTCACGCTGTTGACGAACGAGGCGCGTACGCCCTGGCGGTTCACCGCGGTGATGTAGTTGTCCAGGGTGAGGCGGTGCGGCAGAACGGTTGGTGGTACGGCGATGGCGTCGGTCGCCGGTTTGAGAGAGGTCAGCAGCAGATACAAGAAGGGGAACGCGTACACGGCCACGACGGCGATCGCCAGGAACCAGAGCAGCGATCGGCGTAGCCGTCGCATGGCGTAGGGGCGTCTCGTCATGACTGCCGCCCGGGACGCCAGACGGTGGTGACCGCGATCAGGGCGACCGCCATCATGACCGCCATGAACACGGTGCTGATCGCGGCGGCGGAGCCGGGGTCGTTGTAGGTGACCATCGTCTTGTAGATGTGCAGGCTGAGCGTCTCTGATGCCGATTGCGGGCCGCCGCCGGTCTGGACGAGGATCACGTCGAACGCGCGGGCGGCGTCCACGCCACGGATGATCAGAGCCACGGCGATGACCGGGCGCAGCAGCGGCAGGATGATGGTGCGCAGCAGGCGCAGTCCCTGGGCGCCGTCGAGCCGGGCCGACTCCAGCAGCTCCGGCGGGATGGACTGCAGCCCGGCGAAGATCATCAAGGTCATGAAGGATGTCGTGAGCCAGATGTCCGGGATGGCGACCGAGAACAGCACCAGACCTGGGTCGCTCAGCCACGCGATGTCGCCAGGATGGTCCAGGATGCCGACCCGCGACAACAGTTCGTTGACGATGCCGACGTTGTCGATGAGCATGAACCGCCAGAGCAGGCCGGCGACCAGCGGCGCGATCATCAGCGGATAGAGGAACGCCGTCCGCAGGATCTGTGAACGGGGGCCGAGGGCGTAGAACAGCAGGGCCACCGCCAGGCCCAGCGCCAGCTCGGCGGCGACCACCACCACGGTGTAGATCACTGTGCGGAGGCCGGCGGCCCGCACCGCGGGGTCCGTGAAGACGTCACGATAGTTGGTCAAGCCGGTGAACTGGCGCCCTCCGACGTCGAAGGCGGAGCCGGTGTGCAGGCTGTCGATGGCCAGTTTCAGCAGGGGCCAGCCGACGAGGGCGAGCAGTGTCAGCGCGGCCGGGGCGATCAGCAGCAGGGCGTAGTCGCCGTCGCGGAGGCCGCGACGACGCCGGCGGCCGCCGCTGGCGAGTCCGGGCAACACCGTCGGCGGTGCGGCCGATGGTGCACGGGTCACTGGATGATGCCTTCGATCTGCGTGCGCGCCGACGCCAGGAGCGCGGCGTAGTCCGCGCCGGGGACGACGGCCTTCTGCAGCATCGGGATCAGGGCGCTGTCGACGATCTGCTGCCACTTGGGATGGGCGGGCCGAGATCTGGTCGCGGAGGCGTCGAGGGTGTCCAGCAGCGGACCGTACGCCTCGAAGCCCTCCTTGCCCGCGTACTGCTGGTAGGCGGATTTGCGCGCAGCCAGACCGAGCGTGGTGTCCAGGCTCAGGGCGTTGTTGTCGTAGCAGAACTGGATGAATTGTTTGGCGAGTTCCTGCTTAGTGGATGACTGGGGCACTGACAGGTACCAGGGGCCGGGGATGCCGGCGACCCCCGCGGAGCCGCCGATCATCGGCGCGACGCCGACCTTCCCGGCGACCGCGGCGTCGGCGGGAATCTGGCGATAGGCGTGCGCCCAGAATCGGGTCATCGCGGTGCTGCCCTGGTTGAACAGGTTCTGCGCGGCGGCCCAGTCCATCTGCGCGGCCCCGCCCGGGCCGACTTTGTACTTGTTCTGCAGATCGGCGTAGAACGTGAGGGCGGCCAGGTGCCCGGCATTGTCGACGATCACCGCGCCGGCGTCGTCCAGCACCACACCGGGCGAGCCGGCCTGCAGGACGTGCGCCAGCCACTCGGTCTCCACCTTGCCCTTGACATCAGTGCCGTAGAGCTTCTTGTCGGGGCGGGTGAAGAACTGCGCCATATCGGTGAACTGGTCCCAGGTGGTCGGCGGGGCCAGCTTGTAGCCGTACTTCGCGGTGAACGCCGCCTTCTCGGCGGCGTCGTCGAACAGGTCGGTGCGGTAGAGCAGCACCTCGGCGTTTGTCCACACCGGCATCCCGATGAAGCGCCCGCCGGTCTTCGCCTCCGTGACGAGGGCGGGGAACAGGTCAGCCTGGACGGCAGCGGTGAACAGGTCGTCCAGGGGCGACAGCTTGCCCGCGAAGAGCGGGATCCAGACCGAGTCGATCGCGCACAGGTCGAAGCTGACATTGGCGCCGGCGAGCTCGCTGGTCAACCGGTTGAACAGTCCGTCGTAAGGCAGCTCCACGAGGGTGACAGCGACGCCGGTCTGCTGGCGGAACCTGTCGACGATCGGCTGCAACTCGATCTTGCCGCCGCCTTCACAGAGCAGCGTGAGGGTCTTGGCGTCGCCCGAGTCCGAACCATCACCGCCGGCGCCGCACGCCGCGGCCAGCAGCGTGACCCCGGCGCCTGCGGACAGGCCGAGCAGCCGTCGGCGGCTGAGGCCGGACATCGGTGTGGAAGCGGCGGAACGAGAGCCGTTATGGGGGGAGAACACGATCCTGCTCCTTCATGACAAGGCAAGAGCCACCGAGCACCGGGACGGCGGAGGCAGGCACACCACGTCGTCGCAACAGCCCGCGGCGTAGCTACAGAGGAACGCATACGGCCAGACGATCCCGGACTGTCCGTGTGCCAAAACGTTTAGCCAAATGGTTTTGGCAACCCTAAGTCGCGGCTTGTGTAACCGTCAAGTGTCAGCCGCGTATCCGTGGATTCCCCTCTGCGCGGCAGCGGCCGGTAGTTGACGCTGCCCGTCCAGCGGTGTTAGGAAATGCGCTGACACGGGCTTGCTCTGCCGGTGTGGCGTCGCCTGCCACCCGCGGACGCATCGGTCTGCCCCGGCCGTGTCGTCTCTCTTTCGCGCTTCGCCGCTACCCATCTCGAGGAGTGGCTCATGCCTGTCTCCGACAACCCCATCGGCCGGCGCTCGGTGCTCAAAGTGCTGGCCGCCGCATCCGTCCTGGCAACCCCGCTGACCGCCGGATCACCCGACCGCGGCAGACCCACCGACCATCGGCACACGCGTACGCCCGGCTCGCCGAACAACGCGCTTCTCCTGGCGCACGAGACGCTCATCGGCGTCCTCTGACACCGCATCAACCGCCCTGCTTCGACTTCCCAGGAAAGGGACGATAGAAGTGTCCACTGTGTACGATGTGACCCGATGGGCCATCCCCGGCAGGCCCGGCGTGACCGCCAAACACGATGTCGGCGCCGTCATCAACAGCATCATCGCCGACATCAAGGCCAAGCAGCCCAGCCAGGCTTCCAAGCCCGGCGCGGTCATCTACATCCCGCCGGGCGACTACTCCCTCAAGACCCGAGTCGTCATCGACATCAGCTACCTGCAGATCAAGGGGTCCGGCCACGGCTTCGCCTCGCTGAGCATCCGCTACAACACCGCCGACACGTCCGGCTGGCATGAGCTGAACCCGGGCGCCAGCCACATCAAGGTCGAGAACACCGACGGCCACGCCGAGGCGTTCCTGGTCACCCGCGGCGGCGCTCCGCGCCTGTCCTCCATCCAGTTTCGCGACTTCTGCATCGACGGGGTGAGCTTCACGCCGAATCAGAACTCCTACCGAAACGGCAAGATCGGCATCCGGATCGGCTCCGACAACGATGCCCTCAAGGTCGCCGGGATGGGCTTCGTCTATCTCGAACGCGCGCTGATCAACAACGGCGCCGACGCCTTCGACGTCACCGAGAACTTCATCGCCGAGTGCGGCAGCTGCGTCGAGCTGACCGGCGCCTCGCAAGCCAGCAAGATCACCAACAATCTGATCGGCGCGGGCTTCACCGGATTCTCGATCTTCGCGGAGAACGCCGAGGGCCTGCTGGTCCAGGGCAACAACATCTTCCCCCGGGGCCGCAGCATGGTGCACCTGAAGACCAGCAACCGCTGCTCCATCACCGGCAACCGGTTCCAGGCTTTCTACCCGGGCATGATCGACTTCGAAGGGGTGAACAAGGAGAACCTGATCGTCGGCAACCATTTCCGCCGGGTGCCGGAAGGATTCCCGCCCCTGCAGAACTTCAACAACGGCAAGGACGACCTGTACGGCCTGATCCATCTGGTCGGCGACAACAACATGGTCTCCACCAACATCTTCAGCTTCGACGTGCCCACCGCGAGCATCACACCCTCCGGCGCCACCCCGACCATGATCCTGGTCGCCGGCGGCGACGCGAACTTCATCAGCAACAACCACTTCGCAACCAACACCACAACCCACCACGTCGTGCTGGACGCCGGGACCACCAGGACGAAGGTCCTGGACAGCGGCGCCACCGAGCAGATCCTCGCCTTCAGCACCGACTACGCCCTTCGGCCCACTCCGTAAACGGCGCTCACCCCTAGTCTCCGGTGTCGGTCTCAGCGCGAGCCCCAGCGCAGGGGTCGGCGCCGGCATGCCGTCTCGACATGACATTCCCTGCCAAAGTTTTTGGCAGGGAATGTCGCCTTCTAGGCCTTGAATAAACGTTTTGGCAACGGCACGCTCACATGACCGACACATTTCCCCGAACGGAAAGGACGGTTGTGATGAGACGGTTGACCAGCGCCGCCATCGCTGTCTTGCTCCTGCATCCCCTCCTAACAGCCCCACCGGCGCACGCGGCCGCGGCCCAGATCGTCAACCCCGACTTCGAAGCCGGTGGCCTCAGCGGCTGGACCACCACCGGGACGACCTTCACCAACGCCGTCACCACTGAGACCGGCTGGGGCTGGGGGTGTTGCTTCGGCCAGCACGGCGCATCCCACGTCTGGGGACACCGCACCGCCGGAGACGCCGCGACAGGCAGCCTCACCTCCGGCCAGTTCCAGCTCTCCGGCACCGGGCAGGTCAGCTTCCTGCTCGGCGGCGGCAACGACGCCGCCAACCTCTACGTGGCCCTGGTCCGCGCCGGTGACGGCGCGATCCTGTTCCGCGCCACTGGCCGCAACGAGGAGGACTACCACCGGGTCACCTGGGACGCGTCCGCATACCGCGGACAAGACCTCTACCTGCGAGCGGTCGACAACGCCACCGGCGGCTGGGGCCACCTCAACCTCGACGACGTACGGCTGGACGCGCCGGCCCCCAGCGATCTCGTCGCGCACTGGTCGTTCGACGAACCAGGTGGTGCTGTGGCCCGCGACAGCGTCGCCGAGCGAAACGACCCGATCAACTACGTCTTCAACAACGCCGTCTACAAACCCTCCTCGGCACCGCAGCGACGGCCCGGAGTGGCCTCCAACGCCCTGCTGTTCGACGGCTACTCCACCTCGCTGGCCCGTTCCGGGCTCGACACACCGACACAGGCGCTGACCGTCGAGGCCTGGGTCGCACCACGCGCCTTCGAATGGGGCGACGACCGGAAACTCTCCGCGATCGTCGACAAGCACGACGAGGGAGCCCGGCAAGGGTTCATCCTGGGCATCGGCCGGCACGGCACCTGGTCCTTCCAGGCCGGCATCGCCGGAACCTGGCAGTCACTATGGGCCGACCCCGCCAAGCCACTGCGCCGCGACCGCTGGCACCACCTGGTCGCGACGTTCGACGCCCCGACCCGAACGATGCGCGTCTACCTCAACGGTGCACTCGCCGGCAGCCTCACCACACCGGAAGGCGGCATCACCCCATACCCCGGCGACCTGCGGATCGGCCGCCACAACCAGGGCGTGGTCATCAACGGCACCTTCACGGTCAACATGTTCTCCGGGCTCCTCGACGAGGTGAGCCTGCGCCGGCGAGCCCTCAGCGCCGCCGAGGTGAGCGCCGCTTATCAGGCAGTGCCTGCGGGTCCCGCACCGGACCTGACGATGCAGCGCAGCCGCTACGACGGCGACATCTACCGCCCGCAGTACCACTTCATGGCGCCCGAGCACTGGATGAACGAGCCACACGCCCCGGTCTACGCCAACGGGAAATACCACCTGTTCTACCAACACAACCAGCACGGCCCCTACTGGCACAACATCAGCTGGGGACATGGGACCAGCCCCGACATGGTGCGGTGGCGCGACGCCCCGGTCGCTCTGGTACCGACCGCCGGATCCGTCGCACCGGACGGGGTCTGGTCCGGCAGCGCCGCCGTCGACGCCGCCGGCAACCCGCTGCTGTTCATCACCGCCGGCGACGACTCCGTCTTCCCCAACCAGCGCACCGGTGTCGCGCGCCCCACCGGCGGGGCGGGCGACACCGACCTGAACGAATGGACCATGGATCCCGCGCCGGTCACCGTGCAGTCGCCCAACCTGGATGTCGGTCCCGGACGCAAGGTCCGCCACGGCGAATTCCGCGACCCCTTCGTCTGGCGCGAGGGCAACACCTGGTTCCAGCTGGTCAGCTCCGGAGTGCAGACCACTTCCGGCGCCGACGTCGGTGGCACCGTCCTGCTCTACACCTCGACCGACGCCAAGAACTGGACCTACTCCGGCCCTCTGATGACCGGTGACGTCCAGGCCCACCCGAAGACCGGGCAGGTTTGGGAACTGCCCGTTTTCCTGCCCCTCGGCGGCGGCAAGCACATCCTGCTCACCAACCCGATGTGGACTAGTGGCTCTGAGCACAACGTCAAGTACGTGTGGTACTGGATCGGCGAATGGAATCCCACCACGCGCAAGTTCACCCCGGACAGCACCACCCCTCGGCTGTTCGACTACGGCGAGCACTTCACCGGCCCCAGCGGCTTCGTCGACCCGCAGGGCCGCTCGGTGGTGTTCTCCATCGCCCAGGACAAGCGCACCGAACGGGCCCACTACGACGCGGGCTGGGCACACAACGCCGGCCTACCCATCGTGCTGTCGCTCGGGGCGGACGGCGACGTCGCCGTCAAGCCGCTCCCGGAGCTCACCACCCTGCACAAGACAACAAACCCGCAGATGTCCATCACCAGTGACACGCCCCTGGAAGCCGCCAATCAACAGCTGGCCGGCGTCCGCGGAGACATGCTGCACCTCACCCTCGAACTCACTGCCGGCAGCAGCGGACGGTACGGCATCAAACTGCGCCGCAGCCCCGGCGGCGAGGAGGAGACCCTACTGGTCTATGACGCAGGCAGCCGGACACTGTCCATCGACCGCACCCGGTCGGGCAACAACTCGAGCCTCTACAGCAACCTGGGCGTGCAGAGCGGGCCGCTGAACGTCAACGGCGAGAACCTCAAACTCGACATTTACCTGGACAAGTCAATGATCGAGGCGTACGCCAACGGACGCCGCGCCATCACCAGCCGCGTCTATCCCTCGCGCAACGACTCCCTCGGCCTGCAACTGTGGGCCGACTCCCCCACCACCGTGAAGAACCTCAAGGTGTGGCAGATGGGCTCCGCCTACAGCTGAGCCAGCTCGCGGCTCGCAACAAGCAGGCAACACGCTCTTGACTTCCCCGCACCCGCAGAGCAACATCGATCTAACACTAAGCCAAAACGTTTTGGCAACTATACACGACGCCCCTGAAAGGCGGTGACGCTGGCGGACCGGCCCGCATGTTCTCGGCCGCCGGCGGCAGAACCGGCGCCCGAGAACATGCATTACCCGAACTGGGCGGCAGTTCGACAGGCCCTCTCCTGCCGCCAAGGCCCTCACGGCCCCGCCAGCGGCACCGTCCCTTGACTCGATTTGGAAGGACTCCCCCTTTGTCAGTACACCGATTCGGACGTCTCGCTGTCGCAGGCGTTGCGGCAGTCGTTGTCGCGTCGAGCGCAGCGTGCTCGACCCCCGCAGGCACCGGCTCCACCACGACGAACGGAACCACCACCCTCGTGCTGTGGACCCACAACGCCGGCAACGACAAGGAACTCGGCGTCGTCCGGCAGATCATCGACGACTTCAACGCCAGCCAGGCCACATTCAAGGTCGAATACCAGGCGTTTCCCCAGGGCGCCTACAACGATTCGGTCGTCGCGGCGGCCGCGGCCAAGAAGCTGCCGTGCCTGCTGGACATCGACGGCCCGAACGTGCCGAACTGGGCGTGGGCGAAGTACCTCCAGCCACTGGACATGCCCGAGAATCGGTTCGCCGACCAACTGCCCAGCACCGTCGGCAAATACGACGGGAAGGTGTACTCGTTCGGCTTCTACGACGTGGCGCTGTCCATGATCACTCGCAAGTCGACTCTGAGCCGCTACGGGATCCGGGTACCCACGCTCAAGCAGCCATGGTCCGGTGCCGAGTTCACCGCAGCCATCACCAAGATCAAGTCGAGTGGCGACTTCGACTATCCGCTCGATTTGAACACCGGTGCCACCGGCGAGTGGTGGCCATACGGCTATTCACCGTTCCTGCAGAGCTTCGGCGGTGACCTGGTCGACCGTTCCTCCTACACCACCGCATCCGGCGCCCTCAACGGCGCCCCCGCCCTCGCGTGGGCGAAATGGTTCCAAGGGCTCGCCGCCGACGGCATGGTCGCGAAGAAATCCGGCCAGGACCCGGCGGTCGACTTCACCAACGGCAAGACCGCGATCAGCTGGAACGGTAGCTGGGCCGCCGACACGGTCACCGCCAAGTTCGACGACGTGCTGTTCCTGCCGCCACCGGACTTCGGTGCCGGCCCCAAGATCGGCGGCGGTTCCTGGCAGTGGGGCATGACCTCCAGCTGCGGGTCGAGAGAGGGCGCGCAGGCTTACCTGAACTTCGCCCGGCAGACGAAGTACTTCGTCGAGTTCGGCAAGGCAACCGGGCTGATTCCCGCCAGCACCACCGCCGCCGCGCAACTGCCCAACTACGCCCCGGAAGGCAAGTACCGGGTCTTCCTGGACTTGGCCGGGACGGCAGTCGTGCGGCCGGAGACCCCCGGCTACCCGTACATCTCCTCGGTCTTCACCAAAGCGGCCCAGGACATCCTTAACGGCGCTGACCCGAAGCAGACCCTGGACAAGGCCGTGACCGACATCGACAACAACATCAAACAGAACGACAACTACCGCTCCTGAACACCACCGCCGCCGGGCAGGACCGCCTGCGCCTGCCCGGCGCTCCCCACGCGGAGGCACCATGCCCACCACCCTCACGACAGCCCCACCGATCACCCGGCCGGCAGCCACGCCAACCAAGCGCACTGCCCGCCCACGCCGCCTCGAAGCTCTGGCCGCCGTGGCGATGGCCAGCCCGGCAGTCGTACTGCTGTTCATATTTTTGATCGTTCCGATCCTGCTGGCATTCGGACTGGCTTTCACCAACGCACAACTCGTCTCGCCCCGGCCCATGCGATTCATCGGGCTGGACAACTTCACCCGGCTCGCCGGCGACACCGTCTTCTGGGCTTCGCTGCGCAACACCCTCTACTTCGCGGTTGTGGTCGTCCCTGTACAGGCCGGCTGCGCCTTGATCCTGGCCATGCTGGTCAACGCCAAAATCCGTGGGCGCAATTTCCTGCGAACCGTCTATTTCGTTCCCGCCGTCACGTCGATGGTCGTCGTCTCGCTGCTGTGGCGGTTCATGTACCAGCCAGACGGTCTCGTCAACAAGTTCCTCGCCGCCATCACCCTCGGGCGCTGGGAAGGAATCGACTGGCTGAACCACCCGACCACCGCTCTGCCGGCCATCATGTTCATGTCGATCTGGCAAGGAGTCGGATTCCACATGGTCATCTGGCTGGCGGGCCTGCAGACCATCCCGCTCGAGCTCTACGAGGCTGCCGACATCGACGGTGCGACCGGTTGGAACCGCTTCCGGTACGTGACCTGGCCCGGCCTCCGCGCAACACGCACATTCATCCTGGTGACGATCACCATTGCCACGTTCAGTCTTTTCACCCAGATCAGTGTGATGACCCAGGGCGGACCTCTCGACGCGACGAGCACAGTCGTGTTCATGGCCGTGCGAACCGGCTACGAGCAGCACTCCACCGGCTACGCATCAGCGATTTCGTTGGCCTTCTTCGTACTGGTGCTCACCGTCTCCGCTGTCCAGCGTTTCCTGACCCGGGAGAGGCCCTGAAATGACCGCCACCCCGCAGTCACCTACCGCAGGGCCCCGAGCCACGCCCGCCCGGCCTCTGACGCGCCGCGCGGCCGCGCACACATTACGAGCGGGCCTCGTCCTCTTCTTCGCCGCCCCGCTCGTCTTCATGGCCGTGTCCTCGCTCAAGCCCGACGGGCAGATCTTCAGCGACACGGGCACCATTAAGGCGTTCCTGCCCATAGGCGACGTGTCGCTCGACAACTATCGCGGCGTGTTCGAACGCGTTCCGGCGGCACAGTTCCTGCTCAACTCGATCCTGATCTCCACCGTCACGGTCGTCGCGGGCCTGGTCATCAACAGCCTCGCCGCATTCGCGCTTTCACGAATGCGCTGGCGTGGCCGCAAAGTGGTCCTCAGCGCCATCATCGCCACTCTGATCGTGCCGTTCGAGACCCTCGCTCTCCCGCTGCTCTGGTGGGTCAACAAGCTGCCATGGCTAACCGCAAACGGCTTCCAACTCACCCTTACCACCGGCTGGCTGGACACGTACCAGGTACAGATCCTGCCGTTTATCGCCAACGCCTTCTCCGTCTACCTGTTCCATCAATACTTCACCAGCATTCCCACCGAACTCGACGAGGCCGCGCGCATCGAGGGCGCGGGCTTCTTCACGATCTACCGAAGAGTCGTTCTCCCCCTGTCCGGGCCGGCAATCGCCACCGTCGCAATCCTCACCTTCCTGCCCGCTTGGAACTCGTACCTCTGGCCGCTCATGGTGGTGCAAAGCGAAGATCTGCGGCCCGTGATGGTAGGCATCCAATACTTCTTCCAGCTCAACGTCGCCTGGGGTCAGATCATGGCCTACTCCACCATGATCACCATCCCCGTTCTGGCATTGTTCCTGGCTTTTCAACGCTCATTCGTCAACAGCATCGCCTCCACTGGCGTGAAGGGCTAAGAGGGACGTACCTGCACTACCATCCGCGCGCTGAGCCGTGACACACGCACCCGGCCTACGTACGGGTGATCAGATCCCAACTTGGGAGACGGAGTTTGGATAGGTTGCAACCGCGAGGAAACCGTCACCTCCCAGCCAGGCGAGTAGGGTGACGCGGCCCCGGGGGCCTACCGATGCCAGTGGCATCGACCCTGCGCAGGATCCGTCGCCAATTGCTGTCTGGTCCGCCACCCACCGCGGGCATCTCAGCGCCCCGGTGGGACTACCGCGGACATTCCGCGACAACCGCAGCGCTGAGCGTTGCCGGATGACTCGGCCCTTCAGGAGTATCGGAACGAAAACTGGGACTGCGAGGCGTTCGGCGGCCGGGTAGCGACGGTGCGAAATGGGGAGCCCGGGCCTTCAATCGGGACGATGGCCGAGCTGAGCGAGTCGTAGCCCATAGCCGCACATCGAGGTCGCTTTGATGACGAGCGGCGCTGATGGTGGGGCCGGCCAGGCGACGACATGGAACCGGACGTTTGAATGTTCGACGGCCTGCTCGAACTCGGCGTCGCGGCCCGTGACGTGCATGCGGAAGCGGTAGTGACCCGGCCCGGCTGAGTTGAGCAGGGGAAGTTCCAGCCCGCCTGCGGCTGGCGGGTACTGAAGTTGTCCGAGAGCTATATCCTCGTCCGGAAGGTGAATGCTGACTTCAGCGATATCGTCCCACTCGTCGGTCGTGGCCCATTCCGGTGATGCCTCGAGAGAGGGCCGTTCAGCGGCAACAGTGATGGCCACGGTCACGGTACCGCTGTGGATGCCGGCGTCGACGAGCATCGCGGTCGGCATGGTGCCGGCGATCCCGCTGCTCCAGTCGAGTACGTCGAAGGGCAGATCGGCGGTGCCAGCGTCGCCGATCAGAAAGCAGTGGTCTTGTACGTGTACCCGCGCCGTGGTTATCACCGCTGACCTCTCTGCAGTGAGGAAACCCGGACGTCGCTGCAGACATCTGATGCCGTCCGCAGCGACGTCGTGTCGGTTTCGACGATAAGACGCGTTAGACGGCTGTGCCGACCCGGTACGGGTGTCGCCGCTTCCTGAAGAGTGACCCCGTAGGGATCCGGGAAAGTTGACCCCCTTCCTCCTTGATCTTGGAAGGGGTGTTGAAGGTGGAGGACTGGGCTGAGATCCGTCGGCTGCATCGGGCCGAG
>NZ_JAHWGU010000030.1 GCF_020873875.1 Actinoplanes sp. DH11
TCCTACCGAACCCGTCACCGGCGAGAACTCCTCGCCAGAGAAACACGCGCCAACCGCTCATAACCGCAGGTCCGTGGGGTCAACTTTCCCGAACCCGCAGAGGGTCAGATTTCAGAAAGCGCTGACAGAGGGAGCCGTTAGCGTGCACCCATGCTCGACATGGACGTCACGAAGCAGCCGCGTCGGATCAGTGAATGGGACGCTGTGCTTCACGCCGTCGTGAATGCCGACGACAACGACGAACAGACATGGCTGGAGTGGAAGTCCACGCTTGACCTGCGCTCCAAGGAACAGATGGCTACGGTCGTAGCCAAGGCGATCATCGCGATGGCCAACCGGGAGCCGGACAAGGCCGCCGCCCGCGTCGGAGGCATCGGTATCCTGCTGATTGGTATCGAACCCGGCACCGTGCACGGCGTGAAGCCAGTCGACAACGCCGACCTGGACAAGCTGATCACCCCCTACGTCGGCGCCGACGGCCCGGTCTGGAGTCCGCACTGGACCCGGTTCCAAGGCCGTACCGTGTTGATCATCGAGGTCGCCGCTCCGCAGTGGGGCGACCCCATCCACTGCTTCCACAAGGAAGCGCCGGGCGTCCCCGACGGGGCGGTGTTCGTCCGCAAGCTGGCCCAGTCGACGCGCGCAAACCATCTCGACATCGCCCGGCTGGGCGACCGCAGGGCCGCCCGAATCCCGGACACCTTCGACGTCACGGTCAGCGTCGAAAGCGCCCGTCCGCTGTCGCGTTACGGCTGGCGACCAGAACATCTTGAGCGTTTCCTGGTCATGCAGAAGCAGGAGATGATGAAGCCGCTGATGGCGGTCCGAGAGCAGCGGACCCGCTCGGCGCCGGTGGACACCTTGATCTCCAAGATCATCGCCCAGGATGGCAGGGGCGTCTACGGTCTCGGGCTCAGCGGGTTGAGTGGCAAGATCGCCGAGGACCGCAGCGAGAAGCAGTACGAAGCTGAGGTGGACGCCTACCTTGACGCTATCCGCTCGAAGTGGCCGGCCATCGTGCGCCGTGCCGCCGTACACGTGCTGACATCGGCAAGCTTCGTTCTCAGGAACAACTCGACTCGCAACTACCAGGACGTCCTGGTCGAGCTGCACGTTGCCGGCATTGCCGAGGCCGCCGAGACCGACACCGACGCCAAGGGCTTCGACCTGTTCGCCCAGCTGCCGAAACGACCACGCGCCTGGGGACCCCGTGACAATCCCGCGATGAAAATTGCCGTCCCTAATTGGCAAGCCAGCACGTTCGTGGCCTCCCGCCCGCAGCTGCCGCCGCCTTTCACGATCACCAACGGCGGTAGCTTCACCCTGGCCTTCGCACCCGTGGCCCTACGGCCCCAGCAGCGCCAGGTGCTCGCCGACAACGTGTGCCTGCTCATCCCCACGACCCGCACCGAACCGGTCACCGCAACCTGGACCGCGACCGCCACCAACGCCGACGGGCCACCAGCCACCGGCAGCTTCACCATCGACTTGCACGGCGAGGGCCTTGACGTCCTCGCCGCAGCTCTCCCGCCCCGGCGGCACCGATGACTGACCCCGCCGGACACGATGACGGCGCCGTCATCGACAAGACCGTCGCCGTCCTGGCCGGCGCCGGGATGAACGCGCTACTGACATTGCTGCTAGGGCCCGGCGGGACAGCAATGGCAACACTGATCTCCGCCGCCACACAGCCCACCTTCGAGGAACTCGCCTACTTCGCCCGAGCGGCCAGCGCACGCCGCGCCGCCCGCGCCCAGCGTGCCATCGACGTCACCGCCGCGAGCGCCGGCTGGACTCCCGACAGGGTCGTGCAAACCGCCCTGTCCGACGACCGTCTGCTCGAGATGACCACCCGCGCCCTCACCGCTGCGGCTGAAGCCGCCACCGAGGCCAAGATTGAGGCCCTCGGACGGGCCCTCGCCGCCGGCCTCCTGGCCGACGACCCGGCCCGCGTAGACACCCAAGTCCTCGTACTCGCCGCACTCGCCGAGCTGGAATCCGCTGACCTGCGCCTCCTGCTGCTGATGGACCAGCCCACGGACTATGGCTCACCACGCAGATGGACGAGGCACCAACTGGCCGACGCCGATGACGGCCTCACTCTCGCGGTCGATGCTCTGCTTGCCCGCTGCGCGCGCCTAGGCGTCATCTCCGACGCTTTCGCCGAAAACGTCATGTGGGGCCACCCGACCTGGTGGATCACCGACTTTGGGAAGCACTGCCTCACGGAGCTCAACGCTCACGGGACCGCCGACACGGTGCCAGCAGCGCCAGTCCCGCGTGAAACCCTCTGAGAGGGCGGTTGTGAGCTTTCCGCAGTTCGTCATCGCTCGATGTCGTGACCTTTGAGCTGCGCCGATGTCTGATCGGTGGCGTGCTGGTTGTGCAGGTCATGGGCGAGCGGAAGGCGTATCCCAGCGACCTCACCGATGAGCAGTGGGCGGTGGTGGGCCCGTTCCTGGACGCGTGGAAGGCAAAGCATCCGTCGGTATCGGGGCATCAGGGCCGCTACTCGTTGCGGGAGATCCTGAACTCGATCTTCTATCAGAACCGGACCGGCTGTCAGTGGGCTTATCTGCCACATGACCTGCCACCGAAGTCCGCGACGTACTACTACTTCGCGTTGTGGCGTGACGACGGCACTGACCAGGCCATTCACGATCTGCTGCGTTGCCAGGCAAGGGAGAAAGCCGGCCGCCGGGAAGATCCGTCCGCGATCATCTTGGACACCCAGTCGGTCCGTGCCGCGAACCACGTCCCGGCCGCCACGACCGGCAAGGACGCCGGGAAGAAGGTGCCAGGCCGTAAACGGGGGCTGGCCGTCGACGCTCTGGGGCTGATCATCGCGGTAGTGGTGACCGCGGCGTCGGTCACCACTACCGTGATCGGTGTCCGCCTGCTCGACAAGGTCGTCGAGCACACCCCGACCGTCACCCGGGCGTGGGTGGACGCCGGGTTCAAGCACGACCTGGGCATCCACGGTGCTGTGCTCGGTGTCGACGTCGAGGTGGTCAAACGATCCGACACCAAGCCCGGGTTCGTGCCGATCGCGAAACGGTGGGTGGTCGAGCAGGTCAACGGCACATTGGTGCTGCACCGGCGCCTCGTGCGTGAGTACGAGAGCCGTCCGGAGTCGTCGGTGTCGCGCACGCTGTGGGCCTCGGCGGCCAACCTCGTGCGCCGGCTGACCGGCACCAGCACACCGTCCTGGCGGTGACCCGGCGTGAACACCACTACCGTTCTCGACCTGATCGCCGCCCGTGAGGGGGCCGCGTCGGCTGCCCGCGACGAGTTACTCCAGCAGCAGGCCAAGCTCGCCGCCGCCGTGGCCGCCATCGATGCGGAGCTGGCCGACCTGGCCACCACCCGCCAGACGCTGACCAAGATCCTCGAAAACGAAGTGACCGCATCCGAGCCGGCCGTCATCAGCGAGCCCTACCAACAGACCCTCGCAGCGTTCACCCCCGACCGCGGTGGCCTGCGTGCCAAAGACGTGTGCCGCGTACTCGGCCTCGGCACCGAGCCCAAAGACACCGAAGGTGTCCGAGTCAAGCTGAAACGCCTGGTCAACCGGCAAATCCTGACCGAGAGTCAACCCGGCCTATTCACCCTCAACCCGGAACGGACATAACCTCCCGGACCGCCCTCTGAAACGGCTGCAGACCCGAAACAACGACGACCTCGCCCGGATGCGGCGCGAGGTCGACGCCGCTCGCCGCTACGGCAACCACCCCAACGTCGTACCCGTCCTGGACTTCGGTTCGACCGGCGAATGGTTCGTCATGCCGCTCGCGCAGGACACCGCCGGCAGCCTCCCCGACGCGTTCCACAACGACGAAGCCCTCCGCGAACTCGTCACGTCAATCTGCCACGCCCTGCGGGAACCGCACCAGGACGGATGGATCCACCGCGACCTCAAACCGGACAACATCCTTCGCCTCGGCGACCGATGGGCGGTAGCCGACTGGGCCTCGGACGCCGCCCCCGAGGCCAGACCACCGATCCACGCCGCACCCGAGTCGGCGGCGCATTCGGAACCGAGGGATTCGCCGCCCCCGAGCTGTCCATCAACGCGCACCTCGTCGGCCCCCAACCGACATCTACAGCATCGGACAGATCGTCGGCTGGGCGAAGCTACACCGGATGCCTCAAGCCAATGTCCCCCTGCTTCCCCACAGCGGGCCCTGGCGCACCATCGCCAAAGCCGCGACCCACTCCGACCCCGCCCGCCGGCCCGCCACCTTCGACGAACTAATCGCCCTGATAGCGCGAGAACTGGACGAGCCCGCCGAGGACCCCACCAACCACGGGGAACGGCTTCTCGCCGCGATCCGTTCCGGTGACCCAACCGGCACCGGACAACTGGTAGATCTCGCCGTACAGCACGCCGGTCACTACGAGCTGTACCTGAACGTCCTCGTCCAGCTCGGCCACGACCAAACCCAGGCGGCCGTCGCCGCGAACCCGTCGGCGATGCGGGAGATTGTGCGCGGCGTACTCAAGTTGGACAGCGGCAACGGGGTGACGCTGGAGTACGGCGACGTCGACCAGCTCATCACCTGGCTCCTGATCGTCGCCCGTCATGCCGAGACATGCAGCGAGTGGGATCTGCTCGAAGATACCGCCGACAGCATCTTCTACCTGGACTTGTGGGACCGCTGGGCAGTGCAGTCCGACATCAGCGCGTGGATGGCGGGACTGTCCGGACACGCGGCCTCCGTCGTCGCCGAAGCGCTGCGCCGCAACCCGGAAAGCCGCCCGCACTTCACGCAGCTTGCCACCAACCATCGTGTCGACCATCGGATCCGGCGGGCATTGGACGGCTGAACCGCGCGCCAGAGCGCGAGCCGAACTGGCTGGCGGCGTAGCCCCCGGAGACTAGTCAGGCCAGGTCGGGGTGTGTCCATGTCTAACGCGCACGCCTCTTCGAACGAGTCGGCTTCCGGCAACTGGCGGCCGCTAATCGTCACTACGGTCGCGATGTGCGCAACGACTGCCGCGGACCAGCGGTGGCACGCACTGGACCTGCTCGCCGCCGACTGGCCAATCGGAGTGGAAGGTGCCCGCTCTCACGTCCCCGACGCGACAGCGGGCACCGCCTTGCTCAGCCGCTGAAGGGGAGCTCGATTGCTGGTTCCAGCACACAGTCGAAAGTAAGTTCCGGCTGCACGTATGGCTCGAGAGGGATGATGTGGCAGTTCCAGCGCAAGGTCCATGCTTGATCGGAAGTGAACGCTACCCGCGAGTAGTGATCGTTCCAGTCGAACTCGACGACCTTGGCGCTGCAGTTGTGCACGTCGCTCTTGGGCACATAACCGACGAAGCTGAATCGAACACTGACGTAGAGCCACTCGTCTGAGCCGCCCGAGCCGTCAGTAACTACCGAGTCAAGATCAGGTTCAGCCAAGTCGATCGTTACGTCTTCAACCCAGAAGTCGGGCTTGCCGATCTCCCCGAAGTCGAAGCCCTGGGTGCCAGCCCTTCTACCGGTCAGCTCCTCGCACGCTGCCTGGATTGCCTCATTGAGGAGGTCGTCCTGCGTGGGTTCCCACTCATCGGCACCGGCTGGACGCAGGAGATGCAATGCCCTGGCATAGCTGATTCCCTTGAGTTTTGCCACTCTCTTGGCCATGTAGTCACGGCTCATGGTGCTTGCCCACAATCTCGGCGGATCCCACGCGACCACCGGATTGGATACAGCACGGTGGAGGAATCTGCGTGACGATCGCCTTGTCCCTCTGTGTCACTTCGCCGTGCGTGGCCGACATGCGACAGGAGAAACCGGCGGCGCAGAAGCCCCCGTGCTCGTCATATTACGGCGGAGGGCTCTGTTCGTCCAACTCTGCACCGGGACCGATTCCGGCGGGTCGGCGACACGGTGAGGCGGTGCTGGTACCGGCGTCACGTCGCGGTCGCCGCGCGATCGAGGGAGTGACGGAGGACGTCGTTCCCGGCTGCCGAGATCGGTTGCGCCTAGAATGAGCCGCTCCGCTGAGCTTCGTCACTCGGGCGGTTGGCGGTGAGTTTCGAAGGGCGAGTGGATGCCGGACTATGACCTGAACCGACTTGGGTCGCGCGCTTTCGAGCAAATAATCGTCGCGCTGGGCCGTCTTGAGCTAGGGCCTGGCGTCCAGGTCTTCGGGGACGGGCCAGATGGCGGCCGAGAAGCTACTTTCGACGGAACGATCAACTGGTCATCCACCTCCGTTGGCGGCGACACAACCTGGATCGGGTACACGATCATCCAGTCCAAATTCCAGGTCAAGCCGAAAGCGCAGCCCCACGATAATGCGGTCTGGCTGCAGAACGAGATCAGCCGGGAGATCGGCCACTGGGTCGACGCCGCGAATGAGCACACACGTACCCGGGCTCCCGACTATCTGATCTTCGTCACGAACGTCGACCTGAGCGCAGTCGCCAAGTCCGGCGGCATCGACACGCTGACCGACTTCGTCCGCAAGAAGCTCACCGACAAATCCACCCTCAAGGCCGGCCTGCGGGTGAGGGGCTTCATGATCTGGCATGCCGAACAGGTTCGGTCGATGATCGACGCCCACCAAGATGTCCGATGGGCGTATCCGGGCCTACTCACCGTCGGCGACGTCCTGGCGATGCTGGGATCGGAAACCGTTCCGCTGGGCGGCATGGACATGCGAGACCCACTACGCGAGGAAATGCTGCGCTCGCTGCGACTCGACCGGCACATCCGGCTGAGCCAGGCAGGCGGACCCGGAGACGCCACGCTTTGGCTAGACGACATCGCGATCGATCTTCCCGCCCAGATCGATGAAGATACGGTCGCGTCATCGCGGGCCGTGCGCCACATCCTCGAGCTGGGGGACACGAACTTGCGGCAGCGGCAACCCGACCGCATTGCCCGCCCGAACGTGGTCGTCGTCGGCGGCCCGGGTCAGGGCAAGTCGACCCTGAGCCAGTTGATCGCCCAGGCTTACCGGACCGCCATGCTCGCCGACGCGGACCCCGCCCCACGGGCACGTGAAATCGTGCGAGGGCACCACCGCCGTCCTCGAGCGGCTAGCCATTGCCGTTCCAAAGAACCACCGCTGGCCTGTCCGGGTCGATCTGGCCAAATACGCCGAGGAACTGAGCACCGGCAGCGAGACGACCTTGCTGCGGTGGATCTCTCAAGTGGTCCAAAAGCGGACCGAACAGAACATCCAACCCTCACAACTACGCAGCTGGCTGACCGTATGGCCGTGGGCACTCATCCTCGACGGACTCGACGAGGTCCCTCAGTCGCCGCCCGACGCCTGCTCTACGAGCAGATCGAAGACCTGCTCACCACCGCGGAAGACGTGGACGCCGATCTGCTCGTCGTCATCACCACCCGACCTACCGGCTACGACGAGCGCTTTCCACCGGACCGCTACCTGCACCTGCACCTGCAGCGTCTGCCCGCAGCCGAAGCAGCAGCCTTCTCCGAACGCATCACCAACCTGCGGTTCGCCAACGACCCGGAGATGCGTTCCAAGGTCGCCGACCGCATGCGGGAAGCCTCACGAGACCCCGCCTCTGCCCGCCTCATGGAGACCCCGCTGCAGGTCACCATCATGTCGCTCATCGTGGAGAAGTACCCGAACCTCCCACCGGACCGGTTCGCCCTGTTCGACCTGTACTACCGCACCGTCTGCGACCGGGAGGTCGCCAAGGAGATCCCAATTGCTCGGTTCCTCAACGAGAACCGCGCCCGCATCGACCGACTCCACGAGGAAGTCGGCCTCGTCCTGCAGACAGAGTCCGAAGCCGCCCAAGGCGCCGAAGCCGCCATGAAGCCCTCTGAGCTGCGAGAACTCGCCGCCCGGCAACTGCTAGAAAGCGGCTACCGAGCGGAGGAGGCCCACAGCATCGCTCAGGACCTCGTTGACGCAGCCACCAAGCGTCTGGTCCTGCTCGTGCCACGCGACAAAGGTATCGGGTTCGAGATCCGCAGCCTGCAAGAGCTCATGGCGGCCCACGCGATCACCGAAGGCGAGGACGGTGCGGTACTTGGCCGGCTTCGCCTGCTTGCGCACAACCCACACTGGCGCAACACCTGGCTGCGTGCCGCCGGGAACCTACTGCGATCGGAGCGTTTCGAACGTTCGCTGGTCCAGCTGCTGCGTGACCTCGACAACGAGCCCGGACGCCTGGGATATCGATATCCCACCGCCCCGCTGCTGGCGGCGGACCTCCTCGAGGACAACCTCGCGGTCTCGCGACCCAACTTCGAACGCGCACTCATGAACCGGCTGTTCACCGTGCTCGATCGGCCCCCGGTGCTAGGACTCGACCAGGCGGCACGAGCAATCCTCGCCCTCGCGCGAGTCGGACACCGAGCAGCCGTCTTCGAACGCCTCGCTTCTGTAGCGTCCGCAAGCATGGTTAGCCGGGCGGCGGCATCCACCGTTCTGCTCCGCATGGCCGCGTTGACTAACGACAACGGGCCGTTGACGAGCATCCGCCTCGTTAACGAGACCGTTGGTCTGTCGGACGCCGAGGACCGGGCTGTGGTCGCGTGGCTGAACGTCTACCAGACCACAAGTGACCGGCGCTGGGCCGCCGCGAACCTGGAGATGGCGAGCTACCTCGGAGACCTAGCTGCCAGCACCGGCCTCGCCGCATCCCTGCTCGACACACTGCGCCACGCCCTACGGAGAACCGGCAAGGCGACATTCGAAACCGTCAAGGACGGTAGGGCTGAGATCGCGATCCCCCTCAACGCCGAAGCAACCGACCCGGCCCCGCTCATCGCGGCGCTTGCCGATGCGGACATCTCCGTTGCGTTCGAGCTCGCCCTAGATACCTGCCCGTCATCGTTCTGGGCCGTCGAAGCCTTGCTTGGCTGGCTCTTGAAGCCAACGCTCGACCGGTTACCCGTAGGTCAAGCTGTCCTCGAATCGGTTCGAACCGCCAAAACTGAATCGATCTTAGGTGACTTTTAGCGGTCGGCATCCGGCGCGCCGCGGATGTTGCCGCGCTTGAACGGGGTGTAGTACTCGACGGACACTTCGGCGAGATGGGTCACCTCGCCGCGGGCAGCGCGGAAACCCGGCGCGTGCCGGAGGTGGCGAGGGTCGGGCGCGCGTCTCAACCACTTACCGCGCGGTCGAGGCAGCGTCCGAGGCTAGCTCAAGCTGCAACGCAGCGAATCCGGTAGCTGGACCGGTGAGGTGACGCCCACCAGTGCAGGATCGCAACGGGTCTCTCCGGCTCAGTCGTCCGTTGGCGGGTCAGTCACTCGCCTCTACAGTCGGCTGGTGACAGTCGAAAGTGGAGACTCTCCGGAGCCGTCCCCGAGGCCACCGGCGCCATTGGTAGCCGTAGACCACAGGTGGCGATGGGCAGCAGGCGTCCTAGGGATAGGCACGATGGGAGCCGGCGGCGCTGCTGTCTTCCTCACGGAGGTCGAGGCTGGGCCTGTTGCCCTCCTCCTAGTCGGCCTCATCTTGACCTTCGTTGCCATGAGCGGCCGTCTGCCGAACAGACTGCGCATGGGTGAAAACGAGGCAGCCTGGGAAGCCGTTGCTCAGTACGTGGAGCGGACGGTCGAGGAGGCACCCCCGGAGCAGAAGCCCGACGAGATCAGGCGAGTATCCGAGCTAGCAGCTATCGCCCCGCAGGCTGCCGGCCCGGCACTGGAGGCGGCGGGGTGGGAACTTTGGGCGCTCGGAGTAGTTGGCAATGCACTGCGAAATGCGTTCCCGAACGCAGCCCTCACCCAAGCAGCGGGCCATGCCGACGTCGGATGGGATCTAAAAATGTCCATCGACGAGACGTACGACACGGTCTACATCATCTTCAAAGAAAGCGTACGCTCACTGACGGACCTCGCCAAGACCATTAGACCGTTACTCAAGGAGCCGAACAGCCGCGTCGTCGTCGCGGTTGCCCGCCGGGATACCTTACCCAAATCACTTCCTGCCAACGTGCGGCTAGTGACGATGAGCCGTGATCAGATGAACTCCTCCAGGCGCGTCAGAGAATTGGTGCACTGGCTTACCACCCCTCTGCCCGAGCCGGGGGACGATCCTTCCATGAGTGGAAATTCGAACTGAGATGCCAGCTGGAACTAGAGACGATTTGCCCTCAGTGGCCGAGCTTGCCTCAGGAGTGTGTGATCGCGGAGAAGGTATTTTGGAAAACGCCAGTCAAGCTGAGAGGGCTGGTGCGAGTCAAGGGGTCGCAGGTTCAAATCCTGTCAGCCCGACAACGAAGGGGTTTCCACAGGCCAGCGACTTGCGGGAGCCCCTTTTTCGTGTCTGGCGACGTCAGCCGGGTCGAGCACGCCGCTTGTAGACCCCTTGACTCGACAGGTGCCTGAGATGCCCCTCCTCAACCTCGACCGACTCTGCGAAGGCCTCGAAAAAGGCGACTGGGCCGGCTTCCTGAAAGACTGGGACCGCACCCTCCGGGCCGGGAATCACCCGGAGACAACCCGCTACAACTACCTCCTCGCCGCCGCCCAACTGGCCAGATACCTCGGCGAGGAATCACCGGACCCAGACGCCGACGACGCCGCCCAGGACCCCACCCTCGTCACCAAAGCACACTGCGAATCCTTCCAAGCCTGGATGATCCAAACGCGTTCACCGGCGACAGCACTGAACAAACACAAAGGTCTCCAACAGTTCTTCAAGTACCTGCTCGAAGAAGAAGAGATCGACAAGTCACCGATGGCACGGGTGAAACAGCCGATCATCCCGCAGAAACTCGTCCCCATCATGGGCGACGACGACACCAAGAAGCTGCTCGACTCCACCAAAGGCAAAACGTTCATGGCCCTGCGCGACGAGGCCCTAATCCGGCTGTACTACAACACTGGCGCCCGCCTCTCCGAGATCGGCAACCTCGCACTGACCGATCTGGACATGAACACCGAGTCGGTACGCCTGCGCAGCAAAGGCGCCAAAGACCGCCGAGTGCGTTTCGACCCGAAGACCTCCCGCGCCCTGGCCCGCTATCTCCGCGCCCGCGCCAAACGCAAAGGCGCCGACGCCGTCCCCGAGCTGTGGCTGTCCGAACGCGGCACCAAACCGCTCGCCCCGAACGGCATCAAAATCATGCTGAAACGCCGCGGCGCCGCAGCCGGCGTCACCAACACACACGCCCAGCGGTGGCGGCACAACTTCGCCCACGAATGGCACAAGAAAGGCGGCAACACCGGCGACCTGATGCTGCTGCTCGGCTGGGCCTCCGAAGACATGCCACGCCGCTACGGCGCCAGCGCGGCGGCCGAGCGGGCGCTGGAACTGCAGACGCAGATGGGCATCGGCGAGAAGGTCTGAACAGTGCGGCCGCGGGCGCGGTGGAGACGAACGTTTCTGCCGCGCCAACGGCTGGCACGGGGTGTGCCGTAGTTCGCGCCGGCCTTTGGGCCGGCGAATGGGAGCTGCCGATGTCCCGGGCGTGCCGCACTGGTGGATGGCAGCGCGGGCCGGCCGAGCCGGTACGGAGCCGCGATCACTGCTCGATTACGGGAGGCTTCGACAGGCCCATGGCGGCGCTGACGCGTTCCATCGCCTTTGCCGCCATCTCCTGCTGCTGGTCTTCGGGCAGCCGCACGTAGGCGAGGTCCCTCTCGCACCGCTCCCGCAGGTCGTCGCGGTCGAACCATCGCAGGGGATGGCGCGGGTCGGTGGTGTCGTAGATGCCTTGGCGGTGGGCCTCGATGACGACAAGGTCGTGGCGTCGGTAGTCGTGTGCTTCGTCCGGGGGTAGCAGCGCACCCATCATGTCGTTGCGCCAGTCCTCGATGAGTTCTCCCGCGTCTTCCTCGTCCCAGTAGTCGGCGTCTTCGCGGCCGTTGAGGCCCGGATGCATGTCGAACACGTCACCGATGCTGGGCGGGTCGGTGTTCATGATGACGATGGACAGGGCGAACTCGTCAGCGAGGCTGAGTGGACGGGGGATCCGGCCCTCACCGAGTTCTTTGCCGACCCACATGATGCGTTCGCCCATGCGGACCAGCCAGTGGTTGTTCACCTGGGTCAACACGAAGTCGGGTAGATCCCGCAGAAGGTGGACCTCCCTGATCGATGCCTCGCCTTTGAGGAAGGCGGGGAAGCCGCAACCGAGGGCGTGTTCTACGTGGAATTCGCCGCTCTTCATCGGGGCGAAATCGGAGAACGCCACTGTGCCGTGCAGCGCCACCGCGTCGGCGGCGGAGAGGGGATCGCCGGTGAACGCAGCGTTGAAGAACGTGGCGAAGTCATCAGTGTCGGCTTCGGTGGTGGGCGGCTCGGTTGCTCCCATCAGCTGGTGGAACTCGGACAGGCTGAGCCTCAGTGCTCGGGCGAAGCCACGCACGTTGTCGGGTTTGAACCCATCCAGTTTGGTCGCGGTTTCTAGGCGGCGCCAGGTCGCGACCGAGACTTCGGCGCGTCTCGCCGCTTCCTGTTGGGTGAGGTCGAGTTCTACCCGACGCTCGCGGACGGGGTTGATGGGGTGCTTCGATGACATCCGTCCTCCAGTGAGCGCTCATCGAGTACTCATGAACGTTAGCGCTTGCTGAGCGCTCATGGCAAGCGGATGTGGGCCGGACCCGACACCTTTCGTGGTTCCGGGCCCGGTCGCACCCAAAGCCGTCCCTCGCGGCGCCGGCAGGCACCCACATGTCCTCCGCCTGCATGAACGACCGCGGGCGCCGCCGCTCGTATGCTGCGACAGTGGAATCCGGAGCCTCCATCACGCTGAACGCGCCGCCGGCCACAACCCTGCTCGACCCCCTCCAGGTCGAGGGGGTCGCCTCACTACTCGATCGCCTCCTCGACCAGCTCGAGGGCGCCCACAACGAGGACGGCGACGATGAGGTTGTCGTCGTCCGCTACTGGATCGGCGCCCACCCCGAAGGCGCGCTCGTGCTGCTGGTTCTTGATGCCGACTCGCTTGTCATCGCTGAGGCGGCAGCGCGTGACGCGATGCAGCAGCTCCTGGAACACAGCGAGCACCTCACCGACTGGCTGGTCGACACGTGCGAGGTCGGCTTCAACCAGCAGTTCGTTGACGCCGGCTTGCAGGCCGCCGACGGCCCCGACGTTCCACCCGCCGATCCTGCCGAACGTGCACGGTGGCTCGCCGAGCAGAGCCAGCCGCCCATCGCGATGGCCGGTGTCGATGCGGAGATCGACTGGCGGAAGTACGTCATCGATCACGCCAGTCAGCTACGAGCCTTCGACTCGGACGTCTTCGGCCTCGGAGACGACGAGGACACCGCCAGACTCGCCGCCGGGGCGCTGATCTTCGCCTGCACTCTCGTCATCGACGAACTGTTCCAAGACATCGCGACGCTCGCGAAGAGCAAAGCCTCGATCGCTGACACCGACGATGTCTTCATGGTTCTCGACGACCTGCCGGAACGCTTCGCCCAGCACTACAACGGCCGCTTCGCCCGCCAGTTCCTGATTGCCGCCGTCACGATCACGGGACGGCTCACCGCCGACGGGTGGGCGCCGCCGTCCTGCATCGCGGAGGCGCTCGCCTTGCATGTGGTGGTCGAGAACGCCAAGGTCCTGTTGGACGGCCATGACCTCCTCGACAATGACATCGTCCTGGACGAGATCTACAACGGGTTCGACGACGCCGCCTATGAGGATCTCGATCACGAGTGGCTGTATCGGCGTGACCTCGACGGCTTCGAGGATGACGAGGACTTCACCTCATACTTCGGTACCGGCGAGATGCGGGTCGAGTCGTGGTTCGAGCAGTAGGCGAACGCTGAGGCGAACGTGCATCCGTACTCGGTTCACGTTGACGCGCCCAGAATCGAGAACCCACCGCAGCCCGGCGTGTAACGCCGAGGGCGTTCGAAGCGTCAGAGATGGTTGGCAGCATCACCTGGATGATTACTGGCAGTGACGATCGGATGGTGCCGGACCACTAGGTGATGAACTGCGGAATTGCACTCTGATCGGTGACTCGCTTACCGACATTGAGGCAGCTAGGACAGCGGGCGTGCATGTAGTCGGCTACGCCAACAGGGCGTGGAAGGTCGATGCGTTCTCTGCGGCGGACGCGGTCGTCACCTCAATGGAAGACATCGCCGCAGCTATGTCCTTGTAATAGTTAGCTTGTCACGCCCGTCACTGCTGTCACTCCTGTCACTCTAAGCGGTTGAGATGGGAAAACGTGAGTGACAGGGTTGCAGTGGCCGTGTCACTCAGCCGCGGACTGGCGTGGCCCAGGACGGAAACCGACTCGCCAAGCGGGCTTCGGGTGTCCGATAATTAGTGTGTTGCTGATGGGAGTTGACATGCCGATTTTCGACGACTTCATTCGTAAAGATCATACGCCGGCGAAACCGAACGAGGCCAAGTACAGCTTCCTCAACCGTTCGGCCAGGCCACACTTTGCCGAAGTTCGCCGGCTGCTCACGGAATGGGTGAGCCAGTATCCCACCTCGGAACGCAAGTCGCTGATCAGAAGTATGCAGACCCTAGACGATCACGCTTTTGAGTCGGCTTTCTGGGAACTCTACCTACACGAAGCGTACCGCCGCGCCGGCTATCGCGTTACGGTCCACCCGAACGTACCGGGCTCCTCGAAGCATCCGGACTTTCTATTAGACAAGGATGAAAGCCGCTTTTATCTGGAAGCAGTACGGGCGAATGTCGCATCGGGCTCGCTTGCTGAAAGGCGGCGTTTGAACGACGTTCATACCGTGTTGGAGGGACTGGCAGCAGACAAGTTCGTCATCCGCTTCACCTATGACTCGATCGGCTCGCGGCCGCTGGCCACCACCAAGCTCCGCAGTCAGCTGCAGCAATGGCTTGCGTCCCTTGACCCCCACGCTGTCGCTGCCGAATATACCGCGGACCCTGGCCATCATGCCCTTCCACGCTACCCATTCGAGGCGGATGGCTGGCGCCTGGAGTTCACAGCAGTGCCGCTGCGGCCCGAAGCGTTCGGCAAAGGCGGTCGGCTCGTTTGCATGTTTGGCATGGGACGAGCAGTGGGGGTAGACAACGTGACTCCGCTCACCCGGGCTGTCGATCAAAAGGCAAACCGATACGGAAAACTCGACGCGCCCCTTGTTGTCGCAGTCATGGCAAACACCGAGTATCCCACGAGGGACTACGAGATCCAACAAACTCTATATGGTCTCTCCGCTGCATGCCCTCGGCAAGCGTCCAAACACCCGAGCGACCTTTACCAGGATGGGCACTGGCTGACCCGAAAAGGTTGGCGGCGCGGGCACGCCCCCCTAGTGATCACCGCATGCAACCTAAAGCCGTGGTCCGTCGCCAAGGTCCAGCCTTGCCTGTGGAGCACCCTTGAGGCTGGGGTAAGCATCCCCCTGCAGCCGCGATGGTTGGCACCTGTCTCAGTCGAAACTCCAGAGCCAACCATTTCCGTTGCACAGCCGATAAAGGATCTCTTCGGTTTGCCAGATGACTGGCTGAGCGGCGACGCCTTCTAGCGTCGCCGAGTCGGCGCAGGGTGCGGGCACACGTTACCGGTCCTTGTGACCGCGGCGGTCTGTGCTGTCGTTGCCGGATATCGCTAGTAGGCAGCGCTCGGCAAGAGGCTCACCGCCCGGGTGTCGTCGGCGCGTTCAGTGGCCTCGAGGCGGGCCATCGCTGTCGACGGTCACGATAGCGAGGTGAGCGCCAAAGCGGCCGGCCCACACGCCCTCCGCCCATCCACCGGCCGGTCGGTGACGTGACCACCACGTCACCGGCAACGTCCGCCGATCCCTTTAGCGCCAACGACTCGCCGCGTGGCAAATCACGCAGTGCCGTTGGAGAACTAAGTAAACACCGCCTACAGTGAAGGAACGAGCGCATCGATCGTTCGAAGTTCAATGTTGTATGGGACTCCTTTCGCATCCTTCCTGGTGTTCGCTTCTGTGGTGGCATCAAGGAGCGTTTGTGAATACTCCTTCACCACTAGAATTCCTACGGTGGGCTGAATACCTTCTCGGACGAGACCGTCCCAGCCGGCAAGCAGTTGGTACAAGTCCAGGACACGTCCACTGGTTACCTTCAACTCATATACTCGACGGTTAGTCTCTCCGTCATCAACAAAGATGTCGATCGCTACCGATCCGGCCCAGACCTTTCGCTCATGTACGACACTTGCCGCAGGAAATGTCCCCTTAAGGATATGAACCAATCGATCGCGTAGCGACTTCTCTGAATCGCTACGAGTCGCCTTCTCAGGGCGGAACTCTACATCCCCAAGGGCCTTCAGTAGCTGTTCCCAGTTATCGGCGTGAGGATCAAGGCCCGTCTTGTTGTTCGTTGTACGGAAGTCATTCCCGACTCGAAGTTCACCGATAAAGCGGTTGAAGTCAACGGTCTTCGCGATCTCGGGCCAGATTTCCTCAAAAACGCTGGTCTTGATTACGCGGTCGCGCACCACGAAGTCGACCCCACATCGCGCATTGGAACCTTGATAGTAAGATCGAAGAGGGTATGGCCAACCCTTCTCCTCCTCCGCCTCAGGGTCTTTGACGGAGTAGTCTAGCGTTCCCCTGCGGTAAACGAACTTATGAACTTTCCCGTTCACAACAATATCCCGTGTTATTGTCTTTTCTTCACCTTCGAATGGGATTTCAATGGGCTGGACGACTCTGTGAATCGTGTCTCCGCCAAGCCCCTGATAAGAGATCCTTATCTTGTTCTCCTTGAGGAAGTACCGGTGCATCACTCCGAGGTGCTCGCCGAGCCGAGTAACGAGCACATCAAGGCCCGGCGTTCCACGACGATAGATCGTCCGAAAGTATTTCCATGGAACCACTACCGAAATCTTGGTCCCGGTAGCGGCGGAGCCCAGCACGGTCAGTCCCTTTTCCCAATCGTTCCGGGTTGCCGAGTCCTCGACGTTCATCGTCGTAGACAGCGGACCGTTAACTCGTAAAAATTGGTCGGGCCCGAGGTGCGCGTCCACCGCCGACCGAGTAAGGAGCTCGAAAGTTGTAGCATTGCCGCCCGTCAACAAGGCGAGAGCGTTCTTAAGACCAAAGCCATGTTCGTTCAGTTGACCGCGACTCGCGCCCTGGCCCCCAAGATTGAAGACTCGTTCGGTTATGTCTTTGTAGGGGATGCCGATACCTGGGTCCGCGATTGTCACGCGTACTGAACCTTCGTCCAACTGGACAATATTTATCTCGATGGTGGTGTTCAGAAGCGTGCCGAACTTTTCCTCACGAGCAGAGAATGCATTGTCTACTAATTCTCCCAGTGCTGCGTGAAAGTCTAGTTCCTGCCTGGCAAGCCCCTGAAAGTAGAGGACGGGATCCAATGTCGTCGTAAAGGGTACGGTCGGCACGCTTTACCTCGCTTGTGTAGGCGGTAGTCCGCCGGTACAGCATATGGGACGCCGTGCTCAGCGGACTTGGGGCGCCGTCGTGTGTGGCATTGACGGCTGGCCGCGGCTGACGGGACCCACCGGCCACAGGGGGTCTTGACGCCGCTTGCGCCTTAGACATGGGAACTTTCGTAACGGGTGTCGCTCCGGGCGCCGTTGCCGTGATCGACCCGAGGCGGCGTGCAGTCATGAGTTCGTGACGGCACGCGCGGTGCAGGGTGGCCGGCAGTGTGCCGTGCGGCTCGCAAAGGCGGCGGAAGTGACGGCGGCACGGGGAGACGGTGATCTAGCGCCGAGAGTCATACATCGGCCGACTTCTCGTTTGGTGCCGAAGCGGATGTCGATGGGGGTCGTGGGCAGGGCGATTGCCTGCCACACAGGGCGCGCGCGCACCTCGGCCTCGACTCTTGCGGGGCGAGGCGCAGCAAATCTGCTGGTGGCGCACCCGGATTTATCGTCTGGAGCCGATGGCTACCTCTAGGTAAACTATGGCTGTCCTTAATCTGGGCCTCAGTACGTCAGGCTGTCGGCTCATGACACCGTTGGCGACGTGTACGGAATAAGTGGCACTAATTGTTAGCCATGACCTTGATGCACTAGGGAGCGAACATTGAGTCAGGCGGCGAAACAACCCCTATTGCTCACCCGCTATCAATCCTGGCTCACATCGCGGCAGGAGTCGATAGACAACGGGTTGTACAAGCCATTCTTTGTGAAGGGCTTGGTAGTCCTTGACGCAAATGTGCTTTTAGATCTGTATCGCTACACTCAGGAGCCACGTAGCCAGGTGCTTGCTGCCCTTCGGCTGATTGCTCGCGGCAGACGGTTGTGGCTACCTCATCAGGTAGCGTTGGAGTTTGCTCGCAATAGGCCGAAAGCCGTCGAGGGCAGATTGAAGCGGCTGAGCGCAGTAAGAGGTATCGTCGACGACCAATTTCAATCGGCAGTACGAGCGATTGCAGATGCGCGAAACGAGATGTCGAACCTTCTTCGGGATATGGCGCACGACGATGCGGCTGCTGACATCCTAGGCAAAGAACTCGACGAAGCCGCCATAAATTCGGTGCTAAAGCCGTGGCGGGACAAGCTTTCTAGCCATCTCACAAGGCTGCGGACCGCGGAAAACTTGACACCACGCCATGTCGCGGCAGCAAATGAGCCGCTACTGATTGAGATAGCGACTTTATTTGGGACAAATATTGGGGATCCGCCTGCCGCGAGCGAATTGCAGCGGCTGGTCCACCATGCCGTGAATTACCGCTATCCAAATCGAATCCCGCCTGGCTACGCAGATCAGGGCAAGAGTACCGACCTAGCGAGGGCGGGTGATTACCTTCTCTGGGAGGAGATGCTGCAGCACGCGATGACTCTGCCGGAACCCCGCCGAATCCTGTTCGTCTCGCGCGATACTAAGGAGGACTGGTATGAGAAGAATGAGAAGGGTCAGCCGGTTCGGCCATGGCCCGCGCTTCATGACGAGATGCGTGCGCGGGCAAACGCGGACCTCTTGATATTGACTCCGAAAGACTTTCTGCAGGGCGCTGTCCACTTCCTCGGCGCAAAATTGGAGGCGGGGACATACAAGGAGATCGACAGAGTTTCGAAGGATGTGGATGACGATTTCCCGCGGATAGATCCAATTGACCCTGAAGTACCGCTAGCCAATTTCTCTGCCCCTTACCCATATACGACGCACGGAACCGCTACCGCCCCCAAATCCCCAGGTGTGCACGTGGTGCTTGAAGGTGACGTGGTGGTTTTTGTGGGTCATACAGGAGATCTGCGGGCGCGACTTCGACAGCACATCTATGGCCCACGTCGGTCGTCCGTCTTGCACGACCGAGTCGGGCGGTTGCTCGACACTCCCGAGCGCGACGCCCCTGCGGCTGACATTGCGGAGTGGCTGAGCCGGTGTACGGTCCGGTGGGGTAGAACGGACGACCCTTCGAGCGCTAAAGAAGTTCTCGTCAGGGAGTTGCAGCCGATCTTCAATAGATAGTTGGGCGTAGACGGCGCTGGGATCAAGCTGGGACCGCGCACCGAGGCCACTGGTGCACAGCCCTGCACGGGAAGGCAGATGCGACGCCGGATGTCCATGAAGGGTGGCCGACTGTTCCCGGCGGGCTCGCGGGCAAATTGCTCCGGTCTCATACCGAGACTTGACCTTGGCGCGCAAAGTTCACGGCTGTTGCGGTTTGCGGTGGGGACCACGTGGGGACCGCACGGTATGCACGCAGCTGCGCGGACCTGCACACGTGACATGCCACCGAACGCTCCGTATCGCGTTTGACGTGCGCAAACGCCGACTCCAACGGCCTGGGGGTCAAGGGGTCGCAGGTTCAAATCCTGTCAGCCCGACTTGACAAAAGGCCAGCTTAGCTGGCCTTTTGCATGTCTAGGCATCGATGCGCCAGCCGTGGCGTGACACGTATTTCTGCACGTACGCGTGTACGGTTCACCGGTCCTTTCGGTAGCCGGTGACTCCATGATCGTGGTTGATGGAGGTGGCGCGGAAGTTGGCTGCAGTTGTCCCGGGCTGT
The DNA here is from genome assembly GCF_020873875.1 of Actinoplanes sp. DH11. Classification (GTDB taxonomy): domain Bacteria; phylum Actinomycetota; class Actinomycetes; order Mycobacteriales; family Micromonosporaceae; genus Actinoplanes. The sequence goes on from NZ_JAHWGU010000030.1 coordinate 19,848, forward strand.
CTGCGGTAGTCCCGGCGGCCGATGGGGCGGGCCAGCGCCGCTGGCAGGCCGTGGCCTTGGTGCCGCCGCACCGGCGCCGTCGCGTCTCTGAGCTGACGAGGCGCATGCCGTGGATCCGTACCACTGTCCCTCGCGTCAGTGACCGGTGTGGGGAACGACGGCGTGCCCTCGGCCGCGTGCGATGAGCCAGCGGTTGACGGGAACGGTGACCACGAAGGCGACGGCGAGGGCGAAGGCCAGCGACAACCAGAAGGTGGCACTGGCCAGCCCGGCGTCCATGGCTCCCGGGATCGCCAGAAGTACCAGGTTGTCGACCAGTTCCATCACCCCGATGGAGAGCGTGTCGGCGACGAAGGCGACCCGGATCGCTTGACGCCAGGACAGCCCGGTGCCTGCGACGCGGCGGGCGGTCAAGGCGTATCCGAAGAGAAAGGCCAGGATGATCGCCAGCGCGATGGTGGCGCCGTCGTTGAGGCCGGCGGTGGTGCCAATGGCCATGCCGAGGACCTCGCCGATGGCGCAGCCGGTGAGGCAGTGCAGGGTCGCGCTGATCGCGGTGTGCCAGCCTGTGTGACGGGCATGTGTGCCGGCGTGGTGGGTGTGCTCGTTCATGCGGAGGCCTTTCCGGGGGTACGCCCGAGCCGGCACCGTGGCGGCCCGGCTCGGGCGTGGTGTTCAGTGGAAACGTTTGATGAAGGTCAGCGTGGTGTCGGCGACGTCGCGCCAGCCGCTGTCGATGGTCAGGGAGTGGCCGCGGCCGGGGATCTCGACGATTTCGGTGATGCCGGGGTTGTTCTTCTGCTGTTTGTAGGAGGCGTTGGCGATGGACCACGGGACGGTGTGGTCCTTCTCGCCGGAGATGATCAGTAGCGGGCCGCGGTCGGGGTTGCCGGTGTCGACTTTGGCTTCGGTCCAGGGGTTGAAGTTGGCCACGGCGGCCTGGAACAGCGGTTCGCCGGAGGCGGGCACGGCGAATGTCTCGTACAGTTCGCGGGCTTCTTCTTCGGTGACGGCGTTGGCGAAGCCGTACCGGAACTGGTCGTAGGTCAGCGGGACGGCCCGGTGGTAGTTGGCCGGGTTGCCGAGCACCACGCTGGCCACCCGCAGGGCGGAGATCGGCAGAGGCAGCACGCCGCGGAACGGCGCCGGGTCGATCGCGACGGAGGCGGTCGACAGGCCGCGACCGGCGGTGATCTGGGTGATCAGGCCGCCGAAGGAGTGACCGACGACGGCGGGCTTGCGGTCGAGTTTGCTGATCAGTTCGCAGAAGTGGTCGGCGACCTGGCCGACACTCTTGCGGGCGAAGACCTCGGGGTGGGCGTTGGCTTCCTCGACGGTCTCCGGGTCGTCGGGCCAGCCGGCGACGACCGGCGCGTATCCGGCCGCGGTGAACACGTCGGCCCAGCGCTGCCAGCTGGAGGGCAGCAGCCACAGGCCGTGGATGAACACCACTGGCGGCAGGCCGGAGGCGTTGGCGACTTCGACCTGGGCGAGGTCGGTCTGCAAGGTCATGTCAGTTCTCCGTCTTCAGGATGGTGCGCAGGAAAGTGATGGCTTGGCTGATGGCGGCTTGCGCGGCGTGGGTGCCGCGCAGGGCGTTGAGCATCACGAAGTCGTGGATGGCGCCCTGGTAGCGCACGGCGGTGACGTCAACGCCGGCGGCGCGCAGCTTGTTCGCGTACGCCTCGCCTTCGTCGCGCAGCACGTCGGCCTCAGCGGTGATGATCAAGGCCGGCGGCAGGCCGGCGAGGTCGGCGGTCGTCGCCCGCAGCGGCGACGCGGTGATCTCCGCACGCTGCGACTCGTCGATGGTGTACTGGTCCCAGAACCACTGCATCGCGTCGCGGCGCAGGAAGTAGCCCTCGGCGAACTGCCGGTACGAGCCAGTGTCGAAGGCCGCGTCGGTGACCGGGTAGAACAGCACCTGTCCGGCCAGGTCGAGGTCACCGCGTTGCTGGGCCGTCAGGGTCAGTGCGGCGGCCATGTTGCCACCGACCGAGTCACCGGCGACGGCGATCCGCGACGGGTCGAGGCCGTGCCCGGCGCCGTGTTCGGTCACCCAGCGGGCGATCGCGTAGTTCTCGTTGATCGCTGTCGGGTATTTCGCCTCGGGCGAGAGGCTGTAGTCGGGGAAGACGACGGCCGCGCCGACGCCGGCGGCGAGTTCACGGGCGAGCCGGTCGTGGGTGTGGTTGTTGCCGAACACCCATCCGGCGCCGTGGATGTAGAGGATCACCGGTAGCGGTCCGGTCACACCCACCGGGCGGAAGATCGTCAGCGCCGGCTCGGTGAATGACTCCTTTGTCGTGCCTGGCACCTGCACTTCGGGACTCTGCACCTGGTCGACGGTCTTGCGGCCATCGACCGGCCCCAGGTCGAACAGATACGGCGGATCAGCCGTCGCGTCGGCGAACGCCTGTGCGGCGGGCTCCAGCACTGGGTCGGACATCATGAATCTCCTGTTGTCGATGGCGTCCGGCCCTCAGCCGTGACGCGGCGACAGATTAGGCAGCCAGCAGTGGGCCGAAGTTGGTCGTGAGCGCACAGCTGATGTCCGTCCGGGACCGGTTCCGGATGGCCGTTGTGCGCCACTCACCCGGCATGCCACCGTGAACGGGTGCAGGCGACGCTGAACACACTCGGGCTGGCGCCGCCGGATCGGGCGGACGCGATTCGCAGCCTGGTCTGGCAGAGCGTTGTGCAGGTCGAGATCGACCACCATGTGCCGGCTGCCGACATGTCGGTCTCACTCATCCTGGGCAGCTGTGGTGACCTCGGCGTCTGCGCGACCCGGGCCACCGCGACGACCGTGCGCCGTACGCCCCGGCTGGCGCGTACGGACACCGAGCCGATGATCTTCCTCAGCCTGCAGCGCTCCGGTTCGAGCATCGTCGTGCAGCACGGCCGGGAAGCGGTCCTGACGCCGGGCGACTTCGCCGTCTACGACACGTCGTCGCCGTACAGCCTGCTCTTCGACGGCGGCATCGACGCCACCTTCTTCCGCATCCCCCGGGCCGTGCTCGCCCTGCCGGACGCCGCCATCCGCGATACTGCGGCAGTCCGCATCAGCAGTGCCAATCCGCTCGCCGGCCTGACCTCGCAGTATCTGGCTCGGCTCGCCGACGACCCGGTCATCCTCAGCGGCGGCTACGGCGCAGCCGCGGCGATCCCGACCATCGAGCTGATCAGGGCGGCGCTGACGGTACAACTCGGCGACGACGGGCTGCGCCGTGAACCGTTGGAGAGCACCCTCGCAGCCCGGATCCTCGCCGACATGCGGGCACACCTCGCCGATCCCGAGTTGTCACCCGCGGCGGTCGCCGCCCGCCACCACATCTCCGTGCGGTACCTGCACCGCATCCTGCAACGCGAGAGCATCCGGTTCGGTGAGTGGGTGCGGCACCACCGCCTGGAGGGCACCCGCCGCGACCTTGTCAACGACGGCCGCGCCGGCACGCCGGTGGCCGCGGTCGCCCGACGCTGGGGCTTCACCGACGCCGCGCACTTCAGCAAAGCGTTCCGCACCGCCTACGGCATGAGCCCCCGCCAATGGCGCGCCACCTCCGACCCAGCAGCCCTCCGGTGCCAAGCTGCTGGCAACGGTGCCACCCGGGCTTCGCGCCGGCTATCCGAGATTGAGAGTCGAGGCGAGCTGTGTACGGCGGGTGATGCCGAGTTTGGGGTAGACGCGGTACAGGTGTGAGCTGACGGTGCGATGGGACAGGAACAGGCGTTCGGCGATCTCGCGGTTGGTCAGGCCCGTCGCCGCCAGGCCGGCGATCTGCAGCTCCTGCGGCGAGAGTCGTTCCCGGGCCGATGACACTCGTTGCCGGCTCTGCTCGCCGGCTGCGCGCAGTTCGGCGCGGGCCATATTGGCCCAGGGTTCGGCGCCGAGTGTGTCGAATGTGTCGCGCGCCATCCGTAGGAGGTTCCGGGCGTCTTGTGTCTGACGCTGGCGCCGGAGTTGCCGGGCGAGGTGCAGCTGAAGCCGGGCCCGGTATACCGGCCAGCGACCCAGTTCCCCGCTGAGCGTCTCGGCCGCGTTCAGGGTTGCGTCGTCGGACGTTACGACCGCCGCGTATCGCGCGGCCAGGACGAGGATCGGCGCCCCGACCCGGTCGGCCAGGTCCGGCAGTTCGGTGATCAGGGTGCGGGCCTCGTTGAGGCGGCCCGCGGCGAGAGCCGCGTCGAGCAGGTCCGGGACCAGCCACCAGCGCATGTACCGGTGGTAGCTGGGGTGTGCGGGTTCGAATGTCTGCGCCAGAACGGTGTAGGCGTTGTGGGCGTCGCCCTGGAACAGGTGCACCAGCCCGCGGGCCTGGGCCAGAGCGACCTGGATGTAGCGCATGCCTTCGGCGAGCGGGCTGGCGGCGACCTCGTCCAACAGGGTCGTCGCCTGGACTAGGCCGCCGCGCATCGCTGTGACGGTGGCGATGCTGGTCTGCGCGGCGACGGAGTAGAAGGCTTCGCCGGTCTCCTGCGCGAGCGTCCGGGCCTCGGTCAGTTCTGCATGCGCGGTGTCCCATTGGCCGAGCCACAGCCGGCCCCAGTTGCTGCCGCCGAGCAGCCGGGCCAGTACTCCCAGTCGGCCTTGAGCGCGTGCGTCGGCCGCTGCGACGTCGATGGAGGCGGAGCTTCGGGCGAAGTCGCCGAGGACCAGCGCCGCGCTGCCGAGAAAGCGCATCGCGTCCGGGCCTGCCCCGGCCCGCCCCGCTTCGGTGGCCTGGCGTAGCCGCTGCAGTATTTCGTGACCGCGCTCTTCCGGGACCGTGTAGGCCAGGATCGCCAGCGCCTGCGGGTCGTCCGGGTGTGGTGCGGCCACGTCGACGAGTGCGGCAACCTTCCTCCGGGCCTCGGCGGTCTCCGGGCCGGTTGCCTGGAAGAAGCACCGCGACGCGGCACGCCACAGCAGTTGCATGCTCACTTCGGGATGGCCGGCCTGGTGCGCTGCGGCGGCGATGTCGGTCAGGTCGCGCACCCGCTGCAGTGGGTCGCGGTACTGCGGGTAGCGCACCACTTCCATGACGTTGGTGAGCCTGGCTTGCTCGACCGGTCCGAGCCCGATCAGGTCGCTGCTGGCGAGCAACTGCTCGACCTCGTGCCGGGCGCCTATCTCGCTGGCCAGTTCGGCAGCTCGCAGCAGTAGTGATCGGGCTGTGTGCGAGTCGTCGGTCAGCTCACCGGCCCGGCGCAGGGCCGCGACCGCCGACATCGTCGCCCCGCGGGTCCGGGCACGTTCGGCGTAGCGTTCGAGCTGATCGGCCAGAAGTTCGTCGGTGCCGATCGTGGCGGCGGCCAGATGCCACAGCTGGCGGTCCGGGAAGTCGGCGAGCTGACCGGCAAGTGCGCGGTGGGCGTCTACACGATCGGCCACCGGTGCCTGCTGGTAGACCGCCGAGCGCATGAGCGGGTGTTTGAACCGTAGGGATGCTCCCGTGAACTTCAGGAGACCGGCGTCGATCGCTTCCTGCGCGTCGTCCAGGCCGATCTGCGCGCCGGCGGTGTCGGTCGCGGCAGCGAGCAGCCGGCGCAGATCGCAGGTCGTGTCGGCTGCCAGCACCAACAGCAGGACGGCCGTGCGCGGGGTGAGGCTCTCGGCGCGGGCAGCGAAGGCCGCCTCCAGCCGGCGGTTCAACGGCAACGCCTGGCCGACGGGGTCGCCCGGCGGTTGCCCTGTCACGGTCTTCGGCAGCTCGACCAGCGCGAGGGGATTACCGGCAGCCTCGGTGAGCAGCCGTCGCCGCACTGCGTGCGACAACCGTGGTGCCCGCGCGTCCAGCAGCGCCGCCGCATCGGTGCCGGCGAGTCTGCCCAGCTCGATGTCGGGCAGCCCGGACCGGCGCTGCGGATCGTCCAGCGCTACGGTGCGGGTCGCGCCAACCACCAGGACGGGTTCGGTCGCCACCCGCCGTGCCAGGAATGCCAGCACGTCGCCGCTGGCGCGGTCGAACCAGTGCAGATCGTCGAGGATGAGCGCCACCGGCTGGCCGACGGCGCTCTCGGTCACCAGTTCCAGTACGGCGAGGGCGACAGCGAACACGTCCGGTTCGCCGTCCTCAAGCCCGACGGCCGTCCGTAGCGCGGAGCGGTGTACGGGCGGTAGATCGCCGATGCCGTCGAAGAGGGGGTGCAGGAGTTGGTGGATCGCGGCGTAGGGCAACTGTGACTCGCTCTCCGCCCCGACCGACCGGAGGACCCGCATGCGCTGCTGCGACGCCGATCGTTCCAGGCAGTCGAGGAGCGCGGTCTTGCCGATGCCCGGCTCGCCTCGGATGACCAGCGCCGCGCCGCTGCCCGCGGCCGCATCGGTCAGGAGGTGGTCCAGCAACGCGAGTTCCGCGTCCCGTCCGAACAGGGGCAGATCCGCGTCAGGCACGCGGTCATTCTGCCATCGCACCTCCGTGCGCTTTGGCTGACGCGATTCCAGATGCATCTGGTCGAGAGGCTGGATGAATGCAGCGCCGTCAGACTGTCAGCTCCGATGGTGTCCCGGGCGTCAACCAGTGCAGCCGCTCACCAAGGTTGTCCTGCTCACCGGCGAATTGGCGTTCCACGGCCTCGCGCCCCTGGGAGAAGTGTTGCCAGCCCTCGTAGTGAACGGGTATGACGGTTGCCGGCCGGATCTGGCGGCACACCCTCATGGCTTGCCGGGCGGTCATGGAGTAGTACAGCGGGCCGGTGATGGGAAACCGGACAGCGCCGAGATGCAGCACCGCGGTGCCGATGTCGAAGCGGCGAGCCACGTCGCGGACCCCGCGAAACAGAACGGTGTCGCCGGAGATCCAGAGTGCGCCGCGTTCCTGCCCGGGCCATTGCAGCAGGAAACCGATGACGGTTCCGGCGATCGGCCGGCTGAGAGGTGGGCCGTGCCGTGCGGGGGTCGCGGTGATCGTCACGGTGGGCCGGCCGGTCGCCCGTAGCTCGGTGGTGGCCCACGGGCGCAATCCTTCTCCGTGGCCGAGGCGCCTGGCGGCGGCGACCGTGGTTATCACCGTGCCGGCGCCGGGCAGCAGGGTGCGGCCGGCGATGTCCAGGTTGTCGCCGTGGTGGTCGTGGCTGAGCAGTACAGCGTCGACGGGCGGCAGGTCCGACACCGGCACGGCCGGCCCGGTGGTCTTGCGTGACGAGGTGCCCCAGCCGAAGGCGTACCGCCGGCCGGGCGGGTCGAAGGTCGGGTCGGTCAGGATCCGCCAGCCGCCGATCTCAAGCAGCGTGGTCGGTCCACCTACGTGGGTGATGCGGATCTGGGTCATGGCAAGGCTCCACCGGGATCGAAGGCGAGGCGGTACGGCGGCGCATCGGTGAGAACCGGGTGCGCCGCCGTACCACCAGGGGCGGGTGTTACCGCGCAGGGGTCCGCGCGTGGCGCAGGGCCCAGTCGAGGACGTCGTCGGCTACCCGCTGCCAGCCCTGGTAGGCCGGTAGCAGGTGGGGAAAGCCGTCGTACACCTTGACCTCGGTCACCGTGTCGGACTTGTAGTGATCGGCGTTGGAGCGCTGGATGGCCGGCGGCATGATGTGGTCTTCGCTACCGGAGACGAACAGCAGAGGCGCACGGTCGTTGTTGCGGTAGTCGACCCAGGTGTCCTGGTGGCCGGGCTGGAAGTTGGCCAGCACGCTGCCCCAGAGGATGCCGCCATTGGCGGGGATCGCGTATCGCCTCCAGAGCGCCTCGGACTCCTCGGGGGTGAAGGTGTTGGTGAACGCGTAGGTCCATTCCTCGAGCGAGAGCGGCACCGTCTTGTGCCGGTTGGCCGGACTCTTGAGGACGGGGAAGGTGGACTTGACCTGGGAAAGTGGCACGACCCGTACGCCTTCGGTGGGTGCGGAGTTCAACGCGACACCGACGGCTCCGTAGCCGTGGTCGAGCAGGATCTGGGTGAACGCGCCGCCGGCGGAGTGGCCGATGAGGATCGGCGGGGCCGGTAGTTCGGCGATGACCGACTTGAGGTGGCCGATGATCTTCGGGACCGTGACGTTCAGGATCGGGGCCGGGTCGGCGTTGAGGGCTTCCACTTCCGCCTCGAATCCGGGGTAGGCGGGGGTGAGTACCCGGTAGCCCTTGTTCTCGTAGTAGGCCTTCCATCCTTCCCAGCTGCGCGGCGTGACCCAGAAGCCGTGGATCAGGACGATGGTGTCGGGGGCGTGCGTTTCGGTGCTCATGTCGACTCCTGGAGTGCGATCGCGGTCAGGCGTTGAGGAAGGTGAGAAGGTCGGTGGCGAGCTGGGTCTTGTGGGTGTCGGTGATGCCGTGCGGTGCGCCGGGGTAGACGATGAGCTCGGCGTCTTTGATCAGGGCGGCTGAGGCGTTGCCGCCCACCTCGAACGGCACGACCTGGTCGTCGTCGCCGTGGATGACCAGCGTCGGCACGTCGAACGTGGCGAGGTCGTCGCGGAAGTCGGTGGCGGAGAACGCGGCGATGCACTCGTAGGCGTTGCGGTGCCCGGCCTGCATGCTCTGCAGCCAGAACGCGTCGCGGATGCCTTGCGCCACGTTCGCGCCGGGCCGGTTGTGGCCGAAGAACGGCCCGTCGGCCAGATCTTTGTACAGCTGCGAGCGGTCGGCGAGAGATCCGGCACGGATGCCGTCGAAGACCTCGATCGGTACGCCGCCCGGGTTGTCCGGCGTCCGCAGCATGAGCGGCGGGACGGCGGCAACCAGGACCGCCTGGGCGACGCGGGCGGTGCCGTGGCGGCCGATGTAGCGGGCGACCTCCCCGCCGCCGGTGGAGAAACCGACAAGGGTGGCGTCGTGCAGGTCGAGGTGCTCGATGAGGGTGGCGAGGTCGTCGGCGTAGGTGTCCATGTCGTTGCCGTGCCAGGTCTGGGTGGATCGGCCGTGCCCGCGACGGTCGTGGGCGATGACCCGAAAACCGTGCTCGGCGAGCATCAGCGCTTGGGCTTCCCAGCTGTCGGAGTTGAGGGGCCAGCCGTGGCTCAGCACGACCGGGCGGCCGGATCCCCAGTCCTTGTAGAAGATCTGTGCGCCGTCGGCGGTGGTCACGTACCCCATGGTTGGGCTCCTTCGGATGTGGTGGTGAGAGGTGTGGCGGGGGTGCGGTGGCCGGCGCGTGCCGGCCACCGCGTCGGTCAGCGGGTTGACCTGGCCATGCGCTGGATCAGCTCGGTGGTGGGGCCGGGGTTGCTCATCATGGCGACGTGCGAGCTGTTGATCTCGACGGTGCGGGCGCCGGCACGCTGTGCCATGAATCGCTGGGCGGCGGCCGGGATCAGGTTGTCGGCTTTGGCTACCAGGTAGCCGGACGGGATCGTCTTCCACGCGGGTACACCGGACAGCTGACCGAGGGTGTGTACGTCGGCCGGGCGCTGTGTGGCGGCCATGACCGCGGTCGTCTTACGGGGCAGGTCGGCGGCGAAGATGTCGCGGAACACGGCGGCCTTGACGTAGGCGTCGTAGCTGGGTTTGCCGTCGATGTCGGTGATCGGCCGGACATCCAGCGCTTCGAAGTTCAGCTTGCTGCCGGTGAACTTGTCCTGCAGGCCGCCGACGGTGTCGCCCTCGGCCGGTGCGAACGCGGCGATGTAGACGAGGGCTTTCACGTTGGGGTTGCCGGTCGCCGCGTTGGTGATGAGGACCCCGCCGTAGGAGTGACCGACGAGCACGACGGGTCCGGTCACCGTCTGCAGGATGCCGGCGAGGTAGGCCGAGTCCGAAGCGACGCCGCGTAGCGGGTTGGCCGGTGCCAGCACCGGGTAGCCGTCGCTCTGCAGCCGGGCGACCACGTCGTTCCAGCCGGACGCGTCGGCGAAGGCGCCGTGCACCAGCACCACCGTCGGTTTCGGCCGGTCCCTGGAAGATGCCGAGGCGGTGGCGGCCGCGCCGAACAGTCCGGCGGCGACGGTGAGGGCCAGCACGAGGACGAGCAGCAACGAGCGTTGCGGCCGGCGGCGTGCGTGCCGGAAAGCCGTCCTGGGTGTCGCGTCGGTTCCGGTGCGGGCGTCGTCATTCATATCCAGTCCCTGGGTTTGTCGGCCTGTCGCGGTGGCCGCGACCTGTGCCATGAACCTAGAAAAGACGGCGGTCGGGCCGCTGCTGTCAGATGACTGCACCTGGCCTCGGATCCGTTGATGACCTACGCCCTGGAGTCGTCACCACGTCCAGTTAGAAGCGCCGTCGCATGACTGCAGTAGCGAAGCCCCGTCGTATGACGGATGCTGCGGCGCTCGTGACGGCTTACCGTGCGCAGACGCAGGTCCCGCGGAGGGCTGCGCGGCAGCGGTCAGCGTCGATCGTGGGTCGAGGGCGGCCAAGATGCCGCTCGGTCTGCGACCATCGTTTCAGGGCAGACGATCCGTTCAACCGGATCTTTGTACGGTAGGGGAGCTGCGGGGCCTTGAGGCTTTCGTCCGTGGGATCAGACGGTCCGGCACCGCACCCGTCCTGTGTGGCGCTCCATGAACCGGCCTCGGCGCAGCTGCGCTCGTCAGGTGAGGCTGAAGCGGTAACCGAGTCCGGCAGTGGCTCGCAGGCCGACAGTGGATCAGCTGGTGAGAGACGCCAGGACGGCCGCGTTGCATTCCTCGGCGTGGGTGACCGGGACCGCGTGCGGGGCGTGGGGGACAGTTGTCACGCGGATCTTCGGCGCGCTGCCGGCCAGCCACCGTGTGACTCGCGCGGGGTCGGTGAGCGCGTCGCCGCCGCCGACGATGGCGAAGACCGGCACGTCGACAGCGCCCAGTGCTGGTCCGAGATTCGCGGTGTCCGCCGCGATGATCGAGTCGGTGACCGCTTTGGCCGACGCCCCCGCAGCCAGTGCCACATGAAACTGTCGTGTCGGTTCGTCGACCGCGGGGAGCCCGTCCACGGCGAACATTCGGCCGACGACCTCGTCGAGCATGGCGACTCGATGGTGCATCGACGCGGCCACCAACCCGCCACCGCTGTGGAGTGTCACGGCATCGGCCGGGTCCGGGTCCGGCGGCGGGCTGATCAGCACCAACCGGCTGAGACGCGTCGTGCCGTGCACCTCCACGTAGCGCAGCACATCGGCGCATCCGGACGAGAAGCCGACGAGCGTCGCGTCATGCAGTTGCAGACTCTCCACCACCCGCGCCAGGTCCGCAGCGAACGTCTCGACGTCGTAGCCGTTCCACGGGTGCGAGGAGCGACCGAACCCACGCCGGTCATAGGAGACGACCCGGTACCCGGCGGCCACGAGCGGACGCACCTGCTGATCCCAGAGGCGCTGCGACAGCGGCCAGCCGTGCACGAGCACCACCGGAGATCCGGAGCCGACGTCCTCGTAGTACAGGTCCACGGGCACGCCGTTGTCCGTGCCGACGACAAGCCGCGACATGGTTCCTCCCTGGTGCCGGCATCGTCGACCATGCTGCGCCCCACCGCCGGCCCGGCAATCGGTCAAATGACTGCACCCACGCCATTCCACCGCAACCGGACCGACCCGCGAGGGAGGACAACCGTTGGACATCGTCGGACGCGAGAGTGAACTGGCGACTCTGTACGCGATGATCGACCGCAGGCCGGGAACCCCGTCGAACCTGACCCTGCACGGCGACCCCGGCATCGGCAAGACCGTCCTGCTCCAGGCCGGTATCCGCTACGCCGAGGAGCGCGGCATCCGCGTCATCGGCGGCACCGGCTTCGAGAGCGAGGCCAAACTCGCCTTCGCCGGTCTGTACCAACTGTTCGGCCACTTGCCGAGCTACCTCGACCGCCTGGAGCCTTTTCACCGTTCGGTCCTGCGCCGCGTGCTCGGACTCGACGACGGCCCGCCCCCGGACCGCCTTGCCGTGTGCACGGCATCGCTTGCCGCCCTCAGCGCGATCGCCGCCGACGGTCCCGTGCTCATCGCGGTCGAGGACGCCCACTGGGTAGACGTCCCGACCCGCGAGGTCATGATGTTCTTACTGCTGAGAATGTCGACCATCGACGTCCGCGCGATCTTCGCCCGCCGGCCACTGGTCGCCAGCGAACGGGTCACCCCCGGCATCGGCATGCTCGAGATACCGCCGCTGGAACCGCTGGCCGCTGCGGAACTGCTCGACCTGCTTCACCCGGACCTTCCCGCACCGGCCCGCGAACGCATCCTGCGCGATGCCGCCGGCAACCCGCTGGCCCTCGCCGACCTGCCGCACGCCTTCGGCACGAATGCCGCCGTCGGCCTGGAGATGCTCCCGGCCGCCGCGCCGCTACGCACCCGCCTCGAAGCGGGCTATGCCGGCCGGGTGACCACGCTACCGGCGCCGACCCGTACCGCGCTGCTGGTGAGTGCCCTCGACGGCGACCCCCTCGACCGCACCGCCGACGCCGCCCACCCCTCCGTGCTGTCACTCGATGACATCGCCGCGGTCGAGCGACTCGGCCTGATCACCCGGGACTCGACCCCGACCCGGCTGACGTTCCGCCACCCACTTGTGCGCTCCGCCATCGTCAACACCGCCGCCCCCGACGAGATCCGCGCCGCGCACCTGCACCTGGCCCAGCAATACCGCGGCAACCCGGAACTGCGCGTCTGGCACCTCGCCGCCGCCACAATCGAACCCGACGAGGCGATCGCCCAGGAGATCGAACGCGGTGCCGCGTTGATCAGCTCCCGGGGTGGCACCGGGCTGGCCGTCGCCGCGATGCAGCGGGCCGCCGCACTGAGCCCATCACCCGACGACGCCGCACGCCGCCTCCACGACGGAGCCGAGCTGGCCAGCGCCTCGGGACAACTGGACCTGGCGCAGCGCCTGCTCGACGAGGCCCGCCATCACACCGACGACCCGAGCCGGTCCGCTCGCGCCCTGACGGTACGCGCCGAAGTCCTGTTACGACGCGACGGCGACCTCGCCGCAGCCGATCAGCTGCTCGACCGGGCGATACGGCAGACCAGCGAGCCGGCGGGCCGGGCACGGGCCACGAAGCTCCTGCTGATGAGTGCCTTCTACAGCGCCGACCACGACCGCTGGGCCCACTGCGCCGCCCTCATGCAACACTGCGACGACGAGGAGCTGCACCTCACGTTCGCCGTGCTCGGCGGCCTCACCGCCGGCGGCGAGACCCTCCGACACCAACTCACGGCGGCATTCGACGATCTTCCCCTCGACGCCCCGCCGGGCCGGGTCGTCGACCTGTGCCGGGCCGCCATGGCCGTCGACGGACTGCGCGAACGACGTACCTGGCTACGCGGCCTGGTCGAACGCGAAAGCGGCACAGGCGCCGTCACCCACGCCGTCGCCGGGCACCTGCTGAGCGCACACGATCACTTCCTTGCCGGCGACTGGGAGGCCAGCGAGAAAGCCGCCGACGTCGGTATGGACCTGGCCGTACGCCACGGCCTCGAACCCGCCGTCAACGACCTGCGCTGCCACCTCGGTTGGCTCGCCGCGGCGCGAGGGGACGTCGAGACCGTTCACGAGTACAGCCGGACGATCGAACGGTGGGCCGGACCCCGCAGCAGCCGCGCTCATCTGGCCCAGTCCACCCGCAACCTCGCCCTTGCCGCGCTGACCGACGGTGACTACGAGGCGGCGTACGAGCACGCGACCACCCTCGTTCGCCCGGGACATCTGCCGGGCTTCGCCCATGCCGCGCTGTGGGCCACCCTCGACCTGATCGAAGCGGCGACCCGGATCAACCGTATCGACGAGGCGCGGGCCCACCTGGCCGCCGCGGAGGCCGCGGGGCTGGCCGACCTGACACCACGGCTGCGGCTGCACATCTACGCCGCCCGCGCGATGCTCAGCCAAGAGGACCCGGTAGGCCTGTACCGGCAGGCGCTGGCCCTGCCCGGAGTCGAACGCTGGCCGTTCGAGCACGCCCGCATCCGGCTCGCACTCGGCGAGCACTACCGACGACACCAACAGCCCGGCGCCGCCCGACCGGAACTACGCCGCGCCACCGACCTGTTCGCCCGCCTCGGCGCCACCATCTGGAGCCGGCGGGCCGAGCAGGAACTACGGGCCACCGGCATCGCGATCACCGGCGCAGGCGGTCCGACCCGCACCGACTCGCAGTCGATCGACCTCACCGCGCAGCAACTCGAGGTCGCCCACCTCGCCGCTGCCGGCCTGAGCAACAAGGAGATCGGGCAACGGCTCTACCTGTCACCACGAACCGTCGGCGCACACCTGTATCGCATCTTCCCCAAGCTCGGCATCACCTCACGGTCTGCGCTACGCGACGCCCTCGACAAGCTCACGTAGCCGCGCACCAAGACGCAGCCAGCAGCGGCGGACATGCCCAACCACACGCCATTCGAGCTGGGCACGCGCATTCCGGATCTCGCGAACGCCGATCAGCGCGGCCATCAACGCTCCAAGCACCGAAGAATCGACACTTCCGAGTTGCGCCCGGTTTGGTGGAGCTTCTCGAACATGGTTGGCGACCAGTGAGGCGCATACGCCGTCGGCCACCCGGGCGCACCGGATTCCTGCTCATCGTCGGCGCGACGGCGCTCTCCGCTGCTCGCGCCCAGTCCAGTCGGCGCCGCAGGCGCCTCCATGCCCGAACCTCGCAGCCACCGGACTCGCGCTGTCGGGCCGGCCTCGTCCGCCGGCCGCAACTAACCCTCACGACATCGAGCTACACCGTTGCCTTGACGGACCCCCGTTACCGCCATGACCTTAGCCATCTGCCGACAGGCAGTCGACACTGAAGCCGTCGCTCAGATCGAGATCCTCGTGCGCCGTCTCGGGCTGCCGGAGGCCACCGTCGTGGCCGAATTGAAGCGAGCCCGCAAGAAGTTGGACCAATTAACACTCCTCAACGACTACGCCCGCCGTGCCGGTCAGCCGCCGATCGACATCAACGGCTTCACGCCGACCGTCCACGCTCTTGACGGCGCCGCGCACGGGCGCGCTCCGCAGGGGGACCCGCAACTGTGGGTCCGGCAGACGAGAAAGATCATCAAGGCTGTTCAAGAGATCAGGAACTGGGTTGGTGAGCCAGGCGAGGTTGAAACCGCTTTCCGCGCCAGGGGGCGCGTCGCGGTCTGCCCGCAGTGCCGTGCGCAGCAAGTGCCAGCGCGCGGTGCGGCTTGTCCCGTGGGCGCTCAGTTGGGATCAAGGTGTGACGGCAGCCAGCTCTCCATGCGGCTGATATTGCGGGCGGCCGCCGTGCTGTCGGGTTCGTTGAGGTAGCCGTGGTAGGCACCGACCTCGCGGATCATGAGGAGGTCGACGCCTGCGGCGGCGAGCTCGGCGCCGTACTGCTGCCCGGAGGCTCGCAAGGGGTCTATGTCGGAGTTGAGGATCATCGTGGGTGGCAGCCCGGTGAGGTCGTGGCCGCCGGGGAAGGCCTACGGCTCGCCCGGGTCGGCGGGGTCCCGCACGTAGTTGAGATTCATCCGGCGGATCGCGTCAGCACCGACCAGATCGGGGTCCGGCAGGGTTGTCACCTTGGCGTGCAGCTCGGCGGCCGGGTAAACGTCCGCCGGTTGAGTCACTGCCCCTGGGGTGCGGCGGGTTAGTGGTGAGTCCGAGCCTGACCCCGGCGCCCTCGGGCCTGGCTGTTGAGTGTCGCCGCAACGTACCCGTCTGGCCGCCCCGAGCGATTCGGTGAGTCCGTCCATCACTCGACCGCACCTGGGCTTCGGTGGACGCCGAACCGTGGGCGGCACGGGCGGGGGAGCCGATCGCGGCCGGCTCGAGCGCCGTGTACGTCGGGTTGTGCGCGATGACCGCTCCCGGGCGACCTGGTCCTACCGGGTGAGCCTGCCTCTTGGCATCGCGGCCTCCTCGGTGTCCATGAGGGTGCCCCATAGCCTTCACTTTCGGCATATTGCAACGACACCGAACCGCATCGTTGCGTTAAATATGCAACGAGTGCAACGATTTAGTGCCGTTGAACTGCACCTATACTAGAAGACCGCAACGTAAGGCTTTCGGGATCGATGAAGGCAACGTAGCGTTTCTGTTGTCAGAAACAAGCAACCGAAGGGCCTCGCGATGCGGAAGTTCGCCACCCCCGCCCCGGTCTCGGCCGTCCTCGACATCCCCGCGGGGCGTATCCGGTTCATTGCCGCCGATCGGGCCGACACCACGGTCGAAATCCTGCCCGCAGACGCCTCCCGCAGCCGTGATGTGAAGGCGGCGGAGCACATCTCGGTCGGTGCCGCCCGGGAAGCCTCCGCGACCCTGGACGCCGGCACCAGCTACGGCCGCATCCACAACGCGCTAAACAACACCGACGGCGCCGCCGCCGGCCTGAACATCCACGCAACCACCGCCCACGGCGACATCACCGCCCGCAGCCTGTGAAGGAGCACCTCATGACCACCGTGACCAATGCCGGGCAGGATCGCCCCGAACTGCAGAAGGCCATCAAAGCGTTCGTAGACGCCGGCTTCGCCGGACTGCAGATGCGGGTCCACGACGATCAGGGCGCATGGGTAGGCAGCGCCGGAGTACGCAAGCTGGGCGAGACCACCAGACCGCCGACCGACGGCCGGTTCTGGGCGGGCAGCGTCGCCAAGACCTTCACCGCCACTCTGGTCCTGCAACTGGTGGCCGAGGAAAAGATCACACTGGACACCTCGGTGGCCGACCACCTGACCGACCTCGGGCTGGATGAGCGGATCACGGTACGGATGCTGCTGCAGCACACCAGCGGCCTGTTCAACTACACCGGCGAGTACTACCCCGACGGGACGGTCGCAGCGGGCATCCCCGCCACGGGCAAGGAATGGGTGGACACCCGGTTGCACACCTACCGGCCGCAGGAGCTCGTCCAGCTGGCGCTGTCCAAGCCGATGCGGTTCGAACCCGGGACCGACTGGAGCTACTCCAACACCAACTACACGCTGGCCGCGCTGCTGATCGAGCAGGTCGCCGACGCGTCATACGGCGAGCAGATGCAACAGCGGATCCTGGGGCCGCTCGGGCTGCGGGACACCGTCCTCGCGGGCAGTACCACGGACCTGCCCGAGCCGCACGCCCACGGCTACTGCCGCTACCAGGACGGCGAGGACTGGAAGGTGGTCGACGTCTCCCGGCAGAACCTCTCCATGCTGCCCGCGGCCGGTGGCGCCATCTCGACCACCCAGGACCTGCTGACGTTCTTCTCCGCGCTCAACTCCGGCAAGCTCCTGCCGGCCGCACTCCTGGCGCAGATGCGCACGCCCCAGGGGCCGATCGACTACGGCCTCGGACTGTTCGTGCAGGACCTGGGCCCGGACTGCGGCGGCACCATCTACCATCACAACGGCGGTGCCCCCGGCGGCTACGGGGCCCTGATGTACAGCACACCCGACGGCAGCAAGACCATGACCGCCGGGATCACCATGGGAGACGCCGCGATCAACCCGGCCGAGGTGTTCCCGGCCGCATTGGACACACTCGTCAAGACGGTGTTCTGCAGCGATCACGCCGGGCACTGACCCAGCGCGCGGACTGCCTCCCACCACTTGCTGGACGCCAGCCTCGCCACGTGCTTGACGTGCGGAAACACCGATATCAACGGGTCGGGCATCAAGTGCTGCCCCTGGTCGCGCCCGGCCTTCTCAACCGACCCGGTTGCTGCACGGCGAACGCCGCCCGCACCTCGTCAAGACGGTGCGGGCGGCGTCGTGTGATGTCCGGGCGTGAAGCGCGGACGGTGTGGTACCTGACTCAGACCAGGCGCCGGACCACGTAGTTCTTGCTCCAGATCTTCTGCTTGGAGACGGTCTTGCCGGTCCGGGGCGCCGACCACATCTTGCCGCCACCGGCGTAGATGCCGGCGTGCGTGCCGCGCGAGCCCTTACGGATGATGATCAGGTCACCCGGGCGCTTCGCCGACTTGGACACGGCCTTGCCGTACCGCTGCTGCGAGTTCGCCTTGTGCGGCAGCTTCTTGCCCGCTGCCTTCTTGTAGACGTACTTGGTGTAGCCGGAGCAGTCGAACCGCTTGGGTCCGGCGGCGCCGAACTTGTACTTTTTGCCCTTGTGCCGGGCCGCCTCGGTCACGACCCGCTTGCCGGCCGCCTTGGATTTGGCGGCCTTGGACGCCGCGGCCTTGGACGCCGCGGCCTTGACGGTGATGCCGGCCTGGCTGAATGCCACGCTGCTCTGCGAGAACACCTGTGTGGCGGCTACCGCAGACGACTGCGGAGCGGCGCTGGCTGACTGTGGTGTGCCGAGCCCGCCGGTGAGAAGACCGAGACCCACGGACAGGGCGAGAGTGCCGGTTCCCAGGGTGCGGGCGGGCCGGCTCGAGGTGCGTACGCGCACGGTGAAGGATTCCCTCCGGCACGCCTGCGAGGTTAGCTGTCGGATTCGGGCTCGAAGGATTGCCCGGCCGCGTGGTGGCGGCTTCACCCCAAGGTCTCCGGCCGGGTCGCCGCGGACGGCGTGCCGGTCGGGGACCGATAGTGGTTCCCCCGTCCCTGCCCCTGAATGCCTCATGACTCGTCATGCGGGCTCGTGCCGCCGGACCGGGGCAGGGCTCGGCGTGGTCCGGGTCGGCACGACCGGCGAGCAGGTGCCCGCCGCCCCTCCTTGATAGCTCGACCCGGGACGGGGCTCGCCCACCGTATCGATTACATACAGTGACGACCGATCTGAGTCATGTCCGTTTTGGAAGAGCACTGCGAAGTTTGCCGAAACAGCATGCTCATGGGTGGTGACACTGGGGTGTTGTTGATCTGTGAAAGGGAACACGATGAAATCCGGAGCGTCGCTCTCCGTGGCTTCGACGGCGGTCCTCCGCGCCGACGGTCCCGGCCGACCATCGGCCCGTCGATCGTGACCGTTCGTGCCGTTGAACGATGATGCGTACCCCCGTCGACGGCACTGCCCGGCCCGGCGGGCTGAGGCGTGCACCCCGGACGGCACGCAAGAGTTCGGGGCCGCCTGCGGGGGCTTTCGGCGGGTAGCCGGGCCGGAACGCGGGGGCTCGGTGGACGTGTTCCTCTAGGCCTGGCGGTGGAGGAGTGGTGGCGGGACCGGCCGGTACGCCTCTGGGTGGCCCGGCGGCTGTACGACTACCGCCACCTGGCGAACCTGCGCGGCCCCGGCGTCCGGCCGTGGGTCCTGCGAGGCGAACTGTGCGGGCGCGGGCCGGACAACGAGCCGCTGGTGCGGTGCCACCGGCCGGTGGCGTGGATCGCCGACACCGCCCTGCGCGAGGCGATGACCGAAGTGGAGGCGCAGGGTTCGGGGGAGTGGGGCCCGCTGGATCGGCGGACCAGCGCCTGATCCCGGCCTCAGAGCAACTCTTTGAGAACGGCCTCCGCCGCACCGCCCAGCGAGGTCCCGTCCGCCGCGGCCCGCGCGCACAGGTCGATGTAGGCGTCGCCGGGGTTCCCGCCGAGCACGTCCAGGGCGAGCTGGATGGTGGCGCGGACGGCCAGGGCCCCGGCGTATCCGGTGAGCAGTTCCTCGGCGCCGGGGTCGGACACCGGTAGGCCCGGGACGTCCAGGTCGAGTTCGCGGCTGGTGGCGTACAGCTGCGCCACCCCGGCGATCAAGGGCTCCATCGCGGCGTCGTCGCGGCCGTAGAGGTTCAGCACGGCGAGCGGTGTGCCGCGGCCGCCGTACAGCGGGACCGAGATCGACGCCCGCAGCCCCAGAGCCGGGGCCACCTCGTGGAAGCCGGGCCAGTCGATGGTCGCCGCGATGTCGGGAACCCCGACCGGTTCGCCGGTCTCCAGCGCCTGCAGGCACGGCCCGGCCCGGTCCGCGAACTGTGCCTCGTCGACGGCGAGCGCGATGTCGCTGCTGGCCACGACGGTGGTGTACTCGTCGCCGCGCAACGTCGTGATCGAGGCGTAGTCGGCGGCGGCGACCCGCTCGGTGGACAGGGCGGCGATCGTGGTGAGTCGTTCCGGGATGCCGGAGGCGTGTTCCGGTGTCTCCGCCAGCGTGACCATGGCTTCGGCCAGCGGCCCGTGGCGCTGGGGCGATACCCGTTCCGGGTGCTGTGATGTCGGCATGAGCGCATCCCCCGTGTTCAGCGGTTCCGACTACCGGGCACGCATACCCGGCCGGCGCGGACCTACGCGTGGGCGGCGGCGTTTCCCGGCGCGGAACCGGGGCATACGGCGCACATGTCTGAGCATCGGCGTCCACACATCGACGACAGCCTGGGACTGATCTCGCAGGGCTACTCCTGGCTTCCGGGACGGTTCCGGCGCGCCGGCGGCCCGAGCATCGTGCACACCCGGCTGATGGGCCTGCGGGCGGTCGCGTTGCGCGGGCCCGAGGCGGTGCGCTTCTTCTACGACGAGTCGCACGTGCGGCGGCACGGCGCGATCCCGGAGCCGGTGCAGGGGACCCTTTTCGGGCATGGCGCCATCCACACGCTCGACGGTCTGGACCATCGCAACCGCAAAATCATGTTCCTGTCGGCGCTCAAGGACGTGCGCGAGGTGGGACGGCTGGCGGAACTGACCGGGCAGATCTGGGACGAGGCGGCCGGGCAGTGGGCGCGGCAGCCGCAGACGGTGCTCTTCGACGAGACGGCCCGGGTGCTGACCAGGGCGGTGTGCGAGTGGGCCGGTGTACCGCTCGCCACCGAGGACGTCGCGGACACGGCCGCCGACTTGACGGCGCTGGTCGACGGGTTCGCCACCCTGGGACCGCGGCACTGGCGGGCCCGCCGGGCCCGGGG
Source organism: Actinoplanes sp. DH11 (assembly GCF_020873875.1). Lineage (GTDB taxonomy): Bacteria > Actinomycetota > Actinomycetes > Mycobacteriales > Micromonosporaceae > Actinoplanes. The sequence continues at coordinate 40,402 of NZ_JAHWGU010000030.1, forward strand.
ACGCTGCGAGCGCCGGCTTGCCGATCTGATTCAAGGGGTACGCGACGGTACGGTCCCGGCAGCCGCCGATTCGGTGCTGGAGCTGGTGGCCCGCCACACCGGGACCGACGGCCGGCTGCTCGAGCCGAAGCGCGCCGCGGTCGAGCTGCTGAACGTGATCCGGCCGACGGTGGCGGTGTCCTGGTTCGTCGCGTTCGCCGGCCACGCGCTGCACCGGTGGCCGCAGCACCGGGAGAGGCTGCGGGCCGGCGACCGGGCGTGGGCTGTCGCTGTCGCGCACGAGCTGCGCCGGTTCTACCCGTTCGCGCCGTTCGTCGGCGGCCTGGCCGCGCGTGACCTGACCTGGCAGGGCGAGCGCATCCCGGCGGGCGCGATGGTGTTGCTCGACATCTACGGGCAGAACCACGACCCGGCACTGTGGCCGGACCCGTACCGTTTCGATCCCGGCCGTTTCCTCGACCGGGAGCCCGGCCGCGACGAGCTGATCCCGCAGGGCGGCGGTGACCCCCGCACCGGCCACCGGTGCCCGGGCGAGGATGTCACTGTCGCGCTGCTGGCAACCCTGCTGATCCGGCTCGCGCGGCTCGACTTCGAGGTGCCGGAGCAGGACCTGGACATCTCGCTGCGCCGGATCCCGGCCCTGCCGCGCAGCCGGGTGGTGCTGCGCGTGACCGGCTCGGCGCGCTCCGAGGGCGCCTCGGACGCCGTGCGGCACGCCACGCCGTACCGCTGACAAGCCGGCCGGACCCGGAATCTGCTGCGTCGCGTCCGCACCCACGGTGTTGATCTGCTGCGCCGCGTCCGCACCCGCGGTGTTGATCTGCTGCGTCGCGTCCGCACCCGCGGTGTTGATCTGCTGCGCCGCGTCCGCACCCGCGGTGTTGATCTGCTGCGTCGCGTCCGCACGGCGGTGTTGATCTGCTAGCGATGCGATATCGCGGTTTTGACCCCATGATCACAGCGATTTCGTAGCGCTAGCAGATCAACATCTCGCCGGGGCGGCGCGTCGGCGCGCACCGGGCAACCGTATTCGGCCGGCACGATCCGCAGGCGACGTCGACGCACATGCCGGCCAGGCCCTTGACCGGGCCGGCCCTTGAGCGGCCAGGCCCGGCCCTGGCAGCGTCGGCCGGTACAGTCCGAAGAGGACTGCCGCGCCCGGTTCGACCACGCCCGGCGTCGCGCAGGCAACCATCTTCACGCGTCATGTCGCTCCTGGCGGAGAGGCGAGGCGGAGAGGCGAGGTGGGGTGGCGCACGTATTAGGGGCGCGGGCCCGGTGACTGTTAAGTTGCCTTAACGATAGTGGTCGATCTGGAGGTATCGATGGCGCGTCTGGCCGGCTCGTCCAAGCTGCTGCGCGCCATGAACGAGAGTGCGGCGTTCGCCCTGCTGCTGGATCCGGGCATGCTGACCCGGGCCGACCTGCGCGAGGTGACCGCGCTGTCCACGCCGACTATCTCCGAGGCGCTGCGCCGGCTGACCGACGCCGGGCTGATCAGGGTCGCCGGGTACGCCAGCGGCCGCCCCGGGCCGAACGCCGAGATCTACGCCGTCCAACCGGACGCGGCCTACGCGGCCGCGGTGTCCGTCCGCGACGTCGGTACCAGCGGAACCCCGTCGGTGGCCGCCGCGCTCTGCGACCTGACCGGCGTCGTCCGTGCCCGGTTCGAGTCACGCGTCGACTTCCTCGGCGCCGACCCGATGGCCGTCGTGTCCGACGTGGTCGCCGAGCTGCGCGAGCGAGCCGGCGTCCCGGCCGGCCGGATCCGGCACGTGCAGCTCGGCGTGCCGGGCTCGTACGATCCGGGAACCGAGACGATCCGCCTGGTCGACGTGCCCGGCTTCGGCCGTCCCGGGCTGGTGCCGGAGATCGCCGCGGCGCTGGGTACGCGCGTCGGCGCCGACAACGACGTCAACCTGGCCGCGGTGGCCGAGCGGCGGCGGGGCGCCGGCCGGGACACGGAGAACTTCGCCCTGCTCTGGATCGGCCAGGACGGTCTCGGTCTGGCCATCGACATCAACGGGACACTGCTGCGTGGCGCCCGGGGCGGGGCCGGGGAGATCGGTTACGTGCCGCTCTGTTCGCCGGACTCACCGCACCGCAAACTGGACCTGCAGGACCTCTTCGGTGGCTCGGCGATCATGGAGCTGGCCCGGGAGAACGGCATCGCCGGCGACACCCCGGCCGCGGTGGTGGCCGCGGCCGCGACGGCCGGTCCCGGCGAGTTCCTCACCACGCTGGCCGAGCGGATCGTGGTCGGCCTGGCCGCGGTGGTCGCGGTCCTGGACCCCTCCGTGGTCGTGCTCGCCGGACCGATCGCGCAGGCCGGCGGCGACCTCCTGCTCGCCGCCGTGAGCGACGCCTTCCGGGGGGCCGTCCCGCTGGAGAGCTCGATCGCCGTCACGGCTGTCGAGGACGACGCGGTGCTGCTCGGCGCCCTCGACGCGGGCCTCGCCGCGGTCCGCGAGGCACTGCTCACCACGATCCGAGACGGCTGACCGGGCCGTCTTCCGGTATCCGGGCAGGCCGGCCGCGCGCGCTCGGCCTCGAACGCCGTTGCCGACGGGAACGCGACGGTGAGCACGTCGGTGAAGCCGCGGTCCGCCGCCTGCATCTCGCACGTGCGCTTTGACCTAGCTCGGCGAAGACGTCGCGCGCCGCGGCCAGGACGCGGTTGCGGTTACGTAGGCCGTGTCCGGGCGCTCGCGCGGTGAGGCGATGCGGGTGACCCCGCACCGCCTCGTCATCCGCACCGCCCCACCGCGGCGGGATCAGGTCAGGCCGAACCGCTGGTTGGCCTGCCCGTTGCAGTCGTAGATCTGGATCTGCTGGCCGTTACCGGTGCCCCACACGTCCAGGCAGCGCCCGGACTGCACGCCGGTGATCGTGCCGTTGGTGTTGACGTTCCACTGCTGGTTGGCCTGCCCGTTGCAGCTGTAGATCTGCACGGCCGAGCCGTTGCCGGAGCCGGCCGCGTCCAGGCACCTGGTGCCGTACACGGTCAGTTGCCGGCTCGACGTCAGCGTCCACACCTGGTTCGCCTGGCCGTTGCAGTCGTAGAGCTGGACGCGCGTGCCGTTGTTCTGCGACGCGCCCGGCACGTCGACGCACCTGCCGGACTGGGCGCCGACGATCCGGTTCCCGGTGCCCGGCGTGGTGGAGGCCGACGGGCTCGGCGCCGGTGAGGACGGTGCCGGGCCGGCGGCGTTGAGCGCGTTGAGCACCGACGTGTAGGCCGCCTTCTTGTTGCCGCCGCCGTCGAACAGCAGCGGGTTCTCGTTCGCGCGCCACGAGTCGCTGTCCCGTACGCCCCACACGGTGATGCCGATGCAGCGCGGCACGTTGAGACAGGCTTGGGTCAGCCCGGCGTACTGCGTGGTCGAGGCGTTGGTGACGTCGACCTCGGTGGGGGTCACGTCCACGCCCAGGGCGGCGAAGTTCGCCAGCGTGGTCTGGAAGTTGCCGGGCAGCGAGCTGCCGCCGGTGAAGTGGGTCTGCAGGCCCACGCAGTCGATCGGCACGCCACGGGCCTTGAAGTCCCGGACCATGTTGTAGACGCCCTGCGTCTTCCCGTACGACCAGTTCTCGATGTTGTAGTCGTTGTAGCAGAGCTTGGCCGACGGGTCGGCGGCGCGCGCGGTGCGGAACGCCACCTCGATCCAGTCGTTGCCGGTGGACTGCAGGTTTGACGAGCGGCGGCTGCCGTCCTCGTTGAAGGCCTCGTTGACCACGTCCCAGGAGTGGAGTTTGCCCCGGTAGTGGGCCATCACGCCGTTGATGTGCTCGATCATCGCCTGGCGCAGGGCGCTGCCGCCGAGGCTCTGCATCCACCCCGGCTGCTGTGCGTGCCAGGCGAGGGTGTGCCCGCGGACCCGCATGCCGCGCTCGGTCGCCCAGTTGTAGATGCGGTCGCCGGCGCTGAAGTCGAACCGGCCCCGCTGGGGCTGCGTGGCGTCGGGCTTCATCTCGTTCTCCGCGGTGACCATGTTGAATTCCCGCGCGGCGATCGACGTGTACGCGGCGTCACCGAGCCGGCCCGCCGCGATGGCCGTGCCGAAGTACCGGCCGGACTGTGCGGCAGCGGCGCCCAGGGTGCCGGCCGCAGCGTCGGCATGGGGCATCACCATCAGGGCGCCGAACGCCCCGACGGCGGCGACGGTACCGACGATGAGCGCCCGGAACTGCGGCGAACGCCGTCGTGCGGGGGTGGGGGAGTTGACTGGGGATCTGTCGACCACGAGAGCTTCCCTTCTCGGCTCTGCGTCCGGCCGCCGAGATACACACGCCGCTGTGCGGGTGAATGGCGGCCGGTGGGGCGCACGAGCCGGATCAAAAGCGATTGGCTTCAATGCACCGCCATGCTGGCACGGCAACAAATCGGAAACAAGAGATTCCGGGTTTTCTCCGGAAGTACCAGCAGTCTGACCAGCTGTTCGGACTCTCTATGCGGTGGTTCCGCCGATAGTGCCGGAAGTGAATCCGAGAGTTTCGGGACCCTGCTATTCGCGAAAAATGACTCCCTCAAAATTGTTACGCTGCGCCTTACGCGCTTTTGAGCTGCTGTTTCGAGTTCAGGTCGACGGAGCATTGTTGAGTTTCTTGGGAGCGCTCCCGTACGGTGGCTGGCACCCTGACGAGGAGGGCTTTCGATGGCTGGAAGAAGAGCGTGGAAGCATCGGGTTCTCGGCACGGCAGCCGCCGCCGCGGCGCTGCTGATCGTGGCCGGAACCACGGTCCTGACCGGCGGCACCGCGTCGGCCGAGCGGGCCGGCACACTCGCCGCCACCCCGGGATGCGGCAAGGCACCGACGTTGCGCGACGGCACCTACACGATCCAGAGCGGCGGCCGGGCCCGGACCTGGACGCTGCGGCTGCCCGGCAACTACGTCAGCAGCCAGGCCTACCGGCTCGTCGTCGGGCTGCACTGGCTCAACGGCAGTGCCGCCGACGTGGTCGGCAACGGCTTCTACGGTCTCCAGCAACGCGCCGCGAACAGCGCGATCTTCGTGGCGCCGCAGGGCCTCGACGCCGGCTGGGCCAACACCGGCGGCCGCGACGTCACCCTGGTCGACGACATCCTGCGGGTCGTCGAGAACGACCTGTGCGTCGACACGTCGCAGCGGTTCGCCCTCGGCTTCAGTTACGGCGGGGCCATGAGCTACGCCCTCGCCTGCGCCCGGCCGACCGTGTTCCGGGCGGTCGCCCCCATCGCCGGCGCCAACCTCAGTGGCTGCTCGGCGGCGTCCCAGCCGGTCGCCTACTTCGGCATCCACGGCATCCGGGACAGCGTCCTGAACATCTCGGCGGGCCGGTCCATCCGGGACACCTTCGTGCGGGCCAACGGCTGTACGGCGCAGAGCCCGCCCGAACCGGCCTCCGGCAGCGGAACTCACGTCACCACCACCTACGCCGGATGCCGTGCCGGATATCCGGTCCGGTGGGCCGCGTTCGACGGCGACCACGTGCCGCTGCCGGTGGACCGCAACGCGTCCTCGTCGTGGGTGTCCGCCGAGGTGTGGCAGTTCTTCACCCAGTTCGGCGCCACCACACCACCGTCCAGCCCGGCACCCGGGCCGAGCAGCTCCACCACGCCGCCGCCCGGGACGGCGTGCCGGGCCACCGCCACCGTCAACGCCTGGAACAACGGGTTGACCGCCGACATCACCCTGACCAACACCGGCAGCACCCCGCTCAACGGCTGGGCGCTCGCCTTCGACCTGCCGGCCGGTCAGACGATCACCGGCGGATGGAACGCCGGGTACGCGCCCGCGTCGGGGCGGGTCACGGCGACGAACGCCGGCTACAACGCGGTGGTGGCGCCGGGCGCGTCGGTCAGCTTCGGGTTCCAGGCCACCCATACCGGCAACAGCGCGCCGCCGGCGGCGTACGCCCTCAACGGCTCCGCCTGCACCGGCGCCTGACCGGGCCCCGGCGGTAGGGTCGCCGCGGAAACCCGGCCGGAGAAAATCCGCTCACCCGTGCAACCCGCCAGGCCGGTCGTCTCCTCTAGCTCTCGATGAGAGGAGACCGGCTGGTGGATGCCGAGTCAGAAGAGGGGTTCCGCGAGTTCGCCGGTGCCCGGTTCGCAGCGCTCCGGACGCTCGCCTATGTGACCTGCGGGGATTGGCAGGCCGCCGAGGACGCGGTGTCCGGGGCGCTGTCCCGGCTGTACCTGCGGTGGGACCGGGTGGCCGCGCCGGAGGCGTACGCGCGCAAAGCGGTCATCCGTGCCGCTCGAAGGGCTGAGCGTGGAGGAGACCGCCGAGGTGCTCGGGTGTCGCCGGGCACCTCGAAGAGGCATTCGAGGCCGAGATACGGCCACGCCGCTCGTTGATGGTTCGGCCCGGTGTGGCAGGCGTGTCAACGAGTGGCGGCCTATTCGTGGCCTGTTGGTCAGCGGGTTCGGAGTCGCTGGTTGACCTGATCCAGGTCGAATTTGTCCGGGGTGAACTGGTCGGGGTGGTCCAGGCCGAGCCATGCCAGCCGTTCCTGGTGTTCCGGGTGGTTCGGGTCGGTGAGTACCTCGATCAGGTCCTGGTATCCCCAGATGCCGCCGCAGTCGTCGGGTGGGGCCGCGCGCCGTCCGCCGACACAGATCGGGTAGGTGGTGGCCGGGTCGGCGGGTGTCGTCTTCTCGACCAGGATGTCGTGCTCCCAGTCGTCGCCGAAGTCGTAGGTGTAGCGGATTTTGTCTTTGACCGCGGGTGCGACCTGTTCGAGGGTGACCGGGCCGTCCGATCGGTGCCCGAGGTCGCGGTCGGCCCGTCCGAACTGGCCGTACGCGGTGTCGAAGACGTGCAGGTGTCCGCCGTGCCAGCCGAACGCGGCGAGGATCGTCTGGTGGAGCCGGTTGAGGGTGATGTCGCCGGGTACCAGCAGCCGCCGCCAGATCGGCGGTCTGGCACCGCGCAGACTGACCTTGACCTGGTAGATCGGTGCCGGGCCGTTGGACTTTTTGCGTTTGGTCGGGAGTTTCGCGGGTGTTGGCCGGCGGGCCGCGGGCAGGTCGAGGCCGAACGCGGCCGGGCCGCCGGAGTTGCCGATCAGGGCGGCGAACTGCTGGAGCACGTCCATGGCGGTCCGGTCGGCGGTGTGGCCGGACGCGGTCGCGTCGCGCGGCCGGCGAGCGGGAGGCAGGGTGTCCAGGCGGCTGCGGGTGAGTACGGCGAGTGGGGCGTATCCCGGGCCGTCCCCGTCGTCGATCAGATTCGGATCGACCGGGGCATCGTCGTTCGGACCGTCCTCCTCGTCGTGGACGGCACGCGCCTCCAAGGCTTGCTCGACATGCCAGCGGAATTCCGGCGCGCCCAGCTTCTTCGTACGGATGCTCACCCCGTCCTGCCGGGCGCCCTGATGGATCGCGGCGACCGCGGTCGGTAACTCCTCGGCATCGAGCAGGTAGATCTGTTCCGCAGCGCCACAGTGCTGGTGATCGACCGTGATCATCAGCGCATGGTCGCGGCCGGCCCGCTGAAAGGCGCCGATCAGCACCGACATCATGTCCTGGTCGTCATGCATCCGGGTGAACGGCCCTGCCGTCAGCGGCTGCGCCAGATCGTCGGCCCAGGACGGGCCCGCGACGCTGTTGGCGCGCATCCGTGCCGAGGCTGCCCGGGCGGCCTCGGTGACCGGCTTTTCTGCCTCGCCGCCCACCGCACCGATCGCGGTGAGCAGCGTCAGCGCGGCCCGGGTGCCGCGCGCCTCGATCGCTGGGATGAAAGCACCGGCAAACGCCGCCACCATCTCCTCGCCGCCGGCCCGGCTCATCGCCACGAACAACGCACCGGCCAGTTCCGCTTCGAGCGGATCATCGACCTCGGCCAACGCGGACGCGTCATCGACCAGGTCGGTCAGCATCTGTTCGGGGTCCGGTCCACCTTCTGCGCAGTCGGGGCACCCGCAGGCCTGCTCCGTGCCGGGCACGATGGTGAGATCTGGGCGGCGGGCCCGGCTGGTTCCCCGCTTTGCGGGTCGTCGGCTTCGAGAACTCATCGCGCCAGTCTGCCGAACGGCCGGTGCTCGTCGGGTGACCACCCACCGCCGGGCGAATGCCCGCAGGCCCGCCGCGCGGCTATTCCGGCGATGACTCGGTGAGTAGATCGTGACGCCACGCGGCGAAGCGGGTCAGCATCTCGTCGAGGTCCCGGTCGGCGATGCCGTACTGGGCGAAATCCGCCGGGTCCAGCAGGCTGGCCTGTCCGAGGGCTGCGGCGAAGATGCGCCGGTCGAAGCCGGAATCGGCCCGCTCCGCAAGACGAAGGAGATCTTCACCGGCGCGAAGGTGTCGTAACGCCGAGCCGCCTGGACCGCGTACCCACCGGCAAGAGCGAAACCGTACCGTCCGGCGGCCTCAAGCCCGAGCCCGAGCGAGCCGTTCGTGAAACGGATCCACCTACGCGGCAACCGGACGGGCGGCGGCGAGCTCCGGAAAACGCTCTTCCCAGCGCCGCCGCAGCTGCGGCGGCAACCACAGGGAGGGCCACAGTTGGAGAAGCAGGCCACCGTCGAGCCAGGCGCACAGATCCTCGACGCTGCCCGCCTCGCTGAGCACCACCTTGTACATGCCGACCAGGCGAGCGGGTCTGCTCAGGTCATATTCTGCGCGGCCTGACCAGTCGAGATGACGTGGCAGAGAAACCACGCCACAGGTCGGCCCCTTCAACGCGGCGAGCGAGTCAGCCACGACATACGGCTTTCGCTCGCCGTAGGGGAGGTAACCCACCGGCGGTCGGGCCATATCCGAATCCATGTGCTCAGAAAGCTCGCCCACGGCTTCAGGGTACTTGCCCTCTACCGCGGTGCTGAGTCACCGCCGGTCGTCGCGATGCGCTGTCGCGGCGGCCGGGCCGGTGCGCCGGGTGGCCGGACTCCGGGTGGCCGTCGTCCGGGCGGATCTCCTGACGTAGCCGGCGCAGTGACCGGGCGATCACCCGCGACACCTGCATCTGCGACATCCCGACCCGGCTGCCGATCTCGGCCTGACTCTGGTTGCCGTAGAACCGCAGGATCAGGATCGTCCGCTCCTGGTGGTCGAGAACGGTCATCGCCCGCTGCAGGGCGGCCCGTGCCTCGACCAGGTCGTACCCGTGGTCGGCGCCGCCCAGGGTGTCACCCAGCAGGCGCCGGCCGCCGTGCCCGATCGGTGTGGACAGCAGCAGCGCGGTGTGGACGCGGGCGCCCTCGAAACCTTCGCGCACCTGTTCCTCGGCGACGCCCAGGTGCCCGGCGATCTCGGCCGCGGACGGCGGCCGGCCGAGCTGCTGGGTCAACTCCCGGGTGGCCGCGGTGACCAGGAAATACCGGTCCTGGAGCCGGCGTGGCACCCGGACGGCCCAGGTCGTGTCGCGGAAGTAGCGTTTCAGCTCGCCGATGACGGTCGGGATCGCGTACCCGGCGAAGTCGATGCCCCGCTCCGGGTCGAACCTGTCCACCGCCTTGATCAAACCCACGGTGGCGGCCTGCACGAGGTCGTCGTCGGGTTCGCCGCGACGGCGGTACCGGGAGGCGAGCCGGCCGGCCATCGGCAGCCACGCCTCGATGGCCCGGGCGCGCAGTGCCGGCCGCGCGGGGTGCCCGTGGGGGAGCGCGGCCATCGCGGCCAGGATGTCGTCCGGTGCGGAGGCCGGCGAGGAGGCTGGCGGGTCGGCGACCGTGAGCGTTGATGCGCCAGCAGCACCGGGCACGATTCCTCCCAGGGGGAGTCTCGATGCCGGGGTCCAGGGCAACGGGCCCGTCGCGGGCTCGCCGGGTCATTCTGAAGCCGGCGCCCGGCGCGCGGGAGATCAACCACGAACGATGCGCCGGCGGGCCCGCGAATTGTTTACCCGCCCCGACCGGCCGGGTAGCCTTCGGATATCGGAGTCGCCGCCCGACGGTGACCCCGACGACGACACGGCGGCCGTCCAGACTCCGCGGCCTCGTCCTCGAGCCCCCTTCCGCCCGCCCGGCCCCCTCGTGCGCGGCAAGCAATCCCCCTAGGAGTCGCGCCATGAGCGCATCTGTCACCCGGCGGCAACGAGCGGCCGGCAGTGATTTCGCCGCACTGAACCGCCAGATCATCGACGCCGGGCTGCTCGAGCGGCGGCCCGCCTACTACGCCGTGCGGATGAGCGTCGTGACCGCCCTGTTCGCCGGTGGCTGGGCGGTGTTCTTCCTGGTCGGCTCGTCCTGGTGGACCCTCGCGGTGGCCGTGCTGCTCGGGGTGATCTTCTCCCAGGCGGCCCTGCTGGCCCACGACATCGCGCACCGGCAGGTCTTCCGGACCAAGAGACCCAGTTCCGTGGCGGGCCGGATCGCGGCGAACGTCGTGGTCGGCATGAGTTACGGCTGGTGGATGGAGAAGCACACCCGCCACCACAACAACCCCAACCACGACGATCTGGACCCCGATGTACGGCCGGAGGTGCTGATCTGGGCCACCGAGTCGGCGTGGGGCCGTCGCGGGATCAAGGGTTTCATCAGCCGTCACCAGGCCGGGCTGTTCTTCCCCCTGCTCACTCTGCTCAGCATCGACCTGCGCATCTCCAGCATCAAGGCGCTGTGGCGTCCGGGTGTCAAGCACCGCGGGCTGGAGGCGGGGCTGATGGCCCTGCACTTCGTCGTCTACGCGGCAGCGCTGCTCGTGGTGCTGTCGCCGGTGCGGGCCCTCGTGTTCTTCCTCGTGCACCAGGCGGTCTTCGGGGTGTACCTCGGCATGACGTTCGCGCCGAACCACAAGGGCATGCCGCACCCCGCCGGCGACGAGGACTACCTGCGCAAACAGGTGGTGACCTCCCGCAACGTCACCGGGGGACCGATCGTCGACATGGCGCTGGGCGGGCTGAACTACCAGATCGAGCACCACCTGTTCCCGGCGATGCCCACGCCGAACCTGCGGCGGGCGCAACCGATCGTCCGGGCGTACTGCGAGCGGGCCGGCGTTCCCTACGCGGAGACGAGCCTGATCGAGTCGTACCGGCAGGCGCTGCGCCACCTGCACGAGGTCGGCGCGCCGCTGCGCGCGGAGCGGGGTCTCGTTCGGGGGACATGATGGCCCCGGGGGGCCGGAGCGCCATAGCGTGGTGTGCTCGGCTCGATGACATCGAGCGTGTCGCTCCAGACCCCGGCGGCGCAGATTTCTTGCGGCCCCGGAGCCCTCATGCGCGACCTGTCACAAGTATCGGCCCGGCCGGACCCGGCCGCCGATCTCGGCCACGCCGACGACTCCACTCTCGCCCGGTTGATATCCCGTGGCAGCGCGGCCGCGTTCGCCGTGCTCGTCGACCGCACCTTGCCGGCGGCCCGCGCCGAGCTGATCGCCGCCGCGCAGGCTCCGGTCCCGGCCGGCAAGCTGATCGCCGCCGCGCGACCCCCGGTCCCGGCCGGCGAGGTGCTCGCGGCCAGTTACCTCGAGGTGTGGTACCTCGCGGGCTGCCACCACGACGCCGGGGCCGACGTCCGGAGCTGGATCGTCGGTATCGTGCGGCGGCGCCTGGCCGAGCTCGCCCGCGGGACGCCCGCCGACGGCCTCCGGCCCGGCCCGCGACCCAGCTATGCGGAACTGGAGGTGGCCGGCCCTGCTGCGCCGGGCGGTCGGTCACTTCCGGCACTTCCGGCGGAGCTGAAAGGCCACGCCTGCTCGCGGCGGGGCTGGAAGGCCGCGCCTGCTCGCGGCGGGGCTGGAAGGCCGCGCCTGCTCGCGGCGGGGCTGGAAGGCCGCCGGTGAGGCGCGGCGCTCAGTTGGCGGACAGGTCCGGCAGGTCGGGCAGGCGGGTGACGATCGTGGCCGCCACGTCGCTGAGCCGCCGGTTGTTCTTGCGGGCGAAGTCGCGGATCAGGGTGAACGCCGCGTCCGGGCTCAGCCCGTGTGCCTGCGCGACGACGCCTTTCGCCTGCTCGATGACGATGCGGCTGTTCAGCGCGCCCTGCAGTTGCCCGGTGAGCACCTCGCCGCGCCGGATGGCGCGTTCCTGCAGGAGGCCGATCACGGCGACGTCCGCCAGCGACTGCACGATCGAGGTGTCCGTGCCGCTCAGCTCGGTGGCGCTGCCGAACACGCCCATCGCCCCGATCACCTCCTTGCGCAGGCGCAGCGGGAAGGCGTGCACCGACGCGAAGCCGGCCTGCGTGGCGCGGGGTGCGAACTGGGGCCACGTGTCCGCCGCCGCGGCCAGGTTCACATTGGTGACCGGCCGGGCGGTGCGGAAGGCGTCCAGGCACGGCCCGTCGTCGTGCTGCAGCTGGAACAGATCCAGGATCCGGGCGCTCTCGTCGGACGCGGCCATGAAGGTCAGCCGGCCACGGTGATCGGCGAGCATCAGCCCGACCTCACCGGTGTCGAACAGCCCGGCCACGTGCTGGGTGAGCATCTGGAGGAACTCGACCACGTCGAACTCGTCCACGAGCGTGTCGGCGACCTCGACGAACAATGTCGCGAGCCGCTCGGCGGAAACGGTGGTCACAGCGGTTTACCGCCCCTCTGACGAAGACCTGCCGATGGCGGTCACGGCCGGCCGGACCCGAACGAAATTCTACGCGCCACCACGTCGCGCGCCACATTTCCCAGGGGCCTGCCCTCGGCGTACGCATGCGCCCTCAGCTGCGCCAACGCGTCGGTCAGCGATATACCCAATTGCACTGCCACCATCCCCTGTGCCTGGAACAACTCGGCCCGCTGACCCAACACCTCGTCCAGCCCGTCGGCCACCTCACCCGGCGTGGCGTCCGCCTGACCGTCGAGCAGCGTCGTGACCGCCACGTCGGCGAACGTCAGCGCGTCGCGGAACTCGCCGGCCGACAGGGAGCCCCGCTCGATCCGGAAGACGTCGAGGGCGCCCAGGCGAGCGGCGCCGATCTGCAGCGGGAACGCGAACACCGCCCGCATGCCGTACTCGTGCAGCGCCGGCGTGTAGACCGGCCAGCGGCCCACCGCGCCGTCGGTGAGGTCGGGCACCAGCACCGGCGAACCCGTGGCGAACGCATCCAGGCAGGGACCCTCGCCGAGCTCGAACTGAAGCTCCTCGATCGGTTCGCAGGCCGGCTCGGACACCGCGGCCACGCCGCGCATGCCGTCCTCGGCTATCACACTGACCCCGACACCGGAGGCGGACAGGGCGCGTTCCGCGGCCTTGCACAGGCGGCGCAGCAGTCCGGGGACGCCGCCGCCGTCGCCGTGCCGGGCCGGTTCCTCCGCGACCAGGCGGGTCACCTGAAGGAGACGCTCATCCATGACGCTCATCGGGCGGCCGGTCGCACGGCGCCGGCTGTCATCGGGCGGGCTTGGCTGTTCACCGGCTGCACCTCCCCCTGACTCGGGTAACCGCCGAGGGCCAGGGCAGCAGCATGTCCGATGGTTCGACTTGTAGTAGTGACACTACGCCACAGCGGCGACCGGTGTCCCGGCCGCCGGCACCCGAAACCCGGCGGTGACCTCAGTAGATCCCGCTGGGGCGGGCCGGTCCGGCCCTCGGGCGCATCATGCTACGGTCAACGTGTTGTAACGGTGATTCCGTAGATGTTGCCGCGACGGCATGCCCGCCGCGACTCGCATGCGAAGTCAGGCTGGAGCGGCCTGCGGCTGAGGCTCCAGCTCCCGCCAGCCACTGCCCGAGCCGCGCCACGCATCGGCAACGATCAGTGCGGACCCGCGCCCCGGGCACTCCTGCACGCGATAGCGCCCCGACGTCCCGCCGATCTGGACCAGGACGTCCCATTGGGAGCCGTCGCTGCGAATGTAGACATCGCGCCGGAATCGCGCCGTGTTGCTGCCGTTCCACCAGTGCTGCTGAACCATCACGCGGCAACCGTACAGGCGGACAGCGCCCGGATCGCCTTCCGAGGGCGGTAATACCCGAACAAACATTGAAGGATCTTGAATGACGCCTAACCACGACCACGCCACCCTGTTCCTGGCGCCGCCCGCGCGGCCCGGGGTCCAGCAGGAGCGTCCGGAGGCACCCGTCGACGGCAGCGCCGCGGCGATGCGCCGGCTGCGCCACCCGTTCGCGGTCCCGGCGGAACCGGCGCCCGCCGCGGCCCGGGCCGTCCACATCGCCTGAGCCACCAACACTGCCCGAGCGGTGGTGCATGGCCGGCGATCGTCCGGGTAATGCTGTGCCGCACCGACGTCCACCAAGGAACGGAACTCACGTATGGCACTCGACAGCAGCGTTCCCGCGGTCCTCTTCCGGGCGCCCGCCGGCACGGAGGAGCCCGCGGAGTCGACGACCGGTGAGTGGCACGGCGCCGGTGAGCGGTCCCTGAACCCGTTCGCCGTCGAACCGGCCGACCGGGCCCCCGCGGTGACCACCGCGCGGTAGAGCCTCGTGCCGGACGGGAAGGCCCGCACGGCGGCCGGCGACTCCCGGGCGCGGAGCGTCTGGCGCCGGCTGCGCCGCCGGGCCGGCTGGCTGGACCACCTGGTCCGGGCCGGGCGCCGGTACGACGAGGCCGACGGTGGCCGGCTCGCCGCCGCGGTGACGTACTACTCGTTCTTCGCCACGTTCTCGCTGGGCCTGCTGGGTATCGCGATCTTCGGCTTCGTCCTCGGCGACCCGGCCGTGCTGGACGCGGTGGAACGGTACGCGGCGGAGAACGTGCCGCACGTCGACGTGCGGGTGCTGCTCGACGCCCGCAACACCATCGGCCTGATCGCGTTCGTCGGCCTGCCGATCTCGGGCTGGTTCTGGGTGGACGTGCTGCGGTCGTCGATCCGCAAGATCTGGCACCTGCCGGAATACCCGGGCCGCCTCGCCGTGCGGGTGCTCCTCGACCTCGTCGTGCTCGCCGGCCTGGGGATCCTGCTGGCGGCGACGCTCTCGGTCGCGTTCGTCACCAACATCGCCGCGAACCGGTTCGTCGACGCGGCGGACACCGACGGCACGTCCGCGCGGTGGCTGCTGGCCACGGCCGGGCTGCTGATCGGTCTGGGTGTCAACACGGCGCTGGCCGCCGGCATGCTGACCGGCCTGCCCCGCGTGCGGATGCCGCTGCGCCGGGTCCTGGGGCCGGCGTTGCTGGTCGCGGTCGGCCTGGAACTGCTCAAGACGGCGGGCCGGCTGTACGTGCGGGCCACCGAGGCCAATCCGACATATCACTTCGTCGCGGGCTCGGTGGGCCTGCTGGTCTTCCTCAGCGCGGTCAACCAGATGGTGCTTTTCGCCGCCGCGCTGACGGCGACCAGCACCACCGGCCGACCGGCCGACCTCGCGGCCGGGGGTGGCCTTTCCACCAAGGACGATCGCGCGGTGGCGGATTCCGCGGACGAGAACGAACGCACGGTGGCGGATTCCGCGGACGAGAACGATCTCGCGGCGGAGGGCGACGGCCGCGGCGGCCGGTCCGGCTGAACGGGCGGGAGGCGGTACGCGCGTCGGAACGCGCGCGGTGACTGGCGTAGTCTGGGCCTGTCGCTCCAGACTCCGGCGGCTGCGTGCCTTCCTGCGAGTGAGCCTGAGAGGGCAGACATGACTATTTCCAAGACAGTTGTCATCGCCGTACTCCGCGAGCGTGGCCAGCACATGCGGGCCGAATTCGTCGACCGGGAACTCCCCGAGAACATCGACCCGCAGCGGCACGGCGGTCTGCTGGCCATGCTCAACCTCGAGCCGAGCGATTTGACCGAAGCCGACTCGGCATGAGAGTCGCCCTGCTGGGGCCGGTGGCGTGGCGGACCCCGCCACGCGCGTACGGCCCCTGGGAGCAGGTCACCGGTCTGCTCGCGGAAGGCCTCGTGTCCGCCGGCGTCGACGTGACGCTGTTCGCCACCCTGGACTCGATCACCAAGGCCGCGCTCGACGGCGTGCTGCCGCACGGGTACGCGGACGACCCGTCCACGGACGGCCGGGTCGCCGAGGCGATGCACGTCTCGCACGCGCTGGCCCGGTCCGGTGAGTTCGACATCGTGCACAACCACCTCGACTGGCTCCCGCTCGCCTTCGCGGACCACTGCCGGGCGCCGCTTGTCACGACCGTGCACGGGTTCTCCAGCCCGGCGATCCTGCCCGCCTACCGGGCGAGCGGTTCGGCGTTCGTGTCCATCTCCGACGCCGATCGCAGCCCGCACCTCGACTACGTGGCGACGGTGCACCACGGTGTGGACGTCGGCGGGCTGCCGTTCACCCCGGCGGCCGGCCCGGGGCTTGTCAGTTTCGGCCGGATCCACCCGGACAAGGGCACCCACACGGCGATCGAGATCGCCCGGCGGGCCGGGCGGCCGCTCACCATCTGCGGCATCGTCCAGGACGAGTCGTACTTCACCGAGCGGGTGGCGCCGCACATCGACGGCGATCGGGTGGTGTTCCTCGGCGCGGTGGGTCCGGAACGCCGCGCCGAGATCCTCGGGCGCGCGGAGGCCCTGCTGCACCCGATCGACTTCGCGGAGCCGTTCGGCCTGTCCGTCGTGGAATCCATGGTGTGCGGCACGCCGGTGATCGCCTATCCGCGCGGCTCCCTGCCGGAGATCGTCGACGAGGGTGTCACGGGCTACCTGGTGCGCGGCGTCGACCAGGCCGTCGCGGCGGTGGGCGCGATCCGCCGGATCAGCCGGACGGGCTGCCGGGAACAGGCCCGCAAGCGGTTCGGCGCTCCCCGGATGGTCGCCGACTACCTGGCCGTGTACGAACGGCTCATCAGCGGGTCCGCAGACTGACGCGCCGCCCGTCGCACGATCCGTTCCCTCGGCACGGCCGGCTCCGCACAGCGCCGGCCGATGCCGCCACACACGCCGGCCGGCCGACGCCGTACCCGCGTGAGGTCAGCCGCCGCGTCCCCTGCGGCCCGGACCACGACCGGAAGGCACCGCACATGACCATCAGGTACGGATTTCTCAGTACTCATCCGCCGACCCGCTGCGGCCTGGCGACGTTCAACGCCGCCCTCGCCGGTCAGCTCGACCGGACCGGCACCCCGGGCGGCATCGTGCGGGTCGCCGCGGCCGGTGACGACTTCCGACCGGCACCCGGCGTGGTGCACACCTGGACGGCCGCGGACCCGGCCGGCTGGCGGGACAGCGCCGAGGTGCTCAACACCTTCGACGTCGCCGTGGTCCAGCACGAGTACGGCATCTACCCCGGCCGGGACGGCGGCGAGGTGCTGTCCGTGCTGCGCCGGCTCACCGTGCCGAGCCTCGTCGTCCTGCACACCGTGCTGACCCGGCCCACCCCGCGGCAGAAGTCGCTGCTGGAGCAGGTGGTGGCGGCCGCCGGCGCGGTCGTGGTCATCTCCCGGGCGGCCCGGGACCGGCTGCTGGCGGGCTATGCCGTCGACGCCACGAAGATCTCGGTGATCCCGCACGGCGCCTCCGACTACGCGGGCGCACCGGACCGCCGGTACGAGCGGCCGCACCTGCTCACCTGGGGCCTGCTGGGGCCGGGCAAGGGCATCGAGTGGGCGTTGCGTGGCCTGGCCCGGCTGCGGAGCCTCGATCCGATGCCGGTCTACACGGTGGCCGGCCGCACCCATCCCAAGGTCCTGGAACTGCACGGCGAGGCGTACCGGGCGGGTCTGCACCGGCTCGGCGCGGACCTGGGGGTCGCGCACCACGTGCGGTACGAGTCGGCGTATCTCGACGAGGCGGCGCTGGGCGGGCTGGTCCGCTCCGCGGATGTCGTCGTGCTGCCGTACGACTCCACCGAGCAGGTCAGCTCCGGTGTGCTGGTCGAGGCGGTGGCGGCGCGGATCCCGGTCGTCGCGACCGCGTTCCCGCACGCGGTGGAACTGCTCACCGACGGGCCGGGCCTGCTCGTCCCGCACAAGAACCCGGCCGCCCTGGCCACCGCCGTGCGGCGGATCCTCACCAAACCCGGTTTCGCCGCCGCCCTGCGGGAACGCAGCGGGCACGCCGAGCCGGCGCCGCGGTGGCCGGTCGTCGCCCGGCGCTACCACGAACTCGCCGCCACGCTTGTCGCCGCCCGGGCCCGTCCGGTCGCCGGGGTCAGCACGTGACCGTCCGGGCGGTCATGACGGCGAGGCCCGGCCGGGCCGTCCCCGCGCCCACGTTCGCGCATCTGGTGCGGCTCACCGACGACACCGGCCTCTTCGAACATGCCCGGCACGCCACCGCCCGCCGCGAGCACGGATACTGCACCGACGACGTGGCCGGGGCCTGGTGGTGACCTGCCGCGAACCGGACCCGCCGGCCGAGGTGACCCGGCTGACGGAGCGCTATCTGAGCTTTCTCACCCACGCCCAGGACGCCGACGGCGCCTTCCACAACCGGCTGGGGTTCGACCGGGTCTGGACCGATCAGCCCGGCCTGGGGGACTGGTGGGGACGTGCCATCTGGGGGCTGGGCACCGCTGCCGCCCGGTGCCCGGCACCGTGGGTCCGGCAGGAGGCGCTCCTCGCCTTCACCCGGGGTGCCTCCTGCCGGTCCGCCGCGCCGCGGGCCATGGCGTTCGCCGCGCTCGGTGCCGCCGAACTGCTGCGCGCGGAGCCCGGCAACGAGGCGGCCGCCGCGCTGCTGGCCGACGCCGCCGCGGCCATCGGGACGCCGGACGACGACCCGTGCTGGTCGTGGCCGCACGATCGGCTCACGTACGCCAACGCCGCGCTCGCCGAGGCCGTCATCGCGGCCGGTGACCTGCTCGGTGATCCGTTGATGCTGCTGTCCGGCCTGCGGATGCTGACGTGGCTGCTGGACATCCAGGTCAGTGGCGGTCACCTCTCGGTCCTGCCGGCCGTGGGCTGGCAGCGTGGCCGCCCCCGGCTGCGGCACGACCAGCAGCCGATCGAGGTGGCAGCCCTGGCGGACGCCTGCGCCACCGCCGCCGCCGTCACCGGCGACGAGGTCTGGCACCTCGGCCTGCGGCGGGCCGCCGGGTGGTTCCTCGGTGACAACGACGCGGGTCAGGAGATGTGGGATCCGGCGACCGGGGGCGGGTACGACGGGCTGACGCCGCGCGGGCCCAACCTGAACCAGGGCGCCGAGTCCACCCTGGCCCTGATCTCCACCCTGCAGCACCACGTCCCGCGAGGACACCCGGTGTGACGGGCGTGGGCGTCGCCGGCGGGTGGATCAGCCCGGCGTCACCCGGCGGACGACCAGGGCTCGCACCACGTCCGGCCCGGCACAGTCCGCGGCGGCCGTGGTGACCTGACCGGTGACCGTGACGCGGGCGCCGGCGGTCAGGGTCTCGGCGGGCGTTCCGGTCAGGCTCCACCGGCGCTCGCCGACCAGCAGGAGCGTGCAACCACCGGCCTGTTCGACCACGCCGGTCAGCGTCCGGTCCCCGTGCGGCAGCCCACCCGGCAGCTCACCGGGACCGGGCGGCGCCGGGGTGCCGGCCTCCGCGGCCGGGGTCGACCCGGAGGGCGTGGCCGATGTCGGCGGCTCCGAGCCGCAGGCGGCCAGCGGCGCGAGGGCGGCGACGGCGAACAGCAGGATCGTCAGGGCGCGCATGGCGGTCACCGTCTCCATACCGGGTTGGACGGCCGCCGCGGTCGTGCGGCTCCCGTGTGTCACTGACTGTGAAAACGACCGTACCGGCGCAGCAGCCGCCACTGCAGTGCCACGGCGGCGACCGTCAGCAGCAGCATGACCAGGGTCGCGGCCGCGGCGTAGCCGTACCGCAGGTACTCGAACGCGTTGCGGTAGGCGAACAGCGGGATGTACGTGGTCGCGTACGGCGGCGGGCCCCCGTCGGTGACGACGAGCGCCGGCACGAACGAGAACTGCAGGCTGCCGATGGCGTCGCGGATCAGCAGCAGGCCGAGGACCGGGGCGATCAGCGGCAGCGTGATCCGGCGCAGCACGTCCCAGGCGGTCGCGTCCTCCAGGGCGGCGAGCTCGTAGACGTCGGGCGGCAGCGCGCGCCGGGCGGCGAGCAGGATGACGAACATCTCGCCGATGGTGAACAGGCTCATCAGGACGATCGCGGCGCGGGCGTCGGCCGGGTCGGTCAGCCACTGCGGCGGGGTACGCCCGAACACGGTCAGCCCGTTCGTGCCACCGAGCCGCAGCACCTGGCTGATCGGACCGTACAGCGGGTTGAGCAGCCAGAGCCAGAGCAGCCCGTACGCGATCTCCGGCACCGCGGTGGGCAGCACGGACGCCGTCCGGGCCGTGCTCGTCCCGGGCGCGCGGCGGTGCAGCAGCAGGGCCAGGCCGAGCGCGGCGAGCAGCCGCAGCGGCACCGCCACGGCGCCGAACACCAGGGAGTTGACGAGCGCGGTCCGGAAGATCGGGTCGGCGGTCAGGGCGGTGAGATTGGCGGTGCCGGTCCACCGCGGCGGGCGGATCAGGTCGTACTCGGTGAAGGCCAGCGCGAGCGTCACCGCGAACGGCGCCAGGACCAGCACGATCAGACCCACGAGGTACGGGGCCAGCAGCACCGCCAGCTGCCGGTGCCCCCGGTCGGGCCTCACCGGCCGGCCACCCGCCGGCCGGCGGCGTCGAAGACGTGCACGTCGGCCCAGCCGACCGCGACCCGGACCGTCGTGCCGGCGGCGGGGCGGGAGTTCGCCGGCACCCGGGCGGTGAGCACCGGGCCGCCGTCGGGACGCAGGTACGCGTACGCGTCCTCGCCCACCACGTCGACCCGCTCGACGACCGCCGCCGTACCGGTGCCGCCCAGCCGGACCGCCTCGGGCCGGAAGCCGAGCTGCCGGTCGGGCGGCAGGTCCGCCGGTATGCCCTCCGGAGTGAGCGGCCCGCCCGCCGGCACCACGTTCATCGCCGGGGAACCGACGAACCGGGCCACGAACAGGGTGGCCGGGGTGCGCCAGATCTCGTCCGGCGTGCCCAGTTGCTCCAGCCGCCCGTCCCGCAGCACCGCGAGCCGGTCGGCCAGCACCAGCGCCTCGGTCTGGTCGTGGGTGACGTGCACGGTGGTGACGCCGAGCCGGGCGTGCAGTGCCTTCAGTTCGCCGCGCGTCTCGGTCCGCAGCTCCACGTCGAGGTTGGACAGCGGTTCGTCGAGCAGGAACAGGTCGGGTTCGCGGACCATGGCACGGGCCAGCGCGACCCGTTGCCGCTCGCCGCCGGAGAGCTGCCCCGGCCGCCGGTCGAGCAGGTGGGCGCAGCCGACCGCGGTGGCGGCCGTGACCGCCCGCTCGCGGGCCGCGGCCCGGGGCACGTCGCGCACCTCCAGTCCGAAGGTGATGTTGTCGAGCGCGGTGAGGTGCGGGAACAGCGCGTACGACTGGAAGACCATCGACACGTTGCGCCGCCCCGGCCGCAGGTCGGTGACGTCGCGGCCGCCGATCAGCACCCGGCCGGTGGTCGCCGGTTGCAGGCCGGCGACGACCCGCAGCAGTGTGCTCTTGCCGGCGCCGGACGGCCCGAGCACCACCAGCAGCTCACCGCGGGCCACCCGCAGGTCGAGTTCGTGCAGCACCGGCGCCTGCCGGTACGCGGCCGACACCCCGGCCAGCTCCAGTCCGGTCCCCGTCATCCATTGATCATTGCGGATACTCACCCCGGGCGAACAGGGGCCGGGTCTGTTCGTCGAGTTCCCGGATCACGTCGTCCAGGCGGTCGCCGCGGTACAGCGCGTTCTCCAGGATGCCGCCGGTGACGTCCTCGATCTCCGGCCAGGTGGAGACGGCAGGCAGCGCGCGAACCGTCGGGATGGCGTCCAGGAAGACCTTGGCGCTGCGCGGCGGTTGCGCCGGCCCGAGGAAGTCCGGGCTGGTGGACACGCCGATGTGCGACGGCACGGTGCGCCCGGTCGCCGCGATGATGCGCTGGCCCTCGGCGCTGATCGCGTACTCCAGGAAGTTCCACGCGGCAGGCTTGTTGCTGCCACCGCGGGTCATGCAGTACGCGTCGGAGTGCAGCACGCCGACCTGCTGCCGGTAGACCGGCAGCGGCGCCACGTCCCACTCGAAGCCGGTGATGGACCGGAACGTGGTGGTGGACCGCCGGGACGACAGCAGCATCGCCAGCCGCCCGTTGGCGAACCGCGACTCGTCGTCCTCGGACTCGACCTCCTCGTCGGTCGGCACCACCCCGTACGCCAGCCGCAGATCCACCAGGTTCTTCAGTGCCTCCCGGGCGGCCGGGCCGTCCAGGGTGAGCCGGGTCGGCCGGGCCGGGTCGTCGACGATCTCGCCGCCGTTCGACCAGACGAACGGCGCCAGCCGGATGATCGAGGGTTCGATGCCGACGCCGTGCACGGCAGGCCGCTGCGCCGCGCCCTCGCTCTCGGTGCCCCGGATGATCCCGCCCCGCGCGTCACGCGTCATCGCGGTCGCCGTGGTGAGCAGGTCGTTCCAGGTCCAGCCGGCCTTGGGCAGGGCGACGCCGTACTTCTCGAAGAGCGTGCGGTTGTAGTAGACGGCGAGGCTGGAGACGTTCTGCGGCAGGCACAGCTGCCGTCCCTGCCACCGGAACGCGTCCATCGCCACCGGGTAGTAGTCGGCCGGATCGATCACCGTCGAGGCGGCGATCCGTTCGTCGAGCGGCTCGATCGCGTCCTTGACCGCGAACTGGCCGTAGAACCGGTAGTTCATCAGGAACAGCTCCGGCGGCGCGCCACCGGCGACCGACGTGGCCAGCCGGGCGATCAGATCCTTGCGGTCGCTGGCCTCGACCAGCTGCACCGGCCGGCCCGGACGGGCTTTGCCGTACGCGTCGACGAGCGTGCGGTACGCGGCCAGCTCCTCGGGGGCGCCGAAGACGAGCAGCCGCACCGGGCCGGCCGCGTCGGTGTCGTCGCCACCGCCGTCCGCGCAGGCCCCGGCGGCGCCGGCGAGCAGGGCGCACAGCAGCAGGGCGGCCAGTTTTCGCAGTGTGGTCACCGGAATCGTCCCGTCGGGTCGTCGGAGTGGAAGAACCAGCGCTGGGCCAGCACGAACACGACCACCGGGGGGACGGTGGCCACCACCGCACCGGCCAGGAAGACCGGGAAGTTGGTGGGGTCCAGGACGGCGAGCGAGCGCAACGCCAGCGGCAGCGTGAAAAGGTCGCGGTCGTAGACGTACACCAGGGGGTCGAGGAAGTTGGACCAGGTCAGGATGAAGCTCAGGGCGGTCAGCCCGGCCGTCACCGGCCGGACCATCGGCAGCGCGAACCGCCACCAGGTGCGCATCGGCGTCAGGTCGGCGAGCCGGCAGGTGTCGTAGAGGTCGGCCGGCAGCGCGCGGAACGCGAGGTAGTAGATCAGCACGTACAGCGGGGAGGCGCCCAGCAGGGCCGGCGCGACGAGCGGCACCAGGGTGTCGGTCAGCCCCAGCCAGCGGAAGATGACGAACCGCGGCAGCAGCAGGGCGGTGGCCGGCGCCATCAGCGCCAGCAGGGAGGCCGCCACGACCACCCCGGTCACCCGCCGCGACGTACGGGCCAGCGCGAAACCCGCCCAGGCCGCGATCAGGACGCTCAGCGGCACCGCCAGCGCCGCCACCGCCAGCGAGTTGACCGTGGCGCGGACCAGCCCACCGAGCGGGACGGCCTCCTGGTAGCCGGCGACCGACAGCGGATCGGGCACCAGCCGGGGTGTCGGCGGGGGCGGCTGCCCCGGCTCGGTCAGCGAGCCGGACACGAGCAGCAGCAGCGGGGGCACGAAGACGAGCACCACGAAGGCGGCGCCGAGCGTGCGCCACCACCGGGCCGTCCGGGTCGGAAAGGATGCGGGACCGCGCCGGCGGCCCCGCATCGTCGTCGTCCGGGTCACTACTTCTTCAGGTCCAGCTTCCAGGCGCTCAACCCGTGCGAGGCCGCATAGAGGATGCGTTTGCCCGGCACCACGGTCAGGCCGGTCACCTCGACGTTCGGCATGCCCGCGGCCGCCTTCACCCACGCCGACGTGCCGCTGGGCAGCCGCAGCACGCCGAAGTCGGTCGCCGCGTAGAGATCACCGGTGACGTCGTCGCGCACCAGATCGGTCACCGGCTGGTCGCCGAGGTTGGACGACCGGTCCGTCCAGGTGCTCGCCCCGTCCGCCGCGACCCGCACCTCGAACGCGTGCCCCGGCGTGGCCGGCGTGTTCGAGTTGAAGCCGCTGTACGACACCCACGCCCGGCCCGGGTCGGTCGCGTCCGGGTGGATGCTGCTGACGAACCGGTTCGGCAGCAGCCGGTCGTCGTCGATGCGGGTCCAGGTCACCGCCGAGGCCGGTTCGGCGTCGGCGTTGCGGGAGACGAACACCCGCCCGGTGGTGGTGGCCGCCCACGCGGTGGACGTGTCCGCCGGTGAGCGCTCGATCGCGGCCATCGCGCCGCCGGCCTTGTCACCCCAGACGGCGTCGGTGAGCGCGGTCGGGCCCAGCTGCTCCCAGTCGCCGCACTGCTCCTCGAAGGTGCCGGTCCACCCGTTGCAGATCCGGTTCGCCTCGGCCAGGGACCGGTCGCCCAGGCCGAACGTCTTCGTCCGGTAGACGCTGAGCCCGGTGCCGGCGAACATCGTCCCGCTGACCTTCGGATCGCTGATCACCGGCGCGTAGAACTGCGTGCCCGGCTGCGCGTCGATCGGTTCGCCGACGTAGATCCAGTCGCCGGTGTCGCCGTTGTCGAAGTTCACCTCGATCTGGACGCCGGTGTAGGTGTGGAACCGGAACTCGGGACGGGCCACGTCGAACCCGGACTGCCCGCCGTCACCGATGATCGTGTTCAGCCAGCGCCGCCGCTGGCCCTTGTTCTCCCACGTGCCGTTGTCCTGGGTGCCGCCCTGCAACAGGTTGCTGTCGTGCGGGCTCACCGACAGGCTCATGAACTGCAGCGTCGACAGTCCCTCGTTGACGGCCTCCAGCTTCGACGGGATCCGGGACAGCATCTGCCGGCACCGGGCGAGCTGCGGTGCGGTGAGTGCCCGTTGCGGGTCGTCGCACCACGCCGAGCGGTCGACGAAGCGGCCGCTGGAGCGCATCACGCCGCCGTCGTTGGCCTCGAAGAACTGGTACGGGTTGCGCGGGTTGACGACGATGTCGTGCTGGTCCGGGTGCAGGCCGTTCGGGTGTAGTTCGTCGGTGCCGTCGAAGGTCATGTCGGTGCCGCTCACGCCGGCGTCGGTGGAGAGGACCACGGCGCGTTTGTTGGCGATCGTCTCGCCGTACACGTAGGACCCGCCGGTGTAGACCACGTCGGGGTGGCCGTCCGGGGAGTGCACGAACATGTCGTACCAGCACTGCGCGCCGCACTGGTTGTAGGTCGCGTAACCGGGGTCGGCGACGTTGGCACTCGTCAGGTCCTGATAGGCGGGCGCTCCGGTGGACACGTCGTCGCTGCGGAACAGCCGGGAGTACGGCGTGCCGATGTTGCCCTCGTACACGTACATCCGGGTCTTGCCGTTCGGCAGCCTCGTCACGTCGAACGCGGCGCGGGTCTGGAACACGGTCGGCGCCAGGGACGGCTTGATCTGCGTCCAGGTGGCGCCGGCGTCGGGGGAGCGCCAGATGCCGCGGGCGTACGACGACGCGTACACGATGTCACTGTTGCCCGGATCCAGCTCGAGGTGCCGCACGCCGCGCGGTGAGCAGGTGGAGTTGTTCGCGAACTCCTCGGCGCTGCCCGTGCACTGCGCCGGGTCGGCCGAGCCGTTGTGCACGAACTTCCAGCTCTTACCGGAGTCGGTGGACTTGTAGAGGCCCCACTTGGCGGCGTCCGGCACCGGGCGGGTGACACCGGAACAGCAGACGCTGGACATGCCCCGCAGGGCGGTCGTGGTCGCCACGTACAGCGTCTTGCGGTCGCCGGGCTTGACGACGATCTCCCCGATGCCCTTGCCGGCCAGTTCCTTCTTGCCGAGCGGGCCCTGCCAGGTCAGCCCGCCGTTCACCGACCGGTAGAGACCCACGCCGGCGACACAGCCGGAGGCGCAGATGTTCGCCTCGCCGGTGCCGACGTAGATGGTCAGGCCGGTCGGGTCGTTGCGGTCGATGGTGACCGCGCCGGCCGCGTTGATGCCCAGCGGGCCGCCCAGGTAGAGCCACTTGGGCTTCGCGGCCAGGACGTCCAGGGTGGCCCAGACGCCGCCGCCGGCCGGGGTGATGTAGGCGCGGCACAGCCCCGGCACGCACCGGTGGCTGATGGCGATGGAGGTGGTGCGGCCGCCGGCCACGTACTCGTTCGGCACGTAGTTGTAGGAGTTGCGGAACTCGGTGAACGGGTAGAGCGCCTCGCTGGGGCCCACGTTCGTCCAGCGCCCCTGCGCCGAGCGGTTCCGCGGCGCGGCGCGCCCGTCCGCGGCGGCGAACGCCGACCGGGACCGGTCCACCTGGGCGACCGAGATGGTGTCGGCCGGGTACGCCCGCTCGTCGAACTCGCCCTGCCCGAGCGCCCCCGGGGTGTCGAGCACGCCGCCGTTGGGTGCGGCCTGGCGCAGCCGGGCCAGGTGGGCGCCCATCGCCCCCGGCAGTTCGCCGTCACCGGCCGCGGCGGCCGGTGACGCCGGGACGGTGGCGCCGGCCAGATGCACCCCCACCACGCCGCTGGTGGCGACAAGCGTGCCGATCAGTGCTCCGATGAAGATCTGCCGACGTCTGCGGTTCACGAGACCATCGCCCCTCCCAGGGTGCGCCGCCCAGCGCGAACCGATCGGTGACCGTCACTGTCAGCGTCTCCAGGGAGGATGGCAAACGCAGCGATGACTGACAATGTCTCGGGCCGGATGATTCTCCCTGCGCGCGGCTTTTCCCGTTCTTGCGGCCCGCTGCTTGACAAGAGCCGCCCGGATCGGGTCCCCGCGGACCTGGTGATCCGGCCCGATGCGGCCGGACATCTCACATCGGGCCCGTTCCGGCCGACCATAAGGCCATGGGATACGGGGCTCGCCGATGAACCGACTGCCGGTGCTCGTCTCACCGTACGGCCCTTTCGCTGATCTCGCGCTGCACGTGCACGATCTGACCATTCGCGGTCACCACACGGAGACGCTGCTCGCGGCGGACCGGGCCGAGGCGATCGCACTGATGCTCGGCGACCACCGCACCCACCGGATCAGCCGGCTGGGCCGGATGTACGCGCTGAACGCCCTCGGCCGGCTCGACGAGTCCCTGCGCATCGCCGAGGACCTGATCGCCGAGCAACCGGTGCTGGGCGGCCCGAAAGCCACCGATGCCAAGATCATGGCGGATGTCGCCGGGGTGCTCATCCACCTCGGGCGCATCGACGACGGCCTCCACCACGTCGCCCGGGCGATGGCCCTGCTCGAGGTGGCGCCGCGCAAGGGGCCGCGGTATTTCTCCGCCATGGCGTCCCTGGCGGACGCCGCCCGCGGCGCCGAGCTGTTCGAACTCGCCGACAGTGCCATGCGCCGGGCCGTGGAGTCGTTCGAGTCACCGGACGACCTGTACCGCTCCGCCGCCGAACTGACGCACACCGAGCTGTGGCTGGAGTGGGCGCTGCGGCTGGAACAGGTCGGCCGCACCGAGGAGGCCGCCGTCCTCATCGACCGAAGCGTGACGGTGCTGCAGTTCTGGCTCGGCCAGGGCCTCGACTCCCCGGTCGGTGCGGCACTGCTCGCGGTCTGCCACGCCAAGTCCGGGCGGACCGCGGAGGCGTTCACCGCGGTCGGCGAGCTGCTGCCCCGGATGCGGGCGTCGGGCCAGCACCACGAGGCCCGCCTGCTGCACCTGGCGCACGGCCTGGCCCTGCGCGCCGGCGGTCACTGGCGGGAGGCCCGCCGCGAGTTCCGGGCCGGCCTGGAACTCGCGGTCCTGCGGTCGCAGCGGCTGCTCTTCCAGTACGAACTGGCGATCACCGCGGTGCACGAGTTCCCGGGCGAGGTCACCCAGGCGGTGCTGGAGTCGCTGCGCGGCCACGTCGAGGCGCTGTGGCAGCTGCGGCTGGACCGGCGCACGATGCTGCGCCAGGCGTACCGCCGGGTCGAGCTCGAGGCGGCGCGGACGACAGCGGACCTGGCCGCCACCTCGGACGCGCTCACCGGGCTGGGCAATCGGCGGATGTTCGACCGCCGCATCGAGGCGGTCGCGGCCGGGGGCTCGCTGCTGCTCATCGACGTGGATCACTTCAAGGAGATCAACGACCGGTACTCGCACGGCGTCGGCGACCGGGTGCTGGGCGAGATCGCGGCCGTGCTGCGCTCACACTGCCGGCACGACGAGGTGGCGATCCGCTTCGGCGGCGACGAGTTCGCCCTGTTCCTGAACACCGGCCCGGACGAGGCCCGGCAGGTCGCCGAGCGCATCCGCCGGGTCATCGAGGCCCGCGACTGGAACACGATCGTGCCCGGCCTGACGGTCACCCTCAGCATGGGTCTGGCCGCCTGCCAGGCCGGCGAGCCGGGCCGCGACCTGTACGACCGTGCCGACGCCCACCTCTACCTGGCCAAGCGATCCGGCCGCAACCAGCTGGCCGCCGTCTGACGTGACCCGGGTCAGGAGTCGGCGGACGCCTTGGCCTCCCGCTCGTACCGGCGCACGAACCGCACCAGCTCCACCACCGAGGTGACGACGGTGAGGGGAAGGGCCACGATCAGGGACAGCGCCGCGCCGCTGCCGAGGAGGTCGAGGAGACCGGGCTGATCGTCCATGGCGCCGGTGAACCCGTGCACGCCGTGGCAGTCGCTCCCCGCACAGGCCCGCGCGGCGGCGCGGCTCTGCATGAGGGTCAGCACCAGCGCGAGCACGACGCCGCCGAACGCTGTGATCGGTGCCATCAGGGCGAACCAGAGCCGGTACTCGAGGGTGCGCCACCAGGATCGGACCCACAGCAGCACGACGGCGCCGGGCAGGATCCAGAGCATCCACGGGTACGGCACCTCCGGCACGATGCCACAGCGGCGCACGCCGGCCGCCGGAGTCCTACGCTCGGACATCGATGCCGACCACTTCGCCAATATCCGGCCACCCTCCACAGTGGGACGATGCAGTTCCTGACCGAGGACCGGAGGGGGACCGTGTCCAGTTTGGGAGTGGTGATCCCGACGCACCGGGGTTCGGCGCTGCTCAGCCGCAGCATGACCTCGCTGGCCGGGCAGACCGTGACACGTGACGTGCACGTCGTCGTGGCCGTGAACGACGCGCGCGCCGACAGTTACGACCGGGCCGCCGAGCTAGCGCCGGCGCTGCGGGACGCCGGTCTGACGTGCCGGGTGGTGCGCACCCCGCAGGGGCGTTCCGCCGCGCTGCGGACCGCCGACCGCCTGCTGCCGGCCGGGGCCCGGCTCTACCTCGACCAGGACGCCGCGCTCTCGCCCGGGGCGGTCGCGACACTGCTGACGGTTCTGGCCCCCGGCACCGGGATTCATTTCGCCGCGCCCGGGATGCGGCTGGCGCCGGCCCGCAGCGCGGTGACCCGGGCCTACTTCCGGATCTGGCGGGATCTGCCGTACGTGCGGCGCTCGCCGGCGACCTGCGGGGTGTACGCGGTGTCCGCCGAAGGCCGCTCCCGCTGGGACGAGGTGCCCGACCTGCACTCCGACGACAAGTGGGTGCGGTGGCATTTCGCCCCGGAGGAACGCCGGGTGCTCGCGGCCGAGTGGTACGAGGTCGTGGCCCCCGACGGCCCGGCGGACCTGGTGCGGGCGCGACGCCGTTACCACCGCGGGAACCGGGAACTCGTCGGCCTCGCGGCGCGGCCGCCCTACCCGGACGACCACATCCGCCACCGGGGGATCGTACGATCGCTGCTGTCGAACCCGCCCGCCGCCGCCGTCTTCCTCGCCGTGCACGCCGCCGGCCGGCTGACACCGGGCCGGGCGCACGGTGACTGAGGTGGGCCGGCGCGTCGACCTCGTGATCCCCGCCCACAACGAGCAGGCCCTGATCGGCACCTGCCTGGCCGCGGTCGTCGCGGACGTGCGCGACCTCGACGCCCGGATCGTCGTGGTGGCGAACGGGTGCGACGACGCCACCGCGGACATCGCCCGCGCCGTGCCGGGCGTGACGGTGCTGGAACTGCCCGTCGCGTCCAAGCCGGCGGCACTCAACGCGGCCGGCGAGCACCTGCGGGACTGCCCGGTCGTGTACCTCGACGCGGACACGGTGATCACCCCCGGCACGACCCGTGCGCTGCTGGCGGCGATGACCGCGGCCGGCGGCCCGGTGCTGGCCGGTCCGCGCCCGGTCCTGGTGCGTCCGGCCGACCCGGTGACGAGGAGTTTCGCCACCGTCTGGTCGCGGCTGCCGGCGGTGGCCGGCGACGTGATCGGCGGCGGGTGCTACGCGGTCGACGCCGAGGGCCGCAGACGGTGGGGCGACTTCCCGGATGTGGTCGCCGACGACGCGTTCGTGCGGTCGCTGTTCGCCCCGGACGAGCGCCGGGTCGTCGAGGACGCCGGCTTCCTGCTGGTCCTGCCGTCCGGCGCCGAACTGAGCCGGGTGCTGGCACGCTGGCGGCGCGGCAACGCCGAGCTGGGCGCCTCGGCGTCACCGGCGGCGGGCGGCGGGCGGAACGCGCGGGCGGTGCTCGCCGAGCCCGGATTGTGGCGGCACATCCCGGCCTTCGTCTGGGTGCAGGCAACGAGCCGGATGCGCCGGCGCCGGCGATGGGCCCGGGCTGACGGTGTACGGGCGAGCGGCGCCCGGGCGGACGCTGCCGGGTTGGGCGCCGCCGGGTCTCCGGGCGCCGCCGGGTTGGGCGGTGCCGGGTCTCCGGGCGCTGCCGGGTTGGGCGCTGCCGGTTTGGGCGGTGCCGGGTCTCCGGACGATCTCGTGGTGATCGGTTCCGGTCAGGTCGATACGTTGCGCGCCCTGGCCGCCCGGTTCCCCGAGGCTGGCCTCTACACCGGCCCGGTGACGCGGCCGGCGTTGCGCGATGCCGTCGCGTACGGTCTCGGTCGCCGGCCTCACCGGCGCCCGCCGCCGGTGTTGCTGATCCGGCGCGCCCTGCTGGAGCGGCTCGGCGGCGCCGACGCCCGGTTCGGTGCGCACGGCGCGGTCGCCGACCTGTGCCTGCGTGCCCGCCGCCGGGGAATCACCCCGATGTCCGTCCTCCCGCCGCCCACCGCGACCCCGCGACACAAGGCCCCGCACGAAGCGCGAGCCGGCGCTGCAAGATCATCCGGCACGGTCTGAGCGGCACGGTCTGAGCGGCACGGTCTGAGCGGCAGCGGCAGCGTCTGAGTGGCACCGGCTGAGCCGGGCCGGCGCCGTCAGGAAGCCGGCTCGGTCTCGTCCATGTGATCGGCCCGGTCGTCGATCTTCTTCGCTTCCGCGGTGACAGCGTCGGCCCGGGCGTGCAGCCGAGCCGTCGTCAGCAGGTCCGGCGACTCCTCCGCGCTGCGATGCATGCGGGCCTCCACCCGTTCCAGCCGTTCGGCGGTGTCGTGCATCGCGGCGGACGTGCGCTGACGGGGAGTGAGCTCATCGTGGTCGGGCACGACCAGGCTTTTACCCGCTGTGACGGATCATGAACCCGCGTACAGCCGGTCCATGCCGAGGATCTCCAGGACTCTGCGGACGGCCGGTTGCGGGTTCACCAGCCGCAGGTCGATGCGGCGATCGAGGGCGGTGCCGTAGGCCTCGTCGAGGACCGCGACCCCCGAGGAGTCGCAGAACGTCACGTCGGCGAAGTCCACCACGACGGTACGGGTACCGGCCCGCCCGGAGGCCGAACGCAACGCGGTGTGCAGGTCGTCCGCGGTGTCGAGGTCGATCTCCCCGGTAACGGTGACGCAGGTCGTGCCCGCCGGTCCGTGGTGCAGTCGAATGGTCAAAGGGTCCTGTTCCGGTGGCTGGTCAGAGCCGCCGACTGTACCGGCTCGGCCGCCCCGTCCCCAGCCGCCGCCACCGATCTGGCCGGTCGGGGCCAAAGCCGCCCGGCCGGCCGCCGGCGAAGGCCCCCGCGGCGGCCTCGGCGATCACCGGGGTGGCCGGTCACCCGGCGGCCGTGACGGCGGCGCGCCCGGAGCCCCCGGAGTCGCCGGTTCGCCGCCGCGGCCGCTGCTCACCTGGATGACGACGACGCCGTTCTTGACGGTGCGGCCGCTCGGGTCGGTGCCGGCCGCCGTTCCCGCCGGGCACGTCGAGTCGACCTCGCGGCCGATGTCCACGGAG
Source organism: Actinoplanes sp. DH11 (assembly GCF_020873875.1). Taxonomy (GTDB): domain Bacteria; phylum Actinomycetota; class Actinomycetes; order Mycobacteriales; family Micromonosporaceae; genus Actinoplanes. Next base: position 72,276 of record NZ_JAHWGU010000030.1, read on the forward strand.
AAGCCGGCCCGTTCGAGACGGTTGCGGGCCCGGTTCAGCGGGTCGCACTCGACGTCGGGGATGGAGCGGCGGTCACCGTACGCGATCCGGCGGTTCTCGGGTCGTTTGAACTGGACCCGTTCCCGGCCGTCCATGTAGTCGGCGAGCGTCCGGTACACCGCCGGGTTGACCTGTTCGTGGCGGAGCCGGTCCCGGTGGTTCTGGTAGTCCGGGTTCACCAGGTAACCGGCCACCACCAGGCTGGTCGTCCCGGCGACCAGGGAGGCGGTCCGGTCCCGGTCGGTGGTGCCGGTCTTGCCGAAGACGGGGTGGCCGACCGCCCAGCGGGTGTCCCGGGCGGTGCTGCCGTTGCAGCGGCCCAGCAACGACGAGTCGCCGACCGGGCAGCGGGCCGCGTCGACGGCGGCACGGGCCACGTTCTCGTCGGTAGCGCGGATGCAATGCGAGCGGCCGACGTCGAGTTTCTGGCCCTCCCGGGTGATGATCTGCTCGATCGGGGTGGGCGGGCAGTGCATGCCGTCGGCGGCCAGGGTGGCGTAGGCGTTAGCCATGTCCAGCGGGGTGGTCGCGGAGACGCCCAGGGTGAAGGCGCCCCACTGGTGCGCGTTGCCGGGCTTGGCGAGTTCGGCGTCCGAGGAGTCCCGGAACTGGATGCCGAACCGTTTCGCGACGGCGACCACGTTCTCCGCGCCGACCCGTTCTTCCAGGGGTACGAAGTACGTGTTGATGGATCTGCCGAACCCGGTCCACATGTTGTAGACGCCTTCACCGCCGCCGCCGGAATTGCTCGGGCACCAATAGTGGGTGCCTTCGCAGGCGGACCGGTTCCCCCGGTCGATGATGTACTTCGACTGGTACCGCTTCTCGGCCTTGATCGTGTAGGCGAGCGGGTAGTTCTTCTCCAGCGCCGCGATCAGGGTGAAGATCTTCATGACCGAGCCGGCCTGATAGCCGGTGATGTCCCCACCGCCGGTGAGTAGCGGGTTCGTGGTGTTCGGGTACGAACCGCGGACGCCGTTGCGTGCCTTGCGCGGGTCGGAGGAGATCTTGTTCTGCGGTTTCTCCGGGTCGTCCAGCTTGTATTTGCGGTTCGCCGCGAGCAACCGCACCTTCCCGGTGCCGGGCTGGACCGCGGCCAGCAGCAGGGCGTTCTTGTTCTTCTCGGAGATGAGGTCGGAAATCCGCGAGCGGGCTTTCTGCTGCGCCTTGACATCCAGCGTGGTGGTGATCCGGTAACCACCGCTCTTCAGGCGACGCTCCCGATCGTACGGCGTGGGTCCGAACTCCTCCCGGCCCATCCACCACCGGTAGAAATAGTCGCAGAAGAAGCCCCAGTTGTTCTTCGCCACCGAGACGCACCCGTTGCTGACCGGCCGCACCTCGCGCGGGATCGGCTCCTTGATCGCCTTGTCGGCCTGTGCCTGGGTGATGGCGCCCATCTCCACCATGCCGGGCAGCACGTAGGCGTTGCGCCGCTGCTCGATCTCCTCGTGACCCTCGGGGGTGGTCGGGTCGTAACCGGACGGTGCCCGCACGATGCCGGCGAGCATCGCGGCCTGGCCGAGGGTCAGGTCCTTGGGCCGTTTGTTGAAGTAGACCCGGCTGGCCGCGAAGATCCCGTAGGTCTGCTTGCCGAACGGCACGATGTTGAGGTAGCGCTCGAGGATCTGGTCCTTGGTGAGCTGTTTCTCCAGCTCCAGCGCGTACTTCATTTCGGTGACCTTGCGTTTCGGCGTGTCCTTGGTGGCCTCGATGACGTCACTCGGGCTGGTCGCGGAATAGGCCAGCGACATCCGCACCCACTGCATCGTGATCGTCGAGGCGCCCTGTTTCGCGCCGCCCTGCTTGTTGTTGACGAGTGCCCGCGCCACGCCCCGCAGGTCGACGCCGTTGTGCCGGTAGAACTCGCGGTCCTCGGCCGCCACCATCGCGTCGCGCATGAACGTGGAGATGTCGTTGAGCGGCACGTCGCTGCGGAACTCGTCGTAGAACTGGGTGAGCTGGGTCTTGTTGTCGGCCGCGTAGACCCGGGAGATCTGCGGCGACTTGAACGCCTTGAGCTCACTGGGCAGGCTGGCGAACGCGGACTCCCCGGCGCGCAGGGTGAGCCCCGACATCGCGGCGAACGGGAACGCGGCAGCCGCCACGACCACGCCGGTGATCAGGCCGCAGACCAGCAGGACGAAGCCGTTGGCGAAGACGTTGTGATCCCGCCGGCGGATCCAGGAGCTCACCGAACCACCACCTGTGCTGGGGAACGATCCACGTCTATAACACCGCACCGTGTCAAGAGGGCGGGCCGGCGGGGATTGCCAACGTTGTATAGTTCGGGCGTGCCGCCGGGCCTGAAGGATGTCGCCGCGCGGGCGGGTGTGTCGATCAAGACGGTCTCCAACGTGGTGAACGGTTACGTCCACGTCGCCCCGGACACCCGCGCCCGGGTGCAGGCGGCCATCGACGCGCTGGGCTACGTGCCGAACGTCGCGGCCCGTCAGTTGCGCAGCAAGCGGTCCGGAGTGATCGCGCTGGCCGTGCCGGAGCTGCAGTCGCCCTACTTCGCCGAGGTGGCGGGCCTGATCGTGCAGGCGGCCGAGCGGCGGTCGTGGACGGTGCTGATCGACCAGACCGACGGGCACGCCGAGCGGGAGCGCAACCTGGTGGCGGGGTTGCGCCGGCACGCCATCGACGGGTTGATCTTCAGTCCGCTGGCGCTGACCGGCGAGGAGCTGGCGCGCGGCGGCGAGACGCCGATGGTGCTGCTGGGGGAGCGGGTGTGGCACGGCCCCGCCGATCACGTGGCGATCGACAACACGGCCGCCGCGGCGGACGCCACCCGGCATCTGTGCGCGCTGGGCCGGCGCAATGTCGCGGCGATCGGCGCGCAGGACTTCGCGTCGGCGACGACCGCGCACCAGCGGCTGGCGGGTTACCGGGCCGCGCTCGACGAGGCTGGTCTGCCGTTCGATCCGCGGCTGGTGGCCCGGGTTGACCGGTTCCACCGGGCCGACGGCGCGGCCGCGATGGCCGCGCTGCTGGACCGTCCGCGCCGGCCGGACGCGGTGTTCTGCTTCAACGACCTGCTGGCGCTGGGTGCGATCCGGACCCTGCTGGAGCGTGGTGTCCGGGTTCCGGAGGAGGTGGCCGTGATCGGGTTCGACGACATCGAGGACGGCCGGTTCAGCACGCCGACGCTGAGCACCGTCGCGCCGGACACGGCACGGATCGCCCATCTGGCGGTCGACCTGCTGGCGGAGCGGCTCGGCGGGGACGCGGTGGCGGCGACGCCGGCCCGGGAGGTGCGGGTCCAGCACCGGCTCGTGGCCCGGGAGAGCACCGCTCGCTGATCATCGAAGCATTTAACCAGTTCTTTACAACGCGGCTTCCAACGTTGTAAAAGTGACTCATGACAGTGGCTCGGCTCACACTCGACCCATCGTTCACCGTCGGTCCGGTCGACCGCCGCCTCTTCGGCTCGTTCGTCGAGCACATGGGGCGCTGCGTCTACACCGGCGTCTTCGAGCCCGGGCACCCCGGCGCCGACGACGGCGGGCTGCGCACCGACGTGCTGGAGCTCGTCCGCGAGCTGGGGGTCACCACGGTGCGCTACCCGGGCGGCAACTTCGTCTCGGGGTACCGGTGGGAGGACGGTGTCGGCCCGGTGGGTGACCGGCCGCGCCGGCTGGACCTGGCCTGGCGCTCGATCGAGAGCAACGCGTTCGGCCTCAACGAGTTCATGCGCTGGGCCGGTCTGGCCGGCGTGGAGCCGATGATGGCGGTGAACCTCGGCACCCGGGGCGTCGCCGAGGCGGCCGAGCTGGTGGAGTACTGCAATCTCGACACCGGCACCGCCGCCGCGGACCTGCGCCGCAAGCACGGCGTCGCCCGGCCGCACGACATCCGGATGTGGTGCCTGGGCAACGAGATGGACGGTCCCTGGCAGATCGGCAACCTGACGGCCGAGGAGTACGGGCGGCTCGCCGCCCGCGCCGGGCACGCCATGCGGCGCGTCGACCCGGGTATCGAACTTGTGGCGTGCGGCAGCTCCGACGGGGACATGCCGACGTTCGCGGCGTGGGAGGCGACGGTCCTGGAGCACGCCTACGACCAGGTCGACTACCTCTCGCTGCACTCCTACTACGACCCCGAGCGGTACGACGAGGCCAGCTTCCGCGCCTCCGCGGTGCACCTGGACGAGTTCGTCGACGCCGTGGTCGCCACCGCCGACTTCGTGCGCGCGAAACTGCGCCGCACCAAGAGGATCCGGCTCGCCCTCGACGAGTGGAACGTCTGGTACAAATCGCGGCTCGTGGAGCCGGAGGACCGGGACATCGAGGACACCCCGGCGCTGATCGAGGACGAGTACACCGTCACCGACGCGATGGTCGTCGGCAACCTGCTGATCAGCATGCTGCGGCATGCCGACCGGCTCACTGTCGGCTGCCAGGCCCAACTGGTCAACATCATCGCCCCGATCCGTACGCTGCCCGGCGGTCCCGCCTGGCGGCAGACGATCTTCCATCCCTTCGCACACACCGCCCGGCTGGCCCGCGGCACCGTCCTGCTGCCCGCGATCACCGGGCCGGCCATGACCACCGGGCACTACGGCGAGGTCCCCGCGGTCGACGCCGTCGCCACCGTGGACGGCACCGCGTTGACCGTTTTCGCCGTGAACCGCGGCACCGAACCGATTCCCCTGCACATCGACCTGCGCGCGTTCCCCGGGCACCGTCCCGGCGAGCACCTCGTGCTGGCGGCGGACGACCACCGGCTGACGAACACCGCGGCGGACCCGCAGCGGGTCACGCCCGATGTCCGGCGCAGCAGCACCGAGGTCCTGTTGCCCCCGGTCTCCTGGCACGCGCTCAGCTTCACCATCGAGGAGAAACCGTGAACGCACATCTGACCCGCCGCGGCCTGCTCGGCCTCGGCGCCGGCGCCGGCGGTGCCGTGCTGCTCGGCGCCTGCGGTGACAGCGGGCCCAACGAGAAGGTCACCGGGGGCGGCCAGAACGCGGCGCCGGCGGCGACCGCCTACACCGGGCCGAACGTCACGCTCGCCTTCTGGAACGGGTTCACCGGCGGCGACGGCGCGTTCATGAAGACGCTCGTCGAGCAGTTCAACGCCGAGCACCCGAACATCAAGGTGTCGATGAACGTCTACCAGTGGGTCGACTACTACCAGAAGGTCCCCGCCGCCGTCGCCAGCGGCAACGGCCCCGACCTGGGCATCATGCACGTGGACAGCGTCGCTACGAACGCCGCCCGCGGGGTGATCCTGCCGCTGGACGACCTGGCGAAGTCGCTGAACCTGACCGAGGCCGACTTCTCGCCGCCGGTGTGGCAGGCCGGCGTCTACAACGAGAAGCGGTACGGGGTGCCGCTCGACGTCCACCCGCTCGGCCTGTTCTACAACAAGGAGGTCATGGAGAAGGCCGGTCTCGACCCGGCGAAGCCGCCGGCCACCAACGACGAGTACATGGCCGCGCTCGACACGATGAAGTCCGCCGGCATCCAGGGCAGCTGGGCCACCCCTTTCCAGTTCACCGGCAGCATGTGGTTCCACAGCCTGCTCTGGCAGTTCGGCGGTGACCTGTTCGATGCGGGCGCCCAGAAGGCGACGTTCGCCCAGGACCCGGGCGTGCAGGCGCTCACCTGGTACACCGACCTGGTCAAGAAGGGCTACAGCCCGCGCAACGTCGCGCAGGACGCCGACCTGGTGTCGCTGCGCAACGGCAAGAACGCGCTGAACTGGAACGGCATCTGGACGGTCAACACCCTCGCGCAGGACAAGAACCTGCAGTGGGGTGCGGCGCCGGTGCCGCAGATCGGCACCCAGAAGGCGGTGTGGGCGGGCTCGCACCAGTTCGTGCAGTTCAAGCAGCGCAGCCAGGACGACAACAAGCTGACCGCCGGCAAGGTCTTCATCAACTGGATCAGCCAGAAGTCGCTGGAGTGGGCCAAGGGCGGGCAGGTGCCGGCGCGCAAGGACGTCCGGGAGAGCGCCGGGTTCAAGGCTCTGCCGGAGCAGGCGGCCCTGGCACAGCAGATCGACTACGTGCACTACCCGCCGTCGGTGCCGGGCATCGGGGACGCGCTGAACACCGTGGTCACCGCGGTCAACGAGTCGGTGCTGCTGCGCAAGGAGCCGGCCAAGGCGCTGTCCGACGCGGCGGCCAAGGCCGATCAGATCCTCGAGCAGAACCGCAAGAAGTACGGCGGCTGACCATGACCATGCTCCAGGAACGGGAGCAGACCGAGGGCGGGCAGGTGTCCCCGGGGATGCGGCGTAACGCGTCGTTCACCCCGTACCTCTTCCTGTTACCCTATTTCCTGCTCTTCGGCACGTTCATGCTGGCGCCGGCGGTCTACGGGCTGTGGATCAGCCTGCACGACTGGGACTACCTGCTGCCCGGCAAGCCGTTCGTCGGGCTGGACAACTATCAGGCGTTGTTCGACCCGGCGTCGGCGGTCTACGACTTCTTCTGGCAGTCGATGCAGGCCACCGGCGTATTCACGGCCCTGAGCGTGCCGTTGCTGCTGGTGGCGCCGCTGGCCGTGGCGCTGCTGCTGAACCGCAGCTTCCCCGGCCGCACGTTCTTCCGGGCCACCTACTTCGCGCCGTACGTGCTCGGCGTGGCGGTCATCGGTGTGCTGTGGCGGTTCCTGCTCGACCCGAACCTGGGTGCGGTGAACGCGCTGCTCGGCGGCAGCACGCCGTGGACCACCGACCTGCCGTGGGCCTGGTTCTCCCTGGTCGGGGTCACCGTGTGGTGGACCCTGGGGTTCAACGCGGTGATCTACCTGGCCGGGCTCCAGGACATCCCGCGCGAACTCTACGAGGCCGCCCGCATCGACGGCGGCGGCAAGTGGGCCGAGTTCCGGCACGTGACGCTGCCCGGGTTGCGGCCGGTGCTGCTCTTCGTCGTGATCAACACAGTGTTGCAGGCGGCCAACATGTTCGGTCAGTCCTATCTGATCACGCAGGGCGCGCCGGGTGTGGAGACCCGTACGGCGATCATGTATATCGCCCAGACCGGTCTGCGCGACTTCAAGATGGGCAGCGCGGCGGCGATGAGTTACCTGCTCACCCTGGCCCTGCTGGCGATCAGCCTGATCATTTTCCGCCTCTTCCGGACCAGGGATTGATGCCATGAGCCGCGTCCGAGGTATTGCCTGGTACACCGTCCTGCTCGGCCTCAGCCTGATCTTCATCGCCCCGCTGGTGTGGATGCTGCTCACGTCGATCAAGACACCGGGGGAGGCGACCCAGCTTCCGCCGACCGTGCTGCCGCAGGACCCCACCACCGAGGCGTACGGCACGCTGTTCGAGACCGGCTCGCAGACCCCGGTGCTGCGCTGGTTCCTCAACAGCATGCTCGCCGCCACCGGGCAGGCCGTCCTGGTGCTGATCGTGGCGTCGATGGCCGCCTATCCGCTGGCCCGCATGCAGTTCCGGGGCAAGAATTTGTTCTTCGGCATGATCCTGGCGACCCTGTTCGTGCCGATCTTCACGCTGATCATCCCGAATTTCCTGATCATCGACCGGCTCGGCTGGCTGGACACCCTGTGGGCGCTGATCGTGCCCGGTGCGGCGAGCGCGTTCGGCGTGTTCTTCCTGCGCCAGTTCTTCGAGAGCCTGCCCCGGGAACTCGAGGAGGCCGCCGTGCTGGAGGGCGCCAACGCGTGGCAGGTCTTCACCAAGGTGATCCTGCCGCTGTCCAAACCCGGACTCGCCACGCTGGCGCTGATCAGCTTCCTGTCCAACTGGAACGACTTCATCTGGCCGATCTACGTGCTGTTCAGCCCGGAGAGCTTCACGCTGCCGCCCGGCCTCGGCATCCTCCAGGGCGCATACACGATCAACTACCCGGTGGTGATGGCCGGTGCGGCGATCGCCAGCATCCCGGCGCTGCTGCTCTTCGTGCTGGCGCAGCGCTACATCATCGAAGGCGTCTCCCGTTCCGGTCTGAAGGGATGACCATGCGCTTCCTCGTGGTTCTGCTGGCCACGGCCGGGCTCCTCACGCCTGCCGCGGCGCGTGCCGACGACCGCACCACCTACACCAACCCCGTGTCGGCGAGCTTCGCGGACACCTTCGCCGACCCGGTGATCATCCCCGGCGAGAACCGGGACTGGTACGCCTACGGCACCAGCGACCCGCTCCGCGAAGGGGAGGGTACGCCGCACCGCATCCCGATGGCCCGGTCCACCGACCTGGTGAACTGGTCGTACCTCGGTGACGCGTTCGGTGCCGGCCAGTTGCCGTCCTACGCCCGCCCGACCGCCGCTCTCTGGGCACCGGACGTGCGCAAGGCCGGCAAGGGCTACGTCATGTACGTGACCGTCACCGAGACCGAACCCGACGGCGCGTCCGCGATCGGCGTGGCCACCGCACCGGCACCCACCGGCCCGTGGACGTTCGCCGCCGAACCTGCCGTGCCACCGCGCGCTGCCCCGGACGGCGGATGGTGGTGGACGTTCGACCCGGCGCAGCTGACCACACCGGACGGCACCCGCTACCTCTACTACGGCAGCTACTTCGGCGGCATCTGGGTCTCCCGGCTCAGCGCCGACGGCCTGCGCACCGTCGGCGAACCCACCCGGGTCGCGATCGACAACAAGTTCGAAGGGGCGTACGTGGTGCGCCGCGCCGGCTGGTACTACCTGTTCGCCTCGTCCGCGAACTGCTGCGCCGGCCCGACCACCGGCTACTCCGTCTCGGCCGGCCGGTCGCGCAGCCCGCTCGGCCCGTTCGTGGACCGCGACGGCCAGTCCCTGAACGTGTCCCGCGCCGGCGGCACCCCGGTGATCGCCCCGAACGGCAACCGCTGGGTCGGCACCGGCCACAACGGGCTCGTCACCGACCGGGCCGGCCAGGACTGGCTGGTCTACCACGCCATCGACCGTGCCGACCCCTACCTGGACGAGCCGTTCGGCGTCAACGAGCGGCCCATGCTGCTGGACCGCCTCGACTGGATCGGCGGCTGGCCGACGGTGAACGCGGGCGCCTGGGCCTCGGAACGACAGGTGCGCGCACCCGGCCGGCACCTCGGCCCGGTCCGGCCGGCCCCGGTGCCGCAGCCCGGCCGGCTGCTGCGCGGTTCCTCCGACGACTTCGACTCCGCCGGCCTCGGCGCGGGCTGGGACTTCGTGCGCCCGGACGCCGCCGTCACGGTCGGTGGCGGGCGGCTGCGCTGGCCGGTGCAGGGCGCCGACCTCACCGGTGACTCCAACAGCGCGGGCGTCCTGCTCCGCGACCCGCCGGACGGTGCCCGCTCCGGCTCCGGCGCCGGCGCCGGCTCCCGGACCGGTTCCTGGATCGCCGAGACGAAGGTGACCCTGGACCTGGGCGAGGACACGGTGCGCAACTTCCAGCAGGCGGGCCTCATCGCGTACGTGGACGACGACCACTTCGCCCGCCTGTCCACCGTGGCCATCTGGAACACCCGGCAGGTCGAGTTCGGCAAGGAGATGCCGTTCGCCGGCGCCACGTCCTACGGCGGCACCATCGCCGGCACCCCCGGCCGCACCACCACCTGGCTGCGCCTCGCCCACCGCCTCGACAAGTCCGGCGAACACGAGTACCGCGCCGGCGTGAGCCGCGACGGCCGGACCTGGACCTGGGGCGGCGTCTGGACGCTGCCGGCGGACACCACCCCGCGCATCGGCCTGGTCGCCCACGGCGGCGCCGACCCCGCGGTCACCGCCGAGTTCGACCACCTGCGGTTCTACAACTGGTGACAGCGGCCGCCGCGGACGCGGGAGCACGGGTACGCCGAAGGGCCGCCCGTGCTCTCCGCACGGCGGCCCGGGAGGGCGCCGTCCCGCCGGAGGTCCCTCGGTGCGTCACCGCCCGCCGGCGGTGACGCACCCGGTGTCGGCCCGATTGATGATCATGTGCCCAGGCGGTGCAGCAGTGCGTCGGCCCGGTCGACGCCCGCTGCGGAGATGCTCAGCAGCAGGGCGCGTGCCGCCTGGGCTGCCGCTCGGGCCTCGTCGGTCCGGCCGAGTTGTGCCAGCGCCTCGGCCGTGCCCAGCCTGGCCTCGGCTTCTTCCAATGGTGTGGCCACCTCGAGAGCGACCGCGAGCGCCGACTCGTGGGCACGCACCGCTTCCCCGGGACGGCCCGCCATGGATTCCAGCCGGCCGAGGGAGTTGTCGACCGCTGCCTGACCCAGCCGTTCCTTCAGGGACCGGTAGAGGTCGCGGGCCTCGACGAGCCGGCTGCGGGCGTCGTCCAGCCGCTGTGCTGTGACGAGCAGGTCACCGTACTCCTTCAGGGCACAGGCCCGGCCCAGGTCTTCGCCGATCTGGTCGTACAGCTCGATGGATTCGGCGAAAGCCGTCTCGGATTCGTCGATGTGGCCGAGTTCGCGCAGCGCGGCCCCGGTGTCGATGAGGATCTCGGCTTCCAGCGATCGGTCGGCGAGCCGCCGGGTGAGCTCGCGTGCCTCGTCGAGCCGGCGCAGGGCGTCCTCGTGGCGGCCCATCAGCCGCAGGACACTGCCCAGTTTGGTGGTCGCCTGTGCCTCGACCAGCGGCAGGTCGAGTTCCCGGCCCAGGTCGCGGGCCCGTTCCAGGGCATCGATCGCCTCGGCGTAGCGGTCCATGAAGTACCAGGTGTTGCCGAGGTTGCGCAGCACGCTTGCGAGCCCTGGCTCGTCGCCGAGCCGCTCGTAGTGGGTACGGGCTTCGGAGAGCAGCGCCACGGCCTCGTCGTAGTGGTCGAGCAGGTAATGCAGGGTGCCGAGCTCGAGCAGGGCGTTCGCGACGTCGTGTTCGTCACCGGCGGCGCGTGCCAGGCCGAGGGCGGCCTGATAGTCGGCCCGGGCCTGGTCGTAGCCGCCGAGCAGCATCCGCACGGTGCCGCGTTCCAGCAGGCTGTCCACGTCGCTGGGCAGGTCGTCCAGCACGGTGAGCGCGGCGTCGTAGTCGCCGTGGTTGCGCAGTGCGATCGCCAGTTCGAGCCGGGCGCGCTCGGCGTGCCGGGTCTCGCCGAGCGCCGCCGCCGCTTCGGCGGCCCGCTGCTGCAACCGGATCACCGTGTCCCACGGGCCGGTCCGGCGCAGGTGGCAGGAGATGGCCGTGGTCATCCGCACCAGCCGAGGTGATCGGTCATCGAGGACGCCGAGACAAGCGATGACATTGGCGCGGTCGGCCGACAGCCAGGTCACGGCCTGCCGCCGGTCGCCGATCGGCGGGATGGAGCCGGTGAAGAACGACGGCGGAGCCGGATCGTCCCGGCGCGGCGTCAGGTGCCGATCGGCGAGCCATGACACCTGCTCGTAGTAGTCGAACAGGGCCCCGCGGGCCCGCTCCCGATCGTTCTCGGCGACCTCCTTGTTGAGTTCGTCAAGGTAGTCGCGGACGAGGTCGTGCATCTGGAACCTGCCGTAGACGTACTCGTCGACGAGATTGTCCCCGTACAGGCCTTCCAGGTGGGCCACGCCATCGTCGACCGGTAGCGCGCACAGTGCGGCGGCGGCGTAGCCGTCGACGTCCGCACCCGGATGCAGACCCAGGGTGCGGAAGAAGCGGCGCTGCTCGGCGTCCAATGCGTCGAACGACAGGTGGAGTGCCGCGGTCACCTCCACGTTGCGTACCCGCAGTTCCGATAATCGCCGGTGCTCCGCGCCGAGCCGGCGGGCCAGTTCCGCGACGCTGAGGGCTCTCCGGTTACGGATCCTGGCCGCAGCCAGCGAGATTGCCAGCGGCAGGTGGCCGCAGAGTCGTACCACCTCGTCGACCGGACTGTCCTCGGGAAGGTCACGGCCGACGACGCGCCGGAACATCTCCGCGGCCTCGTCCGGTGGCAGGACGTCGAGGGCGACGGTGGCCGCCTCCAGTTCGACGAGTCTGCGGCGGCTGGTGACCAGGACGAGGGTGTGCGGTCCGTTGGGCAGCAGCGGCGTCACCTGGCCGGCGTCGATCGCATTGTCGAGGACGAGAAGCGCCCGCTGGCCGGCCATGCGAACGCGCCACAGGGCAGCCCGTTCGTCGAGGGTCGCCGGGATCGCGCCAGCTGGCACCCCGACAGCTTTCAGTAGTTGTTCCAGGGCCTCCCCGGCGGTCAGCGGTGACCGGTCGGAGGTGTAGCCGTGCAGATCGATGAAGAGCCGGGTATCCGGAAACTGCCGGCCGAGCCGATGTGCGGCGTGGTTGGCGAATGCGGTCTTGCCGACGCCCGGCTTGCCGTCGACCGCATGTACGGCGATCACCGTCCCGGCCGACCGGGCGGTCTCCACGGCGGTCCGCAGCCGGTCGAGTTCGGCCGCCCGGCCGGTGAAGGTGGGCAGGTCACGTCGAAGCTGGTTCGCCAGTGGCACGCCGGGCGCCGGCGTGTCGACGTGTTGCAGCGTCCGCAGCGCGGTGTACAGGGAATTGATGTCGGCGCGCCGCTCGTCCCGCTCGCCCGCCGTGGCGTCGAGCAGTTCCAGGCAGGCGTCCACCCATGCCCGGATCACCTGCTCGTCGGGCAGGACCTTCCACTTGCCCGTCTCGAGGTTCGAGACCGTCGAGTTCCGGTAATTGATCATCCTGGCGATGTCGGTCTGGCGCAGGCCCGCGTCCTTGCGCAGCCGGGCGAGCCGATTACCCAGTTCCTTGCGTTCCGGTTCTGCCATCACGGCTCCTCGGTCTCCACGCGCGGGATTCCAGTGTGCTGCTGCCGGTCACAGGCTCGTGAACAGGGAGAACTCTGACCTCCGGGCGGTCCGTTCCAGAGTTGGGCGATCGGCCGCCGGTGGAACCGCATTCTCATTGCTGACGCGATCGAACAAGGTATCAGCGAGGAGCGATCATGGATGAGCCGGCAGAGAAGCCACGGGTACTCGCGATGAACTGCGAGTGGCCGGCGACCAAGGGCGGTATCCCGGCGTTCAACCGGTCTCTGGTGATCGCGCTCGCCGAGGCGGGGTTCCCGACCGCCTGCCTGGTGAACGCGCCGACGCGTGAGGACGTCGAGGAGGCGCAGGCGGCCGGGGTGACGATGATCGCGGCAGAACGGACGCCGGCCGGACCGTCCATGATGCTCGACTCCGAGAAGGTGCGCGCCTTCCGGCCACAGTTGGTGATCGGGCACGACCGCTTCACCGGTCCGGCCGCCTGGGTGCAGGTTCACCGCTATCACCCGGAAGCGGCTCTTGCACTCATCATGCATATCGCGCCGTCGGAGCTGGAGCGGTTCAAGGGCGCGCCCGGCGCCACGGCCAGGACGGAGGAGCGGGAGCGCATCACCCGGCGGATCGCTGCCGATGCGCAGATCGTCGCGGCTGTCGGTCCCCGGCTCCGGCGTTACGCCGAGGACCTGCTGGAGGACGGCTCCGGCGGGCGGCCGGTGCTGCAACTGGACCCGGGTCTGGGACCGACCACGGCGCGACGCCGGTCAGTACCTCCGAAGCGGCAGGTGCTCGTGCTCGGCCGGACCGATGACCGGGAACTCAAGGGCCTGGACATCGCGGCACGGGCCGTGGCCACTCTGCCCGGGCCGCCCGGACCCCCGGTCGGCCTGCTGGTCCGCGGCGCGGCCCCGGCCGAATGCGACGCCCTGCACCGCTCTCTGGTCGGCCTGTCCGGGCTCGCCCGGGAACGCCTCGACGTGCGGCCGTTCACGACGCACCAGGGCGAATTGCGCCGCGATCTGGCGCGCGCTCTTGTCTGCGTGATGCCGTCCCGCGTCGAAGGTTTTGGTCTGGTCGCCCTGGACGCGATCGCCGCCGGGACACCCTTGCTGGCCAGCGCCAAGAGTGGGGTCGCGGAGCTGTTGCGGAATCGCCTCGGCCGGCTCGCCGACCCGATGGTGGTGGACATCGTGGACGACCCGGAGACCGACGTGCGGGTCTGGCGGGCCGCTATCGACCGGGTCGTGGCCGACCCGGAGGCGGCATTCGGGCACGCCGAGGAAGTGCGTCGGCGCCTGTCCACCGGGCTGACCTGGCATCGCACCGCGACGGCGCTGGTCGCGGCGGTGCCGCACGGTGAGCGTGTCTGGTGCCGGGACGGATGCCTATGTTAAGGATGCGAAAGACTCCGAGACGAGGATGGTGCGATGCCCCGAGGCCGCCGCAGCGCTGCGGACATCCCGTCCGGGCCGGCCACGGATCTGGTGGCGCTGTTCCACCGGCTGGTGCGGGCCGGCACGCTTAACAACACCTCGATCGCGGCTCGGGCCGGCATGTCCCGCAGCTTCGTCGGTGAGCTGCTGAACGGGCGTAAGGCACCGATCCCGAGCACCGCCGCCCGCCTCGCCGCCGTGCTGGGTGCGAGTCCGGCCGAGGTGACCCTGGCGCGCCGGCTGGCCGAGCAACTGCGCGATCTGCGACGGTACGAGCGGGCCCGGGATGGCCGGGACGCGGAACGGGGCCCGGCCACCGACCTGTGGGGCATTTGCGTCGCCTTCGTGCTGGCGCTCGACACCGCACACAACGCGCTGCGGGAGTGTGCCCGTGGACGGCACGACGGCGCCCTGTCCGAGGCGGCCACCTTTGCCGTCCACGAGTCCGGTCTCTATGCCCAGCGGGAGCGCATGTTGCTCTCCGGCAGCCCGGAACTGGTCGCGGCAGCGGAGAAGGTGTTCCTCGCGCTCGTCGACATCCGCACCACGATCATGGGCGGTGCTGGTCTGGACGCGTCCGAGTACCACGCGGTGTACCACCCGTTCGCCGAGGCCATGTGGAACTTCCGCGGAGCTGTCCGTGCCGCGTTCGGGCAGGCCCCCCTCACCCCCGAACTGCTGATGCGGGCGGACTGGTCCGACCGGGACCAGTGCCGGCGTTACGGACCCTGACGGCGGTTCGCCGAACTTCACCCGACGAACCGCGCCGCCAGGTCGAATCCGCAGCTGCGGGCCGGCTCGGATGCGAGATGTTCGCTACGCGTCGCTGGCATTTGTCACCTGGTGCATCACCGGTCTTGGATGGCGGCAGATCGCAGAGCTGACCGGTCATCGGGTCCGGGCGATCGGCCGCGACGAGTCTCGTCCGCAGTGGACGATGCCGGGTCGGCCGATCGTCCATCCGCCGGCGAACGGTCGGGGCTTTCCCGGTCCCTGTCAGGTGAAAGCAACGCGCGACTCTGGCACGCGACAACTGTCGATGGCAATCTCGTGAGCCTCGGCCGGCCCGGAGAAACGTATTCGGACCGGCTGAAAGGTGCACGGCCCTGAAACTCCGGTGAGACCGAAGTGAAGGAGGCACACTGGATGGACTACGGCGCTGATTTCGTCGCAAGGATGGACCGTTTCGGGCGGTTCGTCTTCCCATTGATCGAAAGCAATGAGGACGCCGCCGATATCTGGGGTGGCACAGTGGCGCCGCTGTACCCGGTGGCGCAGGCCAACCCGGATGCGTTCGTGACGAATGTTGCCAAGGCGGTGATGCCGGCCGGTGGCTGGGCCGTTTATGGCGGCTCGCACCTGATCGCAGAACTCCTGGGATTCGATCACCGCAGCCCTGTGGCGGACGACCTGATGGGTGAGTCGCTGGAGTTCCTGCGGTCGCGAGGTGCGCCGAACTTGCATCTCACCGGATACGAGCACACGTTCTGGGTGACGCACCGCGGGCGGACCGAGCGGTGGCTGACCGGCCGCCCTAGGCCTACCGCGGCGGAGGCGCCCATCCCTGAGCTGCGGTCGGGTGAGGTGCGACTGCTGGCCCACCTGCACCCGGCCGTGGACTCGAACCTGGTGTTCGTGCGCCGGGGCGGCGACGGGTACGCAGCCGAGATCGATGCACGGTCCGGCGACGACGATCCCGGTCGTTCGCGGCACGAGTGGAAGATCGCCCCGGCGATCGACGACCTGTACTGGGAGATCGGGACGACGTTCCAGATCCCGACGTTCTGGTACGCCACGGAACTGGAGCCGTTCTTGCCGTTACCCCGGCCGCGACTCGACTGACACAAACCTATCGGAGGCTGTTCCGTGGAATGGATTCTAGTTCTCATCTATCTACTTGGCATGTTCATCGGCTCAATCGTCGTTCGCCACCGAGCTGGTGTGGGGCAGAGCCGGATCAAAATTCTCGGATCGACCGGATTCGGATTCATCTGGTTCTGGCGGATGACATTCGCGGTTGCTTTCTGGCCGATCACCCTCGTTGTCTGGCTGGCGCGCGGCCGCCCCGAACCGCACATTGTCTTCAACGAGCGCGCGGCGGAACGCCGACGCTTGATGAAGGAACGTGGAGAAGCGATTTCCTAGGAGGTGATTATGAAGTGCGCATGTGTTCAGGCGGGTAAACCGAAGTGTGCGTGGTGCAAGGAGGCGGAGGCGCACCGCATCCCGACGTCCCGTCACAACTGTCAGTGGGGCAGCTGCTCCTGAGCCGACCGGCATGTGTACCCGGTGACGGTGCTGGCGGCGGTCACAGGTCGCCGGCCAGCACCGTTTCGGCGAGCATGCGCAGGCCGTACCCGGAATCGGCTGCCATCGTGGTGAGCCGCAGGTAGGCGTCGTGCCGGGTCTCGCCGTGCCGCTCCATCAGCAGGTGCAGCGCCGCCTGGATCCGGGTCCGCGCCGTCAGTGCGGCGGTGAAGCCGGCCAGCAGTTCCCGGCCGCCGTCGTCAAGCGGTTCCCGCGTGCCGAAGCCGGCCGGCAGCTCCTGGTCCGGGTCGAAGGCGTCCCACACGCCGAAGATGAGCGGCGCCATCCGGGCGTCGTCGCGGCCGTGCAGGTTGAGGGCGGCGACCGCCGCCCCGCCGGCGGTGAACAGCGGCACGGACACGGTGGCGCGCAGTCCCAGCCGCAGAGCCTCCCGGGCGAAGCCGGGCCATCGCACGGTCGAGGCGAGGTCGGCCACGGCGGACGGCCGGCCCGAGGACAGCGCCTCGACGCACGGACCCTCCTTGTCGTCCCGCTGCACCTCTTCGAGGGCCCGGACGAGATCGCTGGTGACGGCGACGATCGTCGAGGCGCCGCCGCGGAACGCCGTGACCGAGGCGTAGTCGGCGGCGGCCACCCGGTCCACGCACAGCCGGGCGATGCGGTCCAGGTGTTCGTCGAGGCCGGGGGCCTCGTCCGGCGTCTCGGCCAGTTCGGCCAGGCTCCGGGCCAACGGGCCGTCCAGGGACTCTTCCCGCATGTCGCACCCTTCACCCGGCTCGTCGCCGCCGCTGGCCGGAAACCGACGACGCTGTCCCTGCTGTTTCCGGTGCCGGCAACGGCAAACCGAGGTTGATCCGATCGGGTGAGCGCGGGCCGTTTGAGCGCGGGCACGCCGGGCACGCACGCGACATGGCTGACCGTACAGTTTCTGACCTGCTCGTCCAGCGTCTCGGGCAGTGGGGTGTGGACCGGGTTTTCGGTTATGCCGGTGACGGCATCGATCCGATCCTGGGTGCCCTGCGCCGGGCCGGGGAGCCGGTGTTCGTGCAGGCCCGCCACGAGGAGATGGCGGCGTTCATGGCGGTCGGCCACGCGAAGTACACCGGTGGTCCCGGTGTCTGCCTGGCCACTCAGGGGCCGGGGGCGGTGCACCTGCTCAACGGCCTCTACGACGCCAAACTGGACGGCAAGCCGGTGGTGGCGATCGTCGGCCAGCAGGCGTCGACGGTGCTGGGCAGCGCCTACCAGCAGGAGATCGACCTGGTGCGCCTGTTCGGTGACGTGTGCGCCCAGTTCGTGCAGGCCGCGCACGCCCCCGAGCAGCTGCCGATGCTCATCGACCGGGCGTTCCGGACCGCCCTGGCGACCCGGAGCCCGACCTGCTTGATCCTGCCGCACGACGTGCAGAGCGCGCCGGCGCCGGACGAGCAGGCCCACCGGCACGGGGTGATGATGACCAGTCCCGGTCTGCGCCCCGCACGGGTGGTGCCGCACGAGCGGGACCTGCGGGCGGCGGCGGAGGTGCTCGCCGCCGGCGAGCGGGTGGCGATCATGGTGGGGCAGGGGGCGTACGGGGCCGCGGCCGACATCGTCGAACTGGCCGACCGGCTCGGCGCCGGGATCACCGCCTCGCTGCTCGGCAAGCCGGTGCTGGACGAGACGCTGCCGTTCCACACCGGTGTGATGGGACATCTGGGCACGACCGCCAGCGCCGAGCTGATGCGCAACTGCGACACGCTGCTGCTGATCGGCACCAACGACCCGTGGACCGAGTTCTACCCGGCGCCCGGCCAGGCGCGGGCCGTGCAGATCGACATCGACGGGCGGCAGCTCGGCGTCCGGTACCCGGTGGAGGTGCCGCTGGTCGGTGACGCGGCCGAGACCGTACGGGCGCTGCTGGACCTGGTCGAACCCACCACCGACCGGGCCTGGCGCGGCCGGGTCGAGGAATGGGTGGACCGCTGGCACCGGATCGCCGGGGCACGCGCGGCGGCTCTTGCCGAACCGGTGAACCCGCAACACGTGGTCCGGTCGCTGACCGGCCTGATCCCCGCGGATGCGCAGGTCGCGGTGGACGTCGGCTCGGTCGTCTACTGGTACGCCCGGCACCTGCGGCTGCCACCGGGTGTGCCCGCGCACCTGTCCAGCACCCTGGCATCGATGGGGTGCGGCCTGCCGTACGGGCTGGCCGCCAAACTCGCCGCCCCGGACCGGCCGGTGCTGGTGCTTGCCGGCGACGGCGCCATGCAGATGACCGGGCTGGCCGAACTGGTCACCGTCGCCGCGCGGTGGCGGGACTGGGCCGACCCCCGGTTCGTGGTGTGCGTGCTGAACAACCGGGACCTGGCCGAGGTCACCTGGGAGCAGCGTGAGATGGAGGGCGAACCGCGGTTCACCGCCTCGCAGGAGTTGCCGGACGTGCCGTACGCGCAGTACGCGGAGCTGCTCGGCCTGCGCGGCATCCGGGTCACCGCGGCCGACGCGATGGAGCCGGCCTGGGCGCAGGCGCTGGCGGCCGACCGGCCGGTGGTGATCGAGGTGGTGGTGGACCCGGCCGTGCCGCTGCTGCCGCCGGGACAGCCCTACGAGAAGGTGCGGGCCATGTACACCGGCCTGGCCGCCGAGGACAGCGCCACCGCCCGGCGGGCCGAGGCCCATCTGCGCCGGGAACGGGCCGACGAGGGTTACCAGGACCCGGCCGAGTGAGCACCCGACGTGTGTCGCGCGATCCGTGGCCGAAGCGCGGCGACGGTAATAGGGTTTCGCCGTGACCGAAACAGGCGAGGCCGAGTGGTACGCCGTACTCCGGAAGATCCTGAACGCCGCGCACCTGTGGCAGCCCGGCGACCTCGCAGAGCGGGTCGACGAGGCGCTGGCCGACGTGGGTCTGAGCGCGACCGTCTGGCTGATCGACTACGAGCAGGCCGCCCTGCACGCGCTGCCCCGGCCAGGACGGGAGACGCCGGCGCCGCTGCCGGTCGACGCGTCCCTGGCCGGGCGGGCGTTCGCGCGCGTCGCGACGATGCCCGGCGACGGCCCCCGGTGGTGGGTGCCGATGGTCGACGGCACCGACCGGATGGGTGTCGTCGAGTACCGGGCGCGCGGTCCCGCAGCTGCCGGCGACGAGACGTTCGTGCGCCGCTGCGAGATGGTCAGCGGACTGATCGGGCACCTGATCAACACCACCTCGGACCGAGGTGACCACCTGGACCGGGTGCGTCGTTCCCGGCCCATGTCCACCGCCTCGGAACTGCTGTGGCAACTGCTGCCCCCGCTGACGGCCAGCTGCGAGCGCGCCGTGATCAGCGCCGTCCTGCAGCCCTGCTACGAGGTCGGCGGGGACGGGTTCGACTACGCGCTGGACGACGACAGCGCGTACCTCGTGATCCTCGACGCCGTGGGCAAAGGGGTGCCCGCGGGCGTGGCCTGCGCGGTCGCCCTGGCCGCGATCCGGGCGAGCCGCCGGGCCGGTGGCGGCCTCGTCGAGCAGGCCCGCGCCGCCGACGCCGCCCTGATCGAACAGTTCCCGGAGGTCCGTTTCGTCACCGGGGTGCTGGCCGAGCTCCGCCTGGACACCGGCCGGCTGCGGTACGTGAACGCCGGCCACCCACGGCCTCTGCTGCTGCGTTCCGGCCGGCTGGTCAAGGAGATGGACGCGGCCCGCCGGCTGCCGCTGGGCCTGGACGATCCGGACGTCGAGGTCGCCGAGGAGGCGCTGGAACCGGAGGACCGGCTGCTGCTCTACACCGACGGGGTGACCGAGGCCCGGACACCCGAAGGCGACCAGTTCGGCCGGGACCGTCTGGTGGACCTGGTGGAGCGCAACGCCGCCGCCGGGCTGCCCGCACCGGAAACCCTGCGCCGGCTGTCCCACGCCGTTCTCGATCACCAGGGGGGCCCGCCCGATGACGACGCCACCCTGCTGATGGTGCAATGGTCGTCCGCCGCGGCACGCAGCGCCGTGCCCGAGGGCGCCCAGCCCACCGAAGAGGACGAGAGCCCTTGATGACCGACCAGATCCTGACGGCCACCACCGAGAAGATCTCCGAGTCGCTGGCCGTGGTGACCGCCGTCGGCGAGCTGGACCGGGGCAGCACGGGGATCCTGGGCGGCGCGGTCGACGCCACCGACGCCGTCCGGATCGTGGTGGATCTGAGCGGTGTCACGTTCTGCGACTCGGCCGCGCTGAACTACCTGGTCCAGCTGCACCTGCGGCTGACCGGGCAGGACGGCGTGCTCGCGGTCGCCGGTTCGCAGAGCTTCGTCCTGCGAACCCTGCGCGTGACAAACCTGGAGCGGTTGTTCCCGGTGCACGCGACGGTGGCCCAGGCGGTCGAGGCCCTGTCCTCCTGAGCCGCTCCGGCACGTGGCCATCCGGGGCCCCGCACGCTGATCGCCGCCCAGCCCGAACCTCCCTCGCACCAACCCCGTGGTCTTCCTGCCGGCCCCCGAAAGGGCCAGGCGCTGCGGGCGCTCTGGGCGCTGCGGGCGCTCTGGGCGATCTGGGCGATCTGGGCGCTTCAGGCGCTTCAGGCGCTTCAGGCGCTCAGGCGCTCCGGGCGCTCCGGGCGCTTCGGGCGCTCCAGGCGCTTTGTGTGTTCTTCAGGCGCTTTGTAGGTCCCGAGGAGGACACCACCTTCGGCATGTCCCGCTTCGGGTGTTTCGGGCGCTGGGCGCTCCGGCGTCTTCGGTGTCTTCGACCTCTCAGATGAACAGGACATTTCCGGCGAATGCCGACGTCTCAGGCGCCAGAGGCTGCGGAGGTGCCGTTCAGCTAGAGATGTTGATCTGCTAGCGGTGCGGAATCGCGGTTTCAGCCCCTTGATCACAGCAATTTCGCACCGCTAGCAGATCAACATCGCACCCGCCCGCAACGCAGCGAATCCCGGCACCACCACGCCGCACTACTCTGCCTCCCCCGCCGCCGCATCGACATCTGGCACGCCATGCCTCGCCCACTGCTGGCACAAAACAGCAGAAAAGCCCGGACTCGCTTCCTGGCGCCCACGGGGGATCCCCGCCGTGAACACCAGGTGGCTGAGGACTGGGGGCCGACGGTCGGGCCGAGCCGGGGCTTGGTCGAGGCCGGGGCTGGAGCTGGCTGGGGCTGAAGCTGGGCCGGGGATCGCAGGCGGCGGGGCTCAGCCGCTCGTGCCAGGGGTGTGGCCGGGTGCCACCGCCGCCTGGACGATCAGGGCCGCCGCGCCGATGCTAGCGGCGTCGCGGGGCTGTGCGGAGAGTTCCACCACGACCGGGTGGCGGCGGCGGGAGTGCGCGGTGCGGTCCAGGTGGGTACGCAGCCGCCGGGCGTAGATCGAGCCGGCCAGCGCGGCGCCGGGGCCGGTCAGGACGACGCGGCCCAGGTCGAGCAGGTTGACCATGGAGGTGGCAGCGACGGCGAGGTGGCCGGCCGCGCGGTCGAGCACCGCGAACGCGGCGGCGTCACCGGTGACGGCGGCCCGGGCGACCGCGTCGTAGGCGCTGGACATGGTGGCCGTGCCGACGGCGGACCCGCCGCCCGCACCAGGCGGTTCAGCCGAGGGCACGCCGCCATCAAGGGACCCGCCATCAAGGGACCCGCGATCCAGGGACCCGCGATCCAGGGACCCGCGATCCAGGGGCCCGCGATCAAGGGGCCCGCGATCCAGGGGCCCGCGATCCAGGGGCCCGCTGGCGAGGGGCAGGCCGGCGCGGGCCGCGTCGGCGACGACGGCGGCCATCGAGGCGTACCGTTCGACGCAGCCGCGGTTGCCGCACGGGCATTCCCGGCCGGCGTAGTCGATCGACACGTGGCCCAGTTCGCCGGCGTCGAAGCTGGCCCCGCGGAACAGGGCGCCACCGAAGACGAAGCCGGCGCCGATGCCGCTGCCCAGGTAGATGCAGCCGAACGCCTGTTCCCGGGACACCCGCCGGGACCAGAATTCGCCGAGGGCGGCCGCCGCCGCGTCGTTCTCCGCCATCACGGGCAGGCCGAGCCGGTCGGCCAGGCCGGCACGCAGCGCGGGCAGCCCGTCCGGGGCGGCGGAGTCGTCCGGGTACGGCGTGGGCGCGACGATCGCCAGGCCTTCGATGCGGCTCCGGGGGAGGTCGAGGCCGGCGGTGAAGTCGTCGAACTGCCTGGCGAGCCGGTCGGCCGGTGGGCGTGGCACGACTTCGCGGCCCACCACGCCGCCGGTGAGGTCGACGGCGACGCAGGTGAGGGTGTCGGGGCCGAGGTGGAACCCGATGCCGAACCGGTTGGCGGGCTTGATCGCGATGAGTTTGCGGGGTTTGCCGCGCACCGAGTCGGCGGAGCCGATCTCGTGGATGATGCCGTCGGCGATGAGGTCGCGGACGATGTTGGAGATCGACGGCTGGGTGAGGCCGGTCAGGTCGGCGAGTTCGACGCGGCTGATGGCCGCGGCGGAGCGGATGACGTCGACGATGAGTGCCCGGCTGCCGGGACCCGCGGCGGGCGCTTCACGACGTGCCATCAGAGGTACGGTCTCCGGGTCTTGTGCTGACAGGAACACCCTACCGGGAGGAACCGTTGTCTCAGGCGCCACGTCGGGTCGGGCTGGTGCTGGCACGCGCCGCGCAGGTGCTCGGCGAGGAACCCTACTACCACGAGTTCCTCGAGGGGCTGGAGCGGGTGCTGACGCCGGCCGGGGTGTCGGTGCTGGTGCAGGTGGTGACGGACCGGGCGGCCGAGTCGGCAACCTACGAGCGGTGGGCGCGGCAGCGGCGGGTGGACGGGGTGATCCTGGTGGACCTGGTGCTGGACGACGACCGGGCCGGGCTTGTCACGTCGCTGGGGTTGCCCGCCGTGGTGATCGGTGACCCGTCCACGGCGCAGGGGCTGCCGACGGTGTGGACCGACGACGCCGGGTTCGCCAAGGAGGCGATGGACTTCCTGGCCGGGCTGGGGCACGCGGTGATCGGGCATGTGACCGGGCCGCCGGGGCTGGTGCACACGCAGTTGCGGCAGAGCGGCCTGGCCGCGGAGGCGGCGGAGCGGGGGCGGACCCTGCTGGTGGCGGAGGGCGATTACTCGTTCGAGGGTGGCCGGGCGGCGGCGCTGCGGCTGTTCGCGGAGCGGCCGACCGCGATCGTGTTCGACAACGACGTGATGGCGCTGGGTGGTCTGGCTGCGGCGGCGGAGTCGGGGCTGCGGGTGCCGGTGGACCTGTCGGTGGTGGCGTGGGACGACTCGGCGCAGTGTCAGCTCGCCGTGCCGGCCCTGTCGGCGATGAGCCACGACGTGGAGCGCATCGGGGAACTGGCCGCGAACGCCCTGCTGGCGGCCATGGCGGGGGAGCCCGCAGCGGTCTATCAGGCGCCGTCGGCGCACATCGTGGTCCGGGACAGCACCCACCCCCTCCGGTGATCTGAGGTGCCGGCCCGGTCCGGCCGGAGCACATCTCCAGACTACATAAATTATTAATTTAACCTTGACGACACACGATGGGGCCGACCATGCTGGGCGCTCATCGGGCGGTCGACGCATCCGCTCGGATGAATCCCTCACGAACGGAAGAGCGACATGGCGGATAGAAGGACCTTCATCGGGATCGGCGCGGCTGTCGTGCTGGCGCTCGGCACCGGCTGCACCGGCGGGGCGGGCGAGGAGGAGCCGGCGGACTTCAGCGGCGAGGTCACCGGCGCGATCACGGTGCTGACGAACCGCACCGACCTGGCCACCACCGCCCTGCCGGAGTACGCGAAGAAGTTCGAGGCGAAGTACCCGGGCACCAAGGTCACCTTCGAGCCGGTCACCAACTACGAGGGCGACGTCACCACGCAGCTCAGCTCCGGGGAGTACGGCGACGTCCTGCTGATCCCGAACACGGTTGCCGTCGATCAGCTCGGCCAGTTCTTCGAGCCGCTCGGCAGCGTCGCGGACCTCAAGAGCACATACCGCTTCGCCGACGAGAAGGCCTTCGACGGGCAGGTGTACGGGCTGTCGATCGGCGGCGTCGCGAACGGTCTCGTGGTGAACAAGCGGGTCTGGGCGCAGGCCGGGATCACCGCGCCGCCGAAGACGCCGGAGGAGTTCCTCGCCGGGCTCAAGGCGGTCGCCGGGGCCACCGAGGCGATCCCGTTCTACACCAACTACAAGGACGGCTGGCCGCTGAGCTTCTTCAACAGCCAGCGGGCGATCCTCGGCGACCCGGCCGCCAACGAGACGTTCCCGGCCGACCCCAGCCCGTGGCAGCCCGGCAAGATCCAGCACATCACCGACGGCCTGCTCTTCGACATCGTCAAGAACAAGCTCAACGAGCCGGACCCGCTCACCACCAACTGGGAGGGGAGCAAGCCGATGATCGCCACCGGCAAGGTGGCGAGCATGCTGCTCGGCTCCTGGGCGGTGCCGCAGATGCGCGAGGCCGCGACGGCCGCCGGCGCGGACCCGCAGGACATCGTGTTCTGGCCGTTCCCCTACCAGACCAAGGGCACCTTCCACGCCCGTATCGAGGGCGACTACAAGGCGGCGGTCAGCCGGACCAGCAAGAACAAGGCGACCGCGAAGGCCTGGCTGGAGTGGTTCGTCAACGAGTCCGGGTTCGCCGCCGACCAGCAGTCGATCCCGCCGGCGGTGGGCCAGGAACTGCCCGCCGTGCTCAAGGACTTCCAGGCCACCGGCGTCGAACTGATGGAGCTGCCGGCCGCGGTCAAGAACAGCGGTAAGGAGGACGAGATCATCAAGGCGTCCGAGATCGACCTGACCGGCAACATCTACCGGCAGAAGCTGATCGACATCGCCCGCGGCGCGGCCAAGGGTGACAAGGAGTCGTACTTCGCCGAGCTGAACGAGCGATGGGGCGCCGCGCAGTCGCAGGTCATGCGGTGACGACCACGATGCGCAGGCCGGCGGCGGTCACCACGCCGCCGGTCACGCCCCGCCGCTCCCGCCGATGGACGCCCTGGCTCTACCTGCTCCCGGCCCTCGCCCTGCTGATCACGTTCACCTACGTGCCGGTCGGGAACATGGTGTTCTACAGCTTCCACACCTGGGACGGCCTCGACGTCACGATGGAACCGGCCGGCGTGGACAACTACGTGCGGGTACTTACCGACGAACGGTACTGGCGGGTCTTCCTGATCAGCGGGTACTACTTCGTGGCGTCGTTCGCGCAGATCGCCATCGCGCTGTACTTCGCGGTGATCCTGTCGTTCAACACCCGCTTCCGGAACCTGTTCAAGGGCATCCTGTTCTTCCCGTACCTGCTCAACGGCGTCGCCGTCGGGTTCGTGTTCCTCTACCTCTTCCAGCCCGACGGCACCCTCGACACGGTGCTGCGCTGGGTGGGGCTCGGTGAGCACACCCGGTACTGGCTGGGCGACCCGGACATCGCCAACATCTCCCTGGCGGGCACGTCGGTGTGGCGGTTCACCGGGCTCAGCTTCGTGCTGTTCCTCGGGGCGATCCAGTCGATCCCGGGCGAGATCTACGAGGCTGCCGAGATCGACGGCGCGAACCGCTGGCACCAGGTCCGGCACATCATCGTGCCCGGGATCCGGCGCATCATCAGCCTCTCCTTCATCCTGGCGATCTCCGGCAGCCTGTCGGTCTTCGAGATCCCGTTCATCATGACCGGCGGCGCGAACGGCACCCGCACCTTCGTGGTGCAGGCCTACGAGACCGCGTTCCAGTTCCGGCAGATCGGGCTGGCCTCGGCGATGGCGGTGGTGCTGCTGCTCGTCGTCCTGCTCATCACCTGGGTCCAGCGGCGGATCGTGCCCGACGAGGAGGTCACCCTGTCATGACCAAGGCCGCCAAGTACCTCTCGCTGATCCTGGCGTCGCTCATCGTCCTCGTACCGCTCGTCGTCGTCTTCTTCGCGGCGTTCAAGACCCACGCCGAGTACAACGCCACCGGCCCGCTGACGCCGCCGCGCAACTGGCTCAACGTCGACAACTTCGTGACCGCCTGGACCGAGGGCCGGATGCTGCTCGGCTTCTGGAACACCACGGTGATCCTGGTGATCTCGCTGACCGGCACGATCGTGGTCGGGACCCTGGCGGCGTACGCCGTGAGCCGTTTCGACTTCCCCTTCAAACGCCTGGTCCTCGGGTCGTTCCTGGTCGCCGCCCTGGTCCCCGGCGTCACCACCCAGGTCGCGACCTACCAGATCGTCAAGTCGATGGGCCTGGTCAACACCCCGGGCTCGGCGATCGTGCTGTTCCTCGGCACCGACATCATCTCGATCTACATCTTCATCCAGTTCATGCAGTCCATCCCGCCGAGCCTCGACCAGGCCGCGATGATGGACGGCGCGTCCCGGTTCACCGTCTACCGGCGGATCATCCTGCCGCTGATGAAACCGGCCATCGCGACCGTGGCGATCATCAAGGGCATCGCCATCTACAACGAGTTCTACATCCCCTTCCTCTACCTGCGCTCACCCGACCTGAGCGTGATCTCCACAGCGCTGTTCCGCTTCAAGGGCCCGTACGGCGCGCAGTGGGAGACCATCGCCGCCTGCACCATGATCGTCATCCTGCCCACGATCGTGGCGTTCCTGTTGCTGCAGCGCTTCATCTACAACGGCATCACCGCGGGAGCCACGAAATGACTGTCAGCACAGACCTGTCCGGCGCCTGGCGACTGACCGGCGACGGCGTCGACATCCCGGCGACCGTGCCCGGCTGCGTCCACGCCGACCTGCTCGCCGCCGGCCGGATCCCGGATCCGTTCCGCGACGACAACGAGAACGCCGTGGCCTGGGTGGGCCGCGCGGACTGGACGGTGACCCGGCGGATCGGCTGGACCGGCCCGCGGCCGGACCGGATCGACCTCGTCTTCGACGGCCTGGACACGGTCGCCCGGGTCGAACTGGACGGCACGACGCTCGGCGAGACCCGCAACATGCACCGCTCCTACCGGTTCGACGTGACGTCGCTGATCGGCGCGGACAGCGAACTCGCCGTGCGTTTCACCTCCGCCTACACCGAGGCGCAGCGGGTGGCGGACCTGGTCGGGCCACGACCGAACGCCTACCCCGAACCCTTCCAGTTCGTCCGGAAGATGGCGTGCAGCTTCGGCTGGGACTGGGGACCCACACTCGTCACCGCCGGCATCTGGCGGCCGGTGCGCCTGGAAGCCTGGAGCACGGCCCGGATCGCGGCGGTGCGGCCGCTGTGCACGTACACCGGGTGGGGCGGGAAGCTGGACCTGACCGCGGAGATCGAGCGCACCCGGGATCGCGCGCTGAGCGCGCGGATCCTGCTCGACGGCGCGGAGATCGCCTCGCTGGCGGCCGGCGACGACGGTGTACGGGCGGAGCTGGACCTCCCGGACGTCATGCCGTGGAACCCCCGTGGCCACGGCGAGCCCGCCCTGCACACGCTGACGGTCGTGCTGACCGATGGTGATCAGGAATTGGACCGCTGGGAGCGGCGTGTCGGGTTCCGCACCGCGCACATCGACCGCACCCCGGACGAGGCCGGCACCCGCTTCGTCATCCACGTCAACGACGCGCCGGTCCTCGCCAAGGGCGTGAACTGGATCCCGGACGACATCTTCCCGTCGCGGATGACCAGGGAGCGCTACGAGCTGCGGCTGCGCCAGGCCGCCGACGCCGGGATCAACCTGATCCGGGTCTGGGGCGGCGGCATCTACGAGGACCGCGCGTTCTACGAGGTCTGCGACGAGCTCGGGCTGATGGTGTGGCAGGACTTCCTGTTCGCCTGCGCCTGCTATCCGGAGGAGGAGCCGCTGCGCTCCGAGGTCGTCGCGGAGGCACGGGAGAACGTGACCCGGCTCTCCCCGCACCCCAGCCTGATCACCTGGAACGGCAACAACGAGAACCTGTGGCTGCGCGGTGCCTCCGGCTGGACCGAGCAGCCCGGCGGCGACCTGAGCTGGGGCGAGAAGTACTACCTCGACATCCTGCCGGCGATCGTGTCCGAACTTGATCCGTCACGTCCGTACCAGGCGGGCAGCCCCTGGTCCGGTTCCTGGGAGCACGAGCCCAACGATCCCGACCGCCAGACCTTCCACTCCTGGGAGGTGTGGAACCGGCAGGACTACCGGCACTATCTCGACTCGGCACCGCGGTTCGTGGCCGAGTTCGGCTGGCAGGCCCCGCCGGCGTGGCGGACCCTGCGGGACGCGATCTCCGACGACCCGATGCTGCCGGACTCGCCGGGCGTGCTGCACCACCAGAAGGCCGAGGACGGCAACGGCAAACTCGCCCGCGGGCTCGCGCCGCACTTCCCGGAGCCGGCGAGCACCGAGGCGTGGCACTACCTGACGCAGCTCAACCAGGTGCGCGCCGTGCGGACCGGTGTCGAGCACTGGCGTTCGCACTGGCCGCACACCGCCGGCACGATCGTCTGGCAGCTCAACGACCTGTGGCCGGTCACGTCCTGGGCGGCGATCGACGGTGCCGGCCGGTTCAAGCCGCTCTACCACGCGCTGCGCGAGATGTACGCCGACCGGGCGCTCACCGTGCAGACCCGCGACGGCGGGCCGGTCGTGGCGGTACTGAACGACTCCGCGCAGCGGTGGACCGGCCGGCTCGACATCACCGCCGTCCCCGCGGCGGTCCCCGCTTCCGCGGCGGTCTCCGCGGCATTTCCCGCTTCCGCGGCGATCCCTGCGGCGGCTCCCGCGGTGGTTTCGGTGGAGGTCGACGTGGCGCCGCGGTCGGTGGCCCTGGTGCCGTTCGAGGCGGCCGGCGCGGCAGGCGTGGCGGCCACCCTGGGCGAGGCGCGGGCGCTCTGGTTCGCCGCCGACCACGGGTACGAGGACCCGGGGCTCACCGTCACCGCCGAACGGGTGCCGGGGGGCCTGGACGTGCACGTGTCCGCCGTCGGCCTGGCCCGGGACCTGCTGCTCCAGGCCGACCGGCTGCACCCGGACGCGGTCGTCGACCGGGGCTTCGTCACCCTGCTGCCCGGCGAGTCGGCGGTGTGGCACGTCAGGGCGCCGGTCGACCTCGACCCCGGCGCGGTCAAGGACCCGTGGGTGCTGACCGACCTGGCGACCGTCCTGCGCGACCAGCATCGGAACAGCCACGGCTCGTCGTGAACGACGTCCACCCGTACCCGTAGATCACTGACCCGAAGGAAGGTCCTGCCGTGCGAATCCCCCTCGCCGCCGGCGCTGCCCTGCTCCTGGGCGCCGCCCTGCTCCCCGTCCCCGCCTCCGCCTTCCCCGCGACCGGCCGCACCACCGTGCTCAACTACCTGCGGTCGATCACCGGGACGAGCATCGTCTCCGGTCAGCACAACAAGGAACCGGCAAGCGCGCCCGGGCAGTACACCGCGCAGGTCAACGCCATCACCGGCCAGTGGCCCGGACTGTGGGGCGGCGACCTGATGTTCCGCGCCGACGACGTGAACAACCGGCAGCGCGTCGTCGACCAGGCCAAGACCGAATGGGCCAACGGCTCCCTCGTGGCGTTGACCTGGCACGCCTGCTCGCCGACCGTCGGGCGCACCTGCGAGTTCGAAGGCGGCGTGAAGACCCGGATCTCGGACGCGCAGTTCCAGCAGGTCGTCACCGGCGGCACCGCGCTCAACCAGACGTGGCGTGCCCGGATGGCCGAGGTCGTGCCCTACCTGCGGCAACTGCGTGACGCCGGGGTGCCGGTGCTGTGGCGGCCCTTCCACGAGATGAACGAGACCTGGAACTGGTGGGGCGGGCGGCCCGGCCCCAACGGCGGCGCGAAGATCTTCCAGCAGATGAAGGACTACTTCGACAGCCAGGGCCTGACCAACCTGATCTGGGTGTGGAACGTGCAGGACAACCCGGCCGGCGGCTGGTCGTCGTACTACCCGGGCACGACCTACGCCGACGTCGTGTCACTGGACGTCTGGTACAAGAATCACCCGTCGTCCGGCGACTACACGCAGGTGCAGTCGATCGCCGCGGGCAAACCGATCGCGATCGCCGAGATGGGCAAGGTCCCGTCCGCGGCGCTGCTGACCTCGCAACCGCGGTGGGCGTACTTCATGGTCTGGTCCGAACAACTGCGCGGCAACAACACGAACGCGGAGATCCAGGCCGCGTACTTCCACCCGCGCGTCCTCAACCAGGGCGAGGTCCGCATCGGCTGACGCGTTCCTGACCCGGGCCGGGCGCTCACCGGGTGCCGGGGGCGTCCGGGGTGCCCTCGTTGACGACGTACGGGCCGGTGCCGTCGAACATCGTGTGGTCGCCGAACGCGTAGGTGGCCAGCAGGTTGACGGCGTAACGGGCGTCGGTGTCGCCGTCGAGGGCTCGCCGGACCTTCTTCGCCCAGTCCTTGCGCGTCGCGGCGGTCATGTTCGCGGTGACGTCGTCGAAGTCGGCCGGCTTGTACCCGGTGCGGCCGGGTCTGCGCCCGGGCGAGAAACCGGTCCGGCGGACGTCGGCGACCAGTTCCTCGTACCAGCGTGTCGCCGTGGCCTTGCCGAACCTGGCCGCGGCGCTCTTGCTGATCTTCGGGGCGGCGACCGTGACAACTCGCCTGAACATCGTCGATCCTTCACGGGGGAGCACAGCGGGGACCGCCATGATCGCTCATGCGGACCGGTCAGCGGACACCGCCCATCAGCCGGGAGATGGGGCGGGCGCCCGCCGCGAGGACGAGACCGAGAACGATCGCGACAGCGCCGAGGATGCCGAAGTAGGCGGACTCGGTGTCGGCGCTGTAGAAGCGGGCCAGCGTCCCGGACAGCGCGGTGCCCAGCGCCACCGACAGGTAGAACAGGGCCACCATCTGGGTGTGGAAGGCGCGCGGCGCCAGTTTCGTCGACAGCGACAGCCCGACCGGGGAGAGCAGCAGCTCGGCGACGGTGAAGACGAGCAGGATGCCGGCGAGCGCGAGCAGCGGCGTGCTGTTGGGGCCACCCCCGGCCAGGGGCAGGAACAGCAGGAACGCCAACCCCATGATGATCGTACCGGCGGCGAACTTGAGCGGGCTGGACGGCTGGCGGTCGCCGAGCCGGGTCCAGAGGGCCGCGAACACGCCGGAGAGCAGGATGATGAAGACCGGGTTGATCGACTGCACCCAGGAGACCGGCATCTCCCAGCCGCCGAGGCCGCGGTCCAGGCGTTCGTCCGAGTAGATCGTGACGACGGTGAACTGCTGCTGGTAGAGCGACCAGAACGCGGCGCTGGCCAGGAACATCGGGATGAACGCGAACACCCGGCGCCGTTCCACGCCGTCGACGCGCGGGCTGGTCAGGATCACCGCGAAGTAGGCGACGGCCGCGACGACGCTGAGCACCACCACGATCGTCGACAGCCGGTCCGCGGCGAGCAGGCCGGTCAGCGCGGCCACCGCGACGACCACGACGCCGGCGGCGAACACGGCGGCGGCGATCGGCCGGCCCCGGGCGGGCAGCGGGTTCGGCACCTCACGGCCGGA
The DNA here is from genome assembly GCF_020873875.1 of Actinoplanes sp. DH11. GTDB lineage: Bacteria > Actinomycetota > Actinomycetes > Mycobacteriales > Micromonosporaceae > Actinoplanes. The sequence continues at coordinate 103,937 of NZ_JAHWGU010000030.1, forward strand.
GGCGGGCAGGTTCTTGCGGCCCAGCGCGTACTGGGTGAGCCCGATCGCCATGCCGACCGCGGCCAGGCCGAAACCGTAGTGGAAGCCGGCGCGGTCCTGGAGCAGCCCGGTCAGCAGCGGGCCGGCCAGCGCGCCCAGGTTGATGCCGAGGTAGAACAGCGAGAACCCGGCGTCGCGGCGTTCGTCCCGTTCGTCGTAGAGGTTACCGACCAGCGACGTCGCGTTGGCCTTCACGCCGCCGCTGCCGATCGCCACCAGCACCAGGCCGACCCCGACACCGGCCAGGCCGGGAAGCACGGCCAGCGCGATGTGCCCGGCCATCACCAGGACTGCGCTGAGGAACAGCACCCGTTCGGCGCCGAGGAGCCGGTCGGCCAGCCAGGCGCCGAGGATCGTGGAGAGGTAGACGGCGCCGCCGTACGCCCCCACGATGCTCGTCGCGGTGTCCTGGTCGATGCCGAGCCCGCCGTCGGCGGCCGCGTAGTACAGGTAGATCAGCAGGATTCCCTGCATGCCGTAGAACGAGAACCGTTCCCACAGCTCCACCCCGAACAGGTTGGCCAGCGGGCGCGGCTGGCCGAAGAAGGTCCGATCCTGCGACATGGTCGACGGCTACCCGGATCGGCGCCTCACGAACCTGGCTGGACCACCACAACCCGGACCGAACTGGCGGCGGCCACCTGCCGCACCACGTCGGCGACCTCGTCCCAGGCGGCCGGGCGGGCCAAGCCCATCGACCGGACCTCACGCCGTTCGGCGTCGTCGAGGGCGGCCGTCAAGGCGCTGCGCATCGCCTGCGGGTCCGGCGGGGCGCCGGCGCGCTGCGCGATCACCAGGTTGTAGACGAGCAGGCCGTCCGGCGCCTTCCACGTCATCATCCCGCCGAGCCGCAGCATCCCGGCGCGGCAGCGCTCCCGGTACCTGTCGTTCATCGACGGCCATCGCACCTTGAAGTCGTGCTCCATCACGCCGGCGCAGTTCACGCCGTGCGCCAGGGCGGGCAGGCCCTGTTCGAAGAGGTCACCGGCACGAGTGTCGATGAGGTCCACGGGCACTCCTCGAAGTGGGCGACGTTGCCGCCTTCCATCATGGAGTGTGAGATCAATCATGCATAGTCTCGCGGCGCCGATTCCGCTCACGGCCCGATCGGCGGCCGGGTACGCGCGTCGTCCGTACCTCATCATCGGGGCACATGAATCCGGCGCCGGCCGGGTAACCGCATGGTCATGAGGAGGTGGACGTGATGGGAGAACCAGCCGGAACCCTGACCCCGATGACCGAGTCCGATCGGATGGTGGCCGACCCCGCCCAGGACGTACGCGGACGCAAGGTGTTCGACGCCGACGGCGAGGAGGTCGGCACCGTGACGGACCTGCTCGTGGACACCGACGAGAACGCGGTGCGGTTCCTGCGCGTCGAGCACGGCGGCCTGCTCGGGTTCGGCGCGTCGTCGTCGTTCATCCCGGTCGATGCGGTCCGCCGGGTCACCGACGACGAGGTCCACGTCGACTCGCCGCGGGACCGGATAGCGGGCGCGCCGGCCTACGACCCCGATCTGGTGGACCAGGTCGACTACTACGACAAGGTGTACGGCCACTATGGGTACCCGCCGTTCTGGTCGCGGGGCTACCTCTACCCGGGATTCCCGGCCGCCCGATGAGCGGCGGCGCGCGCCCTGAGCCGTTCGGGGCGCGCGCGTCTGCCGTACGGCCGGTGACCACGGTGGCGCGCACGGTCGACAATGCACTCATGACCCTGCCCGGTACCGGCCTGCCGCCGGCCGCCGTGGTCTTCACCGGCCGTGACGGCGCGGCCGAAACGCTGCGTGCGGCGCTCATGCCCGGCGACCCGGCGGTGTCGGCGGTTGCCGGGCCGGCGGTGTCGGCGGTTGTGGGGCCGGCCGGCGTCGGCAAGACCGAACTGGTGCTGCAGACCGCGCACCGGGCGCTGGCCGACGGCTGGTTCCCGGGCGGCGTGCTCTTCGCCGACCTGTCCGGTCACGACGCCGGACGCCGCCGGTCCGCCGGTGACGTCCTGGTCGAGTGGCTGGTCGCGACGGGCGTGCCCGGTGAGCACATCCCCTCAGACGTCGCGGACCGGACCCGGCTGTGGCGGGACGTACTCCAGGCGTACACAAATCCGGGCCGCCGTCTGCTTTTGATCATCGACAACGCCGACGGCGAGGACCAGGTCCGGCCGCTGCTGCCCGGCGACGACCGGATCCCGGTGCTCATCACCTCCCGGCGCACCCTCGACCTCGACGCGCGCGGACACCACCTCGACGACCTGGGTCCCGGCGCCGCCGTCGCCCTGCTCGCCGCGGTGGTGTCCGCGCGCCGCGGCAGCACCGACCCGCGGCTGCGGGACACTGCCCGCAGCGGCCTCACCGAACTGGCCGAGGTCTGCGCCGGCCTGCCGCTCACCCTGCGGATCGTCGCGGCCCTGCTCGCCGACCGCCCCCACCTGCAACCGGAGATCCTGGCACGCCGGCTGCGCGACAGCCGCCGACCGGCCGCCCCGGCCGGTGGGCAGGCCGCCCCGAGCGATGGGCCGGCCGCCCCGGCCGGTGGGCAGGCCGCTCCGAGTGGTGGGCAGGCTGCCGTGCGGGCCGCGTTCGACGTGTCGTACCAGAACCTGTCCGACGCGCCGGCCCGGCTGTTCCGCCTGCTGCCGATCGACCCCGGCCCGGACCTCGCCACGCTCAGCGCCGCCCATCTGGCCGACATGCCCGAGCACCGGGTCACGGCCCTGCTGGCCGACCTGCACCGCGCGCACCTGATCACCGAACCCGCCCCGGGCCGGTGGGCCCTGCACGACCTGCTGCGGGACTACGCGACTGAACGACTCGCCGAGGTCGACGGTGTGGCCGGAGCCGCGCGGGCCGCGCACCGCCTCTACGGCTTCTACCGCGACATGACCGGCGCGGCGGCGGGGGAACTTCTGGCGGCCGGTTCGCTGGACGCCCCCGAGCCGGCCGGTTCCGCAGCCCCGAACCGGCCGGCGGCCCCGGGCGAAACCGGTGCTTCGGATGGGCTCGACGCCTCCGATCGGCCGGCTTTGGAGCGTTTTGGTTCTTTTGGGCGGCCGGCGGCGCCCGATCGGCACGCGGCCCTCGCCTGGCTCGACGCCGAGCTGGCCAACCTGGTCGCTGCCGCCCGCACCGGCCCCGGCCGAGGGCTGGGCGCGACGACGGTCGATCTGGCGTTCAGCCTCGCCGGCCATCTGACGTTGCGCCGGCGCTTCACCGAGGCGGTCGCCGTCACGACCCGGGCGCTGGATGTGCTGCGGACGACCGGGGAGGACCCGGCACGCGAGGGCGCCGCGTGGGACATGCTCGGTGCCGCGCAGTGCGAGCTGGGCCGGTTCGACGAGGCCGAACAGAGTTGGCAGCGGGCGGCGGCCGTGTTCGGCAACTGCGGCGACACCCACCACGCCGAGGCCGTCCGCAGCCGGCTCGACGTGCTGGCGAAGCGCCGGGAGTAGAACGGCGTCGTGCCGGTGGACTGCCGGGAGTAGAACGGCGTCGTGCCGGTGGACTGCCGGGAGTAGAACGGCATCGTGCCGGTGGACCGCCGGGAGCGCAACCCAGCCGGTTGGCCCGGCCGCCACGGGGAACCGGGAGACCATGACGGTGGACCGGCCGGCCCTGTGCCGCAGCGCGACGGTGAGCGGCAGGCGTACCCCCGACGACGTATGGGACCGCTACCTGCGCCCGCAACGCTGGCCGGAGTGGTCACCGCAGATCCGGGCCGTCGACTACGCCACCGAGACACTCGTCCCGCTGACCACCGGCAACGTGCACGGCCCGGCCGGTGTCCGGGCCCATTTCCGGATCCTGGACGTCGACGCCACCGGCCCGGTCCGCAGCTGGTCGTGGTCGGTGACGGCGGCCGGCGTACGCCTCCATCTGCGGCACACCGTCGAACCTCTCGGCGGCGGCACCCGGACCGGCCTGGTCGTGCGCGGTTTCGCGCCCGCGGTGCTGCTCTACGTGCCGCTCGCGTGGGCAGCCCTGCGGCGGCTGGTCCAGTGACGCCCGGCCGGCGGTACAGCTGATGCCCGGTCTGCGATACAGCTGATGTCTGGGCGGCGGTACAACTGCGGGTGCGGCAAGCGGCGCTTTCGCGACGAGGCGGCGGCTCGGGAGGCGGCTGCCGCGGACGAGGAGGCGTACGGGGTCGCAGTCGCCGTCTACCGATGCCCGGGCGGTCTCGCCTGGCACCTGACGGCTCACGGTTTCATCCCGGAGGCCCTGCGCTCGGTGGGGCGGCGTCTCGCGTACGAGCTTGTCGAGCACGGCTCCGTGGAGGTGGCCGAGTTCCGTACCCGGATGGGCCGTCCCGGCTCCCGCCGCTGGACGCGGGTGGAGCGTTGCGCCGAGCAGATGGCCGCGCTCGGGCTGGTACGCCGCGAGGGCGGCCCACCGGGACGTCTCGTGGCCGCGGACCTGCCGGGGTTGCGGCGGGTGGTGCAGGCAGGTCTGGACGCGTACCGCCCGTAAGCCGCAAAGCAAGCACCGCTGACCGTAAGCCGCAAAGCAAGCAGCATGGAGGCGCCGGCCTCGCCGTCCCCTGTCCGGGGCCGGCGAGGCCGAAACCGTGCGAAATCCTCGGCCGCGACGAAGCCCGTGGTGGCGCTCGCAGCAGCCGGCCGGGGCTCAGAACGGCGCGGGTCCGCTGCCGGCGAGCGACACCAGCATCTGCGTCGCGAGCAGCTTCCGGACGCCGGTGACCGAGACCGTGCCGATCTGGTCGTAAGGCAGCTCCAGATGCAGCCCGTCACTCGCGTTGTGAAGGTCGGCGCTCGTCTTGTCCGGGCGGAACGTGCCGCCCCAGCCCTGGATGCCGCCACGTTGATTGGTGCTGAGCGAGGCCATGCCTGACACATGCGTGCCGTCGACAAGGGTCAGCCTCGCCGGACCGGAGTAGGTCGTCATAGTGGCCAACCGTATCCGGCCCGCGTGGCAGAGCGACTCACTCGAGGGGGGTCGAGGCATTCCGGGCCGCGCCCGGACCCGACCGGAACGGCCAGGAGGTGCGACAACTTCCTCTTCACCCCAGAGACCGATTTTGTACGGCCGGAGCGCCTGAGCGGCCACCTATGCTTCCGCGATGAGCGACGTCTTCGTTGTCTGGCACGTCCGGCATGCCGCGTCTCCCGGCGGCCGGCCGGTCGCACATCGCGGCCCGGACGGTGCGCCGGACTGGGACGAGCAGCAGGGGGACGACCTCAAGATGCTCGGCGTATACACCACGGAACAGGGCGCTCGGGAACGCATCGAACGGGCCCGGAGATCGCCGGGATTCCGTGACGAACCGGACTGCTTCCTCGTCGACTGTTGCACACTCGACGAGGACCAGTGGTCCGACGGTTTCATCAGCGTCCCGCGCGGCGACTGACCTGCCCTCACGCCTCGGCGCAAGCGGCCAAGGCAGCCGGGTCCGCTATCACGATGCCGTGCGGTGTCACGGTGACGGCACCGGCCCGTGTCAGCCGGGCCAGGGCGCGGTTCACGGTGACGCGACTGAGACCGAGCACCCGGGCCAGCTGTTCCTGCGACCCGCGCCAGGCGATCGGGTGATGAGGACTTCGCTCGGTCGGGCGATCCGGTTTCCGCCCGGTCGGGTGATCCGGCTTTCGCCCGGACAGGTGATCCCGGAACTGCTGTGCCGGTTGATCCGCGGCGTGCTGGGGCGGGTGATTTGGGACGTGCTGGGCCGCCCGTCCCGCGACGTGCTCGGTCGGGTGATCCGGGACCTGGTGGGTCGGAGATTCCGGGTTTTGCTCAGTCAGCCACAGGGCGACGCGGGCCGCGGCGGGCAGGGTGGCGAACTGGACCAGCCGGCGCCGGGCGGCCATGGTGTCGCGGGCGAGGCGGGTGAGGACGTGGCGGCGTACCGCTGGATGCTCTTCCAACAGCTCCAGGAAGGCGGCGGACGGCAGCAGCAGCCCGGAGACCGTGGTCAGCGTCATCAGGCCCGTCGCCGGTGGGCGCCCGTCGAGAACCGCGGCCTTGTCCACGATCGCCGGGCCGGTCCACTGCTCGGGCCAGACCTCGGCACCGGCCGGCGCGCCGGCGGTCGCCACCATCGTCCCGGAGAGCAGGAACAGGACGGAACGCGGCATCTCGCCGGCCGTCCGGAGCACGGTGTCCGCGGTGATGCGTACCGGGCGACCGCGCCCAGCGACACTTTCCCGCACGGCCGGGGCTAGTACGGCAGCCGCCATTCGTGATCATGGCCGGAGTTCGAGGTTGAGACGGCGGGCGTAGTGGGCTTGTCTGGCTCGTGCTTGATGGCGGCGTCGCCAGTTCGACCAGCGCAAAGAGTAGGCGA
>NZ_JAHWGU010000031.1 GCF_020873875.1 Actinoplanes sp. DH11
AACGACTCGACCACCAGGTCGATGGTTCGTCGCCACTGGGCAGGCTCTACGCTGTGGCTCTCGGCCACCGCAAGGTCTGATGTTGTGTCCACAACGCACAGACGATCATGCGGTGGCCGTCCTCGTTTCTGCGGGATCCGAGGTCACCTCACGAACGGCGGCTGCCGTACTAGATCCTCTAGGTATGGATGTCCGGGGTCATCTTGATCTACTGCTGTTGGCCGTCTTGGCGGATGCGGAAGGTGCACATGGCTACGCCGTGATCGCCGCCCTGCGGGAGCGCTCGACCGGCGCCTTCGATGTGCCGGAGGGCACGGTCTATCCAGCACTGCACCGGTTGGAGCGGGCCGGCCTGGTGGTCAGCCGATGGGAGCAGGTCGCGCCTCGACGCAGGCGGGTCTACGAGTTGACCCCCGACGGCCGGGCCGCCCGGGCGGCCAAGCAGAGTGAGTGGCGCAGTTTCGTCAACAGCGTGCAGGCCGTGATCGGGCCGGTCGCAGCGCAGGCCCCGGCATGACGGCCCCGACCGGTGACGGGCCGGTGGAGCAGTATCTCGAATGAGATGTTCGATCGGCTCGCCGGCACCGGGCCGGCTGGGACGCCGGATGCTGGCCGAGGCGGAAAGCCACCTGCTCGCTGCCGTGGACGACGGGCGCGCCCGTGGCCTCGACACCGACGTCGCCGAACGTGAGGCTGTCGACCGGTTCGGCGCGGTGACCGCCGTCGTGCGAGACGTGCCGGCTGCTACCCGGGATGTGGCCGGCGTACTGCGTCGCCTGCTTACCGGAACGTGGTTCGCCGCCGCGGTCGTCATGATCTGGTGGGGCGGTCATGGTGTATTGGCCTGGCTGCTCGGGTGGCCATGGACCAAGCTGCTGACAGCTACCGACCGATTCGGAACACAGCCCGGCATGTGCGGGCGCCCATGGGTGCCGTCGACTCGTTCGGTCGACTGCTTCACTCAATATCGTGGAAATCTCGACATTGTCATCGGAGGGGGAGACCGAGACGCCTACCCCTTTGTGGCAGTGGCGGGTGTGCTCCTTCTGGCGGCGTGGCTCCTCCTGCGGCGCACCACCGTGCTGGGAACGACGGCATGGGCGCCGGCGCCGGGCATCCGCGGGCTCGGCCTCGCGGTTGCGTTCGGTCTCGCCGCGCCGGTGCTGATGGCTCACGGCATCACCGGACTCCATTGGCAGGCCCAGGAGTGGACCCTGAGCTACCTCATGGCTGGACTTCTCGCCGCCGGGATCAGCGCCGCGGTGATCCGCTGTGTTCGTGAATCCGCCGACGTCCGCCGTCATCGTTAGACCACCGCACCCGACCCCGGACGACTTGGAACCCGCTCATATTCACTTGAGGTTGCGGGTCTGGGGCAGACTGCGACGACGACGGGGACGAAAGGGAGAGTCGGCGTGGTCGATTTTCGAGGCCTCGCACCTTGGCCGGAAGGCATCGAGGTGATCGAGATGGAGGTGGACGGACAGGTGGTCGATCTCCACGGTGAGGCCACCCTGACGGCCATCGAGGTCGCCTGCCTTCCCTCGGTGGAGCTGATTCTTCGCTTCCGGGATGCCGAGGGACAGCCTGCGAGGCTCACCTTCGGTGCCGTGACGGAGCTGAGTTTCCGCCAGGATGAGGACGACGCGAACGGTCCACTCGTTCAGGCGTGGGAGCCTGATCTGGTGGAGACCTTCTACGGCGTGGAGTTCGAGGGCAGGGAGCACGGGAGAGGCTGGTTCGAGGTTCGCGCCATCACCGGCGTGCTCACCTTCGCGGCCGGTTCGGTCACCTTCCGCCGATCGTGAAACGCATTCTGTACTTCCTCATGAGCAGGCCGCGAGACTTCCTCATGAACAGGCCGCGAGCGGATCAGCTTCCGGCGGATCGGGCGGAACTTCGGTGGGCCGGGCCGTCCGTGCCCTTCGGCTCGGGGTAGACGGTGCGCACCGCGTCGCCGAGGCCCTGTGGCCGGGCTCGCCGGGGTCGGGCGCCGGCGGCCGGGTCGGCGGCCATTTCGCGGACGAGTGACGCGGCCAGGATCAGCATCACGATGACGAACGGCAACGCCACCACGATTGTCGCCTGCTGCAGCGCCTGCAGGCCCCCGGCCAGCAGCAACGCGCCCGCCACGGCACCCATCAGCACGCCCCACATGACGACCAGCAGCCGGTGCGGGCGCAGCGCCCCGCCGGAGGAGAGCGACGCCAGCACCAGCGACGCCGAGTCGGCGCTGGTGATGAAGTACAGCCCGACCAGCACCATGGCCAGTGTCGTGGTGACCGCGGCCAGCGGCATGGCGTCGAGCAACCCGAACAGGGCGTGTTCGGCGCCTTGGCGTACGTCGGCGATCAGGTCGGTGGTTCCGGTGGCCTGGGTGCGCAGCGCACTGCCGCCCATGACGGAGAACCAGACGGCGCTGGCGCCACTGGGCACCAGCAGCACGCCGACGACGAACTGCCGCACGGTCCGGCCGCGCGAGATCCGGGCGATGAACGTGCCGACGAACGGCGCCCACGAGATCCACCACGCCCAGTAGAACAGTGTCCAGGCACCCATCCAGTCCGGGTCCGAGAACGCTCCGGTGCGCGTCGACATGACGAGCAGACTGTTCAGGTAGTCGCCGACGGCGGCGGGCAGGACCTCCAGCGTGTAGACGGTCGGCCCGACCACGAACACGAAAGCCATCAGCAGCATCGCCATGCAGATGTTGATGGTCGACAGCCATTTCACACCCCGGTCCAGGCCGGAGAACGCCGACACCACGAACGCGGCGGTAAGTGCCGCGATGATGATCAATTCAACGGTACGGGTGTCCGGCACCCCGGCCACGATGCCGAGGCCGGCCGAAACCTGCAGCGCGCCCAGCCCGAGACTCGTCGCCGACCCGAACACCGTCGCGAAGATCGCGAGCAGGTCGATCGCCTTTCCCGCCGCACCGTCGGCGCGACGCCCCAGCAGCGGGCGGAACGCGGCGGAGAGCCGGTTGCCCCGCCCTTTGCGGAACGTCGAGTAGGCCAGCGCCAACCCGGCCACCGCGTAGATTGCCCACGGGTGCAACGTCCAGTGGAACAGCGTGTACTGCATCGCCACCGACCCGGCCTGTCCCGTGCCGGCGAGGGCCCCGGACGCCGGCGGCGGTGACGCGTAGTGCTGGATCGGCTCGGCGACCGCGTAGAAGACCAGGCCGATACCCATGCCGGCGCTGAACATCATCGCGATCCAGGCGAGCGTGGTGAATTCCGGCTCGTCGTCGTCGGCGCCGAGCCGGATCCGCCCGAACCGCCCGGCCGCGATCACCACGGCGAGCACCAGGAACGCGTCGGCGGCCAGCACGAAGAACCAGCCGAACGTCCCGATGGTCCAGCGCAGCCCGGCATCGCCGGCCCGTGCCACCGCATCGGGCGCCAGCACCGCCCAGAGCACGATGGCCAGCACGCCGCAGGTGCCGACGGCCACGACGGTGCGATCGGCACGGAGATCCGTCATGCCTCGTTCCGAGCTCACCATTTGCTGAGTCTTGCAGCATCCGTACGATATCGGACAGTTTCGTCCGCCTTTGCGCCGTCCGGCTAGGTGTTGCCTCGCGGGGCGGCGACGGCCTCGTCCACTGTGCGGAACGCCGGGAACTCCGGTGTCAGGCCCATCGTTTCGAGGATCTTCAGCAGGAAAGGTGAGGGCCCGGCGAGCACGAGCTGACCGGATCGCCGTCGGGTCGCGTTGCGGCCCCGCACCAGTGCGCCGACACCGGTGGAGTCCACCACGCCCACGTCGCTGAGATCGACGACGACGGTCGGACGAGCCGATGCGGCTGTCTCCAGGACGGCCCACAACTCCACAGCCGTGTCGAGGTCGATGTCACCGGGCACGTGCACCACCGCCGCGGACGGCTCCAGTCTCATCGACACGTGCTCGCCGTCCGCCGTCCGCCGGCGTCCGTCCCCGGCCGCAGCAGCCGCCATCTGCCATGCTCCTCACGTCTCGGTCACCGTGTGACAGCAGGCCTTACGGTACCTCCGACCAGATGCCCGGGTCGCCGCGCGAACAGCGGCCGTCGTGGTCCGTCAGCGCCACGGCCGGGTCGGCTGCAGCACCGCTTCCCGCAAGGCGGCGGTACGAAGCTCGGTGAACTGCTGATACTCGGGATCGGCGACCATCCGGCTGAACGCGTCCCGGCTCGGGTACCGCACCAGCAGCACCGCGTCCCACTGCTGGCCGTCCTCGGCGACGAGCGCGGTGTCGCCGTCGCCGGCGTAGAGCACCTCGCCCCCGTAGCGCGGCAGGAAGACGGTGCCGACCTCGCGCGCATACCGGTCGTACGACTCGCGGCCGTCCGGGGCGAATCTGAGCAGGTTCAGCATCACCACCGGCCCGCCCGGGTCGTCCCGCACGAAGTTCCGCAGGTCCTCACCGCTGGGATCGATCGCCATCTCGACTCTCCCTCTCTGGCGCGTCACTGATTGACCACGATCACAGCGTTGCCTGTCGCGCGCAACAGCCCCGTACACCGGATGCCGTTGTCCTCCGCGTCAGGTGCGGAGGTCGCGACGCCGGTATCCGACGGCGCCGACGAGTGCGGCGGCCGCTGCGACGCCGGTCATGACGATCGCCGCACGCCAGCCGGGGCTGCTGGCCGGCACCGCGGCCAGGTGCGCGAACGGGGAGAGCACGCCGATCCAGGCGGGGGCGTCGATGCTGTCGGCGACCACCTGCCACAGGAATCCGCCCGCCGCCGGGAGAGCGCCGACCCCGGCGACGATGCGGGGCATCCAGCCCAGTGCCAGGACAGCGGCGCCCAGGCAGAGCAGCACGATCGGCACGACGTTGAGGGCGCCGGCGAGGGCGTCGCCGAGGGTGAGGCCCGCCCCGGCGACGGCCGAACCCGCCCAGAGGGCGACGCCGGCCACGGTGATCAGGACCAGGGCGGCGCCGGTCGCGGTGGCCGCCTCGGCGGCCAGCAGCCGGGTCCGGGTCACGGGTGCGGCGAGCAGCAGGGCGAGCCGGTGGGCGGTCTCGTCCGCGGCAAGGGCGGCCAGCCGTGCGGCAACGAAGACCCCGGCCGGGATGGCGAGCAGCGCGAACAGCGTCGCGGCGTAGCCCTCGACGGTGCCGAGTGTGAAACCGGCCTGCGCGGCCATCTCGGTGAACTGCGGGTTGGCCGTGAGGAAATCCGTCATCGAGCGGGTGACCAGGCCGATGAGCAGGTAGTACGCCGCGACACCCGCCACCCATCCGGCCAGGGGCCGCAGGGTGCGCCGCACCGCGAACGCGGTGACCGAGCCGAGCAGCGTGGTGCGGGCCGGTCGGCCACCGGCGGTCGCGATGATCGCGCCGCCGACGTCGCGGCGGGCGGCGAGCCAGGCGGTGAGGGCCAGCAGCAGCAGCGCGGCGACCGCGAGCACTCCGAGCGGCAGCCAACGGTCGGCGCCGAACGGGCGGGTGAGCGCGACCAGTCCGAACGGCGACAGCCACCGCAGCCAGGCCAGTTCGGTGAGGCCGTCGCCGACCATCCGGGTGAGCAGGCCGAGGACCATGACGGCGGCCGCGGCGCCGTTGGCGGCGGACCGGCTGGGGAACAGTTGCGCGGTGAGTCCGCCGACGGCGACGAAGAAGAACCCGGCGGCTGCCAGGCCGGCACCGTGCAGCAGCGACCCGCCGGCGCTCGCGCCGGCGGCGATCATGGCGGCCGCGACGGCGGCGCCGGCGGCGAGCGGTACCGCGGCGAGAACACCGAGGTGGGCGCGGACGGCGCCGGTCAGGGTGGTGCGACCGGACAGCAGCAGGTGCCAGCGTCCGGCGTCCTCCTCGCCGCGGAGGATTCTGGTGGCGGCCAGACTCGACCACACGGCGAGGAGGACAGCGAGGATGGCGCCGGTGCGCCACACGGTGAACCCGCCCGGGTCGTCGAGCGCGACGGGCTCACCGAACAGGGTACGGATCGCCGGGTTGCGCGCCAGCGCCTCGAGAGCGGCCGGGTCCAGCGCCTGGTCGTGGTACATGGTCACGACGAGCGCGGACATGCCGGCACAGCCGGCGGTGACGCTCACCGCGCCGCGGCGGATCTGGCGGAGGGCGAGGGCGGCCAGGGCCGGGCCGGGCGGCCGCGACGGCAGGGTGGCGGTGCTCATCGGGCGTCCTGGCCGTAGTAGGCGAGGAAGATCTCTTCCAGGCTGGGCTCGCGGACGGCGATCGTCGCCACCTCGGCATCGGCGAGAGCGTGCAGCGCCGCCGCGGGGGAGCCGTCGAGGGTGAACCGCACGCCCACCGGGCCGTCCCGGTGCAGGTCGTCGATGCCGGGCACACCGCCGAGGTCCGGTGGTGTGCCGGTGAACGTGGCCGAGACCTCGGTGCGGTGCAGCCGGCGCAGGGCCGCGACGGAGGCCACCTCGACCAGCTTCCCGGCGCGGAGAATGGCGACCCGGTCGCACACGGCCTCGACCTCGGCGAGCTGGTGGGAGCTGAGGAACACCGTCTGCCCGTTGTCGCGGGCGGCACCGACGGCGTGCCGGAACTCCCGTTCCATCAGCGGGTCGAGGCCGCTGGTCGGCTCGTCGAGGACCAGCAGCGGCGCCCGGGTGGAAAATGCCGCGACCAGGGCGATCTTCTGCCGGTTACCGGTGGAGTAGGTGCCGGCCGGCTTGCTGACGTCGAGAGCGAACCGTTCGACGAGCTCGTCGCGGTAGGCGGCGTCGACGCCGGGACCGACACGCCCGAGCAGATCGAGGATCTCGGCGCCGGTCATCCGCGGCCACAGCGCCACGTCCGCCGGCACGTGGGCCAACCGGCGGTGCGCGACGGCCACGTCGGCGGCGTCGGTGTCGAAGATCCAGGCCTGGCCGGTGGTGGGTCGGGCCAGGCCCAGCAGCATACGGATCGTGGTTGATTTCCCGGCGCCGTTGGGGCCGAGGAAACCGAACACCTCGCCGGCGGCGACGTCGAGAGTGAGGTCGTCGACGGCGAGCAGCCGCCCGTACCGCTTGGACAGGTTTTCGGTGCGCAGGGCGGTGATGCCCATCGGAGCCTCCGCGAGGTCGACAGCACGACATGACCTGCCGACCAGACTTCCCGGCGCACCTGCCCTGACCGTACTCCCGCGCGGCCCCGCGCGGAAGCTGTCCACGCTCAGTGTTCCCGCGTGTCCTCGGCCTCGTACACGTCGGGGATGCCGTCGCGGTCGGCGTCGACGTTCTCGGCGGCATGGAGGCGCCGGTACACCCGGTTGCGGGCCCGCAGCACGACGGCGGCCAGCAGCGCGGCGGCCAGCGACCCGGCCAGGACGGCGACCTTGACGTGGTCCTCGCGGGGGGTGCCGGTGCCGAACGCCAGCTCGCCGATGAGCAGGGAGACGGTGAACCCGAGCCCGCCGAGCATGGCCAGGCCGATCACGTCGGCCCAGCTCAGTCCCTCGTCGAGGTTGGCGCGGGTGAACCGGGCCACCAGCCACGTCGCCGCGGTGATACCGATGGTCTTGCCGATCACCAGGCCGGCCATGATGCCGAGAGCGACCGAGTCGGTGAGCGACGCGCCGAGCCCGCTGAGCCCGCCGATGGTCACCCCGGCGGACAGCAGCGCGAACACCGGCACGGCGAACCCGGACGACAGCGGCCGGAACCGGTGCTCGAAGTGCTCCGCCAGACCCGGGCCCGCGTCCGGGCCGCCCGCGGCGTCGCTGCGCACCACCGGCACGGTGAACGCCAGCAGCACCCCGGCGACGGTGGCGTGCACCCCCGACTCGTGCATCAGTACCCACGTCGCGGCGGCCAGCGGCAGCAGCAGCCACCACGAGCGGACCCGCCGCTGCACGAGCATGCCGAAAGCGGCCAGCGGCAGCAGCATGGCCAGCAACGGCAGCACCGACAGCTGAGCGGTGTAGAACACCGCGATGATGGCAATGGCGAGCAGGTCGTCGACGACGGCGAGGGTGAGCAGGAACGTCCGCAACCCGGCCGGCAGATGCCGCCCCACGACCGCCAGCACTGCCAGCGCGAACGCGATGTCGGTCGCGGTCGGGATCGCCCAGCCGCGCAGCGCGCCCTCACCGGCGTTCCAGGTGAACGCCGCATAGATCAGCGCCGGGACGATCACGCCGCCCACGGCGGCGGCGACCGGCACCGCGGCCCGCCGCGGGTCACGCAGGTCCCCGGCGACGAATTCGCGCTTGAGTTCCAGGCCGGCGACGAAGAAGAAGATGGCCAGCAGACCGTCCGCAGCCCACGTCGCCAGGCTCAGGTCGAGATGCCAGGCCGCCGGGCCTATCTTGAACTCCCGCAACGCCTCGTAGGCCGGCGCCCACGGCGAGTTCGCCCAGATCAGCGCCACCACCGCGGCGGCCAGCAGCAGTGCCCCGCCGATCGTCTCCTGCCGCAGGATCTCGCCGATGCGGCGGGCTTCGGGCCACGAGCCGCGCCGGAACAGGGACGTGCGGGAGGTGTCGCTCACGAGGGTGCTCGCTTTCGGGGTCGGGTCAGCCACTTGCCGACCAGACTTCCCGGCGCACCGGGATCCACCCTATCTCAGCATGCCGGTGCGCTTTCCGATCGGCCCGAAGCCGGCGGGTGCGAAATCACGTCAGGGAAATAACCACGTCAGGTAGCCTGTTTCCCAGATACCCCTGGGGGGTATATGAGCCGAGCCGTCGACGATTGAGGAATCAGCCATGTCCCGCACCGCACCGATGACCGCTCCACCGCGAGCTGACGGCCGCCTCGGCCTGGCTCTGCTCGTGATCGCGACAGCGCAGCTGATGATGGTCCTGGACGACACCGTCGCGAACGTGGCTCTGCCGAGCATCCAGGCGCAGTTCGACATGTCGGAGTCGGCACTGCCATGGGTGATCAACGCCTACGTGCTCGCGTTCGGCGGCCTGCTGTTGTTCGGCGGACGGGTGGGCGACCTCTACGGCCGGATCCGGGTGCTGCGCCTCGGCCTGGTCGTCTTCACCGCCGCGTCGCTGGCCGGTGGGCTCGCGCCCAGCAGTGAGCTGCTGATCGCCGCCCGCGGCGTCCAGGGCCTCGGCGCGGCGCTCGTCGCCCCGAACGCGCTCGCGCTGATCGCCACCACCTTCCCGGCGGGCCGGGCCCGCAACAGGGCGATGGCCGTGTACGGCGCCATGTCCGCGCTCGGTATCACCGGTGGTGTCCTGCTCGGCGGACTGCTGACCGGTGCACTGAGCTGGCGGTGGGTCCTGCTGATCAACATTCCGATCGGACTCGCCGTCCTCGCCGGCACCCGGATCCTGGTGGCGGGTGAGCGGCACACCGGCCGCCTCGACACCCTGGGCGCGGTCACCGGTACCGCCGGGTTCACCGCGCTGGCCTACGGTTTCACCCGCGCGGGCGAGCACGGCTGGACCGACTCGATCACGCTGACCGCCTTCGGTGCGGCCGTCGCCACCCTGGTCCTGTTCGTGGTCCGGCAGGCGCGCAGCCGTGATCCGCTGCTCCCGCTGCGGCTGCTGGCCGACCGCAACCGCTCCAGCGCGTACCTCACCGTGCTGTTCATCGGCGGCGGCCTGATGGGGACCTTCTACCTCGCCACCCTGTTCATGCAGCAGGTCCTGCAACTCGGCCCGTTGCGGGCGGGCGTCGCCGCGCTGCCGTTCGGCCTCGGCATCATCCTGGCCTCCGGCGTGGCGTCCAAGCTCGCCGAGAAGCTGCCACCTCGGGCGATCGCCGTTCCCGGACTGCTTCTCGCCGCCGCCGGCATGTTCTGGCTGTCCGCCCTGCCGGTCGACGCCGGCTACTGGACCGATCTCCTTGTGCCGCTGTTCCTCACGTCCGCGGGCCTGGGCTTGGCGTTCGTGCCGATGACCCTCACCGTCGTGCACGACGTCGACCCGCGCGAGACCGGCGTGGCCTCCGCGCTGATGAACACCGCCCAGCAGATCGGGGCCGCCATCGGCCTGGCCGTCCTGACCACCGTCTCCGCCACGGCTGCCGCCACCCAGCTCCCCGGCGCCGCCACAGCGCTGCACACCGCCCGGGCCGGCGGCGACGACGACCTCGTAGCCCGCGCGCAGCAGGCACTGAGCCACGGCTACACCACCGCCTACCTCGCCGCCGCCGCACTGCTGGTGGTCGCGGCCGCGATCACCGCCGTCGGCGTCAACACCCGCCACCGGCAACGCTCGTCCGCCGAGGCCGGCAACCACGCCGGGTGAATGCCTCTCCCGACGGCCAGCCGGCCCAGGTGGCGCTCCGGGTCCTCGTACAGGCGCAGCAAGGCCGCCGGCAGCGGTGTGCCTGCACCGAGCAGGTCCAGGTGCGCGCGTACGTCTGCTTCCGGGGTGCCGCGGACCCGGGCCAGCTCGTCGGCGAACCTGGTGCCCGTCCCGTCCGGCGGTGGTGTCAGGAAGTCCGGCACGTACCGCGGATCGGCGAGCAGCGGGGCGAGCATCTCGAGGTGCAGAGCGGACACCGCGCCGATACCGGTGAATGCGTTCACGTCCGTAGCTCTCCAGTCGGGGACAGGGGCAGACGGGCGAGGACCAGGCCGGCGTCCGCGGTCAGGGTGCCGCCGAGCATTTCCGCGCGTTCCCGCATCGAGGTCAGCCCGTACCCCGGGATCCAGGCCTTTCCGGTCTCACCGTCGTCGCGCACCTCGATCGTCAGCGCCGCCGCGCCGTCCAGGCGCAGGACCACGTCGGCGTGGCGGCCGGCGGAGTGCCGGGCGGCGTTGGTCAGCGCCTCCACCACGATGCGGTAGGCGGTGACCTCGACGGCGGCGCCCAGGCCGGGCAGGGGGCCGGTGACGTGCACGTCCACGGTCATCGGGCGGCCGTCGGCACCGAGCACGTGGCGGGCGTGCTGGCGGATGGTCTGTTCCAGGCCCACCTGGTCGAGGCTGGGCGGGCGCAGGCCTTCCACCAGCCGGCGCACCTCGACGATGGCTTCGCCGGCCTCCGCGCGTACGCCTGCCAGCAGTTCCGCGGCCCGTTCCGGGTCGCGGTGCAGGATGTTGCGGGCCGCGTCCGAGGCGTAGGCGAGACCCGTCAGCCGGGGGCCCAGGCCGTCGTGCAGGTCGCGGCGCAGCCGGCGGCGTTCCTCCTCGACGGCGGCGACGACGGCGGCGCGCGAGGTCTGCAGGGCGGCGCGCAGTTCGCGGGCCTGCATGAGCTGGGCGAGGGCCGGGGCCAGCACCGCGATCACCTGGTCGTCGCCGCGCAGCAGGGTGAGCTGGCCGGGGCGCAGACCGATCTCCAGGTGCCCGGGGGTGAGCGCCCGGCGGACCACCGACTCGCCGGGCCGGCCGCTGACCGCGATCGGGTGGCCGGCGTCGTCGAGCAGGGCCGCGTACGGCAGCACCAGCGCCTCGCGCAGCGCCCGCAGTGCCGGCACCGGGTCTTCGCCGAGGCGTTCGCCCACCTGGGAGGCGGCCCGAATGGGGTCGCTGCGGGCGCCGAACAGCAGCAGTTCGAGGACCTGGCGGAACAGCCTGGCGAACGGGGCGTAGCCGATCGCGCAGGCGGCGGCGACCAGGCCGAGCGCGCCGGGGGAGAAGTCGACAGGTCCGCCGGCGATCACTTCGACGGCCGCGACGATTCCGGCGAAGACGCTCACCACGAGCAGCGTGGTGATCGCGTGCACGGCGATCGACAGCGCCATCGCCCGCACGTCGCGGACCGCGGGAGCGCTCAGGCCGAGGTAGAGGCAGGCCACCAGCACGGCCCAGGCGGCCAGGTGCAGGACGGCCGCGGGTTGCTGCGGCAGGGCGAAACTCGCGAGGACGGCCAGCACCGGGCCGGGCACCGCACCGAGGGACAGCCACTGCAGCGCCCGGCGGACGGCCGCGTCACTGTGCTCGTAGCGCCACCACTGCACCGCCAGCACGAGCAGGTAGGCCACGAACACACTGAGGTCCCCGGCGGTCCAGCGGCCCGCGTCCAGCACGGCCACCCCACCGGCGGCGGCCACGACCGCCGGTGCCGCCCAGCCGAGCCCGGCGGGCGGGCGGTCGTCGGGGTAGAGCACCAGCGCCGTGGGCAGCAGCACGAGCACACTCAGCAGCCACAGCCGTTCCGGAAGGGCGCCCGGACCCAGGGTGAGACGCAGCGTCACCGCGACGATGGCGCAGGCAGCGGCGGCAAGGAGCAGAACCAGCAGGTGTACGGGGCCGCGGTGCCTCACCAGCAGCGCCGACGCCGCAGTGGCCAGGATGAGGGCGGCCGCACCGAAAGCCAGCCAGGCACTCATCCAGGGCGTCCCCGCCCCAGGCCACCGTCGCGGGCGCGCACGATCGCCGCCGACCGGTCGGTGACCTGAAGCTTGCCGAAGATCGACGACAGGTGGTTGGCGACCGTCTTGGGTGCCATGCCCAGTGCGTCCGCGATGACGGCGTTGCGCCGGCCCTGCGCCACGAGTTCGAGCACGTCACGTTCGCGCGCGGTCAGGCCGGGGAACGGATCGGCACGCTCCGCGGGGTCGCGCCCGAACACGCCCAGCACCCGGCTCGCGATGCCCGGCCCGAAGATCGCCTCCCCGGCGACCACGGCGCGCAGTGCCCGCTCGATCTCCTCCTGCGCGGCGCCTTTGAGCAGGTAGCCACGGGCGCCGGCCTGCATCGCCCCGAACACGACGTCGTCCTCCTCGGCCATGGACAGCACCAGAACGGCGGTGGCGGGGCAGGCCCGGACGATGCGGCGGGTCGCCTCCACACCGTCCACGTGCGGCATCATCACGTCCATCACGACCACGTCCGGCCGGCTCAGCTGCACCTCGCGGACCGCCTGCTCACCGTCGGCCGCCTCACCGACCACGGTGAACCCGCCGAACGACTCGATGAGCGCTCGCAGGCCACCGCGCACCACCGGGTGGTCGTCGACGAGGACGACCGTGATCGGCCGATCGGGCGGCGTCATCCGTCCATGATGGGGCTGGCCGGGCCGGCAGACCAGGAATACGTTCCCGGGTGGGACCGGGAAACTTCCCGCCGGCGCGGGCAGGCCGACCGATCCGGGTGCGGCTCGCGGCCAGCAGGCTCGGGGGTAACGGCGCCGGGCAAGCGGCGCCCGCGGCGATCCGGGAGGATCACGATGCAGCTCACCAAGCTCAACAAGGCCGGACTGGTCATCGCTCTTCTGCTCGGCCTCATCGACGTGACCGGGCCGTTCACCCTGGTGCCGGAGAACTCCCAGGACGGCCCGCCGTTCGCCATCCTGCTGATCGACTGCCTGCTGGGCCTGATCACCGTCGCCGCGGTGGTGGTCGCCTGGCGTACCGGCCGGCGCGGTGCCGTCCGCATCGCCGCCGGCGCCCGCATCATCTCGGTGATCACCGCCCTGCCGGCGTTCTTCGTCGACGTGCCCGCGGCCCTGCAGATGGTCGTCGCCGTCGCCGTGGCCCTCACCATCGCGTCGGTGGCGATGATGTTGGCCCCGTCCCGCCGACCGGTTCTGATCAGCGATTGATCCACCCGTGCCCGGACGGGCGGTGACGGCGTGCGTGCCGGGGCCGGTGGTGCCGGCACGAGCCGACGCAACCTGGCGGCCCTCCCAGCGCGGGCCTTCACCCCGGCCTGAAGACCGCAGCACTGGCCCGCAATCCGGTAGCCGAGCAGGAACGCGGGTACCTCGGTCCGGGAGCCTGAATCATCGTGCCCCGCTTCCCGCCTGGAAGCGGGGTCGTCCCTGACGGGCAGCAACGACGCGGAGGAATGCGATGCGTACCACCAAGCTCGGCGAACTCGAAGTGTCCCGCATCGGCCTGGGTGCGATGGGCATGTCGCACGGCTACAGCGGCGCCGGCAGCGACGACGCCGAATCGATCCGCACCATCCACCGGGCGATCGACCTCGGCGTCACCCTGATCGACACCGCCGAGGTCTACGGCCCGTACATCAACGAGGAACTGGTCGGCGCGGCGCTTAAGGGCCGCCGTGACCAGGTGGTTCTCGCCACCAAGTTCGGCCTGATCTCGCACACCGGGCGGGGCGCGGGCAAACCCGACAGCAGCCCGGACAGCATTCGTACGGCGGTCGACGGTTCCCTGAAGCGGCTCGGCACCGACCGCATCGACCTGTACTACCAGCACCGCGTCGACCCGGACACCCCGATCGAGGAGACCATGGGCGTCCTCGCGGAACTGGTGACCGAGGGCAAGATCCGGTATGTCGGGCTGTCCGAGGCCTGGATCGACACGGTCCGCCGCGCCCACGCCGTGCATCCGGTGACCGCGCTGCAGTCGGAGTACTCGCTGTGGACCCGCGACCAGGAGGAGATCCTCCCGGTGCTGCGGGAGCTCGGCATCGGCCTGGTCGCCTACTCGCCGCTGGGCCGGGGCTTCCTCACCGGCGCCCTGCGCACCCCCGCCGACGTGGAAAATCTCGACGACAGCGACTTCCGCAAGGGCCACCCGCGCTTCACCGGCGACAATTTCCGGCGCAACCTGCGCATCGCCGACCAGGTGCAGCAGATCGCCGAGAAGGCCGGCGTCACGGCGGCTCAGGTGGCGCTGGCCTGGTTGCTGGCGCAGGGCGACGACATCGTGCCGATCCCCGGCACCAAGCGGGTCAGCCGGGTGGCGGAGAACGTCGCCGCCGACGCCGTACGGCTGACGCCCGAGCAGGTCGTGGCCCTGACCGCCCTGCCGCCCGCCGAGGGCGGCCACCACACCGACGCCCAGATGCGGATGATCGAGCGCTGAGCCGTCCCGGGCCGGTCCGCTTCGAGTGGATCGGCCCGGTACGCCGGAGATCCGTCACCTGCCGATCCACCACCCACGCACCCGTCAGGAGCTGGTGGTGTCGCTGTGTCTGGCGGACGGCTCGAAGAGGGCGGTGTGCGCTTCTCGTGGCAGTCTCGGTGTCGATCATGTCGACTCCCTGGTCGCCGGCGGAGTAGCCAGTCGCCGGAAGCGTAGTCACATGCCGCAAGGAGGGGCGTTCGCCGATGGCCCGGTTGCCATCGACGAGCTTCCATCAAAGTTCGCTGACGTGCCGTAAGGTACGAGGGCATGCTCCTGTCACGGCTCGACCGCGAGTGGTCGGGTCCGGAAGGCGGTCCTCAGCATGGAATCCCCGTACCTGTTCAACGACGGCTCCGCCCGGGCTTCAGTGACGGCGACCAGCGACATCGCCAGCGACTCGATGGAACTGACGGTGCGTGGCCTGTGGACGCGCTCGCTGGCCGCCGACATCCGGACCGGCGTCTACAAATGTCTGGCGGAGCAGCCGGCCACCATGGTGATCGACGTGTGGGACATGCGCGATGCCGACGGCGCCAGCGTGCCGATGTGGCTCGCCGCGCACCGGGCCGCCGGCATGCCGCAGCCGCCGGTGCGACTGGCGTTGTGCGTTCCGCCGACCTCGGTCCTGGCCGAGCGGCTGCACAAGGTCGGCGCCACGCAGTACCTGCCGCTGTTCGCCGGCATGCCCGAGGCCCGGGCGGCGCTGGCCTCGAACAAGCCGCTGACCGACCAGTTGACGGTGACGCTGCCCCCGGTGCTGACCTCCGCGAGCGTCGCCCGGGACCTGGTCGGGCAGGCCTGTTCGGCGTGGCGTCTGAGCCCGCTGCTGATGTCGGCCCGCGCGGTGTTGTCCGAGTTGGTCACCAATGCCATCGAGAACGCCGGTGCCGACATCACCGTCATGGTGGCGCGGCGCGGCACCGGCCTCTACCTGGCGGTTCGCGACGACGATCCGCGCATGCCGTACCTGCGCGAGCTGGCACCCCACACGGGAAGCGTGCTCGACGACCGCGGCCTGGGCCTGCGCATCGTCCATCAGGCCGCGCGCGCCTGGGGCGCCCGCGCCGTCACCGGCGGCAAAATCGTCTGGGCCACCGTCCGTTCCGGCCGGCGGCTGCGGTGACGGCGCTTCTCGCGGTCCCCTCGCCCGGCGCCGACCGCAGAAGCCGGGGAAGCGCTGATCTCAGAAGCCGGGGAAGACGGCGCGCAGCTCGTCGAGCGTGATGTTGCCGGTGACCTCCACCCCGGCCGGGGTGTGCCGCGGGGTGAGCCGGCCGTAGAGCAACCGGATCGCCGACTCCAGCGGTCCGCCGAAGGACGCGGTCGCCGGCAGGTCGTCAGTGGTGAGCCGGACCTTGTCATCCAGCACGATCCGGTACGGCGTCTTGCTGATCTCGATCACGGCGTGCTCGCGTGCCGCGGCGGGCTTGCCGACGAAACCGAGCAGGAAGCCGAGCCCGCCGCTGAGGTGCTCGGCCAGCAGGGAGACGGACGGTTCGGTGAGTACGGCTGCCGGGTCGACGCCGACGCGGACGTCCCAGACGTGCGGCGCCACCTCGCTCAGCCGCATGGCGGCGAACGACGCCAGCGACAGCGGCTCCGGCAGGAACCCGACGGGCAACGCAAGGTCGTCGTGGCGCTGCTCCGGCACCGCTTCGAGGGCCGTGACGAGCGCGGTGTCCGACTCCACCGAGCCGGCGGCCTGGTTCGGCGGGCTCAGCGCGTTCCACCGATCCCAGACGCCCTGGTTGAAGTCCGGGCCGGGCGCTTGTGCCTCACCCAGTCCCGCCCGGAGCCCGGCGAGCGTGATCTCCGCGCCGCTGCCCAGGTGGGACAGGACGTCGGCGACGGTCCATTCGCTGGCGCCGGACGGGCCGGTGAGCTGCTCGGGGGAGAGGGCGGGGACCAGGCTGGCGAGGGTGTCGTGCTCGCTGCGCAGGGCCGCGATCGTGCGGCCGGCAAGGGTGGTCATGCCGACGAGCCTACTCAAATCGACGAGACCCGCAGCGGGCATCCAGCGGCTGGGACCTGCGTCAGCGGAGGGCTCGCCATTGGGAGATGGCGATGTGGTGGTCGTCAGGATCGAGAAAGGTGGCGGACCAAAGTTCGAGGCGTTCCCCACGGTTCACCGGCCGGGGGCCGTGCACGAATCGAACGCCCTTCGACACCAGCTCGAGGTAGGCCGTCTCGATGTCGCCCACCTCCAGATTGAGATAGATCAGGCGCTCGGTCTCGGCGGAAGGGCTGGGGGTCACCCGCAGGATCAGACGGGTGTCGCCGGAGACCAGCACGCTGCTGTTCGCGCCGACGTCCACCTCGTAGAAGCCCAGCCTGTCCCGGTAGAACGAGATCGAGCGGGCCAAGTCGGTGACGATCACGGTGATGCCAACGCCGTGAATCGCACCGGCCTGGACAGGCTCGGCGTTCGGGTACGCGGTGGTCGAATCTGCGGGCTCCGAGGTGTCGAGAAAAGAGCGGGCGGTGCCGGCCACCTCCCAGTCCTGGTCCATGCTGACCACCTCTTGGAGTTGGACACGGGCGATCAGGGCCTCGTCGGAGTTCTTCGAGGTGAGCAGGCCACCGAGAACCCGTACGCCGCCGAGCCGGAGCTCGCGATAGCCGCTACCCAGTGCGGACCGAAGATCTTCCGAGAAGCGCGCCGGCGTGACACGAATGCCGTGCGGGTTGAGTGCGAGATAGAGCTTTCCCTCCGTTCGGTTCCGGGAGTACTGCGGGTTTTGTACGGCGCCGGCTGCCCTCAGCATTTCCTCAGCGTGGTTGAATGCGTCCTCGACGGTGATAAGGCCGTCGTTGTCCGCGTCGGCCGCACCGTTGCGGATGCCGCTGACCAGGGCTGCGGTAAAGACCGATCGGACAAGGTTCAGCTTGTCCGCATGCACATGCTCATAGGAAAGCTCACTGGCCCGGGAGGATGCCAGCAGGTCACGGCCGCGACCTCCACCCACAAGTCGGCGTTCCAACTCCAGGTCGGTGCCGGCCTTGGCACCCGGGAATGATCCGCCATGGCAGCAGTCCAAGATCAGGATTTGTCGCGCGGCATCGCATTCGTCGAGGCGGTCCCGCAGCCACGCCGCGTCGACGGCGGTGTAGCTGAGGCGACTGAGGTTGGTGTCCCGGGCTGCGAAGAACAGGTCGCCCCGCTTGCTGAGTACGCCATGACCGGACAGGTAGAACAGGATCGTGTCCCGGGGTTTGCGCTCAGCCAGGAATTCGCCGAGTGACTGCATGATCTCGTAGTGCGGCTTGTCCAGCACAGTGGTGACTTCGAACCCGCCGATCCTCGGGTCGCCCAGGATCGCGGTCATGTCGGCGCAATCCTGAGCGGGCGCGCGTAACGGCCTCAGGTCGGGGTCCGCGTAGGTGGTGGTGGCCAGGACAAGGGCGTACCGCGGTCCCGCAGGTAGGTCAGGAGCCGGCCGGAGCATGCCGGGCGAGCCAGATGTCGAGCAGCTGCTGTTGCTGAGCGGTGGTGACCCCGGTCAGCTCAATGCTGTCGCCATCGATGCTGATCTTGACGCTGCGGCCGCTGCGGCCGGCCCAATCCCGGATCTTGCCGAGCGCGGCCGTCACGGCGACCACGCCGAGCTTGACAACCAGCGATTCGACAAGGCCGGCACCCTTACTGCCCGCGGGTCCCTCGCCACCGGTGCGAGACTCGACATCGTCCAGGTCGAGATCGAGCAGTGCGGCGCGCAACTGCCCGGTCAGTAACAGCAGGTCACGTTGGTTGTCACCCTCTTCTGAGCGGACTTGCACGACAAGATCTGGTCGGTCAGCCACCTGCGCCTCGCAATCCTGACGACTGCCGAATTCTCGCAACACACCAGCCACCCTGCAACCACCGTCCGAGTGATCCGGACGTTGATGCGATCAGACGCCAGCTCAACGGCCCGTCGCGGGCGTCCGATCACGTACCGGCAGGGCGAGCGCCACATCCCAGGCCTTCTCCGCCGCGCACGCGACGTCGGGGCGCACGCCGGAGCCCTCCCAGTTCGTGCCGGTGACGGCGTCGATCACGGTGGCCTCCGGTAGTAGTCCGACGACCTGGCCGGTCAGCCGTACCGGGGTGACATGGTCGGCGGCGCCCCGGGTGGTCTCGCCGACGATTACGGCCCGGCCGCGTGCCTGCAGGTGATAGGCCAGGGCTTCCGCCGAGGAGTAGGTGTGCGAGCTGACCAGTACGACCAGGTCCTGGGTCAGCGCCGAGCCGGCCGGGCGTGCCCGGGTCCACCACTGGCGGCGCCGATCCCGGTAGATCACCTCGGACAGTGCCTGCGCGTCGTCCCCCAGCAGATGCTCGGCGACCAGCGCCAGGGTTCCCGGGTCGCCACCCCCGTTGCCGCGAAGGTCCACCACCAGCCGGCCGGCACCGCGGGCCAGGGCGAAGGCGGCCTGCAGGTACGGACCGGCGTACTGGACCGGATCGAGGGTGTCCAGGGTCAGCGCGAAGGTGCCGTCCGGCAGGCGTCGCACCTCGCGGACCCCGGCCGCCCTGGCCCGCACCTGCTCCGGATCGACCGCGGGCCAGCCGTGCGACCGGGTGTCCGGCTCTGCCGTCGCGCCGGCGTCGAAATGCAGTTCGAGGTGGCGGGTGTGCCGTTGCGCGCGGGCCTCGACGGCACGGCAACGGGCCGCGGTGAGCGGTTCCGGCCGGTCGGCGAAGCTGGCCTCCAGATCGGCGGTGAGCCGGTCGAGACGCGGGCCGGGCGGCATGAGCCGGCGCAGCCAGCCGGTCAGGTGATGGGTGAACGCGGTGACACCGGCGTGCTTGTCGATCGCCATGATCAAACGGTAGGGGGCGACCGGGCCGTCGTCACCGTTTGCGGCTCTGCCCTCGGCAGAGCCCCCGCCGCGGTGCGCCGGCCGATGTCCCAGAGCGGGCGCAGAACGCCCTGACCGGGGATGGCGGTCGTCCGGCCGCCCTCGGACGGCGGAATCAGCCGCACCTCGGCACGGACGATCCCGTGCATGCTCTCCCAACGCCCCCACCGGCACCAGGTGGCGATATCGGCGAGCCACATGAGGTCGGCGGCCGCGATGAGCAAGTCCCACCACTGAGTTGTCGGGCGCCATCCGTCGTACAGGTCGGCAAGGAACTGGAGGGCGACCTCCAATTCGTTGATCTCCAGATATTCGCGCACGTCAGTGGCGGTCACGCCCGCCTCGCCGACGGCAGTGGCCGGCACCTGTTCGACGGCCCGGGCGAGCAGTTCAGCGACATCCACAAAGGCATTGTTCCGGCACGGTGATCCTGACGGATCAGGGTGGCCCCTGCGCTCACCTCTGCCGGCTGCCGTGGGCCGGCGGGGGTTTGCTTGCGATCAGCAGGTCGAGTGGAACAGGCCCGCGACGGCGACACCATTGGCGGCGAGGTCGTTGTAGATCTTCACTGCCTCGGTGGTTTCGGCTTCGTGGACGGTGATTCCACGCTCGTTCAGCAGATCGTGCGTGCGTGGGTCGACCTGAAGTTGCCGCTGCATGCCACGGGAGAGCACGACGGTCGTGGCGCCGTGGGCCAGGATCTCCTCGACGTCGCCGGGCTGGATGCCGGGACTGTGCTGGGTCCCTGTTTCGGACCAGTCCCATGGGCGGCCACCGCCGGGGTGGAGTGTGAAGTCTTTGCCTGCGGCAAGGCCCTCGATCTCCATGCGACCCCAGGAAATCGACAGAATGAGCGGCGAACGGGATGCTTCGGTGGGCACGGCTTCCTCATCTCCGGAACGACAGTGCTTCTCGCAGACATTGTCGGCCGGTTGGCCATGCCACAATCCCGCCCATGCCTGAGATCGTCACCGCGGCGTTGGTTCGCGACGGCCGAGTGCTGCTCGTCCACCGAAGCCCGGCTCGTCGTGTCTACCCGGACGTGTGGGATCTGCCCGGCGGGCACATCGAGGCAGGCGAGACAGAACTGGCTGCGCTCGCCAGAGAGATGCATGAGGAACTGGGCGTGCGAGTAGCAACAGGCTCGGCGATCCGCCTGTGCCGATTGAAGATCGGTCAGGAAAGGGAATCCGTGCGCCTCAGCGCCTGGATCGTCGACGAGTGGGAGGGAACACCGACAAACGCCGCTCCCGATGAACATGACGAGATCCGCTGGTTCCGGCCGGAGGACTTGCCTCCGCTTGCCCACGAACCCGTGGCTACGGCGATGCGGGACGCTCTCTGGAGTGGAGCAGATGGCATCGTTCGCACCACGTCGAAGCCAACCGCCACGCAGGATGAAAGGGCTCACTGAACTCAGTACCAGTGGCGGCCGTCCGGGAAGGCGTCGAACAGCGGCTCCGGAATCTCGATCACATTACTGTCGGCG
This sequence comes from Actinoplanes sp. DH11, assembly GCF_020873875.1. Lineage (GTDB taxonomy): Bacteria > Actinomycetota > Actinomycetes > Mycobacteriales > Micromonosporaceae > Actinoplanes. Next base: position 21,013 of record NZ_JAHWGU010000031.1, read on the forward strand.
AAGTCGCAGATCTTGATTGTCGAGGACGCTGTCAGACTCTTGCCTCGGGCTATCAGGGTGCCCGAGGCAGCGTGCGCGCCGTTCAGGCGGCGTCGCCTCCGGCCGAAGCCGCCATGCCGGGAGAAGAGGTCAACAGACTCACGCGAAGATCCGCGCACGCGGTGAGCGAGCGACGCCACCCTCAAGACCTGGAAGATCCTGGCCCCGCTGCGCTGCTGCCCGTTCCCCCGGTTCCGGCCCCAGTGGCGCCGGACGTGCCGCCCTGTCGAGATGTTGATCTGCTAGCGCTACGAAATCGCTGTGATCATGGGGTCAAAACCGCGATTTCGCACCGCTAGCAGATCAACAAACGCCACGCGGACCCGCCGCAGCCGACCGCAGCCCTCTGCCCAGGGACCGCAACCGCGCCGAGGGCAAGCAACACCACGCCGCCCCCTCCGCTGCCGGAGCCCGGCACCGCTGGAGGGGCGCGGGGCCGGTGACGAGCTCATGCCCATCACCCTACGAGAAACTGGAAGGCGCCGTCCGCTTGTGTGACGGGGCTCAGGAGTGGTAGCCGCCGGCGAGTTCCGGGCAGTCCCAGGCCGTCAGCCCGTATCCGGTCGCGGGTGTGTCGCCGCCGATCACGATGACGACCTCGCCCAGCCCGGCGGTCCCGGCGGCGTCGCCCGGCGGCACCGGGACACCGGCGACGGCGGTGGCGGCGGCCGCGGCAGTGATCACAAACGCGGCCAGGCCGGTCGCGGTTCTCCAACGGCTCACCGGCGGGTCACCTTGTTGTGGTTCTTGCGCATCGCTGGCTCCTTCTCGTTGTCGGGTCGCCCTCGGCGGCGTCGGCGTCCTGCACCGACACCAACGTCGCCCTCGGCGGCGTCGGCGTTCTGCACGGACACCAACGTCGCCGGGCGGGGCAGGGAACGGTAAGGCGCAGGGCCGGGAGCGGTCAGCCCACCTGCACCTGGAAGCGGCTGGCGGCGATGGAGGCGATGACGCCGCCGTCGATGAGCAGGTCGGAGCCGGTGATGAAGGAGCCGTCGCGGCCCATCAGGAACGCGGCGACGGTGCCGATCTCGTCGTCAGGTGGGGTCGCCGACCACCAGATGGTGCAGGTTCTTGACGCCAGTGCGGTGCGGGCGCACGTTGTGCGCCGCCCACCATGTGCGGAAATGGTCGCTGCGGGTGGTGAGCTCCCCGATCAGGGCGGAAAGATCGCTGTTATACGGGTCGCGGCCGGCGTCGCCCCGCAGCAGCGCGACGACGTCCTCGGCCAGCTGCTCCCAGTCGCGGTAGAGGCTCTTACGAGACCGGGCTGAGGAAGACCGAACCGGGCCAGGTTCGGAGTGCCGGTCGTGTTCTCGAAGAGTGGCGCGAACGAGGTCCATGCCTTCGACGCTACGTCCGGCGCGGCCGGGCTGGGAGGTACTGGCGGTACCTGGTTCGGCAGAGACTCCCACGCGGCTGATCTGCCTGTTTAGCTGGATATCGGCTTCAGTTCTCCAGGAAAAGGATCCTCTCTGATGCGTGCGACTTACATGTACGGTGCCGGCGACGTGCGCGTGATCGACGTGCCCGATCCGAAGCTGCAGGAGCGCACCGACGCGGTGGTGCGCGTCGTGCAGGCGTGCATCTGCGGCAGTGACCTGCACCCGTACCACTCGATGCCGGCGGACGAGAACGGCACGCCGATGGGCCACGAGTTCCTCGGCGTGGTCGAGGAGGCCGGCCAGGACGTGCGTACGGTCAAGCCGGGTGACCTGGTGGTGGCGCCCTTCGCGTGGCAGGACAACACCTGCGACTTCTGTCGCGAAGGCTTCCAGACCTCGTGCCGGCACGGCGGTTTCTGGGCGGGCGGCGGGATCGGCGGCGGGCAGGCGGAGGCGGTACGCGTTCCGCAGGCCGACGGCACCCTCGTCAAGATTCCGGTCGCGGCCGATTCGGCGCTGCTGCCGTCGCTGCTGACCCTGTCGGACGTGTTCGCCACCGGTCACCACGCCGCCGTGCGCGCCGGCGTCAACGCGCGGACCACGGTCACCGTGATCGGTGACGGCGCGGTCGGCCTGCTCGCGGTGCTGTCGGCCAAGCGCCTGGGCGCCGAACGGATCATCCTGATGGGCCGGCACAAGGTCCGCACCGACCTGGGCGTCGAATTCGGCGCCACCGACGTCGTCGCCGAGCGCGGCCAGGAGGGCATCGCGAAGGTCCGCGAGCTGACCGGCGGCGACGGCACCCACACCGTCCTGGAATGCGTCGGGCACATGCCCGCGTACGAGCAGGCCCTGGGTGTGGCCCGCGTCGGCGGCGTGATCAGCCGGGTCGGTGTGCCGCAGTACACCGACGGTGACATCGGCTGGAACCTGTTCGGCCGCAACCTCACCCTGACCGGCGGACCGGCCCCGGTACGCCACTACATCGAGGAACTGATGCCGGACGTGCTCGACGGCGAGGTCGAGCCCGGCAAGGTCTTCGACCAGACCATCGGCATCGAGGAAGCGCCGGCCGGCTACCAGGCGATGGACGACCGCGAGGCCCTCAAGGTCCTGATCCGGTTCTGACCTGTCACAGCACCTCGCGGACTTACGGGTGCAGCGCATCACCCGCACGACAAGGACACTCCAGGAGACACCCGTGCACGTTCAGAAGAAGCAGCCGAGCACCAAGGGCCCGGCGCAGATGTTCACCGGCGACGTCTGGTTCGACGTCATCGCCGCCGGGGAGCCGCCCTCGCAGCTCCGCGTCAACGTCGTGCGCTTCTCGCCCGGCGCGCACACCGCCTGGCACCGGCACGCCAACGGCCAGACCCTGCACGTCACCGAAGGCATCGGCCTCGTGCAGTCCCGCGGCGGCGAGATCGTCGAGATTCGTCCCGGCGACACCGTCTACACCCCGCCGGGCGAATGGCACTGGCACGGCGCCGCCCCGAACAACTTCATGACCCACCTGGCGATGTGGGAAAGCCTCGCCGACGGCCAGCAGGGCCCGGAAACCGAATGGGCCGAGCACGTCATCGACGAGTACCCCACCGCCTGAGACACGCCTGGCGTACGGGCGGGGCCGCGCCCGTACCCCTGCCGTTCAGGCCTTCCGTGCGGGAAGGGACCGGCTCGGCAGCGTGGCCGCGGTGGGTGCTGCCGCCGTCCCACCCGGAGCGACCGCCCGGTTCACCGGCCGCTTCGCCGGGAGTCGGGTCGCCGCCCGGGACGGGACTGCCCCGAACCGCGGCTGCGGCCCCGCTGCTCGGCCGGGGCGTTCACGGGGCCGGGGCTGGAGAACACCGCCGGCGGCGCCGCCGGGCGGTCCGACACCGGCGGAGGCCACTGCGACGCCACGATCTGCGCCCCGGTGATCGGCACTGCCGGGGAGAGGCGGTCCAGCAGGCGCTGCGCCACGGGCTCGCCGATCTCCAGGTCGGGGCTGATGCGGATATCGGCGTCGGTCGCCAGATCGATTACGTCGTCGAGGGTGAACTCCTTGGCTCCGAGTGTGCTGAGCCGCCGGGCGAACTCCTGTGCATTGACCATCTGCAACCACATTCCTCGGTTTGCTGATGACCTAGCGTAACCGTCGCTATGATCCCCCGTTCCGGGGGTGCTGTTGAGCCCGAAGCCGGCCGTCGCCGCGAGGTCGCAGGGCTGCCCGAGCGCCTGGCACGCGCTAGCGTGATCTCGCCGGCCGGCCGGCCGCGTTCCCGCATCCGCCGAGGTGAATCGCATGGCTCCGCCCACCCTGCCCGTGACACCGGCCGCGAACACCACCGTCGACCTGCTGATCATCGGTTCCGGAACCGGCATGGCCGCCGCCCTGGCCGCCCACGAGCAGGGTCTCGACGCCCTGATCGTCGAGAAGACCGCCTACGTCGGTGGATCGACCGCCCGGTCCGGCGGCGCGTTCTGGATCCCGGCCAACCCGGAACTGCTCGCCGCGGGCGCCGTCGACAGCATCGACCGGGCCGCAACCTACCTGGACTCGGTGGTCGGCGAGACCGCACCGGCCGAGCGGTGGCGCAACGCCCTGGCACACGGCCCGGCGGCCGTCGAGTTGCTGCGCCGCACCACCCCGATGCGCTTCACCTGGGCCCGCGACTACGCCGACTACCACCCCGAACGGCCCGGCGGCAGCGCTGCCGGGCGCAGCTGCGAATGCCGTCCCTTCGACCTGTCGCTGCTCGGTGCCGAACGCGCCCGGCTGCGGCCCGCCATGCTGTCGGCGCCCGTGCCGATGCCGGTCACCGGCGCCGACTACCGGTGGATGAACCTGATGGCGCGCGTACCCGGCACAGCCCTGCCGAAGATCGCCCGCCGGATGGCCCAGGGCATCGGTGGCCTCGCGCTCGGCCGACGGTACGTCGCCGGAGGTCAAGCACTGGCCGCCGGCCTGTACGCCGGTGTGCTGCGCGCCCGCATCCCGGTCTGGACCGAGACGGCGCTCGTCGACCTGGTGACCGAGGACGGCAAGGTCACCGGCGCCGTCGTCGAACAGCACGGCCGCACCGTGACCGTCACCGCGCGCCGCGGGGTCGTCCTCGCCGCCGGCGGCTTCGACCACGACATCGAGGCCCGGCACCGTCACCAGTCCCCGGCCCTGCGGGAACGCTGGAGCCTCGGCGCCGACGGCAACACCGGCGACGCCATCCGCATCGCCCAGCGGGCCGGCGCCGGCACCGCCCTGATGGACCAGGCCTGGTGGTTCCCGGCGGTCGCACCCCTCGCCGGCGGCGCCCCGCAGGTGCTGCTCGCCGAACGGTCCCTGCCCGGTTCCCTCATGCTCGACCGGCACGGCCGCCGGTTCCTCAACGAATCCACCGACTACATGACCTTCGGCCAGCGGGTCCTGGCCCGCGAGAAGGCCGGCGACCCGGTCGGTTCGATGTGGCTGGTCTTCGACAAGCGCTACCGGGACAGCTACGTGCTGGCTGGCACCGTCTTCCCCCGCATGCCGCTGCCCCGCTCCTGGTACGCCGCGGGCATCGCGCACCAGGCCGCCGATCCGCGACGCCTCGCCCGGGCGGCGGGCCTGCCCGAGAGTGCTGTCACGGAAAGCCTGCACCGGTTCAACGATCTGGCCGCCACCGGCCACGACGAGGACTTCGGGCGGGGCGCCAGCGCCTACGACCGCTACTACGGCGACCCCACCATGACGCCGAACCCGAACCTGCGGCCGTTGCGGGGCCGGCTCTACGCCGTGCAGGTCGTCCTGAGTGATCTGGGCACCTGCGGCGGTGTCCGGGCCGACGAGTACGGCCGCGCGCTCCGGGCCGACGGCACGGCGATCGACGGCCTGTACGCGATCGGCAACACCGCCGCCAACGCCTACGGCGCGTCCTACCCCGGCGCCGGCGCCACCATCGGGCAGGGCCTCGTCTTCGGCTACATCGCCGCCCGGCACGCCGCCGGGAAGCTGGCCCCGGCGGCGTGACCCCGCCTCAACCGGGACTGTCCCGACCGGCCCGGAACACCGGGACCGCAGCGACCGCAGGATCCGTACGCCGCGTTACGGCTCGTCATCTGTCGACGTAGGTGGTCAGGATCGCATTCGCCGCAACGTCCCAGATATCGTCCAGTGCCGCGTCGCCGCAATAACTGCCCGCTTCCTCGAAGGCCGCGAGAATAATCGGGAGAGACACGCCGCCGGTGGAGATCGACGTTATGACAATGGCAACCCCGGCCCTCTGGACAACACAGCGCATGTATTTGTACACCTGGTCCCAGATCATCTGCTCGATGTCTGCACTGTCCGGCAATGTCAGTTTCACGTAGGTGTAATAACGGTGCAGTTTCCAGCCGCAGGTCATCCCGCACCATTTGTACTCGTCATGATGGTAGACCCGGCCGAGGGTGCCTTCATAGGCGCTGCCTTGTGCCTGGTCAGCTGGTTGACGCGGCGTGACGGGAACGTTCTGAATGGTGACGGCTGACGTTGCGACCGGTGCGGCCTGGGCCGGCGCGATGAGTAGCGGGCCGGCGAACGAAGCGCAAGCACCGAGAACCAAAAGGCGAGACCAGCGGCGGTTCATGAAAAATTCCCTTCAGAGAGTGTACGAACTGGCCGGCCGGGAACATTGGAGGGCATCCCCGCGTTCCGGCTCAATTTCCTCTCAGATTCTCTCAGGGTCCGCCAGCGAATGGAGCCTTATCCATCAAGAGGTCGCCTCTGAGATCCGCTCGTTCGTATCTGCCGTGATTGCTTGCATGCGTAATGCAAAAGCATGCTGAATGCAGAATGCACACGTCCGCATCAAGAGATGGATCTTGCGCCACCGGAGTCAACCGGCCGCGAAGGCCATCGGCATGATCGGCCGCACCCGGCTCAGCAGTCCGGATGCCACGAGTCGAGCCACCATGATCCGGGGAAAAACCATTCACCGACGGTCGTACGGACCCATTCCGGCCGTGAAGCCGGACCCAGGCTGGTGAGGACGTCGCTAGGTCTCGGCGTCCGTAGGCCTCGGCGTCGCGATGCCCCCACCGTGCTCAGTCTTGGCAAGCCACCGCCACCTGTCCCATCGCGCGAGCGCAGAGGGGTTCCCTGGCCCACAAGGTCCTCGTCAACAAGACCGCCTACCGGTTCGGATCGCCCGGTCGCGGCGACGTCGCGGTCTTCGAGCCACCTCGGGAGTGGTCGGCTGTCCCCGGCCAGAACTACATCAAGCGGATCATCGGCGTGGCCGGCGACCACGTCGTCTGCTGTGACCAGGATCAGCGGATCACGGTCAACGGGACCGTCCCCGAGGGTCGGCTGGTGGAGCGAGCCTTCGCCGCCTTCTGCCCGCCGACCAGGGCCCGGACCCTGCCGGCGCCGGCCGCGTTCGCCGACGTCCCGGCCCCCCGCTGACACGGCAGGTGACGACGCCCGCCGGTCGGGCGTTCCCCGGTCCACGAACTGCTTTACCTTCGGCGGTATGCCGGTTGTGTTCGAGTATTCGTTCACCGTGAACCCGCAGTACGGGCTCTTCACGATCTTCGATCCCACATGCGACGAGGCCTCGAACTTCGAGGCGGCCCGGCGGGCTTTCGGGCACGGGCTTTTCGCGTGGGGCCCCAACGCCGTTGTCGCCCGAGCGGCCGGCACCGGCACGGCGTCCGTCGTGGTCGAGGTCCGGGACGATTCACCGGATACGCCCGAGGGGGTGCCGGACGAGGTCGCGGTGGCCGAGCTGGCCCTGCCCGGCGGCCGGTTCAGCTCGGTCCAGGCCCTGGAGTCGGCCGTTCACGTCGGAGTGGAGCTGCCGACCGGCGCCGGCACGTACGGCGCCCGGATCGTGGCGTACAACCGCGGCGTCTCCGGCGGGTTCGCGCCGCAGGACGCCGGGCCCTTCCCTGGCCGCTTCGACGCGTACCGGTTGCAGCTGTGGAAGGTTTCGGACGAGCCGTCCTGGCCGGACGACGACGAGCAGGCGTGACGGGGATGGTGAACTGCCTTGTCGCCCGCCGGCTCATGGCGTGCATTGTTCGCCTCTACAAGTATCACCAATTGACTAGCGTCGATATGTTGCTCGGGGTGAGGAGGCGGAAATCGCGGCTCGTCTAGCGTGCCGGGCATGGTCGACGACGCACTCGCGCGAGAACTGATGGACATGACCGATGAGGATCGGAAGCTGCAGCCGGGCGCGCTCAGCGACGACGTCAACGCCCAGCTGGCACATCGCAGGGTCACCGTCCGCAACGGCGATCGTCTGATCGAGATCATCGATGAGCACGGGTGGCCCACCGCAGAACTCGTTGTTCACGAGGCGGCCCGCAGGGCGTGGCTGGTAGCCCAGCACGCCGACCGCCACCTGCACCTGCAACGGCGAGCGCTGACCTTGATGACCGAGGCGGTGCGCGCGGGTAAGGGCGACACCACCCAGCTGGCCATGCTGCACGACCGCCTCCTGATCAACGAGGGTCGTCCGCAGATCTACGGCACGCAGATCGCCGGCATCGTCAACGGCGCCCCCGTCCCGTGGCCGTGCGAAGACCCTGAGCGGATGGATCAGCGGCGGGCGGAGGTCGGCTTGGACCCGTTCGCCGTCCATGTCGCCAAACACGCGCCGGCTTGACCGGCCGGCGTTCGCTGTCGATCACCGGGTTCGCTGCCGGCCCGATCAACGACCTGGTGGCCGCACAAGGAAGGCCGGAGCCTCGTGGTGACGGGGCTCCGGCCTTCTCGCGATGCACGGGGTGATCAGCCTTGGCGGCCGTTCCACCGCGGATTCTTCTTGTTGACGACGATCTGCCGCCCGCGACGCCGGGTGACGACGCTGCCCGGCTTGCTCTTCAGGGAGCGCAGCGAGTTGCGAACCTTCATGACGCCTACCTCTTCCCGCGCCGGCGCTGGCTTCCGCCGCGCGCAATGAGCTGAACACCGCCGCCCCTGCCGCTATTTCCGGCGACTTCCCCCTTGCTTTGGCGGCAGGCGTACGCGGCGGCGGCAGGCGTACGCGGCGGCAGGCGTACGTGGTAGCAGTCGTACGTGGTGGCAGTCGTACGTGGTGGCGGCTGTCAGCGGCAGCTGGAGTCGTCGTGGCGACCGGCCGGCGCGGGGTGAATCGCGGCCGGGGTGGGCTCAGCCGAGGGTCAGCCGGCGCAGGCCCACGCCGGTCAAGGTCGCCGCCTCGGTCGCGGTGACCGGGGCGCGGCCGGTCGTCTTGCGCAGCAGGGTCACCGGGTCCCAGCCGAGCGTGCCGGCAGCAGTCCGCCAGTCCGGGCCGAAGAGCAGGTGCTGCAGGTGCCGCGCCGCCGGAGCGGTCAGACAGGGCGTTTCCCGCAGGGCGTCGGCGACGTCGAGGCCGTGGATCGCCAGTTCGGCCACGCGGGTGGTGAGGAAGTCGGTCAGCAGCATGGCGTCGCCGTGCCGGGTGCGCACGACCCGGCCGGCGGGTTCGTCGCGGCAGGCCGCGACGACGGCGGTCACGGTTGCCGACAGGTCGCCGGTCGGCGTGGTGACGTCGGGCGCGGCCGCCCGGTCCTGGGCTGCAGCGATCCGGGCGGTGTTGGCGGTGTCGCTGAACCGGTGGTCGGGGCGGTAGTAGTCGGTGGCGCTGGTGTCGGCGTGCTCGGGTGCGGGTGCGGCGACCATGTCGGGGACCCGGGACAGCACGGTGATGATGTGCCCCACGACGTCGCGGACCAGCCAGGGCTCGCAGCGGGTCGGCCGTTCCCAGGCATCCGGGGTGAGGGCGCCGAGTGCGGTGATCAGGGCGGTGGCTTCGGCGCGCAGTGCGGTCAGGGAGTGGTCGGTCATGCGGAATCGGTTTTCTTCCTGGCGGGAGCGGGAGTGGGGGCGACCGTGGTCACGTCATGCGGCCGACGGCGTTGCGTAGCCGGGTCAGGTCTCGGCGGCGCTGTTCCATGGTGGTGGCGATGCCGACCAGCAGCAGGCCGCCGACGGCCAGCGGCAACCAGCGGGGGACCAGGTCCCAGAACTGGATGAGTTCGCGCAGGGCGACCAGGGCCAGCATCACGCCGCCGGTGACGACCGGGGCTTGCAGGCGGGCCCGCGCGCCGAGGACCAGCACGATCAGGGCGGCGACGCCGAGCAGGAGGCGGCGGGCGTACTCCGGGCCGTCCGATGCGTTGATCATGGCGAGGGTGGGCAGGAAGCCGGCGGCCAGGGCGGGGCCGTAGGCGGTCCAGGACGGCAGCTCGGGGCGGCTCCGGCGGGACAGCAGGCCCAGGCTGACGGCCAGGGCGGCGGCCGGGACGGTGTAGACCTCGGCCACGTCGACGTCGCGGGCCTCGAGGAACAGCCACCAGCCGAGCAGGACTGTGCAGGCGGCCGCTACCGCGTATCGGAATCGGACAACGGGACGTTCGGCGGGGCGCAGGGCGCGGACCGCGAGGACCACCGACCAGAGGGTGGCGATCAGGGCGTCCAGCTCGGATGTGGCGGCGAGCAGCAGGGCGATCAGCGCGGACGCGTGTGCCACGGCGGCGACGGCGGGGGCCTCGTCGGGGCGGTGCTTGGCCAGCACGAACTCCACTGCGGCAAGCACCGCGGCGGCGGCGAGCACGGTCAGGGCGGGGCCGCCGGCTTCGAGCCCGGCCAGGACGGCTGAGGTGTACGCGACGACGACCACCGAGAGCGACCCGGTGAGCCAGCCGACGATCCGGGCGCCCTGGTCACGTCCGGACACGCCGATGACCGCGGATGCCACGGTGATCAGGGCGAACGCGGTCAGCATGGCGCCGCGGACCGGGGTGGTGCCCGCCGTGCCCGCGGCGGCCAGGCCGGTCAGGACTACGGCGAGCAGGGCGGCCCATGAGCCGGGCGCGGGTGCCAGGGTCAGGGCGACGATGCCGGTCAGGCCCGTGATCAGGGCGGCCAGGGGTACGGCGGGCCAGGGCGCGTGCAGGGCCGCGACGGTCAGCGGGATGACGACGGCGATCAGGGGTGCGGCGGCCCAGAGCGCGGCGCGACGGGGATGCGCTGATCCGGATCGGACGGCGGTCAGGGCGGCGGCGACGGCGGTGAGCAGCAGCGCGGCGATGCTTGACCATCTGGCGGCCGGTGCTGTGGGGACGTCGCCGGTCCAGAAGTCGATCAGCGCGCCGTAGGGCTCGGTCAGGGCTACGGCCAGGTCGGGGCCGGTGGCGTTGAGCAGGGCGAGGACGGGGATGACCGCCGCGAGGGCGGCTGCGACGCGGGCGCCGGAGGCGGTTGCGGTGGTGCGGCCGGGAGCGACGGCCGGCGGCGCGGTCGGGCTGGGAGTGGCGTCAGGTGGTGAGGTCGGGCTGTGAGTGGCGCCCGGCGGCGCGGTCGGGCTGGGAGCGGTGCCAGGCGGTGAGGTCGGGCTGGAAGCGGCGTCCGGGGGCGGGGTGGGGTTGAGGGCGGCAACCGGCGGCGAGCCGGCGGTCGCGGTGGCGGCTTCGGGGGATGCGACGGCCGGGCCGGGTGCGGCGGTGGGTAGGACGGCGGCGATCAGGAGCAGGGCGGTGGCTGCGTAGAGGGACACCGGGTCGGAGCCGTAGGTGGCGGCGACCGGGAACAGGGCGGTGACCAGCAGGGAGACGGCGAGGGCTTGCGGGCGGTACCACGGGGTGCGCGCGGCGGCCACGGCCAGGAGCACGGCCACGGCGGGCAGGGCGCGGATCTGCCAGGCCTGCGGAGAGCCGGCGGCTTCCATGGCGAACAGGACGGCCGGTGGCAGGGCGAGCAGGCCCGCGGCGGCGGCTGCCGCGCCCAGGTCGGTGCGGCGCGGGCCGGACCGGACCAGGTAGGCGATGGTCAACCCGAGGGCGGTGAGCGCGGCGAACGCGGCGGCGGCCACTGCCGGGTCGCCCAGGGCGGTGAGCAGGGCGAACGCGGACATCGTCGCGGTCACGGTGATCCGGAACGCCGGCGGGTGAGCGGTGCGGGCGGCGGTCGCGGCGGCGCCGGCGGCGACGGCCAGGGCGAGGATCGGGGTGGTCCACCAGGGGAGCGCGAACGCGGCGGGCGCCTGCACGGCGAGCGCGGCCACGGCGGTCAGGGCCAGGTCGGTGCGGACCGGGCGGGGGAGCAGGAGGGCGTACGCGCAGACGACCGCGACCGTGGCCACCATCAGGTCGAAGCCCGGCCCGGTGACGGTGCCGTCCAGGGGTGCCGTCAGCAGGGGCTGGGCCGCCCCGATGCCGGCGAGGGCGGCAGTGATCGTGGCGGCTGCCGCGCCGAACGCCGGGACCGCCGCCACGATCAGCGCGGCGATCCAGGGGCCGCGCCGGACGCGGCCGGGCAGGCGGGGCTGGGCGAGTACCACGAGCGCGGCCGTCGTCCATCCGACGAGGGCCAGGCGCGCGACAGCCGTACCCTCGCTCAAGAGGATGGACCATCGGCCTGCCGCGCCCGCGGCGGCGAGGGTGAGCAGGCAGGCGCTTATCGCCTGTGCCGTCCGGTTGCCGGACAGCGCCGCACCACCGGTGACCAGCGCGGCAGCCAGCGTCAGCGCACCGCCGGAGATCACGGCCTGCGCCGGTGTCGCGGCGGCGGCGAGATCGAGCAGCGCCGTCAGGGCGGCACCGGCGATGGCGGCGACACCGCAGAGGTACGCGACCACGGCCGTCCCGGCGAACCGGAACCGGCGCCGCCACAGCACCGCCAGGTTGATCGCGGCGACCCCGGTCAGGGTGACCGACCAGCCCGTGGCGTCGGCGCCGGCGGCCACGGCGAGCAGGGGAAGCACCGGTTGCGCGACGGCCAGCGCGGCGATCCGCGGGCCGGTGAGCCGCGCCGCCCGCCCGTAGCCGTACGCGATCACCGTGGTGGCGGCGCAGACGGCTGCCGCGTACACCTGCGGGTCGAGAGCCTGTACGCCGGCGAGGTCGACCGCCCAGGCGGCGTACCCGTCCAGCAGGATCATCAGCAACCCGACCGCGGCCAGGGTCTCGGCGGCACCGTGCAGGCCGCGCCGCGCTGCGAACGGTGGCACCGCCAGGATCGCGGCGGTGGCGCCGGCGAGGATGGCGGCCCGGCCGGTGACGCCGACCTGCGCCCAGGCCACGGCGGTGAAGACGGCGGCCGCGACGACGAGCAGCAGGCCACCGAGGATGAACAAGACATTCTGGACGGTGAGCGTGGAGAGTTTCGGCTCGGTCGTGACCGCGACCGCCGGCGCGGGTGCCGCGCGCGTCGCCGGGGCAGGTGACGGTGCAGGCGCCGGTGACGGTGCCGGCCGGGTGGTCGGCGCCGTCGGTTGCCGCGCGCTCGTCACCCGCAACGCGACCGCGTTACGCTGCAGCGCCATCTCGCCGATGCGCCGGTGGATGGTCGTGACCGTGGCGCGCGCCGCGTCCAGCTGCCGGTTCAGCTCGGCCAGTTCGGCATCGAGGCGCATCACCTCGATCGCGTCCCGGTCCGGGCCGCGCCCGCACCCCGGGCAGCCGGTCTGCGCCGAGGCGACCGCCCCGCAGTGGGGACAGGGATACGTCGATGGAGCGCTGGTCACGGCCACAGTGTCCCCTACACCTGCAATATTTCCGCAGGCCGGGCGCCGCCGGACGGTCCGATTGCGCCTGGCCGGCGGCGTCCCCGGGCTCGGCCTGCCCGATCCGGGATCTCAAGGCCACCCCGGAACCGGGACCGCAGCAGTCGCATCCCGCGCCGCGCCCCACCGAGGCGTGCTCACCGCCGATCGCGCCGCTGCGATGGTGGGTGATCCCGGCCTGACACTGTTCCCCTGAGATCGGCCGGCACGGATACGATGCGGCAGTGACGATCCCGAGTGGCCTGCAGTTCTCCCGCAAGCGCACGGGCGGCTGGCTGCTGACCGGTTTCGCGTTCGGCTTCGCCGGGTGGGTGAGTGACTGACCTGGTCGCGGCGTGCCGCACGATCGGGGGCATCGTGCGCCGCGACCCGCGCTACGCGCACACCAGTCACCTGCGGGTCCTCGTCGGCGGGTCGGTCGTGTTCGACGAGCACTACCGCGGCCCGGTGGTCGCCGACGTCTTCTCGGTGACCAAGACGGTCGTCGCCTCGGTCGCCGGGATCGCCGCGCGCCAGGGCCTGCTGCCCGATCTCGATCAGCGGCTGCCGCACGGAGCCACGTGGCGGCAGCTGTTCACCATGACGCGTGGCGCCGCGACGGACGGGCCGTGGGACATCGACACCGTCACGGCGCTGCCGGGTGGGCAGGTCGCGCGGATCGCCGCCGCGCCGGTGCGGGAGCCCGGCGCCTTCGGGTACGACAACGGCGCGTTCCACCTGCTCTCCGCGGCCCTGCAGGACGTGCTGGGCCGGCCGGTGGCCGAGGTCGCCGAGACCGAGCTGTTCCGGCCGCTGGGCATCACCGACGCCGTGTGGCCGGCCGACCCGGACGGTGTGACGTGGGGGTTCGCGCACCTGCGGCTCTCGGCGGAATCGCTGGGCCGGCTCGGGGAGCTGTGGCGCGCCGGCGGGCGCCCGCTGCTGGACCCGGGGTTCGCGGCCGAGATGTTCCGGGCGCACTCGGCGGGCGGACCACCGGAGTCCCTGCCGTACGGGTTCGGCGTCTGGGTCGGCGACGACGGCCTGGTGCTGGCGGGTGGCTGGGCCGGTCAGCACGTGGTGGTGCTGCCGGGCGCGGTGGTCGTGACCACCGGCGACCCGCGGTTCGACGTCGGCCCGCCGCCGACGGACGCGCTGCCGGCGGACTGGCAGCCGGCGCTCGGGCTGATCCGCGAGCACCTGCTGCCGTTGCTCTGAGCCGGCGCGCTGCGTGGGAGGCCCGGGTGCGGATCGGCCAGGCTCCCACGCCGGCGGCGGTCGTTACGACAGGGCGGACAGCACCAGGTCGAAGGCCTTGACGATCGCGGCCCGGGACTCGTCGGAGTCGTTCTGGTTGTCGAAGCCGTGCCCGCCGTCGGGGACGTCGATGACCTGCAGGTTCGCCTTCTCGGCGGCGGCCACGAACACCGCCACGCCCTCGGCGATCGCCGGGTTCTCCTGGCCGACGCGGGTCAGGATGATCGGCAGCGAACCCGCCGACGCCACCGCCTCGGCCGGGCGGAAACGCGGCTCGTCGGGCCAGTCCGGGAACGGCGTGAGCATCGGGTACGTCATGGCGACCGCGCGCAGCCACTCCGGCGGGTCGCGCAGCAGGTCCGCGGCGAGCCGGCCGGCACCCGAGAAATACCAGATCACGACGCGTTCGCCGTCCACCCGGGGGTCATCGCGCAGCAGTTTCACGGCGCCCGCGACGTCGTCGGCGGCGGCGGGGTACGAGTCCGGGCCCTGCAACCGGTGCTCCACGACCGCGCCGACGACACCGCGGTCGGCGGCCAGTGACGCGTACGCCTGGAACAGCGGCCACTCGCGCGGCAGCGGGTCCATGCCGGGCGGCAACGGGCCGCCGTGCACGAAGATGATCGCCGGGCGGCGTTCGTCGGATGGAATGTAGAGGTCGACGGTGCCGTGGCGTTCGGCGGCACGGATCTGGACGGGCAAGACCATCGGCTTCATGAATTCCATGCCCGCACCCTATCGTCATCGGGTCATCACGATCGGTCGTCACCCGGCGCCGGCCATCACCGAGACCTGCACGTCACCGTCCACCGTGGTCCCCAGCCACACCGTTCCGGTCACCCCGTGGCCGTCGATGGCACACCTGCCACGCGGCTCGATCGTCCCCGCCTGCCCCGCCGGAACCTCCGTGTCGTCACCGCCGGGACAACGCAGCGCGTACCCGGCGTCGCGCAGCCGCGCACCGACCGCACCCAGCACCTCGTCCAGCGTCCCCAGCTGCCGCGCCTCCACGAGCAGCGCCGCCGCACCGTCGAACCGCGGTTCGCTGACCGACGCCGACGACGCGCTGCTGCCGGCCCGCAGCAACTCACCGAGCGCGTCCAGCCGGTCGCGGCCCTCGGGCGCGCAGCCACCCACCAGCAGCAGCACCACCAGCGCCAGAACGAGCAGCCGCCTCACGCGGCGGCCCGGGCCGGTGCCGGCAAGGGCGTGTGCGGGCAGACCATTCTCCTTCGCATGCCTGGATCAACGGCGCTGTTGATCAGGAGTGGCTCTTTCCGCGAAGATCACCCCAAGGAGCGACGCGCACGGCCGCCGGGGCTGCGGTCGGCTGTGTCGGGTCCGCGCGGCGGTGTTGATCTGCCAGCGATGCGAAATCGCGGTTCTGACCCCTTGATCACAGCGATTTCGTAGCGCTGGCAGATCAACAGCTCACGCCACCCTCGACGAGGCCGGGCAGATGCTGACGATCCTGGCCACCGAGAACCGCATCGCGATCCGCGAGCTGGACGGTGTGACCACCAAGCCCTGGTGACGACCGGATCCAACCCCCGCCGAACGTTACTGTGCGACGCCGGCGAGCAGCCAGCGCTTGACGGGAATCTCCAGCAGCACCCGCGGACCCTCGTGTTCGTTCGGAAGAGTGATGTCCCAGTCGTACTTGGTCCGGAATCGTGCGATGACATCCGGCGAGAAGTCACACGGGCGAAGCGTTACCCGGCCCTCCGCCACAACGGGCGCGCTTCCGCCTTCCAGCGCTACGGACACCCGCGGGTCAACAAGTACGTTGCGTACTTTCCGGTTCTTCTCCGCGCTGCAGATCCACAAGGTCGCATCGTGGAACACGAACCACACCGGGGTCTGGTGCGGGCTTCCGTCCCGTCTCAGCGTGCACAACCACGCAAGCGGTTCCCGGTCCAGTCGTTCGAGAACACTTCGATCAAGTTGGCTGGACATGGCATGCATCCTCTCACCGACGTCCTGAGCGGCGACTGGTGGTGATCCACCGGCCCGAGGGCACCCCGGTGTGGCTCTCATCTGGCCTGGATGAGCACGCCGACCTTGGCCGCGGCCGCCCGCTACCATCGTCCGGAACACGGCGGGCATCGGAGGGTGGCATGGCGGTGCTGACGACAGTGGGACAGGTGGCGGACCGGGCGTTGGAACTCGGCATCGCCGTAGTACTTGGGCCGGACGAGGACGACCTGCGCGATCAGCCGTTGTCCTACTACGGCGAGGACATCGCCGGTGCGCTCATCGATATGATGGAGGAATGGGGCGCCGGCGTTCGGGTCCACCCGAAAGTCGACGGGCTCCTGGAGGGCTACCGAGACCTGTTCGACCGGTTCGCTGCCAGCAGCGGAGACACGGTGACCATCACCGACGTGGAACTCCTCGACGGAGCCGACGGCGAGCGCATCCGAATGCTGGTCAACGGCGACGAACTCGTCTGGCACCTGGAGCACCAGTCCGACCGGTACATCGACACGCTGATGGTCTTCGAGATCGCCGACCGGCTGGCGCCGCGCGACGACACGGACCCGCGGGTCTTCGTCGAGATTCACGACACCGACGACCAGTCCGGGTACATCTTCGCCGATCCGACGGCCCTGTCGATCCTGATCCGGGAACTCGGAATCGAGCATGCATGACCGGACGGCTCTTCGAGAATCATGCGCGAGCGCGTCGGCCGATTGCCGCGCGGCCCGCCGAACGTCCGCACCCTCGGTTCCGGCCCCAGTGGCGCCGGGCGCGCCGCCCCTGGCGAGATGTTGATCTGCTAGCGCTACGAAATCGCTGTGATCAAGGGGTCAAACCGCGATTTCGCACCGCTAGCAGATCAACACCGCCGCGCGGACCCACCGCAGCCGACCGCAGCCCCTGTCCAGGGACCGCATCCGAGCCGAGGGCAAGCAACACCACGCCGCCCCCTCCACCTCGCCCGCCGCCGCAGCGACCTCCGGTGCGCCATGTTCCGCGACCTCTAGCAGCGCAAACCGACAGAAGAGCTCGCACCGCCTGCTTGACAAGACCATAGGGACACCCCCGGGGTCGACAAGGGTTCAAGCCTCGTCCGGTTGGGCCAGGACGATTGGCCCAGCCGTAGTCCCCACACTGAGCGGACCCGCTTTGAGGGCCTGACATCCCGAGGTCAGGGCAAGGTGACGACCTGCGCCGCGTACGAGAGGCCGGCGCCGAAGCCCACGAGCAGCGCGGGACCCGTCGTGTCGGGCATGGCTGCCATCGCCTGGGGGATGGAGGCCGCGCCGGTGTTGCCGTTGGTGATGATGTCGGTGGCCACCCGGACGTGCGGGCCGAGCCCCAGGGCCTTGGCCGCGACCGAGGTGATGCGCAGATTGGCCTGGTGAGGAATGAAGGCCGCCAGGTCGGAGGCGGAAATGCCGGCCGCGTCCAGCGCGCGCCCGGCAAGGTCGGGAATGATGGAGGTCGCCCAGCGGAAGACCTCCGGGCCTGCCATCCGCAGGATGCCTTCCTCGTCGTACCGCAGCACCTCGCTGCGGGAGCCGTCGGCGCCCCACACCACCGGGCTGATCTCGCTCGTCTGCGACGGACCGACGACCACCGCGCCCGCGCCGTCGCCGAAGAGGAACGCCGTCCCGCGGTCGCGGTCGTCGATGACGTCGGTCATGCGCTCGGCGCCGACCAGGACCACGTACTCCGCCGCGCCACTGCGCACGAGCGCGTCGGCCGTTGCCAGCGCGTACGGGAAGCCGGCGCACGCCGCCCCTAGATCCATCGCGGCAGCCCCGGTGGCGCCCAGAGCGTCGGCCACCAGGGGAGCTACGGTTGTCGCGCGACCGCGGTGGGACATCGTCGCCACCAGGACGGCGGAGACGTCGCGCGGATCGATGCCGGCGCCGGCAAGGGCTTTGGAAGCGGCCGCCGTAGCCATGGTGACCAGGTCCTCGTCGGGTGCGGCGTGCCGACGTGACTCGATGCCGCAGCGCCGGCGGATCCACTCGTCGCTCGAGTCGATCAAGGCGGCGACTGTCTCGTTGCCCACCTCGGTCCGGGGGCGGTAGGAGGCGACGCTCAGGATCCGGGACCCGGGGTGCCCGGTGCGCTGCGGCGAAGAGTTGGCCATGAACGGGGATCTAAGCATGCCCGGCTGGGTGCACCTCGATTGCTTTATTCCTCACCGGTAACCAAGCGTCGAGTTCCGGCTCACCGACGGAATGACCCTGCGCGGAAGGCAGATAATCGGAGCGGCGAAAAGGGCCGCGTCCGGGACCGGGCAGCCGAGGGGGTGAGCGCACGTGGAGGTGGACGTCCGCGAGTGCGAGGAGGCCGACCTCGACCTGCTCGAAGTCCATGCGCCGACCGGCGCGAACCGCTATCACGAGAGCCGGTTCCGGCGGCAGCAGGCCGGGAGCAGCACGTTCCTGATCGCCTGGTCGGGTGGGATCCCGGTGGGGTCGGGGGAGGTGCTCCGGGAGGGGCCGCGCGAACCCGCCGCGGCGCGGCTCTACCTGCGGCTCGGGTACCGGGAGACCGGCTGCCGCTACGACGACCAATTCCCGTGGATCGACGAGGCAGGGGTCCGCCACGTGGTGGTGGACCCCTGCCGATTCCTGACGAAAACCCTGGCCTAGCGGCGCAGGCCGGGCACCGTGATGGTGATCAGTTCGGTGTCGTCGGCGCGGCCCGGGATGCGGCCGTCGTTGCCGGGGAAGTTGTTGTCGTTGGCGACCAGGACGCGGTCGCCGCCGAGCGGCAGCACCGACTCCACCGACTGCAGCGGGAACGAGAAGAGCGGGCCGACACCGTACTCGCCGGGGCGCGCCGGGGTGGACACACCCTTCGGGTCGGCGATGCGCATCAGGTCGACGGCGGTGCGGCGGGGCAGGACCCCGCCGGCGGACGCGCGGTCCAGGTCCGTGACGACCAGGCGTTTCACCCGCGACTGTACGCCCATCGCGTTGTCCCGCTCGATCAGCAGCAGCTTGCGGCCGTCGAGCACGGCGGCGTCACCGACCACCAGCGACGGGTCGTCGACCCGGAACGTCCAGGTGCGCCCGGTGTACCGGTTCGCGGTCACCGAGAACTCGTAGACGATGCGCCGGCGCTGGTCGGCGTCGTCGGTGCGCGCGCCCTCCAGGATCGGGTAGAGGGTTGTGCCGTCGGTGCTGACCGCCATCGCCTCGAAGCCGCGGCTGCCGGGCACGGTCGGGGCCTCGCCGGGGGCCAGGTCCGGTGACTGCGGGGACTTGCCGCCGTCGGGCAGCGGGATCGGCGCCTGCAGGACCTTGCCGGTGCGGTCGGTCTTGACCAGGTACGGCCCGAACTCCTCGCCGATCCACAGGTTGCCGCGCGCGTCCCGGGCCAGGGACTCGACGTCGAAGTCGGCACCGGTCAGCAGCCGCTCCCGGGTGTCGCCGTTGACGATCGGGAACGGCACCTTACGGTCCGGGTCACGGAAGCTCAGGTGGCCGTGGATGCGGACGTTGCCCGTACGGTAATCGGGGGTGATGTCGTAGGCACGCAGCAGGAAGTCCGCGGAGTTGTTCTTCGCCCCGAAGCCGTTGTCCGGCATCGCCAGCAGGCGGCCCTTCGCCGAGCCCTGGATGACGGCGGAGAAACCGGGGATCGGCTGGCCCGGGAACGGCGGCGTGATGCCGAAGACCGGCGCCGGGTCGAGCTGGGTGCCGGAGATCGGACCCTTCTGGTACGCGGTCGCCGGGATCAGCGCCCGCCCGTCCAGTTTCGCCTCGGCGCGCAGATTCACGGCGAGGCGGTAGACCCGGGTGATCTGGGTGGCGCTGCCGTTGTCGTCGGAGATCAGGTGCAGCAGACGGCGGCCGCCGGGCAGAGCCTCACCGAGCGCGGCGCCCTCGATGTTGTCGAGCAGCGGGTTCGGTTGCGGCTGCTTCGCGGTCGCGCCCGACGGCGGGCAGTCGGCCAGGTCGACCAGCAGCGCCTTGCCCAGCCAGGCGCGCGGGTCGGTGAGCGTGGACAGCGACGCGGCACCGGTGACGTCGGGGGCGCCGGTCGCCGACACCCGGAAGACGCGGACCGTGTTGCCCACGCCCGCGGTGAAGCCGCGTTCCACCGACAGGAGCTGGTCGCCGCCGAGCGCGATCAACTCGACCAGGCCCAGGTTCGGATCCGTACGGTACGCGTACTGCGTCGCCGGGGTGTAGGAACCGCCCGCGCGTCCCGCGTACCCGATGATGCGCTGCAGCCCGCGCCCCTCGGCGTCGCGCCCGTCCGCGCTGAGCGGCCCCTCCATGCCGGCGAAGAGCCGGCGCCCGTCGGGGGTGGCGGTGAGCGCCTCGAAGGTCTGGTTGACCGCGGCCTCACCGGCCGGGGTGACCTGGAAACGCGCCGGGACCGGCAGCGATGCGGTCTCCCGGCCGTCGGTGAGGCGGAACCGGCGGATCGACGGCTCCCGCTCCGAACTCACCAGAACGGTGCGGCCGCCGCGCTCGGCGACCAGGCCCTCACCGTCGAAGTCGGCGCCGGTGTAAGCACCGAGGCGCACCATCCCGGTGACCTTGGGCGTGGCGCCCAGGCCGACGCGGTAGACCCGGGCCGGGGTGGTGCCGATGTTGTCCACCAGGGCGAGCCCGGTGTCGCGGCCGGTGCGGGCCAGCGCGGACAGCCCGGCGACCGGGGTACCCGCGAAAGTGGTCTTGTCCAGCGCGTCGGAGAAGCCGAGCAGCGACGCGTCGGGGGAGCAGGCCGCGCCGGCGCCCGGCCTGCCGGGGGTCGCCGACGCGGGCGCCGCCGCGACCAGGGTGGCCAGCACGGCGAGCGCCGCTCCGGCCGTTGTGGACTTGTTTCTCACTTCGCCTCCAGCACGATGACAGTCGTTGACGACCGTGCCGGGTGTGCGTTGCCGCAGCACCAAACCCGGGTGAACGGCGGACCGTCGTCATGCCACGATTGCCGGATGCCGCAACCGGTTCTGCGCACCGAGCGCCTGCTGCTGGTCCCGCTCGCCGACGAGCACCTCGAGCTGGAGGTGGAGCTGGACGCGGACGCGGAGGTGCTGCGTCACCTTTACGGGCGTGCCCGCACCCGCGACGAGGTGACGGCCTCGCACGCCGAACGGATGGCACTGGGCCGGCAGGTGGACGGGCTCGGCTACTGGATGGCCTTCCACGGCGACGACTTCGCCGCCCTGATGATGCTGCCACCCGGCGACCGGCCCGGCGAGGCCGAACTCGGCTACCGGGTCCCGCGCCGGCAGTGGCGGCGCGGGTTCGCCTCGGAGGCGTCCCGGGAGCTGCTGCGGCACGGGTTCGCCACGGTCGGGCTGCGGCGGGTGTTCGCGCAGACGATGGCGGTGAACGAGGGGTCGCAGGCGGTGATGCGGTCGCTCAGGATGCGCTACGTGCGCACCTTCCACCCGGTGTGGGAGGACCCGCTGCCGGGCGCGGAGCAGGGCGAGGTGGAGTACGAGTTGACGGCCGCCGGCGCCGTTTCGTCACCGGTGGGCTGATACCTGTCCCGACCAGGTGCACGGCGCGGGTTCATGACACATCGTAGTGGTTGTGGACGTCAAGGCGTGGACCATGGCCTCGCCGGGCGCGTGGCGTGGCCGCCGCTGGCTGTTGCCGTCGGTCGTCCTGGTGTTGCTGGGACAGATGGCGGCGGTCATGGTGGTCACCTCGGTGCAGCAGACGCCGACCATCGACGAGCCGGTCTACGTCGGCACCGCCGTCACCTACCTGCATCAGCACGGCCTGAGCTACAACCCCGAACATCCGCCGCTCGGGAAACTGATCATGGCGGTCGGCTTGACGTTCGCGCAGCCCCAGCTCGATCCGGCGTTTCACGGTGACCAGACTCAACTCGGCCGGCACGTGCTCTACGAGGCCGGCAACGACCCGTACCAGATGATGTTCCTGGCTCGGCTTCCGATTATTGTGCTCACGTTGCTGTTCGGGCTGGTGGTGTTCGCCTTCGCGCGGGATCTCGCCGGGCCCGTAGCCGGTGTGCTGGCGCTCGCGCTGTACGCGTTCTCACCGGACGTGATCGCGCACGGCTCGCTCGCCACCCTCGACCTGCCCGCGATCGGCTTCTTGCTCACCGCGACCTGGCTGCTGTGGCGGGCGAGGCAGCATCCACTGCCCTGTCTGCCGCTGGCCGGGATCGCGCTCGGCGCGGCACTGGCCACCCGGATGAGTGTGCTGCCGGCAGTACCGTTGCTGCTGGGCCTGTCATTGCTGGCACCGCGGCGGCTACGCGCACTGGCGCCGGCCGGGGTGGGCGTCATCGCGGCCGCCGTCGTGTGGCTGGCTTACCTGGCCGTCGACCCGGCGCTGCGGTGGGTGCAGCCGACCGGCATACCGGCGGTACCCGGGCTGAAGGGCGTCCTCGTCGACTGGCTGCCATTGCCGGACGCCTACCGCGACGGCATGCGGATCCAGTTGGGGTTCGAGAACGCCACACACCGCGGCTTCCTGTTCGGCCGGCGCTATCAGGGCTCGCTCTGGTACTACCTGCCGGCAGCGCTGCTGGTGAAGACACCGCTCGGCCTGCTCGCGCTCTGGCTGGCCGGCACGGTGACCCTGCTCGCGGTGCCGAAGCAGCGGATCGCAGCGCTCTACCTGCTCCTGACACCGACCGTGCTGTTTGCCGTAGCGATGACAGGAGCCCGCGACTTCGGTACCCGCTACGTGATCGTCCTGCCCGTCTTCCTGGCCGTGGCGGCGGGCACGGCCGTGGTCGTGCGCCGACGCTTGGCACAGATCGGCGTCGCGGCGCTGACGCTGTTCGTCATCGTGAGCTCACTGCGGACCTTCCCCTACTACCTGCCTTACTCGAACGAGGCCTTCGGTGGGCCGGCCGCCACCCACCGGCACCTGCACGACTCGAACGTCGACTGGGGCCAGGACCTCGGCCGGCTCGCCGACCGGCTCCGCCAGCGGTATCCCGGAGAGCCCGTCTGGCTGGTGTACAAGGGTGCCGGCGTGCCCTCGGCGTACGGGATCAGGGCGAAGGACCCGCTCACGGTGCCGGCTACCGATGTCAGGGGTCTGCTGGTGGTGTCGAACAGCTCGATCGCCAAGGCGACCGGACGGCTCGCGGTGCTGCTCGGTGACAGCGGCACCCCGGTCGACGCGGTCGGCCACTCGATCACCATCTACCGCCGGCCCTGACGGACGCCTGGCAGGCCCCGCGGTCAGCGGCACAGGCCCGCAGCGGTCCCGCCCCTCGGCGTGCGATGCCGGCGGGGCGTCGGCGATGCTGAGGGCGTGCAGTACGTGTCCCGAGTGCCGCGACCGCCGCTGGACGGGCTGATCGACGACCTCTACTACCTGGCGGGTGCGCCGCCGTACGCCCGGCTGATGCTGCCGCCGATGCCGGGGGCGCTGCTCATCGTCAACCTCGGGGCGCCGTTCCGCATCCGCGCCGGCGCCGGCACCGCCGAGTACGCCGACGGCTGCGTGGTTACCACACCCACCCGCGCGTTCGAGTTCGGCTACCCACCCTGGACCCGGTCCGTGGGCGTGCACGTCAAGCCGTGGGGGCTGGCGCCGTTCCTGCCGATGCCCGCGGCCGAGCTGTCCGACCGGCCGGTGACGCTGGAGCAGGTGTGGGGCCGGCCCGCCGTCGCCGAGCTGCGGGACCGGCTGGCCACGGCGGACCGGCCGCACGCGATGCTGACGGTGCTCGAGCAGGAGCTGAGGCGACGGCTGGGCGAGACCACCGGGCTGGGCCTGGTCCGCCGTGCGAGCAGGGTGATCGCGGCGACCGGCGGCGCGGTGGCGATCGGCGGGCTGAGCGAGGCGGCCGGGGTCAGCAGCACCCATCTGGCGCAGCGGTTCAAGGCGCTGATCGGCGTCACGCCGAAGCGGCTGGCCCGCACCCACCGCTTCGCGACCACCGTGCTCGCGATCGACTTCGCCGCACCGGTCGACTGGGGTGACGTCGCCGCTGGCGCCGGCTACTTCGACCAGGCCCACTTCGGCCACGAGTTCCGGGACTTCACCGGGCTCACACCGACCCGGTACGCCGAGGTCCGGCGCCGGTTCCTGCGCGAGCATCCCGGCAGCGCGCTGGACGGCTGGTCGCTGCCGGCCGATTGATTTCTTACAAGAACGACAGCCCGCGAACCGCTAGGTTGGGGCCACCCCAGCAGAGGAGAGTCCGTGGGCACAGTGGTCATGTACAGCTCGGTGTCGGTGGACGGCTTCATCGCGGACGAGAACGACCAGCCGGGACCGCTGTTCGACTGGTTGACAAGCGGTGACGTCGCGTTGGACGACAGCGGCGTGCTGACGGTGTCGCAGACCTCCTACGACCACGTCCGGCCGTACTGGGACCAGATCGGGGTGACAGTCGCCGGTCGCCACGTCTTCGACCTGACGGACGGCTGGGACGGCAAACCCCCGAGCGGGATCGACCACGTGGTCGTCGTGACGCATCGGCCGCCGCCCGAGGGCTGGGACCCCGGGGCGCCGTTCCACTTCGCCGACGGCGTCGAGGCGGCCCTGGCCACGGCGCAGGAACTGGCCGGTGACCGCACGGTCGAGGTCGCCGCCGGTGACGTCGGTGGTCAGGCGCTCGCCGCGGGCCTGGTCGACGAGGTGCGCATGGACGTCGTACCCGTCGTGTTCGGGTCCGGCAAACGGTTCTTCGGGTCGGTCGACGCGCAGCACCTGCTGGTCGACCCGGACGTGGTGATCCAGGGCAACCGGGTGCTGCACCTGCGCTACCGGGTGCGCCGCTGAGCCGGGTCCACCTCGCCTGCTGTTAGCTTCCTTCCCGTGGACAGGGGTTACGGCCTTGCGGACGCTCTCCAGGAGTGGAGCGGATGGCTGAGCAGGCTCGGCGCTCCGGTCGCCCCGTGGCTACGGCCTGGACGGCCGACGTCGGAGATCATCGCCGTGCTCGGACCGGAGCTGCCCGCAGCCGTCCACACCTGGTTCTCATGGTGCGACGGCGTCGAGGATGCGCCTGGCCAGTCGATCGGCGACTGCTGGGTGATCCCGGGCTACCGGCCGGTCGCCCTCGCCGAGACCCGCGACGACTGGTACGTCGAACTGCCGTACCCCCACTGGGTGCCGCTGCTGCGCGACGGCGCCACCGATCTTCACGTGGCCGCGTGGTCCGCGGCCGGTGCGGAACCGGTTGTCGTGTCTCTGCTGGATCCGGGAGACCCGGTCGTCGAGTACGGTTCGATCGCCGAGCTGGTCGCCGTGACCAACACCTGCTTCGCGCGGTCCGTCTATGCCCTCGACGAGAGCGGTCTGCTCGACCTCGTCGACGATGCGGGCTACGACGCCATCTATGAAGAGATCACCGGCCTGCCGGCCACGTGACGCTGACCGACCGACCGCGTCGGACGGCAGGCGGTCTCGAGGTAAGCGTCCATTCCGGCGCGAACCGCCGCGTAAGCCCGTGCGGCGGCGTCTACGATCGCGGCGCGTACGGTGTCGCTTTCTTCACCGAGTGATATGCGGCGCCGAATCTCCGCGTGCAACGCCCGGTCCACGCCGGCAATCACTGCGGCAGTGGCGTGCGGAACCAATGGATCCGTGGGCGTCGCACTCATCTCAGCGAGCTTCTCGGCCAGCGCGGCCTCGGTCAGTTCGGCGAGCAGGCGCGCCCTTGCCTGAAGTGCCGGGCTTTTGTCGACAACGCGCCAGAAAGCGACCATGTCGCTGCTGATCCCCAAGGTGGGATCGTTCCGGCTCACCGCCGCAAGGAAGGATCGATGCACCGCATCGACCACTGATTCGCCGGGAGCACAGTCGGCGATTGCCCGTGCAAGCCGTTGGACTACGTCGGCTTGGCGGTCGAAGAAGAGGTCTTCCTTGGTGGGGAAGTAGTTGAAGACAGTGTTGACCGAGACCTGTGCCGCTTTCGCGATGTCCGCCACCGTGACCTGGTCGAAGCCGTTGCTGAGAAAGAGCGACAAGGCGGTGTCCGCGATCGCTGTCCGTGTCGCCTGCTTCTTCTCGTCTCGTAGCCCCACCAGCAGATCATAGCGTCACCCCAAACTTGGTGTCACACCAAGTTTCGCGTACGGTGTCGCCATGGCACTCCTCTTCGGCATCTACCCCGGCGGCCTCAGCGGCGCGGCGGACGGATCAGTCACCGACGGCCCTGCCGAACAGCCCGCACGCATCAACGCCGCACTCGACGCCCTGCACGGTGAGCACCCGTTCCTCGTCCGCGGCTACCTGCACTACAGCGATGCGGCTCCGGGCGCCGTGCAGGCCCCGCCGAACCCCGCCCAGTACGCCACCGGCAGCCGGCGTCTCGACCTGGTGCTGTGCTTTCGTGAACCCGGCCTCGATCTCAGCGGCTGGCTCGACTTCGTCCGCGCACAGGTGCGCCAGCACGCCGCATGCCTCGCCACACTGCAGATCACCGAGGAGGCCAACCACGCCGGCCCCGGCGGGGACGGCGGCTTCCCGGCCGCGCGGCAAGCGCTCGTCGAAGGTGTCATCGCTGCGAAGCGCGAAGCAAACCGGCTCGGACTCGCTGCTCGGGTGGGCTGCAACTCCACCCTCGCCTTCGACCCGGCCCAAGAATTCTGGACCGACCTCGGCCGTCGCGGCGGTGACGAATTCCGGTCCGCCCTCGATTACGCAGGCCTCGACTTCTTTCCCGATGTTTTCCAGCCGATTCCGGCGGAACGCCTTCCCGGGATCGTCGAAGGGGCCATCAAACTCTTCCGCCACCAGAGCCTCGCTGCGGCAGGCATCGAAGAATCAGTGCCGATCCATATCACCGAGCACGGCTGGGGGACTGGCGTCGATCGGCCGTACTCCCGTCAGGCCGAAGTGCTCGAAACCGTCGTGCGTACCATCGACGGCCACAGCGAAGAACTCAACATCACCACCTACGAGCACTTCGCGCTACGCGACGCGAACACCCGCCACGACCATCCCCTCTTTCAGCTCGGCATCCTCGACTCCGATTACCGGCCGAAACCGGCGGCCACCACCTATCGAGATCTCATCAATGAACTCAGCTTGTCGTTTAACCTCCCGGATCCGCCCAACGTCGCCGCGGACTCCACCGCTGCGTCATAAAGGGTGACTACAGCGAGTGCCGGCCAGCGCGCTGGGCGCGGATAGAGACGAGACGGAGCGCGCGTTCTCTGCGGCAGAAGAGTGCGCTGTTCGCGCGGTATGTATAGCGGCTTCGCGTTGTTCCGGTGTGATTACAAGACCGGCCGCCAACGGCCAGCCTCGTGGTCCCAGACGAACACGTTGCCTGCGTATTCGGGGATGCTGAGGTTAATCTCGGTGAGGGCCTGGAACGCCTCGTCTGGCAGGTCACCGGTAATGTGGAACTGGGCCTTTGACGGGGCATCCTCGATCTCGAATCGCCCGTTCGCGCCGGTCCGGGCGGCACGCATCCGCCTAGCGATATCGGCGAGCTTCTCCCAGCCAGCATCGGCGGTGCGCTCGCCGAGCCGGGTCATAGCTCCTTCGACGAACGGCTTGACGAAGCCATCAGCAATCAGGTCGCGAAGCTGACGCCGCAGCGTAGTCAGCGACACATGCGTAGGGACGCGGGCTAGATCGACATCCTTGAGCGGCACCCGTCCATCTTGGTCGTAGTCAAGCCACGCGATGTGCGAGAGAACCGCAAAGCACCTGGTGTACGTGCGGCGCATGAGGTGCCTGCCCACGAAGCTATGCGTGTCCATCGGCATCCGGGTGGGCATCGGTTCTGGAAGCACCCCGCCACGATCGCCCGTCTCGGCCGCTAAACGTGAGGGCTCGCCGAGCCGGTCGCCCATCTGAGTGCGCCATCAGCCCCTCATACGGAAGATGACGGCCAGCGCACGACCACGACGGCATGAGAGTTCCACAGCACAGGATAATTTACGTTCGAGGCGAAGGTTATGTAGGAGGCAACTTGGCGCCCGCTACTATGCTCATCGGATCCCGGAAATATATGCGCTCAGGACGGCCGGCGAGGACGTAGAAAAGCGATTCTGGAACGTACCCGGGGCGACGAAACCAATTCTCCACCTGGGAACGCCTTCCTTGATCCTCGGCGATATCTCCAAGAACCTTTTCCGTGTCTTCGTAAATGTGGGTGCTGCGTAGCCGCCCGCGTGATCTTGTGTCCATGAACTCTTGAAGCACGGGTTTACCGGATGGCCCAGCGCCCAACAGCCAGCTTCGGAGAGACGAGCTTCCGCCCATAATGTCATTTACCGCATTCGAGCTCTGTACGTGGTGCCAAACTTCCAGGAGTGTTGGAAAGTCTCTCCTTCCCGACCTAACCTCAGCTAGGTAGACGAAAAAGCGCGTCATTAGAATGGCGTTGTGTCGTACATCAACAGGAACTTGAGTGCCGAGGATCGCCACTGCGCCCTCCCGGAACAACAAATCGGTAATGCTAATGGCGCTGGCACCGCGCGGTGCTGTCGAGCAAGCGCTGAGAAGCACGACTGGCGGTAAGGGGCCCAGACCTGGCCCTGCGACGAAATCCCGACCTACGTGCAGGCCTGCAATTTGCCCAGTCGGATCAACGCCTCCGTGCGCGCTTATTATCAGAATATCGGGAGCGACTGCAGTTAGGGCATCTCGAAACTCGCTGGCCGAACCAACGTCTCTTCGCTCAAATTTGATCCCCGAGTCGGCGCCGAGAACTTTTTGTTCCACTGATCGCCACGCATTCCGTGAAATCGCCCCGACTGGATCGCTTGTTGAGATGCACTCAACTACCAGGATTCGAATTTTCCCAGACAGGTCAATGATGTCTACGTGCTCCAACTCATCTTGCAGTGCGCGCGTAAGCGGAAGCAATGGGCGATAAGTGATTGGAGTTGTAGTGAGCAACGGAGCCGTGTCGCCTGGCAAGCAAGCAAGACCTAGTGGAAAATTAGAAAAAGCGGTGATAGACGATGCACGTCGCAGCATCTCTATCATTTCATCAGTCCACAGCGGTTTCAGGGTTTCAGTAATCTGCCGAAGGAATTTCCCAACTATTGCTCCGTTGGGCGTTCGAGCCGCGAAGTGCTTCTCCAGCTCCCTGAGCAGGGTGAATGCTCGCTGCGGAACCGAAGGCATCAGCAAACCGTTACCGGCTCGAGCTATGGCGCGGTGTGTGGCGACAAATTCTATTGCCGCCCTTTCAATCATAACGTCAGGGCGGTCGAGAATCGCTCGCGGCCAGACATCATCCGGATCACATGCTGCGATGGTAGCCACATTCTTTCGCAGCGAGGGCTCGTATGCTTGGCGAACATATGCCGAGGACACTCCCGGCAAAGCGACTGCAAGGGGAACCTTTAGAGTTGAACTCTCGGCTTCCGCCACTTGAGGAAGGAGGTTGACAGCCATCTGGGCGTCGTGCCCTTCGGCCTCAAGGCGAGCTAGCGCCGCAATCAAGATTTGCCCCTTTATCGCCTGGCTGACTAGGTCAGGCAACACTGAGGTCTCATCCGGTTCAAGGTAGGAGGACTCGCCTAGCCTGCCTACCAGATGTTGATATGGCAATGAGGTTGGCGCTAGGTCAATTCTTGTGGTCAAGCTAGGTGAAGCAGCGTGGTCGTCGGCACGACTGATCTCCTCCGGTGAGAATTTTTGGCGAATCGAGTCCCAGTGCTCCCTGAGCAACTCATTTGATAGCTGCGAGAATGCAACGCTCGGAAGTGCAAAACCTAGCGTTCGGGCTCGCTCGGCAGCCTCTTCGGTGATCTCGTCGGGGCAGATCGCTAGGACGGGAGTGAGGTGCCGCATTAGATTGCCGAGCGTCGCCTCGTCGAAAGCATATAGTGGTACAAGGATGATCTCGTGACCAAGGTCTAACTGCCGAGATGCCCGCAGGACTCTCGCAGGGACTGCAGTCAGCGCACTGAAACTATTTGGCAGATGCAGGGCATACCAAAGTCCTGGTAGTGCTGCAGCAACATCGCGATCGAGGCCATGCGGCACTGTGATCCCCGATGCCTCATTCTGAGTACCCGCCACCAGCGGGAAGTATGGTGCATCCGGTTTGGCCGTGGCGAAAGGTACGACGTATGCAGGTGGCCGGAGGAGCGGTGCGCTGGTCATCCCCGTATTATCGCCGACTCTTCGGCTCAAGGAAGAGTGTCCCGGCAAGAGCTTGGTGATCAACTAGACTACGCTGACGGAAAAGCGAAGATCTTATGATTAGCCGTTGGGCAAGGAACTCTCATCGGCTACATCAGTGCGGGTCAATTGTTGTTGGTTGAGTGGCGGAGGGCCATTTTCGGAGGTGGCGAATAGCTGCCACCGGCTCCCGGCGCTCGGGGCAGCTTCGCTGGCTCCGATAACGGCTGGCGGTCCGGTGGCTTGGCGCGTCAGGGTGAACCGTGATCACTATTCAACGAGTGCGTGTGCGCTGGAGTGCGGCAGCACGTGGGGCGCCGGCGGCGAACGCCCGGCGGGGTCTGTGCAGCCCAGCGGTGCTTCCGCCGTCGATGCCAGCCGGTGATGTGGTCATTCACGACGTGCTTGCAGATGAGGCAGCCCGGTACGTGTTTCATGACGGCGTAGTCACTGGTGGCCTGGATCAAGCCCGAGACCTCGACCTCTGGTTGTCCGTGGAGAAGGGGACGCTGATCGTGGACCGGTTACCGGGTTGCGCCGCCTATCCGCGGCAGAGTGGCCCGTCCCGCCTCTTCACGCTCAAGCCCGGGGAGATCGGCCGGTATCAGGCGAACTTCCGGTTCACCGTCACCACCTGCGCCTGCAATCCCAGCTGGTACTACGAGGACTGGCTGATACTCATCGCGAACGGCGAGATGAAGACCGACGGGTTCGTCTCACGCAAGCCCGACCATCATGTCGACCACCGCGTCCACCTTTACGGCGGATCGAGACGACCGAGCCGAGAACACGGCAAGTGATTGCGAGGTTTCAGCCGACGCGCACGATCGGCGGCAAATGAGGGCGACTGGGTGAGACGATCAGGCGGTGCTGATCCGCGCAACCAAGGTGGTCTTGGAGTCCATGCTTGCCGAGGCGAGTGTCAACATCACTGCTCCCGCCGAAGCCGACGTAAGGACCACGGTCGAGGTCTTCCGAGAGTTCGCCGCGCTTCCAGTCGAGGATGCCGCGCCTGTCGAGGAGGATGGCGACGGCATTCTGGCCCAGTTTGGTACTCATGATTTTCGTGATAGACCTGAGTTCTTAGCCGATCTCACGCGGCAGTTCATCGCGGCCGGCTGCGAGGAGCAGTCATTGTGGCAGTTGAGCTGTACGTTGTACTGGCCTCACAGCGAGGCCACCGACGCCATTGCGTCGGGGAGCCTGTGGTCTTTCGGGAAGACGGTCAGCGAGTTCTTCGACGAAGCTCTCGAACTCCCAGGCTGGGCCTGGGCAATACGAGCTCCGCAGGCGCCGCGCGAGGTCTCCGTCACACTGGATCAGATCTGAGCCAGCCACCTTCTCGTCACAACCGCCGCTTGGGTTCCCCTCGCGTGGCATCCGAAAGGACTCCGCCGTGCACGGTCGGCGGCAGATCAGTGCGTCATCCCGAAGCGAATCCCTAGCCTCGGTCTTTCACTTGGGCGTTAGTCAATAGCCGATTATCGATGAAGAAGGATTCGCGTCGTATCGGCTGTTTCATGGGCATGCTGAATGCCCGGCGCGGGCCGGGTTCCTCCGTGCTGCTGGTCGGGGCGTGAGTTTCGCCGGTCAGCCGGTGGGCCGGGGTAACGCGGCGAGTTTGGTGAATGCGCTGGTCAGAGCATCGGTCCAAGGCCAGTTCGCGGCGATCGCGAGACGGGTCCGGCGGGCGGTGCGGGTGATCCGGGCCGCGACGTGCAGCAGCCGGTACCGCAGTTTCTTCGGTTCCGCGGTGGCCATGTCGCCGTCCAGAAGCAGGTTCCGGGTCCAGGCGAGTAGGTCGATGCCGGTCAGCGCGAGTTGGAGCCAGGCCTGGTTGATCGCGAACACGCGGGACGGGAACCGGCCGAAGCCGGTGTTCTTGCCGGTCCGGATGCGGTCCTCGACGCGGGCGTGGGCCCGGTGCCGGGCCTCCAGGAACTGGATGCTGCCGTTGCCGGGCGGGGTGTCGGTGGCCACGACCTGGTGCCGCCAGCCTTCGATGGTGTCGAACAAGCTCAGTTGGGCGCCGGGGTGTGGGCGTTCCCGGCGGACCAGGAACCGGGTTCCTTCTGGCCAGCCGGCCGCATCGAACAGACCCGTGATCTCGCAGACTTCGGCATGTTCGCGCAGGTCACCGCCGGTGTCGACGGCGGGAATCCAGCCGGTCACAGCCCGGATCGCCGCCCGGACCGGTTCGGTGATCGCGGTGCCGACACTGAATCGGATGTCCAGGTGCTGCTCGCGCAGGGACCGGATGCGGGCGAGAAACCCGTGGCTGGAGCCGGCCGAATCGGCGCGGAGCAGGATCGGGGTGCCGTGCCGGACCGCGTCGGGGATCTGGGCGAGGGCCTGGTCGAGGACGGTGATGTGATCGGCGGTGGTGTTCGACCCGGCCCGGCCTTCGCGTAGCAGGCCGGCGAGGGCTTCACCGGTGTTGTCCAGGAAGCACAGCAGCGGATGGAAACCGAACGTCTTCTTCCAGGTGCGGGTGGCCGATTCCTTGTCGGAGTGGCAGATCACGATGGTCGCGTCGATGTCCAAGACCAGGCCGTCGACCGCCTGGCCGGCGACGATCGGCTGTGGCAGGTCGCCGCGGGTGTCGGCGTGCTGGGCCCAGGCGATCTCCCTGGCCGTGCGCAGTTCGGCCAGCATCGTGGCGTCGAGCTGCGACAACAGCCGCCACGCGGTCGGGTCCGACGCGACGGGCCCGAACAAGGCCGCCTGGTCACGCAGCACCGCCAGATCGGCGATGGTCTCGCCGCCATCGGCGAGCATCACGGCGAGATCGACCGCGATCCGGCCCGGGTCGTGCCCGCGCTGCCGCCGCCGCAACCCCGCCAATGCCTGACTGAACGCGCTGGTCAAACCAGTCGTGTCAGCGAGATCGGCGAGCAGTCGGGCACCGGCGTGACCGACCACGCCCCGCCCGTCTCCGGTCACCATGATCTTCGGACGTGTTGCGGTAGGCTTCACCCAGCAAGTGCCTTCCGTGACAGGAAATCTGGACCCTCAGCAAGTCCTATTTTCCCTGATCAGAAGGCACTTCTGCGTTTCCGGTCCACTCCTTGGACAACCCGTAACGAAGGGCCGAGGCTAGCGCGTCGAAGTTATGGAAATCGATGAGAATTGGAGCGCGCTGATGTGGCGAGCAGGTCGAAAATAGGTGAGTTTACCCTGGACGAACGGCGCATACTGGGTCTCCTCGGATCACGATTTGCCCATCATGTATAGCCATGCGTTCGGTGGTCTAAACCTCATGGACTGCTGGCCGGAATCTCCGGTTGCCGCTATCGACCGCGATACGTGCGGAAATGATTAGTGGAACATAGGAATGCCGGGGGGTTTAACGTCGCGTTGCAGATGACGACTTTGTTGTCGGCAACGCTGCGATCTGAGTGGCAACCGCTACCCCGCTTGTGGTGAGGGCTAGCAAGACCGATGTTACGGCTATCCAGTTGGGAGTGGGTTCCCACTCGGCCCGGGGCCTCCCTCCGAGCACGGAGAAGGCGACCGAGCAGGAAATCCCGTAGAGCAATGCGCAATAGGCGGCGGCGTGCACCTGCATCCTTTTGTGCGGCCTTAGCCACCGCAGCACCGATGCGGCTATCAGCAGGCCAAGCACGCAGCCTGTGATAAGCCAGGTGGTCATCGTCAGCCAATCCGGCATGCCGTCGTCTGGATAGAGATCCCGTAAGTAATAGACGGTGGTCGTCTGTAGGTGCAGCAAGATTACTATTGCAATCAGGTGGGAAGTCGCAAGCACGATAGAAAGAGGCTCCCGCTGTCCAGGGCGGACGTTGTAGACGACCCATGCCAACCCCCCGAAGATTCCAAGACTCCCCGCGCCCAGCAGCCCGGCCGCGATCATGGTTTCCGTCCAGGCGCGGTTGCAGACCTGCTCTCCGGAGATGACCGAAAAGAGGAAGCTGTCGAGCAGCAGTATGAAGAAGGAAGGAATCATGAGGACGTAGGGGTACGAATCGTTCGTATTGGGACGAGGCCGTCCCAGAAGAAAGACAACGCCCGTGAACAAAAAGCCGGCGATTACCGCAGCCAGCTGGGAATGCGATTGGCCGACCTCGACAGGGTTCCAGTCGACCCGACTGCTGCAATCGTCCACTCAGAACACCTCCCCGGCCGCTTCGGGCGACCTCAAGCTGCGGGTGCTGTTGGCGCCTAAGTGTTATGGCTTGGGCGCAGTCGTCGTCATCGCCCGATCGGGTCGCGCGTACGCCAAACACACCTGTATAAGCCTTCGCCGCGTGCGCCGAGTGGCGACCGATAGGACCTCGTGTGCCGGATACGTACTAGACCCTCCCTGTCACGCTGATGCGAGACAGCCCGTCTACCAGGGGATACTCTTTCTGGACGGTCTTGAGGAGAGCACATCAGCATGTCGTCGAAGCCCCATGAGAGTCTGGATCCGGACGCCGGCCCCAGCGGCGGACATTCACCGCAGAGTTCAAGGCGCGGATCCTGGACGAGTACGAGTCGGCGCCGGATGCGGCGGCTCGCGGGGCGATCCTGCGCCGGGAACGGCTCTACGGGTCACACCTCCTCGACTGGCGCAAGGCCCGAGACGCGGGAGCCGCAGCCGGCCTGACGGACCGCCTGGCCCAAGTGCCGGGCTCGTGTCACGTGTCGAGTGGGCGGTCGAAGCAACTGCCGAAGTCGGTGCTGGCCGGTATCCGCTTGGGCCGCGGCTCCATTGCCGCTGCCCGTTGGTCGAGCACAGGCAGGATTTGCCGGACCGTGCACTCGGTGATCGGCATGATCGAACGCACTCAACTCGGCAAGGTCGGATGTCGGCGGGTTACGTCCCTGAGGCCATGAAGGCGGCGAGGATGTAGTTGGGGTGGCGGTCGAGGTTCTTGCGGGCGCGGTCGTAGCGGATGGTGGTGCGTGGGTCGGCGTGGCGGGCGGCGATCTAGACGTCGCGGAGGCTGACGCCGGCGTCGAGCATGGTGGTGACGAAGGTGTGCCGCAGCATGTGCGGGTGCATCTTCGGGATCCGCAACTCGGCGGTCTCGGCCAAGTGCTTGAGCCGACGGGTCGCTGCGTGCCGGTCCATGCGCCCTCTACGAGCGTTGCGCAGGATAGGACCGTCGTCCCGGCCCTCGACGGCGCGGTCGATGGCCCGAGCCACCGCCGGAGGCAGAGGGACGAGTACGACCTTGCCGCCTTTGCCGCGGACCTTGAGCACGCGGTGGCCGTGTTCCTGGCCGAGGTCAGCGATGTTGGCACCGCACGCTTCGAAGATCCGCAGGCCGAGTAGGCCCAGCATCGCGACCAGCGCGAAGTCGTTGATGTTGGCCGACAGTCGGGCAGCGGTGATCATCGCCTCGAACTGGAGATGGCTGAGGCCCAGCGTAGGCGACTCAGGCGGTACCAGCGGCCGGCGGACGTAGTCGGCTGGTGAATGCGGGAGGATCTGGTCGATGACGCACACCCGGTAGAAGCCGATCACCACTGACAGCCGCCGGGACACCGTCGAGGGCTGGTAGCAGCGGACATCTTGTAGCCAGCGCACGTAGCGCTCGATGTCCACCCGTGCTGCTTGCAGCGGGTCCAATCGCTGGTCAGCCGACCAGCGCAGGAAGACCTTAAGGTCGGAGTCGGTGTGCATCCGCGACTGACCGCGGTACCGGCCGAGGTACGCGGCGGCCGCGGCCGCCAGGAGCCATGGGTCGGAAGTGGTCCGGCTGGGCCGGAGTGCTGTCGAGGTAGTCATACCGCTCGCTTCGACCGGCTGGCGCTGGCTCTGATAGTCCGGGGCGTGATGCGAGACGCCTACCCTGTTCAGATGCCGGGCAGCGGTGCACCTTCGTGAGGTTCTCCCGGAGCGATGACCGCTGCCCGGCACCTCGCCGTCTCCTACGGCCATCGCACTCGCGGCGGCAGACCAGTACGTTCATGCGACCAAATCCATAGCCGATGATGAACACTCACGCGCACGGCGATTCAGGATGCGGCAGCCAACCCGGAGCACTGGCTTGACCTGATTGGCGCCGAGGGTTCGTGGGGAGTGGTTACGGAGCCTCGCGGCCGATGAGCATGCCATTCATGGTGACGGCGCCCGAGTCGCGGGATATTTCGCGAGTTCCGCCGAACGCTGCCATGGTGATGTGGAAGCTCGCCGGTTGAGGCAGTTCCTCGCTGGCAAGTCGCCACGGTGCTGCGGGGTCGGTGTCGGGCACGGCTGCGACCAGGACAGCAACGCCGTCGCGTTGGACATCGCAATCCTCGTGCTGCGCGGCATAGCGCAGATAGCGAAGGTTGGCAGGCCCCGACGGGACCGGCGCCGGCGGGAACGCGGGCGAGGTGTTGCGCCACTGCTGGGCGAGATCCGCGAACGCTTGTTCGCGAGCAGGCCTTCGCTTCGCGCTCGCTGCGAGGATGGCGCTGCCGGCGTCTGCCGCGACGCGGCACATCTGTTGCACCGGAATGGTGGCGGCCAAAGCAGGGTGGTAGCCGACCATCCGGATCCGCTGCATCAGTTCCGTCATCGCCCGGGCAGCGGCCCGCTGCTGCGCGGTCAACGACCAGGTCGGCCCCGCCGGGCGCCGGTTCGAGCGTCCCTGTGGTGCCACCGCGTCAGCGGCGCGGCCTGCCGACGATTCGTGCCACACCGGGTCGTCGGGCCACACCGACGCCTCCGTGGCGCGCACCGTTCCCTGCTGTCCGATTGTGATGGCGACTCCGGCGTCCCCGGCCGTGAGGCTGACGCCGTGCCCGTCGCAGGCGTCGAACCGTAGATCGGTGACGCCGATGAAGGTGAAACGCAGCGGTGCAGCAGGCCAGGGCTGCCGGGACCCGTCTCGTGCCACACGTCCGGCGCTGGGCACGAACCGCCGTGGAGCGGCAACGGTCACCTCGACTCGTAGACCCGCTTCACCAGGCCGAACCGTGATCTGGCGAACGCTGGCGTCCGCCAGATCGTAGTCGGTGGCGAGACCAGCGATGATCTCCGTCGTCACCGAAAAGGAACCCGGGCGGACACGTGCCTGATAGTCGCGGTACACCGAGCGCACTGCTGCGGCCGGCGGCAGTCGACGGTCAAGAGCCGGATCCAGGTCGACCATCAGCGCCCGGCGGGCAGCTCCGAGGTCGGCCATCCACCGCAGCCCGGTACGTGCCCGCCGCCCCCGCAACAACCACGGTTCACATGCAACGCTTACCAGCGGAAACGTATTGTTGTCCCAGATGTCAGCGAGAGCGCCGACGCGGACGGCATCGAAGTTGCGAGGTTCAGCGACCGCAGCGGCGATCTCCTGAACGGATCGGTCGAGCAGCCCAGCGAAAGTGTCCAGCGGCGCACGCACGCACGAAGTATGCCGCCTCCGTCACAGCGGGAGCGACCCGCCAGCTATGCGGTAGCAGCGGCACAAGAGCGCACGGCTGTCTGCCCGGATCTCGGCAGTTGAGGACGGTGGGCTCGGCATTCTCAATGTATGAGTTCTACGCGACGGACTCCGACCCGCGAAGAGGTCGAAGCATGGTTCACCGGGCTGATTGATGGCACCCGTACTCGCGACCAGGCTGATCGATGGGCTGCCCGATGGTTCATCGATCCGCATGCAGCTCCCGTCGAAGACGGCGTTGTTGAGTGGGCGCTCGACCTTCTCCACGGCATCGACCTGCTGGCGGGCCCCGATGGACGCTTCCTGCATACGACGCCCAGCTGCGCACATGGCTGAAGTAATTCCAACGTCGCAGTTCCGCGGAGTGACCGCGCGAACGGCGGCATGTGAGTGCGCTGTTCGCTCGGTAGGAAACGGTCCTGCCGTACGGAGGTCATGCTTTCCTCGGCTGTTTGGGCGCCGGGTCTGGGCTGTCATAATCCGCGGCATGGAGGTCCCGGATCTGGAGCGCGCTCTCCGAACGATGGCCGAGGTCCTCGAACCGCTGGTGGACCTCGACTGGTCGGTCGCAGCCGGCACTCTTGACTGGACATGCCGGGAGACGCTTGCCCACATCGGCCATGAGCTGCTCGCCTACGGGGCTCAAGTGGCCGGCCGGGCACAGGATGCGTACCTGCCTCTGGATTTGGTGATCCGCGACGACGCCTCGGTGTCGGAGGTCTTGGCGGTCGTCGACGCATGCGGTGAGCTGTTTGTCGCGGCGCTGCGGACCGCAGCGACGGACAGACGGGCCTGGCACTTCGGGCCGTACGACCTCAGTGGTTTCACAGCGCTCGGCGTCGCTGAGGTCGTACTCCACACCCACGACATCACGCAAGGCCTGAACGTGAGCTGGTGGATACCCGCGAAGTTCAGCACACGCGTTCTGGCTCGGCTGGCGCCAGACGCAACCACCCAGCAGCGGCAGGAGACCGCAAAGCAACAGCATTCCACACACGTCCTGCTCCGGCACACCGGACGCCGCGGTGATGTGGGCCCGTGGCGGTGGCACGTCACGCAGGATGAGCACCAATTGGGTACGGAAGACGCCAGGGTCGGCGGTGCTCATCACGACCACTCGGAAGCGGACTCAAACGCCCGCGAAAGTCTTGCCGTAGCGCACCAGCCGACGGATTGGCTACACCAGTACACCTCGCTGAAGAACGTGATCGCGGCAGTCGGAGATGTTCTCTACACCTGCCCCTGTTGCGGCCACACCACGTTGTCGGAGCGAGGAAGCTACGAGATTTGCGATGAGTGCGGGTGGGAGGACGACGGCCAGGACAATCACGACAGTGCATCTGTCAGGGGCGGACCGAACGGCGGTTTGAGCCTCGATGAGGCGCGAGTTGAGTACATCCGGAAAGGCCGCGGCCGGACGCTGCGGCCGCATTCTCCGCCCCTCGAACCCAGGTGACACCGTATCGCAGCCACACTACGCGACTACCTATCATCGGCACGACAAGACGCCGGTCCGTCATAGCCGACCACCGGTCGTGACGGCGGCCGGCCCGAGCGCGCACAGCGGCAGATCAGTACGTTGGACGGTTCGTTCGGTCACCCGTTTCGCGGCCGGCGAAGTTTGGTGCGACTCCAGGCAGCTTGGCCGCTCAGTAGTGCGACGGCCGCGGCTTGGTCACTTTGGGCAGCGGCTGCAATCGCTGCGACACGATCGGCTAACTCGTGCGCCCACCCGCTGTTATCGCACCGCGCCGTGCGCTCTGCTGCCTCTGCTGCGGCAAGCGCTTCCGCGAAGTCACCCAGTAGCAGACGGGAGTAGAACCGCCGCTCATGGAAGCGGCAGTTAAGCCCGTTACTCGTCAAAGCATGGACGTCGGCCGCAACCGCATACGTAGGAAGGTTCCCGAACCTGGCGAAGAACGGAACGGCTTCGGCACTGATGGCTTCGGCGACCTCCGCCATCACATGCTCGGCCAGTGCCAAGTCCTCCGGCAGATCCCGAAACTTCCCAAGTTGGGTGGCCCGCTTGTCCACGAGAGGTCAGCGATCAAGTACTCAGCGGGCCCGCACAGAAGCTGGATGCCCGCTGACATCTGAAAACTCCGGGACCCCGGCCGCGTCTGCATCACCACGTAACAGAGCAACCAGTCAATCGGCTGCTGGTAAAGCAGGGCATTGCTGCTTGTGTCAGCCCTCCGGACGCTTACCTGCTCTTGGTTCGCCTCACACGTCGCGCGCCTGATCGGGGGGAGATCCGGCCGGCGTTGCGCGAGCGCTCCTGCCCGTGCAACGCCGGCCGGGCTTCCTACTGTGCTGTCCGGTCTGCCAGGTAGTAGTTGACGAGAGGAAGTCCGGTGAACCCGACCGCTTCGTAGAGCGCGCGTGCGGGTGCGTGCCCGGGGTCGCCGCCGGTTGTCACGTTGATGAGGTTCAGCCCTTGCTCGCGCAGCCGTCGAACGGCGAACTCCATCAGGGCTCGGCCGTGACCGCGACGCTGATGCTCCGGGTGCACGGCGATCATCTCGATGACGCCCAGTGACTCCTCCCGGTCCTGCCGGAGGACGACGAAACCGGCTGCGGCACCGTCGGCCGTGGTCAGGACGAAGGGTTCAGCGCCGTCCGCGAAACAGTACTTCCGGACGCTGTCGGCCTGGGCCGCCCGCCAGTCGGGGCGGTACAGCAGGTCGAAGATGGCGGATCCGAGGATCTTCTCGAACGAGACGAAGACCGGCTCCCACGCGAGGAGGGACAGGTCGACGACTGCTTCCAGGTCGGCAGGCGTGAGCGGCCGGATCTGGTGCGATGGCTCGGTGGGGTGAGACTGCTGGGGCATGCGAATGCTCCGTTTCCATGACGACGAAGCCGATACGTGACACGTATGGGCCTGGGACGCAGGAAGCGGCGGAGCAACGTGGTGCAGGATGCTCGCCGCTCAGGAGCGGCGGGTGCGTCCCGCAGCGGCGCAGCAGCATAGGAAAGTCATGAGGCGCACCCTAATACAGCACTTGGGCCGTTCGCGAACCGATTTTCCTCTCGAAGGTAGGGTTGACGCGTGACGGCGGCGCTCGGCTGGCTCAAACAGGCCCTGCACGATCTCTACGAACAGGACCGGCAGCTGTTCGAGCTGGGCGTGGGGGAGACCGCGCTGTGTTTCCGGCTGGGTCACCACCTCGCGAACCGCGTGGATGGCCCGTGGGACGTCGACGCGGAGTACGACCGCGAGGGCACGGCCGCACACCTCAAGACGCGGAACCCGGCGTACGGCACGCACATGCGCCCCGACCTGGTCATCCATCGCAGGGGGCGGGGCGGGCGCACCAACAACCTGCTCTTTCTCGAGGTGAAACGTCTCCGCGGGGACTCCCTCGACGACGGGGACGTCGACAAGGCGGCCGTCGCCGTCGTGCGCCACCACTACCAACTCGGTGTGGCGCTGGCCTTGAGCCGCGAGGACGGTTTCGCGCCGTCCTGGTGGGTTTGGGTGCCCGACCCGCGAGGCGTCGCGGTGCCGCTCCATGAGGGATCCGCGGTGTTCGGCCCGTCGGAGCTGTTCGGGATCATCTCCGGTGGGCATCCGGCCGCCGGGCTCGCCGACGCGGTGCTCGGCGTCATCGGCTCCGCGACCGTCTCGCTGATCCTGCACGGTTCCTTCGCCACCGGCGACTTCCGCTCCGGCCGCAGCGACGTCGACCTGCTCACCGTGGTCGACCGCCCGCTCACCGACGCCGAGGCCGCCGCGCTGGAAGGTCTGGTCCGGGACGCGGAA
This sequence comes from Actinoplanes sp. DH11, assembly GCF_020873875.1. GTDB lineage: Bacteria > Actinomycetota > Actinomycetes > Mycobacteriales > Micromonosporaceae > Actinoplanes. The sequence goes on from NZ_JAHWGU010000031.1 coordinate 62,335, forward strand.
ATCGGCACGGCCACCGGCGTCGACCTGCACGTCGTCACCACCGAGGCGGTCGCCGCACCGAGCCCCGCGCCGCCGGTGGAGCTGCATGTCGGCCGCTACGACCGCACGTCGAGGGGCCGCACGTCGAGCGGCCGCACGTCGACCCGCGTGGAAGTCGCGCGCCGCGTCGCCGGCGAGCCCGACCTGCCGGCCGAGCTTTCCGCGGCGCGGGCGAACGGGCGTACGCTGCATGGCCTCTCGCCGGGAGAGGTCATCGCCCCCGTGCCCGGCGGCTGGGTGGTGGCGCGGGGCCGGCACTGGCTCACCACCTGGCTGTCGCTGACCGACGACGCCGAGCATGGCGCTTTCATGGTCCTCACCGCGTGCCGCATCTGGCGGTTCGCGGCCGAGGGCGTGCACTGCTCCAAGGCGGAGGCGGCCGCGTGGGCACTCGAGCAGGACCCGTCGCTGACCGCCGTCCGGCAGGCACGCGAGCAGTACGCGGGGCGGCGCGCCTCGATGGAGGCCGCGGGGATCGCGGACGTACTGCGGACCGTCCTCGACCACACCTGACCCATCCGGCCGTCCTTACCTAAAATGGCCGCATGCGGCAGGCGCTGAAAGATCTGACCCTCTCCGAGAACTCCGAGTGGTTCGGCCTGGGCCCGCTGGCGCTCGCCGTTCTGGCCGGCATCCGAGCTTTCGTGGCCGACGAGCCCTTCGCCCGCTGGGCGTGGACCGCCATCGCCGTTGTCATGCTGGTCCTCTGCGCCGGCTACGTCATCTGGACGCAGAAGAGGCGATCGGCCGACGGATCGCAGCGATGAGATGCCGTTTCGGCCTGTTCGCGTACCGCTGGGCCTGGTGAGCTGAGCGCCGGCGCGGGTGGGGTATGCGGGACGTGAGGGGCCGGACGCGGAGGCGAACGGGCCGCCGGCCGGGGCCGAGTTGACCGGCGACCCGCCCGGTCATCGCAGAGGTCCGCCGTTGACCAGGTAGTGCAGGTCGCACAGCAGCTCCGAGACGACCACCGGATCGAGGGCGGCGAAGTTCTCCGCCCCGGTAAGCCGTGCGTCGCGGAAGGTCTGTGTGGGCTGGTCGTAGGCGTCGTTGATCGAGATACCCGGGTCGAGAGGGAAGTCCAGCCATCCAGGACCCGGCAGGTCACACTCCATGGTGTTCTGGATCCCGGCGTCCATCGGCGCGCTTCGCCCCCACCACCCGCGACGTTCCAGTTTCAGCAACCGGTCGACCGGGACGTTGACGTCGATGAACTCGGGCAGCTTTCGTTGTGCGGCCTGTTCCGCGGTCAGCCGCCGCACCGGCCGGTGGAGCTGCGGGAACGGCTGAAGGATCTCGTAGTCGGTGAACAGCGCCGTCCACGCGGAAAGGTCGGCCTCCAGGTCCACGGGATGGGCGACGCCGACCGCCACGTCGTCGTCCACGGTGAACACCTTGTCGTCGACGTCTGCCGCGCTGCCGTCCTCGGCCACCCGGAACCTCGTGCCCACCGCACCGTCCGCGCGGTAAGTCACCCACACCACACGCCGTGCCAGGTGCCCCATCAACGGATGCCCGACCAACAGCCGCCGGAACTCCGCACCGGTCCACCGCCGCCGGACCACCATCGCCTCCTCCAGCCGGCTGACCTGATCCGCCGCCACCGAACGCAGGTCCTTCTTCAACGCGGAGAACCGCTTGTACGCCGCCGTCGCGAGCTCCTCGTCGTCGTTGGCACCCGGTTTGGGCAGCGCCTTGCGCCTCGTGCCGTCCTCATCCATCACGAACGGCGTGAGCTGCTCGTCCAGACCCACCAGGAAACGACGCGGACCATAGTCGAGTGTGAGAGTGTTCTGATCGCCCAGCCCGAAGTCGGGAACGAGCCGATCGGCCAGCTGGTCGGAGGTCAATCCCAGCTCCGCGGCGACTGCCCGGACCCGGCTGTCCGCGCCGTCCTTGAGCGCCTCGAACTTCACCGTCCGCGAGATGCCGTGGAGATGAATGAGTGCCATCTCGGAGCCGAACGCGTAGAGCGCGTCGAGCCCGATCATGGCACGCGCGTGACCGCCCGCGCCCGGCCAGGCACGCACGACCGGGCTGAGCCGGCGCACGGTCTCATCGTCACCGATCAACGCCAGCGCCTCCAGCACCCAGCTCTGCTTCGGCGGGAACCCCGCCGACTCCCAGCCCTTGAACAAGGACCAGCCGAACTCCGCCAACGCCGCCGGATCCAGCGTCTCCTGCATCTCGGCCACACCCGGGTGCGGCAGACCCAGACGAGACAACGCCAGCATCGTGCACAGATTCCGCACCGCCTCCGGCGGCAACGCATGACGGCGGTCGCGCAACAGCACCGGCGCAAGCGTTCCGGCCTCCTCGACCCATTGCGGAAGATCTGGTAGCCGGGCCGGCGCGGCCTCCACCGGGTCGGCCGACAACAACACCTCCACCGCGGCCGCCGCGCCAGCACCGTGATCAGCGGCAGCAGCCCGCACCACGTCGGCGTGACCGGCCGCCACCAGCACACGCAGCGCCTGCTCCGCCGCACGGCGCTCCGCGCCGACCGGGCCGAGCGCCGCCGGGATGAGATCACGCGCCGCCGCCTGCGGGTGCCGCCGGAGCCAGCTCACCGCGATCCAGCGCACCGACCTCAACCTGTCCAGCCAATCGGCCATCAGCGAGGCGACCTCGGCTCCCTCCGCGGGCAGCAACAGGGGCCCGTAGACGTCCAGCGAACCCCGCTGGCGGTTGCGCTGGACGACGGCCGGCACCGCGTCCACGCCGAACCGGAAGAGCAGATGGGGCAGAGTCCATCCCGGCGACCAGAAGCCCATCGGACGCCACCCGGGCAGTAACTCCAGCGCCAGCGACCGAGGCGCGTTGACGAAGAACCTCTCCTCGTCGGCGGCATGGGTCATGCGGCCCTCGCGCAGCTTCGCCGCTTCCTGCTCCCAGCGTGCGAGGCCGACGGCGTCGGGCGGTCCGGGCTCCTCGAAGTCCGGCACCAGCGCTTCGCGTTCCCCGGGCGCCCAGCGCATCCGAGGCACGTCCGGCGCCGTCAGCCCTTCCACCACGACCGGCTCGGCCACCGTCCGCGCCCGCGTCCACGGCGGCGTCGTCAACAACGGGTGCAACAACCCCGCCGGCGCCTGCGGCACCGCCGACAACGACGCCAGAATCGACTGCACCTGCCGCCGGGCGACCTCCGGCAACGACGGCAGCGCCGCACCCGCCACCTCCGGGTTCGCCGTCGCATGGCGGCGCAACAACTCGGCCGCCGGCCCCCGGTTCCCGGCCGGGTCGCCGGCCGCCGTCCCCAGCAGACGCAACGCCCGCACCGGGAATCGCTGCACAGCCTCGCTGAGCCCGGCCGCTACCAGCTTGTCGTCCGCCTGCTGCACCAACACGCCGAACGCCTCGTCGGTCGGCACCAACGCCAGACCACCGATCACCGCCCGCCGCTCAGCGGTGTACTCGTTCGGTTTGTTCAGCAACTCGATCAAGCGCGGCGTCACCGCCGCACCGACCCCGTCGAGGAGGGTGGCCAGCAAGCCGCCCCGCAGACTCAGATCTGTCGCATCGATCTTGCTGGCCAACCGGTCCCACTGCTCAGGCGTCGAGACCGCGAACCCGACCAACTCGATGCGATACAGATCGGCACCACAGTCCTCGTCGACCCACTCCGACACGGTCGGCATCAGATAGGTGGTGATCGTGCGCTGCACCGCCGGGCGGTACTCCGCAAGCGCCTGCCGAGCCTGCTCGTACTCGGCGTCGTCGGCGACGGCGAGCCGGGCCCGCACCCGCTCCGCCAGCGGCAGCCACGGATCGAAGCTCCACCGGCCACCGCGGTCCGCCGGCGTCACCCGGCGCAGGTTCTCCTGCTGGTCGGGGGACGAGTAGCCCCGCCGTCTGACGTCCAGACCGGCGGCCTCCGCGACGGCCCGCGTCGCGAACGTCAACCCGTGGGCCGCGATCCACCCGTCGGCGAGCACCGCCAACTGCCCGAACTCCCGCTGCTCACACGCATGCGTCGACGCCACCACGGCCGCCGCGGCACCGAGCGGCGTCACCCGGCTGCCGTCCAGGAACCCTTCGGCCGCGGCCACCAGTTCACCGTCACTGCGCGGTGCCGCCAGGACCTGCGCCCGCTCCGTGCTCTTGGCCTCCATGAGCGCCCCGGCCTTCGCCACCGCACCCGCAAGGCGCGGTAACGAACCACCCCCGCGACCACCACGCCGCCGTTGGACCTTGCGCATCCAGTCGGCCGGCAGCACCAGCACATCCTCGTCCCGGACCACGACCGGTCCCGCCGCCGTGCCGCCGTCCGGCGCAGCCGGCCCGGAGACCGCCGGGCCGGACACACCGGTAGCCGCGACCGGCGCCCCGGCGGCCACCTCGACATATCCCTTCTTCACCTTCTCGGCGACCAACGCCTCCACATGTGCGATCGCCGCCGCCTCGTCGGCCAATTCCTTCACCCGGATCTGACCGGCGGTGCCGACACGTCCGAACCGGACGGTCACCACGGCACCGTCCCGCGACACCCGCCAGAACTTCGCCGGCCCCGCACCCTGGTGCTCGAAACAGCGCATCCTGAACAACTCCTCGACCTTGATCAATGGCGGCGGACGACACGGTAGCCATCAGGTACGACAAGAACAGGGTGACCAACGCTGGTTCCTCCGCGACAGGTAGTGCGCATCCGAGCTGACCCGGCTTCCTGCAGCTACAACGCCGCGCACGTCTGGAAACCCGCGCTCTGATCCGGTCTGCCGGATGTCGATCATGGGCTCTGCCGGACCCGGCCGGAGTCGTTCGTCAGGCGATCAGGCGGTCGGCGGTGAGCTTGCGGGACGCGCCTGCGAGCAGGATACGCAGCCGGTCCGCGGGTAGCGGGGCGGCGCCCGGGTCAGCGGCGGGCGGCTGCGGGTCAGTGCCGGAGCGCAGGGCTTCGACGAGCTGTGTCGGGGCATCCGCGCGACGCCCCGAGCCGCGAATCAGCTTGTCAGATAGTGCAGGTCCCGCATCACCTCGGAGAACGCGACCGGGTCCAGGCCGTCGCATCCGCGTACCGCGGTGAGGGTCTTGGGCTCGTCCGGTTCCTGCCAGTGGTACCCGGGGGTGTACGCGATCTCGACCGTCTGCGGCCAGTCGCGCAGCACCGAGGTGTGGTCGTCGCCGAAGCGCCAGCCCTTCGACGTGAGCACGAACAACTTCCGCCCGTCGACCTTGGCGCCGGCGAAGGTCGCCAGATCCACCTCGCCCGGTGTCGTCACCTCGCGGCCCAGCTGCGGGAACGGCTGGATGACGGCGTAGTCGGCGAACACCTCCGCCCAGGCGGCCCGGTCGTCCCCGAGACGACACGGGTGCGGCACGGCGACGGTGGCGGCCTCGTCGAGCTGCCAGGCCTTGTCGTGCAGGTCGGCGAACGTACGGTCCTCGGCAACCCGGAAACAGGTCGTGCCGTGCTCGCCGGACGCCTCCCACAGCAGCCGGTGGGTGAGCTGCCACATCACCGGGTGATCCAGGAACAGGGCGCGGAACTCGGCCGCACTCCACCGGCGCCCGGTGACCATGGCGTCCTCGACGGCCCGGATCCGGTCGCCGCCGACCTGCTTGAGCTCCTTCTTCAGGCCGGCGAACCGCGCGTACGCCGCCGGCGCCAGCGCCGGATCGTCGGCGGCGGCCGGCTTCGGGAGCCGGGACAACCGGCGGCCGTCCCCGGCCGTGATCCACGGGCGCAGCTGCTCGTCGAGACCCACGGTGAACCGGCGTGGCCCGTAGTCCAGGACCGTCCGGCCATCGGCGTCGAGACCCAGGTCCGGCACGATCCGGTCGGCGAGTTGCTCGGGGCTCAGGCCGCGGGTGGCGGCGGTGCCGGCGAGCAGCCGGGTGGCGTGCTCGCGCAGGCCGGTGGTCGCCGCCCGTCGGCTGAGCCGATGCAGCTGGGTCAGCGCGACGTCGGTGCCGATGGCGGCGAGCACGTCCATTGCCGCGCGGATCCGGGCGCTGGCGGACGACCATTGCGGCAGGACCGCCACCAGGTCGGCGACGGTGGTGTCGTCACCGAGCGCGGCGATGGCCGCCAGCGCGATACCGCTCTTCGGCGGGTACTCGGCGGCGCGGCAATGCTCGAGGACGGCCCAGGCGAAAGCGCCCAGCTGTCGTGGTTCGCCGATCTCCCGGACGGTGGCGAGCTCCGGTCGCGGCTCGGTGATCGTGGAGAGGGCGAGCAGCACACACAGCCGGTGGACCGCCTCCGGGGCGAGTGCCTCGCCGGTGTCGCGGACGGTGACCTCGGGAAGCTTGGCGGGGATCAGCCATTCGGGCAGGTCCGGTTCCCGCGGCAGCACGCCGGCCAGGACCGGCGGCACCACGCCCGCCGGGCCGGGGGACGGCAGCCCGGCGATCGCCTGGACGCGGGCCCGGCCGGCATCGTCGAGGGCCGCCAGCGACTGCGGGTACGCGAGGACGTGGTCGCGCAGCAACTCGATGACGGTGGGCTCGGTGGCCCTGGCCAGCAGCGCCCGCAGCGCCAGGCCGGGATCGCGTTTGGCCGCCGCCAGCAACGCCGGCCGGAAGTACTGGCGCCCGACCCGGTCCACCACCAGCCCGAACGCCTCCTCGGAGGGGGTCGCGGCCAGCGCGGTGACGGCCCGTTTCACGTTGTCCGCGCCGTCGATGGGACGACGGTAGTCCTGCTGGTCCAGCATCGCCGCCCACCCGGCGCCGAGTCCGGCGCCGCCGTTCGCGAGGACCTCCTCGGCCCGGGTGCGGGCCGGCTCGGCCAGGTGCGGGACCCAGCGGGGCTCGGTGAGCACCATTGCGCCGAACAGGTCACGCGACACCGGGTCGTCGCGTTCGGCGAGGACACGCAGGACCCGCAGCGGGTAGCGGGTCAGCACGCCCGACTTGAGCAGGTTCCCCGGCCGCCACGGCTTGTGGTCCAGGTGGTCGCGGATCAGGATCCGCATCGCGTCGTCGCTCGGTGTGCCGGCGACGAACCGGGCCGCATCGGTGCCGAGCCGGGCCGGCTGGTTCCGGGTGTCCCGGTCGTGCAGGTAGAGCAGCTTCAGATAGAACTCGTCGGCCAGGAACGGGACTGCGGCCGGTCCCACGCCGTCCAGCACCGTGACGGCGTCGCCGGGCTCCTCGTAGCCGAGCATCGTCCGGCTGATCGCCCCGCGCAGGTGCTCGAGGTGCTCGGTGCGGCTCGCGGCCAGCAACAGGATCCCCGACATCACGCGCTGGTCGGCCTGGATCCACTCGTCGCGGCCGGGCTCGGTGTGCCAGCCCGCCGCCGCCGCGCAGTCCTCGTCCACCCAGTCCTGCCGGGTCGGCATCAGGTAGGAGGTCAGGATCCGGCCGGTTGGAAAGGTGCGGTGACCGGCCAGCACGGCCTCCGCCTCCGCGTGGTCCCGGTCCGGCGCGACCGCGAGGTGGCGCCGGACCGCGCGGGCCACCGCGTACGTGGCGCCGAGGTCGTCGCCGCGCCAGCTCTGCTCGTAGGTGCTGCCTTCCGGGGCGCGGCTCCAGAGCGCGCCGGTGTGGCAGATCTGGTTCGCCGCCATGACGGCCCGGACCGCGAACAGCAGCCCGGACCGGGCCACCCACGCGTCCACCAGCGTCTGCGCGTCGGCGGGTACGTTGCGATAGACGATGAGCAGCGCCGCCACCGCTGCGGCGACCGGGTCGTCGTCAGGTGTCCGCAGGTGCCGCTCGCCGGCGGCGACCAGTGCCGTGTCGAAGACGGCGTTGCGGTCCAGCACGCGCGCGCGGTGATTGGTGATGTACTCCGTCCCGAGGCGGTCCCGAAGGCGCTGCTCGGCGTCTGCCGGATCGGCGATCACCGGCCGCCATCGGCCACCTCGTCGCGGATGGATCCGGGCCGGCCAATCCTTCGGCATGTGCCAGGTGTCCTCGTCCGGTACCACGAACCTGCGCATGAGCCCTCCTCGTCGACAGTCCGCGGGGACGGTAGTACACCGGTATGACACCGGCCGTCCACACCGGACGGACCCCGTTCGGCCTGGACGCCGGGCCGGGTGACAGGACGCAGGCCCTGTCACCGGCCTCAGTTTCGTTCTGCCGCAGCCGGCGGGATCGGCAGGCTCAGCAGTCGACGGTCTTCGAGAAGGCGACGACGCCCCACGTGCCGTCGTTCTCCTTCACCCGCAGGATGCCCTTGTTCTTCTCGACCGCGAACCCGCAGTACAGCTTGTTGGTCTTGAGGTGCACGAGGCCCGGCTCGGCGCGCAGGGTCAGCGTCTGGGTGCCGCTGCTCCACTGCCGCGAGCCGTCGGTCTCCCAGCCCCATTGAGTGGTGATCGTGATCCGGGAGCCGTGGTTGTTGCCGAAGTAGTACATGGCGTTGTAGTTGCCGTCTGCGGTCTTCTGGGCGCAGACCTGGTAATGAATGCTGGTCCGGGCGGTCTTCTTCAGGCCGCAGTTGGGGGCTGCCGACGCGGGGGAGGCCACCGCGAGGGGTGCCGCGACGATGCCGGCGCCGATCACGAGCGCCGCCGTGCGCCGCAGGAGGGAGGAAACGATCATTGCGGCATCATTGCCGGATGTTGATCGTTCTGTCCAGGTCCGAGAAGCAGGCATAACCCCACAGACCCGGCGTCTCACGCGACGAAGTGCACCTTCGGGAAGGCGCGGCTGGGGCCTTCCAGCAGGCGCTGCGGCCGGTGGCGCAGGTGCTGGTCGAAGAAGGCCAGCGGGTACGCCTGCTGGATGCGCACCGCCTCGGCCGGGAGCAGGGTGCCGATCCAGCGGGCGAGTTCGTCGTCGTCCGTACCCATGATCTTCGCGAGTTGGGGGATCAGCCACTGCTGGTCGCAGTACCCGCCGTGGGGTGCGCCGTCGGTGTGCAGCTGGAGCCGCCAGCCGTGCAAGAGCTGCCAGAACTCGCCGACGTTGGATTCCTCGGCACCCGGGGTGAACGTCGCGGTCATCAGCATGAACGGGCGGTCGAGGCGGGCGACGGGTGGTTCGGACTGCATCTGGCCGTCGAGGCTGAGCCCGGCACGCACCCGGCGGTCGGCGTTCATCACCAGGGCCGTCGCGGTCGCGCCTTTCGACCAGCCGAACATGCCGATGCGGCGCGGGTCGACGGCGGCGCCCAGGCCGGCCGGCAGTGGGCGGGACCCGGCGTCGGGGTTGCGGCCGGCGGCGAGGTCCTCGATGCGGTCGAGAACGAACCGGACGTCGCGGGCGTGATCCCAGGGTGTGACCGGCACGTCGTCGGCGGGGACGGTGGTGCGACCGTCGGGGAATTCGCTGAACGAGTCGTACGGATGGTCCACGGTGACCACGACGTAGCCGTGGCTGGCGAGTTCCTGGACCACGATTGTCGTCTCGGCGCGGTGGCCGTTGGAGCCGTGCGAGAACACCACCACGGGCCGCCGGCCGGCTGACCGGAGCGCGGGGGCGCCCTGGTGGCCGGCGGTGCGGGGCGCTGCCGCGGCGGCGAACCCGTTGGCGGAGAGCAGTGCTTGCGTCGGGGCGGCGGGCATCCACGGCGCGACCGGATGACGCCGGAGTGCGCCGGAGGCGGGGTACCAGACGGCGGCCATCAGTTCGCGGTGGTGGCCGGGGCCGGCGACGGCATCGGGTCGGGATCGGTCCACGAGGTGCAGTGACACGGTGCCAATCGGGTGCGGCCCGGTGGGCCGGGGCAGGGTGAGCCGGGGGAGGGTGAGCCGGGATGGGGCGGCCTGGCCGCGGCCGGCGCCGAGCGGCACGGCGACCCCGGTGGCGAGTGCGGCGGTCAAGAGATTGCGACGCGTCAATGACGTGGTCATGCCAACAGGTTTGCACGGCAAACCTAATAGCGCCAGTGCGGGACCGGATCGATCAACATACTTCGATATGTTGGCGGTGACTGTTCTTGCCCCATGGGAAGGAAGTTCACCGTGCGCAGACTGCTCACCGCAGCTCTCACGACAGCGCTGGTCCTCGCCGGCACCCCGGCCTCGGCCGCCCCCGCCCCCGGTGGCCCCGGCGTCGGCGACGACTACTACCCCGATTACGGCAACAGCGGGTACGACGTCTCCCACTACGACATCCGGTTGCGCTACACGCCGGCCACCGACCGGCTCACCGGCACCACCACGATCCTGGCGACCGCCACCCAGGACCTGAGCCGGCTCAACCTCGACTTCCTGCTCGACGTCTCGTCGGTGCGGGTCAACAACCGTCCCGCCGCGTTCACCCGGCAGGGCGAGCACGAACTCGTCGTCACGCCGGCCCGGCCGGTCGCGCACGGCGCCGCCATGACGATCGTGGTGCAGTACGCGGGCACGCCGTCCACCGAGGTCGGCGCCGGATACACCGCCTGGATCAAGACGCCGGACGGTGCCCTGGCCATCGGCGAGCCGGAGATCGCCTGGTGGTGGTACCCGAGCAACGACCACCCGTCGGACAAGGCCACCTTCGACGTCTCGGTCGCGGTCCCGGACGGCGTCGAGGCGATCAGTAACGGGTTCCAGCCGCGGCCGCCGGTCCGTGAGACGCTCGGCTACACCCGCTGGAGCTGGCGGTCCCTGAAGCCGCAGGCGACCTACCTGACGTCGCTGGTGATCGGCCAGTACGACGTCACCACGGACACCACCGAGAACGGCCAGACCGTCTACAACGCGTACTCCCAGCTGCTCGAACCGGACTTCCGGGACGCCGCGCAGGCCAGCGTGGAACGGACCGCCGAGATCACCGAGTGGAAGAGCGAGCTGTTCGGGCCGTACCCGTTCGAGGCTCAGGGTGGCGTGGTCACCCCGCCCGGCACGCTGGGTTTCGCCCTGGAGAACCAGACCCGGCCGAACTACTCGTCCGCCTTCTTCCGCCGCGGCTCCAACACCTCGGTAGTGGTCCACGAGAACGCCCACCAGTGGTTCGGTGACTCGGTGTCGGTGGACGAGTGGAAGCACATCTGGCTCAACGAGGGCTTCGCCAGCTACGCCGAGTGGCTCTGGTCGGAGAAGAACGAGGAGGGCACCGCCCAGGAGATCTTCGACTACCTGTACGCCACGTACCCCGACGACGCCGACATCTGGACCACCGCGCCGGCCGACCCGGGCACGGCGCAGCTGTTCGGTGACGCCGTCTACGACCGTGGCGCGATGACCCTGCACCAGCTGCGGGTGGCCGTCGGTGACGACGACTTCTTCGAGATCCTGCGGACGTGGGCGGCCTCGCAGAAGTACGGCAACGCGACCACCGCGGAGTTCACCGCCCTCGCCGAGAAGATCTCGGGGCAGGACCTGGACGCGCTCTTCGAGGCGTGGCTGTTCACGCCGTCCAAGCCGGCGGTGGCGCAGGCCTTCGCCGCGCGCGGCGTCCCGGTGGCGCCGAAGTCGTGGGCCACGATCAGCGCGACCCACGAGTTGCTGCACCGGCACTGATCCAGCGACAGGGACGGGTGGTCCGGCCGGACGCCGGACCACCCGTTCGGTGTCAGGCCGGGTTGACGGTCCAGGTGAAGGTGGCGGTGGTGGACCGCTGGTCGTCGTCGGTGACGGTGAGGGTCACGGGGTAGACGCCCGGCTGCTCCGGGGTGCCCCAGACGAGGCTGTCGTAGCCGTTCACGCCGGGCGGCAGGCCGGACCACGAGTAGGTGATGTCGATGCCGTCGTCGGTCACGAAGACGAAGAAGACGTCCTCTTCGCCGACCACACCGGTGCGGTCCTCCATGGGCCGCACGACAGGCGGCCCGGAGATCGCCCAGTAGACGCTTGTGACGCCGGCGTGCCCGGCGGGGTCGGTCGCGGTGACCGTGGACAGCTTCGAACCGTGTTTGGTGATGGTGCCGGAGATCAGGCCGCCGGTGCTGATGGACAGACCCTCGGGCAGGTCGGTGGCGGTGAACGTGAGCTCGTCGCCCTGCGGGTCCCGGGCCTGGATCTGCAGGCTGACCGCGTCGCCGACGAGGCGGTACTGAATGTCGGGCCTCGTCACGGCCGGTTCCTGCGGAACGGGCAGGGAGCCGTCGACGTTCACGGCCTTCCAGGCGGCGTCCACGGCGGCGAACTCGGTGCTGTCCGCCCCGTACAGGTCGGTCGCCGCCTTCAGCGTGGCCTGGCGCGCCCCGGCGAAGTTGGTGTTCGACAGCATGTAGACGGTGAGCGCCCGGTACCAGATCCGGCCGGCCTTCTCGTTGCCGATGCCGGTCACCGGTGGCGCGCCCGCGCAGGTGGGGCTGTTGCCCCAGGCGGACTCCCCGCTGCCCGCCGCCAGGGTGTAGAAGAACTTGTTGCCGACACCCGACGACTCGTGCACGTCGAGGTATCCCACCGACGGGCTCCAGCACGACGCCGACCAGAAGTCGCGGGCCGGGTCGTCCATGTACCGCAGGGTCACCCCGGTCTTCTCACCCACCAGGTAGTCGGGCCGGTCCTGCGGGTTGTCGGCGGCGAACTCGATGAGGGTGCCGAAGATGTCGCTCGTCGCCTCGTTGAGCCCGCCCGACTCGCCGTCGTAGATCAGTGCGGCGGTGGCGTCGGTGACGGCGTGCGCGTACTCGTGCCCCACGATGTCGAGTGACACGAACGGCCCGAACTGGGCGTCGCCGTCGCCGAAGCCCATGCAGTAGCAGAAGTCGTCGTAGTAGGCGTTGGCGTCGTCGTAGTGGACCTGCGCGTCCGGCACCGAGCCGTCGTCGCGGACCCCGCTGCGCCCGTGCTGCTCCTTGAAGTAGTCGTACGTCTCGGCCAGGCCGTAACTCACGTCCGCCGCGACCGTCGCCGGGTCGGCCCGGGTGCCGTCGCCCCACACGTTGTCCGCGTCCATCAGCGGTTCGCTGCCGTCGGTGCCGCGCAGGCTGAGCACCGTGGCGTCGCCGCGCGTCGGGTCGGTAAGCGTGTAGGCGCCGTCGTCGCGGCGGGTCGTGGTCAGCGGCACCTCGCCGTTGTAGAGGGTGCGCCCGGTGCCGGTCTCCGCACCGTGGACGCCCTCGAAGGTGCGCCGCACCGCGCCGCTGCGGGCGTCCACCACGACGTTGAGCTCGCGTGGCTCGTCCGCGGTGACGACCACCTGCCAGGCCAGGACCGGCGTGCCCTGGGCCGCGTCGATCACCAGATGGGCGTCGGTCTTCTGGTACGCGTCACCGAACTCCTTCACGGCCGCCGCGGTCGCCCGCTTGACGGTGATCGCAGGCTTGACACCGGTGGTGATCTTCTGGCGCTGGGCCACCGAGGCGTCGCGGAAGCTGCCGTCCGGGTTGGCGTGCACCACGTAGTCGCCGCCGAGCACCGGAAGCCCGCGATAGGTCCGGTCGAACCGCACGTGCCGTGACCCGTCCGGATCGATCACCACGTTGCGGACCTGGTACTTCTCCTCAGCGGCGGCCCGGACGGCGGCGCCGTGCCGGCCGACCGTCCCCCGGGCGTCCCCGGCCGCCTGCGCCCGGGTGGGCCGGGGCCGGTCGGCGCCGGATGGTTGCGCGGGCACGGCTGTCGCCGGTCGCGCGCCGGATGGTGATGGTTCCGCGGGCGCGGCTGTCGCCGGTCGCGCCCCGGCCGTCAGTAGGCCCGCCGCCAGCGCGAGCGCTGTCGCGCCGGCAGTCAGCGGTCGCCGTCCGGCGCGCAGCAAAGTGAAACGCACGTCGTTCTCCCCGTGGTCGAAATCGCCCGGGGACCATATCGCACGTGATCGATGAGCTCAGTCCCGTGAGCCCGCCGGCGGCCAGCTTCACACGACCCCGAAAGGGGTGATCAACCGGTTCAGCGCCGGGGCCGGCCGCCAGACGGTTACGCTCAGTGTTCACATCGTGAGTCGTCCGACGTGGCGGCCGCAGGCCCGTGGGCACCCTTGATCGCCGGCTGTGGCAGGGCCTAGCCTGGCGCAGCACTCGTTGCCGCGTCGGCGTCCACCGGTCGGTCGAACTCCGGGTGACGGCGTTGCGTTTTCCCGCCCGGAGGCGTTCGCCGGGTGAGGCGGTGTGCCGGCGGAAGGCGAGGCAGTCATGAGCAAGCGGGGCCGTGTGGTCGTCGCCCTCGACCATGCCCCTCTGGGGCTCCTGCCAGGACTGGAACGGGTGTCACACACGATCGGCACGCTGGTCTCGGTCCAGCCGGACGCGATGATCCTCAACTTCGGTCTGCTGAAGCGCTTCGGGGCGAGCCTCGCCGCGGCCGGTGTCGCGCCGATCCTGCGCGTCGACGGCAACCGAACGTACCTCGCGGGGGACTGGACCGCCTCGGACGAGTGGGAGATGTTCTACTCCGCCGAGTCGGCGGCGAACGTCGGCGCCTCCGGGGTGATCGTCAACCTCCTGCTCGGGTTCCCCGCCGAGCTGGCCAGTCTCAAGGTGCTGGCGTCGGCGGCCTCGGCGGCGCAGCAGACCGGCCTCGAGTTGTACGTCTCGAGCATCGCGGCCGACCCGGGCACCGGCTCCGCCGACGAGCTGCGCGACCGGCAGGCCTTCGCGGCCCGGATGGCCTTCGAGATGGGCGCGGACGTGGTCAACGTGTACGGGGCCGGCGACCCCACCGTGATCGAGCACGTGGCACCGTGGTGCGACGCCGACCTGCTGGCGCAGGGTGCCCCGTCGGGGCCGAGCGCCGGGGCGGCGGCCAACTGGGCGGAGAAGTCCGTGGCCGCGGGGGCGGCCGGGGTGTGCGTGGGACAGTCGGTGTGGGGTGACAAGGATCCGCGGGGCCAGCTCGCCGCGATCTGCGATGCGGTCCGGGCGACGGCACGTTCGACGGTCTGACCGGGAGCATGGTGATCGGCCGGCTCGGCATGGCGGACCGTGGCGCGCTCGCGCAGGAGTCGCGCGCGTTCCACCACCGCGCCGGCACGCTGACGCCGGCGGTGGAGCGGAACCTCGCCCGGTACGCCGCCGGGGCGCCGTGCGTGCGGGTGGCGCACCAGCCCAACTTCCTGGCCTCGGTGAACGTCGTCGCGCAGGCCGCGGTCTGCCACGACGTGAACCTGCGCGCCGGCGGCGGCCACGCCGAGGTCTTCTTCGTGGTCGACTACGACACCAACGACGACCGGCGCTACCGGCACGCGGCGCTGCCGTCCCTGCTGTCGCGCAGCGGTGTGCACGGTCTGTCCGCGCCGGCGACCGACGTCGCCGGGCTCACCATGTTCCGGGAACCGGCACCGGCACCGGACTTCGTCGCCGCGTGCGTCACCGCCCTGCACGGGTGGGCGGGCCAGCAGGTCGCGCTGCTGCCGGACGTCCGGGCGCGCCGTGGCCTGCGGCACCGCCTCACCCGGGCCGTGTCCTCGCTCACCGCCATCCTGCTCGCCGCGGCGGACCGGGCCTTCTCGCTGGCGGACTTCAACGCGATCGTGCTGAGCGCGACGGTCAACAACGTGCTCGGGCTTCCGACGCTGTTCCTGCCGGGGTCCCGGACGTTCCCCGTCATCAGCGAGGCCATCGAGTCGATCTGGCAGGCCCGTGCCGCGATCGAGCGCGCGTCGGTGACGACCGGGCGCCAGGCGAGCGGCTCCGGTGCCGGCCCGTTGTGGATCGACTGCGAGTGCGGGATGCGCCTGCCGTTGACGGGTGACGTCCGTGCCGACCGGCTGCACTTCGCCTGCCGGCGCTGCGAGGCCGCGGGCACGGTGGACGACACGAATGTGGGGGAGTTCGCGGCCAAAGGCGTCCTGATCCCCCGGGTGACCGCCGACGACCTGCTCGACGGCCTGGTCTGGGGCAACGCGGTCGGCTGCGACTACCGCGGCGGGTTGCCGCATTATCAGCAGTCGGCCCGGGTGGCCCGGGAACTGGGACTGCCGGTGTTGCCGATGCACCTGTCCGCCAGGCGTGCGAGCGCACCGATCGCACCGCTGCTGGGGCCGCAGTTCGCTGCCGCCCTCGAGGACCTGGCTGCCGGCGGGGGCCCGAACCCGGCACACGATCTGGTCTCCGCCGGCCGGACGAGCATGGTGGCCGCTCTGCTGTGGGCGAGCGATCTGGATGCCGGGCGGCTCGCTGCGGACATGGAGCAGGTCGCGCCGCTCAGCCGGTGACGAGCAGGCCGATCACGAACGTCACCAGACCGACGATGATGCCAAGCACGGCCAGCTGGTTGGCGGTCAGCTTCACGGCGTAGCGATCCTCCGCGGTGCGCAGGCGGGTCACCTCGGCGGCCGTGGTCTCGTACCGCTCGTTGATGAGGGCGAGCTCGTCGCCGAGGCCCATCGATTTCGCGTTCAGCGCCGCCTAGTGCTGCTGGGCGTCGGCCAGCTCGCCGGCCGATCGTTGGACCTGCTCGCCGAGCGCGTCGGCGAGCGAACGGTAGCGGTCCAGCAGGTCGCCGATCTCCTCCATCCAGTAGAACGACAGCTGGGCGACGAGTTCGTCGTGCCGCGTGTGCGCGACCGCGGCGGCGGCCATCAGCTTCACGGTGAGCGGCCCGTCGTGCGAGTACTGCTCGACGAACCACTGCGTACCCTTGAGCGCCGCGTCGCGGTTGCCCGGATATCCGGACCGGTTGAGTGCCAGGATCGCCCGCAGCGAGCAGTAACCGGTGATCTCGCGGTGCATGGGACCCCAGGACCCCTCAGTGGACTGGGTCTTCACCAGCCAGGCCGAGGCGCGGTCGACCCGTTCCGGGGTGGGGGAGACCGTCCCGAACGAGCGCAGACCGGAGATGGCGCACGCGGTCTGCCATTCCGCCGGCGCGTGCTGCCCGTTGCTTTCGTCCGGTGACCGGAAACAGGCGGCGTCCTCGTCCCAGAACTCCCAGATCTGGTTGCGGGCACGGCCGGCGAAGGCCGGGTCGTCGTAGCGGTTGAAGACTTCCATCGCGGCGCCGTGGAAGCTGGGACCGAACCAGTACGACGTCCGGTCCGGCCAGTTCTGGCCGACGTGCGAGCGCAGCAGCCGCAGGGCGCGATCGACACACGGGTCGCCGGCGCGATAGCCGCACAGATGCAGCGCGAGCAGGACCTGGCAGCCGTCCCAGATGTCCTCACCCCAGCCGCCGTCGGGCCGCTGCACCGACTCGAGCCACCGCACCGCCTGCTGCACGGCGTGGCCCGGTCCCAGCGCCTCCACGCGGCCGTCGGCCGGTTTGTGGTAGGTGATGCCGATGCGGTCCAGCATGATGATCGTCTGCGCGGTGAAGCAGGGCTTCTGCCGTGGGGCGTCGTCGGAACCCCAGGAACCGTCCGGGTGCTGGCTGGAGAGCGCATCGGTCAGGATCCGCAGCAGGGAGGTGTCCGGGCCGCTCTCGGTCGAGTTCGGATAGGCCACTGCCGCGAAGGCGCTCTGCACCCGGACGGCGCGGTCGCGAAGCGCGGCGGCGGCCAGGGCGAGTTCCGCGCCGGCCTGGCCTGTCCCGCTGCTCAACTGGCCGGGGTTCATGTGGCACTCCCCTCTCTGGGGCGACTGCCGAGCATGGCCTCACCGGGAAGTCACGGACCTGACGCGACCGCCGGTGACTCGCTGGCCATCTAGTCATAACTATATGTTGTTCTTCGTCGTGCCTGATGGGAGTGAGGGTCTTCACTCATACTGACAAATACGTTCAAGTCGCATGAAGGCGGTTCAATACGGGGGCGGGGCGTCCCCCGGTAGGGTCGCGGCGGTCTGCCACCATCACACTTCCGCGCTATCGATCAGCAGACCGGAGGGCACGACAGTGGCGGTGGACGTCGATCTCCCCACGGCCCGGCCGCACCGGCGCCGATGGGCGGGCCCCACAGCGGCGCTCAGCGCGGCCCTCGCGGCAGTCGTCGCGTTCGTGGCGCTGGCGATGCTTTCCGGGGGCCTGCTGGGGTGGAGCCCGCTGCCGCCGGGCTCGCCGGCGGACACCTCGGGCGGCGTGAGCCTGCCCGCCCAGGTCGGCGCCCCCGGATCTGGACCCCGGACGGGACGAAACACCCGATCAGGGCGGCCTCCGTGCTCCTCAGCGGCGACAGCTGGTACGCCGACGGGTCGCAGTTCTACGGTGGCCTCGTCGGCGCCGGAGCCGACGACTACCGGGTTGTCGACAACGACGGCGCGGCCGGGCTGGCGTCGGTGCTGTCACCCGACGGCCGCACACTCGCCTCGGGCGACGGCATCCTGGACATCACCACCGGACGTCGTACGCCGTACCCGCCGGTGTGGGAGAACCGGCACATCGCCGCGCAGGCCTGGTCGCCGGACGGCACCCGGCTGGCGGTGATCAGCCGGCCCGTGGACGACGCACCGTACGCGGCACCGCAGTCCCTGGCCCTGCTCGACGTCGCCACCGGTGCGGTCACCGCACTCGACGACAGCAGCCCGGCACTCGACGGCTGGACGGTGGCGTTCTCGCCCGACGGCACGCGGATCGCGTACCCCTCAGGTGGCCGGATCCGGATCCGCACCCTGGCCTCCGGTGCGGTGACCGCGATCCCGATGCCCGGCGGGGCGGTGCTGGCCGGCAAGGGCAGCTGGACCCGGGACGGCACGAGCCTGCTGGTCGCCACCGCCGAGGCGTGCGAGACCTGCGGCGAACACCCGGTCCGGTGGACCGTCAGCACCCTGTCGGCGTCGACCGGTGCCGTCGCCGGCCCGCGGTATCAGCTCGACGGGGTCCATACGGCGCGGGTGCTCGGCTGGTGGCCCTCCGGCAAGCCGGTGGCCGTCGCGTCCTCACCCGCGTCCGACGGTAGCCTCGCCGATATCGAAGACGTGCGGGTGCTGGAACTGACACCCGGCTCCGGACACACCGAACTGGCGTCGGCCGGCACGGAACACATCGACGTCGCGGACAATGTGCTCGCCGCGGGCGAGCTGCGCGCCGGGCGCCGGCCGCTGACCTCGATGGACCGGCTGGGCACCGGCGCCGCCTGGTTCGTCGGGCTCGCCGCGGTGACGGCCCTGCTGACCGGGGCGTACGCCGTCCGGCAGCGCCGCCGGTCCGTCTGATCTATCCGCCCGGTCCGCCCGATCATCCGTTCCCGCCCGGCACGGCCGTGATTAGCGTCGACGGTGGAAGTCCCGTGGCCGCCGCCGAGCGGAGGGCGTCATGCCGATCCGGAAAATGCTGGCCGGCCTTCTCCTGCTGCTGCTTCTGCTCACCGGTTGCAACGGCGGCGGAGGCGACTCCACCACGCCTGCGGATGAGGTGACCACGGGCGCGGACCCCGGTGACGGCACGGGCATCGGCACCGGGACCGGCGACGTCGCGCAGGAGGGCGGCGGCGAGGAACCGGCCGAGGAGGGTGCGGGCCCGGAGAAGCCAGCCCCGGAGACCAAGCGGCCCTACGCCGAACTGCCGCAACTGCCCGCCGGAAGCGGCGACAACTCCACCGGCCCCGTGGACGAGCCCTACTGCGTAGGGGTGAGTCTGCTGGCGTCCGTCACCGACGGCGTGGAGGTCGAAGTGACAGGCGTCGACCTGCAGGGTGAGCAGTTCGACCTGAGCCAAGGGTCCGGGTGCGACGACCGGCCGGCCTGCCTCGGATACACGTTCACCGTCGACGACTCGCAATGCTCCGTGGTGGTGACACCGCTCGCCGCGGGCGACCCGGCCGGCGACGGACCCGAGGGCCAGCTCGAACTGGCCGGCAGCGCCTGGTGCAGCGGCGGGGACCTGCAGGTGTGCGCGGAATGGCGGTCCGCCGCGGACGCCCAGCAGGACCGGACGATTCCGCTGTACCTGCCGGACGCCGAGCCGGAGGAGTCGCCGTCCGCGTCGCCGTCCTCGTCGCCGGAGGAGTCGCCGACCGCCGAGGAGACGACCGAGCCCGTCCCAGCCGCGTCAGCGGATGAGTGATACCGAACAGGTCCGCGGCACGCTGACCCGCTGGGCGGAGGCGATCGGCCCCGTCACCCTGATCGGCGCGGTGCTGTTCTACTTCGGCTACGTCTCCTCCCGCGCCCAGTACGAGTACTTCGGCGTCGACGTCGACGTCATCGGCCTGGGCACCCAGGACTACATCATGCGCAGCCCGCAACCGCTGCTGGTGCCGCTGCTCACCATCACCCTGGCCGGCGTGTGCGGCCTGCTGATCCACCTGGCCGTCCACCGGCGGCTCACCGCCACCGAGCGCCGGCCGACGCGGGCGATCCGGGCCGCCGGCGCCACCGGCGTCGCCCTGCTCGGTGTCGCGGTGGTCCTGCTTTTCGCGTACGGCCTGATCCGGGACTGGGTGCTGTACGCGCTTGTCACGCCGCTTCTGGTGATCGCCGGTGCCGGCCTGATCGCGTACGCGTGGCGGCTCACCGAGTTGACCGCGGAACCGGCCACCGACGACACCGGGCCGGGCCCGACACTGCGCCGCTCCGCGCGTTTGCTGCTGTACCTGCTGCTGATCGCCGCCACGTTGTGGACCACCGCGACCGTCGCCCAGTGGTCCGGCCGGGGCCTGGCACGCGACTTCGCGGCCCGGCCGGAGCATCTGCCGCGGGTCATCCTGGACACCAAGGAACGCCTCTACCTGCGTGACGGAACCGTCGAGGAGTCCCGCCTGCCGCCGGCCGAGGACCAGGAGTTCCGCTACCGGTACCGCCGGCTGCGGCTGCTGGTGATCGGCCAGGACCGGATGTTCCTGGTCCCGGAGGTGTGGTCGGCCAGCAACTCCACCCTGGTGGTGCCGATCGACGAC
The DNA here is from genome assembly GCF_020873875.1 of Actinoplanes sp. DH11. Lineage (GTDB taxonomy): Bacteria > Actinomycetota > Actinomycetes > Mycobacteriales > Micromonosporaceae > Actinoplanes. Next base: position 82,852 of record NZ_JAHWGU010000031.1, read on the forward strand.
ACGGTCCGCGTCCAGTTCCAGTACCAGAACGACAACCCCGGCGCTTGAGCCGCGCGCGAGACGCCCCCAGCAGCGGTACCCGGCCTGCGTCGCTGCGCTGGTAAGGCCAGTGCTGCGCCTGCGCGGCATCCCCCCGCAGTATCACCAGGCGCCGGTTGTGCCTCTAACAGCGATCGAGAAAATGAAGCCGGTGGAGCTGCTCTGCCGAACCCCGCTGGTGGCTCGGCCACCGAACGAGATCCAGTCACTCCACGGCCCGGCCCCGCCGACGAGCCTTGTCGGCTGGGTGCGCCGGCCATCTCTCAGCTTGCCGTTTAACCTCCGCCGCTGGCCTGGCGCCGCTGCGGATCAGCTCAGTTCGTCACCACCGGCAACTACGGTGAGTGCTGTAGATGAGCCGGTGCCGTCGGCGACGAGTCCCGAGAGCGCGCTGTCTGCGGCAGTTGCGCGTTCTTGATGCCCTGACTCAGGGAGCTTTGGGAGTCAGGAACTCAAGGCGGTTGCCGTGGATGTCGTGGGTGTGGAATCGGCGCATACCCGGGATCTCGTCGTCGCCCCAGATCACTTGGTAGCCAGCCTTAGTAAGGCGCTGAGCCAGAGCGTCCAGCTCGGGCCAGAGCAGGCCGGGGTGTGCCTTCTGGGCAGGACGAAAGTCCTTCTCGACACCGAGGTGTAGTTCAATGCCTGCTCCCGTGAACCAGCAACCGCCCCGGACGGCGAGGGCTGGCGGTTTGGGCTTCTCGATGAGGCCGAGGACGCCGGAGTAGAAGCCGCGGGAGGCTTCCTCACTGTCGGGTGGGCAGGCCAGCTGTACATGGTGGATCATGCGCATATATTAGCAAGACGTACGTACGGTTTTGTAGAAGCGGCTTGCACGTTGTTTCGAAGGTTCGCTGGCGATGCGTTCGGATTAGCATCACCGTGACGGGGATGCGACCGGCAGCCATGAAGCGCAGCAGGCCAGGAGTCGCGCTAGCTGCGGAAACAGGTTGCGAGACAGCCACTTAACTTGTCGTTTAACCTCCGGCTCCGCCCCACTCCGCCGCGGACTGGACCGCTGCGTCATCAACGGTGACTACAGCGAGTGCCGGCCAGCGCGCTGGGCGCGGACAGAGACGGACGGAGCGCGCGTTCTCTGCGGCAAGAGTGTGCATCGAGCACTGGGCTTCGACAATGGCATCTCACTGGATTTTGGCTGTCTGATACAGCTGATCGAAAATGATCTGGTCGACCGGTGACACTCGGTGGCGGTCGGCGTAAACCAGCCAGCCGATCTCCTCGATCTCACTGTTCGGCCTCAGGTTTCCTCGATAGTCGGCTGTGTAGCACGTCATGCGCACCATGGTTCCCTCCGTCTGCCCATGAGCCTGCGCGTGGAACGTGCCGGCATGCGTGACACTGTCGGCGACGATGGTGACATCGAGTTCTTCGTGAATCTCGCGCACGAGAGTGTCGAGGTCGCTTTCGCCTGGCTCTCGTTTGCCGCCTGGCAGGTAGTAGACGTCTTTGCCGATGGAGCGGGTGCTCAGGATCGCACCGTCCTTCAGATGGATCCAAGCGATCTTGTCGATCATGGCCCGCTTCAGCCTCCTCGGTTGTGGGTGGGCATAGTTAAGCCGCACGGGCGACTTCGCCCACATGTGGTGGGCGGCGGGTGTGTTAGGTCAGATGAGCGGTGTCATTGAGGTGGACGACTTCACGGTTGTGAAAGAAGTCGTCCTCGCGCAGCGATGTGATGCTGCCGGACGAGACCCGGAAGCTGACGAATCCGGCTGCGTGGACGGGCATGCCGATCCAGGCTGCGATGAGGAACGTAGCCGTGCCTCCGTGCGTGACCACGATCTGATTCTCGATTCTCGATCGCAGAATACGATCCAGGGCTGCGTAGGCCCGGACGGCCTGTTGCCACTTCGTCTCGGCGCCCGACACGCCCTCGTCATGACGCATCCGTTCACCGCCGGCAGGCGGTGGGATGAACCGCTCGTCCAGCCACGCCTGAGGCCGTCCACCCGCCTCACCGTAGGATTTCTCGCGCAGATCATTGTCGAGGACCACATCGATGCAAAGCCGCTTCGCAATGATGTCTGCCGTACGCCGTGTGCGCATCAGGTCCGACGAGAACATTTCGACCGGGGCATCTACCGGGAGCCGGCCAACCAGTGCTTCGGCGATCTTTGCGGCCTGTGCCAGCCCACTGTCGGTGAGGTCGGAGTCGAACCAGCCGCCGACCAGCCCATCGACGTGGTGTGTCGCCTCAGGATGTGTGACCACGTAGACGTTCCTCAACCCAGGCCTCCTCGAGGTGTGAACTGTCGTTGCCAGACCGACCGCTGAGCTCGCTGTTCGCCCGGTTCCGCGGCGGCGACTCCGTGTTCCGCTCTGACGCTATCAAGCCTCAAAGAGGTGTCGACTCCGCGCTGCTGGGATGGGATTCGAGCATCCCCCGAGAATCGATATCCACCGTATCGGTGGTGGGCCAGCTGGAATGGTGCATCCCGCCGAAGGTTTACTGCCGCCGGAAGTCGAGAATTATCCCCATCGCATTCGTGTCGACCCGACGGTGGCCCATCAGCAATGAGGTCGGTGGGATGGTGAGGCGCGACCCTGGAATCGCCCGGCGAAGCACTCAACTCGGCAAATCCGTGCACCCCTAGGGTACCGCCGCCGAGTCGCCTGGCTGTGACCCAGCGTCATCCGGCGCCCGGGTAGGTGACGCTTCGGCATGCTGGCGCCCGCGGAGCCGTGTCCGCGCCTATCGATGATCGTTGTGGCGGTCGTGACGGACAGGGCGGAAGCGATCGATGTGTTGGCGGTTCCGTGAGCAGCTCTACCGATGCATGACCAGGCGGGCCGACGCGTTGTTCGAGCTGACCGAAGCCCTGCTGTGCACCGAAGGGCCGGTCAAGACGCTGGTCGGGCTGTCCCTCGCCCCGGAGCACCGGCGGGCCACGGCGCCATGTACGACGCGCTGAATGCGGGGCGCATCGACGTCGCGTCGCTGCGCCGACAGTTGGCCGGGTTGCCGTTGCCGCGGGCGGCGGACGGCCGCCTGGTCCTCGCGGTGGATGTCTCGCCGTGGCTGCGGCCGGACGGCGACTGCAGTCCGCAGCGTTCCTTCTGCCACACCTACGGGCGCGGCAAGGACGAACACCGGATGATCCCGGGCTGGCCGTACTCGATCGTCGCTGCCTTGGAGACCGGACGCACCTCGTGGGCCGCCCTGCTCGACGCGGTCCGGCTACCGCCCGGCGCGGACGTCACCACGATCACCTGCGCGCAGATCCGCCAGCTCGTCGACCGCCTCACCGCCGCCGGGCAGTGGCAGGCCGGCGACCGCGACATCCTCATCGTGCTCGACGCCGGCTACGAGGCCCCGCGCATCGCCTGGCTGCTGCGGGACCTGCCCGTGGAGATCCTCGGCCGGATGCGCTCCGACCGGGTGCTGCGCTGTGCGACCCCACCCCGCGTCTACCAGCCACTGGGCGGCCGGCCAAGCACGGCGGCGAGTTCGTGTTCGGCGACCCCGCCACCCGGGACACCGGACACGCGGTCACGCACACCGACACCCGGCTCTACGGCCAGGTTCGGGGGCAAACCTGGGACCGGCTGCACCCACGACTGACCCGCCGCGCCGCCTGGGTGGATCACGACGGGCCGCTGCCGGTCATCGAGGGCACGGTCATTCGGCTTACCGTCGAGCACCTGCCCAGCCGCGGCGAGCCGAAGCCGCTCTGGCTGTGGTGGTCCAAGATCGACGCCACCGCTGCTGACGTCGACCGGTGCTGGCAGGCATTCCTGCGCCGCTTCGACATCGAGCACACCTTCCGACTGCTCAAACAGACCCTCGGCGGGACCGCCCCGCAGCTGCGCGAGCCCGCAGCCGCGGACCGCTGGACGTGGCTGATCCTGACCGCGCATACTCAGCTGCGTCTCGCCCGGCCCCTCGCACAAGACCTGCGCCGCCCTGGGAACGCCCGATGGCGCCTGAGCGGCTCACCCCGGCCCGGGTGCGGCGCGGGTTTCGGAACCTCCGAGCGACCAGCGGCTCACCCGGGCGTGCGCCTAAACCCAGCCACCCTGGCCCCGGACGCCCGCCCGGCTCCCGCAAGCGGCAGCACGCTGCCCGTCACGACGTCGGACTCATCCTGGTCACCGGCCAGGCACATCAGGGACCGGCCCATCACAAGAAAGGCACCAAGCCCCGCCGCGCTGGTTAAAAGACAAGCTCAGAACCTGTCGTCTGCGGGCCTACTATCGGATCAGTCAAATGAGCCGTGACCGCGATGTGGTCGTCGCGGTCACGCTCAACCCGGCCCAGGTGCCCGTTGGTTCGCAGTTCAGATTCTTGGAGGGTGGGCACCTGATCACCGGCGTCTTACTTCGTCAGGGGTGTACGGAGGTCGTTGGACAGTGCGATTGTCTCGTCCTCGGGCTGCGCGTCTAGTTCGGCTAACGCGGCCGTGACGGCGCGCAGCAGTGTGCGGACGCCGTCGGTGTCGCCGGTGGCGTGGCGGGCGCGCATGGCGGTGCGGTAGAGCTGCTCGTTGTAGCGGTCCAGGGTGATTGCCTTGTCGAGTAGTGCGCTGGCGGCTTGTGGATCGGTGGGCAGAAGGTCTTCGGCCAGGTGGAGGTGGGCTTGGATACCCCATTGGCGCACGCGTTCGCGGTGCGGGTCGACCCATTCGTAGTCGTAGCCGTCGGCAAGCGGGGCGGTGTAGAGCTCGCAGGCTTCGCGTAGCAGCTCGATGCGTGCTGGCGGGGATGCGAGTTGGGCTTGGTTGAGTAGGTCGCGCAGTCGCCAGATGTCGACCTCGACGGTGGTGGGGTCGAGGCGGTAGCGGGCGCCGGCTCCTCGTTTGAGCAGGTAGCCGCCTTGGATGGGGCCGGCGGCGCGGCCGAGGACGTGGCGCAGGTTGGAGGCGTTGGTGTGGACTTGTTGGGCGGCTTGGCGGCGGCGGACGTCGGGGAGTAGGTGTTCGGCGATGGCGTCGGTGTCGGCGCCGTCGGGGTGGCAGGCGAGGTAGACGCCGAGTTCGGCGGCTTTGGCGCGCAGGTTGTTGCCGGGCCTGGTCAGGTCGTCGACGCGGGGGGTGCCGAGGACGCGGAGGTGGGCGCGAGTGTCGGCTGGTGCGGTCGATGGCGATGCGGGCACCGAGGGCTCGGGTGCCGGGGGTTCGGGCGGCTGTTCGGTTGTGGTGGGTGTGCCGGTGTGGGCTTCGCGGATGGTGTCGAGCAGGGCGAGCGCGTCGGCGCGGGTGATGACGGCCGGGGCTGGGTCGCTGTCGGCGGTGAGGGTGTGTCCGGGCCAGGGGCCGAGGAGCACGGTGGTGACGTCGAGTCCTTCGGCGAGGCCGAGGGTGATGTCGGTGCGGCGGCCGGTGGCGTCGGCGGCGCTGCCGATGACCAGCAGCGGCGGTACGGCTTCTTCGGTGGGTGCCTGGTCACGGAGTGCGGCGAGGTCAGTGACGTCGTGTTCGTCGAGCAGTCGGGCGCGGTGCAGCAGGTGGCTGTCGACGACGGTGAGGGTCTCGGCGAAGTCGCCGGTGACGTGTAGCCGGCTCCAGCCGGTGACGTCGGCGCCGAGCAGGGCGGTGAGGGTGGCGCGGTCGATGATGACTTCGGCCCGCTGCTGGGGGTCGTCGATGCTGCCGCTGGTCAGGGCGGTGATGAGCAGGCCGCGGGCGATGCCGTGGGCGTCGGGTCCGTCGACGCCGACGATGCCGGTGGGCAGGGCCGCGGTCGACGGTGTGTCGCGGTCGCTGTGGCGTTGGATGGTGGGCAGCGGTTCGGGCAGCGGCGGCGCCGGCAGGCTGGGGACCGGGCCGGGTTGGGGGGTGAAGCGGCGGCGGTGTTGCCGCCAGAGCAGGGCGGCGGTGGCACTGAGCGCGGCGGCCAGGGCCCAGGGAATGAGGCTGCCGCTGGGCAGGTGCAGGCCGTCGGTGTCGGCGTGCGGCCCGGTGGGTGCCTCGCTGGGGGAGGAGGACGCCGATGCGCTGGACGGCACGGCGTTGGGTGGCGAGGCTTTGGGCGGTGGGGCATAGGGCGGTGACGGGACAGTCGTGCTCGGCGATCCCGTCGACGCGGTCGACGGGGGTGATGCCGGTGTGGTCGGTGCGCCCACCGATGGCGCCGGCGGGGCCGATGTTCCCGGCGTGGGTGCCGGCGGCGGGGTGGAGGTGCTCGGGGTCGTAGGTGTGGCCCGCGGCTCGGGTTCGTGCCGCGGGGGTGTGGGTCGGGTGGCCGTGGGCGGTTGGGCGTCGTCGGGTAGGCGCAGTTCCCAGCCGGGCTGGATGAGGTCGCAGTCGGTGAGTTTCGCGCCGGTGGCGACGTGGTGGTGCCGGTTGAGGCGGCAGATCTCCGGCCAGCGGTCGCTGTCTCCTAGCCATCGGCGGGAGATCTTGGACAGGGTGTCGCCGCGTTTGACCTCGTACACGTGCTGGGTGTCGCCGACCAGGACGGTGATGGTGCCCGCCTGCAGTGCCCCTTGGCCGGGTGTGGCGGTGTCGGTCGCGGTGGCCGCCACTGGCGCCGTGCTGGCGGGCCCGCCGCCGTGCGGGGTGCCGATGAGGGCGACGGCTGCGCTGCCGGCGAGGCCGAACAGCAGGCGGTGCAGCGGTGTGGGGAGTCGCCAGCGGGGGATGCGCCAGCCGACGGCGATGCGCAGCAGGCTTCCGGCCAACAGCAGCATCAGCACAGCCCACAGCGCCCACAGCAGCAGGACGACGGCGGTGACGATGGCGGCCGGTTCGGGTTGGTAGCCGTCGGCGTTGACGAACGCGGTGACGGTGTCCCAGGACGGCAGGAGTGCGGCCGGTGCGCCGAACAGCCAGGTGAGCAGGGTCGGGGGTGCGACGGTCAGCGCGGCCACGCCTGTCATGGCGCGGAGCAGTGCGAGGGCGCGTCGGGTTTTTCCCGGTCGGGGGCGGGATGGTTCGGTGGTGGCGGTCCAGACGCTGTTCTGGCGGGCGTAGCTGGCGGCTTTGCGGTGCACGTGCTCGTCGGTCATCAGGGTGTTGTCTTTACCGGGGATCCGCCTTTGCGATCCATTAAGTTGATGTCTGTCTATCGCCATATGAAGAGGAATGTTATTCGGACTCCTCGCGGATCATCCTTTTGCGACACTGCCCGGCATGTCTGCTCACCTGGCCGTCGACATCGCTGCCTGGTGGACGAGCGCGGTCTACGAGACTGGCGGCGGCGTGCACCCGGTGATCTTCGACGGGCAGCCTCGGCTGCCCAGCGGGGTACGCCTGGACCCGCCGTCGGTCGGCGTCGCGGCACTCGCCGCCGGTATGACGGATCCGGACGGCTACCTGCCGGATCCGATGGCGGCGCTGCACGCCGGTGGGGGACAGGACGCGGTCGCGGCCGTGTCGGCGGTGCTGTGTCATGTCGCGGTCGTCGCAGCCGCGCAGTCGGGGACAGCGATAACCGCCCTCACCGTCGTCACCGCCCAGGGTTGGGGGCACCGGGCTCGGCAGCGCCTGCAGCAGGCCGCCACCCTGGCCGGGCTGCCCGAACCGAACCTGGTCACCGCCGCGGCCGCGGCAGCGGCCGGCGTGGACGGACCCGGCCGGTTCGTTGTGGTCGGCACCGCCCGGCCGCACCTGGCAGTCCTCGACGTGGCCAACGGATACCAGCAGCTCGCCGCCGCCGTAGTCCTCAACCCCGACGCCCCGGCCGTCGACGACGCCCTCACCCCCGCCGCAGTTGCCGGCGGCGACTGGCGCCTGGCCCGCGAAGTCGACCAGGCCCGGGCCAACTTGGCGGTCCACCCGCGGGCGTCGCTGCTGCTACCTGAACCGCACCCGCCCGCCGTGCTGAGCCGCGACGACGTGACCGCGGCCGCCGCACCGCACCTGGACGGGCTCAAAGAACATGTCGAGCAGTTGCTCGCCGACGCCGACCTCGACGCCGGCGACATCAGCACGGTCGTGTTGGTCGGCGACGACCCCGTCGTGGGCGCCCTCGAGGCCGGCCTGGGCGGCGCGGGACTACCCGCGGCGACCACCCTGCGCGACCCGCACGCGATACCGCGCGGTGCGCTGCGCATCACCCAACCCCTTGTTGGCGGCGCAGCGCAGCAGACGGCGGCGACGGTACGGCTACCGCGGACCCGGCTCACCCTGGCCAACCTGATGCGCATCGCGGTCCTGGCGGCGTGTTCGGTGGCGTTGCTGTTCCAGACCATCGCCACCGCCGACACGTGGACTCGCGGGATCGACATCACCGACGTGGCACTGCCGGTGGAAAACCTCGGTGTCGCCGCCGCGCTGGCCGCGCTCACCGCCTGGGCCGCCGCCCAGCTCGTACCGACCACGTGGATCCTGTCGTCGCACGCCGACGACCCCGCCACCACGGGGGCGCTGCTGCGACGCGGCTACTTGGGTGCCGCCGTACTCGGCCTGGTCCTGGCTGGGCTGTGGGGTATGGGCACCGGCGTCGGTGTCGGTTTCACCAACGACAGCTACCTCAACACCGCACTGACCTGGGCCGCGCCCATCAGTGCCAGTGCGGCCGTGATCGCCGTGATCGCACCGCGCATCCCGGCGGCGTGCCTGCCGGACTGGCTGCGCCGCACCAGCCCACCGGTGCTCACCATCGCGCTGGGCGCCGCCGGCATCTACCTGCAGCAGGCCGCGAACTCGCTCAGCTTTCCGGTTGACCTGATCGGCATGGTCGGCTTCACCCAAACCGTTGGTGCCGCACTGCTCGGGGTCGCGACCGCGCTGCTGGCCACACGCCAACCACTGCTGCGCATCATCACCGCGCTCATCCTCGGGGCCGGCTACGCCCTCGTTGCCGACGTCCGCACCGACCAATACCTCACCACCGCCTGGCTGATTGTCATGGCCTGGTGGGCGATCACGACCACCGCAACGACGGTACGCACCGCCCTCCCCGCAGGGTGGCCGCGAGGATGGATCACCCCTACGGCGTGAATACCCGACGTCAAGCAGTTTCTTGGCGCGCGCCCCAACGAAGGGGTGCAACGTGCCGATCTGGGGGTCCGGTGCGCCGATCGGCCCATGATTACCGCATACGCCGCCGAGCCCGGTCACGGCGATCTCGGATTCGACCTGGACGAGGTGATCGCGGCGTTCGCCGTCGAACCGTACGCCGTCGGCGGCTTGCCGAGTTTGCGACGCATCCGTAGGTCTCGGCATCCCCCTCTGTGCTGGGGCGGCCGACGGGCACAAACATCGATCGGTCTGATGTAATTGCCCTCACGGGGGTTAAGGACATCGATGTCCGGGTCATCGCCCCCTCCGGCACCGCCCGGCTTCTTTGCACCGCGGGCCGACGAAGAGGAGTCGATGCATGGACCGGAAGGACGAGGCTGCTCTCGAGTTCGAGGAGTTGCCCGATGTCGCCGGCTCGGGGCTCAGCGCCCTGATGAACCCCGACCCGAAGATGGAACGAGCAATCCGTGATCTCATCGCTCGGCTCGATCACCCGTCGGAGGTGACCTTCGGTTGGAACAGTTTTCTGGACTCCGAGTGCACCGCCTCCAAGAACACGAGTTCGAACGGCTAGCCAGCAGCCGCCCGGATCCTGAGCTGACAGTCAGTCTGCAGAGGTCGCGGGGCAGTCAGACGATTCTGCTTCTCAGTCACATCCTGCGCACCGGGCAGCATGCTGAGGCCGCGACAATAATCGCTGAGGCGCAGGCGAGGGATTCTTCCGCTGTCCAGCGCCTTCTGCTCAATCCATGGACGGCAGTCTGGGCTGTCGCCAGTGTGCGCGAGCCCAAGCAAGCGGTCCATCGGCACCTGGTAGAAGGTCTGGCATTGGCCGCAGCAGCCCGGGCAGGGCTATTGGATCGCAAGATTCGCCTGGAGGCAGCCGAGGGGTCCGTGATGGTTCCCGGTATGGGCTTGCTGTATCTGTCGCGACCCGCTGTTTTGCACGCCGGTAGCCTGCGCGGTATCGGTTGGCATCCGGTGCGGTACGTCAGTGTGGAACATGGCGGTCGCCGCTTGACAGTGTCCGTCGACGATGTCGACCCGTATCGGGATTGTCACGGTCTGACAGTGACGGGACGCCTCAGCGGGACGCAGGTCAAGGAGTTGACACGGCATGTAGGCGAGGCGTGGCGCCTCCTGGTCACCTGGGCCCCAAACCGGGCCGCCGAGATTGCTGCGGGGCTGTCGTCGATAACGCTGCTGCGGGGCGGTATCGGCCATCCCAGCTTAAGTGCGACGTCGGAGGACGCCTTTGGCGGGTTCGCCACGACCATGCCGCTCAACGGGGTCGAGTTGGCCGGTACCATGATCCACGAGTTCAGCCACAGTAAGCTCGCTGCGCTCAATTCACTGACACCGCTGGCGTGGCCGGGCAGTTCCGCGGTCTACTACGCGCCGTGGAGGCCGGATCCTCGACCACTTGTGCCACTGCTGCACGGGATTTTCGCCTTCAGCGCTGTCGCGATGTGGTGGCGTGACCTATTGGCGCATCCCGCATTGGCCGGCGATGCGGTCTGGCCGTTTGCCCTGCTGCGGGCGCAGTTGCGCCGGGCACTGTGCCAAGTTGGGGACGACGAACCTCACCTGACGGCTGCGGGCAGGCGACTGGTTACGGCCCTTCGTAGCACCGTCGCTGATCTGGACGGCGAGCGGGTTACCGGCCATGTCGAGAGGCAGGCCTTGAGGGCGATCGCCGATGCGGATACTCGCTACCGTGCGGTCACGGCGCGCCCTCAGGTAGGGGGCGGCTCCAGTTCGCACTCCAAGCGACGGTAATGGCGGGAGGCCACTGTTTCCGGGTGGAGCGCGCCGTACACGAGTTCCAACCCGCCCAAAGTGTCCCTATGCAGTGCCTCGCCGCCGTCGCGGTCACCCACCTGGATCATGTCGAGTGCCGTGTTAGAGGCGGCATGAAGGGTGTAGGGGTGCTGCGCGCCTCGGAGTCGAGCGGAAGTTTTCCACACGTCGGTGGAGGTCTTCAACGCCTCATCAAGCTTGTGTGCCCGGGAAAGATCCGTGCCGTAATTGGTGCGCAGCGCCAAGGCGAACGGGTGGTCGTTGCCCAGGACCCTGGCCATCACGGGCAGGTTCCATTCGTCGAGGGCCATCGCGTCGCGGTCGTTGCCTAGCGCCCGGTGGATGATTGCTTCGTTGACAGCCGCCACCAAGCTCAGCGGGTGTTCCTTGCCGAACGCTCCTTGGTATCCCTTGCGTGCCTCCTTGATCAGGTGGAGCGCCTGTGCGGCGTCACCAGCGGCTCGCATCGTATTGGCAAGGGTTTGGGTGGCCGACAGCGTGACCCCGTGCCACTGACCGAACCGTTGGGAGAGACTGCGGCGGGTGGCGCGGGCTGCGGTGACCGATTCCGGTATGCGACCGGTTTTACGCAGCATGGCGGCCACAAGGATTTGCGCGCGCAGAACGGTGAGGTGCGACTCGCCGAGCAGCGCGATCTGCTTCGGCAGCATGCTTTGCTGCAGGTCGAGCGCTTCTTGGTAGCGGCCGAGGAGTAGCAGGTCGCGGGCCTGACTTTCGATGGCGAAGAACGTCCAGCTCTCCAATTCGCCGAGAGCGCCGCGTGCCTGCCTTTCGGCCTCGACGTCCAACTCGTAGGCACCTCGGAAGTCGCCGGCCCATCGGAGATTGATCGATTTCGAGTTCATGGCTCGCAGTGTGCTGGGATCGCCGGGCCCGAGTACCTCGAGATGCCGTTCGAGGTTGCGGTCGTCCAGTTCGAGCGCCTCTTGCATTCGCCCGGCGATTCGCAGGTCGGCACCACGGCTGTTGACGGCGCCCATGGTGTATTCGTGAGACTCTCCCAGAACTTTCAGCATGCCGTCGAGAGCACGCTTGCCGATTTGCTCCGCCTTACGGTCGCCGAGGGAGCGCAGCGCGTCGGCATATCGGCGTAAGGCCAGCAAGGTGAGCGAATCGTTGGGTCCGGAGCCACCGTCTTCGACAGGTTTATCCCACCGATCGAGGGCCCGGGAGCAGAGGTCCGAGCAGCCTTCAAAGTCACCGGTGTTGAAAACGTACCGAATCTGATCCATGACAGTCTGGTGTTCGTCGGGTGTTCCTTCAATGAGGCCAGCTGGTAGGACATGCGGCCGGATCTCCGCGTGCCGGGCCCAGGTCGTTTGATCGTCCGGATAGCCCGGGTTCGCTGCGGCGAGGAGCCGTCGAGCATTGAGCTGTGCCTCCTCCCTCTGCTTGCCCATGAGGTGCTCTCGCATGACTGCCTGAACCAGGCGGTGGATGGTGATACGTCGCGAGGCGTGGTCAGCCTTAGCCAACCCGAACCGGACGAGGTCACGCACGGCTCGCGCAATATCGTTGCGTTTGTGAAGTGCACTGCGGAGGGGCTCGCTGATGTCGGCTTGCCGGCCTTCCCACAACAAGCTGGTGGTCAGCGGCTCGGTGCCGAGGAACGCCATCAGGGCGAGAAGTTGGGCGGCGACCGGAGTTTCTTGACGCATCCGGCTGACGGCCAGTTCCACGAAGGTCAGCACGGTGTACGGATAGTTGCGGGGTTTGCCCTCGCTCAGCAGTGCCTGCTTGCGGCGTTCAAACTCTTCGAGGTAGTCGTCGACCGACGTGAGTGTGGTGATCAGCCATGTCACCGCCTGCTCCAGCGCCAGCGGGAGGTCGCCGAGCACCTCCGCGAGCCGGTCGGCGTCGGCCACGGACATGTCCGGTCGATGCTTGCGCAGCAGGTCGGTGCTTTCTTCGCGATCGAATACGTCCACCTGGAGCGTCGGCATAGATGCTGCCCAGCCGGGGTTTCTCGAGGTGATCAGAACGTGTCCCACGGCATCCGGTTCGAGTCTGCCGCCCGGAATGAGTCCGTCGAGGTCCGACGGTTCATTGGCATTGTCATACACCAGCAGCCAGCGCTGGGTTTTCGTGCTGGCGAGCCGCTCCAGAACGGATCGTACCGTCTGGTCCATGCTGCCGGTGCTCGGTTCGCCTAGCCGGGTGGCGAGGACGGACAGCTGCGCCCGCACGACGGCCGGGTCGTCCGATGGCATCCACCAGATCAGGTCGTACCTGTCCACGTTGCGGTAGGCGTACTCGATGGCGATCTGTGTTTTACCGACACCGCCGTAGCCCTGTAATGCCGTCTCGGGTAGCACCGATGCCCGCTGGTCGCTCTGCAGGGTCGCTTCGAGTTGGCGCATGGTCTCGTCGCGGCCTGTGAAGTAAAGGTTCCTCGGCGGGATACCCCCGCGCACCGGCGAGGTGGTCGCCGGGCTCTCCTCGATGACAAACCTCTTCACGCTCTGCTCCGGATCTCCTGGGTCACCGTCTTTTCCCTCAACGGCGGCTAAGGCCTGCGGGTCGCTACTCACCTCGAACATCACTCCGTGTAGGTGTTCGAACGGAGCAGGGCCGAGGTTGAACTGTTCGTACATCTCTTCGAGCCAGCTCTGCAGGGCGTCATGGCCTGGTGAACCGGCGAAGAGTCTATACACAACGGCAAGGATGGTCGGGAGTTCCGACGCAGCCATCGGCTGCCATCCTATGGCCTGCACCATCGCGCCCAAGCTGCGCAGCGGGGGAGCGGTGCCGGTGACGGCCTGCACCGCCGACGTCAGCTCATCGAGTGGCACACCCTCCATCAAGGTGATCAGTCGCTGCTCGTGCCGCCATTGGTGGATCAATCTGCGCAGCACGATTGTCGGCTGCGCACCCGGGTGGAACGTCTCGACCACTTCCAGCAGCGCCTCCAGGCCCTGCGGCTCCTGTTCACAACCACGGACAAGGTTGAACAGGTCGAGTTCGGTGTTGTTGGCGTCGTGCGGAATCGATAGTGGCCGTTCGAGGACGTTGGCGATCTCGCGCCGGTAAACCGAGCGAACCGATGGATCGCCCAGCGACTGGATGCTCATGAGGGCGCTCACCATCGTTTTTACCCGCGGCGGAGTCATTGCCGGAGCACTCATTGCACGTCCTCCAACAAGCCGTACGAGATCGCCAGGTCCCGCAACCGCGCCACAGCTGCCGAATTCACTCCGGCGAGCGCAGCGACAACTCGATAGAGGTCGCCGAACCCGTCCGGAAATTGGATCACCGCATCAACAATGCCGAAAAGATCGACTCCGGCCGCGCTGAACGACGGAACGGAACCGCGAACCTCGGGTGCAAGGTTGAACACGACCTGGCGGCGACTGGTGGGATCAGCCATCACCGGCACGTCGGCGAGGGCCATCGACAGGGCATGTTTTTGTGCGAAGGTCAGATCAAGGGGCTCCTGGTGTGGCCGGGCACCGTTCGCCGTCGCGAGGGGGAGTGCCCGTTCCCAGCGCTCGACCGGCGACATCCACGCCACCGTATGACCGGGCCAGTGCGCCACGGCCGCGACCATGCCGACGACGTGCTGAACCTCGTCGAAGACGGCGGCGCCGCTGAACCCGCGATCGATCGGCACGCTGCCTTCCTTCCTGTCCAACTGATGCCAGCCGGTGTGCTCGTCGACAACACCGGTGACGGTGGCCCGGGCCCAGACGCCGGTGAACAGGGAGCCGGGATAGCCGAAGACGCGGACGTCTGTACTGCGGCGGCTACGGGCCAGTCGTGCCGGCGCGACCGGCGCCGGTCGCGGCAGTTCGAGCAGCGCCATGTCACCGCCTTCGGCCGCGTCGATCGGCATGTCAGACACCACCTTCGCAGGCAATGTCGAGGTGCCGGCATCGTCCGGGAAGTCGATCGTCACATCCGAAATACCCACATTCGGTGGGTGAATGACGTGCCAGCATGTGACAATTTTTCGTGGCGCGATCAGGACGCCAGCACCGCTGATGTCTGGCGGATTTCCGACCCGTATCCGGGCTCGCCCGGGAGCACCCGAGGGGTTCATGCTGGTCATTGCACACGCACCCGGCGCGGCACGGAATCCCGCTCATATGCGTCACCCATGACAGGGACACCTGGCAACGTTCCCATTGCCGCAGTATGCCTGGCGGGGGTGAAATCCTCACCCGTTGATCGATGGGTCCGATTGTGTGATTTGGACGAGGCTGCCATGCTTGGCGCCCGGGCAGACCACGGCCGTCACCTCATCCAGGTCGCCCTCGTTTGAAGCCCGGGGCCGCGACGGCCCCAGCGGGTCAACCGCCATGTCACCGCCAGAAAGGACCGGCTGTTGTCGGAGGAGAAGGTCTTCGTCCAGGTCGGCGGGACCCGAGACGGGATGGACCCCTACCTTGATGCCGCCCGGCGCCGCGACATGCGCGCGGTCTTGGTCGAGACCCCGGATTACCTGCGGTGGCGGGGCATCCTCGGCAGACGTGATTTCGACGCCGAGGTGGCGCTCGACGCTCCGGCGGATCCGGCACAGCTGCACTCCGCGCTGACGGCCCGGGGCATACACCCGAATCTGATTCTGGCCGGCTTCGAGCGTTACGTCGACTCCTGCTACCGCGTCGCTGCCGCCTTCGGCTGCGCGCCGGCCGGACAGTCCCCGGCTTTCGCCGCGCCGTACAAGCGTGACCAGCGAGCGGCTATGACTACCTCGGCGGCGCGCGTGCGGCAGCCACGGCACGCAACGATGGACAGCTTGGACGGCCTTGAAGCAGCGGCCGCCGACATGACATTCCCTGTGGTCGTCAAACCCGACAACGCCGGGGGCGGCCTTGGCATCGTGCTGGTGAGCGATGTCGGCGATCTGGCCGAGGCGCGCCGGACCCTTGGTGGGCTGGCCAACTACGACGGCGGCGCCTTCACCGGCTGGATGGTCGAGGAGTTTGTTCCCGGTGTGGAAGTCTCGGTCCAGGCGATCGCCCGCGACGGCACCGCCGACATTCTTTCCACCTGCGAGAAGCTGACGTACACCGAGCCCGTCGGTGGCCTGGCGACCTTCCGAGAAGCCGGGCATATCGCCTTCCCCGGATCGGCTGTCGACACCGTGACACGGCAGTTCGTGCAGGATTGCATCGATGCCGTCGGCTACCGTCAGGGCCCCTTCCATGTCGACATGATTCGCGGCAACGGCCAGCTGCACCTACTAGAGATGGGATTCCGGCTGTCCGGTATGCGGGTCGTCGAACTGGTCACGCGGGTGTCCGGTCGGGACTGGGGCGACGAGTCCATCGCCGCCCATCTCGGAGAGACGCCGGCTGCAGCTCCGGCGTGGGACGGCAGGTACGCCGGTCACGTCACCCTGCGGCATGCGGGTGAGTTGGTCGCGGCGGAGTCGGTCGGAGCCGAAAATCCGAGCAATGCCGAGGTTCAGCGATTCACCGGTCCGCAGCTGCCAGCAGACTGGTCCGGCGGCGTCCCGGAGAGTTTGCGGTCGGATGTTGGCCGGCACGCCGGCGCGCTGGGTCGCTTGGTGGTAACCGGAGACGATCCACGGCGCGTCACCAATCTCCTGCAGTGCTGCCTGGTCTCGCGTAACTCCTTGGAGCCGATCGCCGGCTGAGGCACGGCTTCATCGGCCTGATAGGGCCTTGGGCACCAGGGTTTCACCGTGTCGCGTACGGCCCAGAACGACGCTCTTATGCGGGTCACCAGCCAGCAGGTGACCGATAGTTGTCACCGGTGCGATGGCCATGTCAGGCTCGGGTGCCGCCAGATCTGAGCGGTACAGAACCCGCAGCCATCGCAGCTCCAGACCACTGTTTCGTTCGAGCTCGGCGAGGAGCCGCCCGTCGGTCACTGCGTCTTGCGAGTCGAGTAGCCGGTGGACGGCGCCGAGCTCCGACATCGGTAGACGTGCGTGACCGGACCGTAGGTAGCGCTCAAGGTGCCGACCCCGTTCGGTGAACGGTGAGTTCACCAGACAGACTAGGTGCTGCTCGGTCAACCCGAAGACTTCGTGCGCGTACGCGTCGACCCTGGCCCGCATTGCTTTGACCCCGGCCTCGGTGGCATAGCGGTTGCGGACCATCGACACCAGGTGCTCGGGGAAGTCCTTGGTTCGCATCAGCGCGGTGGCGAACTCGACATACTCGCCCACGCCGGTCTCGTACTCGAGGCCCATCACGGTTTCGGCCCGAAGCCCGCGCAGGTGAGCCATCAGCGCCGGATTCGCACAGTCGGATTCGGTGAAGCTGAACACCAGGTCGTCGAAAACGAACCCGAGTACCTCGGTCAGTACCGGCCAGTGCGCCCCCGACTCGTAGCTGGTGTCCTCGTAGATCGAGAAGAGCTCCGGTGACGGTTGGCCGCTGGTGGGGACCGGCCACGGGTACGGCGATCCGGGCGCGCCGTAGATGTCGGCGAAGTGCCGATCCGAGATCCGACCGGTCGCCTCGACGAAGCTATCGAAGTCCCGGGGGCCGGGGCGGTCGATTCCCAGTTTGCGGGTCAGCCGGTTCACCCATGCGAGGTACATGCGGGCTTCCTGCGGGGAGTCTCCGGTCACCACCAGATGCGCGCCTTTGTTGTACCCGGCGCCGATGCCGAACGCTGAGACCATGCTGAAGTTGCAGGCGTTGCAGAACGTCGGCCGGCCGTCGCCGTAACAGCGGTGGCCGGCCATCAGCAGGTCGAGGCGGTTGCGCTGCACCAGTGCGGCCGGGATGGGCCGGTCCGGGTGAAACTCGCTAATTTCGGTCCCGTCGATGAGGAGCAGGTCCACGTCCGAGTCGTCATAGAGTGCAAGCGCTTCATAGACGCGGTCGATGTTGTCTAGCACCGGCTTCGGCATCCCGGCGTGTCGGTTGGTGATGATGCGCAGACGCACTGTCCGGCAGCGTCGTTCGAGGAGCAGCAACTGTACGAAGCGGACGAACGCCACCATGTACGAGCTGTCTTTACCCCCGCCGAACGCCAGCATTGCCACCGGGTCAGGCGTTGCGCCAACCGCCGCTTCGAGTCTGTCCATTGCCTGCTCAGCAGCCCGGACATTGGCCGGGCCGAGCGCCTGCCGTAGCGTCTCCATGGTTGCGGCGCGGCGACGGCCCAGTGACTCACCCATGCGGATCTCCTTCTGGCGGGACTTCGGCCGTCGGTGGCACAGACGGGTGAATGCCTGTCCGGTGGTCCCGCCCCGTCCGGCTTTGAGGTACACCGAGTGTGTACCAATAGCTGCTGTCCGTACAACGTCGGCTTCTCGCCGTGAGGAGACCACCTTGACGCACCACACCATGCGGGTGGCGGTGGCGCAGATCGGCTCCCGTCTCTTTGACACTGCGGGGACGCTCGAGAAGGTCGTCCGAACGGTCCGCGCCGCCTCGGCGCAGGGTGCCCGGCTGGTCGTGCTGCCCGAGGCTCTGCTCGGTGGGTACCCGAAGGGCTTGGCGTTCGGCGTCCGTGTCGGGTCACGGTCGCCGGAGGGTCGTGAGGAGTTTCGGCGATACCACGACAGCGCGATCGATGTACCCGGGACCGAGACGACGGCCTTGACAGAGCTCGCCACCGAGCTCGGTGTCCATCTGGTCGTCGGGGCGATCGAGCGCCACGGGAGCACGCTGTACTGCGTCGCGCTGTTTCTCGCACCCGAAGAGGGAGTCGTGGCGGTGCATCGCAAGCTCATGCCCACCGCGGCCGAGCGACTCATCTGGGGCTGCGGGGACGGATCGACGATGCCGGTCGTCGAAGCCGGACCAGCAACGCTCGGCGCGGCGATCTGCTGGGAGAATTACATGCCGCTGTTCCGAACCGCGATGTACGCCAAAGGCGTCACCATCTGGTGCGCGCCCACGGTGGACGACAGGGACACCTGGCTGGCCACGATGCGGCATGTTGCTCTGGAAGGGCGCTGTTTTGTGCTGAGCGCCTGCCAGTTCCTCACCCGTGCCGACGTGCCCGCCGACGTCCACCCGTTGCAAGGCGACCATCCCGCCACGGTGCTGATCGGCGGCGGCAGCGTGATTATCTCACCTCTGGGCGAGGTCATCGCCGGGCCGCTGACTGGCGAGGAAGGCCTTCTCGTAGCGAATATCGACCTCGACGACATCGCGCGTGCCCGTTTCGATCTAGATGTGGTCGGTCATTACGCCCGTCCGGACATCTTCAGCCTGACCGTCGATGACAGGCCGCGCCCGGCCGTAGGGTAGGCGCCGGCGTCACTCGACCGCACCGAGTTGCAGCGCAAGCTCCCGGAAGCCGTCCGGTGCATTCCGGATGCCGGCGATCTGTGCCCCTTTCATGGACGCAATCTTGCGCCACTCCCGCAGCTCTGTCAGGTCGCATCGCTCAAGGACCGCCCGGTCGAAGATCGCCCCGGAGACGGTGGCTTTGCGCAAGGACGCGGTGCGCAGATCGGCCTCGGTAAGGTCGCACCCCCGCAGGTCGCACTCCTCCATTTGCGCACCGGCCAGGATGGCGTTGCGCATGCTGGCCCCCTGAAACTCGGCCCTCAACAGCTCGCAATCGCCGTCGATCGTCACGCTCTCCAAGTTCGCGCCCGCCAGACCGATCTTGGCCATGTTGGCTCCGGACAGGTCCGATCCCTTCAGGACGCACTGCTCGGCCTGTGCGCCTTTAAGGAGGGCGCGGTGCAGGCGGGCCTGTGGCATCTCCGCCTCCAGCAGGACCGCGTTCGTCAGATTCGCCTCGGTAAAGTCGGCGGCGCCGAGTCGCACGCCAGCCAGGTTGGCGCGGGCAAGATCCGCGCCGCGGAGGCTGCCGTCAGTGGACCACCCCCCGGCAATGATTTCCTTCGCTGCGCGGAGAGCCGTCGCCGAGTCACCGGAGCCCATCTCACGAATGAGGCGCTTGCGGTCCTGTTGCGCGGCGCGCGACTCGTTGAGTCGATCAATCAGCAGCACCGTCACCGAGATGCTTAGCAGGCTCGTCGAGGCGTTCGCATACAGGTCGTTGACGAGTTCCTTGGCAGGCCAAGTATCCGGCCAGAGGAAGAAGAGCAACATCAGCAGACCGACGACGCCGAAGATCTTCGCGACCCGCTGGGCGGTCACCCGAGGTTGTCTTTCACGGACGACAGGCTTCCGCCGTTTCGTCGATCGAAGGTGAGCCGAACCCGAAATTGTCCGCTGTCTGGCGTAGCTGCGACAATGAACCCGGCCTTAGCATTGATCTTCAGCCCGAACTCGATCTCTGCCCCGTCCGGCACCGCGTCGGAGCTTTCCAGCTCAGCCAGGATGGTACGGGATACCCCGGAGATCACCTCGCCGATGCCCCGGTCGAACGAAGCCATCACACCCTGCCCCGCGCCGGCCCTGGCGAGCTGAGGCTCGTCGACCTCGACCTCGTAGAGGACTCCGTCCTCAGTGCGGACAACCGCCTGCTTGTCCCATGTCGCCATGAAGGGTCCTCACACTGGTCGGCTGGACTCCCCATTGTGCACGGCGGGGGTGCTGGCCGACGACTCAGAGGACGTCTCATCCTGATTCACATTTGCCGTTTTGAAGCACTTGGCCCCATATGAGCGGGCCGGGTCGGGCGATCCAGGAGGGCGCCGGCCCCCTGTAGTCGGGCCGGTCGTTAGCGAGTTACGACAAACGTCAGCCAGACGTGCTTACGTAGCAAAAGAGCCGGATCTGGACGTTCGCGAATGCTGTCGATCAGGATGGAAGCGCAATGAAACTGGCGCCCATATCCATGATCTTCGCTTATTGAGTCGGGCCAATCGGGCGCAAGGCGAATAAGACGTCCAGTAACTGCGCGTTTGGTTCTGCTCTGCGGACTTTGATGCTGGAGTCGGTCAGAGGTGGCGTCCCTACCCGCCATTATCCGGAGGCCCGAAAGGTCAGATAGGGGATGATTAGCATGCCTCCAGGAATCCGATTTGATTCTTCGATCGTGTCTGGTTCACCTCTGTGGTGGTATCACCGCACTTGATGTCCGAGACGGCCTGGTTGGCTCCGCGTATCCCGAGCCTATGACCCGCCGCCGTGCATACCCGTCCGACCTGTCCGATGCTCGATGGGCGCTGATCGAGCCCAAGCTGGCCGCTTGGCGTCAGAGACGTCGCCGAGCTCAAGCTCACCCTCGCACTGGCGAACGGCTTTGAGCTCTTCACCCGGCCCGTCGACTACGGCGACCGCTGGGGCGGCATGGAAGCCGTCATCACCAAGCCCGGCGGCGAGACGGCCTTCACCTTCGAGTTCCCCCCGGACATGGTGGTGGACTCGGTGGCCACCACGGCGCTGAGCCTCTTCTTCGCCAACAACCCCGAGGCCCGCTGACCAGCACACCCGCTCACCGACGCCTACCGGATAGAGGCTCGGAACCGTACCGCGGAGCACGCACACGGTTCCGGGCCCTCACCCAACAGGAGACACGGATGCGAGCCGCACCGAACCCCTACAACAAGCCCCCACGCAAGCCGCCCCCCGACCGGGCGCAGCAGGCCTTCGGCGCGCTCGTCCTCATCGCCGTGGCCGTCCTGGTGATGGCGAAACCCGAGATCCGCGAAGGCCTCGGCACCGCCGCCGCCTACATCCTGTCCGGGTCGGCGCTCGCCGGCGCCGCCCTGCTCATGCTGAGCCTCATCGTGCGGCTGCGCCCACCGCGCCGCTGACGGTCACAGCGAGCCCGGTACGGGGTGACGTGTCCACGGCCCGATGTATCAGCGTGCCGGGCGTTGCAGCGGCTGCCCGCTACCGTGTCCACCACACATTGATCAAGAACGGGTGGACCGGATGGAATGGGGAGACGGGGCGGCTTGGGCCGCTGCGGGCGTCGCGATCGGCGCGGCGGTGATTTCATGGATCTACTCGAGCAGAGCGGTGGCGGCGTCCCGTAAGTCGGCGGCCGCAGCCGCCCGGTCGGCCGCAGCCGATGAGAAGATGGTGCACCACCAGCAGGCGCCGGTGTTCACCGCGCTGGTGGAGGACGTCAACGGTGGCGGTTCCTCCCGGCTGATGCTGCAACTGGTCGAGCCCGTCGACCTGGACTCAGTAGCTGTGGAGATCCTCACCGACGGTGTGCGCTTCACGCCCAGCCAGAACGGTGTCTCCAACGACTCGGACGCCACCCGGCGCGAGGCTGTGCACGTCCGTGAAGCGGACGGGCCGCCCGCACCCGTGACAGTGGGGGAGCGGGCCAAGTGGCGGGTGGCGTTCGAGCAGGCGACCACCGGCCCGGACGACAACGGGCCGAGCATCGCAGAGGTGGAGCTGCGGATCACCGCGACCGCCGGCGCGTCGGTGTGGAAGCTGCTCGCCGTCGCGCCGGTCGAGGCCGTGATGGTCCAGCGTGAGTATGCCGAGTTCTGGCGGTCCCGGATCGGCGGCCGATCGATCCGGCCCTGACGCGTCGAGGGCTACGGCACGCGAGCCACGACGCCGTAGAAGAGCGCCTCGGTGTCCCGGACGACGTGGGTGTCGGGTGAGGGCCGCCAGGCCGCCGTGGATACCCACTCTGGGTCGATCGGCTGCAGGCCGTCGATGATGGGGGAGATCTCGGCGAGCGTGCGGGGATGCCACAGGTCGACGGCGGCGATCACGGCGGCCGCGCCGTGTCGTTCCCGGTCGGGCATGAAGTCCAAGGTGGCGTGTGACAGCACCACATGGCTGCCGGACGGCAGCGCGCTGATCAGCTGCTGTGCCGGTTCGATGGGATCGTCGGTGGATTGGTCGAGCACGCCGAGCAGCAGTACCCCGACCGGCCTGGTGAGGTCGATGAGAGCACCGGGATCGCCGGCTGGGTCGGTGGTGACCGCCTCGCTGTTCAGGATCGTCTTCGGGCGTCGGACGTCGCCCGCGGCGAACGCCACCGTGCCGCGGGCGATCAGCAGGGCCTGGGCGTGCGCGCCGACGGTGGGGTCGTTGTCGACGTACAGCACCCGGGCGCTGGCGTCGGCGCTTTGGGCGATGTCGTGGGTGTTCGGGTGGAAGGGCATCCCGCAGCCGATGTCGATGAACTGCCGGACGCCGACGCCGGCGAGGTACCGCACCGCACGATGCGCGAAGGCGCGATGCTGCCGTACGGCGGTGCGCAGTTGCGGTACGAGGAGCTGGGCCCGTTCGACGGAGTCCCGGTCGGCCTGGAAGTGGTCCTTGCCGCCGATCAGGTAGTTGATCTGCCGCGCCGAGTGCGGGATCCTCCACTGAAGGCCACCGATCATGAGTTGATCTCCGCAGTGGTGGCGGAGGCGGTGGCACAACGGTGGAAGTGCCGGTCCACGCGGGCGGCCAGGAAGTTGACTGAGGGCTTGTCGAGGCGGGGCTGCAGAATCCCGCCCGGTAGTGGCGGAGGCGCGGCGGCCGGGATGTTCTGACCGGTCTGGCTGTCGCAGCGCTGGTGCATCGCGTCCAAACCGGTGCTCAGCATGTCGCGGTACGGGCTGGCGGTGGGCATGGCCTCGGCCAGCACGTAGATCGAGGCCCTAGTACGGCAGCCGCCATTCGTGATCATGGCTGGAGTTCGAGGTTGAGACGGCGGGCGTAGTGGGCTTGTCTGGCTCGTGCTTGATGGCGGCGTCGCCAGTTCGACCAGCGCAAAGAGTAGGCGATGCTGCGGCTGTGCTTG
>NZ_JAHWGU010000032.1 GCF_020873875.1 Actinoplanes sp. DH11
CGAGCGCAAGATATGCCTCACGCTCGCGGGTCAGACGTCGACGGCCCTGATTGACCGACCGGTCCCGGACCTCGAAGTCCATCGCATCCCCTGAACTGGGGTGTTGCGACGACTCCTAGAACCCAAGTTCCACCGGCGGGCCGTTCCGCGTTCCGGCGGAGGGCTGTTCCGCGTTCCACCGGGGGCTGTTCCGCGTTTCCACCGGCGGTCACCGGAAAGGCGTATGTCGATGGGCGCGCCACCATTTTGCGCGCCGGTGAAGTTAATTACCGAGCGTTAAGTTCCGCGGTCGTCCCGGCGTACCCGTGCGGGGGTCGGGCATGTGCCGACGGGTGCCGCAAGGCGCCCGATAAGCTGAACCCGCGGTCGCCGATGCCCGCCGGACGACGCAGCCTGCCCGTGGTGACGCGGGTTGACCTCGCCGTCGACACCCGCAGTTCATGCCGTTGCCGGGGGTCGGCCGCCGAGCCGACCGGGGAGAAGGACTAGCCTGATGGCCGTGACACGCCGCGTAAAGATCGTCTGCACGATGGGCCCTGCCACCAAGTCTCCGGAGCGGATGCTCGGGCTTGTCGAGGCGGGCATGGACGTGGCCCGGATGAACTTCAGCCACGACACCCGGGAGAACCACAAGGAGATGTACGAGCTGGTCCGCTCCGCCGCGGAGCAGACCGGCCGTGCCGTGGCGATCCTCGCCGACCTCCAGGGTCCGAAGATCCGGCTGGGCAAGTTCGCCGACGGCCCGCACCGCTGGGAGACCGGTGACCAGGTGGTCATCACCGGCGACGAGATCCTCGGCACCAAGGAGCGCGTCTCCTGCACCTACACGAAGCTGCCGCAGGAGGTAAAGGTCGGTGACCGCCTCCTGATCGACGACGGCAAGGTCGCGGTCGAGGTGACGAACGTCGACGGCAACGACATCCACGTCCTGGTCACCGAGGGCGGCCCGGTCAGCAACAACAAGGGCGTCTCGCTGCCGAACGTCGCGGTGAGCGTCCCGGCCCTGAGCGACAAGGACGAGGAAGACCTGCGCTTCGCGCTCGGCCTCGGCGTCGACCTGGTCGCGCTCTCCTTCGTCCGCGCGCCGGAGGACATCCACCTCGTCCACAAGATCATGGACGAGGAGGGCCGTCGCGTCCCGGTCATCGCCAAGGTGGAGAAGCCGGAGGCGGTCGAGCACCTCGAAGCGATCGTCCTGGCCTTCGACGGCGTCATGGTCGCCCGCGGTGACCTCGGCGTCGAGCTCCCGCTGGACCAGGTCCCGCTGGTGCAGAAGCGTGCCGTGCAGCTCTGCCGGGAGAACGCGAAGCCGGTCATCGTGGCGACCCAGATGCTCGACTCGATGATCGAGAACTCGCGGCCGACCCGCGCCGAGGCCTCCGACGTCGCCAACGCGGTGCTCGACGGCACCGACGCCGTGATGCTCTCCGGCGAGACGAGCGTCGGCAAGTACCCGGTGCTCACCGTCAGCACCATGGCGAAGATCGTCAGCACCACCGAGGCCGGCAGCATCGGCGTCCCGCGCCTGCAGCACGACCCGCGCACCCACGGTGGCGCGCTGACCGTGGCCGCCTCGCAGATCGCCCGCAACATCGGCGCGAAGGCGCTCGTCGCGTTCTCACAGACCGGTGACACCGTGCGCCGGCTCGGCCGCCTCCACTGCGACCTGCCGCTCTACGCGTTCACCCCGGTCCCCGAGGTCCGCAACACCCTCGCACTCAGCTGGGGCGTCGAGACCTTCCTGACCGACTTCGTCGAGCACACCGACGACATGTTCCGGCAGGTCGACGCGAAGATGCTGGGTCTCGGCCTGGCCAAGCCCGGCGACTACGTCGTCGTCGTGGCCGGCTCCCCGCCGAACGCGCCCGGCTCCACCAACACCCTGCGGGTGCACCAGCTCGGCTCGCTCGTCGACCCGGCGACGGTGTGACCTTGCCGGAGTCGGGACAGGCCGCCGTCGACCAGCTTCTGGATCTCCTCGATCTGAAGCAGGTCGACGCGGCCACCTTCCAGGGCGAAAGCCCGCAGACCGGCGCCCAGCGCGTGTTCGGCGGCCAGGTCGCCGGGCAGGCGCTGGTGGCCGCCGGCCGGACGGTGTCCCCGGACCGGCAGGTCCACTCGCTGCACGGATACTTCGTCCGGGCCGGCGACCCCGGCGTGCCGATCACGTTCTCGGTGGAGAACATCCGGGACGGCCGCTCCTTCTCGGTACGCCGCTCCACCGCGAGCCAGCACGGCAAGACGATCTTCTTCATGTCGGCGTCGTTCCAGGTGCCCGAAGAAGGGCTCGACCACCACACCCCGGCACCGACCGACGTGCCGGCCCCCGAGGACGTGCCCACCATGCTCGACTGGGTGGAGCGCTACCCGGAACGCATGGGCCTGCTCCGCTCCTCACCGCAGGCCGTCGACGTGCGCTACGTCGGCGTCCCCGGCTGGGTGCCACCCGGCGACCGCGAGATCGACGCCGAACAGCGGGTCTGGATGCGGATCAACGGCACCCTGCCGGACGATCCGCTGATCCACGCGTGCGCCCTGACGTACGCGTCCGACCTCTCCCTGCTCGACGCGGTCCTCTCCACGCACGGCGAGGTGTGGGGCCCGGGCGGCGTGATCGGCGCAAGCCTCGACCACGCCCTCTGGCTGCACCGCCCGTTCCGCGCCGACGAGTGGTTCCTCTACGACAGTGCCAGCCCGTCCGCCAGCGGCGCCCGCGGCCTGGCAAGCGGCCGCATGTTCACCCGCGACGGCCGGCACATCGCCAGCGCCGTCCAGGAGGGCCTCCTGCGCCGCGTCGGCGCCTGACCCACCCGGGCGCCGGCCGCTCGGCGCCTGGCCCACCGGTTGCGCTCGGCCTGCTGTTCGGGTCGGCCGGGCTCGTTGGGCGGCACCCCGCCGGTCGCGGATCCCGGCCTGGCGACTGGCCGTGAACGGATCCACCACCGGCGGGGCCGGGGACAGAACTCAGATCTTGCGCGGCGTATCTCCGTCGCCGGACCGCCCGGACCGTCCGGCCGGCGCGGTCTCGGCCGCCGCCACACCCTCCGGTGTGTCCGGCACCGCCGGCAGGTTGCCCGGCGCCGGCCGCACGGCACCGGCTCGCGGTCCGGTGATGCCGGCGTGCGCCAGCATCGTGTCCAGGTCGGCCGTGGTCCGGACCACGTGCTCGTGGTACGTGACCCCGGGCGCGGCCGGCGCCGCACCGATCGCGTTGACCTGGTGCGCCCGCTCACCGCCGTCGGCCCCGTGCTGCGCCCGCCCACCGAGGCCTGCCGCCTGCCCACCGGAGGCGGTCCCGTGCTGCGTCCGCCCACCGAGGCCTGCCGCCTGCCCACCGGAGGCGGTCGCGTCGTGTGCCCGCCCGTCCGCGGTGTCCTCCGCCCGGTGCCGGGCCCGCGGTGGCCCGGCCTCGTAGTCCGCCCGCCCCGCCGAGTACCCGGTGAGCCCGGCAGCCCGTTCCGGCGGCAGGCTGAGGGCTTCCTTGGTGCGCGTGGTGGCGGCGATCTCACGCAGCCGCAGCGAGGTGACCAGGTCGGCGACCGCGCGCAGCAGCGCCAGCGCGCCGAGGGTCACGACGATCAGGTCGGCGGTGCGGGCGAACGGTCCCGCCGAGAAGTAACCGAGGCCGGTCTCCAGGACCCCGATCGTCACGATCAGGCTCCACACCCGGTCCGCGCCGCGCGTCATGATCCCTACGGCTACGTCGACCGCGCCGCGGACCATCAGGTACCACCCCACCAGCGAGGCCGGCGTGGTGAACGTCGAGTCCGAGGTTGTCAGCAGCACCGTGCCGGTCACCGCGAAGATCACCGTGAGGCCGGCGTTCAGCCACCAGGTCCGGGTGCCGGCGAGGGCGCGCAGCAGTTCGCAGACGGCCCCGAACAGGATCATCGCTCCGGCCACCGCGGCGATGTCCGGCGGTTCCAGCCGCATCACCGTCCAGGAGATCGCCAGCCAGGCCGCCGCCGCGAACATCAGGAAGCCCCACATGCCCCCGCGTGCGGCGGTCAGGGGCGATGGACCGGACGACAACATGAGGCCTCCCGCTGAAGCTGTCCCTGTCATGACAGCATCCGGGGCACGTCACGGCCGGGTGTTCGGCGAGATTTGCCAGCCTGGCGTACGGGCTCGGGGCCGGCTTTCACCACGTGCGCGTTTTTCTGCCGTTAACACGCATGTCACGATTCCGAAATGGGTGCCGGGGAATGGGAAAGCGCGCGCGGAATGGACACGGCGATACGAACGGGTGCCGCTGACGGTGCGACGCGGGTGTCAGGCCCGAGAGGGGCCGCAGGTCCCGGAGCAGGCGGCGAACCGTCGATCCGGACCGATGAATAACGCGGTTTTGTGCCCCCGGTGGGATTCGAACCCACACTGTATGGTGTTTGAGACCATCTTCTCTGCCGGTTGGAATACAGGGGCGCGGCCACTCATCATGTCATGACGACCGGGGTTGCGACACCGCCGGTCGGGGCATGACTGACACCGGCGTGAGAGGGTCACGCCAGGATGAGTCCCCGACAGCCTACCCACTAGGCTTAGGGCGGCGACACCCACATACCGGGGTGTCGCGACATCGACGTTCTGGGGGTAGGAGTTTCCGTGGCCGACACGCAGGCTGGTGCCGAGCGCAAGCGGGTGCTCATCGCCGAGGACGAGGCCCTGATTCGTCTTGACCTCGCCGAGATGCTGGTCGAGGAGGGCTACGACGTGGTCGGCGAGGCCGGCGACGGCGAGACCGCTGTGCGTCTGGCCGAGGACCTCAAGCCCGACCTGGTCATTCTGGACATCAAGATGCCGATCATGGACGGCCTGGCCGCTGCCGAGCGGATTGCGGGCGGCCGGATCGCGCCGGTGGTCATGCTCACCGCTTTCAGTCAGCGCGAGCTGGTCGAGCGGGCACGTGAGGCCGGCGCCATGGCGTACCTGGTGAAGCCGTTCCAGAAATCCGACCTGGTGCCGGCGATCGAGATCGCGCTCTCGCGGTACTCGGAGATCGCCGCCCTGGAGTCCGAGGTGGCCGGTCTGACCGATCGCCTGGAGACCCGTAAGTCGGTGGAGCGCGCCAAGGGTGAGCTCATGACGAAGTACTCGATGACCGAGCCGCAGGCGTTCAAGTGGATCCAGCGGACCGCTATGGATCACCGGATGACGATGCGTGAGGTCGCCGACCGGATCATCCAGGAGTCCGAGGAAGGCACTCCCGAGGCCGGCTGAGCTCTGCCTGGCCCGGGCGGTCGCAGCCCCTCTCGCAGGGCACCCGGAGCCGATCCGGCGGCCCTGTCGAGCCACTGAATCGCTATTGGCCCTTGACGAAAAGTTGAGGCTGCGTAACGGCTTTGTTACGGGCGTCACCTCCGCTCCTGAGCAAGCTATGATCCCCGCCAGTCCTTCGCGAGACGTCTGGCGGGGATTTCTGCTGCTAAACACAAGGAGCATCGTTGCGTAGAGCCGTGATCATCTTCACGGCCGTTCTCGGTTTTCTGTTCGCTTCCCTGGGTCTGGGTGCCACGAGCGCTCTGGCCGAGGGCGAGACGTTACAGGGCACGTTGATCAATGCCGGTCAGCCAGTGACCGGCGTAGTTATCAAGGTGGCGGACGAGGGCGGCACTCCGGCCGGTGAGGCAACTTCTGGGGCTGACGGCAAGTGGTCAGTCGCGGTCAGTGGGCCTGGCACCTACAAGGTCGACCTCGACACCGCGACGCTCCCGCAGGGTGTGGTCGTCACGACCGGCCGGTCCAGTCTGACGTTGCCGGTTTTCGAGGGCGCCGCACGTAACGTGCTGTTCCCGCTCGGCCCGGCGGCCGGCGCACCCGGCGCCCCCGACCCTGACGAAGGCGGGACCTCGAACCTTTCGCGGGTTCTCGACCTCGTCTACACCGGTATCCATTTCGGTCTGATCATCGCGCTGGCCGCACTCGGCCTCTCGCTGATCTTCGGCACCATGGGCCTGACCAACTTCGCGCACGGCGAGCTGGTCACGTTCGGTGCGCTGGCCGCCTTCCTGCTCAACGTGACCGTCGGGTTGCCGCTCGAGCTCGCGGCCGTACTCGCCGTGGTCCTCGGTGGCGCGTTCGGTTACTTCCAGGACAGATTCTTCTGGGGCTGGCTGCGCAACCGCCGCACCGGCCTGATCGGCATGATGATCATCTCGATCGGTGCCGCTCTGATCCTGCGCTACACGTACCTGTTCTTCTTCCGCGGTGACACGCGGCAGTTCGCGCAGTACGTCGCGCAGCCCGGCATCGACCTCGGCCCGATCTCGGTCGCGCCGAAGAACCTGCTGATGGACGCGATCGCAATCGTGGTCCTGGTCGTGGTCTCGCTGGCCCTGATCAAGACCCGGCTCGGCAAGGCGACCCGCGCGGTGTCGACCAACCCGGCACTCGCCGCCGCGTCCGGCATCAGCGTCGACTCGGTCATCCGGCTGGTCTGGACGATCGGTGGCGCGCTCGCCGCGCTCAGCGGTGTGATGCTCGCGGTCTTCCAGGGCATCAACTACCAGATGGGCTTCCAGATCCTGCTGCTGGTGTTCGCCGCGGTCACCCTCGGCGGTCTCGGCACGGCGTTCGGCGCCCTGCTGGGCAGCATGGTGGTCGGCCTGGCCACCCAGCTGTCCACGCTCTGGATCCCGACCGAGCTCAAGAACGTCGGCGCCCTCGCGGTGCTGATCGTGATCATCCTGATCCGGCCGCAGGGCATCCTGGGCCGCCGCGAGCGGATCGGCTGAGGAGGCCCCGATGAACTGGGACATCATCTTCGGCGTCTCCATCGAGTCGCTGATCAACGCAACAATGATCGCGTACGCACTGGCCGCGATCGGCCTGAACGTGCATTTCGGTTACACCGGCCTGCTGAACTTCGGTCAGTCGGCGTTCCTCGGTGTCGCCGCGTACGGCCTCGCCATGACGGTGTCGACCTTCGGTCTCCCGTTCTGGACCGGCATCCTGGTCGGTCTGGCCGGCGCGGTGGTGCTGGCGCTGCTGCTCGGTATCCCGACACTGCGCCTGCGAGCCGACTACCTGGCGATCGTGACCATCGCCGCCGCGGAAATCGTCCGCCTGCTGTTCCGCTCGGTATCCCTCAGCGAGTGGACCGGTGGTTCGGACGGTCTGCAGCGGTTCTCCGACGACTTCTTCACGATGAACCCGTACAGCTCCGCGCTGGAGATCGGGATCGTCAGCTTCGACGAGCGTGAGCTCTGGGTGATGACGGTCGGCTGGTTGCTGATCGCCATCTCGCTGCTCATCGTGTTCCTGTCCATGCGCAGCCCGTGGGGCCGGGTCATCAAGGCGATCCGCGAGGACGAGGACGCCGTGCGGAGCCTCGGCAAGAACGTCGTGTCGTACAAGATGCAGTCGCTCATCCTGGGTGGCGTGCTCGGCTCGCTCGGTGGCTTCATCTTCGCGCTCAGCCGCGCGGCCGTGCAGCCGGACACCTACGGCACCGAGTTCACGTTCTACATGTACACGATCGTGATCCTGGGCGGTGCCGCCCGCGTCTTCGGCCCGGTCGTCGGGTCGATGATCTTCTGGTTCCTGCTCGCGTTCATCAACGCGCTGCTGCCGTCCCTGATCTCGGAGGGTTACATCCCGAGCTGGTTCATGGACGCGAACCAGGCGGGTGCGGTCGGCTTCATCCTGGTCGGCCTCGGCCTCGTACTCTTGCTGATTTTCCGCCCGCAGGGCATCTTCGGCGACAAGAAGGAGGTCATGCTCGATGGCCGATGACGTCACCGTCCCGCCCGGCGTGGCCCGGGCGCGGGAAGCGCTCAAGGACGTTGCGCACGAACCCGGAGCCGCCAAGCCGGACCCGATCCTGATCGCCGACAAGGTGGTCCGCCGCTTCGGTGGTCTCACCGCCGTCTCGGTCGACCACATCGAGATCCAGCGTGGCGCGATCACCGCGCTGATCGGCCCCAACGGCGCCGGCAAGACCACGTTCTTCAACCTGCTGACCGGTTTCGACCGGCCGGACGAGGGCGACTGGAAGTTCAACGGCAAACCCCTCGCGGGTGTACCGGCGCACAAGGTCGCGCGGCAGGGCATGGTGCGGACCTTCCAGCTGACCAAGGCCCTGTCCCGTTTGTCGGTCATCGACAACATGCGGCTCGGCGGCACCGGGCAGAAGGGCGAGTCCTTCTGGCAGTCCCTGATCCCGGCGATCTGGAAGAAGCAGGAACAGGAGATCACCGAGCGGGCCGACGACCTGCTCGCCCGGTTCAAGCTCGACGCCAAGCGCGAGGACTTCGCGGGCAGCCTCTCCGGCGGCCAGCGCAAGCTCCTCGAAATGGCGCGGGCCCTGATGGTGCAGCCCGACATGGTCATGCTGGACGAGCCGATGGCCGGCGTTAACCCGGCCCTGACGCAGTCCCTGCTCGGCCACGTGAAGAGCCTGCGCGAGGACGGCATGACCGTGCTCTTCGTCGAGCACGACATGGACATGGTCCGCGACATCAGCGACTGGGTGATCGTGATGGGCCAGGGCAAGGTGATCGCCGAGGGTACGCCGGACACGGTCATGGCGGACCCGCGCGTGATCGACGCCTACCTGGGCTCGCACCACGACGGCACCGAGCACGACGCCGCCGAGGTGGCAGCCGAGGTGGACGCGCCCGCCGCGTCCCCGGCCGCTGCGGTGGCCGCGGATCAGGCGCCGGGCGCGGTGGACAAGCCGGGCACGGTCGACAAGCCGGGCGCGGTCGCGGCGGACAAGCCGGGCCCGGTCGCCAAACCGGAGGGAGACAAGGCCGATGAGTGACGCAACCTCCAGCAACGAGATCGAGGGCCGGGGCGAACACCTGGCCGCCGCCGAGGGCGCGCTGGTCCGCTGCGACGACCTGATCGCGGGCTACCTGCCCGGGGTCAACATCCTCAACAGCTGCGACCTGTACGCCAAGGAAGGCGAGCTCGTCGGCATCATCGGCCCCAACGGCGCCGGCAAGTCGACCCTGCTCAAGTCCCTCTTCGGCCTGGTGAACATCCGATCCGGGCAGGTCACCCTGCGCGGCGAGGACATCACCAACGTCAAGGCGAACAAGCTCGTCGCCAAGGGCATCGGCTTCGTGCCGCAGACCAACAACGTCTTCGGAACCCTCACCATCGAGGAAAACCTGGAGATGGGTACGTTCCTGCGGCCGAAGCGCTTCAAGGAGCGCTTCGACTTCGTGGCAGGCCTGTTCCCCGCCCTCGGCACCCGGCGCAAGCAGCGGGCCGGTTCCCTCTCCGGCGGCGAACGGCAGATGGTCGCGATGGGCCGGGCCCTGATGATGGAGCCCAGCGTCCTGCTCCTCGACGAGCCGTCCGCGGGTCTGTCGCCGGCCATGCAGGACGAGGTCTTCTTCCGCACCAAGCAGATCAACGACACCGGCGTGACCGTCATCATGGTCGAGCAGAACGCCCGTCGCTGCCTCCAGATCTGCGACCGCGGCTACGTCCTGGACCAGGGCCGCAACGCCTACACGGCAAGCGGCCGCGACCTGATCCACGACCCGAAGGTGATCGAGCTGTACCTGGGCACCCTCGCCCGGGCCTGACAGTTCACGGGGCCGTCGCAACAGGACGGCCAGGAGTTCGGCGAAAACGCCCGGCCGGGGTCATCCCGGTCGGGCGTTTCGCGTGGCCGGCCGTTTCCGGCTCCGGCAGCGAGACGTCCGGGGCTGCGCCTGAACTCCAGCGTGGCCGGGAACCCTGTCGCGCGGCTCACGACAGCAGGCGCCGCCTCCACCCCCACCACCACCACCGCCCACCGCCGCCGCCGCCGCCCGCCGCGGCCCTCAGTGCCGGCTGTCACTGGTGGTTGTTTGGGGGCGGTGGGGGCAGCCGTGGGTGACAGCTGGTTCGGTCGGCTGTCACCCACGGTTGTTCGAGAGCGGTTTTGGCAGCCGTAGGTGACAGCTGGCGGCGTTGACAGTTGGTCCGGGTCGGCTGTCGCTGGTGGTTGTTCGGGGGCGGTTCGGGCAGCCGTGGGTGACAGCTGGTTCGGTCGGCTGTCACCCACGGCTGTTTGGGAGCGGCCCCGGCAGCCGTAGGTGACAGCCGGCCCGGCCAGCTGTCACCTACGGTCGGGAAGGCCTGCGGCCACCGTGGACACCAGCCGGGCCACCGCGATTCACGACGATGCCGCCCCACCCACTCGATGCCGGGAGCGGCTTACTCACCTCCTGCGGCACAAGATCCAACCTTGCGTGCGGGAGAGGGCTCAGGCGGCCGTGAGCGGGACTGAAG
Organism: Actinoplanes sp. DH11; assembly: GCF_020873875.1. Lineage (GTDB taxonomy): Bacteria > Actinomycetota > Actinomycetes > Mycobacteriales > Micromonosporaceae > Actinoplanes. The sequence goes on from NZ_JAHWGU010000032.1 coordinate 10,228, forward strand.
GCTACGACCGTGGGTGAGGCCACCCAACGAGGCCTCAGCGTCGGTGGAAGCTCGCAGTGGTGCCTTCCGCCTCGTCTGGCCGGACCCGGCGGGCCACGGACAAGCGGACCGGGAGAGACGGGCCGGAGAGGCGGACCGGGAGAGACGGGCCGGAGAGGCGGACCGGGAGAGACGGGCCGGGAGAGACGGGCCGGGAGAGGCGAAGCGTGAAAGGCGAAGCGTGAAAGGCGAGGCACGAAAGGCGGAGCGTGAAAAGGCGAGGGCCCGGCCTGACGGCCGAGCCCTCGCGGTGAAGCTGGAGCCGGATCAACGGCTCAGGTGGTGCGACTTACCTGGGAACGTCGATCAGCCGTCGATCTTGCCGGTCTGGTAGGAGACGTTCTTGTAGGTGTTGTCGGCGCCGTACTGGTAGATGCCGATCGTCGCCTCGGCCGGGTCACCGGCGTCGTTGAACTGGATCGGGCCGCTCACACCGTCGTAGTCGATGTCCTTGCCACCGGCCAGCGCTTCCTTGCACTGCTGGAAGGTGGTGCACTTCTCGCCGTCCTTGCTGACCGCGACGAGCTGCTTCGAGTAGTCGCCGGGGGCGTCGCTCTTGGCGGCCTCGGCAGCCAGGGCGATCAGGACCGCGGCGTCGTAGGACTCGGCGGCGTACGAGTAGTCCTTCAGCGCCGGGTCGACCTCGAGCAGGCGCTTCTGGAACTCCTCGCCCGCGTTCGCGCCCGGCAGGGTGCCCTTGGCGCCCTCGAAGGTGCCGTTCGGGAACTCGGAGCCGTAGTTCGACAGGTTGCCGTCGACGAAGTACCACTTCTTCGCCTTGGCGGTCAGGCCGGCCTCGACCAGCTTGGGGACGATCTTCTTGGTCTCGTCGAAGCCGATCAGGATGATCGCCTGCGGGTTGGCCTGCTTGATCTTGCCGATCTCGGCGGAGAAGTCGGCGGCCTTGGGGTCGTAGACCTCCTCGGCGACGACCTGGCCGCCACCGCTCTCGATCGCGGCGCGGGCGCTCTTGGCGAGACCGGTGCCGTACGCGTCCTGCAGCACCAGCATGCCCACGGTCGCGTTGCCGTCGGCGACCACCTGGTCACCGAGCACGCGGCCCTGGAGCACGTCCGGCGGGGCGGTCCGGAAGTAGAGGCCCTTGTCGTTGTACGTGGTGAACTGGTCCGACGTGTTCGCCGGCGAGATCTGGACCACGCCCGCACCGGTGATCTTGTCGATCACGGAGAGGGAGACCGAGGAGGAGGCGGCGCCGATGATGCCGTCGACCTTCTCGGAGAGCAGCTTGTTCACGGACTGGCTGGCGATGTCGGTGGAGGTGTCGCCGGAGTCGGTGTCGCTGACGACGACGTCCTTGCCCAGGACGCCACCGGCGGCGTTGATCTCCTTGGCGGCCAGGTCGACGCCGGCGAACTCGGGCGGGCCGAGGAAGGCGAGCGAACCGGTCTGCGGCAGCAGGGTGCCGATCTTCAGCACACCGTCTCCGGCAGCGGCCGCGGGAGCCGAGGTCGAGTCGCCCTCGGGCTCGTCGCTGGAGTTAGAGCACGCGCCCAGGGCAAGGCAAGCGGCACCCAGCACGGCGACGCTGCGCCATGCGAAGTTGCGGCGGATCATTAATTCTCCTTTGTCCAGCGCGGTGGGTGCGTGTGTGGGCCCCCACTGCCATGACGCTGATGCTGAGGAAACTTAATGAGCAGAAGACCTCGGCACTAGGGTCAAACCAGCCCTGCAACAGGACAGTTGCGTATCCGTAACCTTCCGCATGTGTCAGACGATTGCCTGTGACGGCCGGCCGGTCGGGGCGGTGCACCCGGGATTGTCGTACCCGGCGACTAGAGTTCTCCGACGTGAGCGACGCTGCCCAGACTCCCCGCCTCCTGCTGCTCGACGGCCATTCGCTGGCCTACCGGGCCTTTTTCGCGCTCCCGGTGGAGAACTTCAGCACACACACCGGTCAGCCGACGAACGCCGTCTTCGGCTTCACGTCGATGCTCATCAACATGCTGCGCGACGAGAAGCCGACGCACATCATCGTGGCCTTCGACGTCTCGCGGATCTCCTTCCGGACCGAGCTCTACCCGGAGTACAAGGCGACCCGCTCGGAGACGCCGAAGCCGTTCCAGGGTCAGGTCAGCCTGATCAAGGAGGTGCTGGAGGCGCTGCGCATCCCGGTGGTGGAGAAACCGGGCTACGAGGCGGACGACGTCCTGGCCACCCTCGCCTGCCAGGGCCGAGAGGCCGGCATGGAGGTGCTGATCTCCACCGGCGACCGGGACGCGTTCCAGCTCGTCGACGACCGGGTCACGGTGCTCTACCCGGTGCGGGGCGTCTCCGAGGTGCGGCGCACGACGCCGGCCGTGGTCGAGGAGAAGTACGGTGTGCCGCCGCACCTCTACCGGGCGAAGGCGGCGCTGGTCGGCGAGGACAGCGACAACCTGCCCAAGGTGCCGGGCGTCGGTGACAAGACCGCCGCCAAGTGGGTCAACGAGTTCGGCGGCCTCGACGGCGTGATCGCGAACGCTGACAAGATCAAGGGGAAGGTCGGCGAGAATCTGCGCGCCAACCTGGCCGGTGTGATGCTCAACTACCAGGTCAACAAGCTGGTCACCGACCTGGAGCTGCCGCTCGCCGTGTCGGACGCCCGCTGGGCCGGGTGGGACCGCGAGGCGGTGCACCAGCTCTTCGACGCCCTGGAATTCCGGGTGCTGCGCGAGCGCCTCTACTCCTACCTCGAGTCGGTGGAGCCGGAGGCGGAGTCCGGTTTCGAGCTGGAGGGCCGGTTGCTGCGCTCCGGCGAGGTGGCCGGCTGGCTGCGCGAGAACGCCGGCACGGCCCCGGTCGGCGTGGCGGTCACCGGCCGGTTCGGCCGCGGCACCGGCGAGCTCACCGGCGTCGCGGTGGCCACCGCCGGGGGTCTGGCCGCCTGGTTCGACCCGGCCGCGCTGGACGAGAACGACGAGCGTGCCGTCGCGGCCTGGCTCGCCGAGCCGTCCCGGCCCAAGGTGCTGCACGACGCGAAACCGGCCCAGCTCGCCTTCCGGGCGCACGGCTGGCAGCTGGCGGGCGTCACGGTGGACACCGCGCTCGCGGCCTACCTGGCCAAACCGGACCAGCGAGCCTACGACCTGACCGACCTTGCCCTGCGCTACCTCAAGCGCGAACTGAAGGTCGACGCCCCCGAGGACGGCCAGCTCGCCCTCTCCTTCGACGGTGCCGAGGACACCGCCGCCGAGGAAGGCGTGATGCTGCGCGCCCGGGCCACCCTCGACCTGGCCGACGTGCTCACCGCCGAGCTGTCCCGCGACGGCGGTGAGTCGCAGCGGCTGCTCGCCGAGGTGGAGCAGCCGCTCTCGGTGGTGCTCGCCGAGATGGAGAGCCGGGGCATCGCCGCGGACACCGAATACCTCTCCGAGCTGGAGTCGCACTTCGCCGCCGAGGTCAAGGCGGCACAGCAGGCGGCGCACGAGGTGGTCGGCCGGGAGTTCAACCTGGGTTCGCCCAAGCAGCTCCAGGAGATCCTCTTCGTCGAGCGGAACCTGCCCAAGACCAAGAAGATCAAGTCGGGGTACACGACCGACGCCGACGCCCTGCAGAACCTGTTCGCGCAGACCGGCGACCCGGTCTTGGAGCACCTGCTGCGGCACCGTGACGTGGCCAAGCTGAAATCCACGGTGGACGGGCTGCTCAAGTCGGTCTCCGACGACGGGCGGATCCACACCACGTTCAACCAGACCGTGGCCGCGACCGGCCGGCTGTCGTCGACCGACCCCAACCTGCAGAACATCCCGATCCGCACCGAGGAGGGCCGGCGGATCCGCCGTGCCTTCGTGGTCGGTCCCAGCCACGAGCAGCTGATGACCGCCGACTACAGCCAGATCGAGATGCGGATCATGGCGCACCTCTCCGGCGACGACGCGCTCATCGACGCCTTCAACTCGGGCGCCGACTTCCACGCCGCCACGGCGTCGTCGGTCTTCCACGTCGGGCTCGACGAGGTGAGCGCCGACCAGCGGCGCAAGATCAAGGCCATGAACTACGGCTTGGCGTACGGGCTGAGCGCTTTCGGTCTCTCCAACCAGCTCACCATCTCCAACGAGGAGGCGCGCGGGCTGATGGAGGAGTACTTCAAGCGGTTCGGCGGGGTGCGCGACTACCTTCAGTCCGTGGTCACCCAGGCCACCAAGGACGGGTTCACCGCGACCATCCTGGGGCGCCGGCGCTACCTGCCCGACCTGACGAGTGACAACCGGCAGCGGCAGGAGATGGCCAAGCGGATGGCGCTGAACGCGCCGATCCAGGGCTCGGCCGCCGACATCATCAAGATCGCGATGCTGCGGGTGGACGAGGCGCTCAAGGAGTCCGGCCTCGCCTCCCGGATGCTGCTCCAGGTGCACGACGAGCTGGTCTTCGAGGTCGCCGCCGGCGAGCTGGAGCAGCTGCAGGAGCTGGTCCGCCGCGAGATGGGCGGCGCCTACCCGCTCTCCGTGCCGCTGGAGGTCTCCATCGGCGTCGGCCGCGACTGGAACGGCGCCGACCACTGACCTTCGGCCCCGCCCGCGCAGGGCGGGCGCCGGGTCAGGGCTGCGTGGGAGCAGGGCGGGCGCCGGGTCAGGGCTGCGTGGGAGCAGGGCGGGCGCCGGGTCAGGGCTGCGTGGGAGCAGGGCGGGCGCCGGATCAGGCCCCGGCCCACGCGGGGTCTGCGCCGCATCAGGGCTCCGCCTGCGGCAGTGCTGGGGCCGCGGGTTGCCGGGCCGCGGGGCCGGGCTGCGGGTTGCCGGGCCGCGGGGCCGGGCACGCCACTCGGACGGGTGGTCGGTCCCGCACGTCTTGCGGTGATCTGCCACTCTGGTCCGATGCCGAGTGGATCGATGTCGATGGAGATCACCCCGACGGAGCCGGTCCGGGCCTCGCCGGTGCTGTCGCTCATCGCTCAGGTCGGTGGCGCCACCCTGGTGCGCGGCGCCCTCGAAGCCGACCGGGCGAGCGTCATCGCCGGCATGTTCAAGGCGCTCGGCGACCCGGTCCGCCTGCGCCTGCTGTCGATGATCGCGTCGTCGGCCGCGGGGGAGGTCTGCGTCTGCGACCTGAGCGGGGAGTTCCCGCTCACCGGCCCGACGATCTCGCATCATCTGCGGATCCTGCGCGAGGCCGGGCTGGTGGACTGCGACCGCCGCGGCACGTGGGTCTACTACCGGCCGGTCCCGGACACGCTCACCCTGCTCGCCGACGTGCTCGACGTCACTTCTTGAGCGGGTCGTGGCCCCAGTTCATCAGGGAGTGACGCCAGCGGGTGTCGCGGACGTCTCCGTCCGGGCGCTGGGCGAGGTGCCGGTGGACGTAGCCGACCACCTTCCGCATGTGCTCCTCGTCGCTGTCGGTGAGGTCGGCCTTCTTGGTGCCCAGAATCTTGACGATCTTCCGGCCGGAGTCGTGGCCGACCGACTCGGCGCCGGCCGAGGACTTCTGACCGACCGCCTGGGACTCGTCACTGTCCAGCCATGCGCGCAGCTCGGCGGGAGTCATGTTGACCGCGTCGCGGAACTCGGCGTACACGTCGGAGTCAGCCATGCCGCAGCGACCCCGGCTTGTGCACCGCCTCGCGCCCGGTCTTGTCGCTCTTGACCTTGTACTGCGGCTCGTCCGGCGAGGCGGCGACGGTCCGCCCGGCGGCCTCGGTCCGCTTGGTGATCTTCTGCTCGACCGTGCCGTGCACGTTCTCGCCGTGACTGCGCCAGGTCACCTTGTCGCCCTTTTTCAGGCTTTTCTCCGCGTCGCTCATACCCTGTCGGATACCCGCAGCCCGCCCACGAAAACGACGTGACCAGCAAGAGAAAGACGTGCCCGGCAAGGAACCTGAGGACTGCCTACCCGGCGGGCTTGTCGCAGACGAAGATCGCGGTCCCCGGGAAGAACCGGCCCCGCAGCGGGCTCCACTGCCCCCAGATCCCGTCGTGCCCCTCCGGCCACTCCGGTTCGACCAGGTCACGCAGCACGAAACCGGCCGCCACCAGCTCGCGGATCCGGTCGCCGAGCGTGCGGTGCTGCTCCAGGTAGGTGACCTGCCCGTGCTCGTCGCGTTCGACGTAGGGGGAGCGGTCGAAGTACGAGTTGCGGACCACGAGACCCGACTCGTCCGGCTCGTCCCAGAACGCCCACCGCATCGGGTGCGTGACCGAGAACACCCAGCTGCCGCCGGGCCGCAGCACCCGGGCGACCTCGCGCATCGCGGCGGCCGAGTCGGCGACGAACGGGATCGCGCCGAACGCCGTGCAGACGATGTCGAACGACGCGGTGCGGAACGGCAGGGCCAAAGCGTCGGCCTGGACGAGCGGTACCCGTACGCCGCTCCGCTCCGCCGCCTCACCCGCATGCCGCAGCATGCCCGCGGAGAGGTCCATGGCGATCGGCCGGGCGCCTTCCCGGCGCAGCCACCGGGAGGCTGCCGCGGCGCCGGCACCGAGTTCCAGGATCTGCTTCTGCTGTACGGGTCCGAGCAGGCGCGCGTCGGCCTCGCGGAGACGTTCGGGGCACCAGACGAAGTCCACGTCGCCGAGGAAGGCGCCGTGCTCGTCCTGATAGTCGTCGGCGTCGAGGTCCCACCAGGTGCGGTTGGCCTGCCGCGCCTCGGCCTCGGTCACGCGCCGGCGGGCGGCCGCGGGGCGCGACGATGTCTCTGCGGCAGGGATCTCGGTCACCCGGTCACGGTACGACAGGCGCGTCGGCTGTCACGATTCGGCCTATATGGGTCATCATGGCAGGTTCCGGCCAGCCAATGTGCCGCGCTACTCAGGAGGGCTTGCAACCTGTGGTAATGCGCACGGTAAGCTAGTCGATGCGCTCGCGGATCGTGTGCCTCGGCAGGGAGCAGGTTCCGTGGTCGCCGGTCTCGGCATGATCGACTCTGATGATCAGACTGGCTTTCGGGTTGGTCCTGACGCTCGTTCGTGCCGCTTCCGGTGGCAGTTCCGTCGAGCGCGGGAGACACCACGAATCCATCCGTTCGGAGCAACTGTCCACATGACGAGCAGCATCGAGGCCACCTCGAGCGCCAACAAGGTCACCGTCGACGATCTCGGGTCCGAGGAAGCATTCCTCGCCGCCATCGACGAGACCATCAAGTACTTCAACGACGGCGACATTGTCGAAGGCACCGTCGTCAAGGTCGATCGGGACGAGGTCCTGCTCGACATCGGCTACAAGACCGAGGGCGTCATCCCCTCGCGCGAGTTGTCGATCAAGCATGACGTGGACCCCGCGGAAGTGGTGTCGGTCGGTGACCACATCGAAGCCCTCGTCCTCACCAAGGAGGACAAGGAAGGTCGCCTGATCCTCTCGAAGAAGCGCGCTCAGTACGAGCGGGCTTGGGGCACGATCGAGAAGATCAAGGAAGACGACGGCGTCGTCCGCGGTTCCGTCATCGAGGTGGTCAAGGGTGGCCTCATCCTCGATATCGGCCTCCGGGGCTTCCTCCCGGCGTCCCTCGTCGAGATGCGTCGTGTCCGGGACCTTCAGCCCTACGTCGGCCGCGAGCTCGAGGCGAAGATCATCGAGCTGGACAAGAACCGCAACAACGTGGTTCTGTCCCGCCGCGCCTGGCTCGAGCAGACGCAGTCCGAGGTTCGCACCGAGTTCCTCAACAAGCTGCAGAAGGGCCAGGTCCGCAAGGGCGTCGTGTCCTCCATCGTCAACTTCGGTGCCTTCGTGGACCTGGGTGGCGTGGACGGCCTCGTGCACGTCTCCGAGCTCTCCTGGAAGCACATCGACCACCCGTCCGAGGTTGTCGAGGTCGGCCAGGAGGTCGAGGTCGAGGTGCTCGACGTCGACCTGGACCGCGAGCGCGTCTCGCTGTCGCTGAAGGCGACCCAGGAAGACCCGTGGCGTCAGTTCGCCCGGACCCACGCGATCAACCAGATCGTGCCGGGCAAGGTCACCAAGCTCGTCCCGTTCGGTGCGTTCGTCCGCGTCGACGACGGCATCGAGGGCCTGGTGCACATCTCCGAGCTGGCCGAGCGTCACGTCGAGCTGCCCGAGCAGGTCGTCCAGGTCGGTTCGGACGTCCTCGTCAAGGTTATCGACATCGACCTCGAGCGTCGCCGGATCTCGCTGTCGCTCAAGCAGGCCAACGAGAACTTCGTCGAGGGCGAGGAGCACTTCGACCCGACCCTCTACGGCATGGCCGCGACGTACGACAACGAGGGCAACTACATCTACCCGGAGGGCTTCGACCCCGAGACGGGTGAGTGGCTCGAGGGCTTCGACAAGCAGCGCGAGACGTGGGAGAAGCAGTACGCCGACGCCCGCGAGCGCTGGGAGGCCCACACCAAGCAGGTTCAGGCGAGCCGTGAGGCCGACGCCGAGGCCGCGCTCAACCCGGTTCCGGCCGGTGGCGTGACCTCTTCGTCGTCGACCTCCACCTCGTCCTCGAGCTCGTCGGCGCCGGCGCGCGCCGCCGAGGAGCCCGCGGGCACCCTGGCCACCGACGAGGCTCTCGCGGCTCTGCGCGAGAAGCTGGCCGGCGGCAAGAACTGAGGTAATACCCCGTAAAGGCCGTCCCGACTTCGGTCGGGGCGGCCTTTCCCCGTTTCCCGGGTTTTCCGCGGGCAGGCACTGACGTCGATCGAGGGCACCGCGATACTGGTTCCATGCTGAGGGTGGGACTGACGGGCGGGATCGGTGCAGGCAAGAGCGCGGTGGCCCGGCGGCTCGCGGAGCGGGGCGCGGTGATCGTCGACGCCGACGTGCTGTCCCGGGAGGTGGTGGAGCCCGGCACCGACGGGCTCGCCGAGATCGTGGCGGCGTTCGGGGCGGGCGTGCTCACCCCCGACGGCGCACTGGACCGGCCGGCGCTCGGCGCGAAAGTCTTCGGCGACGAGACGGCCCGCCGGACACTCGAGCAGATCATTCATCCGCGGGTGCGGGCCCGGACGGTCGAGCTGACCGCGGCCGCGGCACCGGACGCGACGGTGGTCAACGACGTACCGCTCCTGGTGGAGACGGGGCTGGCTCCCTCGTACCATCTGGTGATCGTCGTCCTTGCGGACCGTGACCTGCGCATCCGCCGTCTCACCCAGTTGCGGGGCATGACGGCGGCGGAGGCCGCCGCCCGGATCGACGCACAGACCGACGACGAGCGCCGCCGCGCCACCGCCGATGTGATCCTCACCAACGACGCGGACCTCGCCGCGCTGCACGCCCGGGTGGACGCGCTCTGGCGCGAGCGGCTCGTCGAGTTCGAGCGGAACCTGCGGCTGCGCCGCTCCGCCCCCAAATCCGGTGCGCTGCACATCCTCCCGCCCGACCCGGAGTGGCCGGCGCGCGCCGCGCGGCTGATCGCCCGCATCCGGCACGGCCTGGGCGACGGCGTCGGCGTGCACCACATCGGGTCGACCGCGGTGCCCGGCCTGCCCGCCAAGGAGATCATCGACCTGATGCTGAGCGTCCGGACGCTCAGCCAGGCGGACGCCCTGGCCGACCGGCTCGCCGCGATCGGCTTCCCGCGCCGCCCCGGTGAGTGGTTCGACAACGCCCGCGGCCTGCCCGGGATGACCTGGCCGAAACGCCTGCACGGCTGCGCCGACCCCGGCTACGAGGTCAACCTCCACGTCCGGGTGGCGGGCTCGCCGGGCTGGCGTTTCGCCCTGCTGATGCGTGATCACTTGCGCGCGGTGCCGGCGGCGCGGGACGCCTATGCCGCGGCCAAGGCGGCGTGGGCGGAGAGGTTCGAGGACCGGATGGGGTACGCGGAAGCGAAGGAACCCTGGTTCGACCAGGAGGCGCGGGCCGCCGACGACTGGGCGGAGGAGACCGGGTGGCAGCCGCCGGACTGGTCGTGACGGGTTCCCGCGCGCCGGCGCCGCTGTCGCTTTTCGGCGTAGCTGTCACTTTCCGGGTGCCTTGCGCCGCTGTCGTTCTTTCGGGTGTGCTGCGGCGCTGTCGCTTTTTCGGGTGACAAGCTCTCGCGGCGGCCGGTCTGCGCCAGGCGCGACCCACCACGGGTGCGCGGACCCGGGGTTGTCCCCGAGGCGCATCAACCACGGTGCGGCACGGCGGCTCTGTGATCCGCACGGTGCCCGCGGCCGCCGCGAGCGGCCTACCCGCCCAGGGTAAGCGGCCGTGTAAAGCCCGACAATGCCGACGACTGGTGCGGAATGTGCACCCTGCGCACACCGTCCCGTCCCGCGCTTCGCCCAGGGCCGAACCCGGGTCCGGAAACTTGTCGTACCCCCGACGTACGGTGGTGGACATGGCGCTCGACATCCCACGACTCGACGGCCGGTTCGAGGTCGTCAGCGACTACCAGCCCGCCGGTGACCAGCCCGCCGCGATCGACGAACTCGAGCGACGGGTTCGCCGCGGCGATCGGCACACTGTCCTGCTCGGCGCCACCGGCACCGGCAAGAGCGCCACGACGGCCTGGCTCATCGAGCGGCTGCAGCGGCCGGCGCTCGTGCTCGCGCCCAACAAGACGCTCTGCGCCCAGCTCGCCAAGGAGTTCCGCGAGCTGCTGCCGAACAACGCGGTCGAATACTTCGTCAGCTACTACGACTACTACCAGCCTGAGGCCTACATCGCTCAGACCGACACCTACATCGAGAAAGACTCCTCGGTCAACGAGGAGGTCGAGCGGCTCCGTCACTCGGCCACCATGTCGCTGCTGACCCGCCGCGACACGATCGTGGTGGCCACGGTCAGCGCGATCTACGGTCTGGGCACGCCGCAGGAATACATCGAGCGCGCCGTCAAGGTCAAGGTCGGCGGGGAGCTCGACCGTGACAAGCTGCTGCGCCGGCTGGTCGACATTCAGTACGCGCGCAACGACATGGCCTTCCAGCGGGGCACGTTCCGGGTCCGCGGCGACACGCTCGAGATCATCCCGGCCTACGAGGAACTGGCCGTGCGGATCGAGCTGTTCGGCGACGAGGTGGAGAAGCTCTACTACCTGCACCCGCTCACCGGCGAGGTGGTCCGCGAGGTCGACGAGCTGGTCATCTTCCCGGCGACGCACTACGTGGCCGGTCCGGAGCGGATGGAGCGGGCGATCCGCGACATCGAGGCCGAGCTGGAGGAGCGGCTCGCCGAGTTCGAGCGACAGGGCAAGCTGCTCGAGGCGCAGCGGCTGCGGATGCGCACGGCCTACGACATCGAGATGATGCGGCAGGTCGGTTTCTGCAACGGCATCGAGAACTACTCGATGCACATGGACGGCCGATCGCCCGGTGACCCGGCCTACACGCTGCTCGACTACTTCCCGGACGACTTCATCACGGTCGTCGACGAGTCGCACGTCTCGATCCCGCAGATCGGCGGGATGTATGAGGGTGACGCCTCCCGCAAGCGGATCCTGATCGAGCACGGCTTCCGGCTCCCGAGCGCCGCCGACAACCGGCCGCTGCGCTTCGACGAGTTCCTGGAGCGGGTCGGCCAGATGGTCTTCCTCTCGGCCACGCCCGGCCCGTGGGAGATGCAGCAGGCCCAGGGCGAGTTCGTCGAGCAGGTCATCCGCCCGACCGGCCTGATCGACCCGCAGGTGGTGGTGAAGCCCACCAAGGGCCAGATCGACGACCTGATGCACGAGATCAAGCTGCGCACCGAGCGGGACGAGCGGGTCCTGGTCACCACGCTCACCAAGAAGATGTCGGAGGACCTCACCGACTACCTCCTGGAGAACGGCATCCGCGTCCGTTACCTCCACTCAGAAGTCGACACGCTGCGCCGGGTGGAGCTGCTCAAGGAGCTGCGCAAGGGCGACTACGACGTGCTGGTCGGCATCAACCTGCTGCGTGAGGGTCTCGACCTGCCCGAGGTTTCGCTCGTCGCCATCCTGGACGCCGACAAGGAGGGCTTCCTGCGCAGCGGCCGGTCGCTCATCCAGACCATCGGCCGCGCCGCGCGAAACGTCTCCGGCGAGGTCCATATGTATGCGGACAAGATCACCCCGTCGATGCGTGACGCGATCGACGAGACCGACCGCCGCCGGGCCAAGCAGATCGCCCACAACGAGGCCCACGGCATCAAGCCGCAGGCCCTCCGCAAGAAGATCCACGACATCCTGGACGACATCTACCGCGAGGCCGAGGACACCGACGACGCGGTGAGCGGCCCGATGGTCGGCGGCGCCGGCCGCCAGATGTCCCGCGGCAAGGCCCCGGTGCCGGAAACCCGGTCCAAGGCCCGTGCGGGCGCCGGCCCAGCCCGCGAGGGCATGGCCCGCGCCGAGCTGGCCCAGCTCATCCAGGACCTGAGCGACCAGATGCTCGCCGCCGCCCGAGAGCTCCAGTTCGAGCTGGCCGCCCGCATCCGCGACGAGGTCTCCGAGCTGAAGAAGGAACTGCGCGGCATGGACATGGCCGGCGTGAAGTAACCCCACCCGGACGGGCCGGACCCACCTGGCCCAGCGGCGGCTGACCCCGCCGCTGGCCGGCCGTGCCCGGCCCGTCCGGATGGCGGCTCGGCCGTCGCGTCCCGGGCGGCGACTCGCCTGAGGCTTCCCCGGGCCGTGGCTCGTTCGCGGTTTTCCCGGGCCGTGGCTCGCCTGCGGCTCTCGCGGGCGGCGACGCGCTTGCGGCTTTCCCGGGCCGTGGCTCGCTTGCGGTCTTCGGGCTGCAGCTCGCTTGCGGCTTTCCGGGCGGCGCGCTTGCTCGGCGGATGGCGTATCCGTGAGCCGCTCGGGCGCCTTACTCGTTACCCGCTCCGATGGCCGGCTCGCTTCAGTGAGCCGGAGCCCATCCTCCTCGTTGCGGCCGGTGCGTAACCATGCTGTCCACCGGTCGCGGGAAGCCGCCAGCAATCCGGTATCGCCCGTCCGGCCGGGCACCTCGACCCTCGCGAGTACCCCGGGTGTCGAATGTCAGGCGCCCGGGTCCGGCTGTCGCTGGTGGTTGCTGAGGCTGCTCTCGGGCGACCGTGGGTGACAGCTGGTTGAGCTGGCTGCCGTTGGTGGTTGCGGGGGCTGCTTTGAGGCGACCGCGGGTTACAGCTGGTTGAGCTGGCTGCCGTTGGTGGTTGCGGGGGCCGCTTTGGGGCGACCGTGGGTTACAGAAGGGCGGTTGGCTGTCACTGGTGGCTGGTTTTCGCCGGCCAGGGCAACCGTGGGTGACAGCTGGTTGAGCTGGCTGTCGCTGGTGGTTGCCTGGGGCGTTCTGGGGCGACCGTGGGTGACAGCCGGTCGGCCGGCCGTCGCGGGTGGCTGCTGCGATCGCTCTTGGGCGACCACCAGCCCAAGCCGGCGCCAACCACGAGCTGGCTGTCGTTTGACGGCCGACAAGCGACGAAAGCCGAGCCGTCGAGCAGGGGTCAAGATTCCGCTGGCTGGGCCGAGCCGGCGAACGTTCTTGGTCAACGCATCGGCTGGGATGGGCTGGCGCCCGCGCGGCTGGCTGGGCCGACCCGGAAGGGCTTGCGGCTCGCTTGTGACAACGGTCGGGGTGAGCCTGCGGCTCCCTGCTCACCCGCAAGCAGGACGGCCCCGAGCAAGCGGCCGGTGCAGCGCCAGCCGAGAAGAGCAGCAACGCAGCCGAGAAGAGCAGCAACGCAGCCGAGGAGTGCATCGGCAGCCGACAAGCGGAGCAGCGCGAGCATTGAAACGGAGCAGCGCCAGCTTTCAAGCGGAGCCGCGCCAGCCGAGAAAACAGCAGCCCCGCCGAGGAGTGCGACGCCAGCCGACAAGAGCAGGCGCAGCCGAGAAAGAGCAGCCACGCCCAATCGGAGCAGGCCCCGAGCCAAGGGTGCGGCCCCAGCGAGCCCCCGGACCACCGCCAGGTCAGGCAGCGAAGAAGTCGTGGTCCGGGTCGGGGCGGTTCCCGGCCGGGGCCACGTCGGTGAAGAACTCGGCCACCGGCGGCTGCGCCAGTGCGCTGGCGATCAGGGCCCGCCACTGGGCGAACCGTTCGGTGTGGCGGAAGTTTTGTTCGTGGGCCGCGATGCTGTCCCATTCGACGAGCAGCATGAAGCGGTTGGCGGATTCGGCGCCGCGCTGGACCCGGATGGACCGGCAGCCGGGCGCTCCGGCGATGATGGGGCGGGCGAGCTGGTACGCGTTCAGGAAGTCGTCGGCACGGCCCGGCAACACGTCGATGAGCATGACTTCGAGAACCATGCCCCAAGCGTCGCATACACACCAGATGGCAGTCTTACGAGGATGCCTTGGGAACTGTACGGGTTCGCCGGGAAACTCCCTGTCGCCGGGGCTAGCCTGAGGTGAAGCGACGAACTGCGGAGGAACCTCGGGTAACGGGCGGACGGCGAGCGTGATGATCGATGAAAACGCGAGTCCCGCCACTCTCTGGTCTCCCGGTGTGCCGTTCGGGGGCGGGATGCGCAACAATGGCAGCCGTGGGAGGGGAGTATTCCCCCGCTCCGGTCTCGTCAGCACGGAACGCCTCCTCGGCGGTCCCGGGACCGGTGGTCGCGGATCGTTCCGCGGCGGAAGAGACCTCCGACAGTCGCACGTCGCTGCCCTCACTTGCGGACGAGCCTCGGTCATGAGTCCCGTTCCCCGGTTTTCGGCACGAGACCAGGCGTCTCGATCTCGGATCCGGGGTATTGCTGATTCGTCGACAAGGCTCGCCTTTGAGTGTGTGCAGCGACGACCCGTGTCTGCCGGAGGTTCTCGTTGAACGTTTCCGCCTGGGTTTGGGGCATCACCCTCGTCGCCCTGATCGCCGTCCTCGCCGTTGATCTTCTGATCATCGGGCGCAGACCGCACGAACCCAGCATGAAGGAGGCCGGCACCTGGGTCGGCTTCTATGTCGGCCTGGCGCTTCTGTTCGGCGTCGGTGTCTGGGTGACGGCGGGCGGTCAGTACGCCGGTGAGTTCTACACCGGCTGGCTCACCGAGTACTCGTTGAGTGTCGACAACCTCTTCGTCTTCGTGATCATCATGGCGCGCTTCGCCGTGCCCCGGCATCTTCAGCAGAAGGTGCTCCTGATCGGCATCGTGCTGGCGCTCGTGATGCGCGGCGCGTTCATCGCCGCCGGTGCCGCGCTGATCTCGCAGTTCTCGTGGGTCTTCTACATCTTCGGCGCGTTCCTGGTCTACACGGCGATCACGCTGGTGAAGAACGGCGAGAACGACGAGGACGACTTCAAGGAGAACCTGCTGATCCGCTGGGCGAAGCGGGCCCTGCCGATCTCGCCGTCGTTCGGCGACGGCCGGTTCAGCGTCGTCACCGAGACCGGCAAGCGGCTCTTCACGCCGATGCTGATCGTGATGATCGCGATCGGCACCACCGACCTGATCTTCGCGCTGGACTCGATCCCGGCGATCTTCGGCATCACCAAGGAGCCGTACCTCGTCTTCACCGCGAACGTGTTCGCGCTGATGGGTCTGCGCCAGCTCTTCTTCCTGCTCGGTGGTCTGCTGCAGCGCCTGGTGTACCTCAACATCGGCCTGGCCGTGGTGCTCGCGTTCATCGGTGTGAAGCTTTTCCTCGAGGCGCTGCACACCAACAGCCTGTCGTTCATCAACGGCGGCCACGGTTTCCACTGGGCCCCGGAGATCCCGATCTGGCTCTCGCTGCTGGTCATCCTGGGCACGCTGGCCATCGCCACGGTCGCCAGCCTGGTCAAATCCTCCCGGGACCGCAAGAAAGAGCTGACCAACTCCAGCCACTGACAGAGCCTTCTCGGGTACGGGCGGAGCACGGTCCCCGGGAGTGGCGCGAACGAACGACCGTGGGCCCGGGCGACATCAGTCACCCGGGCCCACGGTCGTCCGCGGCTCAGTCCGGCGGCGTTGCTCAATGAGGCGGGCGGCTCGGTCCGGCGGCGCGGCTCGGTCCGGCGGCGGCGGCGGTTCAACCTTCGGTCTGCGGCATCTGTTCGAGCTGTTCCCGCATCATCTGCTCGAACCGCGGGTTGTAGGAGCAGATCGCGGCCCGCGGCCGGCTGCTCTCGGCGATCACCTGGTCGCCGGCGACGATCCGGCACGTCACCTCGTCCGTGTCCGAGGAGATGGCTTTGAGCGTGACCCCGTACTCGATCTTCTCCAGCGTCATGCTCGTGGACCAGGGCGCCGGGATCGGGTCGTCGGCCGGCTTGCCGCCGATCGGTTTCGCCGCCGTGAGGTCGGCGTCCCACGCGATCTGCCGGACGGTGCCGCTGCGCGACTCGACCTCGAGACGCAGCCGGTGCGGGCCGGGCCCGAGCGACGGCGCCGCACCCGGCGTCAGCTCCAACCGCCCGTCAGGCCCCGCGTCGGCGGCGGGGCCAGCGTCGGGGTCAGCGGCTGCGGGGTCAGCGGCTGCGGGGTCAGCGGCGGAATCAGCGGCGGCAGGGTCAGCGGCGGAATCAGCGGCTGCGGGGTCAGCGGCGGCACCAGCGGCGGCGGCGGAATCGGAGCCGGCGGCGCGGGTGGGGCCGGCCGGATCGGGGTTGGTGGTGGCGACGTACGTCGCGGCGGCACCAGCGGCGACGAGTACGGCCGTCGCCGCCAGCAGGTAGATCCGTTTGCGGGGGCGGGCGGGCGGTGAACCCGCCGGGGAATCGAGGTCGATCACCGCGACAGGGTAAATGATCTTGCTGTTCCGGGGGTGCCCGCGCGGACCCTGGATGCGGCGACGCCCTGCCCGGCGGGGAGCCGGGCAGGGCGTCGGAGCGGACAGGTTACTGGTGCTTGCGGCGAGCCGCGGCGCGACCGCGCGCGTTCTGGTCGAGCACCACCTTGCGGATGCGGATGGCGTTCGAGGTGACCTCGACGCACTCGTCCTCGCGGCAGAACTCGAGCGACTGCTCCAGCGACAGCTTGCGCGGCGGGATCACCTTCTCGGTGTTGTCGGCGCTCGCGGCCCGCATGTTGGTGAGCTTCTTCTCCTTGGTGATGTTGACGTCCATGTCGTCCTCGCGCGAGTTCTCGCCGACGATCATGCCCTCGTACACCTCGGTGGTCGGCTCGACGAAGAGCTGACCGCGCTCCTGCAGGTTGATCATCGCGAACCCGGTGACCGCGCCGGCGCGGTCGGCGACCAGGGAGCCGTTCTGGCGGGTGCGGAGCTCGCCGAACCACGGCTCGTGACGCTCGTACAGGTGGTGCATGATGCCGGTGCCGCGGGTCTCGGTGAGGAACTCGGTGCGGAAGCCGATCAGGCCACGCGCCGGGACGAGCCACTCCATGCGGAGCCAGCCGGTGCCGTGGTTGATCAGCTCTTCCATCCGGCCCTTGCGGGTGGAGAGCAGCTGGGTGATGGCGCCCATGTACTCGTCGGGGGCGTCGATGGTGAGCCGCTCGACCGGCTCGTGCACCTTGCCGTCGACGGTCTTGGTGACCACCTGCGGCTTGCCGACGGTCAGCTCGTAGCCCTCGCGGCGCATCTGCTCGACCAGGATGGCGAGCGCCAGCTCACCACGGCCCTGGACCTCCCAGGCGTCCGGGCGGTCGGTCGGCAGGACGCGGAGCGAGACGTTGCCGATCAGCTCCTTGTCGAGGCGGTCCTTCACCATGCGGGCGGTGACCTTGGCGCCCTTGACCCGGCCGACAAGCGGCGAGGTGTTGGTGCCGATGACCATCGAGATGGCCGGCTCGTCGACGCTGATCAGCGGCAGCGGGACCGGGTTCTCGGCGTCGGCGAGGGTCTCACCGATCATGATCTCCGGGATGCCGGCGACGGCCATGATGTCGCCGGGACCGGCGCTCTCGGCGGGCTTGCGCTCCAGGCCCTCGGTGATCAGCAGCTCGGAGATGCGTACGTTGCTGATCGTGCCGTCGGTCTTGCACCAGGCCACGGTCTGGCCCTTGCGGATGGTGCCCTCGTGCACGCGGCAGAGCGCGAGACGGCCGAGGAACGGCGAGGCGTCGAGGTTGACGACGTGCGCCTGGAGCGGGGCGCCCTCGGTGAACTTCGGGGCCGGGATGGTCTCCAGGATCGTGCTGAACAGCACCTCGAGGTCGTTGCTGTCCTCGGGGACGGTGCCGTCCTTGGGCTGGGTGAGGGAGGCGATGCCGTCGCGGGCGCACGCGTAGACGATCGGGAACTCGATCTGGTGCTCGTCGGCGTCGAGGTCGAGGAAGAGCTCGTACGTCTCGTCGACGACCTCCTTGATCCGGGCGTCCGGGCGGTCCACCTTGTTGATGATCAGGATGATCGGCAGCTTGGCGGCGAGCGCCTTGCGCAGCACGAACCGGGTCTGCGGCAGCGGGCCCTCGGAGGCGTCCACGAGGAGGGCGACGCCGTCGACCATGGTGAGGCCGCGCTCGACCTCACCACCGAAGTCGGCGTGACCCGGGGTGTCGATGATGTTGATGGTGACCGGACCGCCCTCGGCGGGCTGGTAGCTGATCGCCGTGTTCTTGGCGAGAATGGTGATGCCCTTTTCCCGCTCCAGGTCCATGGAGTCCATGACGCGGTCGGCCATCTCGCCGCGCGCGTGGGACTGGCTGCCCTGGCGCAGCATGGCGTCGACCAGGGTGGTTTTGCCATGGTCGACGTGAGCGATGATGGCGACGTTGCGTAGGTCGGTGCGGGTCTGCATGGAGCTATTGTCCCCGGTTCAGGTTGCCGTTCGTGACACGGGGTCAAGTCCAGAACCTTGTGCTCTTTTGGTCGGTTTTACGGTCAGCGCCGGACGTCCGGTGACTGTTAACGTCCACCCCGACACACGTCGGGGGAGGGCTTCATCAATGAATGCCGGGCTACGGGTACGACTCGTGTGCGCCGCGTTGGCGCTGGTGGTGACGGGCGGATGCGGTCTGGCCGGCGCCGCCGAGGACGACCGGGCGGTCGCGCCGGTCGCCGCGACGCCGTCGGCGGGGGCCACGCCGGCCGAGGAGTCGCCGTCGGCGGAGGTGACCGACGAGCCCGTCATCGAGGAGACGCCGTCGCCGAAGCCGTCGAAGACCTCGAAGAAGCCGAAGCCGAGCAAGACGTCGGCCACGCCGACCGAGGACCCCTTCAACTTCGAGCTGCCGCCCTGTGCGGAGCGGGACGGCAAGGCGGTCTCCCGGGCGAAGGTGAAGTCCGCGCTGAACGCGGCCGCGACGAAGACGTACTGGCCGGGGTCGGCGCCGAAGCTGAAGGTGCCGTCGGACCTGATCCGCGCGGTGGCCTGGCACGAGAGCGGCTGGCAGTCCAACATCGTCAACTGCGACGGCGGGTACGGGCTCATGCAGGTCATGCCGGACACCGAGTCGTTCATCAACCAGCGGTTCGAGAAGTCGTACGACTCCCACGACTACCGGCAGAACGCGATCCTCGGCGCCAACTATCTGGCTTGGCTGACCAAGGCGTTCGGCGACGCGTACTTCAAGAAGAACTACAGCCTCAGCCCGTCGAAATGTAAGTCGGACACGTCGCTCTGCCTGCTCAACATGGTGATCGCCGGCTACAACATGGGCCGAGGCTCGGTGGACGAGGGGCATGCGAACGGAGAGCTGGTCAACCCGGAGTACGTTCACCTGATCCGCGCGAACATGCGCGAGTGTGACTGCGACAGGTTCTGAGCAGGGGCGGTCCCGGTGTCCCCGGGGCCGCGAGCTACACTGGTGGTAGAACCCGAGACCCCCTTTGTTCAGCCGTTTTGACCCATCGGTCGCGGCGGTAGTAGGGTCTCGGGGTTGTCGTGTGTCGTTGATGCTGGCGAGCTGCGTTGTCTCGGCCCGCAGCTCACCCTAAGGAGCCTTACCCGATGCCTCCCAAGAAGAAGACCCATGAGGTAACCCTCGCACTTGAGGCGGGTAACGCCGCGATGGTCGACCTCGGTAAGATGCTCGGTCCGACCGGCGCCAACATGCGTGCCGTCAAGGTCGAGTACGACGAGGCCACCGCGAAGAACCGCGGCGAGATCATCCCGGTCATCGTCTCGGTCTACGAGGACCGCAGCCACACGCTCGCCTACAAGACGCCGCCGACCAGCTTCCTCATCAAGAAGAGCCTCGGCATTCCGTCCGGTGCGGCGAACCCGCTGACCACGACCGTCGGCACGCTCAGCGCCGACCAGGTCAAGGAGATCGCGGAGCGCAAGCTGCCCGACCTCAACGCGAACGACCTCGACGCTGCCATCCAGATCGTCAAGGGCACTGCCCGGTCGATGGGTGTCAAGGTCGCCTGAAGCGCCTGAGAAGAGCGGGTCCCGGTGTGCCGGGGCCCGCTCTTCTGTCTTTCCCGGATGAAGGTCTTTCCCGGACGAAAGCTTCTGGACGAAGGGCTTTCCCGGACCGGAGCCGGTCAGCGGCCCTTGGGGTTGATGACCTCGCTGATCAGGCCGTACTCCAGCGCGTCGGCCGCGCTCAGGCTGCGCCCGGTGGAGAGGTCGTCCTCGACCCGGCTGCGTGGCTGCCCGGTGATCTCGGCCAGCCGGACCACCGCCTCCTCGAGCTCCCGCAGGTGCTGCCCGGCCGCCGCGGCCACCTCGTCGGCGGTGCCGGTGACGCCGGCGGCGCGGGGTTCGGCGAGTTTGAAACGCGCATGACGGTACGCCGCCCGTTTGTCCGCGGCGGCCAGCACCGCGAGGACCGCCCCGCCGGCCTCCGAGGTGACCAGGGCGTGCACCGGTGCGGTCAGCGCGTCGATCACGTCGATGACGGACAGTGCCGCGCTGAGGTCGCCGCCGGGGCTCGCCACGTGCAGCTGCACCGGCTCCGGGCCGGCCGAGTCCAGGGTCAGCAGGGCCGCCGCCACACCGGTCGCCGTCTCGGTGGTCAGCTGGCCGCGCAGCATCACGATGCGCTGGTCGAAGAGCCGTTCCTCGAGCCAGCCGGGCAGTCCCGGCCCGGCGCCGGGAAGGTGCGGCTGCCACTCGGGCTGCGGGTGCGGTGGTGGGAACCCCCACCGGCTCGGATCGTGTCGCAGGTTCACCGGCTACCTCCCGTGCTCGGCGGTTCCTGCCAGCGTAACCACCCCGGCGCCGCACGGACGGCGCGGCGGGCCCGGCAAAGACTCAGCGGCGTGGCGGGGTCCGGTGAAGACTCGGCGGCGTGGCGGGGTCCGGTAAAGACTCATGGCCGCCCCGAAGCGATTCAGGACAGCCATGGTGTCGAAGCTGATGTACAGGGGCGCCGCGGCCGCCTCGTGCGGGAGGCGGGGCGGTGCCGGTCAGACGCTGCGGATCTGCAGCAGCGTCGCCAGACGGGAGAGAAGCGGCCGCGCCTCCAGGTGCAGGCGGGCGATGTTCAGGTTGCCGTCACCGATCACCGCCAGCAGGGCCAGGTCCCCGATCGCGTAGACCGAGAGGTAGCCGTTCTGGTTGTGGATCGTGACGTCCGAGAAGCCGCCCTGGTTGAGGACGGCCCCGGTGGTCCGGCTGATGCCGTGCGCACCGGCGGCCAGGGCCGCCACGTCGTGCGGTTCCGGACCGGTTGTCTGGTCGTGCAGGACGAGGAGGCCGTCGACGCCGGCCACCACGCAGCCCAGCACACCGGGCACCTGGTACCGCAGGTGGGCTAGTTCCGCGTAGACCGGCTTGTACGTGTCGCCGGGGGCTGTCATACGTCGAGGTCCTGCTCGATCTTGCGCAGCTGGTGGCGGGCCAGACCCAGGTTGGCGCGGCTCTTGTCCAGCGAGATGTAGAGGAAGAACGACTCACCGTGCCGCTTGTTCTGCAGCAGGCGGATCAGGTGGTACTGGGTGTCGAGCGTGATGAGGATGTCCTCGATGCCGTCCTGCAGGCCGAGCATCTCGAGGGTGCGGACCTTGGCCCGGATCACGTCGGTGTTGCCGGCGGCGGCGATGTTCATGTCCATCGTCTGGCCGCCGCCGAGGATGCCCAGCGTGAGGCCGCTGGTGTAGTCCACGAGAGCGACACCGATAGCGCCCTCGATGCTCATCGCTTCCTTGAGGGCAGTCTCGATATTCACTACGGGTGCTCCGTTCCAATTACCTTCGGGGGACCGCCGACATGATCGGCGACGCCAACCTTGACACGCACAATTTGCTCAAGCACTCAACTAATACGGACTCCGGCCGAAGGATAACGATCATCGGGCGGATGCACCGACAGGGGTAGTCCAAAAGACCAGGAACGTGTCGTCTCGAAGGATGGACAAGCCCCGTTCGCCTTTCAGGCGATCTCAGAACGAACGGTGCCAAGTCATCGTGAGGTAGACACTGGTGAGCGCGGTGACCAGCGCCAGGCCACCGACCACCACGAACGGCACGGTGCGGTTGCGGCTGCGCCCGATCGCGTACGCCACCGGCAGCAGCAGCGGAAACGCCGGGATCAGCATCCGGGCCTTCGCCCAGTAGAACCAGTCACCGGTCAGCGCGATGAACACGATCACGCCGGCGTAGACCAGCAGCGGCCACGGCAGCCGCTCACCGATCGCCACCACCAGCAGCGCGACGCCCAGCAACAGCACCAGGGTGACCTCGGCCATCTCGAGCGACGTCTCCCGGTCCAGGACCATGTTCGCCATGGTGGTCAGCGTGTAGCCGCCGCCGTCGAAGCCCATCCGCCAGGTGTCGTTCTGCACATGGAAGTAGCCGTCGGCGCGGCCCAGCCGGGCGCCGACCCAGGCCATGTACCCGACCAGGCCGAGCGGGGCCAGCACGCCGGCGAGCCAGGCCCGCCACTGCCGCGGTTCGCGGACCACCGTGATCAGTGCCGCCAGTCCGACCGCGGCGATCACCGCGGCGCCGGTCGGCCGGGTCAGGCCGGCGAGCAGGCAGAGCGTGCCGGCGGTCAGCCAGTTGCGGCGGAGCAGGGCGAGCAGCGACCCGGCGGCCAGGGCGGTGAAGAGCGGCTCGCTGTAGCCCATCGAGAGCACCACGCCGTGCGGGACGACCGACCAGAGGGCGGCGAGCAGGATGCCGGTCGTCCGGTCGCGCAGGTGGGTGCCGAGGGCGTAGAGCGCGACGGCGGCGGCCAGGCCCGAGGTCCACGCGACGAGCAGCAGGGCGGTGCCGATGTGGATCGGCAGCACCAGGTCGACGGCCGCCGACAGCTGCGGGTAGAGCGGGAAGAAGGCCAGGTTGGACGGCTCCGGCAGGCCCTTGTCGGTGAACGTGACGACCTGGTCGTACCCCTTTTCGGCGACCTCCTGGTACCAGCCCGCGTCCCAGGCGAGCAGCAGCTCACGCCAGGTGGGCGTCTTCTCGTCCCGGCGGGCGTAGAAGATCAGCACGAGTACGTTGAGGATCCGCAGCGCGGCGTAGAGGCCCATCGCGGCGGCGGCGCCGGTCAGCCAGTGGGCGGTCTCCGGGCGGAGACGGCGGGCGGTCGGCGCGGCGGCCACGGCCGTGGTCACGGGCTGCTCCTCGGGACATTCGTGATCATGATGGTCGGTCGCGCACCGTACCAGCGCGGCAGGCGACCGCCCGGATCGACCCGGACGAAATTGTCGCTCCGTGCAACCTCGGTGGGACGGGAGTCGTCAAGGGGGCGTGAGAGCGAAGGAGGGGCACGTGTGAAGAGCGAGCGAGACGAGCAATTCCACCGCTTCGTGGCGACCCGGCGATCCGGGTTGGTGCGGACGGCGACTCTGCTCACGGCCGGTGACGCCCACCTGGCCGAGGATCTGGTGCAGTCCACGCTGACGAAGCTCTACGTCGCCTGGCCGGCGTTCCAGCGGGCCGACAACCCGGACGGATACGTGCGGCGGACGCTGGTGAACGCGTTGACGGACGAGCGGCGGCGGTGGTGGCGGCGGCGGGAACGCCCGATGGCCGAGGTGCCCGACCGGGCCGCGGCGGAGATTCCCTCGGGGGACATCTCGGACGGACTGCGGGCGGCGCTGGGCGAGCTGCCGCCACGGATGCGGGCGGCGCTGGTGTTCCGCTACTTCTACGACCTCGACGTCGCCGACACCGCCGACGCCCTCGGCTGTTCCGAGGGCACGGTGAAGAGCCAGACCGCCCGAGCCCTGGACCGGCTGCGTGCGGTCATCGGCGACAACCCGTCCCTGGCACTGCGCTGACTACGGAGAGATGACCATGACGAACCTGTACGACGGGCTCGAGCGGATCGCCGGTCCCGGCACCGCACCGACACCTGACCAGATCGAGGCCGACATGGCCCGCGGCCGCCGCGCCCTGCGCCGCCGCCGTTCCTTCCAGGCCGGTGGCGCCTCCGCGTTCGTGGTCGCCGCGGCGGCCGCAGCCGTCGCGTTCGCCACCACCGGGACACCGGCGAACGACACGCCGCTGGCGGCCCCGCCCGGCGTCACCGCGCCCGCGAGCATCGCCACCAAGCTCGTCGCCTACCAGGGCGAGCAGCCCGACGCCTTCGAGATCGACCGGGTGCCGGAGGGCTGGGTGCTGCAGAACTCCGACCAGGGCGGCCTGGTGCTGGCACCGGAGGGTCCCCTGGCCGACCCGTCGACCGGCCCGGATGGTGCCGCCAACAGCGACCCGCACAGCTTCGTCGGCAAGATCGCGGTGATGCTCCAGGAGGACGGCGCGCCGGCCGAACTGGGCGGCAAGAAGGTCGAGGTCGGCGGCAACTCCGGCGTACTCACCAAGATGCGCGATCAGACCGACGGCTCGACCCTGTTCCTGCGGGTCCCGGACCGGGGCCACCTGGTCATCCAGGTCTGGGACGGCCTCGGCTGGGGCGAGCAGCAGGTGCTGGAGTTCGCCGCCGGCATCCACGTCAACGAGAACGCCACGAAGAGCGTCGGCTGACCTTCCGCACCGACCGGCGCACGGGCCGGCGGAAGAGGGAGACCGGAGCAGTTGAGGTGCCCCGGTCTCCCTCGGCCCATGGTGTCACCAGCCGCGTGAGCGCCACTCGGGCAGCTGCGGGCGCTCCGCGCCGAGAGTGGAGTCCTTGCCGTGCCCGGGGTGGAACACGGTGTCGTCGCCGAACCGGCCGAACAGCTTGCGTTCGACGTCGTCGATCAGCGACGCGAAGTTCTTCCGGTTCCCCCGGGTGTTGCCCACGCCACCGGGGAACAGGCTGTCACCGGTGAAGAGATGATCCCGGTACGCCAGCACGATCGAACCCGGCGTGTGCCCGACGATGTGGATCACGTCGAGGGTGACACCACCCACCCGTACCCCATCGCCGTCGCGCAGCGTGCCGGTCACCACCGGGATCCCGTCCGCGTCGTCGGTGTGCGCCAGCGAGGCCGCACCGGTCGCCCGCACCACCTCGTCCAGCGCCACCCAGTGGTCCTGATGGCGGTGCGTGGTCACCACGCTGCGCAGGCCGCCGTCCCCGATCAGCTCCAGCAGTGTGGACGCGTCGTTCGCGGCGTCGATCAGCACCTGCTCGCCGTCGTGGGCCAGCAGGTAGGCGTTGTTGTCCATCGGGCCGACCGAGACCTTCGTCATCGTCAGGCCGCCGCCGAGATCCTGCCGGTCGCTCATTTCCACCTCGCGGGTTTCGGTAGCTCTCCGTCTCCGGAGACGGTCAGATCGGCGCCGTCCGCCCGGCCGGCCAGCCACGCGGCGAGGCTTTTCGTCGGCCCGCCGACCACCGGCGGCCCGTCGCCGCCCGTCACCGGCCCGCCGATCGTCAAGGGATGCTCCAGGCCGAGCGGGCGCAGCACCATCGGTGGCGCGTCCGCGGGCGGGGCCGTCACGATCTCGCGGAGCAGGCGCAGCGCGAACGCGTCCGACCAGTCCGCCGGGGTGTAACCCTGCGCCAGGTCGACGCGGTGCACCTCGACCTCGCGCAACCGGGCCCACGGCACCCCCGCCGCGGACTGCCGGATCGGCGGCAGCGCGACCGCCCACGCCGGCGCCGGCATCGCGGCCGCCGCGTCGGCGAACCGCTCGTGCGCGGCACGCAGGTCCTCGATCTGCTCGGCCAGCGGTCGCCGGCAGCCGGCGTCGATGCCCTCCTGCCGGGCGTCCGGCGTCGGGTACATCGCGGCCGGCTCGCCCGTGCGGGCCGCGACGAGCAGGTTGGTCAGCGCGTCGGCGTTACGCGCCAGATGGGTCAGGACATGCCCGACCGTCCACCCCGGCAGGCCGCACGGCTCGGCGATCACGCCGGCCGCCCAGCCCTCCGCGTCGCGCAGCAGCGCCTCGGTGGACTCCTCCACGTCGGTCATCAGGACCAGCGGATCCATGGTCACGAACCGACCCTATCCGAATTCGCTTTCGTCCCGGTGCCGGCGACCGTACCGTCGTTGCCAGACGCGCAGATCGACCGAATCCTGCGGAGGAGGTGAGGAACGTGCAGTTCGTCGTCGTCACGTCTTTTCACCCGGGGGCCTTCGCCTGACGAGTCAGGCAGCCCACCACGACCGTAAAGGGTTCTCCATGTCGTACGACCTGTCCCAGCTGGGCTGGGACGAGACTTTCGCATCCGCGTTCCGGCCGTTCGACCGGGCCGACGCGATCCCCGGGCGGGTCCTGCGGTCCGACCGCGGCATCTGCACCGTGCTCACCGCCACCGGCGCCACCCGGGCGAGCCTGGGTGGCGGCGTCCTGCTCGACGCCGCCCGCGACCCCGCCGGCCTGCCCTGCTCCGGCGACTGGGCGGTGCTGCGCCAGTGGCCGGACCGGCGCACCACCCTCGAACTGGTGCTGCCCCGGCGCACCACCTTGATCCGCCGCACCGCCGACAAGGACGCCTCCGGCCAGGTCCTCGCCGCCAACATGGACGTCGTCGCCGTGGTCGAGCCGATCCATCCCGAACCCGACGACGCCCGGGTCGAGCGGCTGCTCGCCCTGGCCTGGGAGTCCGGCGCCCGGCCGGTGCTGGTCCTCACCAAGTGCGACACCACCGGCGACCCGGAGGCGATGGCCCGCCAGCTCGGCGAGCTGGCCCCCGGCGTCACCGTGCTGCCGGTCAGCGTGCGCACCGGCGCCGGCGTCGACGCGGTCCGCGAGCAGATCGGGCCGGGCCGCACCATGGCGCTGCTGGGCCGGTCCGGCGCCGGCAAGTCCACCCTGGCGAACGCGCTGGCCGGCGCCGCCGTCATGCCGGTGCAGGCGATCCGGGACGCGGACGGCAAGGGCCGGCACACCACGGCGTACCGCAATCTGGTCACCCTGCCGGCCGGCGGGGCTGTGATCGACACCCCGGGCATCCGGGGCGTCGGCCTGCTGGACACCGGTGCCGGCCTGGAACGGGCGTTCGCCGACGTGACGGACCTGGCCACCCGCTGCCGTTTCGACGACTGCCGGCACGAGTCGGAGCCCGGCTGCGCCGTCCAGGCCGCGCTGTCCGCCGGTGCGCTCACCGCCCGCCGGCTGGCCAGCTGGCGCAAGCTGAGCCACGAGGTGCGGGTGGAGAGCGGCCGCCGGTCGGCCCGGCTGGCGCGGCGCGCGCACTGACCGGTGGTGGGGGCTGCTCAGCCCGTACACCATGGGGGTGGAGCCGGGGAAGCACGCAGCGTGAGCATGTCTCGGGGACGGTCGCCGTCCGGGCGGCCGTCCGGGCCGGCGGCGGGACTCTGGCAGAATTCGCCCGGTGCGTGCGCCGGAGGAGATGATCGAGGAGCCCGTGGCGACTGCGGAGGGTGACACCACCGCGAAGGCCCCGGGATGGCGGCGGATCGACCTCTGGGTGCCGCTGGGCTACCTGGCGCTCGCGATCCTGGTGACGATCCGGCTCTGGATCGACCCGAACGGCCGTGTGCTGGCCAGCAACGACGACGACCACGGCGTGTTCCTCTTCGTGCTGGCGCACGCCGAACGGGTGATCTTCGACGGTGCCGCGCCGTTCTTCACCGATCGGCTGAACGCGCCGGTCGGGGTGAACATGATGGCGAACACCTCGATCCTCGCACTGAGCCTGCCGCTCGCCCCGATCACCCACTTCTTCGGCGGTGGCGTGTCGGTCGCGCTGCTGATCACGCTGGGTCTCGCCGGCACCGCCTACGCCTGGTACTGGGTGCTCTCCCGGCACTTGGTCCGCAGCCGGGTCGCGGCGGCGATCGGCGGGGTGTTCTGCGGGTTCGCGCCGACCATGGTGTCGCACGCGAACGGGCACGTGAACTTCGTCAACCAGTACGTCGTGCCGTTCATCGTCTGGCAGGTGCTCCGCCTGCGTGAGCCCGGCCGGGCCCGCCGCGGCGGCATCGTCCTGGGCCTGCTGATCGTGCTGCAGTGCTTCATCAACGAGGAGACGCTGCTCTTCACGGCGCTCACCCTGGGGGTGTTCGTGGTCGCCTACGCCGCGATGGCCCCGCAGGTGGCGCGGGCGCTGTGGCGGCGCTTCGCGGCCGGTCTCGCGGTGGCCGCGGCGACCGCGTTCGCGCTGCTCGCGTACCCCCTCTGGTACCAGTTCTTCGCGCCCGGCAACTACCACGGCCAGCCGTTCGCGCCGACCGATTACGTCACCGACCTGGCGTCGCTGGCCGGGTTCGCCCGGCAGTCGCTGGCCGGCAACGCGGCGCTGACCCGGGAGATGAGCGTCAGCGCGACCGAGGACAACACGTTCTTCGGCCCCGCCGGCCTCGTCATGATCGTGGTGGCGACGGCGATGCTGTGGCGTTCGGTGGCGGCCCGGTCGGCGGCCGTGGCAGGTCTGGTGCTGCTGCTCATGTCGTTCGGCCCGGAGCTGCGCGTGCTCGGCCACGACACCGGGATCCCGCTGCCGTTCGGGCTGATCAGCCACGTGCCGGTGATCGACCTGGTGAGCGTCACCCGGTTCGCGATGGTTCCGGCCACGATCGCCGGCGTACTGCTCGCGCTCGCCACCGACCGGATCGGGTCATACCCGGCGAGGCGCCGCCGCTGGTTCCAGGTCGGCATGGTGCTGGCGCTGGTGCCGCTGATCCCGAAGCCGCTGCCGGTGGTCGAGGGCGACCCGCTGCCGCCGTTCCTCACCCAGGGCACCTACAAGGAGTACGTGCCGGACGACCGCACCCTGGTCACCGTGCCACTGCCGGAGGTGACCACCGGGCGGACCGGGATGCGCTGGGCGACGCTGATGAACTTCGACTACGCGACGCCGCGCGGTTACTTCATGGGCCCGGCCGACCCGCCGCACGACGACACCGGTTCCTGGCACGCGCCGGCGCGGTTCACCTCGGACCTGCTGTGGCGGGTCCGGGAGTACGGCCGGGTGCCGGTTCTGACCGACGCCGACCGGCAGAAAATCACCGCGGATCTGGTGTACTGGCGGGCGGCGGTGGTGGTGCTGGTGCCCGGCAGCCGGAACGGTACGGCCCTGCGTAGCGTGCTTGTCGACGCGCTCGGCGAGCCGCGGCTGGTCGGCGGTGTGGAGATCTGGGACGTTCGGAGTCTGCCGGTTCCCCCCAAGGAGTGACCGGGAATGTTCGCCATCTGCCAGACGCTTCACCGAGGTCGACAGAAAATGTCGTACCCCGTGGCTAGAGTGGCTGCTCGACTTCAAACACCTGTACGGAGAGGCTGGCAGTGGCCGACCGACTGACAATCCGTGGCGCTCGCGAACACAACCTTCGCGACGTCAACCTGGACCTGCCCCGAGACGCCATGATCGTCTTCACCGGGCTCTCCGGTTCCGGCAAGTCCAGCCTCGCGTTCGACACGATCTTCGCGGAGGGGCAGCGGCGTTACGTCGAGTCGCTCTCGTCGTACGCGAGGCAGTTCCTCGGTCAGATGGACAAGCCGGACGTCGACTTCATCGAGGGTCTGTCGCCGGCTGTCTCGATCGACCAGAAGTCGACGAACCGCAACCCGCGCTCCACCGTCGGCACGATCACCGAGGTCTACGACTATCTCCGGCTGCTGTTCGCGCGCACCGGCACCCCGCACTGCCCGGTCTGCGGCGAGCGGATCAGCAAGCAGTCACCGCAGCAGATCGTGGACCGGGTCCTGGCGATGGCCGAGGGCACCCGGTTCATGGTTCTGGCGCCGGTGGTCCGCGGCCGCAAGGGCGAATACGTCGACCTCTTCGCGGAGCTGCAGGCCAAGGGCTATGCCCGGGCCCGGGTCGACGGCGTGGTGCACCCGCTCACCGAGCCGCCGAAACTGAAGAAGCAGGAGAAGCACACCATCGAGGTGGTGGTCGACCGGCTCAGCGTGAAGGCGGCGAGCAAGCAGCGGCTGACCGACTCGGTGGAGGCGGCGCTCGGCCTGGCCGGCGGCATCGTCCTGCTCGACTTCGTCGACCTGCCGGAGGACGACCCGGAGCGGGAGCGGCGCTTCTCCGAGCACCTGGCCTGCCCCAACGACCACCCGCTGGCGATCGAGGACCTCGAGCCCCGGGTCTTCTCCTTCAACGCGCCCTACGGCGCCTGCCCCGAGTGCACCGGCCTCGGGACGAAGAAGGAGGTCGACCCCGAGCTGATCATCCCGGACGAGGAGGCCACCCTCCGCGACGGCGCGATCCAGCCGTGGTCCGGCGGCACCACCCAGGAGTACTTCCTGCGCCTGCTGGAGGCTCTTGCCGAGGCGGAGAGCTTCAGCGTCGACACACCGTGGCGGGCCCTGCCCAGCCGGGTGCAGAAGACGATCCTGCACGGGTCCGACGACCAGGTCCACGTCCGCTACCGCAACAAGTACGGGCGGGAGCGCTCCTACTACACCGGCTTCGAGGGCGTGGTGCAGTGGATCGAGCGGCGGCACAACGACACCGAGAGTGACTGGTCGCGCGAGAAGTACGAGGGGTACATGCGCGACGTGCCCTGCAAGGTCTGCGGCGGCGCCCGGCTCAAGCCCGAGGTGCTCGCGGTCACCGTGGCCGGCAAGAACATCGCCGAGGTCTGCAACCTCTCGGTCGGTGAGTGCGCCGAGCTGCTGGCCGGGCTGGAGCTCGACGACCGGCAGAAGATGATCGCCGAGCGGGTGCTCAAGGAGATCAACGCCCGGCTGCGGTTCCTGGTCGACGTCGGTCTCGACTACCTGTCGCTGGACCGCGGCGCCGGCACCCTCTCCGGCGGTGAGGCGCAGCGCATCCGGCTCGCCACCCAGATCGGTTCCGGCCTGGTCGGCGTCCTCTACGTGCTGGACGAGCCGTCGATCGGCCTGCACCAGCGCGACAACCACCGGCTCATCGAGACGCTGGTCCGGCTGCGCAACCTGGGCAACACGCTGATCGTGGTGGAGCACGACGAGGACACCATCCGCACCGCCGACTGGATCGTCGACATCGGCCCGGGCGCGGGGGAGCACGGCGGGCACATCGTGCACAGCGGCACGGTCGACGGGCTGCTGGCGAACGAGGAGTCACCGACCGGCGCCTACCTGTCCGGCCGCAAGAGCATCCCGGTGCCGGCGACCCGGCGCCCGCAGACGCCCGGCCGCGAGGTCGTCGTGCACGGCGCCCGCGAGCACAACCTGCGCAACCTCACGGTCCCGTTCCCGCTCGGCCAGTTCATCGCCGTGACCGGGGTCAGCGGCTCGGGCAAGTCGACGCTTGTCAACGACATCCTGCACACCGTGATGGCGAACCAGATCAACCGGGCCCGGCTGGTGCCCGGCCGGCACACCAAGGTCACCGGCCTGGAGAACGTCGACAAGGTGGTCGGCGTCGACCAGTCACCCATCGGGCGGACGCCGCGGTCCAACCCGGCCACCTACACCGGTGTCTTCGACCACGTGCGGAAACTCTTCGCGGAGACCGCCGAGGCGAAGGTGCGCGGCTACGGCCCGGGCCGGTTCTCCTTCAACGTGAAGGGCGGCCGCTGCGAGAACTGCTCCGGCGACGGCACCATCAAGATCGAGATGAACTTCCTGCCGGACGTCTACGTCCCGTGCGAGGTGTGCAAGGGCGCCCGGTACAACCGGGAGACCCTGGAGGTGCACTACAAGGGCAAGACCATCTCCGAGGTGCTGGAGATGCCGATCGAGGAGGCCGCGGAGTTCTTCTCTGCCCTCCCGGCGATCCACCGGCACCTGCGCACCCTGGTCGACGTCGGCCTGGGCTACGTGCGGCTGGGCCAGCCGGCGACCACTCTCTCCGGTGGTGAGGCGCAGCGCGTCAAGCTCGCCTCCGAGCTGCAGAAGCGGTCCACCGGCCGGACCGTCTACGTGCTCGACGAGCCGACCACCGGTCTGCACTTCGAGGACATCCGCAAGCTGCTGATCGTGCTCAACGGCCTGGTCGACAAGGGCAACACGGTGATCACGATCGAGCACAACCTGGATGTCATCAAGACCGCCGACTGGCTGATCGACATGGGCCCGGAGGGCGGGCACAAGGGTGGTCTGGTGCTGGCCACCGGCACCCCGGAGGAGCTGGCCGAGGTGGCGGAGAGCCACACCGGGCAGTTCCTGCGGCCGATGCTGGGCCTCACCGGCAAGCCGGCCGGCGCGCCGGCCGCGCTGGGGCGGGCCGGCAAGGCCAACGGCGCTCCGGCGGCGGGCAAGACCGCCGCGAAGACCCGGGCCGTCCGGGCCAAGGCCAAGGCCGCGGTCTGACCCGATTCAGCAGAGTCTCAGGTGACTCATAGGCACGCCGCCCGGCCGGGACCCTAGTCTCGACCGGGCGGCGTGTTCCGGCATGAAACCGGTCGCGATCGGTGAACTGATCGCGAGTCCGGCCGCGTATGTAGGGGCGAATCCGCGTGAATGCCGTGCGGAAACCAGTACTGGGAGGGCTACACATGACCGACGTGCAGACGAGGACCGACGCCGAGGAGAGCCAGGCGGGCCGCACGGGCGGCACCCCGACCCGGCGCGGTGTCCTGGTCGGCGCCGGGGCGCTCGGCGCCACCGCGGTCCTGGCTGCCTGCGGCACCGACGGCAGCGGCACCAACCCGAACGGCACCGACTTCGACAGCGACCCGGCACCGGCCGGCAGCACGACCGCGGGCGGCGGCACCGGCGACGGCGGCGGTGACAGCGGTGGTTCCGGCGGTGCCGTGCTGGTGTCGGCCGCCGAGGTGACCGTGGGCGGCGGCGTGATCACCGACAACCTGGTGGTCACCCAGCCGACCGAGGGCCAGTTCAAGGCGTTCAGCAAGATCTGCACCCACCAGGGCTGCGAGGTCAGCGAGATCAAGGACGGCCAGATCATCTGCCGCTGCCACAACAGCTTCTTCTCGATCAAGGACGGTGCGCCGACCTCCGGGCCGGCCCAGCAGCCGCTCTCCGAGACGAAGGTGAAGCTGGACGGCGACAACGTGGTGCCAGCCTGACGCCGATCACCCGCGGCCGGCCCTGAGGGACTCGGGCAAGGGCCGGAGGCCCGGCGCCGTGGCGGCGGCACCGAGCCTCCGGTCGGGCAATTCTGTCAGTCCCAGGCACTACTGTTGGAGATGTGCCAGACCCGTCCACCTATCGCCCCGCTCCGGGTACCATCCCGGACGCACCGGGCGTCTACCGCTTCCGTGACCCGTCCGGCCGGGTGATCTACGTCGGCAAGGCGAAAAGCCTGCGTAACCGGCTCAACTCCTACTTCGCCGACACCTGGTCGCTGCACGCACGCACCCAGCAGATGGTGACCACCGCCGGCAGTGTGGACTGGGTCACGGTCGGCACCGAGGTCGAGGCACTGCAGCTGGAGTTCTCCTGGATCAAGGAGTTCGACCCGCGCTTCAACGTCAAGTACCGGGACGACAAGTCGTACCCGTTCCTGGCCGTCACCCTCAACGAGGAGTTCCCCCGCCTCCAGGTGATGCGCGGCGCCAAGCGCAAGGGGGTGCGCTACTTCGGGCCCTACTCGCACGCGTGGGCCATCCGCGAGACGCTCGACCTGCTGCTGCGGGTCTTCCCGGCGCGCACCTGCTCGGCCGGGGTCTTCAAGCGGCACGGCCAGATCGGGCGGCCCTGCCTGCTGGGCTACATCGGCAAGTGCGCGGCGCCCTGCGTCGGCCAGGTCGATGCCGAGCAGCACCGGGGCATCGTCGACGACTTCTGCGATTTCATGGCCGGCCGGTCCGACACCTTCGTGAAGCGGCTGGAGCGCGAGATGCTCCAGGCCTCCGAGGAGCTGGAGTTCGAGCGCGCGGCCCGGCTGCGCGACGACATCGCCGCCCTGCGCCGGGCCATGGAGAAGCAGGCCGTGGTGCTCGGCGACGGCACCGACGCCGACGTGGTGGCCTTCGCCGAGGATCCGCTCGAGGCGGCCGTGCAGGTCTTCCACGTGCGCGACGGCCGGGTCCGCGGTCAGCGCGGCTGGGTGGTGGAGAAGGTCGAGGACCTCACCACCGGTGACCTGGTGCACCACTTCTGCACCCAGATGTACGGTGAGTCCTCCGGCGAGACCGACGTGCCCCGCGAGCTGCTGGTGCCCGCCCTGCCGGACGACGCGGAGGCGCTCGCCGAGTGGCTCAGCCAGCGCCGGGGCAGCCGGGCCGGGCTGCGGGTGCCGCAGCGCGGTGACAAGAAGTCGCTGATGGAGACGGTGTCCCGCAACGCCGCCGAGTCGCTGCAGCGGCACAAGCTGCGCCGGGCCGGCGACCTGACCACGCGCAACAAGGCGATCGAGGAGATCGCCGAGGCGCTCGGGATGGAGTCGGCGCCGCTGCGCATCGAGTGTTACGACGTCTCGCAGATCCAGGGCACCGACGTGGTCGCGTCCATGGTCGTCTTCGAGGACGGCCTGGCCCGCAAGAGTGAGTACCGTCGTTTCGCCGTGCGCGGCAACCCGGACGGCAGCGGCACCGACGACCTCTCCGCGATGACCGAGGTGATGCGGCGGCGGTTCGCCAGGTTCAAGGCACAGCCCGGTGCGGACGCGCCGCGCGACCGGCCGGAGTCCGACATCGCCGACGAGGCCGCCGACGACAAGCTGCACGGTTACGAGCCCGAGCCCGAGCCCGAGCCCGGTGCCGAGCCCGGTGCCGAGCCCGGTGCCGAGCCCGGTGCCGAGCTGGGGACCAAGGAGCTGCCCGGCGTCGACCCGCTCACCGGCAAGCCGCGCCGCTTCGCCTACCCGCCTCAGCTCGTCGTCGTGGACGGCGGCCAGCCCCAGGTGAACGCGGTCGCCGCGGTCTTCTCCGAGCTCGGCATCACCGACGTGGCACTGTGCGGGCTGGCGAAGCGGCTGGAGGAGGTGTGGCTGCCGGGTGAGGACTTCCCGGTGATCCTGCCGCGCACCTCGGAGGCGCTCTACCTGCTCCAGCGGGTCCGGGACGAGGCGCACCGGTTCGCCATCACGTTCCACCGGCAGCGCCGGTCGAAACGGATGACGGCGTCCGCGCTCGACGACATCGCCGGCCTGGGCGAGGTGCGGCGCAAGGCGTTGCTGCGCCACTTCGGGTCGCTCAAGCGCCTGGCCGCGGCCACCCCGGAGGAGGTCGCCGAGGTGCCGGGCATCGGCCGGCGCACGGCGGAGACGGTCCTGGCCGCGCTGCAGGGGGAAGCTTCCGGGGCCTGACCTCGTTGAGTTGGCGGACAGGCTGTCCGGCGGCCGGTGGGCCGCCCGTCGGCCTAGGATGTTGTGTCCGCTCGGGTGAAGCGGGCGAAGCGATGCGGGAGGCGTGGGTGACGGAAGCGATGCCGGACCTCGGATCCGACAATGTGGTGGAGCCCGACGAGGCCGGTACCGACCTGGTGGTGGTGACCGGACTCTCCGGCGGCGGGCGCAGCACGGTGGCCCGCGCCCTGGAGAACGTCGGCTTCTACGTGGTCGACAACTTGCCGCAGGCCCTGATGCTGGAGATGGCCGAGCTGGCGTTCGCGGCCGGCGGCGCGGCCCGGCGCACCGCGATGGTGCTCGACGTGCGCAGCCGGGCCTTCTCCACCGACCTGGCCGGTGCGGTCCGCGAGCTCAAGGAGCGTGGTTTCTCGCCGCGTGTGGTGTTCGTGGACGCCGACGACGAGGTGCTGATCCGGCGGTTCGAGTCGGTGCGGCGCTCGCACCCGTTGCAGGGCGACGGGCGGCTCGCCGACGGGATCGCCGCCGAGCGCAAGCTGCTCGAGGAGGCGCGCGACCAGGCCGATGTGATCATCGACACCAGTCACCTGAACGTGAACCAGCTCCGCCGCCGGGTCGAGGAGCTGTTCAGCGGCGACGACTCGCGGCGGCTGCGGATCACGGTGCTGTCCTTCGGCTTCAAGTACGGCCTGCCGCCGGACGCCGACTACGTGCTGGACGCCCGGTTCCTGCCGAACCCGTTCTGGGTGCCGGAGCTGCGCGAGCACACCGGCCTGGAGGAGGGTGTCAGCAGCTACGTCCTGGGTCAGGAGGGTGCGTCCGACTTCGTGGGGACCTACGCCGGCCTGATCGCGGCGACCGCGCCCGGCTTCGAGCGGGAGGGCAAGCGTTACCTCACCGTCGCCATCGGTTGCACCGGTGGCAAGCACCGCAGCGTCGCCATAGCCGAGGAGCTCACGTCGCGGTTGTCCGGGATGCGGCTCTCCGCGCATACCTCGCACCGCGATCTGGGGCGCGAGTGACGGCATCCGGGGCGCGAGTGACGGCGGCGGCCCCGATCCGGGTTGTCGCGTTCGGCGGCGGGCACGGCCTGAGCGCCTCGCTGCGCGCCCTGCGGCACTGCGCCCGCGACCTGCCGCTGGACATCACCGCGATCGTGACGGTCGGCGACGACGGTGGGTCGAGCGGCCGGCTGCGTGCCGAGCGGGACGCGTTGCTGCCACCGGGTGACCTGCGGCAGGCCCTGGCGGCGCTGGCGGCCGACCACCCGACCGCCCGGCGTA
This sequence comes from Actinoplanes sp. DH11, assembly GCF_020873875.1. Lineage (GTDB taxonomy): Bacteria > Actinomycetota > Actinomycetes > Mycobacteriales > Micromonosporaceae > Actinoplanes. The sequence goes on from NZ_JAHWGU010000032.1 coordinate 46,584, forward strand.
CCGCGGCCCTGATGCAGCACCGTTTCGCGGCGATGCCCGGCCGGGAGGCCGCCCGGGTGGCGGTGCCCGCTCAGGGCGCCGGCAAGACCGCTCCGCTCCCGCTGGATCGGATCACCGTCCGGGGCCCCCGGGTGGAGCGCCGCGCCGACCGGTCCAAGGACTCGCTGGCCGGTCACGCCGTGGGGAACCTGCTGCTCCTCGGCCTGATCGAGATGCTCGGCGACCCGGTGGCGGCGCTGGACCACGCGGCCGAGATGGTCGGCGCGCAGGGCCGGGTGCTGCCGATGGCCCGGCACGCGGTCGGCATCGAGGCGGACGTGTCCGGCGGCGAGGGCGAGCCGGTCACCGTGCGCGGGCAGCACTCGGTGGCGGTGGCGGACGGCCGGGTGACCGCGTTGCGGCTCGTCCCGGCGGACCCGCCGGCCTGCCCGGAGGCGATCGCGGCGGTGAGCCGCGCCGACTGGCTGATCTTCGGGCCGGGCAGCTGGTACACGAGCGTGCTCCCGCACCTGCTGGTGCCGGAGCTGGCGGCGGCGATCGTGGCGAGTCCGGCCCGCCGCCTGGTCACGCTGAACCTCAGTGCGGACCGGGAGACGTCGGGCCTCTCCACCGCCGACCACCTGGCGGCGCTGCACTGGTACCTTCCGGAGCTCCGGGTGGACGCGGTGCTGGCCGACGCCAGATGGGCGGGTGAGCCGGAGCCGGTCCGGGCGGCGGCCCGGGAGCTGGGTGCGGAGCTCGTTCTGGCACCCGTCGCCGTCGCGGACGGCAGCCCACGGCATGATCCTGAGTCGTTGGGAGTTGCACTGGTGCCAGTATTGGGCGCCGCTCGTTAGTCAGTGGCGTAGTGCGGCACACCCTGTTCACGATCCGGCGCATGAGGTGACGAAGACGATGGCTATGACGGCAGCAGTCAAGGACGAGCTGAGCCGGGTCGACGTACCCAAGCCCTGCTGTCGCCGGGCCGAGATGGCGGCTCTGCTGCGTTTCGCCGGCGGCCTGCACATCGTCTCCGGGCGGGTCGTGGTGGAGGCGGAGCTGGACACCGGCGCGGTCGCGCGGCGGCTGCGGCGGGAGATCGCGGACGTCTACGGGTACCCGAGCGAGGTGCACGTGCTCGCCTCCGGCGGCCTGCGCAAGGGCAGCCACTACATCGTCCGGATCGTCAAGGACGGCGAGGTGCTGGCCCGGCAGACCGGTCTGCTGGACGTGCGCGGCCGCCCGGTCCGCGGCCTGCCGCAGCACGTGGTGAACGGCAACGTCTGCTGCTCGGTGGCGGCCTGGCGGGGCGCGTTCATGGCGCACGGCTCGCTGACGGAGCCGGGCCGGTCAAGCGCCCTGGAGATCACCTGCCCGGGCCCGGAGGCCGCTCTCGCCCTGCGCGGCGCGGCCCGGCGGATCGGGATCACCGCGAAGGAGCGCGAGGTGCGCGGCGTCGACCGCGTGGTGATCAAGGACGGCGACGCGATCGCCGCGCTTCTCACCCGGATCGGGGCGCACTCCAGCGTGCTGGCCTGGGAGGAGCGGAGGGTACGCCGTGAGGTGCGCGCCACCGCGAACCGGCTGGCCAACTTCGACGACGCGAACCTGCGCCGTTCCGCCCGTGCGGCGGTCGCGGCGGCGGCCCGGGTCACCCGGGCGCTGGAGATCCTCGCCGACGACGCGCCGAACCACCTGACCTCGGCCGGCCGGCTGCGGCTGGAGCACCGGCAGGCCTCGCTGGAGGAGTTGGGCGCGCTGGCCGATCCGCCGCTCACGAAGGATGCGATCGCCGGCCGTATAAGGCGTCTGCTCGCCCTCGCCGACAAGCGTGCCCGCGATCTCGGCATCCCCGACACCGAGGCGGCCGTCACACCGGAGATGATGGCCTGCTGAGCAGGGAGTGACCTTCGGCCCGGTCCGGACCGGTACCCAATTTAGATAACGTTCAGGTCGCGCCCCGCCGCTTCGCGGTCCTGCGGTCTCGGATAGGGTCACTGGTGACGGCGACGGTGCCGGCAGTTCGGCCGAACCCCCCGCTGTGACGCCGCCAGCCACGGCTGCGGCGGTCCACGCTCTTTCGGGCGCGGCGGCCGGGCGCCCTTGTGCCAGCCCTCACCACGGCCGGCATGCAGACCCTCCGCCGGTCGCAGAACCCGGCGGACCGAAACGAGGAGACCACCTGTGACCATCCGGGTTGGCATCAACGGCTTCGGCCGTATCGGTCGTAACTTCTTCCGGGCGGTTCTCGCGTCCGGCGCCGACATCCAGATCGTGGGCGTCAACGACCTGACCGACAACGCCACTCTCGCCCACCTGCTGAAGTACGACAGCATCCTGGGCCGTCTGGGCCACGAGGTGAAGGCGACCGCCGACGAGATCACCGTTGGTGGTCAGACGTTCAAGGCGTTCGCCGAGCGCGACCCGAACAACCTGCCCTGGGGCGACCTGGGCGCGGACGTCGTCATCGAGTCGACCGGCTTCTTCACCGACGCCAGCAAGGCGAAGGCGCACGTCGACAAGGGCGCGAAGAAGGTCATCATCTCGGCGCCCGCCAAGAACGAGGACATCACGATCGTGATGGGCGTCAACGACAACCTGTACGACGGCGCGAAGCACACGATCATCTCGAACGCTTCCTGCACCACCAACTGCCTCGCCCCGATGGCGAAGGTCCTGAACGACAGCATCGGGATCGAAAAGGGTCTGATGACCACGATCCACGCCTACACCCAGGACCAGAACCTCCAGGACGGCCCGCACAAGGACCTGCGTCGCGCCCGTGCCGCCGCCCTGAACATCGTGCCGACCTCGACCGGTGCCGCGAAGGCCGTCAGCCTGGTGCTGCCGGAGCTGAAGGGCAAGCTGGACGGTTACGCGCTGCGGGTGCCGATCCCCACCGGCTCGGCCACCGACCTCACCTTCACCGCCGCTCGCGAGACGTCGGTCGAGGAGGTCAACGCCGCGATCAAGGCCGCGGCCGAGGGCCCGCTCAAGGGCATCCTGGTCTACACCGAGGACGAGATCGTGTCGGCCGACATCGTCACCGACCCGGCCTCCTGCATCTTCGACGCCGGCCTCACCAAGGTCATCGGCAACCAGGTCAAGGTCGTCGGCTGGTACGACAACGAGTGGGGTTACTCGAACCGCCTCGTCGACCTGGTCAAGCTGGTCGGGGCCTGATCTCTCTTGAAGACTCTCGACGACCTGCTCGGCGAGGGTGTCTCGGGTCGGCGCGTGTTCGTGCGCGCCGACCTGAACGTCCCGTTCGACAAGAGCAACCCGGGTGTCATCAGCGATGACGGCCGCGCCCGCGCGGTGCTGCCGACGCTGATCGCCCTGCGTGACGCGGGCGCTCGCGTGATCGTGGCGTCCCACCTGGGCCGCCCGAAGGGCGCGCCGGATCCCAAGTTCACCCTCGCGCCGGTCGCTACCCGGCTGGGCGAGCTGCTCGGCTCGCCGGTGGTCTTCGCTGAGGACACCGTCGGCGCCTCCGCGTCGGCCGCTGTCGAGGCCCTGCAGGACGGCCAGGTGCTGCTCCTGGAGAACCTGCGGTTCAACGAGGGTGAGACCTCGAAGGACGACGCGGTCCGCGGCGCGTTCGCCGACCAGCTGGCCGCGTTCGCCGACTTCTACGTGGACGACGCGTTCGGTGCGGTGCACCGCAAGCACGCCTCGGTCTACGACGTGCCGGCCCGCCTGCCGCACTACGCCGGTGGCCTCGTGCTCAAGGAGGTCGAGGTGCTCCGTAAGGTCTCCGAGACCCCGGAGCAGCCCTATGTGGTCGTGCTCGGCGGTTCCAAGGTCTCCGACAAGCTCGCCGTGATCCAGGCGCTGCTGCCCAAGGTGGACAAGCTGCTGGTCGGTGGCGGCATGTGCTTCACCTTCCTCAAGGCGCAGGGTCACGAGGTGGGCAAGTCCCTCCTCGAGACGGAGATGATCTCCGTGTGTGCCGACCTGCTGGCGCAGGCGGACGGCCGGATCGTGCTGCCCGTCGACGTGGTGGCCGCGACCGAGTTCTCCGCGGACGCCACGCACGACGTCGTGGACGTCTCGGAAATCCCGGCGGACCGGCTCGGCCTGGACATCGGCCCGCGCTCGACCGAGCTCTTCGCCTCGGCGGTGGCCGGCGCGCGGACCGTGTTCTGGAACGGCCCGATGGGCGTCTTCGAGCTGGCGCCGTTCGCGGCCGGCACCCGGGGCGTCGCCGAGGCCATCACCAAGATCGACGGCTTCTCGGTCGTCGGCGGCGGCGACTCGGCCGCGGCCGTGCGCACGCTCGGCCTGGACGAAACGGCGTTCGGACACATCTCCACCGGCGGGGGCGCGTCCCTGGAGTACCTCGAAGGCAAGACGCTGCCGGGCGTCGCCGCTCTGGAGAAGTGATGGGTGACGTGACCCGCAAGCCGATCATCGCCGGCAACTGGAAGATGAACCTCAACCACTACGAGGCGAACCTTCTGGTGCAGAAGCTGGCCGCGAGCCTGACGGCCGCGCAGCTGGAGGCCGTCGAGGCCGTCGTGCTGCCGCCCTTCACCGATCTGCGCACCGTGCAGACCGCGATCGAGGGCGACAAGCTGGCCATCGCCTACGGCGCGCAGGACATCTCGCAGCACGCCTCCGGCGCGTACACCGGCGAGATCTCCGGTGCCATGCTGGCGAAGCTCGGCTGCACCTACGTGGTGATCGGGCACTCCGAGCGCCGCGAGTACCACAACGAGACCGACCAGCTGATCAACGCGAAGATCAAGGCGGCGTTCGCAGCCGGCCTGACCCCGATCTTCTGCGTCGGCGAGGGTCTGTCCGTCCGTGAGGAGGCCGCGCACGTGGGCCACTGCACGGCGCAGGTCGACGCGGGGCTCGAGGGCCTCAAGGAAGACCAGATCAAGCAGATCGTCATCGCGTACGAGCCGGTCTGGGCGATCGGCACCGGCAAGACCGCCACGCCGGACGACGCGCAGGAGGTCTGCGGTGCCATCCGGGCACGGCTGACCGAGAAGTTCGGCGCCGACGTGGCGGGCGCGGTACGCATCCAGTACGGCGGCTCGGTCAAGGCGGCGAACATCGCTTCGATCATGTCGCAGCCGGACGTGGACGGCGCACTGGTCGGCGGCGCGAGCCTGGACGCCGAGGAGTTCGCCTCCATCGTGCGCTTCCCGGAGCACGTCGCCCGCTGATCCGAGGGCAGAACGCGCGTGCCCGGCCGGTCAGATCGGCCGGGCATTCGCTATTGTGGGACCGCTGCTGTGCCCTTCGAGAGGAATGAACCCGACCATGCCGATCGGATTCGCTTACACGTTGATCGTGTTGCTGATCATCACCAGCATTTTGCTGACCCTGCTGATCCTGCTTCACCGGGGCAAGGGCGGCGGCATGTCGAGCATGTTCGGCGGTGGCGTCACCTCCAGCCTGGCCGGTTCCTCGGTGGCGGAGAAGAACCTGGACCGCTACACCGTGCTGGTGGGCATCATCTGGTTCGCCTGCATCGTCGGCCTCGGCTTCTGGCTCAAGCTCGCCATCGCTTAGTAACTTCCTGTAGCGGCCTCGGGGTCGTACAATCTGCCGCGCGGCCGGTTTTTCCGGCCGCGCGGTTTTTTGTCCTCGCCGTCCGATTTTTGAGTGATCTCGAAGCAGAGTCGACGGCTTCCGAGGCCCCTCGAGACAGGAGTGACGTCCGTGTCCAGTGGCAGCGCTATCCGTGGCAGTCGTGTCGGGTCCAGTCCGATGCGACCCGACGAGCGCACCGAACCCGCACCGCGCCGGCAGATCACGTACTTCTGTGCCGCCGGCCATGACAGCCAGATCTGGTTCGCGGCCGAGGTCGCGACGCCGGAGACGTGGGACTGCCCGCGCTGCGGTCAGCCGGCCGGCCTCGACCGGTCGAACCCGCCGGGGCGGCTGCGCGCCGAACCGTACAAATCTCATCTGGCCTATGTGAAGGAGCGCCGCAGCGAGGAGGATGCCGCCGCGATCCTCGCCGAGGCGCTGGCGAAGCTGCGGCAGCGCCGCGGCGAGTGACCCTCAGGTGATCGGGCTGGTGTCCCGGCCGAGGAAGAGCGCCCCGGCGTCCGCCACCTCGATGTCGTGGAACCCCAGCCGGTGGTAGAAGGCGTAGGCCCCGTGATTCTCCGGGGCCATGCCGAGGTGCACCCGGGGCACACCGGCGGCCCGCAGACCGTCCAGGAAGGCGGCCATCAGCGCCCGCCCGAGTCCTTTGCCCTGGGTCTGCGGCAGCAGGTCGATGTGCAGATGGGCCGGGTAATCCGCCAGTTCCGGCATCAGCATCCGCTCCGGGTCGCGGTGCAGGGCCAGCATCGACTCGTCGCGCGGATCACCGTCGGTCAGCCGGCCGGCGGTGGCCGGCAGCCACTGAGCCCGGTACCACCGCACGAACGCGGCGGTGTCCGCGGTGCCGAGGATGTAGCCGAGCACGGTGCCGTCACCGGCGTCGACCACATAGGCGTGCTCCGGCTCACGTGTCACATAGGGCACCGCCCAGATGTCCCCGAGCAGGCGGTCCGAACTGTGGAGTCCGCGCGCGTCCTGCCCGGCTGCGCCGGTGCGCACACAGATGTCGTAGATCGCCTCGAGGTCACTGGGCCGGTAACTGCGGATCATCGCTGCAGTCTAGGAGAGCGTGCACGGCCTGATGCGCGCGCCGCAACCGCGCCCCGGGTTCGATGCCGAGGTCGTCGGCGAGGCGCCTACGGATCGTGGCGAACTGGCGTAGTGCGGCGGCCCGGTCGCCGTCCGCGGCGAGCGCCTCGATCAGCCGGGCGTGCAGCCCCTCGTGATGGTGCTCGGTGGCGGCCAGCTCCTGCAGGTCGCGGATGGCAGCCTCGGGGCGCCCGGTTCGGGCCGAGGCGTCGGCGTACGCGATGACGGCGTCCACCCGCCCGCGGGTGAGTGCCGCCGCGGCGGGGTGGCGGCACAGGCGTTCCTGGCTGCCGGCTGCTACCGGTCCGCGCCAGCAGCTCAGGGCCTCCGCCCAGAGCCCGGTCGCCTCGGCGTCGCCGGCGGCGGCCCGCGCCCGGCGGACGAGCCGGGTGAACCGTCCGGCGTCGACCAGGTCGTCGTCCATCTCCAGTTGGTACCCGCCGCGCAGCCGGCGCAGCACCCCGCCCGGTGACCGCGGCGCCTCCTGCGGTGCCACGAGCCGGCGCAGCCGTCCGGCCATCGCCTGCACCTGACCGAGGCAGCTCCGCGGTGGCCGGTCGCCCCAGAGCACGTCGACAGTCTCGTCCTGGGACACGAACTCGTTGCGGCGCAGCGCCAGCAGCCCCAGCAGGGTGCGCTGGGCCGGCGGCCCGAGTTCCAGGTCGATACCGAGGCGGCGGGCGGTGACCGGCCCGAGGACGCCGATCCGTAGCCGGCGTTCCACAGCGACGGTCAGGAGCTGCCGGCGTTCGGTGTCGGTGAGGCTCAGCGCCGAGGCCAGCCGGTCGACGGAGGCCGGGCGAGGGTGGTCGACCCGGCCGTTCTCGATGTCCCGGACCGCGCGGACGCTGATGCCGCTGCGGTCGGCGAGCTCGTCCTGGGTGAGGCCGGCGCGCATGCGCAGGCGCCGCAGGATGGAAACACTCATGACGGCTCCCGTGTCGTCTTGCACCCCGTGTGCGGCACCGAACGGTCAAGTGCCTCCGAGTCTGCCGGATCTTCTGCCGGTCGTCGATGCCGGATCGGGAGCCGAAGCCGATTTATGCAGGTCGATGCGGTGTGGTGGCGATGTCCGCCCCGCTCCGATCTTGATGATCGACGCTGGAAAATTCCTCCGGTCTGCGATCTATGGTGCGCACGGTGATCTATCCGGAGGCGGTGCGGCAATGAGGTACGGACGTTGGCGGGCTCGATGGGGCGCGGGGGCCCTGTCGGCCGCGTTGGTGGCGGCCGGGCTGGCGGTGACCGGCCCCGCGCCGGCCGTCGCGGGCACGATCCGGAATGCGGGTGCGCCGGGCGCACTCCCGGGCAAGTACATCGTCGACGTGGTCGAGTCGGTGCCCGGCTCACAGATGAGGGCCACGGCGAAGAGTCTGGTCGAGGAGCACGGCGGGACCGTCGAGTACGTCTACGAGGCGGTCGTCGGCGGCTTCTCGCTCACTGCCACCGAGGAGCAGGCCCGCGCTCTCGCGGGTGACCCGGCGGTGAGATCCCTCGACCAGGCCGTCGTGCTGGACCAGGCGGACACGCAGGAACTCGCGCCCTGGCACCTCGATCGACTCGACCAGCAGGAGTGGAACACCACGGAGGGCACCGGGGACGGGCGCTTCAGCCACGGGTTCTCCGACGTGCCGATCTACGTGGTGGACAGCGGCATTCACGTCGAGCATCCGGAATTCGGCGGCCGGGCCACCAAGTGGTTCAACGCGACGTCCGCAGCGGATGTCGACTGCAGCGGACACGGCACCGCGGTGGCCGGAGCAGCCGCGAGCGCGAAGTACGGGGTGTCCAAGCGCTCGCCGATCCGATCGGTGAAGGTGCGGGACTGCACCGAGCAAGGAAGCACTGACGCCGTCCTCATCCGGGGGCTGGAGCAGATCCTCGCGGCCACCACGACGCAGAGCATGCTGCCCGCGGTGGTGAACATCAGTTTGCAGAGCAAGACCGGCGTGGTGCCGGTCATCGACCGCGCCGTGACCGATCTCGTCGACGCCGGCTTCGTGGTCGTCACGGCCGCCGGCAACGACGGCCTGAAGGGGGTCGACGCGTGTGACCGGTCGCCGAGCCGGTCCAGCCGCACGAATGCGGGCGTCATCACGGTTGGCGCGACCGACAGGTACGACCGGCGGGCTGATTTCTCCAATGCCGGCCCGTGCGTGACGATCTGGGCTCCCGGTGAACAGATCCGGATCCTGTCGTCCAGCGGTGAGGGCGTGACACAGGACGAAGGGACGTCCCTTGCTGCGCCGCAGGTCGCCGGCGCGGCCGCCCTGGTCCTCGCGAAGCACCCCACCTTCACGCCGGCTCAGGTGAGGTCGGCGCTGCTCGCCGACGCGCTCACCGTCGACCCGCCGCTGGACCCGGCCAACGCCTCGACGTCCCGGCTGCTGCACCTCCCCGGCCCCGATCGTCCCGGCCTGCCGTCCAGCTCGAATCTCAACGACCTGTTCAACAGGTACGGCGATCTCGGCGGCCACTGGACCGGCGGCGACGAGACGATGTCGGCGGACCTCGGCAACGGCAAGGCGGCGTGGTTCTTCGGCGACACCATGATGGGGAAGGTCAACGCCGACCGCAGCCGCCCACCGGGCCAGCCGATGATCAACAACTCGGTCGTGATCCAGGAGGGCGACACGCTGACCAGGACGCTGCACCGCGGCACGGCCGAGCAGCCGGAGTCGTACGTCGGCGCCAAGGTTGACACCGACGACCTCGGCTGGTGGCCGGGGGAGAGCCGGCGCAACGGGAACACGCTGGAGGTCTTCTACACGCAGGTGAAGCGGGGCGGCGACGGCGGCGCGCTCTCCTACCGGACGGCCGGCCGGTCGATCGCCAAGTTCGCGGTGCCGAGCATGGAGCCGATCGGTGAGCCGGTGTCGCTGAAGCTGCACGCCGACTACAAGGTCGGCTGGGGCGCGGCGCTCGTGGACGGTACCGACGGCAAGACTTACATCTACGGCACCCACCGGGTCGGCGAGGTCGACAGCCTGTACGTGGCCCGGACCCCGCAGGGCACGCTGGCGGACACCTCGACCTGGGAGTATCTGACCAAGAACCAGGCAACGGCACAGCAGTGGTCATCCACGGAGACCGACGCCGCACCGATCATGACCGGCATCGGCGCCGGCTTCAGTGTGAAGCAGGTCGGCGGACAGTACGCCCTGGTCACCATGGACACCAGCGAGATCTTCAGCAACGAGGTCGTCGGGTACTTCGCGAAGGACCCGGCCGGACCGTTCACCCACCAGACGTCGCTGTACTCCGCACCGGAGCCGGCCGCACACCAGGGCGCCTGGGTCTACAACGCCCGCATGCACCCGGAGCAACGCGGCTCGAGCGGTGACACGATGGTGGTGTCGTACAACGTCGGCAGCTTCACCCCCGGCGCCTGCGACGCCGACGTGCACCTCTGTCGTCCGCGTTTCGTCACGGTGAAGCTCCAGCCACCGGCCGCCGGTCATCTGCTGCCGAATGCGCCGCAGAACGTCGTGGCGACGCCGTCGAACGTGGTCGCCACCAAGCCCGGTGACACGAAGGTGACTCTGACCTGGGAGCCGAACCCGTCGGCTGCCACCGGGCTGAAGTATTGGATCTATCAGCGCAACAGGCTCGACGCCACGAGCCAGTTCACCCGCGCGCACAAGGCGGTGACCGCGCGGAGCGTCCAGATCGACGTGAGCCGCAGTGGCACCTACGAGTTCAAGGTGTCGGCCGAGAACTCCGCGGGCGAGGGACCGCAGTCGTCCGTCGTCACCTCGCAGGTGCTCGTCGCCAGGCCGGCCGCGCCCGCGAATCTGGTGGGTACCGCGGGCGACGACCTCACGGCCGACCTCAGATGGGATCCCGTCACCGCCGCCGGCCTGGTGAAGTACAACGTGTACCAGCGCAACGTGACCGCGGGCGAGTCCGCGTTCAAGCTGAACGCGGCGGCGAACGTCGACGGCAGCACCGCGACGGTGGACGGTCTCCTCGCGGACAACGTCTACGAGTTCCAGGTGAAGGCGACGAACGGCGTCGAAGGGCCGGCCTCCAACACGGTGCGTCTGACGGCTCAGGCGGGGGCACCGGCGGCGCCGCAGGGCCTGACCGCCACGCAGAACCAGGACGGCACGATCCAGCTGAACTGGCGGGCCTCGGCGCCGGACGCCTGGTACTGGGTCTGGACCAAGGACGTGACCGACGACCCGGACCTCACCACGGGCTTCACGCGGTCGACGTACCCGATCAGCAGCGGCACCACCTTCACCGCCGGTTACCTCACCGCAGGCAACAAGTACGCCTTCTACGTGACGGCGATCGGCAAGTACGGCACGGACAGCCCGGCGTCCAACATCGCCCAGCAGGTGGCCCGGATCGCGCCGCCGCCCGCGCCGGCGAACCTCACCGCGACGCCGAACGACGACGGCACGATCAAGCTGAACTGGACCAGCTCGGGGCCGGAGATCTGGTACTACGTCCACAGCCGCAACGTCTCCAAGAACGAGACGGCCTTCACCCGGTCCAAGTACCCGATCAGCGAGGGCCCCACGTTCACTGCCGGTTACCTGACCAACGGCGACACCTACGAGTTCTACGTGACCGCGATCGGGCTCGGCGAGACGGAGAGCGCGCCGTCGAACAAGCGGCAGGCCAAGGCGGCGATCGCACCACCGCCCGCGCCGGCGAAGCTGACCGCCAGCTCCAACAACGACGGCACGATCGCGCTGAAATGGCAGTCCTCCGGACCCGACATCTGGTATTACGTCTGGTCGAAGGAGTCCACCGCGAGCACGTACACCCGCTCGCAGTACCCGATCAGCGACGGCACGACGTTCACCGCCGGGTACCTCTCGGTCGGCAAATCGTACGACTTCTACGTGACCGCGATCGGCGTCGGCGGCACGCAGAGCGGACCGTCGAACGTGGCCCGGGCCAAGTCCTACGTCCCGCCGCCCGCAGCACCGAGGAACCTCAAGGCGGTCGCCCGCAACGGTGAGGTCGACCTCTCCTGGAACTCGGTCGGCGCCGGCGTCTGGTACTACGTCTACAGCCGCAACGTCACCAAGAATCAGGGCTTCACCCGCTCGCAGTATCCGATCAGCAACGGCACGACGTTCACCGCCGGGTACCTGACGAACGGTGACACCTACGAGTTCTACGTGACCGCGATCGGCGACTTCGGCACCGAGAGCGCGCCGTCGGAGACCGTCCAGGCGGAACCGAACATGCCGCCGCCACCGCCACCGGCGAACCTCACCGCGAAACCGCAGAACGACGGCACCATCGACCTGACCTGGACCAACCAGGGAAGCGGCGTCGGGTACTGGGTCTACTTCAAGGACATCACCGACGACAGCAGCCTGACCGGTGGCTTCACTCGCTCCAAGTACCCGGTCATGAGCGGCGCCGCGTTCACCGCCGGCTACTTGGAGAACAAGCACAAGTACGCGTTCTACGTGACCGCCTTCAACGACGGCGGCGTGAGCGGCCGATCGTCGATCGTCTCGGCCACGTCGGTCATCCCGCCGCCACCCGCGCCGAAGCTCACCGGTAAGCAAAACAAGGACGGCACCATCACGCTGAACTGGAACAACGTCGGCGCCGGCCTCTGGTACTGGGTCTACATCCAAGACAGCGCGAACGGTACCTGGAAGCGGATCAAGTATCCGATCTCGGACGGCACCACCTTCACGGCCGGGTACCTGACGATCGGCAAGGCGTACTCGTTCCGGGTCACCACGATCGGGACCGGCGGTGAGAGCGTCGCCTCCAACACCGTCACCCTCGCCTCACGGGTGCCCCCGCCTACCGGCCTGACCGCGCGGTACAACAGCGACAAGGAGGCGATGCTGGACTGGGAGTCGGCGGACCCGGACGCCATGTTCTGGGTCTACGTACGGGACACCCGGACCAGCAAATGGACGCGGCAGGGCCTGCCGGTGAGCAAACGCACCTGGCAGATCGTCTCCCCGCTCGACGTCGGTGTGACCTACGAGTTCTTCGTGACGCAGGCCGCGACCGGCGGGGAGACCTTGCCCTCCAACACGGCGCGACTGCTGCTGATGCCGGCCTCGGACAGTGCCTGCGCCTCGGTCACCACCAGCTGGATCATGGATCCGCGGCTGGACCCGCGGAAGGGGCAGTTCGGGATGATCCAGCGCCGCGACATGACCGGCACCGCGTGCGGCAGCCGCAGTGGCAGCACCATCACGTTCGACGTCTCCTGGAACTCGCACGGCAACCGGTTGAACGACGGGGTGGTCAACTATCAGCTCTTCGACTGTGTGACCGGGCAGCGGGTGCAGCACGAGGCGATGCTCTACCAGACCTCGCCCGGGATCACCCAGGACCGGCGTCGCTACACCTACACCGTCAACCCGGCCCACCGCCATCGCGCGATCGTCACCGGCGGCGGCACCCTCCAGGTCAGGCACGGCAACCTCAACATCACCGCCCACTTCACCAACGCCAGCGATCCGCTGAACCTCTGGAACATCGACCCGTTCTGGGCGTCCAGCAGGTGTTTCTGACATAAGGAAGGGGGAGCTGCCGGAAGGCGGCTCCCCCTTTGTCGTCCCCAGTCCGCTCAGCGGATCTCAGCGGCCGCTGCCTGGTCCAGCAGCCAGAGCGTGCGGCGTACGCCCGTGGCACTCGCCGCCGGCAGGTGGGCGCCACCGTGGACCGCGCCGATCGGGGCCGCCTTGTCCGGACCGGCCGCGATCAGCCACACCTCCTCGGCGCTCTGAATCGTGGTGAACGTCAGCGTCACCCGCGTCGGCGGCGGCTTCGGGCTGTCGAACACGGCGGCGACCGTACCCTCGGCCTCCAGACCCGGATGTTCCGGGAACAGCGACGCCACGTGCCCGTCCTCGCCGACGCCCAGCATCAGCACGTCGAACCGGGGGAGCGGGGTGCCCAGCTCGTCGGCGTAACGGGCGGCGGCGGTGGTGGCGTCCAGGTCGTCGGACGGCGGCATCGCGTGGATCCGGGCCGGGTCCAGCGGCAGCTTGTCCAGCAGCGCCTCGCGGGCCTGGGTCTCGTTGCGGTCCGGGTCGCCGGACGGCAGGAACCGCTCGTCGCCCCACCACAGGTCCACCCGCGACCAGTCGATCGCGGCGGAGGCGGGCAGCTCGCGGACCGCGTGCAGCACCTTCGCGGCGACCCGGCCACCGGTCAGCACGATGCCGGCGTCGCCGTGCACCGCCTGCGCGTCGATGATCTTGATGACGAGCCGTGCCGCCACCGTCGACGCCAGGATGTCGGCGTCCGGAACGACCACGACCACGGTCTCACTCAATGTGAAGTCTCTCCCTATGAAGGACCGCCCGCCGCGATGCGACGGACGGCCCGGTGTCGGAATCCTGCGAAGATCAGGCGGCGGCACTCGCCGCGCGTGCGGCGAGCGTCGGGTCCTTCCAGACGTGTACGCGCATCGGCGCGCGATGGCTCAGCCCCGGCACACCGGCCATGGCGCTGAGCGCGTCCGCGTAGATCTGGTCGGCGTCGAGCCGGCGCAGCTCCTCGGCCAGCTCGTCACCGACCGGCCGCTTCGGCAGCGGCATGTACCTGTCCTCCTGGCCGGTCCGGCTGAACAGCGCGGTGCCCTCCTCACGGGTGACACGCACGCAGTCGCCGTTCTCGCACTGGAGTTCCACCGAGTGCATCCGGGGTGCCCGGTCGGTGTGCTCCAGCACCGGCTCGATGCCGAGGCGCGACTTCAACCAGCCCAGCATCAGCCACGCGGTGGGGTCCTTCTCCGGCGCCACGATGCGGGCGCCGATGACCCGGGCCTCGGTGGAGTCGAACGCGCCGGCCACCAGGGTGCGCCAGAGCGTGATCCGGGTCCAGGTCAGGTCGGTGTCACCGGGTGCGTAGTCGACGGCCCGCTGACGCAACGCGGCCACCGGGTCCGGTGCCTGCGCGGAGTCGGTGATCCGCCGGTCCGCCACGACGCCCAGGAAGTCGTTGGCGATCATGTTGGGCGGCTCCTCGTGCCACCAGCTGACCACCGGGACGTCCGGGGCGAGCAGCGGCATCACCACCGACTCGGCGTGCAGGGCGAGCCGGCCGTACATCCGCATCACGACCGCCTCGGCCGGGCCGAGACGCCCGCCCACCACGATCTCCGCGTCCAGCCGGCTGCGGCCCTCCAGGTCGGACCGCACCACGATGAGCAGCCGGCACGGGTGCGCGGCCGCGGCTATGGTGGCCGCAGCCTCCGCCTCGCGGACCTTCTTCTCCTCGACCACCGCGATCAGGGTGAGCGCGAGGCCGGAGGCCACGCCGCCGGCACTGCGCCGCTCGGCGGCCAGAGCCTTGACCACCTCGTTGCCGGTGGTGTCCCACAGGCCGATCATGCTCGCCTCCAAGCGCGACCCTCGCGGGCCAGCATCTCGTCCGAGGCCCGCGGGCCCCATTCGCCGGAGCGGTACGGTTCCGGGGTGGTGCCGGCCCAGGCCGCCTCCAGCGGGTCGATGACCCGCCACGACTGCTCGACCTCGGCCGCGTCCGGGAAGAGCGTCCGGTCGCCGATCAGGACGTCCAGCACCAGACGTTCGTACGCCTCCGGGCTGGACTCGGTGAACGCCTCGCCGTACTGGAAGTCCATCGCGATGTCGCGGACCTCCATGGCGGTGCCAGGCACCTTGGAACCGAACTTCAGCACCACGCCCTCGTCCGGCTGGACCCGGATGACCAGCTGGTTGTGGCCGAGCATCTCCACGTCGGCGGGGTCGAACGGCAGGTGCGGCGCCTGCTTGAAGAGGATCGCGATCTCGGTGACCCGCCGTGGCATCCGCTTGCCGACCCGCACGAAGAACGGGACGCCGGCCCAGCGCCGGTTCTGGATGCCGAGACGGACGGCCGCGTACGTCTCCGTCTTGGAATCCGGCGGGATGTTCGCCTCCTCCAGGTAGCCCGGTGCGCGCTCGCCGGCCACCCAGCCGGGCAGGTATTGCCCCCGGACCGAACCCTTGGAGATGTCCGCCGGCAGCGCGATCGCCTTGAGGACCTTGAGCTTCTCGGCCCGCACCTCCTGCGGGTCGAAGCTCGTCGGCTCCTCCATGGCGACCAGCGCGAGCAGCTGGAGCAGGTGGTTCTGGAGCACGTCGCGGGCGGCGCCGGACGCGTCGTAGAACGCCGCCCGGGTGCCGATGCCGACGTCCTCGGCCATGGTGATCTGCACGCTGTCGACGTACTTGGAGTTCCAGACCGGCTCGAACAGGCTGTTCGCGAAGCGCAGCGCCAGAATGTTCTGGACAGTCTCCTTGCCCAGGTAGTGGTCGATCCGGAAGACGTCGTCCGGGTTGAAGACGTCGTCCACGAGCTCGTTCAGCGCGACCGCCGAGGAGAAGTCGTGGCCGAACGGCTTCTCCACCACGACCCGGCGCCAGCCGCCCAGCTTCGCGTTGTCGGCGAGGCCGGTGCGGTTGAGCTGGTTGAGCACCAGCGGGAACGCGGCCGGCGGGATGGAGAAGTAGAAGGCGGTGTTGCCGGTGATCCCGTTGCGCGCACGGAGCTCGTCCAGGGTCTCGGCAAGCTTGTCGAAGTCGTCGTCGTCGTCGAACGAGCCGGGCACGAAGTGGAACTGGCTGTTGAGTCGCTGCCAGACGTCCTCGCGCCAGGGCGTCCGGGCGCCCTTCTTCGCGGAGGCGTAGGCCAGTGCCTCAAAGTCACCGTCGCCCCAGTCGGCCCGGGCGAAGCCCACGACCACGAAGCCGGGCGGCAGCAGACCCCGGTTGGCCAGGTCGTACACGGCCGGGATGAGCTTTTTACGGGACAGGTCACCGGTGACCCCGAAGATCACGAGAGCGCAGGGCTCCGGGATCCGCGGAAGCCGTCGGTCCTGTGCGGTACGCAGCGGATTACCCACGTTGCCATCCTGCCAGTTTTTAGCGAACGGAGCGGCCTGTCGCGACAGACGCGACAGGCCGCTGTTGGTGCTTCGTCAGGCGGCGTCGCTGGGGTGCTTCGCGCCGGAGCTGGCGGCCTTGAGGGACTTGGTGACGCCCTCGAGCAGTTCCTTCCAGCTGGCCTCGAACTTCTCGACGCCCTCGTCCTCGAGGACCTTGAAGACGTCGGTGACGTCGATGCCGGCAGCGGTGAGGTCCGCGAAGGTCTTCTCGGCATCCGCGAAGTTCGGGGTCACGGTGTCGCCCTTGGTGGTGCCGTGGTCCTCGTAGGCGAAGATGACCGACTCCGGCATGGTGTTGACCGTGCCCGGAGCGACCAGCTCCTCGACGTAGATGGTGTCGAGGAAGTCGGGGTTCTTCGTCCCCGTCGACGCCCACAGCGGCCGCTGCGGCTGCGCACCGGCATCGGCCAGGGCCTTCCACCGGTCGCCCTCGAACACCTCGGTGTACGCCTGGTAGGCGAGCCGGGCGTTGGCGATGGCCGCCTTGCCCTTGAGCGCCTTGGCCTCGTCCGAACCGATCTTGTCGAGGCGCTTGTCGACCTCGCTGTCCACGCGCGAGACGAAGAACGACGCGACCGACCCGATCTTGGACAGGTCGTGGCCGTTCTCCTTCGCCTTCTCCAGACCGGTCAGGAACGCCTCCATGACGGCCCGGTAGCGCTCGACGGAGAAGATCAGCGTGACGTTGACGCTGATGCCGTTGCCCAGCACCTCGGTGATGGCCGGTAGGCCCGCCTCGGTCGCCGGGATCTTGATGTAGAGGTTGGGCCGGTCCACCAGCCACCAGAGGGTCTTCGCCTCGGCGACGGTGGCGGCGGTCTCGTGCGCCTTGCGCGGGTCCACCTCGATCGAGATCCGGCCGTCGACCCCGTTCGAGGAGTCGTAGTTGGGCCGGAACACGTCGGCCGCCCAGCGGACGTCCTTGGCGGTCATCAGGCGGACCGCCTCCTCGACCGTGACACCCTGCACGGCGAGGTCACGCAGCTGCTCGTCGTACGCGTCCGCGTCGGAGAGCGCCTTCTGGAAGATGCTCGGGTTCGTGGTGACGCCGACCACGTGCTGTTCCTGGCGCAGCTTGTCCAGGGAACCGCTGGTCAGGCGTACCCGGGAGAGATCGTCGAGCCATACCGCCACGCCTTGGGCGGAGAGCTCGGCCAGCCTGTCCGTCATTGGAGACTCCTTAGTGGTTCAGTTGCCGGTCTTGTGGCCGGTGATCTCGCCGACCTTGGCGAGCGATGCGTTGGCCTTCGCGACGACGTTGTCCGCGGTGAAGCCGAACTGCTCGAAGAGGATCTTCGCCGGGGCGCTTGAGCCGTAGTGCTCGATGCTGACGGCCTCGCCGGCGTCACCGAGAAGGCGGTCCCAGCTCATCCGGATGCCGGCCTCGACCGAGACCCGGGCCTTCACGCCGCGCGGCAGCACCTGCTGCTGGTACGCGGTGTCCTGCTCGAAGAACCACTCCTGGCACGGCATCGAGACCACCCGGGTCGCGGTGCCCTGTGCCTCGAGGCGCTCCTGCGCGACGAGCGCGATCGACACCTCGGAACCGCTGGCGATCAGGATCACCTTGGGCTCGCCGGTGGACGCCTCGGAGAGGATGTAGCCGCCCTTGAGCGTGCCCTCGGCCGACGCGTACTTGCTGCGGTCGATGGTGGGCAGGTTCTGCCGGGACAGCGCCAGCGCGGTCGGCCGGTCGGTGTGCTCGAGGGCACCACGCCAGGCGAACGCGGTCTCGTTGGCGTCGGCCGGGCGGACCACGTCGAGGCCGACGATGGCGCGCAGCGCGGTGAGCGTCTCGATCGGCTGGTGCGTCGGGCCGTCCTCGCCGAGACCGATCGAGTCGTGCGTCCACACGAAGGTCACCGGCAGCTTCATCAGCGCGGAGAGCCGGACAGCGCCACGCATGTAGTCGCTGAACACCAGGAAGGTGCCGCCGTACGGACGGGTGCCGCCGTGCACCGCGATGCCGTTGAGGATCGAGCCCATGCCGTGCTCGCGGATACCGAAGTGCAGCGTCCGCCCGTACTCGTGGCCGGGGAACTCCTTCGTCGCGTACTCCGCGGGGATGAAGGAAGGCTCGCCCTTCATCGTGGTGTTGTTGCTCTCCGCCAGGTCGGCGGAGCCGCCCCAGAGCTCGGGCAGGACCGGCGCGAGCGCCTCCAGGATCTTGCCGGAGGCGGCGCGGGTGGCCAGGCCCTTCTCGTCCGCCGGGAACTCGGGCAGCGCGTTGTGCCAGCCCTCCGGCAGGGTGCGGGTGGCGAGCCGGTCGAACAGCGCCTTGCCCTCGGCGTTGCCGGCGGCCCAGGCGTCGAACGCCTTCTGCCACTCGGCGTGCGCGGCCTTGCCCCGCTCGACGGCCTGCTGCGCGTGCTTGACGACCTCGTGGTCGACCGCGAACGGCTCGTTGGCGAAGCCGAGGATCTCCTTGGTGGCGGCGATCTCGTCGGCGCCCAGCGCGGAGCCGTGGATCTTACCGGTGTTCTGCTTCTTCGGCGCCGGCCAGCCGATGATCGTCTTGAGGACGATGAAGGACGGCTTGTCGGTCACCGCCTTGGCGGCCTGGATCGCGTTCCAGAGCTCCTCGACGTTTTCGTCGTAGCCGCCCTCGTCCTTGCGCCAGTTGACGGTCTGCACGTGCCAGCCGTACGCCGCGTACCGCGCGCCGACGTCCTCGGATTTCGCGATCCGGGTGTCGTCCTCGATCGAGATCTCGTTGTCGTCGTAGATCACCGTGAGGTTGCCGAGCTTCTGCACCGACGCGATCGCGCTGGACTCGTGGCTGACACCCTCCTCGATGTCGCCGTCCGAGCAGAGCGCGTACACGTGGTGGTCGAACGGGGACTGGCCCGGCGCCGCGTCCGGGTCGAACAGGCCGCGCTCGCGGCGGGCGGCCATCGCCATGCCCACCGCGTTGCCGACGCCCTGACCCAGCGGGCCGGTGGTGATCTCGACGCCGGGGGTGTGCCCGTACTCCGGGTGACCCGGGGTGAGCGAGTCCCACTGGCGCAGCGTCTTCAGGTCGTCCAGCGACAGGCTGTAACCGTTGAGGTAGAGCTGGACGTAGAGGGTGAGGCTGGAGTGTCCGCAGGACAGCACGAAGCGGTCGCGACCCGCCCACTCCGGGTCCGTCGGGTCATGTCGCATGACACGGTTGAACAGCAGGTAGGCGGCCGGCGCCAGGCTCATGGCGGTGCCGGGGTGACCGTTGCCGGCCTTCTCCACGGCGTCCATGGCCAGCACCCGGGTGGTGTCCACCGCCTTGCGGTCGAGGTCGGACCAGTTGAGAGCGGGATCTGTGGCAGCCACGTCGGTTGTGCTCCTCGGGCAAAATAATGGAACCCTTTTCGGCTTGACCCTATCCAGTCGGCCTAAACACGTGCGCAGCGAACGGCCCAGGCACATACGCTGTGAGCGGACATGCCGGATCACACGATGTGACGGTTCGCATCCCTACCGGGTGCCCCAAGCAGCGCAGACGGCTGCGCGTAGGCTGTCCGGGCGGACCGCTGGGTGGATACCCGGCAACGGCCGCGAAATAAAGCCGAATGCCGGAAGGTGGCTGTCCGTGAGCATGATCACCGAGCGTCCCGTCCACCGACGGGGGCCCGGCGTGGCGAAGCGTGCGCCACGTGAGACCCGACGCAACCGGGCCGCGGTGATGCGGGCCTATCTGGCCCTCACCAAGCCGGCGATCGTCGAGCTTCTGCTGGTGACCACCGTCCCGACCATGATCCTGGCGGCCGGTGGCTGGCCTGACCTGGTCACCTTCGCGGTGGTGCTGATCGGCGGCGCCCTGGCGGGCGGCGCCGCGAGCGCGCTCAACTGCTACATCGACCGCGACATCGACCAGCTGATGAGGCGTACGAAGCGGCGGCCGATCCCGGCACACGAGATCAGCCCGCGGGCCGTGCTCATCTTCGGCCTGACGCTCGCTGTGATCTCCGTCGTGGTGATGGCCGCCTTCACCAACTGGCTGGCGACCGCCCTCACCGCCGCGTCGATCTTCTACTACGACGTGATCTACACGATGTGGCTGAAGCGGCGGACCCCGGCGAACACCTTCTGGGGCGGCGTCTGCGGCGCGGCCCCGGTGATCATCGGCTGGGCCGCCGTCACCGGCACCGTCGACCCGATGGGCTGGGCGCTCTTCGCCGTCGTCTTCTTCTGGCAGATGCCGCACTTCTACGCGCTCGCCGTGAAGTACAAGGACGACTACGCCCGCGCCGGCATCCCGATGCTGCCGGTGGTGCGGTCGATGAGGCGGGTCAATTTCGAAATCATCCTCTACACCGTCCTGACGCTGGCGTCGTCGTTCGCGGCCTGGGCGCTCGGTCTCGGCCTCGGCCCGATCTACGGCGTCACCGCGATCGTGATGGGTCTCGCCTTCCTCGCCGAGGCGATCAGGTTCGCCTACGGCAGCCGGGGCGGCGCTCCGGTCAAACCGATGCGGCTGTTCCACCTGTCGATCACGTACCTCACGGTGGTCTTCATGGCGATCGCCGTCGATGCGCTGATCTGACCGGCACGGGCGCGCGTCACAGGCCGCCGCCGGGCCGCCGCCGGCCCGTCGTCTCAGGTCGCCGTTACGGGCCGCGCAGGGCGTCGCACAGGATGCCCGGATTGTCACCACTGTCAGTCACTGTCCGTCACTCGAAGGACGGATATTGGTACATGCGGCAATTCGGGCGTAATCAGAACATAACAATGCTCCGGATTTCGAAACCTGCAGGTAATTGGAGTCACAAAACAAGACAAGGGTGCCCCGTGTGGCGCGGCTGAGTGCTTAGGCTGCGAACCATGGCAGAAGGTTCCGTTACGACACTGACTTCCGACATCAAGTCTTTCGCCGCCGGGCACGGCGGTGCCAAGGCGGTGATCGAGTACGTCGGTAAGCGCGGCGCCCGGATCGTTCTCGTCGGTGAGGACGGCGAGTGGTCCGACCAGTTCGCCCAGGACACCGGCGTCGCCCGGGAGGCGTGCGAGCACGCCGGCGTCACCGTGGAGAACGAGTGGGAGCGCGAGCTCCTCGAGCAGATGCGTCCCAGCAACGACCTGTGGCGTTCGATGGCCCGCCGGAGCATGGCCCGCTAGTGAACACTTCTCGCCGGGTCGCCCTCGTCACGTGCGCGACCTTCCCCGACCTCTGGGACGACGATCACCTGCTGCGCGACGCCCTGCGCGAGCGCGGGGTGATCGTCGAGGCGGTCCGCTGGGACGACGAGACCGCGGACTGGTCCGGCTACGACCTGGCCGTGATCCGGTCCACCTGGGACTACGTCGCCCGGCACGAACAATTCGTGACCTGGGCACGCCGGGTGCCCCGGCTGCTCAACCCCGCCGACGTCATCGCCTGGAACACCGACAAGGTCTACCTGCGTGACCTCGCCGAAGCCGGCGTGCCGACCATCCCCACCGAGTTCGTGGCGCCCGGCCAGACCTGGTCACCGCCGGCGGACGGCGAATGGGTGGTCAAGCCCACCGTCAGCGCCGGCAGCCAGGACACCGGCCGCTACCACCTGCCCGCCGACCTGCCCCTCGCGCAGGCCCACGTCGAACGTCTCGGCGCGGCCGGCCGCACCACGATGATCCAGCCCTACCTGACGGCCGTGGACACCGCCGGCGAGACCGCCGTCCTGTGCACCCCCGACGCGGCAGGCGAACTGACCTACAGCCACGCCATCCGCAAAGGCCCGATGCTGAGCGGCCCCGCCGCCGACAGCAACATCGACCCCGGCAGCGAGGACATCACCCCGCGCACGCCGTCCCCCGCCGAACTCGAGACGGCCGCCAAGGTGCTGGCCGCCATCCCCGGCGGCACCGGCAACCTGCTCTACGCCCGGGTCGACCTGATCCCCGGCCCCGACGGCACGCCGACGCTCATCGAACTCGAACTGACCGAGCCCAGCCTCTTCTTCACCGAGGGCCCCGGCTCAGCCGCCCGCCTGGCCGACGCGATCCTGCGCCGGCTCTGAGCCGGTCCCACTCCTACCTGCGTCAGACCGCCCTGGCCCTCCCGGCCGGGGCGGCGGCGTTTCGGGCCTCCTCAAGAACCTCCCCTCCTTCGGCAAGCCCCACCTGGGGGAGGAGAGGGAGTTGTCGGTTTCCCCTGAAGCTCGGCCGCCCGCCCGCATCCGTGCTGCTCACTGTTGGCGCTGCGTGCGGCTTGCGCCCGTGCTGCTTTTGGTTTGCGGCCGTGCTGGCTGCGGGTTGCGCCCATCGCTGTTTCTGGCTTGCGGCTGGTTCCCTGCGGTTCGCATGCGTCGTGCTTGCCTCGCCGTGCTCCCGGAGAGTGCGCAAGGTGGCGGGATCGCTCCGGCGAGGTGGGTGACCCGGCTGACGCCGCGGGTGTTGCTGGGCGGGGGCGCATCGGCGGGCGGCCACGGACGGATGCGCGAAGGCGTCCGTGGTTCCTGAGCGGTGCTGTATAGCCCCGGTATGGCCCCACGTATCGATGCAGGGGGTTCTGGGGTCGTCCTATGGTCTTGTCAAGCAGCCAGGGTGATTTCTTCTGCCGGTTTGCGCCGGTGTTCGGTGCACATGAGGCGCAGGCTGTCGCCGCGGCCGGCTGCGTTGCGTCCGCAGGAGCGATGTTGATCTGCTAGCGATGCGAAATTGCGGTTTTGACCCCATGATCACAGCGATTTCGTAGCGCTAGCAGATCAACATCTTGGCTGGGGCGACCCGTCCGGCGCGCCACCGGGGATCCGGGGCTCATGCGCGGGCGGCATTCATCGGCTTGACGGTGATGGCGGTGCGGCGCACGCAGGACTCCCGCGGCGGGGCGCGGTGAGGCACGGCCGGGCACGGTGCGGTGAGGCGCGGTGCGGCGGGCGCGGTGAGGCACGGCGGGGCACGGTGCGGCGGGTGCGGTGAGGCACGGCGTGGTGCGGTGCGGTGAGAGGCGGCGCCGGAGTGGGGGGCTTGGCGCGACGGCAACTGCTGGACCGGTTAGGTGCCCCGGCGGGCGCGGGCTGTCGTGTCCCGGCGGGTGGGCCGAGGCGGCCGGTGGGCGCGAGGCGTGCTTGACCAGGCGGGTGGGCCAAGGCGGGCGGTGGGCGCGGGGCGTGCTTGACCAGGCGGGTGGGCCGAGGCGGCCGGTGGGCGCGGGGCGTGCTTGAGCAGGCAGGTGGACCGCGTGTGGACCCGGCGGGACGGGCGGGGGTTCGGTGGTGCGGGCGTTGCCCGTACTCAAGAAGCGGTGACCGGCTCGGCGAGCTGGGGATGCGCGTGGTCGGGGCCGGTCGTGGTGGGCTGCGGGCGCTCGGGGCGGGTGCGCAGGGACCAGAGGACGGCGAGGGTCGCTGTCCAGGTTATCGCGGCGCCGAGCATGTGTGCGGCGACGAGGAGGACGGGCAGGTGGGTGAAGTACTGCACGAAGCCGATCGCGCCCTGGCTGAACTCGACCGCGATGAGGACGGCGGCGGCGCGGACGGTGTGTGCGGGGGCGCCGACGGCTCGGAGGGCGAACCAGAGGGCGACGGAGAGGCCGATCAGCAGGAAGACCAGGTCGGCGTGGAACTGGGAGACGGTGGCCGGGTCGAGGCCGTTCCGTTTGGCGCCCTGGTCGCCGGCGTGCGGGCCGCTGCCGGTGACGACGACGCCGACCGCGATCACGGCGAAGCTGACGACCGCGGCGATCCAGGAGAGGTGGCGGATCGGGGCGGGGACCAGGGGGACGGGTTTGCCGTCGCCCTCGTCGACGCGGCGCCAGAGGGCGTAGCAGCCGGCGATCAGCGCGATCGACAGGATGAAGTGCAGGCCCACGACCCACGGGTTGAGGTTGGTGAGCACGGTGATGCCGCCGACGACGCCCTGGCCGGGCACGCCGAGCGCGACCGCGATCGACATGATGATCAGCGACTTGCGGCGCGGCCGGCTGAGCAGCGCGGCGAAGAACGTGGCGAACGCGAGGCCGACCAGGACGAACGTGAGCAGGCGGTTGCCGAACTCGATCATCCCGTGGACGCCCATCTCGGCGGTCGTCGTGTAGGACTCGTCGGTGCACTTGGGCCACGTCGGGCAGCCGAGCCCGGAGCCGGTGAGCCGGACCGCCGCGCCGGTGACGATCAGACCGGCGTTCGCCACCAGGGAGGCGAGGGCGAGCGGCCGCAGGGCGGAACTCAGACGCCGCCCGGGCCGGGACAGCGAAACGGACTCCAGGATCGATCGGCGCGGCGTGGAGGAGTTCACCCGAGGGATCGTACGCGCGGGGTCCGACATGAATTTTGGCAGCTCCGGTCACCGGTGTGGTGGATCACCGGGGTTCGGTTTGCAGGGCCTGGCGGAAATACGTAACGTTGGCGTAGTGAAAAACGAGGTGCTGATCCCGGTGAGTGCGGTGGCGTCTGCCACGGCCTCGGACGGGCGCACCCGTGACCGGGTCGCTCAGTTGCTCCTGAAGCGTGGCGCCACGACGGCCGCCGAGCTCGGGGCGGAGCTCGGCCTCAGCCCGGCCGCCATCCGCAAGCACCTCGACGCGATGCTCGCCGAGCGTCTCGTCGAGCAGCGCGAGCGGCGCGTCGACCGCCCGCGGGGCCGTGGCCGCCCGGCCAAGGCCTTCGTGCTCACCGCCGCCGCTCGCGAGGATCTGAACCCGCATCACTACGACGGCATCGCCACTGCCGCGCTGCGCTGGATCGCCGAGCATCACGGGCCGGAGGCGATCAGTTCGTTCGCCTCGGCCCAGGTCCGGGCGCTCGAGGAGCGACTGAAGGCCGCGATAAGCATCACCGGCTCCGATCCCATCGCCCGGGCGGAGGCGCTCGCCGAGGCGCTGACCGCCGAGGGTTACGCTGCCAGCGCGACCACGATCGCGTCCGGCGGGCAGTTGTGCCAGCATCACTGCCCGGTGGCGCACGTGGCCGCCGAGTTTCCTCAGCTGTGCGACGCCGAGACCGAAGTGATCTCGCGGCTCATCGGCACCCACGTGCAGCGTCTCGCCACCATCGCGCACGGCGACGGGGTGTGCACCACGCATATCCCGGCCCTCGCCACCGCACCCACCGAAAACACGGTTAGGACAGATACATGACTGACCAGATCGTCACTCAGGAAGAGCACCTCGCCGCTCTTGGTCGGTACGAGTACGGCTGGGCCGACGCCGACACCGCGGGCGCGACCGCCCAGCGTGGTCTGTCCGAGGCGGTGGTGCGCAACATCTCCGCGCTGAAGAGCGAGCCGCAGTGGATGCTCGACCTGCGCCTCAAGGGCCTGCGCCTGTTCGACCGCAAGCCGATGCCGAACTGGGGCGCCGACCTCACCGGCATCGACTTCCAGAACATCAAGTACTTCGTGCGCTCCACCGAGAAGCAGGCCGCCACGTGGGACGACCTGCCCGCGGACATCAAGGCGACGTACGACAAGCTCGGCATCCCTGAGGCGGAGAAGCAGCGCCTGGTCTCCGGTGTCGCCGCGCAGTACGAGTCCGAGGTCGTCTACCACGCGATCCGTGAGGACCTGGAGCAGCAGGGCGTCCTGTTCCTGGACACCGACACCGCGCTGCGGGAGCACGAGGAGCTCTTCAAGGAGTACTTCGGCACCGTCATCCCGGTCGGTGACAACAAGTTCGCCGCGCTGAACACCAGCGTGTGGTCCGGCGGCTCGTTCATCTACGTGCCGAAGGGCGTGCACGTGGACATCCCGCTGCAGGCCTACTTCCGGATCAACACGGAGAACATGGGCCAGTTCGAGCGGACCCTGATCATCGCCGACGAGGGCAGCTACATCCACTACGTCGAGGGCTGCACCGCGCCGATCTACTCGTCGGACTCGCTGCACTCCGCGGTCGTCGAGATCGTCGTGAAGAAGAACGCCCGGGTGCGTTACACGACCATCCAGAACTGGTCGAACAACGTCTACAACCTGGTCACCAAGCGCGCCACCTGCGAAGAGGGCGCGACCATGGAGTGGGTCGACGGCAACATCGGTTCCAAGGTGACGATGAAGTACCCGGCCGTCTACATGACCGGTCAGCACGCCAAGGGCGAGGTGCTCTCGATCGCCATGGCCGGCGAGGGCCAGCACCAGGACTCGGGCGCCAAGATGGTGCACGCCGCCCCGCACACCTCCTCGACGATCGTCTCGAAGTCGATCGCCCGGGGTGGCGGCCGGACGTCGTACCGCGGGCTCGTGCAGGTCCTGGAGGGCTCGTCGAACTCGAAGAGCACGGTCAAGTGCGACGCGCTCCTGGTGGACACGATCTCCCGCTCGGACACGTACCCGTACGTCGACATCCGCGAGGACGACGTGAACATGGGTCACGAGGCGACCGTCTCCAAGGTCAGCGAGGACCAGCTCTTCTACCTGATGAGCCGTGGCCTGACCGAGGACGAGGCGATGGCGATGATCGTGCGCGGCTTCATCGAGCCGATCGCCAAGGAGCTCCCGATGGAGTACGCGCTGGAGCTCAACCGCCTGATCGAGCTCCAGATGGAGGGGGCGGTGGGCTGACGCCCACTGCCGCGCACCCACGGGTCAAGCTGGAAATACGACGAAGGAAGAAATGACTACCGAGGCCATCGCCCCGCCGAGCACCAAGTCGCAGGTGCTGCGCTCCTTCGACGTCACCGACTTCCCGGCCCTGAACGGCCTGGAGGAGGAGTGGCGTTTCACCCCGCTCAAGCGCCTGCGTGACCTGGTCAAGGCCACGTCGCTGACCGGCACCGCGCCGTCCGTCGAGTACGGCGACCTGCCGGCCGGCGTGACGGTGTCCACCGTCGACGGGGCGGAGCCGGTGCTGACCCCGTTCGACCGGATCAGCGCTCTCGCGTTCGGCGCGGCCGCCGGCGTCACCCTCATCGAGGTGGCAGCCGAGGCCGTGCCGGCCGAGGCGGCGGTGATCCGGGTGGTCGGCAAGGGCGGCGACGCCGCGGCGGCGCGCACCGTCGTCAAGGTCGGCAACTTCGCCAAGGCGACGATCGTGCTGGAGCAGACCGGCTCGGTGACCCTGGCCGACAACATCGAGGTCGTGCTCGGTGACAGCGCGCAGCTGACCTTCGTGACCCTGGCCGAGTGGGACCGGGACGCCGTGCAGGCCCAGCACATCAAGTTCCGGGTCGGCAAGGACGCCCGCGTCCAGCACCTCCAGGTGACTCTCGGCGGCGACCTGGTCCGGCAGTTCACCAGCGTGGAATACACCGGCCGCGGCGGCGACGCCGAGCTGTTCGGGCTCTACTTCGCCGACGCCGGCCAGCACCAGGAGCACCGGCAGCTGGTCGACCACAGCGTGCCGGACTGCCGCAGCTACGTGGGTTACCGCGGCGCGCTGCAGGGTGCGTCGGCGCACACCGTCTGGGTCGGCGACGTGCTGATCCGGGCGGCCGCGACCGGCACCGACACGTACGAGATCAACCGCAACCTCGTGCTCACCGACGGGGCGCGCGCCGACTCGGTCCCGAACCTGGAGATCGAGACCGGCGAGGTGGCCGGCGCCGGGCACGCCAGCGCGACCGGCCGGTTCGACGATGAGCAGCTGTTCTACCTGATGGCGCGCGGCATCCCCGAGGGTGAGGCTCGCAAGCTGGTGGTCCGTGGTTTCTTCGCCGAGCTGATCAATAAGATCCCGGTCGAGGAGTTGCGTGAGCGCCTCGGTGATGTGATCGAGGCTCGGCTGGTCGAGGCAGGACAGTGACGTTCGAGTTGGTCGGGCCGGTGTCCGACGTGGCCAAAGGCACCGCGCTCCAGGTGGAGATCGACGGTGTCGAGGTCGCGGTGGTGCACGCCGACGACGACAACTTCTACGCGGTACGTGACGAGTGCAGTCACGCCTCCGTGGCACTGTCCGAAGGGGAGGTCGACGGCTGCACGCTCGAGTGCTGGCTGCACGGCTCCCGTTTCGACCTGCGCACCGGCGAACCCTCCGGACCACCCGCCATCGACCCGGTGGCGGTCTACCCCGTCGAGATCCGCGACGGCGACATCTACGTTTCGACCACACCCAGTAATGGAGTAGAGCCGTGAGCACCCTGGAGATCCGCGACCTGCAGGTTTCGGTGAAGCTGCCCGAGGGCGAGCTGAAGCCGATCCTGGCCGGGGTCGACCTCACCGTGAAGTCCGGCGAGACCCACGCGATCATGGGTCCGAACGGTTCCGGCAAGTCGACGCTGGCCTACTCCATCGCAGGCCACCCGAAGTACGAGATCACCGGCGGTTCCGTCACCCTCGACGGCGTCGACGTGCACGAGCTGAGCGTCGACGAGCGTGCCCGGGCCGGCCTCTTCCTGGCCATGCAGTACCCGGTCGAGGTCCCCGGCGTCTCGGTGGCGAACTTCCTGCGTACCGCGAAGACCGCGATCGACGGTGAGGCGCCGAAGCTGCGTACCTGGGCCGGCGAGCTCCGCGGCGCCATGGAGAAGCTGCAGATGGACCCCGCGTTCGCGCAGCGCAACGTGAACGAGGGCTTCTCCGGCGGTGAGAAGAAGCGTCACGAGATCATGCAGCTCGAGCTGCTGAAGCCGAAGATCGCGATCCTCGACGAGACCGACTCCGGCCTCGACATCGACGCGCTGCGGGTCGTCAGCGAGGGCGTGAACCGGGTCCGGGCGACCGGGCAGACCGGCTTCCTGCTGATCACCCACTACACCCGGATCCTGCGGTACATCCAGCCCGACTTCGTGCACGTCTTCGTCGGCGGCAAGATCGTCGAAGAGGGCGGCCCGGAGCTGGCGGAGCGTCTCGAGGCCGAGGGCTACGAGAAGTTCCTCACCAAGGCCTGACAGGGGTTAACCGATGAGCTTCGACGTCGAGCAGGTCCGCAAGGACTTCCCGATCTTCGAGCGGGAGGTCAACGGCCACCCGCTGGTCTACTTGGACAGCGCCAACACCTCGCAGAAACCGGTGCAGGTGCTCGACGTCATGCGCGCGCACCAGGAGCGGTACAACGGCAACGTGTCCCGCTCCGTGCACACGCTCGGCACCGAGTCGACCGAGGCCTACGAGGGGGCCCGGGCTCGCATCGCCACCTTCATCGGTGCGGCTAGCCCGGACGAGGTGGTCTTCACCAAGAACTCCACCGAGGCGCTCAACCTGGTCGCCCACTCGGCCGGGCAGCACCTCCGGATCGGCCCGGGCGACGAGATCGTCATCTCCGAGATGGAGCACCAC
This sequence comes from Actinoplanes sp. DH11, assembly GCF_020873875.1. Lineage (GTDB taxonomy): Bacteria > Actinomycetota > Actinomycetes > Mycobacteriales > Micromonosporaceae > Actinoplanes. The sequence goes on from NZ_JAHWGU010000032.1 coordinate 76,213, forward strand.
TCCAACATCGTGCCGTGGCAGCTGCTCTGTGAGCGGACCGGCGCCACGCTGCGGTGGTTCGGGATCACCGACGAGGGCCGGCTCGACGAGTCGTCGCTGGACTCGCTGATCACCCCTCGGACGAAGATCGTCTCGCTGGTGCACATGTCCAACGTGCTGGGGACGATCAACGACTTCTCCCGGATCTCGGCGCGCACCCGCGAGGTGGGTGCGCTGCTCGTGCTGGACTGCTCGCAGTCGGTGCCGCACCTGCCGATCGACGTGCGGTCCCTCGGCGCGGACCTGATCGCGTTCACCGGCCACAAGATGCTCGGCCCGACCGGCATCGGCGTGCTCTGGGGCCGCTTCGACCTGCTCGCGCAGCTGCCGCCGTTCCTCGGCGGCGGCTCCATGATCGAGACGGTCACGATGACGGGTACGACCTACGCCGCCCCACCGGCGCGGTTCGAGGCCGGCACCCCGCCGATCACCGAGGCGATCGGTCTCGGCGCGGCCGTCGACTACCTGACCGGGCTGGGCATGGAGGCGATCCACCGGCACGAGCAGGAGATCACGGCGTACGCGCTGGACGCGCTCACCTCGGTGCCGGACGTCCGGATCTTCGGACCGGCATCGCCCGCGGGCCGGGGTGGCACGGTGTCGTTCGGCGTCGACGGGGTACACCCGCACGACGTGGGACAGGTCCTGGATGCGCTCGGCGTCGAGGTGCGGGTCGGCCACCACTGCGCGCGGCCGGTCTGCTCCCGCTTCGGCGTCCCGGCGATGACCCGGGCCTCGTTCTACCTCTACACGACCACGGACGAGATCGACGCCCTGGCGCGCGGTCTCGACCAGGTGCGGAAGGTGTTCGGCTGATGATGCTCGACGGTCTCTACCAGGAGATCATCCTCGACCACTACAAGAACCCGCACGGGCGTGGGTTGCGTGATCCGTTCGACGGCGAGGCGCATCACGTCAACCCCACGTGCGGTGACGAGATCACCGTGCGGGTCACATCTGATCTGTCAGAGATTTCCTACGATGGGCTCGGCTGCTCGATCAGCCAGGCGTCCGCATCCGTGCTGCACGAGCTGTTGCAGGGCAAGGACACGGCGACCGCCTCGGAGATCCACCAGGCATTCGTAGACTTGATGCAGAGCCGCGGCCAGGCCGAGCCCGACGAGGAGGTGCTCGGCGACGGCATCGCGTTCGCCGGCGTCGCCAAGTTCCCGGCCCGGGTGAAGTGTGCGCTGCTGCCCTGGATGGCGTTCAAGGACGCGGCGGTCCGCGCCGGCGTGGATGTGGGCATGAGCCCGGAGGTGAAGGCGTGAGCGACAAGACTGAAACTGTTCAGACCGTGGCGGCGACCTCGGCAACCGCCACCGATGTGGCGGCGGACGAGGTTCCCGGCTGGCTCGCCACCGAGCGCGCCGAGGCGGCAGCGGCCGGCGAGCCCGTGGAGGTCCCGGCGGCAAGCGTCTCCGAGGCCGCCGACACCGCGACGGCTCCGGCCGACGGCTCCGCAGCGGGTGCGGCCGACGGCTCCGCGGCGGGTGCGGCCGACGGCTCCGCGGCGGTCGCGGCCGACGGTTCCGCGGCGGTCGCCGGCGGGGAAGCCCCGGCGGTGAAGAAGGCGTCCGTGGACGACGTCGAAGAGGCGATGAAGGACGTTGTCGACCCCGAGCTCGGCATCAACGTCGTCGACCTGGGCCTCGTCTACGGCGTCCACGTGGACGACGAGAACGTGGTCACCCTCGACATGACGCTCACGTCGGCGGCCTGCCCGCTCACCGACGTCATCGAGGACCAGACCCGGCAGGCGCTCACCACCGGCCCCGGCGGCGGCCTCGTGCAGGACTTCCGGATCAACTGGGTGTGGCTGCCGCCGTGGGGCCCCGACAAGATCACGGACGACGGGCGCGAGCAGCTCCGAGCTCTCGGCTTCAACGTCTGATCCATCTCTCAGACTGAAACAGATCAGGGCGGTGCGCTTCCGGCGCGCCGCCCTGACCCTTTTTCTGTACGCCAGGAGAGCGTCACCCGGCCGGCTCGGCGCTGTTCTGTCGTACGCCGGTGATAGAACCGCCTCATGTCATCGACACCGCCGTTCCCGGAACTCCTGTCGCTCGTCGAGTCCCGCTCGGCGGCCTTGCGCGACGCCGCCACCGACCTCACCGCGCGCGTGCCCGGCTGCCCCGACTGGTCGGTCGGCGAGCTGGTCAGCCACCTGACCCGGGTCCAGCGTTTCTGGACCGCCGCGGTCACGGCGGCGGACGTCACCACCCCACCCCCGTTCCCTGATCCCGCACCTGTTGCCGCACCGGAGTCGCCGGGTCCTGAGGCAGGCGTGCCGGCCGGCGGCGCCTCCGGGAAAGAGGCGGCGGCTTCGGCTCGGGGTCTTGAGGAGGCCACCCGCGGCCTGCTCGACGCCCTCCGGGAGGCCGGCCCGGAAGCGCCGGCGTGGGCGTGGTGGCCGGAGTCGGCGGCGCCGCGCACCGTCGGCGCGATCGCCCGGCACCAGGTGCAGGAGGCAGCGGTCCACGCGTTCGACGCGCAGGAGGCAGCCGGCCGGCCGGAACCGCTGCCCGCCGCCGTGGCCGTCGACGGCGTGCCGGAGTTCCTGTCCGTCTGCCTGGGCTCGGCGGGGTCGTGGCCGCACCGCCCGGCCCGCGTCGAGTTCCAGGCACTGGAGGGGCCGTCCTGGACGGTCGACCTCTCTCCGGCCGGGGTGATCGTGGGTCCGGCCGCGAGCGGGGAGCCGGTCACCCGGTTTCAGGGCAGCGCCAGTGATCTGGTGCTGGTGCTCTACCGGCGGATCGCCCTCGAAGACGTGCGCGTGGACGGCGATCGCGAGGTCGCCGTCCAGCTGACGGAGTGGATGATCCAGGACTGAACCGGCCGGCTGCCCAGGGGGCGGCGCGCGATCGCACAAGTCGCCAGCCCGGGTGGGCTGGCGGCCGGGTGGCTTGCCGGTCTTGGTGGGCTGGCGGCCGGGTGGCTTGCCGGTCTTGGTGGGCTGGCGGCCGGGTGGCTTGCCGTGCCTGATGAGGTGGCGGTCGTGCGGCTGCCGGTGGAGGGGCGGGCGTGCGGCCCGCCGGTTCCGGTGAGGTCGTGGCCGGACGGGTCAGGCCGGGTCGGTGAGGAACTCGATCAGGAGGGGGTTGATCAGGTCGGGGCGTTCCAGGCTGGGAAGGTGACCCGCCCAGGGCAGGTGCAGGTGGCGGGCGTGCGGGAGGCTGCCGGCGAGGTGGGCGGCGATCTCCTGGAAGTCGGGGAGGTCGTGGGCCCCGGAGACGAGAAGCGTCGGCGCGGTGATCGCGGCGATGTCGAAGCCGATCCCGGCCGGTGCCTGCGCGATGGAGACCTGCGCGGTGGAGGCGGACGCGGTGACGTCCGGGGCCGGAGCTTCGGGAACGGGCTGCGGCGGGGTGGCTGCGGCGGCGGCCTGTTCGCGGTCGGCGGCCAGTTGGATGTCGAAGGCGTTGCGCTGCATCTCGCGTACTCCTGAGCGCTCCTCGTCCCCCGCCTCCGGGCCCAGCCAGAGGTTCACGTTGAGCTCGGTGGCGCCCGCCACGTCGCCCGCCTCCAGCAGGGCGTCCTCGCGTGCGCCGAACTCGCGCAGCTGGGCGCTGGGCTCGTGGCCGGGCAGGGCGGTGCAGAGCAGGACGAGGGCGGTGACCCGGTCCGGTGTGCGGGCGGCGAACTCGATCGCCACCTGCCCGCCGCCGGAGGATCCGATCACGGCGGTGCGGTCGATGGCGAGGTCGGCGAGCAGGTCCGTCACGTCGGTGGTGTCGTCCCAGGGTTCCGCGGGGACCGGCGACTCGCCGTAACCGCGCAGGTCGCAGCGGACGACCCGGTATCCGGCGGCGGTCAGTGCGGGGATCTGCGGGTCCCACATGCGCCGGTCGCAAACGGTGGAGTGCAGGAGCAGGACAGCGGGACCGCTGCCGGTGACATCGTGAGCGAGAGGCATCCGGAGACCGTAGCGACCGGCGGACGATCGAGCGACTGGTATGTCCGCCACAGGGAGCGAAAGGCAGGGCCGGAAGGCCGTTTGTTGTTGGTGAGTTTGTGGCTGTGGGCTGCTGCGGGCGGCTTGTGCAGGGGTGTTGATCTGCTGGCGGTGCGAAATCGCGGTTTCAGGTTCATGATCACAGCGATTTCGTAGCGCCAGCAGATCAACATCTCGGCTGCTGTTTCATTGCTCCAGGACCGCGGCCCCGCCAGCACCGCCCACCGGGCCAGCACCGCCCACCGGGCCAGCACCGCCCACCGGGCCAGCACCGCCCACCGGGCCGATACCGGTCGCGGGGCGATGCCGCCTGCCCGGCGGATGTCGACGGCCCAGGCAATACCGCCCCCGGCCGGTGCGGGGCGCTCGGGCAATACGGCCGTGCCCCACCTGGGTCGCCTTCTGCCGGCTCTCGGCGATGTGGGGTCGTGGCGCGCGGGGCAGGGCAGGGGCAGGGCAGGGGCGGGTGGCAGGGGTGGGTCAGGCCGGGGCGACGGCTTTGCGTACCTGGTCGCCCCGGTCCAGGGCCTGCCACGCCGGGAAGAGGAAGGGGGCCGCTGTGACCGCGAGGTAGCCGATCGCCGCCAGCAGGGCCGCGGTCCGCAGGCCCAGCAGGTCCGTGGCCCAGCCGCCCAGCACCCCACCGAGCGGGATGCCCGCCCAGGACACGGAGATGAGCACGCTTATCACGCGGCCGTGCATGTGGACCGGGATCCGGCGGTAGACGGCAGCGAGCAGGATGGGGTTCACCGTGGACATGAGCGCGCCGGAGATGGCCGCGGTGGCGAGGACCACCCAGACCGTGTCGGTGAGGGCGAGCGCCAGCAACTGGGCGGGTCCGCCGAGGAAGAAGCAGATGCCGAAGGTGCGGCGGCGGGGTAATCGGGGCGCCAGGACGGTGTAGAGGATGTTCCCGGCGACGGCGCCGAGCCCGAACGCGGTGCCGACGACACCGAGGGCGGCCGGGCCGTGCGGGCCTTCGCGCACCCAGACGGGGACGAAGACGGTGGCGTACGCCTGGTCGAACATGTTCGTCACGAACAGTAGCGACATCACGCCGAGGATGAGCCGGTCGTCGCGGACCCACCGGAACCCGTCGCGCAGCGCGTCGGTGTAGCCCTGGTCGGCGGCCGCGTCGGGGGCACCGACCTGCACGAGCGTCCCGATGATCAGGGCCGTGATCGCGAAGGTGGCCGCGTCGTAGAGCAGGACGGTCGCGGGTCCGTGCGCCGCGATCAGCACGCCCGCGAGCGGCAGGCCGATCAGCGTGGAGGTGCGGGCGACCCCGTCGTAGAGGGTGGTGCCGCGTTCCGTGGAGACGCCGGCGGCGGCGATCGTCCGCGGGAGGAGCGCGCGTTTGGCCGCGTCGCCGAAGCCGCGCAGGGCGCCGGCCAGGGCGATCAGCAGGAACACCACGCTGAGCGGCGCGTTGCCGTAGAACGCGAGGAGCGGGATGCCGGCGACCGCGAGCACGCTCGCCGCGTCGGCGGCGACCGCGGTGGGGCGCGGTCCGACGCGGTCCACGACGGGTCCGCCGATCAGGCCGGCGATGATGTAGGGGAGCATCTCGGCGAATCCCGCCACGCCGGCGAGCAGGGCCGAGTCGTGGGTGGTGAGCACCAGCCAGGGCAGGGCGACGAAGGTGATCCGGCTGCCCAGCAGCGAGATGCCTTCGGCGGCGAGCAGGACGACGAGCTGGCGGTTCATCGGATCTGCGGAAAGGACTGCCACTGGAACACCACCCTCGCGGTGTCCGCCGGCGCGGTCTCGCCGGGCCGGTCGGCCGGGTAGTCGGCCAGCACCCGGTCGATGCGCCCGAGCATCTCGGTGGCCTCGGCGGGGGTGATCCGCAGGACCCGGCTGCCGAGGGCCACGCTGCCGGACCACTCCGGGGGAACGGCGCCGGTGAGGGAGAGGAAATCCTGTACGCGCTGGAAGTCGGCGACCGCGACGGCGTGCTGCTGGTCCGGCGCCGTTTCCGGGCCGGCGACCCGCCACCAGCGTTCCCGGCCGCGTCCCAGTTTCTCGTCCTCCTCGACGAAGCCGTACCCGGCGAGCTGACGCAGGTGGTAACTGGTCGCGCCGGAACTCTCCCCCAGATCACCGGCCAGGCGGGTGGCGGTCGAGGCGCCCCGCTCATGAAGGACCCGCAGGATGCGTACGCGCAACGGGTGCGCCAGCCCGCGCAGGGACTGGGGATGGCGGGTCTCGGGCATCGTCCCAAGATAAGTTTGCAAATATACCTTTGCAAGATGTCTGTCTATTCATTTATGCGGACGGTAAGTGATCGATCACGTTGTAGCGGTCCAGCACGAGCGTGCCGGAGGAGCCGTCGAAGCGGCTGATCGACGCATTGCGGACACTGCCGGCCTCCGCCTCGACGGCGAGGACCTGCTCCCACTCCAGGTTCTCGACGACGGCGCGCATCATCAGCACCACCGCGTCATGGGCGACCACGACCACCCGCCGACCGGCATGGTCCCTCTCCAGGTCGGCGAGGAAGGCGGTCAGGCGTACGCGGATGTCCGCAAAGGACTCGCCACCCGGTGGCGCGTACTCGTACTCACCGGCCGCGGCCCGGCGTCCTGCCTCGTCCGGGAAGCGGGCGGTGACCGCGGCGCGGGTGAGTAGTTCCAGATCACCCATGAGGCGGTCGACCAGCCGGTCGTCGGTGGTCGGTTCCGGCAGGTCCAGGCCGGACGCCTCGGCCGCGAGGCGCCACGTCTCGCGGGCCCGCAGGTACGGCGACGTGATCACGACCTCGGGCAGCTGGTCCGCCGGCAGGGTGGCCAGCCAGCGGCCGAGCGCGGCGGCCTGCTCCTCGCCGGTCTCGGTGAGCGGCACCTCGGCATCCCGCCCGCTCAGTTCGACCTTCAGCTCCAGGAGTTCCTCCGCGTCGGCGGCGGGGAAGGCGACATTGGCCAGGCTCTGCCCGTGCCGCACCAGGATCAGTTCAGCGACCATGATCGGACCCTATCGAGCCGGACGCCCATCGGTCACGTAGTGAGGTCGTGATCGCACCAGGTGTGACCGAAATTCGGTGGTACGGCGACCGGCCGCGGCCCAGGATGGCGGCGTGACCGCACTCGAGACGTACCCGGCTGTCCGTGCCACCGCGACCGAGCGGGCCGGCGCGCGGCAGCAGGCCTCCCGGCGGGCGGCGGTGCCCCGGCAACGGTCATGAGCGCCGCGTTCCTCGCCGGCGTGGTCGCCGGTTACGGGATCGCCGTCCCGGTCGGCGCCATCGCGGTCCTGGTCGCCGGCCTCAGCGCCCGGGTCTCCCTGCGGGTCGGCGCGGCCGCCGGGCTGGGTGCGGCGACCGCGGACGGGCTCTACGCCCTGGTGGCGGTGGCCGGGGGAGCGGCCGTTGCGACCGCGATCACGCCGATCGCCGGGCCGCTGCGGTGGGCCGGGGCCGCGGTCCTGCTCGGACTGGCCGGCTGGACGGCCCGGGGAGCGCTGCGCCGCCGCAGACCGGCGGACACCGGCCCGGCGGGCGCGGCGCGGGTCGAGGCGGCTGGCACGGGCGCAGCAGAAACTGGTGCCGCCTGGGAGCGGACAGCGCCACGTGCGTACGCCGCGGTGCTCGCCCTCACGCTGCTCAATCCGGCCACTGTGGTCTATTTCGCCGCGCTGGTGCTCGGCAGGGGTGGCGCCGGAGGCGGCGTCTGGTTCGTGGCCGGCGCCTTCCTCGCCTCCGCGAGCTGGCAGCTGCTGATCGCCGGGAGCGGCTCGCTGATCGGGCGCTTCCTGACCGGCGACCGAGGCCGGCTGATCACCGCCCTGATCTCCAGCGTGGTGATCGCCGCGCTGGCGCTGCATCTCGTGGCGGCCGCCTGAACACCGGAATGACCTCCGGCGGGATCAGAGGTGTTTGCTCGCCTCCCGGACCGACAGGGGCGACAGGTCGCCGGCATGCTCGGCGAGGAACACGCGCACGGCCCCCGGGTCGGTGCGCGCGTACTGCCGGAGGGCCCAGCCGATCGCCTTGCGGACGAAGAAGTCCGGGTGGCCGGCCTGCGCCGCGCAGTAGCCGAACAGCCGATCAGTATCGGTCGCTGACCCGTAGTGCAGCTGGTGCAGGACGGCCGTGCGCACCAGCCACATGTCCGTGTGGCGCGACCACTCGTCCATCCGCCCGGCCAGCGCCGGGTGCCGCCGCACGAGACCGCCGACGACGCGGGTGGCGAGCGGGTCGACGGAGTCCCACCACGATTTCGTGGTGATCAGTCGCGCCACGGTGTCGAGGAATTCCGGACCCGGGACCGCCGCGTGGGCGACCAGGTAGTCGCAGGCGAACTGCTGGAACTCCCGCTCGTCACGCTCCCAGCAGGCCAGGGCGACGGCACGCAGGTCATCGGCGGAGGGCCGGGGCAGCCCGGTGAGTGCCGTTCTGGCCCGGGCGCGGCGGGCCGGTGCGGGCAGGCCGAAGAACGGGAACAGGTCCCGCATGTAGGCCTCCATGCCGGCGGCACGTTCCCGGTCGCGCGCGGCCTCGAGCTCGGTGGTGAGCCGCTCCATCAACGTCCCGGCCAGGTCGCTCATGCCCTGCGATCCTGCCACCGTAGTGTGACAGGAATGGGAGAACGTCCGGCCGCAGGCGGTGGGAAGTGGGTGGACGTCGCCCCGGAGCGGCTGCCGCGATGGCTGGAGAATTTCGCGACGCGCCATGGCCCGTACCGTGCGGAGGGTCTGACCTTGATCGCCGAGGACGGCACGTCGGCGACGCTCAGCGCGCCTCCCGGTGCCGGCCCGGTCTCGACGCTCGACGCGTTGATCCGTGAGGCGCAGGCCTCGCGGCGGCTGGGGCTGCTGCTGGCGCGCAAGGGCGCGGTTGCCGTCGGCATAGCCGACGGACCGGAACTGATCACGTCCAAGGTGGACACCCACTACGTGCAGGGGCGGACCGCGGCGGGTGGCTGGTCGCAGCAGCGCTTCGCGCGCCGCCGGGACAATCAGGCCAAGGCGGCGGCTGCCGACGGCGCCGGGATCGCCGGGCGCATTCTCCTTCCGGAGGTACGGGCCCTGAGCGCCGTGGTCACCGGCGGGGATCGTTCGGCCGTCGACGCCATCCTGGCCTCGCCCACCCTGCGGCCGGTCGCCGCGCTCCGCGCCGATCGCCTCCTGGATGTGCCCGAGCCGCGGCACGCGGTCCTGGTGACCGCCGTCGCCGCGGCTCGCGCCGTGCCGATCCTGATCCGTCCGTAAAGCCGTCCGTCACAACCGTCCGTCACAAGCCGTCCGGGCCGTCAGCCGACCGCCCCGGCCTTGAACGTGTCGCACTGCGCCGGGTCGCCGGAGTCGTAGCCGGCCCGGAACCACTCCTGCCGCTGCGCCGACGTGCCGTGAGTGAACTGCTCCGGGTTGATCTCGCCGCCGCCCTGCTTCTGGAGCGTGTCGTCACCGATCTGCCCGGCCGCCTGGATGCCCTCCTGAATGTCCTGGTCGGTGAGGCTGACGAAGATCTTGTCGCCGTCCGCGTCGGTGGTGTTGGCGGCCGATTTTGCCCAGGCACCGGCGTAGCAGTCGGCCTGCAGTTCCAGCTTCACCGACTCCTCGTTCGCCGAGGACGGGTCGCGCTCCTGCCGGCGCCGCATCTCCGCCTCGGTGCCGAGGACGTCCTGCACATGGTGGCCGTACTCGTGGGCCAGCACGTACGGCTGCGCGAACTCGCCCGGCGCGCCCAGCTGCTGGGAGAGAACCTGGTAGAAGGTCAGGTCGATGTAGACCTTGTCGTCGGCGGGGCAGTAGAACGGGCCGACGCCGGAGTCGGCGGCGCCGCACGCGGTGCGCACCTGACCGTCGAAGATCTGGGTGGTGGCGGGCTGGTACTGCTCGCCGAAGGACTTCGGCAGCTGGTCACGCCAGTACGCCTGGATCGACGTGATGTAGAGCGCGTTGCGGCACTTGAGCTCCTGGAGTTTCTGCTCGCCGGTGCAACCGCTCAGGGGCGTCGCGGCCGAGTCGCCGCCGCCGTCCCCACCGCCCATCGTGTTGATCCCGAAGTAGCCGCCGACCAGCGCCAGCACCAGGGTCACCACGATGCCGGTGAGTCCGCCGCCACCGATCGGGAGCCCGCCGATGCCACCGCCGCCACCCGAGCGGCCACTCTCCTGCACCTGACTGGTGTCGATGTCGGCGCGTTCGTTCAGTTCCATGTCGTCCTGCCTTCGCCACGGTTGCACGGCGTGTACCCGGTGGCTGTGTGAACTAATCGAGTGGGAGCCGAACGTGGCAGCCCGGTACTATGGCGGCGTGCTGCTCTGCGAAGGCTGACCTGCCCCGCGCCGACCGCCCCGGACCGAACGGGCGGCCGGCGCTTTCTTGCGCCCTGAGTCAGCCCGATCACCGAGAGCGAGAAATTCATGATCACCGCCACCGGACTCGAACTCCGCGCAGGCGCCCGCATCCTGATCTCCCCGACCACGTTGCGGGTGCAGCCCGGCGACCGGATCGGCCTGGTCGGCCGCAACGGCGCCGGCAAGACCACCACGCTGAAGGTGCTGGCCGGCGAGGGCATCCCGTACGCGGGACAGGTCGAGCGGACCAGTGAGATCGGTTACCTGCCGCAGGACCCGCGCACCGGCGACCTCAACGTCACCGGCCGCGACCGCGTGCTGTCCGCCCGCGGGCTGGACAGCATCCTCGCCGAGATGCAGAAGCTCGAGGTGGAGCTGGAGGAGAGCGCCGACGACAAACTGGTCCGGCGCTACGGCCAGCTCGAGGACCAGTTCTCCGCCCTCGGCGGCTACGGCGCCGAGGCCGAGGCCGCCCGGATCTGCGCGAACCTGGGCCTGCCCGACCGCGCCCTGGCGCAGACCATCGGCACCCTCTCCGGCGGTCAGCGCCGCCGGATCGAGCTGGCCCGCATCCTGTTCGCCAACTCCGGGCAGAACGGCAAGGGCATCCTGCTGCTGGACGAGCCGACCAACCACCTCGACCAGGACTCGATCGCCTGGCTGCGCGGTTACATGGCGCAGCACAAGGGCGGCCTCATCGTGATCAGCCACGATGTCGAGCTGCTCGAGGCCGCGGTCAACAAGGTGTGGTACCTCGACGCGAACCGCTCGGTCGTCGACATGTACAACATGGGCTGGAAGACCTACCTGGAGGCGCGCGAGACCGACGAGCGCCGCCGCCGCCGGGAGCGCGCCAACGCGGAGAAGAAGGCCGGCGCCCTGATGGCCCAGGCCGACAAGATGCGGGCCAAGGCGACCAAGACGGTGGCCGCGCAGAACATGGCCAAGCGCGCCGAGAAACTGCTCGGCGGCCTGGAGGAGACGCGCACCTCGGACAAGGTGGCGAAGGTCCGGTTCCCGAACCCCGCCCCCTGCGGCAAGACGCCGCTGACCGCCTCCGGCCTGTCGAAGTCGTACGGGTCCCTGGAGATCTTCACCGACGTGGACGTGGCCGTCGACCGCGGTTCCCGGGTCGCCATCCTCGGCCTCAACGGCGCCGGCAAGACGACCCTGCTCCGGATGCTGGGTGGGCTGCTCGAGCCGGACACCGGCGAGGTGCGTCCCGGTCACGGGCTGCGGCTCGGCTACTACGCCCAGGAGCACGAGACCCTGGACGTGGACCGCACCATCCTCGAGCACATGCGCAGCGCCGCCGCCGAGCAGACCGACACCGAGCTGCGGAAGATCCTCGGCGCCTTCCTTTTCTCCGGCGACGACGTGGACAAGCCGGCAGGCGTGCTCTCCGGCGGCGAGAAGACCCGGCTGGCGCTGGCCACGCTGGTCTGCTCCGGTGCCAACGTGCTGCTGCTCGACGAGCCGACGAACAACCTGGACCCGGTCAGCCGCGAGCAGGTGCTGGACGCGATCGCCAACTACCCGGGTGCCATCGTCCTGGTCACGCACGACGCGGGTGCGGTGCAGGCGCTCAAGCCGGACCGGGCGATCCTGCTGCCGGACGGCGACGAGGACGCGTGGAGCGATGACCTGCTGGAGCTGGTCGAGCTCGCCTGAGCCGTTCGGCGTCATCTGGTGGCCTCGCCGGCGTGCGTGTCTGGTGGCCTCGCGGGCGTGCGTGCCTGCGTGGCCTCGCGGGCGTGCGTGCCTGCGAGGGTGAGCGCTCACGTTCTGCGAAATCACGAGGATCAACCGCATCGTCAGTTGTCAACTGGTGCCCACACAGACAGTGCGATGTTCGGGCGTTTGTGAACAGGTCGGGCGGCCCTGCCGTCCGGCCCAGCCCATTGGATCATCACCCTTCGGAGCGATCACAGCACTCTCCGGAGCGGTCATGGCTTCCACCTGCGGGTCGTCTCGATCGAGTGTTTCTGCAGGTGATCGATGGTCTTGGCAAGCGCGCCGGCCGATCAACCCCGGACCGGAATTGCCGCGCAGGGTGCTGACCGCAAACTGTCTGACATTGATGTGTGTGGTAACCGTCAAGTTCCTGACAGTAATAAATGGGCACGTTCGCGAGCGCTGGATGCCTGGCGCATGATCGTTGGAGACGGTGTAATAGGTGGGACCGTATCTGACCGCACTGTCTGCGACGTGAGGATTCAAGATGGCAGCCACTGGCACAGCTACCAGTACTGAGAAGGGTCGTCGAATCGTCGGTAGCGAGCGGCAGTCGCTCGCCAAGGACCTGGTGAAGCGATACACCTCGGGCGAGAGCATCCGGGCGCTGGCCGCATCCACCGGAAGGTCCTACGGATTCGTGCACCGCGTGCTCACCGAATCGGGTGTGCAGTTGCGCCAGCGTGGCGGTGCCCGCCGCCGCAAGAAGGCGTGACGACCGGCAACGCCGGGCCGCTATCCACGGTATCCGCCGACGAGCTAGGCATTCGCTACGAACAGGACGGGCCGGTCGCGACGGTGACGTTGTGCCGGCCCGACGTTCTCAATGCCCAGACTCCGGCGATGTGGACGGAGCTCGGCAACATTTCCCGGAAATTACCGGGCGACGTACGCGTCGTCATTGTGCGCGCCGAGGGCCGCGCGTTTTCGGCGGGCCTGGATCTGTCGGTCGCGCGTGGCGACGGCGATTCTTCACTGACCCGGCTGGCACAGTTGTCGGCTGCCGAGTGCGCCGATCAGATTGCCGGCTTCCAGACCGCGTTCACCTGGTTGCGCAGCCCGTCCATTGTGTCAATCGCGGCGGTCCAGGGTCACGCGATCGGCGCCGGGTTCCAGCTCGCACTCAACTGCGACATGCGGGTGCTCACCGACGACGCGCGGTTCTCGATGGCCGAGGTCACGCTCGGGCTGGTGCCTGACCTGGGCGGCACGAAACGGCTCGTCGAACTCGTCGGCCCGTCGCGGGCGCTGGAGATCTGCGTGACCGGCCGCCGGCTCTCGGCGAACGAGGCCGACCGGATCGGCCTGGCCACCGCGGTGGTGCCCCGGGGCGAGTTGGACGAGGCGGTGTCCGACCTCGCCGCCGCGGTTCTGGCCGGTCCCGCCGGTGCGGTCGCCGAGATCAAGGCCCTGCTCGCGGGTGCGCCCCTCCGGTCGTACGCGGAACAGGACCGGGCCGAGCGCGAAGCACAGACCCGGCGCCTCAGCGACCTGATGGGAACCGGGGAGTAAACGGTTCGCCTCCCGGGTTGTCGTACCCACGCGGCATGCTCTTCAGCAGACGCGTCGAACGGCACCCCGGGAGGTGACGAATGAGCTCCATGCCGAGCTGGACCGTGCTGCGCTCGATCCAGAACGCCGACCAGGTGAACCAGCATCAGGTCAAGCGCGGCACCGCCCGCCGGATCATGCGGTTCGCAACCCCGTACCGGCACGACATCACGGTGTTCCTGCTGACCGTGGTGGTCGCCGCCGGCATCGGGGTGGCCACGCCGCTGCTCGCCGGTCAGGTGATCAACGCGATCACCGGCGGCGGACCCGAGGCGGCCGGCACCGTGATCCGGCTCGCCCTGCTCATTGCCGGGCTGGCCGTCGCCGACGCGCTGCTCTCCCTGGCCCAGAGGTGGTACTCGGCACGCATCGGCGAGGGCGTCATCCTCACCCTGCGGACCCGGGTCTTCGACCACGTACAGCGCATGCCGTTGCAGTTCTTCACCCGGACCCAGACCGGTGCGCTGGTCAGCCGGCTCAACAACGACGTGGTCGGCGCGCAGCGGGCGTTCACGTCGACCCTCTCCGGCGTGCTCAGCAACGTCATCCAGCTGGTGCTGACCGCGGCGGTGATGTTCACGCTGTCCTGGCCGATCACGGTGCTGTCGCTGGTGCTGCTGCCGGTCTTCATCATCCCGGCGCGACGGGTCGGCAAGCGGCTCGCGGAGATCACCCGTGAGTCGTACAACTTGGACGCCAAGATGAACGCGACCATGACCGAGCGTTTCAACGTCTCCGGCGCGCTGCTGGTCAAGCTCTTCGGCCGCCCCGATGCGGAGGCCGCCCGGTTCGGCGAGCGCGCCGAGCGGGTCCGGGACATCGGCGTGCAGCAGGCGATGTTCTCGCGGACCTTCTTCGTGGCGATGCTGCTCGTCGCGTCGCTGGCGCAGGCGCTGACCTACGGCCTGGGCGGCTGGCTCGCGGTCCGCGGCGAGGTCTCGGCCGGCACCGTCGTCACGCTGGCGCTGCTGCTGACTCGCCTCTACGGCCCGCTCACCGCCCTCAGCAACGTCCGGGTCGACGTGATGAGCGCGCTGGTCTCCTTCGACCGGGTCTTCGAGGTGCTCGACCTGGCCCCCGGCATCGCCGAGAAACCGGACGCCACACCCATCCCACCCGGTGCCGGCCGGATCGAGTTCCGCGACGTCTCGTTCCGCTACCCCAGCGCCGACCAGGTCTCGCTCGCCACCCTGGAGGACGTCACCGCCCTCGACCGCCGGGAGAACCCGCCCGTCCTGCAAGGCGTCGACTTCACCGTCGAACCGGGCCGGATGGTCGCGCTCGTCGGTCCCTCCGGCGCCGGCAAGTCCACCACGTCGATGCTGCTGTCCCGGGTCTACGACGTCACCGGCGGCGCGGTCCTGATCGGCGGCGTCGACGTGCGCGACGCGACCTTGGACTCGCTGCGCGACACCATCGGCGTCGTCACCCAGGATTCGCACCTCTTCCACGAGACCATCGCGGAGAACCTGCGGTACGCGGCACCCGGCGCCACCGAGGAACAGATGTGGGCGGCGCTGGCGGGTGCGCAGGTCGACGACCTGATCAGGGCGCTGCCGGACGGCCTGGACACGGTCGTGGGCGAGCGCGGCTACCGATTCTCCGGCGGCGAGAAACAACGCATCGCCATCGCCCGGATCCTGCTGAAACAGCCGTCCGTCGTGGTGCTCGACGAAGCCACCGCCCACCTGGACAGCGAATCCGAGGCCGCCGTGCAGCGAGCCCTCTCCACCGCCCTGCGCGGCCGGACCGCTGTCGTCATCGCCCACCGCCTCTCCACCGTCCGCGACGCCGACGAGATCCTGGTCCTCGACCACGGCCGCATCGTCGAGCGAGGCCGGCACACCGACCTGATGTCAGCCGGCGGGCTGTACTCCGAGCTCTACCGCACCCAGTTCGCGGTGACCTCGCCCGCGTTCCCCGAGGAGGACGTCGAAATGGTCGTCGTGGAGCCCCGATGGAACCCCTGACCTCCGCCGTCCCGGCTCCGACGGAACTCCTGCTCACGACCGTCCCGGCTCCGACGGAACTCTTGCTCACGACCGTCCCGGAGCCGCGATGGAATCCCTGACCACTGCCCTCGTGGAGCCGATGGAGCGCCTGATCACCACCGTCCCGGAGCCGCGATGGAGCTCCTGATCACGGCGCTCGTCGTGGCGGTGGTGCTGTTCGGCCTCCGTCGGTTCGCCGGGTGGGCCCGGCGCAAGGGCATCGGCGGCGGCGTCATGGGCCCGATCGACGAGGCCTGGCACCCGTCGGCCGACCGTTTCCGGCGCGAAACAGCCGTCCACGAGCAGCGGGTGCTGCCACCCCGCCCAGCCGACGACCAGACCTTCAGGGACCGTCGCACCAGCGGTTGAGGCCGACTGGGGGCAGCCCTTCGACGCCGCTGATACCGCGGTGGACCGTCGCTGGACAGGGCCTTCTTCACC
Source organism: Actinoplanes sp. DH11 (assembly GCF_020873875.1). GTDB lineage: Bacteria > Actinomycetota > Actinomycetes > Mycobacteriales > Micromonosporaceae > Actinoplanes. The sequence goes on from NZ_JAHWGU010000032.1 coordinate 92,223, forward strand.
GTGTTCCGCGACATCCTCGACCGCCGGGCGATGGCCTGGATCGCCATCCCCTCCAACCGCCGGACCTCTGCCCGATCCTCCACGCTCAGCGCCTCCCTCCCGACGCTTCAGGAGGTGGTTCCCATTCAGCCGGAGCTACGTGGTCACGGTTTCAGGCGGAGCCAACATCGTGAGCGGCAGCTGGTGGGTGGCTGTCACTGGTGGTTGGTGGGGAGTGTTCTCGGGCAGCCGTGGGTGACAGCTGGTGGGTGGCTGTCACTGGTGGTTGGTGGGGAGTGTTCTCGGGCAGCCGTGGGTGACAGCTGGTGGGTGGCTGTCACTGGTGGTTGGTGGGGAGTGTTCTCGGGCAGCCGTGGGTGACAGCTGGCCGGATCTGGGTGGCGCTATCGGTCGAGGAGACTGCTCTGGGGCGGCCGGAAGCACAAGCTGGCGGGCAGCGCGCAGATGCGGCTTCCTGATGGGCGACAAGCGGTGAAAGGCCGGCGCTGGGCCGGGCCGGGCGCGGTGGTGGCGCGGGGCGGTGGGGCGGCGGGGGGTCAGGTGGCGGCGTTGCGGAGGTGGGTGAACTCGGCTATCAGGTCGGGGAGTTGGAAGTGCGCGTTCAGGCCGCTCGGGTTCGGCAGGACCCAGACCGGTGCGCCGCCCACCTCGTCCGGCTGCGGGCCGATCCGGGCTTTCGGTCTGCTGAACGCTGTGCGGTACGCGGTCACCCCGAGGACGGCCAGGTAGTGGGGGCGGGCGGCGCGTACCAGGTCGGCCAAGAGCTGGCCGCCTTCGACCAGCTCGGCCGGTGAGAGTTCGTCGGCGCGGGCCGTGGCGCGGGCTACGACGTTGGTGATGCCCAGGCCCAGCGCCGGCAACAGGTGCTGTTCGGAAGGGTGCAGGAGCCGGTCGGTGAAGCCGGCGCCGTGCAGGGTGGGCCAGAAACGGTTGCCCGGCCGGGCGAAGTGGTGGCCGGTGGCGGCGGAGTAGAGGCTCGGGTTGATACCGGAGAAGAGCACCCGCAGGTCCGGCCCGACGAGATCCGGAATCGTCCGGCCGCCGGCTGCCGCTACCTCCGCCGGCGTGGGCTTACGAAAGCCCGGCCCGCCGGGCGAGGGCGAGCCGCCGGGCGTGAGGGAGCCGGGCGAGGGCGAGCCGCCGGGCGTGAGGGAGCCGGCCGAGGGCGAGCCGCCGGGCGTGGGGGAGCCGCCTGACCGGGGCTTGGGGGAGGGGGTCACAGGGCGCGCATGGAGCCGCCGTCGACCGGGACGACCGCGCCTGTCACGTAGCTTGCTGCCGGGCTGAGCAGGAAGGCGGCTACCTGGCCGTACTCGGCGGGCTCGCCGATGCGGCGCAGCGGGATCGCCGCCGCGGCCTCGGCGGTTGCGGTGGCCGGGTCGTCGGTGGCGGCGAAGAGTTCGCGGCTGCGGTCGGTCATGAAGCGGCCCGGCAGGATGCTGAGGACGCGGACGCCGCGGGGGCCGAACTCGTCGGCCATGTCCTTCGCGACCATCGCCAGGCCCGGCCGCAGGCCGTTGGAGATGCCGAGCCCGGCCAGCGGTGCGCGCACCGACGTGGACAGGACGAACGCGATGGCGCCGCCCTCGGGCAGGGCTGCCGCGACGGTGCGGGCCGCGCGGACCGAGCCCAGGAAGACGGTGTCGAACGCGGCACGCCACTGGTCGTCGGTCATGCTCGCCGCAGTGCCCGGTGCCGGCCCGCCCACCGAGATCAGTGCGCCGTCGAGGCGGCCGAACCGGTCCTGCGCCAGGTCCACCAGTTCGCGCGGTGTGGCCGGGTCGCTCAGGTCGGCGGCGAGGCCGGCCGCGTACTCCGGGCCGCCGAGAGCGGCCACCGCCTCCGCCACCCGTTCCTCGTCCCGCGCGGAGATCACCACCCGGGCGCCGTCGGCGACGAGTGCCTGCGCGGTGGCGAAGCCGAGCCCCCGTGACGCGCCGGTGAGGATGTACACACGATCAGCCAGCCCGAGATCCATGCGTAGATCCTGCCACCTCACGATGATCAATCGATGGGGTGCCCGCTCGCCGCCCGGATCTCCGCGACCACCGCCGCCGGGCGGGGCTGCTGGGTCGCCGCTACTGGGTCGCCGCTGCCGGGTCCCGTGGCGTGGAGCACGAGGGGCCGGCGGCGCAGCCCGTACCCGAAAGGTGGGAAAGAAAGCCGGCAGCGGACCGCCTGGAATGACCCTTTCGAGGGGTTTTCAGTGGCGCCGGACGGCTTCCTCGACAACGTCGAGCACGCGGGTCAGCTCGCCCGGTGGCCGGCCGGTCGCCAGGTGCAGGACGAGGCCGTCGTAGGCCAGTTCGAGGAACTGCGTGAGCACCTCGACCGGCACGTCCTGGCGGAGCACGCCCGCCTCGCGCTGGCGTTGCAGGCGCTCGCGGGTGGCGTCGGCGATCGCCGCGGATCGTTCCGTCCAGCGTTTCGCGAACGCCGGGTCGGTCCGCAGCCGGTGCGCGACCTCGAGCTGCGTGCCGAGCCAGCCGGCGGTGTCGCCCTCGCTGTTGCCGGCACGTGCCAGCAGGTCACGCATCACTTGGACGAGGCCGTTGCGGGCCACCGTCTCGACCATCGTGGCTACGTCGTCCTCGGCAACAGCGAGGAACAGCGATTCCTTGTCACGAAAATGGTGGAAAATCGCCCCGCGGGACATGCCCGTCGCCTCTTCCAGACGGCGGACCGTGGCCCCCTCGTAACCGAACCGGGCGAAACAGCCGCGGGCCGCATTGAGGATCTCGTGGCGGCGCGCGTCCAGCTGGTCCTGACTAACCCGGGGCACGCGCTGATCGTGTCATGTGCCGCCGTGGTCTTGCAATCCGTACGTACGGCTTCCTAAGGAGGGTTATCCCACGATCGGATGACGCGAATTTCGTCATCCTGCCAGGGCCCTACCGGCGCTCCTGGACTGTTCGCTTCCGCGGCGTCTCACGTAAAGTGCCCGCGTGCCTCTTGTCTTGCTCGCTCTGGACGACACCCTGCTTGATCGCGGCGGTGCTTTCCGTCTGTGGGCGAAAGGCTTTCTGGACCAGATAGCCGCGCCGCAGGAGGACCTCGACTGGCTCGTCTCGGTCGACGCCGACGGGCTGACCTCGCGATGGGACCTGGCCGACCTGATCCTCGGCCGCTACCGGCTGGGAGTCCCCTCCATCGACCTCGTCGAAGAGCTCAACGAGGGCCCGCTCGCCTTCGAACGCCTCGACCCCATGGTGGGCTGCGCGCTGGACATCGCCCGGGACGCGGGACTGGTCCCGGTCGTGGTCACCAACGGCCCGGCGGAGCAGCAGGAGACCCGGATCCGCCGCACCGGGCTGGACCGCTATGTCGCCGACTGGGTGATCTCGGAGCAGTGCGGGGTCAGCAAACCGAACCCGCGGATCTTCGCGCTCGCCGCCCAGCGGGTGCGGATGCGCCTCGCCGGGGCCTGGGTCGTGGGTGACAGCCCGGAGGCCGACATCGGTGGCGCGGCCGCGATGGGCCTGCCGAGCGTGTGGCTGCACCGCGGGCGGGAGTGGGTGGACAGCCGGTTCGCCCCGACGAAGGTGGTCGGCAATGTGATCCAGGGCATCTCGGCCATCATGGCGACCCGCTGATAAATCGGTTGCGGGGCCCGGCCGGGTTCTGGTTTTCTTCGTGCGTGCCGGTCATCCGGCGCGCTGCCAGAGAAGTTTCCGCGAGAGAGAAGGGGGTGGACACCGTGGCTGTCTTTGTCATGTCTGTCGTCCCGTCATCCCCGTTCATTTCTTTCTCCGAGGAGACCCTCCAGTGCGCGAGCACACCATGCGGCGTGGGCGCCGCAAGTTCGATGACGACGAACCAGATTTCCTGAAACGCGGCCGGCTCGAACCGGCACTGCACGAGGACCCCGACCTGCCGCCCGACGGCGACCGGTGGTCCACCTGGGACGGCGCCCTGCACGGCCCGGAACCACGCCCCGACTGGGTGCGCACCGAACACGGCGCCGTCGACACCGAGCTCGGCGTCCTCAAGACCGGCAAGGAAGCCGACGTCCACCTGGTCCGGCGGTCCGTCCCGGGCGGTCCGTCGAGCATGCTGGCCGCCAAACGGTACCGGGACGGCGAGCATCGGCTGTTCCACCGTGACGCCGGCTACCTCGAGGGCCGCCGGGTGCGGCGGTCCCGCGAGATGCGGGCGATGACGAACCGCACCGCGTTCGGCAAGGAGATGATCGCCGGTCAGTGGGCGGCCGCCGAGTTCGACGCGCTCGGCCGGCTCTGGCAGATCGGGCAGGAGAGTGGCCTGGTCTGCGTCCCGTACCCGGTGCAGCTGATCGGCACCGAGGTCATGCTGGAGTTCGTCGGCGACTGGGAGACGGGGGAGGCCGCGCCCCGGCTCGCGCAGGTCCGCGCCGACCCGGACGTGCTGGCCGACCTGTGGCGGCAGACGACCGACGCGCTGTCGGTGCTGGCCCGGGCCCAGGTGGCACACGGCGACCTGTCGCCGTACAACACCCTGGTCCACCGGGGCCGCCTCGTGCTGATCGACCTGCCCCAGATCGTGGACGTGATCGCCAACCCGCGCGGCGGCGAGTTCATCGCCCGGGACGTCACCAACGTGGCCGGCTGGTTCCGGTCCCGCGGCCTCGACGTCGACGCGGAAGGGCTGATCGACCAGCTCTTCTACGAGGCGGGCCTGCGGTGATGCGAAGCGGGCCTGCGGTGACACGAGGCGAGCTTGCGGTGACACGAGACCGGCCTGCGGTGACACGAGGCGGGTCCCGGCTGACCAGGCCGGTGCCCGGCCCGCGGCCGCCGCGTCTGCGGCGGCCGCGACCGGGGCCGCGTCACTGCAGGTAGTTCTCCACCTCGCTGACGGCGTGCGCCTGCTCGGTGTCCGGGTCGTTCCCGGCCGAGCGGGCCGCGCGCCGGCGGCGCAGCAGGTCCCAGCACTGGTCCAGCGCTTCTTCGAGGTCCTTGAGCCGGGCGTGCTCCTCGGTCGAGGAGATCTTGCCCTGGCTCAGCTGCTGGCGGAGCTCGTGCTCCTCCTCGACCAAGCCGTGAATCCGGCTCAGCACAGTCTTGTCATCCATTCCCGAAGCCTATTCACCTCGCGCGCTTTTCGGTGCCACCCGGCCCCGTGTTCCCCGCCATGATCGCGGAGGCGCGGGCACGGGAGGGTCTCGGCGGGCGTCCGTCCGGGAATGGCCGGCTGTGGTGCGGCAGGGAATGGCCGGCTGTGTTGCGGCCGGGAATGGCCGGCTGTGTTGCGCCCGCGAATGGCCGGCTGTGTTGCGGCCGCGCGGCGTGTTGATCTGCTAGCGGTGCGAAATCGCGGTTTCGGCGCCTTGATCACAGCGATTTCGTAGCGCTAGTACGGCAGCCGCCATTCGTGATCATGGCCGGAGTTCGAGGTTGAGACGGCGGGCGTAGTGGGCTTGTCTGGCTCGTGCTTGATGGCGGCGTCGCCAGTTCGACCAGCGCAAAGAGTAGGCGA
>NZ_JAHWGU010000033.1 GCF_020873875.1 Actinoplanes sp. DH11
AAACAGATAGGCCGGGGTATTGCCATAATTGGCACTGGCTTATCAAGCACCCTGTTGAGTTCTCAAAGAACAACCGCACACCATCAAAACGATCCGCAATCCGCGGCCCGTTTCCCCGGGGCACTCGCTCTACTTTACTAGGTCTTCCCGGCGTTGTCAACCGGTTTCTCCCGGTTGCTACCGATCTGCCCTAGTGCCTCCCCGTGGGCAGGCCACAGCGAGGCTGTGGATCCGCTTCAGAGGATTTGGCAGGACGGCCGCTCCGAGCCCCAAACTTTCAGGTCTCGTTCGCTCGCCCGTTTCCCTGCCGGCTCGGAAAACATTACCTGCTGGTTTCCCGGGCTCCAAATCGGGTCCCAGTGTTACGCGTTTCCGCAGGTCAGCGTAGGTATATCGACGATCTCAGGGTCGGCGGACCTGTACGGCGCCGCCGACGATCCGGACCGGGAGCACCGGCTGATCGTTTCCGGCCGGGCCGTGCACCGCCAAGCCGTCGCTCAGACGGAAGGTGCTGCCGTGCCACGGGCAGACGACGCAGGCCGACGAGCCGCTGCCGACCACTTCGCCCTCACCCAGCGGACCGGCCTCGTGCGAGCACCGCTCGATCAGCGCGGTCACCCGGTCGCCCTGGCGATAGAGCAAGACCGGCACGTCGCCGGCCTTGCGGACGGCGGGCTTGCCGTCGGGGAGCGACGACAGCGAGGTCACCTCGGTCCACTCCTCCGGGACGAGCGCGACCTCGGTGGCCGCGTGACTGATTCCGCCGCCCTGGGCGTACGCCAGGTGTCCGCCGAGATAGCCGCCCGCCCCCGCAACCGAGAGTCCCGCATAGGCAAGCGCCTTCCCCCGGGTGGGGTGTCCGGTGAGCCGGGCCACCAGCGAACTCGCGTAGAGCGCGGTCGCCACCACGTTCGTCGTCGCGTGGACCAGGCCGACCCGCCGACGGTCCTTGGTCATCTCCGACCAGTCCACCCAGCCGGCGATGGCCGCCGGCAGCACGCTCGCGGTACCGAAACCGATCAGCGTGGTGGCGGCCTTCTGCATCCCCGGGATGGCGTCCAGGACCGCGGCCGAGAGGAAGGCGCCGAGCGGCACCTGCACCAGCACCGGGTGCACCGGATGCCCCGACTTGGTGCCGTGCAGCAGGTCGCGCAGCAAGCGTGGCCGGATCGCCGCGCTCACCACTGCCTGCATCTTGTCGCTGGCGCCGTCGAGCGCCTCCGCCTGTTCGAGCCGGGTGATCGCCTGCCGCAACATACGAGAAGCCGTTCCCGCGCTGACCCACCCCAAACCGAAAAGTCGCGAGCCAGGAATCGATCAAGCGCAAGGCCCGCGGCCAAGGCGCAGAAGATTGATGAGCCGAGGGCGGAAGACACGAGCAGGAGTACGCGCCCCGCCTCCCCTATGAGGGATTCCGGTCAGAGCGCCTTCAGGGCATCGCCGATACCGCGATGGAACGTCGGGTACGCCCAGATGGTGCTCAGCAGCGTGGAGACCGGCACCTCCGCGTGGATCGCGACGCTGAGCGCCCCGATCATCTCGCCACCCGCCGGCCCAGCAGTGGTCGCCCCGACCAGCACACCTCGCCCCCGGTCGGCGATCACCTTGATGAAGCCCTCGTTCCCCGGCCCGTGGATGAAGCCGCGCGACGTCGAGGCGAGCGGCACATGCCCGACCCGGACGTCGAGACCGGCGTCCCGTGCCTGCTTCTCGGTGAGCCCGACCGCACCGATCTCCGGGTCGAGGAAGGTGACCCGGGGCCGGGCGCGGTAGTCGGCGCCGGGCCCGCCCTGTCCGAGTATGTCGCGGACGGCGATGTCGGCCTCGTACATCGCCATGTGGGTGAAGGCGCCGTTGCCGGTGACGTCGCCGACCGCCCAGATCTTGTCGCCGGCGCGCATCCGCTCGTCGGTGCTCAGGAACCGGGCCTGCGCGTCGAGCCCGGCCGTCTCCAGGCCGAGCTCCTTGATCCGGGCCGCGCGCCCGGTGGCGACCAGCAGCTTCTCGCCGGTCTCGACAGAGCCGTCGGAGAGGGTGACGGTGAAGCCGCCGTCGTGGTCGACGCGGGCGGCGCGGACCCCGGTCCGGATGGTCACCCCGTCGGCGGTGAGCACCTTCGCCGCGACCTCGGACGACTCCGGTTCCTCCATGGCGAGGACCCGGTCCGAACCTTCGATGATCGTGACCCGGACACCGAACCGGGCGAACGCCTGCGCGAACTCGGTCCCGATCGCCCCGCCGCCCAGGACCAGCAGCGACCCGGGCAGGGTGGCGGTCTCGACGGCGTCCCGGTTGGTCCAGTACGGCGTCCCGGCCAGCCCGTCGATCGGCGGGATCACGGCCGCGGTCCCGGTAGCGACGACGATGCCCCGGCCGGCGGCGTACTCCTGGTCGCCGACCCGGACCCGGCCGGGTCCGGTGACGGTCGCCGTCCCCCGCACGAACGTGCCGCCCTTGCCGGTGAACCGGTCCACCGCGACCTTGTCGTCCCAGCTGTCGGTGGCCTCGTCGCGGATCCGCCGGGCGACCGGCGCCCAGTCCGGCTCGACGGTCGACGACCCGGCCAGCCCGGGGATCCGCCGCGCCTCGGCCAGCGCCGAGCCGGCCCGGACCATCATCTTCGTCGGGATGCAGCCCCAGTACGGGCATTCACCGCCGACCAGGTTGTGTTCGACGCCGACCACGTCCAGCCCGGCCTCGGCCAGCCGGCCCGCGACCTCCTCGCCGCCGACCCCGAGACCGAGGACCACCACATCGACTTGCCGCGTTTCGCCCATGCGGCTCAGCTAATCACTTCGATCCCCGCCGGAATCCCTCATGTGCGGCACGACGCATCCGATTCTGAGGATGCGTAGGCGGGAACACATCGGGCGGCCATGAGGGCGATGACAGGTAACGGCTTTTATCCGTCGTCACCCTCATGGCCGCCGCCCGCTTCGCGCGAACCGGCGAAGCGGAAGCGGTCGGCGGGGCCTGCCGGTTGAACGTTTTGACGGACGCAACCGCCGGCGGGCCCCGCTTTCCCCGCCCGGGCAAGCCGGGCGGAACTCACGGCCGCAGCCAGACCGCCTCGTCCCGGTGCGATTCCAGCGGCCCGGGGTAGTCGAGGTTGCGGCGCACCGGCTCGGGCAGGCGCCACGGCTGATGCACCGCGGGGCCGTCGATGCCTTTGAGCTCGGGTACGTAGCGACGAACGTACACGCCTTCCGGGTCGAACCGGAGTGCCTGCCGGATCGGATTGAACCGCCGGTAGGGCCGGGTGTCGTTACCGGTTCCGGCGGTCCACTGCCAGTTGCCGGAATTGTTCGGCACGTCGCCGTCGAGCAGCCAGCGGAAGAACCAGGCGACGCCGGGCCGCCAGTCCACCCCGAGATGCTTGGTCAGGAACGCCGCGGTGATCAGGCGGGCCCGGTTGTGCATCCAGCCCTCGGCACGCATCTGGCGCATCCCGGCGTCGACGATCGGCACCCCGGTGAGCCCGTCCTGCCAGTGCCGCAGGGCGTCCTCGTCGTAACGCCAGTCGCGGTCGCCGGTGGGCCGGATGGGTTCGGAGGAGAGTTTCGGGAAGATCCGGGCCACCTGGTAGTAGAAGTCGCGCCAGCAGAGCTGGCGGACGAAGGCGTCGGCCTCGCGCGCTCTGCCCGCCTCGGCGACGGCCAGCGGCGAGAGACAACCCCAGCGCAGGTACGGGCTGAGCCGGCTGGTGGCATCCCCGGGCATGTCGTCGTGCGCGTCCGCGTACCCCTCGATGGTGCCCAGCCAGTCGCTCAGCCGCCGCCGGGCCAGGGTCTCGCCGCCCTCAGCCGCGTGCGGGGATTCACCGTCCGGTGTCGCCGGCATGGTGCCGGTCTCCACGCCGCCGGGCAGCATGATCCGTTCCGGAGCCGGCGCCGGTGCCCGCCACCGAGCCGCCGACCAGGCCCGGAAGTAGGGCGAGAAGACCCGGTAGGCCTCGCCACCGCCGCCGGGCCGCAGATCGCCGGGCGGGACCACGGTGAGGCCGGGGTGCAGCCGCAGCGCCGTCCGGTGCCGCTCGCACTCGGCGCCGAGACGCTGCTCCCGGCGGCGGGCGTAGCCGCTGACGTCGGCGGCCAGATGGATCGCGCCGGCGTCGTGCTCGCGAGCGATCCGGATCGTCTCGGCCACCGGGTCGCCGGTGCGCACGACCAGGTCACCGCCTCGTGCACGGAACTGTTCACGCAGGTCGGCAAGGCATTGGTGCAGGAACCGGGACCGGTTCGGGGAGAGGCCGGCGAGCCCCGGGTCGAGGACGTAGAGGGGGATCACCCGGTCCGCCTCGGTGCAGGCGACGGCCAGGGCCGGGTTGTCGTGCACCCGCAGGTCGCGGGTGAGCAGCACGACCGCGGTGCTCATCTCAGGCCGCGCTCGGGATCGGTGTGCCCGGCCGGGTGAGCAGGCTGCGCACGGCGACCGCGGCCCGGCGCCGGTTGGGGACCGTGGCGCGGCGGACGAAGACGTCGTAACCGGCCGCCTCCACCTCGTCGAGGATGCCGCCGTACAGCTGGAATGCCGTCCGCATGCAGGCCTGGGAGGTGGGTTCCAGCAGCGGGATGCCGGGGGCGGCCGCCGCGTAGTGCTGCCGGGCCCGGGCGATCTCTGCCTTGATCAGCTCCCGGATCTCCGGGGTGGCGACCCGGCGCTGCAGCATCCGGCGGGTCACGCCGAACTCGGCGAGGTGTTCCTGGGGCAGGTAGATCCGGCCGCGGTCGAGGTCCTCGGCGACGTCCCGGATGAAGTTGGTGAGCTGGAAGGCGTTGCCGAGCTGGCGGGCCGGTTCGCGGGCGGCGACCGGGTCGGCGGATCCGAGGATCGGCAGCATCATCGTGCCGATGACCGCGGCCGAGCCTTCCATGTATTCCAGCAGGTCGTCGTAGGTCTCGTACGACATCACCGTGATGTCCATCGCCATGCTGCGCAGGAACTTCTCGAAGTCTTCAAGATCAAGGTTGAAGACCGCGATGGTGTGCAGGATCGCGGGCAGGATCTCGTCGTCGCTGGGTTTGCCGCGCAGACCGTCGAGGAACTGGTTCGACCAGTCGGTGAGCAGCGCTGCTCGTTCGGCGGACGGGCGCGTCTCGGTCCGGTCGACGATCTCGTCCGCGTAGCGGGTGAACCCGTAGAGGGCGTGCACATGCCGCCGCTTCCACGCCGGCAGCAACCGGGTCGCCAGGTAGTACGTCCGCCCGTGTTCGCGGTGCAGTTCGCGGCAGCGCGCATAAGCAGCCGCCAGATCGGTATCCATCCCGGGCCTCCCGGCCAATCGACGCACGAATCGACGCAACATTCGAAAGTTAGGGTACGGTACTCCGCGTGGCCAATCACACCCTCGAGGGAAGTCGCCGTGAAGCGATCCCCCGCCAGCCGGTCTCACAGCGAGCGTTGATCGGCGCTGTCGAGGGCACGCTCGCCGATTTCCTCGCCTCCCAGATCGCCGCCCTGGACGCCGTCGACCCGGCGCTCGGCGGCTTCGCCCGGACCGCTCGCGACCTCGTCCTGGCAGGTGGCAAGCGGCTGCGGCCGACCTTCGCCTACTGGGGCTGGCGCGGCGTGGTCGGTCCGGCCGAGCCGATCGAGGGTGTCCTGCCCGCGCTCGGCGCCCTCGAGCTCATGCACACGTTCGCGCTGGTGCACGACGACCTGATGGACGAGTCGGCGACCCGTCGCGGCCGGCCCACCGCCCACCGGATCTTCGCGACCCAGCACGGCGAGCACTTCGGCGGCTCGGCGGCGATCCTGGTCGGCGACCTCTGCCTGGTCTGGGCCGACCAGCTGCTGGCCCGTACCCGGCTGCCCGCACCCGCGCTGCTCGAGGTCCGGTCCCGTTACGACCGGATGCGTGTCGAAGCGATCGCCGGGCAGTACCTCGACGTGCTCGGCGAGAGCGACCCGTCGTCCTGGTCGGTGGAGCGCGCCTTGGTGGTCGCCCGGCACAAGACGGCGAGCTACACCATCCAGTGGCCGCTCGCGTTCGGCGCCGCGCTGGCCGGTGGCGACCGCCGGCTCGACGAGGCGTACCAGGTCTACGGCACCACCGTGGGCGAGGCCTTCCAGCTGCGGGACGACCTGCTCGGCGTCTACGGCGACCCGGCGGTCACCGGCAAGCCCGCCGCGGACGACCTGCGTACCGGCAAACCCACCGCCCTGCTGATGATGGCCCGGCGGATGTTCACCGACGCGCAGCACGCCGCCTTCGCCCGCGGCGACATCGAACAGCGTGCCCAGGTCATCGCGGAGACGGGCGCTCCGGCCCGGATCGAAGAGATGATCAGGGTACGGGTGGACGAGGGCGTCGCGGCCCTGACCGAGGCGCCCATCCAGCCGGAAGCGCGCGCCGCCCTGATCGAGCTGGCAACCGTGGCGACGCACCGCCCGGCATGATGCTCATCCGGTTTCCCCCCGACCTTTGGAGCTGTTGAGTTGCGTACTGTTCCTGGATCCACCGACCGGGTCGTCGTGGTCGGCGCCGGCCTGGGCGGTCTCGCCTGCGCCCTGCACCTCGCGGCCGCCGGCCGGCAGGTCACCGTCGTGGAACGCGAGCCGATCCCCGGTGGCCGGGCCGGCCGCCTCTCCGTCGGCGGCTACGAGTTCGACACCGGACCGACCGTCCTGACCATGCCGGAACTGATCGAGGAGCCGCTCGCGGCGGTCGGTGAGGACCTCTCCGACTGGCTGGAGCTGCGGCCGCTCGACCCGGCCTACCGTGCCTACTACCCGGACGGCTCGACGCTCGACGTCCGGACCGACACCACCCGGATGGCGGCCGAGATCGCCAAGGTGTGCGGTCCTCGCGAGGCCGACGGCTACCTGCGGTTCGTCGACTACACCCGCCGGCTCTGGCAGCTGGAGCGGGACAACTTCATCGACCGCAACCTGGACACCCCGCTCGACCTGATGAACCTGGAGCTGCTGAAGCTGCTCGGGATGGGCGGGTTCCGCCGGCTCCAACCGAAGATCGACCAGTTCTTCCGCGACCCGCGTACCCAGCGCATCTTCTCCTTCCAGGCGATGTACGCCGGGCTCTCGCCGCACGACGCGCTCGCCATCTACGCCGTCATCGCCTACCTCGACTCGGTCGCCGGGGTGTACTTCCCGGTGGGCGGCATGCACGCCGTCCCGAAGGCGCTGGCCGGCGCGGCCGAAAAGCACGGCGTGACGTTCCGCTACGACACCACCGTCGAGCGGGTCAGCACCGCGAACGGGCGGGCCACCGGGGTCGTCACGGCCGGCGGCGAGCACATCCCGGCCGATGTCGTGGTGCTGAACCCGGACCTGCCGGTGGCGTACCGCGACCTGCTCCCGGCCAAGCGGCAGCGCCGGCTGCGCTACTCGCCGTCCTGCGTCGTGCTGCACATCGGCTCGGACCGGACCTATTCGAAGATCGCGCACCACAACATCCACTTCGGGAAGTCCTGGAAGGGCACGTTCGACGAAGTGATCAACAAGGGCCTGCTGATGAGCGACCCGTCGTTGCTGGTCACCAACCCGTCGCACAGCGACCCGTCAGCGGCGCCCGACGGACGCCAGTCCTACTACGTGCTGGCGCCCGCGCCCAACCTCGAAGCCGCCCCGCTGGACTGGCACGGCGGTCTCGGCAAGCGGTACGCGGACGAGATCCTCGGCGTCCTGGAGGACCGCGGCTACATCGGCTTCCGGGACGGCGTCGAGGTGCAGCGGATCGTCACGCCCGCCGACTGGGCCGACCAGGGCATGGCCGCCGGTACGCCGTTCGCGGCCGCGCACACCTTCGCCCAGACCGGGCCGTTCCGCCCGTCGAACCTGCACCCCACCCTGTCCAACGTCGTCTTCACCGGCTCCGGCACCCAGCCCGGCGTCGGCGTGCCGATGGTGCTGATCTCCGGGAAGCTCGCCGCCTCCCGGATCACCGGGGGCACCGCGTGACATCGCGCGAATCACATCTCGTCGAACTCGTCGACGAGGCCGGCACGGCGATCGGCTCGGCCACCGTCGCCGAGGCGCACCAGGCGCCCGGCCGGCTGCACCGGGCGTTCTCCGTGTTCCTGATCGACGACCAGGACCGGGTGCTCCTGCAGCAGCGGGCCGCGGTCAAGACCCGCTTCCCGCTGCGGTGGGGCAACAGCTGCTGCGGGCACCCTGAGCCGGGCGAACCGGTCACGGTGGCGGCCGTCCGGCGCCTCGGCGAGGAACTCGGTGTCGGCGGGGTGCCGCTCGCCGAGGCCGGGGTGCACAGCTACTTCGCCGAGGATCCGCTGACCGGCCGGGTCGAAAAGGAGTACGACCACGTCCTCGTCGGGCGACTCCCGATCAGCACCCGGTTCCGCCCCGATCCGGCCGAGATAGCCCGGCTGCTCTGGGTCTCAGTGCCCGACCTCCAGGAGCGCCTGGCCGGCGATCCCGGGTCGTACGCGCCGTGGCTCACCGGGGTCACCGACCAGCTGGTGTCTTATCTGTCTCGTGTCGTTCCGGAGCGATCGGGTGGCAGATGACGGCCTGAGTGCGGGCGCGGCCGCCCGGCGTCTCGGCGTCGCGGTCACCACCCTGCGCACCTGGCATCAGCGGTACGGGCTCGGGCCGAGCCGGCACGAGCCCGGGCACCACCGGCGCTACACCGCCGAGGACATGGGCCGCCTCCAGGTCATGCAGCGCCTCACCGCACAGGGCGTGGCGCCGGCCGAGGCCGCCGCCTGGGCGCAGCGCTCGCCGGATCATCCCGGTGCTGCGGCTTCTTCCGGCCCGGCTCCTTCTTCCGGCGCCGGTCCTTTCGCCGGCCCCGGTCCTTCGTCGCGCCCCGGTCCCGTCGCCTCCGGGCCGGCCGGAGGCGAACCGACCATCGCGCTCGGTCCGCGCGCCGACCCCGCCGCGCGCGGACTGGCCCGGGCCGCCATGCGACTGGACCAGCCGGCGATGCGCCACATCATCGCGACGGCCGTCACCGGCGACGGCGTGATCCGTGCCTGGCAGCAGGTGGTCATGCCGGTGCTGATCGGCGTCGGCGAGCGGTACGAGGCCACGAAACGGTTCATCGAGGTCGAGCACCTGCTGTCCCGGACCGTCACCGAGGTGCTCGCCGCCGTCCCCCGCCCGCACCACGACCACGAACCCCGGATCCTGCTCGCCGCCGCCGACGAGGAACAGCACACGCTCCCCCTGGAGGCCCTCGCCGCCGCCCTGGCCGAGGCGGGGACACCCACCCGGATGCTCGGCGCGCGGGTGCCGCAGCAGGCCCTCCTGGACGCCGTGAACCGCACCGAGCCGGCCGCGGTGGTGCTCTGGTCCCAGCTGCCCTCCCGCAGCGCTGTGGATCAACTGGAGCGACTCATGGACGCACCCTGCCCGCCCCGCCTCCTCGCCGCGGCCGGTCCCGGCTGGCCCATCGAAGGTCTACCCCCCACCGTGACCACCCTGAGCGACCTGGCCGGCGCAGTCCGTGCCACAACCGCGGCCGTCGTCGGCTGACCCTCACGTTTTTGCTGGTCAGCGAGGCGCGAAAGAAAAGGGGGGTGCCGATTTGGAGACCGCTCGGTGGATCACATATGCTTTGCAGGCCTCAACGGGGCGCGGTTGGGGCGAAGGCCACCAAGCGTTGCGGATCTCGCTTCCAGCGGGGTGTGTAATGATGGCGGAGTTGCCCTCATCGTCTAGTGGCCTAGGACGCCGCCCTTTCAAGGCGGTAGCACGGGTTCGAATCCCGTTGGGGGTACTGGTAAGTTAGCAGCGCGAGTTGCTGACAGACCGGAGCAAGTCGTAAGAGCAAGGTCCTGTGGAGCAGTTGGAGTGCTCGCCGCCCTGTCAAGGCGGAGGTCGCGGGTTCAAGTCCCGTCAGGACCGCAACACACAGCACGGCCAGGTAGCTCAGTTGGTACGAGCGTCCGACTGAAAATCGGAAGGTCGGCGGTTCGACCCCGCCCCTGGCCACCAGGCTCTTCGCCGGGCACTGAGCATCGTCCACCAGCGTTTCAGCGCGGTGGACGTTTTGCTTTCCCGGCCTTCTTCCGCATTCACGCTGATCGGCATGGATGCTGCCGGCGATCCTCCGGAAGAGGCGTACGGACGAGTCACCGATCCGGAACGTTTCCGCGTGCTCCACGACACAGCGCATCGCGTTCTCGACGAACTGGTCGAACGGTACGAGGTCACCGAGACGAGCTGGGGCAGGAACGGGAGGTCGCACTGCCCGCCTGCGGATGCGATGCCTGCGCCGACGACCCGGCCGATCTGATCGAGGAACTCCGCGACCGGATCGACCAGCTCACCGATGCTCGAACCCGGACTCGAACGACACGGTGGCGCCGCAGAACTCCGTCGTGACGACCAGCCGCGACCGGCTCCGTCGGGTCCGCGGGCTGTTGTTGATCTGCTGGCGCTGCGAAATCGCGGTTCCGACCCCTTGATCACAGCGATTTCGTAACGCCAGCAGATCAACATCTCGCCACGGCGGGCGCGCGACGCGGCGGCCGGGGCTGGACGGGCTGTCCACCTGGTGGGCAAGACGTCGAAACGGTCCCGTTCTACGGGATATCGATTGGCTTGTGGATCCGCGTCGGTTCGAATGAACAGCACCGAGAGCATGTGTGGCCGGCGCCCCCTTCGCTCTTGCGCGATCACTCGATCAGCTGATCACTCGATCATCTGCCGTACACGGGGGTTCCCATGTTCCTGTACCAACGCCGGATTTTGGCCGCCATCGGCGCCACCGCCGTCGCCGTCGCCTCGACCGCCCTGCTCGCGTCGCCCGCCCAGGCAGCCTCGACCGGCACGGCCCAGGTCTCCGGTTCGACGGTGCGGTTCGTGGCCGGCAAGAACCAGGCGAACTCGCTCGTGGTCTCGATATCGGGCCGGACCGTGACCCTTGACGACAAGGTTGCCCTCAAGGCCGGCAAGGGCTGCAAGAAGGTCGACAAGACCAAGGTCAAGTGCACTACCAAGAAGAAGACCAGCAAGATCGTTGCGGTGCTCGGCGCCAAGAACGACTCGTTCAAGAACAAGACCAAGGTGGCCTCCCTCGTCTTCGGTGACTCCGGCAACGACCGGCTGACCGGCGGCTCCGGTGCCGACGAGCTGCAGGGTGCCAGCGGCAACGACAAGCTCTGGGGTGCCGGCGGCAACGACAAGTTGTTCGCGGAGTCGGGCAACGACGGGCTCTACGGGGGCACCGGCAACGACTTCGCCGACGGGGGCTCCGGCAACGACAGCGTCTACGGCGACTCCGGCAACGACGAGCTCTGGGGTAACACCGGCAACGACAAGGTCATCGGTGGTACCGGCAACGACGAGCTCGCCGGCGAGGCCGGCAACGACACCGTCTACGGCGAGCACGGCCACGACAAGCTCTGGGGCGACGCCGGCAACGACAGGCTCGGTGGCGGCGCCGGCAACGACACCCTGTGGGGTTACACCGGCAACGACACGCTTTACGGCGATGCCGGCAACGACACGGTGTACGGCTGGGACGGCACCGACGCCCTGTACGGCGGCGACGGCAACGACTGGGTCCAGTCCGGCAGTGGCGACGACCGGCTGTGGGGCAACAACGGCAACGACAAGATCTACGCCGAGGCCGGCGTGGACCGCGTCTGGGCCGGCGCCGGCGCCGACTTCGTCGCGGGCGGTGTCGGTGACGACTTCGTGTGGGGCGAGGCCGGCAACGACTACATGGGCGGCGAGCACGGCCACGACAGCATCAGTGGCGGCAACGATTCCGACCAGATCTACGGCCTTGCCGGCAACGACCGGCTCTGGGGCGACGCCGGTAATGACGCCCTGATCGGCGAGAACCTCGACGACAGCGACAACCCGATCGGCAACCCGAGCGCCACGGACAAGGTGGACGGTGGCACCAACGCCGACTTCTGCGCCGTACTCGCCGCCGGCACCGCCATCAACTGCGAGGCGGGCAGCTTCCCCGGTGCTTCGGGCAGCGGCCTCTCGGCCAAGTCCGCGAGCGGCTCCGGCTTCGACGCGCCGAAGGCCCGGGCGGAGGCCTCGGCCGCGAGCGATCGCCGGTAACGGTCAGCACCACCCGGACAGCCCGGCCGCCACCAAGGCGACCGGGCTGTCCGGTTTTTCGAGCCAGGGTGCCGAAGCTGTGCTTCAGCTATGTATTCAGCGCAACCCCTCGATCAACTCGTCGATCGTCGCTATGGTTGCGGCAGGCCCGCGCCGTCTCCCCCGTGACAGCGCGGGCTCCTTTACGTCTCCAGCGGTGGGTCGGGGTCAGGCCCGGAGCATCGTCGCCGCCGGGCCGCGGATCGCGCGCCGGGTGGCGCCCAGCATCGCGGCGCCGGTGAGGGCCACTGCCACCACCACGATCAGGGCGTACGCGGCCGGTGAGGCGTCCGGCCACCACCGCGCGACCCGGGCCGCACCGAAGGGCAGGACGGTGAACAGGGCGGCGGTCGAACCACCGAGTACGCCCGCGACCGTGACCAGCAGCCCTTCGAGGGCAACCATCGTCAGGAGCTGTCCTCGGGTCGCGCCGGCGAGCCGCTGCTGGGCGAATTCCCGGCGCCGGCCCACCGTGGCCGCGATCAGGGTGTTGACCAGCATGATCGCCACGAACAGCGTGATCATGCCGACCACCACGTAGTTGAGGGTCTGTACGTCCTGCGCGTAGTCCGGCTGCACCTGCCCGGCCGACGCCTCGTCCTCGACCGCCTGCATGTAGACGGTTCCGGTGGCGATCCCGGTGAACAACACCACTGGCATCACCGCGCCGGCCAGCCGCCGGTTGCGGGCCCGTGCGCCGAGGACCGCGAGTTCACCCGCGGCGCCACCGAGCATCCGGACCGGCGCCCCGAGCAACGCCGTGACCAGTCGCAACAGCTCCGGGGCGAGCAGGGCGACACCGATGGACGCCCAGATGCCGGCCTGCCCGGCGGTCTGCATCGCGTCGATGCCCTTGCCGTCCATCACGGTCGCGGTCACCACCGCGCAGCTCGTCCCCGCCAGCAGGAACACGGCGGCGCCGACGCGGCGGAGGCGAGGCCTGGGCGATCCACCGCCGCGTTCCACAGTGGTACGGCGTGCCGCCGCGACCGCCGCCACCAGACTCCCGATCAGGGTGACCCCGAAACCGGCGCCGAACGCCATCGGCCCGAGAACCACCGTCGCCGTCCGGTCGACCTGACCGGTGTCCTGGAGCAGGCCGAGCAGCAGCCGGCCGATGAGCAGCCCGGCCGGCACCGCGACCGCTGCGGCGAGCAGGGCCACCCCGGCTGCCTCGCCGAGGATCATCCGGCGCAGCTGCGGTCCGGTCGCGCCGACCCGGCGCAGCAGTTCGATCTGCTCGGCGCGTTGCCGCACGGCCAGGCTCAGGGTGGAGGTCACCGCGAACGCGACGATGACCAGGCACCAGCCGCCGCCGACACTGGCTGTGACAGTCAGCGATTCAGCACCGGCGGGGTCGAGGTGGCCGGCGGTGTCGAGCAGCGAGCCGAACCCCATCAGCAGGGTGGCGCCGAAGAACGCGGAGAGGAAGGTGGCGACGAACCCGCCGGGGCGGTGCCGCAGGTTGCGCAGCGCGACGGCGATCATGCCGCGGCCTCGGTCCGGCGGGGAACAGCGGCGATGTCACCGAGGTGGGCCAGCCGTTCGGCGACGGCATCCGGGGTGGGTGCGCGCAGCGACCCCGCGATGCGGCCGTCGGCGAGGAAGAGGACCGAGTCGGCGTACGCGGCAGCGACCGGATCGTGGGTGACCATCACAACCGTACGGCCGTGCTGGTGCACCACCGCGCGCAACAGACTGAGCACCTCGCGGGCACTGCGCAGGTCGAGTGCGCCGGTCGGCTCGTCAGCGAAGATCACGGCCGGTTCGGTGACCAGGGCGCGGGCGACGGCGACACGCTGACGCTGGCCACCGGAGAGCCGGCCGGGCAGGTCGTCCAGCCGTTCGCCGAGACCGAGCTGCTCCAGCACGGCCCGGCAGCGGCGCCGGTCGGCACGACGCCCGGCCAGGCGCAGCGGCAGGACCACGTTCTGCAGCACGGTCAGCGACGGCAGCAGGTTGTAGTCCTGGAAGACGAAACCGACCCGGCTCCGGCGGAACTTGGTGATCGCGGTGTCGGTGGTGGCGGTGAGCTCGGTCCCGCCGATGAAGACCCGGCCGCCGGTCGGCCGGTCCAGCCCCGCGGCACAGTGGAGCAGGGTGCTCTTGCCGGAGCCGGACGGTCCCATCACCGCCGTGAAGGTGCCGTCCGCGAACGTGGCGCTGATGCTGTCGAGGGCGGTGACCGGACCCTCGTACGTCTTGTGGAGCGATTCCAGCCGCACTGCCTCAGCCATCGGATTGTCCCTTCTAGTTTTGTACACCGTATGAGTGCACTAGATGGGTCGTCAGTAGTGCTAACACCCGTACTTGACTAGTGCACTGGCATGCGGTGCACTAGTGCACTATGGAGATTCCGGTGTACCGCACCATCGCCGCGGAGATCGCCGGTCGCATCGCGCGAGGTGAGCTGCCGCCCGGCGCCACAGTGCCGTCCACCAGGCAGATCGTGGCGGAGCACGGTGTCGCGATGGCCACCGCGTCGAAAGTGCTGGCGGCACTGCGCGAGCAGGGGCTGGTGGAGGCGCGGCCCGGTGTCGGCACCGTCGTGTCCGGCGTCGCCCGCCCGGTCGAGGCGCCGCTCGACCGCGACCGCGTGATCCGGGCCGCCGTCACCATCGCCGACGCCGAGGGCCTGCACGCGCTCTCCATGCGCCGCCTCGCCGGCGAACTGGGGATGCCGACCATGTCGCTGTACCGCTACGTCGCCGACAAGGAGGAACTGGTCCTGCTGATGATGGACCGGGTGATGGGCGCCAACCCGCCGCCGCAGGACCTCTCCCCCGAGCGCGACGGCTGGCGCGCCTGCGTGCGGGCGCTGGCGCGTCTCCAATGGTCGATGCACCGCCGGCACACCTGGCTCGCCCAGGCGGTCTCGTTCACCCGGCCACTACTGGCCCCGCACGCGATGGCCCAGACCGAGTGGGTGATGCGGGCTCTCGACGGACACGGCCTGGACCCGGTCACCACGTTCCGGATCGCCGTGACGGTCGCCAACTACGTGCGCGGCACCGCCGTCAACCTGGAGCAGGAGGCACAGGCCGAGCAGGAGACCGGCATCACCGACCAGGAGTGGATGGCGGCCCAGCACGACCGGTTCGCCGCGGTGCTGGCCACCGGCCGCTTCCCCATGTTCACCGCCTTCCTCGCCGCCAACGACAACGAGTTCGACCTGGACATCCTGATGGAGTTCGGCCTGGAACGCCTCCTCGACGGCCTGGAACCCCTGTTGACAGACTGAAGCCCGGCCGTCGCGAGGACGGCCGGGCTTCGGTGCGGCGAAAAGCCGGAACTACTTGGCGAGCGCCTCGGCGAGCCGCTTCTTCAGCTCGGCGGCGACCGGGTTGGCCGCGGACGCGGAGGCCGACTTGAGGGCGGCGTCGGGCGCCAGCTCGTACGCCTCGCAGTTGGCCTTGGTCGTGTTGGGGAACACCAGGCAGATGTCGGCGTAGGTGTGCGAGCCACCGTCCACCTTGTCCGCGGCGGCCGGGTTGCCGATCGGCTTGAACGAGTCGTTGAAGTCCTCGCCGGCCAGGATGTCGTCGTCCTCGTTGCCGGAGACGATGTCGTTACCGGCCAGGCCGACGACCATGTCGACGCCGCGGCCACCGTACAGCTGGTCGTTGCCGTCCTCGCCGGCGACCACGTCGGAGCCGTCCTCGGCGTTGACGTAGTCGTTGCCGGTGCCGCTCAGGACGATGTCGCCGTCCGGACCGCCGTAGAGGCGGTCGGTGCCGGCCTCACCGAAGAGGCCGTCCTCACCGCGGCCGCCCCAGACCTTGTCGTCACCGGTGCCGGCCTCGATGTAGTCGTGACCGTCGCCGGCGTTGAGCGTGTCGTTGCCGGCCCGGCCGTAGAGCTCGTCGTCGCCAGCGTCGCCGTAGACGGTGTCGTTGTCGGCGCCCGCGTCGATGACGTCGTGACCGTGCCCGGCACCGATCTTGTCGTGCCCGGCACCACCGTAGATCAGGTCGTTCCCGGTCTCGCCGTAGGCGGTGTCGTTGCCCGTACCCGCGTCGATCTTGTCGTTGCCGGCGCCACCGGACACCCGGTCGACGCCCGTGCCGCCGAACAGGGTGTCGTTGCCGGCGTCACCGGTCGCGGTGTCGTTGCCGGCGCCCGTGTCGATGCCGTCGTTGCCGGTGGAGCCGTGGACCTTGTCGTTGCCGGAGCCACCGAAGAGCTTGTCGTTGCCGCCGGCGCCGTAGACCTTGTCGTTGCCGGTGCCGCCCTGGAGCTGGTCCGCGCCGGAGCCACCGGTCAGGACGTCGTTGCCGGCGCCACCGTCGGCGAACAGGAACACCTTGGTCTTGTTCTTGACCGAGTCGTTCTTGTCACCCAGCGCGGCGTTGATCCGCTTGGTGGCCTTCGAGGTCTTGCACTTGACCTTGGTCTTGTCGCCCTTGACCGCCTTGCAGCCCTTGCCGGCCTTGATCGCGACCTTGTCGTCGAGCGTCACGGTGCGCCCGGAGATCGTGATGGTCAGCGCGTTCGCCTTGCCCATCAGGGCGTTGAACTGGACGGTCGACGAGCCGCTCACCTTCGCCAGACCGGCCGAGGCGGCCTGTGCGGGCGCCGCGCCGAGGAAGGACGTGGTGGCGACGGCGGCAGCCGTGGCGCCGATGGCGGCCAGGGCCCTGCGGTTGAACAGGAACATGCGGAAGTACCCCCGTGTCGGGCGAAGACGATCAAAAGATCGAAGCTGAGGTACGGAGGGCGCGCACGCCACGCGATCTTCCCCCGTGCCGGATATTCCAGCGGTTGACGCTCGCGAATACAAGCCCGGTTCCATAGAACGGGACCGTATCGACGCAATGTTCACCCAGTGGACGCCTACCCGTTGGACCAGGGCTTTGTCAGCAGCCGATCTCGACGGCCGGGCGGCCCGCAGTGGCATTCCCGACCACCCAGAGACGGTCGACGCCGGACATCTGGCGAATCGCCGGTACCGGGGTGCAATCGAACTCGCGGGCTTCCGCCGTCCACCGGAAGGACTCGGACATGCTCTCGACCTGGACACCGGCGACCCGCTCCGGATCGTCCTTCCACTGCTCCCGGAACCGGGCCAGCGCCTCCTCGCGGGTCTCGAACCGGACCTCGCCCGACACGTCCGCCGAAGCCGACTCCAGTTCGGACCGGATCGCCGACTTCTGCGCCTCGGTGGCCGCCGGTTCCAGTTCGACCGTGAGCTCGAAGGTCCGCTCCGGCACGTACCGCCAACCGGCGAGGAGCATCACCGTGATCGACGTGGCCGCGCCGATGAACAGTGCTGCGGCGGCCATCGCCACGACGGTCAGCAGGCGTCGAGACACAGTGGATCCTCCCCCGGGAATCCGGACGGCAAGATCAACCGCTCGGTGACGCGATTCTAGTTCGCCTTCACCACGCCGACATCTTCTCCGGCCCGGGTGAACACCTCTTGAAGCGCGGAAGCCGGGCGGCAAGAGTGTTATCGGGCCCGGTCCCGGCACCGGGCACTGAGGAGGACGACGTCGTGCAGACGTTCACGAACGAGGCGGAACAGGCGGCCTACACCCTGGCGGAGGCACTCAGCGACAAGGCGATGTCGTGCATGAAACACGCCGAGGAGGCGGGCGAGGCGTTCCGCTCCGGCAAGATGGCGATGCGGCGTCAGTTCAAGGCGCGGGGCCTGTCCGAGGCGGAGGCCGACATCCGCTGGTCAGCCACGTCGCAGGCGGCTCGCGCGATCGCCGACAACGGCTTCTTCATGTCGCAGGCCTCGATGTACAACAACGCGGCCGCCGCACAGTACGCCAAGGCCCTCTACCTCAAGACTCGCTGACCTCGGGGCCGCCCAGGTGGGCGTGCTGGCCCGCGCGATAACCGAGGACCCGCCCGCTGCCGCGCAACCGCCGCGGCGGCATCTTCGCCAGCCTGGGGTACGTCTCGTCGCGCCGCAGCTCGACCAGATCGGTGCGGTCCACCAGGACGAGTTCGGCGCCCGGCGTGCCGGCCGCGGCGCTCTGCTCCGCCGCCCAGAGCCGCGCGCTCACCGCCTGGCTGTACCCGACGAGCCACGACCGGCGGTAGGCGGCCGGGCTCTCCGACGCCGGCACCGGGCTCCCGGCCAGCCCGTGCGCCGCCTGCAGCAGCAGCGAGGTGAAGAGCAGCTCGACACGTTCCAGGTCGACCGCGTGACCGAAGAGGTGACTGCGCGCCGAACCGCGCCGGTCCAGGTGCACCACCCGGCAGCGCAGCGGGGAGGCCACCGCCGCGAGCAGACCGGCCTTGTCCCGGGCGTACGGCGGGTCGATCGTGACGACGCGATCCCCCACCGGGTCGGCCGCCGGGTCGCCGGCCGTGAGCATCGCCTGATCCACGCCGTACTTCGCGATCAGCTCGGCGGCCTTCACGGTGAAGGCCTCCGCCTCACCGGCGGTGCAGGCCGGGTCCTCGGCCATGGCGAGCAACTTGCGCACGCGGGCCAGCAGGCTGTCGTTCATGGCGAGCGGTACGGGCGGGAGCGCCGTCACGCGGCCCGGCGGCGCAGGGTCGCCACCGTCGACCCGGCGAGCGCGAGCAGGCAGTCCGGCAGCCGGCCGTCCGCGATCGCGGCACCGAACAGCGCCTCCCCGGTCGGGAAGTCGCCGTTCACGTACGCACTGACGAACCGCGCCACCCAGCGCTTGTCGTACTGCGCGTCGTCGATGCCGGGGAACTCCAGCGTCCAGGCGCCGCCACCGGGCAGCTGCCCGACCATGGTCGCCGCCAGGCACCACGCCACGTCCCACGCGCCGACCACGCCGTCCCGGTCGACGACCGCGTCGAAGGAGTCGGCCACAGCAGCGGAGTCGCCGCTTATCGCGCACTGCAGGATCTGCGCGGCGTCGTCGAATGCGTACTGTGGTACTTCGGTCACGTCAGAAAAGGTACGTCCAACCGTCAAGCAACGCTCGCGGACGGGTGAATTCCCGCACCAAGGAGGGGATCACGCGCCGCGGAGCAGGCAGGTGATGCGTGCCGTGCAGACCCGCTCCCCCGACTCGTCGGTCAGCACCACCTCGTAGGTCGCCACGGCCCGCCCCCGGTGCACCGGCGACGCCACGCCGGTGACCAGCCCCGACCGCGCGGCCTTGTGGTGGGTGGCATTGATGTCGACGCCGACCGCGAACGGCCGGTCCACGGTCTGCCCGTGCATCACCGCGCCGACCGAGCCGAGCGTCTCGGCGAGCACGCACGACGCCCCGCCGTGCAGCAGCCCGTACGGCTGGGTGTTGCCCTCGACCGGCATGGTCCCGACGACCCGCTCGGCGGTGGCCTCGGTGATGACGATGCCCATCCGCTCGGCGAGCGCGCCGCCACCGCTGCTGGTGAACAGGTGCTGCATGCCGTCCTCCGCGATATCCACGTCGGCGTACGTTACCGCCGCCCCGGACGGCAACCAGCGACAACCGTCACAGCGACGGGAGTGATCCGGGAACGCTCCGGGTACGTGGGGGAGAACCGACGCCGGCCCGCCGGCCAACTGGAGGAGCCACCGTGAGCGAACCGCAGGAGATCATCGAGACTCGGGGCGAGTACCGCGTGGACCTCGTGAAGCAGGACGCCAACGGCGACGGGCGTACGGACGTCTGGATCTCTGACACCGACGGTGACGGCAAGCCGGACCTCTACCAGTTCGACACCGACGGGGACGGCCGCGTCGACATCACCATGGTCGACCTGGACGAGGACGGCACCCCGGACAAGGTCGTCGACGGCGACGGCGGGCTGCCGCCGGAGGCCTGATCTCAGCCGCCGCCGAGGGCGGAGAGCGCCACCCAGATCACGGCGATCGCCACGGCCGTGGTGCCGGCCGTGGAGACGGTGTGCCGCCACGAGCGCACCCCCTCCACCGCCTCCGGGTGACCCAGCGACTCGAGCCGGGACCGGTGGGCACGAACCTCCGACGCGGCCTCGGTCTCGTGCGCCTGTGCGGGCGCACGGGACAGGTCGACGGCCAGACGGGCCTGGGCGCGCTGCAGTCGGCGTACCGCCACTCTGGCCCTGCGCCCGGCCCGGGCCCCCGCATGCCGGCGCGCCGCCGCCCGCCGCGACCCGGACCCGAGCACTCGCAGCTCGTCGGGGGTGATCAGCGACGGATCGCGCAGCGTGGCGAGTTTGGCGACGTAGTAGGCGGCCTCCGCGTCGTGTGCCCGCCGGACCAGGTAGAGGGTGAGCAGCAGCGGCGGCAGGCCCTTGAAGAGCAGCACCGCGAGCAGCGCAAGCGCGCCGTTGCCGAGGCCGTCGCGGAAGAACGGCGAGTTCCACAGCACGTGCGAGGCCCAGGCGCCGAAGAGGGCGAGCGCGGCCATCCCGATCCGGTGCCGGCGGGTGCGGTCCGGGTTGACCACCAGGTAGCCGATGCCGGCGCCGGCCAGGGCGCCGAACAGGGTGTGGCTCCAGACGCCGGCCAGGAAGCCGCGGACCAGCAGCGTGGTGACCACCGGCTGGACCTGGTCGCCCTGCCCGGCCTGTGCCACCGCGCCGATCGCGAAGACCACGTCCTCGACGATCTGGAAGCCGAGACCGACGAGCGCGCCGTAGACCACGCCGTCGAGCACGCTGTTCACCTGAGCACGGGCGATCAGCACGATGGCGACCACGCCGAGCGTCTTCACCGTCTCCTCGACCGTGGGCCCGGCCAGGGCGGCACCCCAGTCGGCAGCGAGGGCCGGCGAGCCGAGTTTCGCGATCAGGTTGTCCAGCGCGGTGCTGGCCGGGATGGAGACCGTGGTGGCGACCAGGCCGCCCCAGGCGAACGCCAGGACCCGCAGGCTCGCCGGTTCCCGTTCGAGGAAGTCCAGCTCGGAGACGAAGAGCCAGAACGGCACGGCGAGCAGGGCGAAGAGGACCACCGCGGTGAGGGTGGCGATCGGGTACGCGTCCAGGAAGCGCCAGGTGATCTGGGCGATCCGCAGGCCGCCCGCGGCCAGCAGTGCCAGGATCACCCAGAAGGCCGGCTTGTGGGCGAGGGCGGCCGCCCGGACGACACCGGGACGGACCGCGTCACTCATCGGCGGCCCTCGTGACGCAGGGTGCGGGTGCTCGCGTCGATCGCCGCCAGGGTGCGGGCCAGTTCGCGGTCGTCCCCGCTGACCGTGACCTCGATGGTGAGGCCGTGCGCGACGAACACCGCGTACCGGCCGCCACGGCCGCCGGCGGTGTAGCCGCCCTGGACACCGGCGAGCCCGCCGGCCGTGGAGACCGCGAGCTGGGTGCCGGTCAGCCGGTGACCTGAGGTGCCGGTGATGCGCTGGCGCAGCCGGACCGCGGCCGCCGTCAGGTCGCCGTCGAAGGGCTGGACGGCTATCGCGTACCGCACCGGGCTCTCGTCCGGTCGCGTGCTCAGCTGGAACAGTGCGGTGCCCTGCGTCCCGCCGGGCCGGGTGCCGGTGACGTCCAGCGTGGCGCCGGGCGGGGGCACGATGGTGACACCGGCACCGACCTCGTACGACTCACCGGCCGGGACCGCCCGCTGTGCCGGAACGGCCCGGTCCAGCAGCGGCAGGCCGAACGTGAGGCCGGCCAGCACGAGGACGATGACGAGCGCGAGGGGCAGGGCGAGGGTACCGGGGAGGTCGGTGTGCTGACTGCGCGTAACCCTCCCCATCCGTCCAAGCTAACGGCGGTCCTGGCCGGTTGTCCGGAGAACCTGCCGCCGCCCACAGTGGATGGACGATCAACCTGGGCGATTACGGATTTGTCCGTTTTATCGAAAGGTGCTGTGACGGCACGACAGAGGTAAGCCAGACCCCGTTGTCGCTGCGGTGGAAGATGTGACCCTCCGCCGCCATCGTCCCGGACGCCACCCGGAACACCACCACGTCGGGGGAACGCCGGCGGCCCACCGTGAGCGCGGTCGGCACGTCCGCCGACAGGTGGACGTGATGGCGGCTGCCGGGCCGTAGCCCCTGCCGCAGGATCGCGTCGAGGTTCGCGCGCGGCGTGCCGTGGAAGAGCTCCGCGGGCGGCGTCGCCGGCGGCAGCTCCAGATCGACCGCCACCCGCCGGGAGTGCCCCTGGCTCGCCCGGATCCGGTCCACGCCGTCCGGGCCGGGCGCCACCGCGAACCGCTTCTTGTCGTTGCCGGCGACCACCGTGTCCAGCTCGGCCCGGTCGATGCCGAGGGCGGCGAGCAGGACCGGCACCGGCACCCACCCGTTCGCGTCGAGGGTGAGGCCGGCGGTCTCCGGCCGGTGTCGCAGCACCAGCGACATCCGCCGGCTGAGGCGGACCTGGTCGCGGGTGAGTTCGGTCATGAATCGAGCTCCATGACCGCAACGTAGTACGGCCGATCCTGCTGGTCGATCGATTTCAGATGCCAGCCGGTGCCGTCCAGCAGCGCCGTCAGCTCCGCCGGCGAGCAGTTCAGATAGTCGAACCACTCGGTCGCCAGCTCCCGGTACCGCAGGCGCAGCCGCAACTGCCCGCCCAACCGCCCGCGCTGCCGGTTGCGCTCGTGATAGGCCACGTGCACCGGGTCACGCGTCCCGTACGGATCGCTGCCCTGCGCCACGATCCGGGCGCCAGGGGCCGCGAGCCGGGCCAGCGCGGCGAGCATGACCGGGGCCCGCTCGGCGCTCTCCAGCAGGCCGAGGTTGTTGCCGAGCAGCAGGAACGTGTCGTAGCGGACCGCAGCCTCGGCGAACTCGTCGACGGTGGCGAGCACGGTGTCCCGCAATCCGCGCGCCCGGGCCACCTCGATCGCGCCGCGCGAGGTGTCCAGCCCGGTCACGGCGATGCCGCGGCGCTGCAACTCGATCGCGACGCGGCCGGCGCCGGCACCGATGTCGAGCACCCGCCCGCGGCAGAGGCGCAGGGCCCGGCGGTCGTACGCCTGCCAGTCGCCCGGTTCGTTCAGATAGTGATCGGCCGGCGCGCCGTTGATCAGCCCGTCGTCCCGCTCGATCACCTCGATGACCGGCCGGGGATAGCGCCCACCGGCCAGCGGCCGGGGCCCGATCCCGGTACGCACCGCGTACGCGTCCCGGATCATCTCGCCGAACGCGTCGCCGATCGTCGGCTGCTCCATGGTGATCTACTCTTGAGGAATGCCCGGACTGGAGCAACTCGGATCTGAGAAGTACGTCCTGCTCACCACGTTCCGCAAGGACGGGCGCGCGGTGCCGACCCCGCTCTGGGTCGTGCCCGACGGTGCCGGCCTCGGATTCTGGACGGTGGCCGGGAGCGGCAAGATCAAGCGGATTCGCAACAGCGGCCGGGTCACCGTGGCACCCTGCGACATGCGCGGCAAGCCCACCGGGGAGGCGATCGAGGCGACCGCCCGGATCGGCGACCGGGCCGACTTCCAGCGGGTCGCCGGGACGCTCAAGAAGAAGTACGGGCTGATGGGCCGGCTCACCGTGCTCGGCAGCCGCCTCCGCCGGGGCGCCGACGGAACGGTCGCGGTGCTGGTCGGCTGACGCTGAAAAAAATCATGGCGACGGCGAATCGCCTCCGCCCCCGCCTCGTTGATCAGTTAGAAGTCGTTGATCAGTTGGAAGAGGCGAAAACTTCAGAGGTACGAAGAAGGGGCGATCGCCTTCCCCAGCGCTCGCCCCTTGCAACGATGTCGGTCGAATGCGGTCAGTCGCCCTGACGCTGCGTCGGGATCTGCCCTTGCAGCAGTGCACGGACTTCCGACTCCCGGTAGCGACGGTGGCCACCCAGGGTGCGAATTGCGCTGAGCTTGCCAGCCTTCGCCCACCGAGTGACGGTCTTCGGGTCGACACGGAACATCGACGCCACCTCGGCCGGCGTTAGTAGCGGCTCAGGATCGTGCGTACGCGATGCCATCGGTCACTCCTCCACAGGTGCCTAAAAACATCGGCCGGGGTCCCGCCGGCCGGTGCGTCTCTCATGGTCCGGCTAGTCCCCGATGTCCGACATGGGCCGAACGGACGAACGTCCCCAGATAGATGGATGAAGCATGCCCGATTTTTGCGTGTTTTATACGCCAGATAGTGTCTCGTTTAGTCCGATTATCACGGTTCGCTCGGCGCCGATCACGAAGAGTGTTCGCTTCGGGAGCGCTTCCATCGGATGAGATACGGGCGCTTCTGTCCTATTTCCGCAGGTCAGTTGCATCGCTCGAGAAGCTGCACCGCGCGCCACCGCGCGACAAGCTTCTCGTAGGCCTCGCTGGCTGACTCAGCGTCACCGCGAGAAAGTGCCGAAAGTCCGGCTGCCACCAGTCCGGGGGAATCGTCCTCGGCAAGCCTGTCCTCCGGAAGGAGGTTGACCAGGCCGCCGTAGTCGAGCTCCACCACCGACCGGGGATGGAACTCCTCGAGCCAGCGGGTGCCGTCCTCCACCGCCTCGGTGATCGGCGCGTCGCCCAGCGACTTGCGCAGCACCGAGACCGCGCGGTGCGCCCGGCGGCGGGCCTTGGAGATCTCGGTGCGGTAGCGCAGCGTCCGCCGGCGGGCGGTGAACGAGAACTCCCGCTCCTCCAGGTCCACGAAGGCGAACCAGCGCAACGGCACGCCCCACGTGGAGACCTGCTCGTGCACCCGGGGCACACCCTGCTCCAGAACCTTGGCGCCGCTGCGCCAGTCCTCCACGACCGCTTTCGCCTGCCCGGCCAGGATCGGCGGCACGAACGCGTCGGCCAGCACGGCAGGCACGCCGTCCCGGGCGTTCAGCGCCGCCTCCGCGACCCGCAGGCGCAGGTTCCACGGGCAGACCAGGATGGCGTTGTCCCACTCCAGCACGTACGCCTCGTCGGGCAGGTCGGGCAACCGGGTCCAGCCGGCACCCAGCGCCTCCAGGACGGCGGTGCGCTGACGGACCGGGCCCTCGATCGGACCGAGGTCCCGACCTTCCTTCGCGTAACGGCGCCAGTAGGACTGCCGGTCCCGGTCGAAGGCGGTCAGTGGCTCGTAGACCCGGAGGTACGACGCGAACAGTGACGGCACGGCGCGATCCTTTCACGAATCCGGCCGGGTGGAACTTCCCGCGCGGACGTAATCGGCGTCCAGTTGCCACCACTAGGCTCGCAGATGTCCGGCACACCCCCGCCGGAGGGCTCGGCCCCACAAAGGCCATCAGCACAGATCAGGAGAGTAAAACGATGGACGTGTTCGACACCGACGGGCACGAACAGGTCGTCTTCTGCCAGGACCGGGCGACCGGCCTGAAGGCGATCATCGGGATCTACTCGACGGCGCTCGGCCCGGCTCTGGGCGGCACCCGCTTCTACCCGTACGAGACCGAGGCGGACGCGCTCGCCGACGTGCTCAAGTTGTCCCGCGGGATGGCGTACAAGAACGCCATGGCCGGCCTGGACCTGGGCGGCGGCAAGGCGGTCATCTGGGGCGACCCGGCGCGGATCAAGTCCGAGGGCCTGCTCCGGGCGTACGGGCGGTTCGTCGAGTCGCTGCGCGGCCGCTACTACACCGCCTGCGACGTCGGCACCTACGTGCAGGACATGGACGTCATCGCCCGCGAGACGAAGTACGTGACCGGCCGCAGCGTGGAGCACGGCGGCGCCGGCGACTCCTCGGTGCTCACCGCCTGGGGCGTCTTCCAGGGCATGCGCGCCGCCGCCGAGCACACCTGGGGCACCCCGTCGCTGCGTGGCCGCACGGTCGGCGTCGCGGGCCTGGGCAAGGTCGGCAAGTACCTCGCCGGTCACCTGCTCGAGGACGGCGCGACCGTGGTCGCCACCGACGTCAGCGAGGCCGCCCTCGAGTGGGCCCGGACCACTCACCCGGAGATCCAGCTCGTGCCGGACACCACGGCGCTGATCACGTCCGACATCGACGTCTACGCGCCGTGCGCCCTCGGCGGGGCCCTGAACGACGACACCGTCCCTGTCCTGCGCGCCAAGGTGGTGGCCGGCGGCGCCAACAACCAGCTTGCCCACGCCGGCGTCGGCAAGCTCCTGGAGGACCGCGGGATCCTCTACACCCCGGACTACGTGCTGAACGCCGGTGGCGTGATCCAGGTAGCCGACGAGATCCAGGGCTTCAACTTCGAGCGGGCCAAGCTGCGGGCCACCGGGATCTTCGAGACCACCCGGCGGATCCTCCACCTCGCCGGCGACGAGGGGGTGCCGCCCGCCGTCGCGGCCGACCGGCTCGCCGAACGACGCATGGCGGAGGTCGGCCGGCTGCGTTCGATCCACCTGAACTGAGCCGGTTCAGTGACTGCCGCGCGCCTGCGAAAAGGTCAAACCGCGACGCGCGGCAGTGTCACACGCAACCCGAGGTGCCGAAGGCGGCATCGTCCATGTACCGTAAGACCCACGAGAGATGCCTGACGTCATCGGGGCCCGCCTTCGGGCTGCCCCGAATTCTGTGCGAGGGGGTCGAGCCATGGGGCGCGGCCGTGCTAAGGCCAAGCAGACGAAGGTGGCCCGGGAGTTGAAGTACCACTCCCCGAACACCGACCTCACCGCCTTGCAGCGCGAACTGGCGAGTGCCGGTAAGTCGAATCATCACTTCGACGACGACAACGACGAGTTCGTCGATGATGATGAGGACGACGACGCGGATGACGACCGGGATACCTGGTCGCCGACAAGGCGCTGACCCGCGGTAGCACAGGGCACACGGCTGAGCCGTGTGCTCGGGTGAGTGGCGGTCACACTTCCTACGGTTGTACTTGAAGCCCACGCGGGTCACCCCGCGTGGGCTTCAAACCGGGCTGGGGCCTCAGCGAGGCCGGTTGTTCCAGTTGTAGAACGTGGGAATGTTTTCGAAGTGGTTCCAGGCGCACACCGCCGAGCCGTCATCCTGTGATGCCTGCTCATCGCGTTTCTGCCGCGCCGCTTCGGCCTCCGCTATGAGCGCGCTCAGCCCGGCTCGGGTGTCGTGCACCCGCGCCGTCACCGGATCCGTCTCCACGTCGTCAGACAGCCGTGGCCTCGTGATCTCGGGCATGGTCCAGCACTCCCTCCAGTAGGCGAATCTTGCTGTTCCGGCAGTGGTCGGTCTCGGTGACGTCGAACCTGCCGTGCTCGAAGTACCGGTTGGCCGCGTGCGCGCCGCCGCAGAAGCCGAAATAGGGACAGCTGCTCCGGCATGCCTCGACGCCGCGCAGGAACTCGCCTATCCAGGGTGT
The DNA here is from genome assembly GCF_020873875.1 of Actinoplanes sp. DH11. Classification (GTDB taxonomy): domain Bacteria; phylum Actinomycetota; class Actinomycetes; order Mycobacteriales; family Micromonosporaceae; genus Actinoplanes. The sequence continues at coordinate 27,115 of NZ_JAHWGU010000033.1, forward strand.
CCCGGCCGCACCGGCCAGGATCTCCGGCAGCGGGGTGTGCAGCACGTTGCCGCTGGCGAAGTCGCCGTAGCGCGGATCCGAGAAGCCGGCCAGCTCGGGCGAGAGCAGCACCACGGAGCCGTCGTAGGCCACCGTGGGTATCGGATCCAGCTGCCGGGGCAGCAGCGCGTCGGCCGTGCCGTCCAGGACCGCTGACGCGTACCTCAGCGACCACTCCACCTCGCGCAGATGGATGCTCGGCGCCCGCCGCCAGGCGCCGAGCAGCTCGGCCCAGAAGGCGCTCACCGCCGCCGGGTCGTGCCGGTTGCGCCGGGTGTTGACGCCTTCCTGCTCCTCGACGTTTATCCCGAGCACCTCGCAGCCCAGGTCGAGAAAGAAGTCGTAGAGCTCGGTCGCCACGCCCGGCCGTGGATCGCTCACCACGCAGAGCGCCGAGAAGGGCAGCTCGTGCCGGCGTAGCGCTTCGATGCCCCGGAGGATCAGGTCGTAAGCCGGCCGGTCCCGCCGGTCCACCCGGTCGCCGTTGTGCTCCCGCGGCCCGTCCACGCTCACGCTGACCCGCACGTCGTGCTGGGCGAAGAACTCGCACCAGGCGTCGTCGATGAGCGTCGCGTTGGTCTGCACGTGGTGCTCGACGGACGCGCCGAACGGCGCGAAGAGCGCGGCCAGGTGCTCCCGGCCCGCGGCGAGCGGCTCACCGCCGTGCCACACCACGGAGAACCGGCGGGTACGGGCGAACTCCGCGACCTGCTCGGCGACCCGCTCCGCCACCGCGACCGGCATCTTCAGGTTGTCGCGCCGGAACGGCAGGTAACAGTAGCCGCACGCGAGATTGCACAGCGTGGTGGGCTGCATCACGACGTAGCCGGGAACCGCGGAGACACCGCGCATCCCACTCCACGTATCGGTCATGTCCCGCCACACTCCCGTTCGCCTCGAGCCGGTGGCCCCGAGCGGCGCCGGCCGCACGGGTCAGATTAGGTGCACCGGTCCACTCATAAAAACGAAAGATCCGCATGTGCCGGACATCGACACACACGGATCATTTCACGTTCGGTCCGACGCGAACCAGCTTCAACTTCTCCTCGTGCGCCGGCCCGAGTGGCCGCGGAACGGGTCAGCCCCGCGTGTACGACCCCATCATCTGCACCTCGCCGGTGCCCTCCAGGACCTCGCCGACCTGCCACGCCTCGACGCCACGGCCGGTCAGGTAGGCCATCGCACGGTCCGCGTCGTCGGCCGAGACGACCGCGAACATGCCGACGCCCATGTTGAACGTGGCCTCCATCTCGGAGTCCTCGATGCGGCCCTTCGCCTGGATCAGGTCGAAGATCGGCTGCGGGCGCCAGGTGGACCGGTCGACCACGGCGTCCAGGTTGCTCGGCAACACCCGGTTCAGGTTGCCGGGGATGCCGCCACCGGTCACGTGCGAGAACGCGCGGACGTCGGTCTCCTCGATCAGGCCGAGGCAGTCCTTGGCGTAGATCTTGGTGGGGGTGAGCAGTTCCTCACCCAGGGTGCGCTGGGTGCCGAAGTCGTCGACCACGGTGTCCAGGCGCATCCGGCCGGCACCGAGCAGCACGTGCCGCACCAGCGAGTAGCCGTTGGAGTGCAGGCCGGACGAGCGCATCGCGATCACCGCGTCGCCGATCTCCACCCGCTCCTTGCCGAGGATCTCGCTCTCCTCGACCACGCCGACACCGGTGGCGGAGACGTCGTACTCGTCCGGGCGCAGGACACCCGGGTGCTCGGCGGTCTCACCACCGAGCAGGGCGCAACCCGCGTACCGGCAGCCGTCGGCGATGCCGGCGCCGATCTCGGCGACCTTGTCCGGCACGACCTCGCCGCAGGCGATGTAGTCGAGCAGGAACAGCGGCTCGGCACCACAGGCCACCAGGTCGTCGACGACCATGGCGACCAGGTCGATGCCGATCGTGTCGTGGATGTCGAGCTGCTGCGCGATCACCAGCTTGGTGCCGACACCGTCGGTCGAGGAGGCCAGGACGGGGCTCTTGTACTTCGCGGTGTTCAGCTTGAACAGACCGGAGAAACCGCCGAGGTCGCCCATCACCTCGGGACGGGTGGTCTTCTTCACCTTCGACTTGAGCAGCTCGACCGCCCGGTCACCGGCGTGGATCGAGACACCCGCGTCCGCGTACGTCGCCGAGCGCTTGCGGGCGCCGCGGCCGCCACCGGCCGTCCACAGCTGGCGGTCCGCGCCTTCGCTGCCGTTCGATCCGGCACTGCTGCGCTCGGACACGTGCGTCACGGTTCTCCCCTTAGCGGTTCTGTCTGTGTATCTGAAAAGTCACGGGTGGTGCAGGGCGCCGGCGCCGCCGGGGCTCGCGACGAGCTGCACCGGCGTGGACCGGTCGTCGTCACCGTACTCACGGGCCTCGTAGTCCGACTCGAGGTCCGACACCGCCGCGTCGGTCGTCGCCGCGGAGGCGCCGGGCATGGAGGCGCGCTTGCCGACGCCCTCCAGCACGTGCTTGCCGATCAGGTCCCCGGCCGGGAGCTCGATCGGGTACTGCCCATCGAAGCACGCCATGCAGAGCCTTGTCTTCGGCTGCTCAGTCGCCTGGACCAGGCCGTCCAGGGACACGTAGCCCAGGCTGTCAGCGCCGATCGAGCGACGGATGCCGTCGATCTCCAGACCGTTCGCGATCAGCTCGGCGCGGGTCGCGAAGTCGATGCCGTAGAAGCACGGCCACTTCACCGGCGGCGACGAGATGCGGACGTGCACCTCGAGCGCACCGGCCTCGCGCAGCATCCGGATCTGCGCGCGCTGCGTGTTCCCCCGGACGATCGAGTCGTCGACCACCACGATGCGCTTGCCGCGGACGACCTCGCGCAGCGGGTTCAGCTTGAGCCGGATGCCGAGCTGCCGGATCGTCTGGGACGGCTGGATGAAGGTGCGGCCGACGTAGGCGTTCTTCATGAAGCCGGCGCTGTAGGGAATGCCGGAGGCCTCGGCGTAACCGATCGCGGCCGGGATGCCGGACTCCGGCACACCGATCACCAGGTCGGCCTCGACGGGGTGCTCCTTGGCCAGCTTGCGGCCCACCTCGACGCGCGCCGCGTAGACGTTGCGGCCGGAGATCGTGGTGTCCGGGCGGGCGAGGTAGACGTACTCGAAGAGGCAGCCCTTGGGCTCCGGCGCGGCGAACCGGGTGGAGCGCAGGCCGTGCTCGTCGATCGCGATGATCTCGCCGGGCTCGACCTCACGGACGAAACTGGCGCCGGTGATGTCCAGGGCGGCGGTCTCGCTGGCGACCACCCAGCCCCGCTCCATCCGGCCGAGGACCAGGGGGCGGACACCCTGGGGGTCGCGGGCCGCGTACAGCGTGTGCTCGTCCATGAAGACGAAGCTGAAGGCGCCGCGCAGGGTCGGCAGCAGCTCCATGGCCGCGGCCTCGACCGAGAGGTCCGGGCGACCGGCGAGCAGCGTGGTGACGAGCGCGGTGTCGGACGTGGAGTCACCGACCTCGAGACCGCGGTCGGCGACCTCCTTGGCGAGCTCCGCCGTGTTCACCAGGTTGCCGTTGTGCGCCAGCGCGATGGTCGTGCCGGCCGGGGTCGCCCGGATGGTGGGCTGCGCGTTCTCCCAGTTGGAGCCGCCGGTCGTGGAGTAGCGCGCGTGGCCGATCGCGAGGTGGCCGCGCAGGCTCGCCAGGGTCGGCTCGTCGAAGACCTGGGAGACCAGGCCGATGTCCTTGTAGACCACCACGCCGGAGCCATCGCTCACGGCAATGCCTGCCGCTTCCTGACCTCGGTGCTGCAAGGCGTAAAGCCCGAAGTACGTGAGTTTGGCGACCTCTTCCTCGGGGGCCCAGACGCCGAAGACGCCGCAGGCATCCTGGGGGCCACGCTCCTGGGGGTCGAGATCGTCGGTCAGTAGGCCGTCGCCTCGGGGCACCTGCTTGCTCCCTCGTTCGGATCTGCTTGAAACGCTCGAAGCGCTGATCTGCTCGAACTAGCTGGTCCGCTCCGATCGCCCAGTGTACGCGAGGACAAGGGCAGCGACCCCTGGCTCATGACCAGGCTCATCACTCGGTGAGTGGCAGGAATTCGGAGAGATCGGTACGGATGCCGCTCGCCCGCAGACGCCCGTCGTGCGCCGCGTCCGCCCAGCTCAGGCGCCCAGCGGCCAGCAGCAGGAAAGTCGTCGGATCCGTTTCGACCACATTGGGTGGTGTGCCACGGGTATGCCGCGGACCGGCCACACACTGAATCGCACCGAAAGGTGGAATCCGGACCTCCACCGATCGGCCAGGGGCTCGTCGGGACAACTCGGCCAGCAGCGCCCGGACGGCGTCACGCAGCACCGGGCGCTCAGGTTCGGCGCCTCGGTCCAGCGCGTCCAGGGCCTGGTTCACCGATTCGGATTTACTGTGCGCAGAGGACACGTCGGGACGATACGACTCTGTCTGTAGACAACGGCACACCGCCCTGGGTCGCGAAAGTGACATGCGACAAGGCATAGTGGCCGACGGTGTTGAAGTCGCGGGATCTTCCGGCCACCGAAGCCGGGGACCGCGCGACCCGGAAGGTGGTGGACGTGACAACGCACCTACGTGCCAGGACGACCCAGGCCGGTGCGTTCCTGGCACTGGTCGTCGGCCTCGTGGCCGGCGCGCCGACAGCTGCCATGGCGGCCCCACCGGACGTGCAGATCGCTGACCTGTCGCCCACCGAGGTGTCCCCCGGAAGTACTGTAACCATGCGGTACACCATCAGTAACGTCGGGGGCGGCGACGACGGTGGTGGCGGCGAGGGTGAAGAAGAAGAGGGTGGCGGCCAGCAGCAGCAGGCCGGCAGCGTCAACATCCGGGTCAGCGGCATGGACTGCAGCGGCGACTGCAGCGCCATCAAGCAGATCGACGGCAGCTCCAGCTTCACCGCGAACCTGACCGCGCCGAACGTGGCCGACGGCGAGACCAAGACGGTCACCGTCCGGGTCACCGCGACCGTCGCCGGGGAGGCACCCGGCACGGCGAGCGCCACCGTGACCGTCAAGGGTGCCGAGAAGCCGCAGCTGGTGACGAAGGTCTCCGGCCGGGTCAAGGACGGCGACGGCAAGCGGGTCTCCGGTGTCGCGGTCGCGATGCAGGACGCCGCCGGCAACAAGTACGCCACCACGACCAACGGTCAGGGTGCCTACTCGTTCATCGGCTCCGAGGCGAACCCGATCGCGCCCGGCAACATCACGGTGGGCGCGCTGAAGGAGGGTTACTCCTCGACGACCGTCACCGTGCAGGGCTCCACCGGCAAGTCGGTGAACGTGCCGATCACGATGAAGAAGCTCGCCGTCGAGAGCCCGTCCCCGAGCCCCTCCAGCAGCGCCTCGGCCAGCGCCGTGCCGACCGAGGAGGTCACCGGCGAACCGGCCGAGGACGAGACCGCCGGTGAGACCGAGGCACCGCTGACCCAGGAGCAGGTCGCCAGCGAGTCCGACAGCGGCACCAACTGGCTGCTGATCATCATGGGCGTGCTGCTCGTCGCCGCCGGCATCGGCGCCATCGTCCTGGTCGTGATGCGCCGCAAGAACGCGGGCAAGAACGACGACGACCCGGACGCGGGGATGCCCGGCACGGGCCCCGGCGGCCCCGGCGGCTCGCCCTTCGACGCGACGCGGGTGGCCGCTCCGGTCGGTGGCGGCCGCGGCGGTGACGCCACGATGATCGCCCCGATGGGTGGCGGCGGCATCTCCGACGCGCCCACCATGATCCACCGCCCGGTGGTCGAGGACGAGTTCCCCGACCCCTACGGCGCGCCCATGCCGCCGCAGGGCAGCTACAACGGCACCAGCCAGTGGGGGGCCGGCGAGCAGGCCGCCGGCGGCTACGGCGCCACCGCGGCGGGCGGTGCCGGCTACGGCGCCCAGCCGCAGTACGGGCAGCCTGCCGACCCGTACTCGACAGGTGTGGCCGGCCAGCCGGTCCCGCAGCAGCGCTACGACGAGCACACCAGCCTCTACCAGCCGGAGCAGCCGCAGCAGGGCCAGCAGCCGCAGCGGTACGACGAGCACACCAGCCTGTACCAGCCCGAGCAGGGCGACAACTACGGCGGCGCCGGCTACGGCGGCCAGGGTGGTTACGACCAGGGCGGCTACGGCGCCCCGGGCTACGAGCAGCAGCAGCCCGGGTACGACCAGGGCGGCTACGGCGGTGGCTACGGCGACCAGGGCGGCTACGGCGGCCAGCAGCCGGCCCCGGGCGGCTACGGTGGCGGTTACGGCGACCAGGACGGTTACCCGCAGCAGCAGCCGCAGCCGGGTGGTTACGGCGCGCCGGGCGGTTACCCGCCGCCGCAGCAGCCGCAGGGCGGCTACGACGACCAGGACCCGGAGCAGTACGGCGGCTACGGCCCGCAGAACGGCCGCCGTCCGCAGAACCGCGACTGGAACGGCTGACCCCCGCCGCACTCACGATCGAAAGGCCCCGGTGATCACACCGGGGCCTTCGCTCTTTCCGGCGTCAGCAGGGGCCTTCGCTCTCCCGGCGTCAGCACGGGACCTCGTTGTCCCGGCGTCAGCAGGGCGGACACGAAGAAGGGCGGGGAGCCTGCGCTCCCCGCCCTTGTCGTCTTGCTTCAGATCAGCTGAGCGAACCGCCCGGCGCCTGCGGGTCGGTCAGCTCCAGCGTCACGGAACGGACCTCGCCCTGCGCCGGAGCCGCCACCTCGGCGGGCCCGCCGAACAGCTTGCGCAGCGTCCCCGACCAGGCCTCGCGGAGCTCCGCCAGGCTGATCGTGAACTGGTCCTGCACCTGCAGCGACTGCTCCTCGGTGGTGACACCGATCGCGGTCACCGGCACGCCGCACTCGGCGGCCAGGGCCAGGAACGCCTTGTCGTGACCGCGCGGGACGGCCACCACGGCCCGGCCCGCCGACTCGCTGAACAGGTGCACGAACGGCGTGGTCTCGCCCTCCGGGAACGTCACCTTCGCGCCGACGTCACGCCGCAGGCAACTCTCCACCAGCACCTGCGCGAGGCCGCCGTCGGAGAGGTCGTGCGCGGCGCTGACCAGGCCGGCCTTCGAGGCCCGGCCCATCAGGACACCCAGCGCCTGCTCGGCCGCGAGGTCCACCTTCGGCGGCTTGCCACCGAGGTGACCGTGCGTCACCCAGGCCCACTCCGAGCCGGAGAGCTCGTTACGGGTCTCGCCCAGCAGGAAGAGCAGGTCGCCGCCGGACTTCGCGGGCGGCGGGAAGCCCATCGGGATGCGCCGGGTCACGTCGTCGAAGATGCCGAGCACGCCGACCACCGGGGTCGGGTGGATCGCCGCGGCGCCGGTCTGGTTGTAGAAGCTGACGTTGCCGCCGGTCACCGGGGTGCCGAGCTGCTGGCAGCCGTCGGCGAGACCGCGGACGGCCTCGGCGAACTGCCACATCACGGCCGGGTCCTCCGGAGAACCGAAGTTCAGGCAGTCGGTGACGGCGACCGGCTCGGCGCCGGTGACGGCGACGTTGCGGTACGCCTCGGCGAGCGCGAGACGAGCACCCTCGTACGGGTCGAGGCGGGCGAACCGGCCGTTGCCGTCCACCGACAGCGCCACACCGAGGCCGGTCTCCTCGTCGATCCGGAGCACGCCGGAGTCCTCGGGCTGGGCCAGGACGGTGTTGCCGAGGACGTAGCGGTCGTACTGCTCGGTGACCCACGTCTTGTCGCACAGGTTCGGCGACGCGATCATCTTCAGCACGGTCTCGCGCAGTTCGTCACCGGTCGACGGACGCGGCAGCGTCTCCGCCCGGTCGGCCTGCAGCAGGATCAGGTCGCCCGGCTCGCGCAGCGGACGGGCGTAGACCGGCCCGTCGTCGGCGAGGGAGCCCGGCGGCACGTCCACCACGACGTGGTCGTTCCAGCTGATCACCAGGCGACCCGGGGTGCCGTCGGCACCGGCCGCGGTGACCTCGCCGATCGCGGTGGCCCAGACGCCCCACTTCTCGGCGACGGCGAGGACCTTGTCCAGGTTCTCCGGGGTGACGATGAGGAGCATCCGCTCCTGCGACTCACTGGCCAGGATCTCGGTCGGCGACATCGAGGCCTCGCGCAGCGGGACCCGCTCCAGCCAGACCCGCATGCCGGTGCCGGCCGCCGCGGCGGTCTCGGTGAGCGCGCAGGTGAGGCCGGCGCCACCGAGGTCCTGGATGCCACTGACCAGGCCGGCGTCGTACAGCTCGAGGCAGCTCTCGATCAGGAGCTTCTCCATGAAGGGGTCGCCGACCTGCACCGACGGGCGGCGCTGCTCGGCCTCCTCGTCGAAGGTCGCCGAGGCCAGCACGGAGACACCGCCGATGCCGTCGCGCCCGGTGCGGGCGCCGAGCAGCACCACGATGTTGCCGGTGCCGGTCGCCTCCTTCTTCTGCAGCCGCTCGACCGGCAGGACGCCGATGCTGAGCGCGTTCACCAGCGGGTTGCCCTGGTAGCACGGGTCGAAGACGATCTCGCCGCCGATGTTGGGCAGGCCGAGGCAGTTGCCGTAGCCGCCGATGCCCGCGACGACGCCGGGCAGGACGCGGGCGGTGTCCGGGTGGTCGGCCGCGCCGAAGCGCAGCGGGTCCATCACCGCGATCGGCCGGGCGCCCATCGCGAGGATGTCGCGCACGATGCCGCCGACGCCTGTCGCGGCACCCTGGTAGGGCTCCACGTAGCTGGGGTGGTTGTGCGACTCGACCTTGAAGGTGACGGCGATCTTGTCGGAGATCTGCACCACACCGGCGTTCTCGCCGATGCCGGCGAGCATCCGGGTGTTGGCCGGGGTCTTCTCGCCGAACTGGCGCAGGTGCACCTTGCTCGACTTGTACGAGCAGTGCTCGCTCCACATGATCGAGTACATCGCCAGCTCGGAGGCGGTAGGCCGCCGCCCGAGGATCTGACGGATCCGCTCGTACTCGTCGTCCTTGAGGCCCAGCTCACCGAACGGCTGGAGCTCGTCCGGCGAGGCCTGCGCCTTGCCGACCGTGTCCGGCCCGTCGGCGAACTCGTCGACCAGCACGTCCGTCGCGGCGAAACCGCTCGGCTTGTTCGTCGGCGCGGCCGCCGCCGGCTGCTGGTTCGGCACGCCCCGCGGGGCCTCGGCCCCGCCGGTCGCCGTCTCCGGCTGCGTGGTCATCGCTGTTGTCCCCCTGCGAGCTGACCGTCCGCGGTCGCCCCCGCCAGGGCCCGCAGGACGGAGGTGAAGAAGCCGAGGCCGTCGAGCGACGGACCGGTCAGCGCCTCCACGGCGTGTTCCGGGTGCGGCATGATGCCGACGACGTTGCCGGCCTCGTTGGTGATCCCGGCGATGTCGCGCTGCGAGCCGTTCGGGTTGCCGCGGATGTAGCGCGCGATCACCCGGCCCTCGGCCTCGAGCGAGTCGAGCGTCCGCTGGTCGGCGACGAAACAGCCCTCGCCGTTCTTCACCGGGATGAGGATCTCCTGGCCGGGCGTGAAGCGGTTGGTCCAGGCGGTGTTCGTCGCCTCGACCTTGAGCCACTGGTCCCGGTTGCGGAAGTGCAGGTGCTGGTTACGGGTCAGTGCGCCGGGCAGCAGGTGCGCCTCGCACAGAACCTGGAAACCGTTGCAGATGCCCAGGACGGGCAGGCCGCCACGAGCCGCGTCGATGATCGACTCCATCACCGGAGCGAATCGCGCGATGGCGCCGCAACGCAGATAGTCGCCGTACGAGAAGCCGCCGGGCAGGACCACGGCGTCCACGCCGTGCAGGTCCGGGTCGCCGTGCCAGAGCCGCACGGCCTCAGCGCCGGCGATCCGGGCGGCGCGGGCGGCGTCCCCGTCGTCCAGCGAACCAGGGAAGGTGACCACACCGATCCGCATGGTCAGGCGACCTCCGCCGCGGCGTCCTCGGCGACCCGGATCTCGAAGTCCTCGATCACCGGGTTGGCGAGCAGCTTGTCGGCAATTTCGCGAGCCCGATCCAGGTCGGGCTCGCCCGCGAAATCGATCTCGATTCGGCGGCCGATTCGGACGGAGGAGACATCGGTGACGCCGAGCCGGGGCAGCGCGTTCGCCACCGCTTGACCCTGCGGGTCGAGGATCTCCGGCTTGAGCATGACGTCGACCACGACGCGAGCCACGGGCACTCCTGACTGATAGGTGTAAGCACGCGAAGCCTACCTGGTCAAGCTGGCCCACAGCCCACGGGCCGGTGTCGCCCAGCCGACCCGACGGTCATTGAGCTGGGAATCTCCTGATGATCGCGAGCGCCCGCGCACCGCCCTGAGGGGGCCATCACACCGTGATAGGTGTCGATTGGTCTGTATCGGTACCGACGTCGATGCCCTACGTTGCATCCATCGCGTTCGATTCACCGCCGGGCTGCACCTTCGTCGACCCGATCCCCAGGAAGGAACCTCGACGTGCGCATTCGCCTCGTGGCCGCACTCACCGGCCTCGCCGCCAGCCTGCTCGCCCCCGCCACCGCCGCACAGGCGGACGACGTCTCCCCGCTCATCATCGGCGGAGGCACCGTCTCCTCCGCGCCGTGGGCCGCAGCCGTGCTCAGCAACGGCAACTTCACCTGCTCCGGGACCATCATCTCGGCGAACTACGTGCTCACCGCGCGGCACTGCATCAGCGGCTCGATGTCGGTCCGGGTCGGCAGCGTGAACCGGACGAGCGGCGGGGTGACCCGGACCGTGGCCAGCACGTCGTCCCGGTACGACCTGGCGCTCATGCGACTCAGCAGCCCGGTCACCACGTCCTACATGCCGCTGTCCAGCGCCTACCCGCCGGTCGGCTCCACCAACTCGATCTACGGCTGGGGCATGACCTGCTACTCCGGCTGCTCGGCGTCGACCGTGCTGAAGACCGCCACGGTCCAGGTCACCTCGACCAACCAGACCGACGCGTACGGCGGCCGGGCGATCGGCAGCAGCCGGATCAACGGCAACGCCTGGCGCGGTGACTCCGGCGGCCCGCAGGTCTACAACGGCGCCCAGGTCGGCGTGGCTTCCACGGCCGACGGCCAGAGCCGGCAGTACTACGGCAGTGTGGCTTACAACCGCGCGTGGATCACGTCAGTCGCCGGCGTCTGATCCCCGCTCGGTGATGGCGCCCGGCTGCGGCCGGGCGCCATCACCCTGTCCAGCCCGCACCGTGCCGGGCGTCGCGGCGCGGCGCGGCGGGTCAGAGGATGGGTGCGGGGGCGTACCCGGCCGCGGCCGGGTTCTTGGCCACGATCTCCGCCACGCGCGCCGCGACCGCCTGCACCTGCGCCGGTGCCGCACCGACGAAGGCCGCCCGGTCCGCCACCAGGGTGTCGATCTCGGCGCGGGACAGCTGGAGCCGCCCGTCCGCCGCCAGCCGGTCGAAGAGGTCGTTGACCGCCACGCCCTTCTCCCGCATGGCCAGCGCGACGCCGACCGCGTGCTCCTTGATCACCTCGTGCGCGACCTCCCGGCCGACGCCCTTGCGCACCGATGCCACCAGGATCTTCGTCGTGGCCAGGAAGGGCAGGAACCGGTCCAGCTCACGGGCGATCACCGCCGGGTACGCACCGAACTCGTCGAGCACGGTGAGGAACGTCTGGAACAGGCCGTCGGTGGCGAAGAACGCGTCCGGCAGCGCGACCCGGCGCACCACCGAGCAGGAGACGTCACCCTCGTTCCACTGGTCGCCGGCGAGCTCGCCGACCATCGAGAGGTAACCCCGGACGATCACCGCGAGGCCGTTGACCCGCTCCGACGACCGGGTGTTCATCTTGTGCGGCATCGCCGAGGAACCGACCTGACCAGGCTTGAAGCCCTCGGTCACCAGCTCCTGGCCGACCATCAGCCGGATCGTGGTGGCCAGCGACGACGGGCCGGCGACGATCTGGGCCAGCGCGGAGACCACGTCGAAGTCCAGCGATCGCGGGTAGACCTGCCCGACGCTGGAGAGCACCCGGGCGAAACCGAGGTGGCCGGCCACCCGCTGCTCCAGCTCGGCGAGCTTCTCGTCCGCGCCGTCCAGCAGGTCGAGCTGGTCGGCGGCGGTGCCGACCGGGCCCTTGATGCCGCGCAGCGGGTAACGGCCGATCAGGTCGTCCAGCCGCTCGTACGCGATGAGCAGCTCCTCGGCCGCCGAGGCGAACCGCTTGCCCAGCGTGGTGGCCTGCGCCGCGACGTTGTGCGAACGGCCCGTCATCACCAGGTCGGAGTGCTCGACGGCGAGGGCGGAGAGCCGGGCCAGCGTCGCGACGACCCGGTCCCGGACCAGCTCGAGGGAGGCGCGGATCTGGAGCTGCTCGACGTTCTCGGTCAGGTCCCGGGAGGTCATCCCCTTGTGGATCTGCTCGAAGCCGGCCAGCTCGCTGAACTCCTCGATGCGCGCCTTCACGTCGTGCCGGGTGACCCGCTCGCGGGCCGCGATCGACTCCAGGTCGACCTGGTCGAGCACTGCCTCGTAGGCCTCGACGGCGCCGTCGGGCACCGCCACGCCGAGGTCACGCTGGGCCTTCAGGACGGCGAGCCAGAGCCGCCGTTCCATCCGGATCTTCTCCTCCGGGGACCAGAGGGCGACGAGGTCGGCGGAGGCGTAGCGAGCGGCGAGCACGTTCGGGATGGTCACGCGGCGATTCTTTCACGTCTCCGGAGGCGGTAACCGCTGGCTGCGCCGCACAGCGGCGCGACGGCCGGGCACCAGCCGAGTGGCACACTGCACAAGCACGGGCAGCCTCGCTAAGGTTACTGGCGAGTAGGTAGACGTTCCTTCCGAAAGGTCCCCTGATGACTGATTTCAGCCCCGAGTCGCTCTCGTCGTTCGGCCCCAAGGAGTTCGCCGCGCTCGTGAAGTCCACGCCGGACTCGAAGATCGCCGAAGTGATGGCGTCGGACATGCGGCCGAAGATCCTCGACGAGGTCTTCAACCGGATGCCGACGCTGTTCCGCGCCGACCGGGCCGGCAACACCTCGGCCGTCATCCACTGGATCATCACGGGCGGCGCCGGCGGCGCGAGCGACACCTACGAGACGGTCATCGAGAACGGCGCCTGCACCGTCACCAACCAGCCGGTCCGCGAACCCAAGCTGGCGATGACCATGGACGCGGTCACGTTCCTCAAGACGGTCTCCGGCGACGGCAACCCGATGATGCTGTTCATGACCGGCAAGATCAAGGCAAAGGGCGACCTCTCCCTCGCCGCCAGCATCGCCAAGCTCTTCGACATCCCGAAGAGCTGACGAACGGCGAAAGGCCGGCACATCACGTGCCGGCCTTTCCCATGCCCTCGCCAGGCGGCGGCCCGTCCCGTCAGACGGTGATCCGGCCCTCGACCGCCTTCACGGCGATGTCGGTCCGGTACTGGGCGCCGTCCAGCCGTACACCCCGCACGAGGGCGTAGGCCGCCTCGCGCGCGCCCCGCAGGTCCGGGCCGGCAGCCGTCACGCTCAGCACCCGCCCGCCGGCGGAGATCAGCGCGCCGTCGGGGCGCCGCGCCGTTCCGGCGTGGATGACGCCGGGCACCTCGGCGCCCTCGATGACGTCACCGGTACGCGGCGTGCCCGGATAGTTGTGACTCGCCACCACGACGGTGATCGCAGAGCCGTCCTTCCAGGTCAGCGGCGGGTGCTCGGCCAGCGTGCCGGTTGCGGCGGCGTGCAGCAGGCCGGCCAGCGGCGTCTCGAGCAGGGTGAGGACGACCTGGGTCTCCGGGTCGCCGAAGCGCGCGTTGAACTCGATCACCTTCGGCCCGTCCGGGGTCAGCGCGAGTCCGACGTAAAGGAGACCCGCGAACGGGGTGCCCCGCCGGCGCATCTCCGCCAGGGTCGGCTCGACCGTCTCCCGGACCACCCGCTCCACCAGATCGGCCGGCGCCCAGTCCAGCGGGGCGTACGCGCCCATGCCACCGGTGTTGGGCCCCTCGTCGCCGTCGGCGAGCCGTTTGAAGTCCTGTGCCGGCATCAGCGGCGCGACAGCGGTGCCGTCGGTGACCACGAAGAGCGAGACCTCGGGGCCCGGCAGGAACTCCTCGATGACGACCTTGCCGCACGCCTCGGCGTGGATCAGGGCCTCGTCGAGGTCGTCGGTGACGACCACACCCTTGCCGGCGGCCAGACCGTCGTTCTTCACCACGTACGGCGCGCCCAGCTCGGTGAGCGCGGCACGGACCGCGTCCATGTCGGTGCACGCGAAGGACCGGGCGGTCGGCACCCCGGCGGCGGCCATCACCTCGTTGGCGAACGCCTTGGAGCCCTCCAGCCGGGCGGCGGCGGCGCTCGGGCCGAAACAGGCGATGCCCTTGGCGCGGACCGCGTCGGCGACGCCGGCGACGAGCGGGGCCTCCGGGCCGATCACGACCAGGTCGGCGCGGAGTTCGACGGCGAGCGCGGCGACCGCGTCCGGGTCGGTGGCGGTGACCTCGTGCAGCTCGGCGACCTGGGCGATGCCCGGGTTGCCGGGCGCGGCGGCCAGGAAGTCGACGGAGGGGTCGGCGGAGAGGCCGACGGCAAGCGCGTGCTCGCGCCCACCGGAGCCGATCAGAAGTACGCGCACGACGGCCCATCCTACCTGCGCCACCGTCGCGTAAACTTCGGCAGTACCCGGGCTCCTCCAGGTACGACCTTGGGGAAAGGCATAACCAAAAGTGCCGGTGATCGTGTTGGTCGGCGCCCAGTGGGGCGACGAGGGCAAGGGCAAAGCCACGGACCTGCTGGGTGACCGGCTGGACTACGTGGTCAAGTTCAACGGTGGCAACAACGCGGGCCACACCGTCGTCATCGACGGCGAGAAGTACGCACTCCACCTTCTTCCGAGCGGCATCCTCTCCCCCGGGGTCGTACCGGTGATCGGCAACGGCGTCGTGGTCGACCTCAACGTGCTGTTCCAGGAGATCGACGGTCTGGAGGCGCGCGGCATCGACACGTCGCGCCTGCGGATCAGCGCGAACGCGCACGTCATCGCGTCGTACAACCGGTCGCTCGACAAGGTCAGCGAGCGGTTCCTGGGCGCCCGGCGGATCGGCACGACCGGCCGCGGCATCGGGCCGACCTACGCCGACAAGATGAACCGGATCGGCATCCGGGTCCAGGACCTCTTCGACGAGTCGATCCTGCGGCAGAAGGTGTCCGCCGCGCTCGCCTTCAAGAACCAGGTGCTCTCCAAGATCTACAACCGCAGCGCGGTGAAGGCCGAGGAGGTCGTGCAGGAGCTGCTCTCCTACGTCGACCGGCTGCGGCCCTACGTCGCGGACACCGCCCTGGAGCTCGCCCAGGCCATCGACGGCGGCAAGGTCGTGCTCTGCGAGGCCGGCCAGGCCACCCTGCTCGACGTGGACCACGGCACCTACCCGTTCGTGACCAGCTCGAACGCGACGGCCGGCGGCGCCTGCACCGGCTCCGGCATCCCGCCGACCCGGATCGACCGGGTGGTGGCCGTGCTGAAGGCGTTCACCACGCGCGTCGGCGAGGGCCCGTTCCCCACCGAGCTGCACGACGAGAAGGGCGACTACCTGCGCGAGGTCGGCCACGAGTACGGGACGACCACCGGCCGCCCGCGCCGGATCGGCTGGCTCGACCTGGTGATCGGCCGCTACGCGCAGCGGATCAACGGGGTCACCGACTTCGCGATGACCAAGCTGGACAACTACGACGGTCTCGACGAGATCCCGGTCTGCGTGGCGTACGACGTCAACGGTGTCCGGCACGACGAGATGCCTGTCAACCAGACCGATTTCCACCACGCGAAGCCGATCCTCGAGACGCTGCCCGGCTGGAAGCAGGACATCTCCGGCTGCCGCACCTTCGACGAGTTGCCCAAGGAGGCGCAGGGCTTCGTCGAGTTCGTCGAGCAGCGGATCGGCGCGCGCATCTCGATCGTCGGCGTCGGACCGGGTCGCGAAGCGGTCATCGAGCGCCACTCGGTTCTCGAGGCCTGACATGTTCGACGTGGTGCTCCTCAGCCTGGCCGAAGGATCGAAGGACGCCTGCGGCTCCGGCTGCGGCGGCTGCGGCCCGGCCGCCGCGGCCGCCTGCACGCCGCGAACCCCGGTGCTGGCCTGCGCGGACGTGCTGCGCAAGGCCGGCGCCCGCGTCGAGACCGTGATGGCCGGTTCTGATCAGGAGATTGACGCGGTCCTGGCGCGCTTCGACGGCCCGGCCCGGCCCGACGGCCTGACCTGGCCCGACCCGGACAGCACCATGCGGCTGGTGGTGGCGACGGCCACCGACGGCCAGTTGCGCGCCGTCGTGCGCCGGCTGGTCCGGCGGTACGCTCCGCCACCCAGCAAGCGCCCGGCCGACCTGGACACCGTCCGGACCGTGCCGGACCTGCCGCCGCTGGCCATCCTGCCGCTCGACCCGGGCAACACCGACGACCTCGCAGCCCAGCTCGGTCTGCCCCGCACCCCCGAGGCGGTGGCCGAAGCCGTGCTGACCGGCCCGGTCCGCCGGCTCGACCTGCTGCGCAACGACGGCGGCTCGGTGACGCTTGACGGCGCCCTGCTCGGTGGCGCCGACGACACCGGCCGCGCGGTTCCGTGGCGTGGCCGGGTCGAGGTGGACGACGCGCTGCTCACCGACGGGGAGGAGCCGGTGCTGGCCTGCGCGGTCGGCAACGCCGGTGGTTACGCCGAGTTCGACGGCCTGCGGATGCTCGCCGACGGCGACCCCACCGACGGGCGGGTCGAGGTCGCGGTGGCGGTTCCGGTCGTGGTGAAGCAGCGGTTCAAGGGCACGAGGGTACGCATCGAGGTCCGTCGCGCCCGCGGCCGGGCGGTCTCGGTGCTGCCGCGCGAAGGTGACCTGCAGTTCCTCGACGACGGCGTGGCCGGGTCGACGAGCCGTAAGCGCTCCTGGTGGACCGAGCCCGGCGCCTGGGCGGTGTACGCGGGCTGATCACTGTGCGACTCTGAACGGACATTCCGCCTGTTCGTAGGGGAGGACGCATTCGTGGAGGACGAAGTCACCGAAAAGGACCACGTTCCGGCGGCCCGGGACGCCGAACCGCTCCGGGCCCCGGAGCCGGCGCCACCGGGCTCGCCGTGGTCCCAGCCCTTGCAACGACCCGCACCGCCGGTCGAGGTGAAGGCGCCGCCGTCGCTCGACGAACCCGCCCCGGACCTGGACGCGCCGACCGCCGAGGAGTTCGCTCGCCGCCGGCTGGCCCGTCCGACGCAGCAGACCGCCACCATGGGCGTCCGGGCGATGCTGCAGAAGGGCACGCTGGGCCTGGTGAAGTTGCCGCCGGGCCGGCGTGAGGTCGAGTTCCGGCAGGACGTCGAGACGGTCCGGCGGAACTTCGGCGGGCTGCGGCAGGTCACCGTGGTGAACCCGAAGGGCGGCGCCGGCAAGACGGTGGCGGTCCTGCTGCTCGCGATGACGTTCGGGCAGAAACGCGGCGGGTACGTGCTGGCCTGGGACAACAACGAGACCCAGGGCACCCTCGGGATGCGGGCGCAGCAGGACTTCCACAGCCGCACGGTGCGCGACATGATGCGCGACCTGCACCTGTTCCAGGGGGCGCAGGGCCGGATCGGCGACCTGTCGCAGTACGTCCGCTCACAGGGCGAGGGCATGTTCGACGTGCTCGCCTCGGACGAGTCGGCCACCGCCGGCGAGATGCTGACCGCCGGCGCGTTCGCCCAGATCCGGGACGTGGTCAGCCGCTTCTACAAGCTGATCTTCGTGGACACCGGCAACAACGTCCGGGCGGAGAACTGGCAGGCCGCGATGGACGCCACCGACCAGCTGGTGATCACCATGTCGGCGCGCAACGACTCGGCGGAGACCGCCGCGCGGATGCTCGACCATCTGGAGCAGACCGGCCGGCGCCGGCTGGTGCGGCGGGCCGTCACCGTGGTGACCATGCCGCCCACCCGCAAGGACATCGACCTGCCGGCGATCCAGCGGCATTTCGCGGGACGGACCCGGGTGGTGCTGCTGGCGCCGTACGAGAAGCTTGTCGACTCGGGCGAGCCGCTGCGGTACAGCGCCCTCTCGGCAGGCACCCGGGACGCCTGGCTGAAGATCGCCGCCTCGGTCGCCGAAGGGCTGTGAGCGCGGCGTAAGCCGCCGCGCGGCGCAGAGTTATGAGCCCGGCGCAGGCCGCCGCGCGGTGAGCCAGACGCGGGCTGCCGCGCGGCGCAGGACAGGCCGCAGGGTCGTGAGCCCGGCCCGGGACCGGCCGGGCTCACGACGTCGGTCAGGTCAGGGCGTCGGCGGCGGCGGGGTCGCTGTCGCGGAGGAACTGGGCGCACCGGGCGGCCTCGTCGGCCTCGCCGATCGCGGCGGCGGCCAGCGAGAGGGTGTGCAGGCAGCGCAGGAAGCCCTGGTTGGGTTCGTGCGACCAGGGCACCGGGCCGTGACCCTTCCAGCCGTTGCGGCGCAGGGCGTCCAGGCCGCGGTGGTAACCGGTGCGCGCATACGCGTACGCCGTGACCGGCTCACCGGCGGCGAGCGCACCGGCGGCCAGGGGCGCCCAGGCGGCACTGTAGGCGGGGAACTTGGCGGCGACCGCCTTGTAGGCCTCGGCGGTGCCGGTGGCGGCCGCGTCGGCGAGGGCTTCGTCGGCCACTGCGTCGGCGGGCAGTCGGGTGGCCGGCGGCTCGGGAAGGAGGTTCTGCATGACCTCATTCAACCGGTCCGGCGAGGGTTAATTCCGCTCCGCCCGGCGTTTCGCGCGGGGAATCGCCGGGCGGCCGGTCAGTCCCAGGCCTTGCCGAGACGGAACAGGCGGTCCGCGTACTCGATCTGGGTCTGCCACTCGGCCGGCCACGCGCTGAGCCCGAGCGACGCGCCCGCGAAGGCACCCGCCAGGCAGGCGATCGAGTCGGAGTCGCCGGACGAGGCCGCGCCCCGGCCGAGGACCGCGACCGGCTCGTCCGGCGAGATCAAGTAGACGTAGAGCGCCGTCGCCAGCGCCTCCTCGGCGATCCAGCCGGCGCCGGTCGCCAGGCACGGGTCGCCGTCGTGGTCGCCGGCCGCGAGCGCCGTCGCCACCCGGTCCAACGCGACCGCGCACTCGTCCCAGCCGCGGGCGATGAACTCCTCCGGCGACGTCACCGAGGGTTGCTGCCAAAGATCGCCGAGCCAGTCACCGTGGTAGACCTCGCGCTGCTCCGCGCAGCGCTCCCGCAGGGCTGCGAGCAGGCGATGCGGCTCCAGGCCACCCCGCAACCACCAGCAGGCGTACGCGGTGAGCTCACTCGCCGCCAAGCCGGTGGGATGACCGTGCGTGAGGGCCGCCTGAAGCTGGGCCGCACCGGAGCGCTGCTCGTCACTCAGCCCCGGGACCAGGCCGATCGGCGTGACCCGCATGTTCGCCCCGCACCCTTTCGACCCCGTCTGAGTGGCCTGCACCCAGGGTCGGCCGTCGGCCAGGGCCGCGCAGGCCCGCAGGCAGGTCATGCCCGGGGCCCGGTCGTTCTCCGGGCTGGCCGCCCACTCCAGGAACCGGCGCCGCAGCACCGGTTCGAACGCCTCAGGCGTGAGGTCACGGACCTCGAGGAGCGCCTCACCGACGGCCAGCCCCATCTGGGTGTCGTCGGTGACGAGCGCCGGCTCGCCCTCGAGCTGACGTGGACCGCCCGGGCCGTAACGGGCGACGATCTCCGCGTACGGCCGGAACTCGGTCGGCTTCCCGAGCGAGTCCCCGTACGCCAACCCGAAGAGCGATCCCGACGCAGCACGCATGCGACAACTCTAGGCAGGCCGTCAACAAGGCGGACCCGGCGGACCGGTGTGGTCGGGCACGCGCAAGATGGACCACATGCCCGATCCGTTACAGCCCGTCCTCGGCGGCGACGAACCGTTCGACGCGACCGAGTCCGAGGTCGAGTCCCGCGCCGAACTGGACGCCCTGCTCACCAAACACACCCTCGCCGGCCTGGTGGTCCTCGGCCTGCGCCTGGACCGGGACCCGCCCGACCTGTCCGGCGTCGACGTGCACGACACCCTCTTCGTCGGCTGCGAGTTCACCGGCCCGGACGTCGAGACCGACCTGATCCGCCGTGGCGCGCACGTGATCCCGGCGTTCGACGGGCGGCCCTACCCGACTCATCCGGCCGTCCTCTACACACCCGAGGACCTGTCCGCCGGTTTCGCCGACTCCGGGTTCGCCGGCATGTACGACACCCTCGTCTACGACCACTTCGTGGCGCACGGCGGAGCGGTACCGGACGTGCGGGAGGCGCTGGCGCAGCGGCTGCACGACGCCGGCATCGACAACGCCCTCGGCAAGGCGCTCGCGGCGTGGGCTTCGGTGCACGGCCACGAGGGCGCGGTCGGCATCATGGGCGGGCATGCGGCACCCCGTGGCTCGTCGGCCTACCGGATGGCGGCCGAGCTGGCGCAGCGGCTGGCCGGCGCGGGCCGGCTGATCGTCACCGGCGGCGGGCCGGGCGTGATGGAGGCGGCGAACCTCGGTGCGTACTTCGCCTCCCGTGACGCGGACGAGCTGGGCGCGGCGATCGACCTGCTCGCGGCGGCACCGCACTTCGACGACCACGAGCCGTTCACGGCGGCGGCGCTCACCGTGCGCCGGACGTACCCGCTGCCCGAACTGGATCTGGCCGGCAAGCTCAAGCACGGCGGTCTGGCCCTGCCCACCTGGCTGTACGGGCACGAACCGGCCAACCTGTTCGCCGGGCAGATCGGCAAGTACTTCTCCAACGCGGTCCGGGAGGACTCAATCCTGCGGCTGGCCCGGGGCGGCATCGTGTTCGCCCCCGGCTGGGCCGGCACCGTCCAGGAGATCTTCCAGGCGGCGACGAAGACGTTCTACGCCACCGACGGGCCGTCCGGGGCGTACGTGTTCCTCGGCGCCGAACACTGGTCGGCGCTGCCCGTCGCCGACCTGCTGCGCCCGCTGCTGGCCCGGTCACCGCACGGCGACCAGTCCGGCCTGATCGTGGTCACCGACTCCCTGGACGAG
Organism: Actinoplanes sp. DH11; assembly: GCF_020873875.1. Taxonomy (GTDB): domain Bacteria; phylum Actinomycetota; class Actinomycetes; order Mycobacteriales; family Micromonosporaceae; genus Actinoplanes. Next base: position 47,966 of record NZ_JAHWGU010000033.1, read on the forward strand.
GCGATGGCGGCCCTGGTCGGCTGAAGTGGCGGCGATCCCGCACACTGCCGGTCATGGCGGTCGTCTGGTAGTCATCTTCGCGGTACTGGCCGCCTTCGTCGCTGTCATGGCCGCCGCGGCGAGGCAGGCGGCGAAGCAGCGCCCGGACCGACCAGGCCGCTCCCCGAGCAACAGCGGGTCGACGCTGTCGTACCTCGGACCGGTGGACTCCGGCGGCCACTCGGATCGGGGCTCGGATCCGGGTCCGAGGTCCACCACCGGCCCCGGCTCCAGCTCCAGCTCCGGCCCGGATTCCGGCTTGGACGCGGGAGGCGGCGCCGGGCCGGGAGGCGGCTCGGAGAGCGGCTCGGGAGGCGGCTCGGAGAGCGGCTCGGGAGGCGGCTCGGAGAGCGGCTCGGGAGGCGGCTCGGAGAGCGGCTCGGGAGGCGGCTCGGGAGGCGGCTCGGACGGCTGGAGCTTCAGCTGGGACTGACCCCGTCGCCGGACCCGGCGAGGCGAGGGTGGCCCTGGTCGGGTGAGGTGGCGGTGATGCCGCACACTGCGGTCATGGTGAGCTTCGTGGTCGTCTTCTTCGCGCTGGTGGCTCTCTTCGTCTTCGGGATCATGGCCACCGCAGCGGTGCTGATCTTCCGAGCCGTGAAGCGGGGCCGCGATTACGGTCCGATCCGGCACGGCCGTTCCCGGCACCACGGTTCGTCGTGGTCGCACGGCGGGTCGTCGCATGGCGGGTCATCGGATTCCGGGGCCGTCCAGGACTACTCGGACTCCGGTTCCAGCTCCGACGGCGGCTGGGGCGGCTGGGGCGGAAGCTCCTCCGACTCCGGCAGCAGCGGCGGCGGGGACAGCGGCGGAGGAGGCGGAGGCGGCGGAGGAGGCGACTGATCCGCTCTGTCGGACAAAGGATCGGCCCTGCCTCGAGTCTGGCGCCGGCGCGCTCCTGCACCGACGCGGCGTGTACGACTGCCCTGGGATGCCGCCGCTCGGTCGATCGCCGCGCCCGGTGCACCACGATGCCGGGGGCCGCATGGGGACGGCGTTCGGCGGGCACCAGCACGAGGATCGCACCGGCCCTTCCTCGACCAGCCCGAGCACCTCGGCCACAGGAATCGGCCGCAGGACTCGGCCGCGGAGCTGGACCGCAAAACTCGCCGCGGAGCTCGGCCACAGAGCTCGGCTACAGAGCTCGGCCACAGAGCTCGGCCGCGGAGCGGTGCGACAGCAGGGCGCCCCTACCAGCCGAAAGCATCGCCGCCCAGCGCATCACCGGCCGCGGCACCTCACCGGTGAAGGTGGCGTAGACGCCCCGGTACAGCCGAGGCCACCGCCCCGACCGGTGCAGGTTACGGATGGTGTCGGCGCTCAGACCGGCCTGCCGCGCCTGCGCTGTGGTGATCACGCCACGCTGACGGCGCTTGATGTCTTCGAGGTTTGCTGCCATGCGAGCGAGGTTCCGCCCCGGTAACCGAGATCGCCACGTGGTCTGTGGAGAGGCGGGGAATGTGGACAACGCTTACGTGGAGTCTGGTGGGTGTCATAGGCCCCACTACCAACCACAAACCCCTTCCTGCCCTCCCCACCGCACTCCAAGATCGCAGCGCGGGGTGGGTGAGGCGGCGCGCGCTGGGAGGCGGCCCACGTTTGGGGGCGGCCCACGTGGGGGGCGGCGCAACTGGGAAGCGATGCCCTGGAGCGACGCGCGCTGAGACCGGCGCACGCTGGGACCCCGCACTGGGCGCGAGGCGCACGCTGGCGCGACGCGCTCAAACCGGCACACGCGGAGACCCGCGCGCGCTGGACCCCGCACTGGGCGCGAGGCGCACCCTGGCGCGACGCGCTCAAACCGGCACACGCGGAAACCCGCGCGCGCTGGACCCCGCACTGAGCGCGACGCGCACGCAGAGAGCGGCACCCCCAGAAAGCCGCACCCCCAGATAGCCGCACACCCAGAAAGCCGCCCAGTCGGGCGACGCCCGCTCGGGGCACCTGCATGGACCCGGCCTCAGGCCACGTGGACCCGGCGCCAGTGCACTGCCGGCAGCTCGGCCTCGGGCACGTCGGTCAGCCCGTTCTCGTCCATCGCGTTGTAGATCGCGAGGCGCGCGCCGTCGAAGAGGAACTCGACGGCGTGCAGCACTCGCGGCCGCCAGTCCGCCGATGTGGTCCGTTCGATGATGTTCACTGCCCGCAGTGGACGGCCCCGGGCTCGGCGCAGGGCGGTGTGCGGGTCGGCGCGCCAGTCGAAATGTTCGTACCAGTCGACCGGCTGCGCCATGTCGATCTGATCCCAGGTTATCGCGCACTCGTCGAACTTACGGTGCGTGATCTCGACGCGACTCAGTCCGAAGTCGAGGATGACCGGGCCGTCGGCGAACCAGCCGCGCTGGGCGACGTCCCACATCAGCCAGCTTGATCGCAGTCGACGGCCGATGAGCCGCACGAACATGTGTCGATGAGTCGCGGCGAGGGCCTCGGCATCGTGATGCCACTCAGGTTTCCAGCCCTCGATTCCGAGCACGATCACCGTCCCGCCGATCTTGACGTTCGATCGTACCCATGCCGCTGTGTCACGGCGCAAGACAACGACGGCCGGTCCCCGCCATCGGGGACCGGCCGTCGCCGATCGATTACTTCGAGAGAGTGGTTCCGGTCGAGCGGAGGTGCTCGCACGCCTCGACGACGCGCTTGGCCAGACCGTTCTCGGCGAGCTTGCCCCAGGCGCGCGGGTCGTACGCCTTCTTGTTGCCGACCTCGCCGTCGATCTTCAGGACGCCGTCGTAGTTCTTCATGATGTGGTCGGCGACCGGGCGGGTGTACGCGTACTGCGTGTCCGTGTCGATGTTCATCTTGACCACACCGAAGTCCAGGGCGCCGTGGATCTCGGAGAGCAGCGAGCCCGAGCCACCGTGGAAGACCAGGTCGAACGGCTTCTCCTTGCCGTACTTGGCGCCGACCGCCTCCTGGATCTCCTTGAGGATCTCCGGACGCAGCTTGACGTTGCCCGGCTTGTAGACGCCGTGCACGTTGCCGAAGGTCAGGGCCGTCATGTAGCGGCCCTTCTCGCCCAGGCCGAGCGCGGCAGCGGTGGCCAGGCCGTCCTCGACAGTGGAGTACAGCTTGTCGTCGATCGCGGCGGAGACGCCGTCCTCCTCGCCACCGACCACGCCGACCTCGATCTCGAGGATGATCTTCGCAGCCGCGGCGTCGGCCAGCAGCTCCTCAGCGATCTGGAGGTTCTCGTCCAGCGGCACGGCCGAGCCGTCCCACATGTGCGACTGGAACAGCGGGGCGAGGCCCTTGGCGACGCGCTCCTTGGAGATCGCGAGCAGCGGGCGGACGTACCCGTCGAGCTTGTTCTTCGGGCAGTGGTCGGTGTGCAGCGCGATGTTGATCGGGTAGTTCTTCGCGACCTCGGTGGCGAACTCGGCCAGCGCGACGGCGCCCGTGATCATGTTCTTCACGGTCGGGCCGGAGACGTACTCCGCGCCACCGGTGGAGATCTGGATGATGCCGTCGCTGCCGGCCTCAGCGAAGCCCTGCAGGGCCGCGTTGAGCGTCTGCGAGGACGTCACGTTGATCGCCGGGTAAGCGAACGCGCCGGCCTTGGCGCGATCGATCATCTCGGCGTAGACCTCGGGGGAAGCGATAGGCATCAGGCGCTCCTTGCTCTTGGAACGGGAAGCAGAGGGCAGGACCGCGCTGTCCTCCAGCAGGCAGTATTCCGCAGTCGCCCTGCGTAGCGGAAATCACCCCGGAACTGGGACCGCTAATCCGGCACATCACACCTAAAGGACGAATAACCTTCGGATCATGTCCGCACTTCCCGGGCGGCTCGTGACCACCGCGTCCGCGATCCTGCTCGCCGTGGGTTGTTGCCCGGTCCCGGCCACTGCCGCACCGGCACGACCCACCATCACGGCCTATTTCCCGCAGCTGACGCTGACACCCGGCGGCGAGGCCTTCGAACCGGGCCTGTGGGCCTCGATCGTCACCGGCGAGGACGACAGCCCGCTCGCGACCATCCGCTACGTCGTCGACTTCAGCGACGTCACCGGTTTCGCCGACGTCGAGCTGAGCGAGGTCGTGGAGAGCGGCTACCTGCGTGACGACATCGCCGTCCGATCCGCCGGCGGCGCGACGAGTTCGGCGGCGCCGGACGAGGGCTGCCGGGCCGGCGGCGACACGTTCACCTGCACCACCCGGCAGTACGTGGGCGGCATGACCCCGCTGCTCGCACTGGCCTTCTTCCAGGTCACGCCCAAGCCGGGCGGGGTCGCCGGTGACTCCGGCACCGTCCGGGTCACCGCGTCGGTCGACGACGGGCCGGAGAGCACCGCGGAATCCCTGATCCGGATCGGCGAGGGTGTGAACCTGGCCGCAACCGAGGCGGCGCCCGTCGAGGCGGCGCCCGGTGCCGAGGTCCCGGTGGACACCCGGGTCCGCAACACCGGCAGCACCGTCGCCGACGGCGTGACCCTCTACCTAGGGGTGCGCCGCGAAGCGCTGGTGCCGACCTCGTACCGGAACTGCGTCTACAGCGTGGTGGTCTTCTGCACCTTCGACACGCGGATCCAGCCGGGGTCGACCTACGCGCTCACCGAGCCGATCCGGCTGCGCACCCCGGCCGACTCGATCGACGGCAGCGTCCTGGACGCCGAGCTCGCCTGGACGACCGCGACCGAGTGGGAGGACATGGTGGCCTCCATGCCGATCGACCGCCTCCTGCCCGGCGCCGAACCCGGCACCGGCGGCGAGCTGACGCTGACCGAGGTCGTCGCCGCGGCCGGCACCCCGCAGGTCGAGCTGGAGCCGGACGACAACTCCACGGCTTTCACGCTCACCGTGACCGGCGGCCGGACCCCGGACCTGGCCGCGATCGGGACCGAGGTGAAGGGGCGGACCGGCGAAGAGGTCGCGCTGCGGGTGGGCCGGGTCAACAACGGGCCCGGACGCCTGCACCCGGAGCTGTTCGACAACAACCTGCTGCCGATCGTCGTGGAGCCGCCGCGCGGCACCCGGGTGGGCGGTGTCGACGGTGACTGCGAAGGGACGGGCACCGACGGAAACTTCTACTGCTACACGAACACCGCGCTGGCACCGGGCACGCGGGAGCATCTCGAGTTCACCCTCGTGGTGCAGGAGAAGCCGGACGAGGCCGGGCAGGTCCGCGCACCGGCGCTCGCCGTTGACCCGCGGCCGAAGAACAACACCGCCCCGCTCGTGGTGACCGTCGCCGTCGGGGACGACGATCTGCCGATCACCGGGCCCGGCGGGCTGCTCGCCGCCGGCGTCCTGCTGCTGGTGGTGGGCGGTTTCGGCAGGTGGCTGGCGCGGCGTCCGGCCGTACCCCGCCGGTGATCTGATGGCTCGTGCCGGTTTGTGCGGCATCTTCGCGGGGGAAGCCGCACCATGGAACCGGCGACTAGCGAGGGGGAGCCGAGCATGACGCACCCGAGGGACCAGATCGACCTGGAGACGCCCGAGGTGGATGCGGCGGAACAGTCCATGAGCGCCGTCCCGAGCTGGCAGGACCACGAGGACAGCCCGGTCCCGGCGGTCGCCGAGGCCAACGAGTGGGACGCCCAGGAGCAGGGCCGGATCGTCGAGTTCGACGACGACTACCGCTGACCGGCCACAATTCGATCGCCGGGAGCGGCGCGGGGCTGACACGATCAGTGCGTGCTGCTCACTGTGACGACCACACACCGGCCCGCGACCGATCTCGGTTACCTGCTGGTCAAGCACCCCGAGCGGGTGCACTCCTTCGACGTGCCCACCGGTACGGCGTACGTCATGTACCCGGAGGCGACCGATGATCGGTGCACCGCGGCCCTGCTGCTGGACGTCGATCCGGCGCGGTTGCGAGCGCAGCGGGACGCCTTCGAGCTGAGCCAGTACGTCAACGATCGCCCGTACGCCGCTTCCAGCCTGCTGGCCGGCGCGCTCGCGAAGGTGTTCCGCAGCGCCCTCCGCGGTGCCTCCAAGGACCGCCCGGAGCTGGCCGCCGTGCCGATCCCGCTGGAGATCCGGGTCCCGGTTCTGCGCGGCACCACCGAACTGGTGACCCGTCTGTTCACCCCGCTCGGCTGGGCGGTCGACGTGACGCCGATCCCGCTGGAGCCGGAGATCGGCGGCGACAGCCGGTACGTCGATCTGCGGCTCACCGGTGAGCTGCGGCTCGCCGACGCGCTCAACCACCTTTACGTGCTGCTGCCGGTGCTCGACGACAGCAAGCACTACTGGGTCGCCCCGGACGAGATCGAGAAGCTGCTGCGCTCCGGCGCGGGCTGGCTGGCCGAGCATCCGGAGAAGGTGCTGATCGCCCGCCGCTACCTGGCGCACCGCAGGTCCCTGGCGACCACCGCCCTGCAGCTGCTGGAGACGGACGACGAGCCGGCCACCGAGGAGGACGCCGAGCTCCCGGTGCCGCGCCGGGCCCCGCTCGCCGAGCAGCGGCGGGACGCGGTGCTCGGCGCGCTGGCCGAGGTGGGCGCCACCCGCGTGCTGGACCTGGGCTGCGGCGGCGGCGCCCTGCTCACCGCGCTGCTCAAGCAGCGCGCGATCACCGAGATCGTCGGGGCCGACGTCTCCAGCCGCGCGCTGGAGCAGGCCGCCCGCCGGTTGCGGCTGGATCGGCTGCCGGACCGTCAGCGCGACCGGGTGAAGCTCATCCAGACTGCCCTCACCTACCGTGACGACCGGCTGCGCGGGTTCGACGCGGCGGTGCTGATGGAGGTCATCGAGCACGTCGACCTGCCCCGGCTGCCCGCGCTGGAGGCCTCCGTCTTCGGGCACGCGCGACCGGCCGCAGTCGTGGTGACCACGCCGAACGTCGAGTACAACGTGCACTACGAGGGCTTGACCGGGATGCGGCACTCGGACCACCGCTTCGAGTGGACCCGCGCCGAGTTCACCGAGTGGGCCGGCCGGGTCGCCGCCGAACACGGCTACACGGTGACGGTGCGTGGTGTCGGCGAGCCCGACGAGACGACCGGCGCACCGACCCAGCTCGCCCTCTTCACGATCGGCACGGAGGTGTCCGCATGATCATCGACGTTCCCGACCTCGCCCTCGTCGCGCTGGTCGGCATCTCCGGGTCCGGCAAGTCGACGTTCGCCCGCAAGCACTGGAAGAGCACCCAGGTGCTCTCGTCGGACTTCTTCCGCGGCCTGATCGCCGACGACGAGAACGACCAGTCGGCCTCGGCGGACGCCTTCGACGTGCTGCACTACGTGGCCGGCAAGCGGCTGGCCGCCGGCCGGCTCACCGTCGTGGACGCCACCAACCTGCAGACGCATGCCCGGGCCGGGCTGGTCAAGGTCGCCCGCGAGCACGACGTGCTCCCGGTGGCGATCGTCCTGGACGTGCCGGAGTCGCTGGCCTGGGAGCGCACGGAGGCCCGCGAGGACCGCACATTCGGCCGCCAGGTGATCACCCGGATGCACCGGGACCTGCGGCGGTCCCTCAATCAGCTGAGCCGGGAAGGATTCCGCAAGATCCACGTGCTGCGCGGCACGGAGGCGATCGAGGCCGCCGAGGTCCGCTACGAGAAGCTCTTCAACGACCGGCGCGACGAGCACGGGCCGTTCGACATCGTCGGCGACGTGCACGGCTGCCGCGCCGAACTGGAGGTGCTGCTCGGCAGGCTCGGCTGGGACCTGGTCCGCGACGAGCAGGGCCGGCCGGTCGACGCGGTGCACCCGGAGGGCCGGACCGCCGTCTTCGTCGGCGACCTGGTCGACCGCGGCCCGGACTCGCCCGGCGTGCTGCGGCTGGTGATGGGCATGGTGGCGGCCGGCCACGCGATCTGCGTGCCGGGCAACCACGAGAACAAGCTGGCCCGCAAGCTCAACGGCCGCAACGTGCAGCTCACCCACGGCCTGCCGGAGACGCTGGAACAGCTCGCCGCCGAACCCGACGAGTTCGTCACCGAGGTGAAAACGTTCATCGAGGGCCTGGTCAGTCACTACGTGCTCGACGACGGCAAGCTGGTGGTCGCGCACGCCGGGCTGAAGGAGGCGTACCAGGGGCGGGCGTCCGGCCGGGTGCGCAGCTTCGCGCTCTACGGCGAAACAACCGGCGAGACCGACGAGTACGGCCTTCCCGTCCGCTACCCGTGGGCCAAGGACTACCGCGGGTCGGCCGCCGTCGTCTACGGCCACACACCGACACCGGAACCGGAGTGGATCAACAACACGATCTGCCTGGACACCGGCTGCGTCTTCGGCGGCGCGCTCACCGCGCTGCGCTGGCCCACCCGCGAACTGGTCGCGGTGCCCGCCGCGAAGGAGTACTACGCACCGGCCAAGCCCTTCGCCGCCATTGCGGCGAAACCCGACTCGGGCCTCGACATCGCGGACGTGACGGGCCGCCGGCACATCGATTACGGGTACGGGCGGACGATCGTCCCCGCCGAGAACGCCGCCGCCGCCCTGGAGGTGATGAGCCGGTTCGCCCTGGACCCGGAAACGCTGGTCTGGCTGCCGCCGACGATGGCGCCCTGCTCCAGTTCCACCGTCGACGGGTACCTCGAACATCCGTCTGCGGCCTTCGCCGACCTGCGAGCCGCCGGGGTCGGCCGGTTGGTGTGCGAGGAGAAGCACATGGGCTCGCGGGCCGTGGTGCGGGTCTCCGCCGCCGGGTCCGGTGACGCGATCTGGACGCGTACCGGCCGGCCGTTCTTCGGGCCCGAACTGGACGAGCCGCTGCTCGCCCGGGTCCGGTCCGCCGCCGCGCCGCTCTTCGCCGACCTCGGCACCGACTGGCTGCTGCTCGACGCCGAACTGCTGCCCTGGTCGGCGAAGGCCGGCTCGCTGATCCGCGACCACTACGCCGGGGTCGGCGCGGCCGGGCGGTCCGCCCTGCCGGCCGCGCTCGACGTGCTGGATCGGACGGCGGCGCGGGGTCTCGACGTGACGGCGCTGCGGGACCGGCTGGAACTGCGGTCGGCCGAGATCGACGGCTACTCGGTGGCCTACCGGTCGTACGTGAAACCGACGGACGGCCTCACCGGTGTCACCCTGGCGCCTTTCGCGGTGCTGGCCGGCGCGGGTGCCGCGTACACCAGGAAGGACCATGACTGGCACCTGGCGCTGGCGGACCGCCTGGTCGCGGCAGACCCGGAGATCTTCACGCCGACCCGCCGGATGATCGTCGACCTCGACGACCCGGTGTCGGAGGCCGCCGCCACCGAATGGTGGCTGTCGCTGACCGCCGCCGGCGGCGAAGGCATGGTGGTGAAGCCGTGGGCCGGCCTGGCAGCGACCGACGCGAAGGGCCGCCTCGTGCAGCCCGGCGTGAAGTGCCGCGGCCGGGAGTATCTGCGGATCATCTACGGCCCGGAGTACACCCGGCCGGAACAGCTCACCCGGCTCCGCGGCCGGAACCTGGGCCGCAAGCGGTCGCTCGCCCTGCGCGAGCACGGGCTGGGCCTGGCCGCCCTGGACCGGCTGGCCGAGGGTGCCGCGCCGTGGCGGATCCACGAACTGGTCTTCGCCGTTCTGGCCGCCGAATCGGAGCCGGTCGACCCCCGGCTGTGACCGTCCGATCACCGCTCGGATTACTTCTCGGTGCGCAAGGTTTCCCGGGGTACCGGCCTTGAACAGGCCGGTACCCTGGCTCCTCGTGGAAATCCATGCGCTCACCGAGCAGCTCGCTCTGAACCCGATGGACCCGAAGGACCTGCTCTCGGCCTTCGGCGTGCCAGGCGTTCTGGCCATCCTCTTCGCGGAGACCGGCCTCCTGGTCGGCTTCTTCTTCCCCGGGGACTCCCTGCTGTTCCTGGCGGGTGTGGCGGCCTCCTCGGTAGCCGACTCGATCTTCGACACCAAGCTGTCGATCGCCGCCCTGCTGATCGGCGCCCCGATCTGCGCGATCATCGGCGCCCAGCTCGGGCACTGGCTCGGCGCCAAGTACGGCCGCCGGATGTTCGACAAGCCCGAGTCGAAGCTGTTCAAGAAGGAGTACGTCGAGAAGGCGGAGTACTACTTCGAGAAGTTCGGCCCCGCCAAGGCGGTGGTGCTGGCCCGGTTCATCCCGATCGTCCGGACCTTCCTCAACCCGGTCGCGGGCACCCTCGGCATGCCGGCGAAGCAGTTCTTCCTGTGGAACGTGGTCGGCGCCATCCTCTGGACCGACGGCATCATCCTCATCGGTTACCTGCTGGCGCAGCGCATCTACGACGCCATCGGCGACCAGATCGACCACTACATCCTGCCGGTGGTCGCGCTGATCATCGTGATCTCGGTGCTGCCGATCTTCATCGAGATCCTCCGCGAGCGGAAGCACAAGAAGGTCGGCAAGTCGGACGGCCCCGAGCCGGTGGAGGCCTTCGGCGTGGTCGCCGCGGCAAGCGTCGCCGGCATCGCGGACGCCGCCCACGACGAGATCCACCCGCATCACCAGCCGGTTGCCGCCCCGCACGGCGGTCAGACCCAGCAGGGGTACGGGCAGCCGCCGCACCAGTACGGCCAGGCCCCGCACGCGCCCGCCCAGTACGGGCCGGACCGTTACGACGAGCCGACCGGCCAGTACGGTGGCCAGCTTTTCCCGCCGCAGCCGCAGAACCAGGGCCAGCAGCCCGGCCAGGCCTACGGCCAGCCGTCCGGGCACGTCTACGGTCAGCCCGCGCAGCAGCCCCCGCAGTACGGCGACGACCAGAACTGGCCGCGCTGACCTTCACCCGGTGCTGAGCCGGCCCCGCCTTCCCCAGGCCGGGCCGGCTTTTCCGTCCCCACAGCTCAGCACCACCCCGCAGGCGCCGCGCCCGGTCACCGTCCAGCCGGCGCGGCCCGCGCACCGAACCCGCGCCCTCCCGGTGCCGGCCCGCGCCGCCAGGTTCCAGTCCGCGTCCAGTGCCGACCCGCGCCCGGTTCCGGCAGGCGCCCGATTCCGGCCTGCGTCCCCAGGTTCCGGCCCCAGTGGCGCCGGCAGGGCCGCCCCTGGCGAGATGTTGATCTGCTAGCGCTACGAAATCGCTGTGATCATGGGGTCAAAACCGCGATTTCGCACCGCTAGCAGATCAACACCGCCGCGCGGACGACCGCAGCGCCCCTTGTCGAGAGACCGCAACAGAGCCGAGGGGAAGCAACACCACGCCGCACCCTCTGCCTCGCCCGCCGCACATCCCGGTCACCGCCGGCCACCGCACACCCCGGTCACCGCACACCCCGGTCACTGCCGGTCGTCCCGCACCCGGGCCACGCCGCGCGCCGGGTGCCGGCCCGTCGGGTACTCGTTCGGGTGACCCAGGCCGTCGAAGTCGGGCGCCGGGCGGCCGTCCACGTCGGCCTCGGCCGGGTCGACGCCGGCTGCGGTCGCCCGTTTCCGGGCCAGCACCCGGCGGACCACCAGGAAGATCACGAAGGCGACGCCGAGACCCAGCACGATCTTGCTGACCGGGCTGAGGTAGCCCTCGACCTTCTCCCAGTTGTCGGCGAGCAGCCAGCCGGCACCGATCAGGGCGGCGTTCCAGATGCCGCTGCCGATGGCGGTGAAGAGGACGAACTTGCTCAGCGACATCCGCGCGACGCCCGCCGGGAGCGAGATCAGGCTGCGGACGATCGGCACGCACCGGGCGGCCAGGACCAGCCAGGTCCCGTACTTCTCGAAGAGGGCGTAACCCCGCTCCACGTCCGCGCGGGTGGCCAGGACGAACCAGCGCTTGCCGGCCAGCGCGTGCAGCCGGTCGTATCCCAGCAGGGCGCCGACGTAGTAGAGGACGAGCGCACCGGCCAGCGCACCGAGCGTGGCGGTCGTCCAGACGGCGAAGACGTTGAGATCGCCGTCCCGGGCACGGAACCCGGCCAGCGGAAGGATCAGCTCCGAGGGGATCGGCGGGATGACTGTCTCGAGGAAGAGCAGCAGGCCGACGCCTATCGCACCCAGCGCATCGACCAGCCGGAAGACCCAGTCACTGATCCAGTCGGTGATGCCACCCATGCAGAAATCGTCTCCTCGAGCGGATCGGTGGACGCGCAGACCAATTCGCCGCCGAGGGTACGGGCGCGAGCTAGAAAAATCCTGTGAATCGTCTGTGCCGGCGGCAGGTGGGCGCGACCGGCCCGCCTGCCGCAGGACCGGCCTAGACCGAGACCGCTGTGGAGCCGGACAGCCGGTCCAGGAACTGCTCCGGGCAGTCGCGCAAGTTTTCCAACCGGCCCGCCGTCAGCGCCCGGTAGGTCAGGGAGGCGGCTTCCTCCAGGTTGCGGGCCCGCTTGTGGGCCAGCTCGACGGAGTCACCCATCACCACACAACCGTGCTGGCTGAGAACCAGGCAGTCGGTGCCGTCCGCAGCCATCGCCGCGGTCAGCGACGCCAGCTCCGTGCTGCCGGGCAGCCGGAACGGGACGGTGGAGACCCGCCGCAGGTAGTAAGCATGATCGGTGGTGACGATCCGGATGTGCTCGCCGAGCGCGTCCAGCAGCAGCGCCGTCTGCGGATGCAGGTGGACCACCGCGTTGACGTCCGGCCGGGCCCGGTAGAGCGCGAGGTGCAGCGCCAGCTCGCTCGTCGGCTCGACCCGCGGCTGCGGCACCGAGCCGATCGTCACCGGTGCGCCGTCCGAGATCCGGACGGACGCGAACGAACTCCGGTTCAGCCGGTCGAGCCAGGAACCACTCGCAGTGACCCAGACGGCGTCCTCGTCGGGGATCCGGGCGGACAGATTGCCGCCCGAACCACACACAAGACCCGCCTGCACCACGTCGTAACCCACGTGCGCGAGCTGTTCACGCAAGTCGCCGGGGACGTAGTTCACCCGTTCCTCCTCAGGTCCGCCCAAGTCCTCTTCGGGTCCGCCCAAGTGGACTGGGATGAAGTCCTCGGCCTGGCGTCACGCCCCCATGCTTCAGTGACGCCAGGCGTTTCCCAACGGATCAGCGGGCCTTCTTGGTGGCCCGCTTGCGCGGCGGGGTGAGCAGGTCCGCAATGGTCGCGATTGCGGTCGGCACCAGGCGGTAGTACGCCCAGACACCGCGCTTCTCGCGCTCCAGCAGACCAGCCTCCGTCAGGATCCGGAGGTGGTGGCTCACCGTGGGCTGCGAGAGCCCCAGGGGAGCCGTGAGGTCGCAGACACACGCCTCGCCATCCGTCGCGGACTGGATGAGGCTCAGCAGCCGCAGCCGGGCCGGGTCGGCGAGTGCCTTGAGCACTCCCGCCAGCCGCTCGGCGTCGGCGCGTTCAATCGGCTCGCCGGCAAGCGGCGAGATTTGAGGCATTGTCATTTCCGCCAACGCAGTTCCCACGATCTCCATCCTTCCACCAACTGCATCGATTCTCCTGCATGTGTGCAGGAACGAACCGGCTAACTTTCGGGCCGTAAGGCCGAGATCGCCCGCCGGGTCGGCCGACCGGTGAGGCGCTCCGGCAACCCGCACCGCCCCAGCTTCCGGCCGTCCTCGACCACGACACCGACTTCGGTCTCTGCCTCCTGCAACGCCTCAGCCGCCATCTGGTCGCTACCTATCCGTGTCGAGCTCTCGATCCCCGTCTCCGGAGTGAGGCGGGCCACATTGTCAATTCGTCGATTGTTTCGGTTCACCGATCTCGGACGATGACCCGCAACAGAACGCATCCAGACCATCACGCCGCACTGCGCGATCTTTTGGTAGCCACACTCCGAACCCAACAGCTCACGACCCGATGAAAGCACGACGCCACGCTGCGCGACGGCCATTCAGTGATGAATTTACGCAGGTCTTGCCGTGCCGTCATGACATCGAGCGTACTGGCTGGAAGGAAACCGGAATCTTTCGCCCCGCCGGGGCGGAACGGAACTATTGACCCAGGGCTTTGCCGGGCTCTGTAAAGAAGGTTTACCGATCGTCCATCGGCGCTCGACCTTTCCACGGACCATAGACGCTGCTCAAAGAAGGTAACGTCGCCACGGTACCTCCGCGCACCTCAGGATCACCTGGTGGCTGCGCTGTGAGACTGCTGTGAGGGTTCGGAATCACGTTTGCCCGTCCAGGCGAAAACACGCACCGGTCGGCCGATCTCCATCTATCCGGACAGCCGATCGGGTGACGCCCGCAGAAACGCACCGTACCCGTTCGAGTGACCCACAGTCGTCGATGCCGGACCGGATAGGGTTTGTTACTGGCCGGTTCAGTCCGAAGGTCGTGACCAGTACTCGTCTTCCGGCCTCGGCGCGGGCTTCTCCATCACCGACTTGTGATCCCCTTCGGACGGACTTTGATCCGAACGCGGGTATTGATCCGGAGAATGTGGTCCAGCCCACGGTGATGATGTGACGGGAGACTCACTCGATGGGTATACGGGTCCGTTCCCGCCGTCACCCTGATTCCACATCGCTCCCGCCGAGCCCGGGCCGCCGGCTGCCCACGGTCCGCCCGATGCCGCCGGGCCGCCGGTCGCCCACGGTCCGCCCGATGCCGCCGGGCCGCCGGGGTGGCCTAGTGCGCCGGGCACGCCCGCCGGGGTGCCGCTCGTGGGGTGCCAGGGTGCCGCTCCGGCCGTACCCCAGGAATTTCCTTCCGCGCTCCTTGCCGCAGCCGCGCCGCCGAAGAACGCGCGCGGGGTGAGGAGCAGGAGGAAGGCGACCAAGATGTACGCGATGACCTGCGCCACCGCCACCACGGCGTTCAAGCCGATCCAGCCGCCCGGATAGGCGTCGTTCAGAGCGAAACCCAGCGACCCCGGCACCGCGTCACCGGACTGCTGGGCCCCGATCGCCGCGACCGCGCCGCAACCGCCCAGCACACCGAGCACGCAGAGCCCGAGCGTGACACCCCAGGCCACCCGGCTGCCCCGCCGCAAACCCAGGCCGAGCACCACGAACAGTGCCACAACGAGCACCGCCACCACCGCACCCACTGCGGAGACGAGCCAGACGACCGCGATGAAGTTCTCCGCCAGCTCGGACCCGGCAGTGGCGTCCCGGAACCGTCCTACCGTGCCCGGCGTCACCGCGACCATGCTGACCGCGTAGGCCAGCCCCGCCACCGCCATGGTCCAGAGCAGAGCGACCGCAACAGTGATCGAAGCCGGTCGGGCTGCGGGCCGGGGCGGCGCGGGGTACTGATTCTGCGGCGGCGAGGCCGGTGAGGGTGGCTGGGCGACGTACGACATCGATGGGCTCCCGCAGTGGTCGGCTGGCCAAAACCTACCGCCTGCAGCGGGGGAAAGTGGGCGGACTGCCCAGGGTGCGCGGACAGGTGGCTACCGGTCACCGGCGGGTCACCGGCCGTCCGCTCACGGGGACCCGTGCGGCCGCGCGGCCCGGGCCTCGGCGAGCACATCGCGCAGCCGGTGGGACGAGCAGGCGCAGGGTCGGCCCAACCAGCGGCGCGCGGGTACCGCCCCGACCCGGCGGCAGCCTCGTCCGGTCCGGGGGGCGGCCTCTGTGTTCAAAAACGGACCGGCTCGTCCTTTGCAGGCGAGCCGGTCCGGTGTTCGTCAGGCCGGGTCGTCCGGCCGGCGCTGCGGTTGGTCGCTTCCGGGCTGGTCGGAGGCCTCCCTACCGGGAACCGCAGGCGAATCCCCGGCCGGAAAAGCCGCCGGCAGATCGCCAGGTGATTGGCCGGCGGCAGCAGCCGGCGGCTGATCCAGCGGCTCGGCCGGTGTCCGGTCCGTGGCCGGCGGCGGGGCCCAGGGGTCACTCGGCGGCTGGCTGGCGGGCGGACCGGCGAGTGCCGGCGAACCGCCGGGTGCGGCGTCCGAACCTGCCGGCGGGAAACCCGGCACCGTGGAATCGCTCGGTGCGGGGAAGCCCGGTGCTGCAGGCCCGGTCTGCGGGTAGTCCTGGCCCGCCTGCGGCGAAGAAGCCGGCAGGCCGAATGCGGGCGGTGCGGATGCGGGCGGCGCGGATGCCGGCGTGTGGGTTCCGGTCTGGCCGGGGTACGGCGGAAGCCCCGGCGCCGGCTGCCCGGGCTCACCGTATTGCTCGGGTGACCCGAGGTGGCTCGCCTCGCCCGGCTGGCCGGGATGCGGCGGGAACTGTCCAGGCGCGGGGAACGCCGGCCCACCCGGATAGGGCTGCTCCGGGAATCCGGGCCCGCCGGGATAGGGCAGTCCGGCGAAGCCAGGTCCGCCCGGATAGGGCTGTCCAGGGAACCCGGGTCCGCCGGGATAAGGCTGTCCGGGGATTCCAGGCCCGCCCGGATAGGGCTGCCCAGGGAACCCAGGCCCACTCGGATAAGGCGCCCCGGAGAACGGCGCGGGGCCAGGCTGCCCCGGGTATGCCGGCCCGCCCGACAACGGCTGGCCGGTCACGTCAGGCGCCGCGTAGGGCGACGCCTCGGAACCGTGAGCGCCGGCCGGCGGCCCATAAGGACCGGCAGGCCCGTAGGCGGCAGGGCCGTAGGCACCGGGATGACCAGGCATCCCCGGGTACGGCTGCCCGTACGACGGTCCGCCGTAAGGGCCCGGATATCCCCCGTACCCCACACCTCGCTTGCGGAAGAACGCGTTCGACGCCGGCAACGCCAGCAGCACGATCACGGCGAGCAGCGCGCCCACGGTGAGCAGGGTGAGCGCCCAGAGCGCCGGGTCGTACCAGCCCGGCAAGGACTCCGACACCTGGGCTTCGACCTGGCTGTCGCTGGGGACGCCGGCCCCTTCGGCGGTGACCGCACTGCCGGCCGCGTTGGTCAGGCTGAGCGCGTTGCAGCAGAGTCCGATGCCGGCGAAGACCCAGGTGGTGATCCGGGAGGCGTTGTGGCCGCGGCTGTTGAAGAACGACAGCACCGCCAGACCGATGGCGATCACCCCGTACATCAGGGCGATGACGACCATGACAGCGGTCGTGGCGGCCTCGACGTCGATGCCGGTCCCCGCGTACGCGTCGTTGTAGGCGTCACGCGCCCCGCCCAGGGTGAGCAGCGTGATGAGTGCGCTCGCCAACTGCAGGAAAGCTACTCCGTAGAGCAGGAACGACGAGGTCGTCACGACACCGGGCCGCCGTGGACGCGCGGCCGGTGCCGGGTTTGGGGTGGGATATATGGGAACGGTCACACTGCCCTCCTCTAGATCCATTTACGGTATCGGTCGGAGGCCATCTACCGCGACCGCGCCTCACGGTCTGCGACGGTGTGGCAGCATCGGGCGACGATGGTCCGAAAAACCCGCAAACCGTCGCTCTTTCGGGGGGCGACACCCTGCGACACGCCCGCCTACACTTCGATGCCGTGGCGTCCAGCTGGCAGCAGAGATCTCCGGCGGACCGCCTTGCCCGCACGAGTCGCCCGCCCCGCGCAGAGCGCGCCGGGGCCGTGGCAGACCGGCTTCAGGCACCCATCCCATCAGGCCGGCCGCGTGACCGCACCGCGGCGGCCCCAGATCTGACAAGGACCGGTGAGTCCCATGCCCCACGCCGACACCCTGACCGTCGTCCACCATGACGACACCCGGACCCGCTTCAAGGACGTGCGATATCAGCTCCACCGCAACGGGATCAGAATCTGGTCCGCGGACGGCGAGCACGCCATCACGGACATTCTGATGACACACGCCTACCGGCAACGGGGAGCGGACATCTGAAAATGACAGGGGCCCCGGGGAAACCCGGGGCCCCTGTTCGTCAGGCGCCGCGCCGGACGGTGAGACCGTCCTTGTTCTCGTTCAGCGTGACCTGCACGAGGTCGCCGTCCCGGATGTCGCCGCCGAGCAGCGCCTTGGCGAGCAGGTCGCCGATGGTGGACTGCACCAGGCGCCGCAGCGGCCGGGCGCCGTAGATCGGGTCGTACCCGTGCTCGCCCAGCCAGTCCACCGCCTCGGGCGCCACCTCGAGGTCGAGCCGCCGTTCGGCGAGTCGGCTGCGCAGCCGGCCGAGCTGGATGTCGACGATCGCGGTGAGGTCGGCCTTGGTGAGCGCGTGGAAGACCACGATGTCGTCGAGCCGGTTCAGGAACTCGGGCTTGAAGTGTGCCCGCACGGCGGCGAGCACCTCGTCGCGGCGTTCCTCGTCGCCCATCGTGAAGTCGGCGTTCGCCGAGCCGAGGTTCGACGTGAGCACCAGGATGGCGTTGCGGAAGTCGACGGTCCGGCCCTGACCGTCGGTGAGCCGCCCGTCGTCGAGCACCTGGAGCAGCAGGTCGAAGACGTCCGGGTGGGCTTTTTCCACCTCGTCGAGCAGGACCACGCTGTACGGGCGGCGACGCACCGCCTCGGTCAGCTGGCCGCCCTCCTCGTACCCCACGTAGCCGGGCGGGGCACCGACCAGCCGGGCCACCGAGTGCTTCTCGCCGTACTCGCTCATGTCGATGCGGACCATGGCCCGCTCGTCGTCGAAGAGGAACCCGGCCAGCGCCTTGGCAAGCTCCGTCTTGCCGACACCGGTGGGGCCGAGGAAGAGGAAGCTGCCGGTGGGGCGATCCGGGTCGGCGATGCCGGCCCGGGCCCGGCGGACGGCGCTCGCCACCGCGGCCACCGCCTCCTGCTGGCCGATCACCTTGGCCTGCAGCGACTCCTCCATCCGGAGCAGCTTGGCGGTCTCGCCCTCCATCATCCGGCCGGCCGGGATGCCGGTCCACGCGGAGACGACCTCGGCGATGTCGTCGGCGCCGACCTCCTCCTTGACCATCGGCGGCTCGGATTTCTCGTCCTCGGCCTCGGAGGCTTCCCGGATCCCCTTCTCCAGGGCCGGAATGATCTCGTAGAGCAGCCGGGACGCCTCGAGCAACTCGCCGTCGCGCTGGGCGCGCTCCTGGGCCGCCTTCGCCTCGTCGAGCCGCTTCTTCAGCTCACCGACCCGGTTCAGGCCGCTGCGTTCGCGTTCCCAGCGGGCGGTGAGCGCGGTCAGGTCCTCCTCGCGGTCGGCGAGGTCGCGCTCCAGTTTCTCCAGCCGGGCCACCGAGGCGGGGTCGGTCTCCTTGCCGAGCGCGAGCCTCTCCACCCGCATCCGGTCGACCTGGCGCTGAAGCTGGTCCAGCTCGACCGGCCGGGAGTCGATCTCCATGCGCAGCCGGGACGCGGCCTCGTCGATCAGGTCGATCGCCTTGTCCGGCAGGAACCGGTCGCTGATGTAGCGATCGGAGAGGCTGGCCGCGGCGACCAGCGCGGCGTCGGTGATCTGCACGCGGTGGTGCGCCTCGTAACGGCCCTTGAGACCGCGCAGGATGCCGATGGTGTCCTCGACCGTCGGCTCGCCCACCACGACGGGCTGGAAGCGGCGCTCCAGGGCCGGGTCCTTCTCGATGTGCTCGCGGTACTCGTCGAGGGTGGTGGCGCCGACCATCCGCAGCTCACCGCGGGCCAGCATCGGCTTGAGCATGTTGCCGGCGTCCATCGAGCCCTCGCCCTTGCCGGCGCCGACGACCGTGTGCAGCTCGTCGAGGAACGTGACGACCTGCCCGTTGGATCCGCGGATCTCCTCGAGAACGCTCTTGAGGCGCTCCTCGAACTGGCCGCGGTACTGCGCGCCGGCGACCATCGCGCCGAGGTCGAGCGAGACCAGCTTCTTGTCGCGCAGGGTCTCCGGCACGTCGCCGGCCACGATCCGCTGGGCCAGGCCTTCCACGATCGCGGTCTTGCCGACGCCCGGCTCACCGATCAGCACCGGGTTGTTCTTGGTACGCCGGGAGAGCACCTGCACCACCCGGCGGATCTCCGCGTCCCGCCCGATAACCGGGTCGATCTTGCCGTCCCGGGCCAGCGCGGTCAGGTCGACGCTGTATTTCTCCAGCGACTTGTAGGTCTGCTCCGGGTCGGCGGTGGTGACCCGCCGCTCCCCACCGCGCACCTGCGGGAACGCGGCGACCAGCGCCTCCTCGGTGGCGCCGGCGCTCTGCAGTGCCTGACCGACCGCACCGCCGACCCGGGCCAGGCCGGCCAGCAGGTGCTCGGTGGACACGTATTCGTCACCGAGCGGCTTGGCGATCAGGTCGGCCGAACCGATGGCGTTGACGAACTCCCGGGAAAGACTGGGCTCCGCGGTGCTGGCGCCGCGCGCGGACGGCAGCTGTTCGAGCGCGCGGGCGGCGGATCGGCGGATGTCCGCGGGATTGGCCCCGACCGCCCGCAGCAGCGCGGTCGCGGTCGAGCCGCCGGTGTCGAGCAGCGACAGCAGCATGTGCCACGGCTCGACCGTGGCATGCCCGCGGCTGCCGGCGTCGGCGACCGCGGAAGTGATCACTTCGCGGCTCTTGGTGGTCAAGCGTTCGGTGTTCATCTGCTCCCCTGATCGATTCCCAACCAAAGACTTGAGCGTATGCAACTCAACTTTAGCGCGTGCCGGAAAACGGTGACGACCACCACCGGTAGGGGGCCCGAACAGGTAAGAACCCGTAACGTACGAGCTGTGTCGCTGCCCTCCCTGACGCGACGGCTCTTCCCGCTAGGCCTCGTCTTCCTCACCTCCGGCATCGCCACCGCCGTGGTCGGTCCCTTCCTCGGGCTCTTCCTCAGCACCGCGGTCGACGCCAGCCCGGTCCAGGTCACCGTCTTCCTGATGGTGGCCTCCCTCTCCGGCGTCGCGATGTCCTGGGCGATCGGCCGGATCTCCGACCGCCGCCCGATGCGACGCCTGCTGCTTGTCGTCGCCGCCCTCGCCGGCTGCGTCGGCACCGGTCTCACCGCGGTCGTCCGCGACTACTGGGTGCTGCTCGCGCTCACCGCGACGGCGACGGCGATCGCCGGGTCGCTCTACCCACAATCGTTCGCGTACGCGAGACAGGTGCTCCAACGCGACGATCCGAGCCGGGCCGCGATGGGAATCAGTACCCTGCGCACGGTCTTCTCGATCGCCTGGGTCGGCGGTCCCACGCTTGCGGCGTTCCTGCTCGAGGCCGGCGACTTCAGCTGGGTCTACGGCGCGGCCGCCCTGATGTACCTGATCGCCGCGCTGGTGGCGATCCGCTGGTTGCCGGAGATGGAGGCGCCGGCGTCACCGCGCGCGGAGGACGGACCGGTCTCCTCCCGGGCGCCGCGGGTGCTCATCCCGATCCTGGTCGGGTTCACCCTGCTCCAGACGGCGATGGTCCTCGGCGTGCAGGCGATGCCGCTGTTCACCAGCACGGAGCTGAACGGCTCGATCGGCGACGCCGGCCTGATCCTCGGGCTCTGCGCCGCCCTGGAGATCCCGCTGATGCTGGGCTTCGGCTGGCTCTCCACCCGGGTGCCGCTCCGCGTCATCATCCTGGCCGGCACGGTCTGCGCGGTGATCTACCAGGCGCTGGCCCTCAGCGCCACGTCGATCTGGATGCTCACCGCCGCCCAGCTGCCGAACGCGCTGTTCATCGCCGCGACGTCGGGCCTGGGCATCTCGTACGTGCAGGACATGATGCCCCGCTTCCCGGGGCGGGCCACCACCATGTTCACCAACACCTTCCCGATCGGGAACATCCTGGCCGCGCCGCTCTTCGGCCTTTCCCAGCAGTACGGGTTCCGCCTCGCGTTCGGCCTGAACCTGGGACTCTGCGTGCTCGGGCTCGTGCTGCTGGCGCTGGCCCGGTCCCGCCCGGCCGACACGCCGCAACCGACCAACTTCGATCAAGAGAAGGCCACTGAACAGGCGTAATGCCCTCCTACCGGTGCCCGAGTCGGTTTCCGGGCCGATACCGGCCGGTTGCGGGTTACCGTTGGCGTCGTGCGTGTTCGGGTGGAACAGACTCCGCTGCCGGGAATCGGCGTCCGCCATGATCTGGTGACCTCCTCCGGCCGGACGGTCGGGGTCGTGTCCCACCGCAACGGCCGCCGCGACCTGGTGCTGTACGACGTCGACGACCCCGATTCCAGCCTGGCCTCGATCCCGCTCACCGACGACGAGGCGGAGGCCCTCGCCGACGTCCTCGGCGCGTCCCTGATGCTGGGTCAGCTCGCCGGTCTCCGGCAGCAGGCCGCCGGCCTGCTCACCGAGCAGGTCGCGCTTCCGGCCGGTTCGCCGTTCGTGGGCCGGCGCCTGGGCGACACCCGCGCGCGCAGCCGGACCGGGGCCTCGATCGTGGCGGTGCTGCGCGACCGGGAAGTGATCGCCTCCCCGGAGCCGTCGTTCCGGTTCGACTCCAACGACGTGGTCGTTGCGGTCGGCACCCGGGAGGGCCTGGACGGCGTCACCGCCATCCTGGCCGGCAACGACGACGGCTGAGTACCGTGCATCACGACACGACGATCCTGCTCATCGAGATCGGCGCGCTCCTCTTCGGCCTGGGCATGCTGGGCCGCATCGGCCGGCGGTTCGGCCTCTCCCCGATCCCGCTGTACCTGCTGGCCGGTCTGGCCTTCGGGCACGGCGGGGTGGTGCCGCTCTCGGCGAGCGAGGAGTTCATCGGCGTCGGCGCCCAGATCGGGGTGGTGCTGCTCCTGGTCATGCTGGGCCTGGAGTACTCGGCCGGCGAACTGGTGGGCAACCTGCGCGCAGCGGCGCCCGCCGGCCTGATCGACATGCTGCTGAACGCGCTGCCCGGCGCGGCGTTCGCGCTGCTGCTCGGCTGGGGCTGGGAGGCCGCGCTGGTGCTGGCCGGCATCACCTGGGTCTCGTCGTCCGGTGTGATCGCCAAGGTGCTCGGCGACCTGGGCCGGGTCGGCAACCGGGAGACTCCGGTGATCCTCTCGGTCCTGGTGATCGAGGACTTGGCGATGGCCTTCTACCTGCCGATCGCCACCGCGGTGCTGGCCGGGGCCGGCCTGATCCCGGGCCTCACCACGCTCGGCGTCGCGGTGGTCACGGTGGTGGCGGTGCTGGTCGTGGCCATCCGGTACGGCGGGGAGATCAGCCGGTTCATCTCGGTCAAGGACCCGGAGGCGCTGCTGCTCAGCGTCCTCGGCCTCACCCTGTTCATCGCCGGGGTGGCCGGCGAGCTCAAGGTCTCCGAGGCGGTCGGCGCGTTCCTGGTCGGCATCGCGCTCTCCGGGCCGGTCGCGCACCACGCGACGCAGATGCTCTCGCCGCTGCGTGACCTGTTCGCCGCGGTGTTCTTCGTCTTCTTCGGGCTGGCCACCGACCCGGCCGACATGCCGGCGGTGCTGCTGCCGGCGTTCGGGCTGGCGGTGCTGACCATGCTGACCAAGGTGCTCACCGGTTACCTAGCGGCGAAGCGGGCCGGCATCGCGCTGCCCGGCCGGCTGCGGACCGGCCTGGCGCTGATGCCGCGCGGCGAGTTCTCGGTGGTGATCGCGGGCCTCGCGGTGGCGTACGGCGTGGACCCCCGGCTCGCGCCGCTCGCCACCGCGTACGTGTTGATCACCGTGGTGACCGGTCCGATGCTGGCCCGGCTACCCGATTACCAGTGGTTCAAGAAGGCGGTCCGGCGGCGGATGGTGGCGCAGGTGGAACGCGCCCAGCGGCCGGCGGCGACGGAGTGACGGGCGTCTCCACGGGGAGCGCCCAAAGTTACTGTCCAGTATCTGAATGTGAAGCCTTGACACTTCCGCTGAAACATTGAGCACGCTACCGTCTCGGGGCGACGACTCTGAGTATTGGGACGTCCGACACCTGTGACCGGCGGAGACGCCGGTCACCTGCTGTGGACGCATGAGTGAGGCGGCGGCGTGAGCGTGCGTGAAGCAACATTCTTCGGATTCGGGAATCCGGTCGATCCCCGGCCGGACGAGCTTCAGGCGTGGGCGTACCACCCTGAGACGGTCCCACTGAACACCATGCCGCGCGACTGGGATCTGCTGATTTCCGGCGACGTGCTCGGCCCGACCCTGTTCGAGCTGGCCATGGACCGGCAGTGCCCGGCGCGGCGATTCGCACAGCACTGCATGTACATCTACGCCGCGGACGGGGTGCGGCAGAACGCGAGCGGGCAGCGCAAGCGCCGACTGAAGAAGTTCGTGGAGCGCGCGGAAGAGGTCGGCGACGAGCCGATGCAGATCTGGGCGCACAACTGCCGGGTGCTGATGACGCGGCCCGAGCTCTTCGACCACCACGACTGGATGGAGGGCGGCCTGGTCCGTCATCCGCGGCGACTCGGCCTCTTCAACCGGCGCTGATGAATTGACGCTCGGTAAGCGGTAAATAACTACAAGTAGTAACGGCGGCCACTCGATGAGGGCCGCCGTTTCTGCTTACCTGTCCGGTGAGCGGCGTGGCCGCCACACCACCAGGGCCGTCGAGTGGTTCTCCTGACGCACCAGGTCCCGACCGGCGTAAGGGCTGCGCATCGCCTCCATCCGGGCCATGCGCGTGTACGCCTCCTCGAGCTCCTGCTCCAGCTCGGCGATCCGGTGCTGGAGGTCGCCGACGAGCTGTTCGAGCCCGATGATCCGCTTGATGCCGGCCAGGTTGACACCGTCCTCCTGGCTGAGCCGCTGCACCTCCCGGAGCAGCGCGACATCGCGCTCGCTGTACCGCCGGCCACCGCCGCCCGCCCGTCCCGCCTGCACCAGACCGAGACGGTCGTACTGCCGGAGGGTCTGCGGGTGCATCCCGGCCAGCCGGGCGGCGACCGAGATGATCAAAACCTTCGCGTCGGAGGCTTCCGTCGAGATGTGGATCTCTTCATACATGTGCCACCTCCCGTGAGGGTCCTAACCGGCTCGGCGCATACGGGCGTCGAGCCGCTCCCGCCCCACCGGCGGGGTGAGTTTCGCGAACTTCTCCAGCGCGTCCCGGGCCTCGTCGCTGACGACGGCCGGTATCTGCACGTCGACCGTGACGATCAGGTCACCGGCCTGGCCCTCCTTGCGGACCACACCCTTGCCGCGGGCCCGCAGCTTGCGCCCACTCGGCGTGCCCGGCGGCACCCGCAGGGTGACCGGGCCGTCCAGGGTGGGCACCCGCAGGTCGGTACCGAGCACGGCCTCCGCGACGGTGATCGGCACGGCCAGCGTCAGGTCGTCGCCGCTGCGCCCGAACAGCTCGTCCGGCCGCACCTTGACCTGCACGTACAGATCGCCGGCAGTGCCACCGCGATCGCCCGGCTCGCCCCGGCCGCTGAGCCGGATCCGCTGCCCGTCGGCCACGCCGGCCGGGAAGCGCACGTTTATCGTCCGGGACTTGGTGACGCCGCCGCTGCCCCGGCACTCCGGGCATTTCTCGTCGACGATGCTGCCTGAGCCCTGGCAGTCACGGCACGGCTCGGAGAAGCTGAACGAGCCTTGATTGCTGGAGATCATGCCGCTGCCGTGGCATTTCGGGCAGGAGCGCGGGATGGTCCCCGGCTTGGCGCCCGAACCGTGGCAGGTGTCGCAGGCGCCCGGGGTGCGCAACGTCAGCGGCAGGGTGGTGCCGCGGACGGCCTGGACGAAGTCCAGCGTCACCTCGGTCTCGACGTCCCGCCCGCGCTGCGGGCCCCGGCGGGCGGCACCCGGCCCGGCCGGGCCACCACCGCCGGAGAAGATCGAGCTGAAGATGTCGGAGAAGCCGGTGCCACCGAACCGGCGGTCCGCACCGGCACCGGTCCCGGCCGCCCCGCTGAACCCGCCGAACAGGTCCGACGGGTCGAACTGGGCGCCACCGGCACCGCCGCCGGGACGGGCGCCCCGGCGGAACGCGCCCGAGCCGAACAGGGAGCGCATCTCGTCGTACTCTTTGCGCTTCTTGTCGTCGGCGAGCACGTCGTACGCCTCGGAGGCGGCCTTGAATTTCTCCTCCGCCTCCTTGTTGCCCGGATTGCGGTCCGGGTGCAGGTCGCGGGCGAGTTTCCGGTACGCCTTCTTGATCTCGTCGGTTGAGGCGGACTTGTTCACGCCCAGCACGGCGTAGAAGTCCTTCTCGAGCCAGTCCTTCGAGCTCATTCAGTCCACCTCCTCGACTTCACTGAAGGTCCCGCCCGCCGGCGAACCGGCGGGCGGGAAACGCCTGAAGGTCTCACTCCGGGTCGGCGACCGCGACCATCGCCGGGCGCAGAAGCCGCTCGCCCAGGCTGTAGCCGCGGCGCATCACCTCGACACAGGTCGGCTCGGTGACGTCCGGCGACATCTGGTGCGCGACCGCCTCGTGGCGGTTCGGGTCGAAGGCATCACCCTTCTCCCCGAACGCCACCAGACCGAGCTTGCCGGTCGCCGCGGTGAGCTGCTCCGCCACCGAGGCGAACGGCCCGACCAGGTCACCGTGCTCGCGGGCCCGGTCGATGTCGTCCAGCACCGGGAGCAGTGCGGTGAGCACCGCACCGGTGGTCTGTTCGGCCGCCGCACCCCGGTCGCGGTCCACCCGCTTGCGGTAGTTCGCGTACTCGGCGGTGACCCGCTGCAGATCGTGGGTCCGCTCGTCGAGCTCGTTGCGCAGCGACTCCAGCTCAGCACCGAGGCTGGGCGTCGCGTCCTCGGGCACCGGGATCTCGTCCTCCTCGTCGGGGGCGCGATGTGCGCCGGCCGGTTTGTTCACCGGCTCCTCGGCGGAAGTCTCCTCGGCTGACTCGTCGATCTCGCCCTGGATGACTTCCCGCTCGGTCACCGGACCGTCGTTGTCGTCGTCCTTGGCGGTCACTTCTTGTCGTCCTCCACGATCTCGGCGTCCACCACGTCGTCGCCGCCCGCGGCACCCGCCGGGCCGGCGCCGGTCGCGCCACCCGGAGCACCCGGGCCGGCGTCGGCACCGGGAGCGCCCTGCGGGGCCTCACCCTGCGAGTAGAGCAGCGAGCCGGCCTCCTGGGAGACCTGCGACAGCCGCTCGTGCGCCGTCTTGATCTTCTCGATGTCGGTGCCGCCGAGGGCGCCACGCAGCTCGCCGAGAGCCTCGCTGATCTTGTTCTTGTTGTCCTCGGGGAGCTTGTCGCCGCTCTCCGCCAGGAACTTCTCGGTCTGCCACTGGAGCTGCTCGGCCAGGTTGCGGGTCTCCGCGTCCTCGCGGCGCTTCTTGTCGTCGTCCGCGTGGTCCTGGGCGTCGCGCATCATGCGCTCGATGTCTTCCTTCGGCAGCGCGGACCCGCCGGTGATCGTCATCTTCTGCTCCTTGCCCGTGCCCAGGTCCTTGGCGGACACGTGCACGATGCCGTTCGCGTCGATGTCGAAGGAGACCTCGATCTGCGGCACGCCGCGCGGCGCCGGCGCGATGCCACTGAGCTCGAACGTGCCGAGCTTCTTGTTGTAGGCCGCCATCTCGCGCTCACCCTGGTAGACCTGGATCAGCACGGAGGGCTGGTTGTCGTCGGCCGTGGTGTAGACCTCGGAGCGGTGCGCCGGGATGGTGGTGTTGCGCTCCACCAGCTTGTGCATGATGCCGCCCTTGGTCTCGATGCCCAGCGACAGCGGGGTGACATCGAGCAGCAGGACGTCCTTGACCTCGCCCTTGAGCACACCGGCCTGCAGGGCGGCGCCGACCGCGACGACCTCGTCCGGGTTCACGCCCTTGTTCGGCTCGCGGCCGATCAGGCTCTGCACCAGCTCGGTAACCGCCGGCATCCGGGTGGAGCCGCCGACCAGGATGACGTGGTCGATGTCGGAGAGCTTGACGTCGGCGTCCTTGATCGCGGACTCGAACGGGCCCTTGCAGCGGTCGAGCAGGTCCTGCGTCATGCGCTGGAACTCGGCGCGGCTCAGCGACGTGTCGAGGTGCAGCGGGCCGTTCGCACCGGCCGTGATGTAGGGCAGGTTGATGCTCGTGGTGGTCGCCGCGGAGAGCTCGATCTTCGCCTTCTCGGCGGCCTCACGCAGACGCTGCAGAGCCATCTTGTCCTGGGACAGGTCGATGCCGTGCTCGCCGCGGAAGGTCTTGACCAGGTGGTCGATGATGCGCTGGTCCCAGTCGTCGCCGCCCAGGTGGTTGTCACCGGAGGTCGACTTCACCTCGATGACGCCGTCGCCCAGCTCCAGCAGCGAGACGTCGAAGGTGCCGCCACCGAGGTCGAAGACCAGGACGGTCTGCTCCTTGGAGCCCTTGTCCAGCCCGTAGGCCAGGGCAGCCGCGGTCGGCTCGTTCACGATCCGCAGCACGTTGAGGCCCGCGATCTCGCCGGCCTCCTTGGTGGCCTGACGCTGGGCGTCGTTGAAGTAGGCCGGGACGGTGATCACCGCGTCGGTGATCGTCTCGCCCAGGTACGCCTCGGAGTCGCGCTTGAGCTTCATCAGCACCCGCGCCGAGATCTCCTGCGGGGTGTACTTCTTACCGTCGATGTCGATCGACCAGTTCGTGCCGACCTCACGCTTGACCGAGCGGATGGTCCGGTCAGGGTTCGTCACCGCCTGACGCTTGGCGACCTCACCGACGAGCACCTCGCCGTTGCGGGCGAAGGCGACGATCGACGGAGTCGTCCGAGAGCCCTCCGCGTTGGCGATGACGGTGGGCTCGCCTCCTTCCAGAACGCTGACGCAGGAGTTCGTGGTGCCGAGGTCGATGCCGACCGCACGTGCCATGGTGTTCCTCGCTTCGCTAACCGACTTGGTTCATACCAGGGTTGAGTGGAACCGACTCAATGATGCCACGGTCCCACACAACGTCAAATCGAAGTTGAGCCGGAGCGGCGCAAGTTGGCGCGCGGGACAGATGATTCGGCAATCACCTACATACCTGTCCGGTCACGGCATACCGGGACCCGTTGTCGGGGATGCATAGATCGTGCAGGCTTTACCCGTGACGACGCACGGAGACGCGGTCGGTCCGTCGGCCCTGTCCGCCGTCCCCGCCGCCTCAGATGAGAAGAACCAGGTCAACAGCCCATCAGAGCGTACGGGGACCAACGCGGAGCGTCCGGCGAATCGGGAGAACAGGCCCGAAACGGCCGGAGTGCCACCCGCCCTGAGCCGGCTCGCGACGGGCCTGAGCGGATTACGGGCGGCGCTGGGCGCTGTCTCGTACCCTCTGGCCCTGCCCTCCGCCGAGGAGGCGCGCCGGGTCGGCGCGGCGCTTGTCGCCCAACTCGACGACTATCTGCTGCCGCGGCTGGCCCGCCTCGACGCGCCACTGCTCGTGGTGGTCGGCGGCTCCACCGGCGCGGGCAAGTCGACGCTCGTCAACAGCCTGATCCAGGCGCCGGTCAGCACGGCCGGGGTGCTGCGCCCGACCACCCGCTCGCCGGTGCTGGTGGCCAACCCGGCCGATCTCAACTGGTTCGGCCGGGGCGGGCTGCTGCCCGGCCTGGTCCGCACCGGTGAGCAGAGCACCGACCCGAACACGCTGCAGGTGGTCGCCGCGCCGTCGATCGGCCCCGGCGTGGCGCTGCTCGACGCCCCCGACATCGACTCGGTGGTCGACCGCAACCGCAAACTCGCCGCCCAGCTGCTGGCCGCGGCCGACCTGTGGCTCTTCGTCACCACCGCCGCGCGCTACGCCGACGCGGTCCCGTGGGAGCTGCTGACCACCGCCCGCCTGCGCGGCACCGTGATCGCCCTGGTTCTGGACCGGGTCCCGGCCGACGCCGCCGCCGAGGTCGCCGCGCACCTGGGCGAGATGCTCACCGAGCGCGACCTGGGTTCGGCACCACTGTTCGTGATCCCGGAGACCGGCCTGGACAGCAACGGCATGCTGCCCGACTCGGCGGTCGGCCCGATGCGGCAGTGGTTCGCCCAGCTCTCCTCGGACGCGACGGCCCGGTCCGCGGTGGTCCGGCAGACGCTGGACGGCGCACTCGGCGCACTCGCCCCGGCACTGCACGGCCTGGCCGACGCCGCCGCCGAGCAGGTGTCCACCGCACAGAACCTCGACGAGCGGGTGGAAGCGGCCTACCGCGGCGCCCGCCGCACCACCGAGGAGGGCCTCCAGGACGGCCGGCTGCTCCGCGGCGAGGTGCTGGCCCGCTGGCAGGAGTTCATCGGCACCGGCGAGTTCCTGCGCAGCCTGGAGTCCCGGGTCGGCCACCTGCGGGACCGGCTGTTCGCGGCGGTCAGCGGCCGTCCGGCACCGGGGCGGAACCTTCAGGTCGCGATGGAGTCCCAGCTCGTCACCCTGCTGCGCGGGGTGGCGGCCGACGCGGCCGAGCAGGCGTACGCGGCCTGGCAGGCCCACCCGGCCGGCGCCGCCCTGCTCGAACCCGGCCTGCAACGCGCCTCCGACGACCTGGCGCAACGCGCCGACCGCCTGGTCCGCGACTGGCAGCAGTGGGTGCTCGACCTGGTCCGCCGGGAGGCCGCGGACAAGCGCACGGTGGCCCGCGGCGCGGCGTACGCGGTGAACGGCGCCGGCCTGGCCGTGATGATCGCGGTGTTCACCTCGACCGCGTTCATCCCGACCGGCCTGGAGGTCGCTGCCGGCGCCGGCAGCGCGGTCGCCGCGCAGAAGGTGCTCGAAGCCGTCTTCGGCGACCAGGCCATCCGCACGCTTGCCACCCGCGCCCGCACCGAGCTGCTGTCCCGGGTGGATGATCTGCTTGCCGTCGAGGCCGCCCGGTTCACCGAGCGGACAGCCACGGCGCGTCTCGAGGCCGAACCGGGCACCGCGCTGCGCCGGGTCGGCACCGAGGTCGAGGAAGCCAGGAAGGAACTCGCGTTGACCGGGTCGGGGCAATGAGTCTGGTGGAGCAGAGGGTGAACGCCGAGGATCTCGCCCGGCGGCTGGAGGCGCTGTCCCGGTTCCTCCGGGTGGCCGGCCCGTACCTGCCGGACACCCGGCTGGTCGCGGCGCACACGCTTGTGGAGCGGGCCGGCAACCGGCTCGCCCTCTCGCTGGACCACACCGTGGTGGCGCTGGCCGGCAGCACCGGCAGCGGCAAGTCGAGCTTGTTCAACGCGCTCGCCCGGTTCAAGCTCTCCCAGGTGGGTGTGCGCCGGCCCACCACCGGCACCGCGCACGCCTGCGTCTGGGGCCCGCTGGAACCGGCCAACAAGCTGCTCGACTGGGTGGGCGTGCTGCCGCGGCAGCGGTTCGTCCGGGAGAGCGCGCTGGACGGCGACGACGAGGTGGCCCTGCACGGGCTGGTGCTGCTCGACCTGCCGGACTTCGACTCGGTGGAGCGCACCCACCAGCTCGAGGTGGACCGGCTGCTCGGCCTGGTCGACCAGATCGTCTGGGTCGTCGACCCGCAGAAGTACGGCGACCGGGTGCTGCACCAGGCATATCTCTCGCAGTTCAGCGCGCACGCCGGCGTGACGATCGTGGTGCTCAACCAGGCCGACCGGCTCAGTCCCGGCGACACCGAGGTGGTGCTCGGCGACCTGCGCCGGCTCATCGAGGAGGACGGCCTGGAGGAGACGCCGGTGCTGGCCGCCTCGGCCAAACAACCGGGGATGCTCGGTGAGCTGCGCGCCGCCCTGGAGGAGACGGTGGCCGCGCGACAGGCCGCGCTGCGCCGGCTCGCCGCCGACCTGGACAC
The DNA here is from genome assembly GCF_020873875.1 of Actinoplanes sp. DH11. Lineage (GTDB taxonomy): Bacteria > Actinomycetota > Actinomycetes > Mycobacteriales > Micromonosporaceae > Actinoplanes. Next base: position 79,048 of record NZ_JAHWGU010000033.1, read on the forward strand.
GGTCGGCGAGGAACTGGCCGCGACGATCGGCCCGCCGGCCGCCGAGGACGAGGTGGACCGCAGCACCGTGCGGCAGCTGTCCGACTCGCTCGCCGCCTCGGCGGGCGTTCCCGCGGTGGCCGACGCGACCGCCGCGGCGTACCGGCAACGCGCCACCGCGGCGACCGGCTGGCCACTCATCCGCGGGCTGAACCGGCTCCGCCCGGACCCGCTGCGCCGGCTGCACCTCGGCGACAAACCGGAGACCGACGCGGTCTCGACGGACATCGTGCCGCGCACCTCGGTGCCGGCACCCGACGCCGCCCAGCGTTCCGCGGTCGGCATCTCGGTCCGGGCGGTCGCCACCCGGGCCGCCGCGCCGCTGCCGGACGTCTGGGCGCCGGCGCTCACCGAAGCGGCCCGCTCCCGGTCCGGTGACCTGCCCGACGCGCTGGACCGGGCGATCGCCACGGCCGACCTCGGCGCCCAGCGCAAACCCCTCTGGTGGCGGGTCGCCGGGGTGCTCCAGTGGGTGCTGCTCGGTGCGGCGGTGGTCGGTCTCGGCTGGCTGATCCTGGGGTACGCGCTAGGCGCCCTGGGCCTGCCCGAGCTGAACAACCCGCAGGTGGGTTCCGTCCCGCTGCCGACGTTGCTGCTGCTCGGCGGCCTGCTGGCCGGGCTGCTCGTCTGGCTGCTGCTGAAGCCGCTGGTGGCGGCGGGCGCCCGGCGCGCACACCGGAAAGCGGAGCAGCGACTGCGGGCGGCGGTGACCGAGGTGGCCCGGGAACACGTGGTCGCGCCGGTCCGTGAGGTGCTGAACGCCTACGCCCAGGCACGAGAAGCGCTCGGCGTGGTCCGCTCGGAGTAGTTCCGGCGGGGGACCCGGCGTAGGCTCGCGACATGCCGGCACCCCAGAGCGCGTACGAGGCTGTTCTGCACGCGGCCCGCGACGTCACGAAGCTGGGCTGCGCCCTCGACGCGGAGATGCTCGGCACGGCGCTGCTCGGCAGCGTCTACTCGGTCGCCACCGAGCACCGTGCCGAAGCGGTCCGCGACTTCGTGGGCCGGTTCCTGAGCGAGACCAGCCGGCGCGGCACCCCGGAGGCAGTGACGATCCGGGAGGTCTTCGCCGCCCTGGTGCCCGATGCCGACGGCGCCGCCCAGGTCGGCCACGACGGGCGGGCGCCGTCCTGGGTGGACCAGCTGGGCCGGGTGCGGCCGACCGGCTTCTACGCGTACGGCGACGTCTACGGCGACCAGACCTCCTACCTGGCGACGTTCGCCTACGACGACGACTCCGCGGGCGGACCGGAGCACGCGGTCGTCGCCGTCGTCGACCACAACATCGGCATCACCAAGGACGTCTTCGTCTCGGCCGCCGCCGACGGACTGCTCACCCAGGTGCGCGAGCTGTGCACGGCCGACGACCTCACCTGGTTCCGCAGCGAGGACCCGGGCCGGCTCCGCGACGAGGTCGGCCGCCACCTGGAGATCACCGACGAGCTGGGCGACCTGCCGTCCGACGGTTCGCTCGCCACCGACCGCGCTCTCGCCGCGGCCCGGCTGGCCCTGCTGCCCGCGGTGACCACGCCGCCGCTGGACGAGCCGTCCGGCCCCACCGGCGCCGACCTGGCCCACGACTTCATGTCCTCACCCGAGGCGGCCCGCGCCGGCCTGCCGGAGCTGTCGTCCGACGCCGACCAGGCCTCGTTCAGCTTCTGCCTCAGCCTGATCCTGGACCACGCCGAGAGCCTGCCCGGCGGCGACCCGCTGCGCTGGAGCCCGACCGTGGCCGGCCTGTTCCTGCTCGACTGGGTGCACCGCCGGGCCGTCCTCGACATGGACGACGCCGCCATGCTGCCCCGGGTGGTGCGAGCCTGGTCGGCCTACACGGCTCACCGGCGCTCCCTGCCCGCCGACGCGGTCGCCGAGACCGAGTCCGCGATGGAGGAGCTGATCCCGGAGTTCGCCCGGCTCTACACGACCGGCGAGCGGCGCAGCCCGGCCACCGCGGCGGTGGCCCAGCTCATCGCCGAGGGCGTCGACCCCAACGACGCGTCCGCGATCGACGCCTGGCTCGAGGCCAACCGCGACGAATGAGCCGGCTCAGCGCCGGTTGACGTGATGGTCGTCGACCGGTTCGGCGTGATGCCGCCCGACCCGGGTGCTGCGCTGCCACGCCGCGTTCAGCTCGTCGGACTGCTGGGTGTGCTCGGCCCGGTGCTGACCCCGGTACGGCCGGTTCATCATCCGGTCCTCGTCGGAACGCGGCTGGGTGAGCAGGCGGTGCACGTTGATCCCGCCGTCCGCGTAACTCTGTTCGAGGATCCGAGCAGGTCGAATGTTGTACGGGCGTTCGGCCACCGCTGACCTCCGGCTGGTCTCGGACCGGTCGGCTCCCGACCGGCGGCTGTGTTCTCGGATGGGCTTGCACGGCTCCGCCGCCGGCACGGCCGGCTCGTCCGCCGGCCGGCCAGGCTCCTCCGCCGGCCGGTTGGGCTTGTCCGTCGGCCAGCCCGGCTTATCCGTCGGCCAGCCGGGAAGCCGGCGGTCCGCCGACCGGCCGGCGCCCCGCGGCCGACCAGATTTGCCGCGCGAGGACCGGCTCTGCGACGAACTGTCGGCCGACGCCCGGCCGCGCGACGAACTGCCAGGCGACGAGCCGGCGTGCGACGCCGTGGCGGGCGACGAGCTGTCGGGTGACGAGCTACCCCGCGACGACCCCCCGTGCGATGAGCCGCCGTAGGACGAACTGCCGCGCGGCGAACTGCCACGCGACGACGACCGGCCATCCGGCGAACTGCCGTCGGGCGAAGTGCCGTGCGACGAACTGCCGTGGGGCGAGCTGCTGCGGGCAGACGACCGGCCATCGGGCGAGCTGGCGGATCTGCCGGCCGGCGACCGGCCGTCAGGTGGCACAGCGGGCAGCCCCGGAGCGGTGGGAAACGCGGCCGGCTCCTCGTGCCACCCCGCATTCCGTTCCTCCGGCACGACCGGCAGACCCGGCACGACCGGAAGCCCCGGAACCCCCGGCCCCCCAGGCCCGTGCGGCGAGCCAGGCCCGTGCGGCAGCCCAGGCCGTTGCGGCGACCCAGGCCCGTGTGGCGATCCGGGCCGGACAGGCGAACCCGGCCCAGCAGGCGAACCCGGCCGCGACGGAAAGCCAGGCGCGGGCCAAGAACCGGGCCAAGAACCGGGCAGAGAGCCGGGCGAAGAACCTGGCCCCCGTGGCGAATCCGGCACACCGGGCGGATCCAGCCGCCGAGAATCCGACCCCTTCGGCAATTCGGACATAACACCGCTACCGGAAGCGCGCGGCGATTCCTTACGAGCCGGGGAATCCCTCGGTTTCGCAGGATCCGAAATCGTCGGCGGAACCGGCGCCCCCGTACCCCGCCCGTTCTTCGAACCCGCCGGACGCTCCCCCGCGTACACCTGATCTTTATCGGTCATATCGGAGGGCTCGCTCGGCGCAGCAGGGCCCGGCGGCAACGCCGTGGCCGATGGCCCGCCCACCGGCCCGGTAGGTGCCGGCGGCAGGAAGGGCACATCCATCGCCCCGGGCCGGTCCTGCCGGGAGATCTCGCTGGAGCCGGTGGTGAGCACCGCCAGCGTCGGCACCGACGCGAGGCCGACCAGCATCGCCACCATGATCACGTAGCGGCGGGTCGGGCCGGAGAAGCCGTGGTCCTCGCTGTACACCCCGTTGAGGCGCTTGCGCAGCACCTTGAATGGCGGCACGGGGCCGTCGTCGTGGGGCAGGTGCGACACGCGTGTTCCTCCAGCGAAGAAAAGATCCAGTTGGATCCGTTCCGGTCAAAGGGCTGAACGACGCATTCCGCATCCGGCAGCGGTGAGAGGCTGCTATTCGTACTGGAGTGAGAGCACAAAAACCACTAAACCGGACAAATATCCTCGGCGATGCGCTGGGAGAAAATCTCTATTCGTGATCCACGCAGTCTGTAACGGCGGTCACTCCCTCTGTCAGGATGGGGGCGACGGCACCGCCGCCGTCGTCCTCCGCCAACCAGCGGGGCTTCGGCGGGTTCGTCCCGGCAGGAGCAGCAGCCGGAACAGGCCGCGCGGCAACCCCACCCGGGTCAGGCGCGGCAGCCCCAGCGGTCAGCCGCGCGGCCGGGAGACACCCGCCGCGGGCGCGAAGAGGAAACAGGAGACACGGATGGCGAAAGGCGAGCGCGACAAAGCCGGCAGCGATGTGCCGGCCGGCGGCTTCGTCCAACTGCTGACCCCCGACGGCGAGCGCTTCGACAGCGCGACCACCGCCGACGGAACCACCTACACCGTCGACTTCACCGACGAGGAGTACCGGGAGCTCTACCGCGACCTGGTCACCGTCCGGCGTCTCGACACCGAGGCCGTCGCGCTCCAGCGACAGGGCGAGCTCGGCATCTGGGCGAGCCTGCTCGGGCAGGAAGCGGCACAGGTCGGCTCCGGCCGGGCGCTGCGGCCGCAGGACATGGCGTTCCCGACCTACCGCGAGCACGGCGTCCTCTACTGCCGTGGCATCGACCCGATCATGCCGTTCGGCCTGTTCCGCGGCGTCGACCAGGGCGGCTGGGACCCCAACGAGTTCCGGTTCAACACGTACACCATCGTGATCGGCTCGCAGACGCTGCACGCCACCGGCTACGCGATGGGCGTCACGATGGACGGCCGGACCGGCAGCGCGGACGGCGAGGCCGTGATCGCGTACTTCGGTGACGGCGCCACCAGCCAGGGCGAGGTCAACGAGTCGTTCGTCTGGTCCGGTGTCTTCAACGCACCGATCGTCTTCTTCTGCCAGAACAACCAGTACGCGATCTCCGAACCGCTCGAGCGGCAGACCCGCGTCCCGCTGCACCAGCGGGCCAACGGCTACGGCTTCCCCGGCATCCGGGTCGACGGCAACGACGTGCTCGCCACCTACGCGGTGACCCGGGCCGCCCTGGACGCCGCCCGCACCGGACAGGGCCCGACCCTGATCGAGGCGTACACCTACCGGATGGGCGCGCACACCAGCTCCGACGACCCGACGCGGTACCGCATCTCCAGCGAGGTCGAGTCCTGGAAGGCGAAGGACCCGATCTCCCGCCTCAAGGCGTTCCTCACCAAGCAGCAGCTGGCCGGGGAGGACTTCTTCGGCGAGGTCGACGAGGGTGCCGGCAAACTCGCCCTGGACCTGCGGGAGCGGGTCCTCGCGATGCCCGACCCGCAACCGGTCGCCATGTTCGACAACGTCTATCCCAACGGTTCGCCCGAGATCGCGGCACAGCGCCGGGCGTTCGAGGACTACCAGGCGTCGTTCGAGGGGAGTGGGCACTGATGGCCGAGACGATCAACCTGGGCAAGGCGCTCAACCACGGCCTGCGCCGCGCGCTGGAGAACGACCCCAAGGTCGTCATCATGGGTGAGGACGTCGGCAAGCTCGGCGGCGTCTTCCGGATCACCGACGGCCTCCAGAAGGACTTCGGTGAGGACCGGGTGATCGACACCCCGCTCGCCGAGGCCGGCATCATCGGCACCGCCGTCGGCCTCGCGATCCGGGGTTACCGGCCGGTCTGCGAGATCCAGTTCGACGGCTTCGTCTTCCCGGCCTACAACCAGATCGTCGCCCAGGTGGCGAAGATGCACTACCGCTCCAAGGGCAACGTACGGCTGCCGATCGTCATCCGGATTCCCTACGGCGGCGGCATCGGCGCGGTGGAGCACCACTCGGAGTCCCCCGAGGCGTACTTCGCGCACACCCCCGGCCTCAAGGTCGTGACCTGCTCCAACCCGGCGGACGCCTACACGATGATCCAGCAGTCCATCGCGTCCGACGACCCGATCATCTTCTTCGAGCCGAAACGGCGTTACTGGGAGAAGGGCGAGGTCGACCTGGCCGGCGAGCTCGACGGCGCGTACCCCTTGCACGCCGCTCGGGTGGCCCGGCCTGGCACCGACGCGACAGTTCTCGCCTACGGCCCGATGGTCCGGGTGGCGCTCGACGCCGCCTCGGCCGCCGCCGAGGACGGCCGCGAACTCGAGGTCATCGACCTGCGCACCCTGTCACCGGTCGACTACCCGGTGATCTTCGAGTCGGTCCGGCGGACCGGCCGCGCGGTCGTCGTCCACGAGGCGCCGGGCAACCTGGGCCTGGGCGCGGAACTTGCCGCCCGGATCACCGAGGAGTGCTTCTACTCCCTGGAGGCACCGGTCCTGCGGGTCACCGGCTACGACATCCCCTACCCGGCGGCACGCGCCGAGGAGGAGTACCTCCCGGATCTCGACCGGGTGCTGGACGCCGTCGACCGTTCGTTCGGCTGGTGACGCCGATGTCCCGGATCAAGGAATTCAACCTGCCCGACCTCGGCGAAGGCCTCACCGAGGGCGAAATCCTGTCCTGGCTGGTCAAGGTCGGCGACACGATCGAGCTGAACCAGCCCATCGTCGAGGTGGAGACCGCCAAGGCGGCCGTCGAGATCCCGGCGAAATGGGGCGGCGTCGTCACCCGGATCTTCCACGAGGCGGGCACGGTGGTCGAGGTCGGCAAGCCGATCATCTCGATCGACACGGACCCCTCCTCCGGTCCGGTCCCCACCGAGCCGGCCCCCACGTCGTTGGAGACGCAGACGACGGCGGCAGCAGCAGCAGCAGCGACCACGGACACGGCGGGCGGCGAGGTCGAAGCCGGCCTGATCGGTGGTCCGGCCCCTGGCGGGCGCACGGCGGTACTTGTCGGTTACGGCCCGCGCACCACGAGCGCGAAACGGCGACCCCGCACCGGTACGGCCACTTCTGCCACACCCGCGGCCACCACCACCCCGCCTGCGGCGGCTACCGCCGGGACTCCGGCCGGCACGCCCCCAACGGCATCGCCCACCCCGGCACCGGCCCCGGTCACCCGCCCCGGCCTGGTGCTGGCGAAGCCGCCGGTCCGCAAGCTGGCCCGTGACCTGGGCGTGGACCTCGCGACGATCGCCGGCACCGGTCCGCTCGGGTCGGTGACGCGCGACGACGTACATCAGGCTGTCGCCCAGGCCCGATCGGCGCCGGACCTGGACGTGGCCGTCGAGGCCGCGCCCGCGGTGACCCTGACCGGCGGCGTCGCCGACGCCGGCACGCGCGAGCAGCGCATCCTGATCAAGGGGGTGCGGAAGCTGACCGCGGCGAACATGGTCGCGTCCGCCTTCACCGCACCGCACGTCACGGAGTTCCTCACCGTCGACGTGACCCGCAGCGTGAAGACCTTGGAGAAGCTGCGGTCCCGGCCGGAGTTCGCCGAGCAGCGGATCTCGCCGTTGCTGCTGGTGGCGAAGGCGGTCCTGCTCGCGATCAAGCGGTACCCGATGGTCAACTCCACCTGGTCCGGCGAGACGAACGAGATCGTCGTCAAGGACTACGTGAACCTGGGGATCGCGGCGGCGACCGAGCGCGGCCTGATCGTGCCGAACGTCAAGGACGCCGGCCGGCTCACCCTGCCGGAGCTCGCGACCGCACTGAACGACCTGGTGCGGACGGCGCGTTCGGGCAAGACGCCACCGGCCGACATGACCGGCGGCACGTTCTCGATCACGAACGTGGGCGTGTACGGGGTCGACACCGGCACCCCGATCCTGCCGCCGGGCGAGGCTGCGATCCTGGCGCTGGGTGCCATCCGCCCGACGCCCTGGGTGCACAACGGCAAGATCAAGATTCGCCAGGTCACGACGCTCGGGCTCTCCTTCGACCATCGGATCATCGATGGCGAGCTGGGCTCGAAGTTCCTCCGGGACGTCGGCGCCTTCCTGGCCGACCCCAAGACGGCGATGCTCACCTGGGGCTGATTCCTTCGGTCATGGCGGGTGCGGACCTTCGATCCTTAGGCAGATGACCCAGCTCACCCTCTAAAAGTTTGGAAAGCTCCTCAGTGGAGGCGCATACTCGAGTCAACACCGAGACGTGCGCCGAGGTGACCGCCACAAGCGGACCGGGACGCTCGTCATGAGCAGTGCCGGCACACCAGCCGGGGAAAGAGCAGCGTCATGAGCATGATCGACCGCATCCGCCAGCGCCGCAGGATCAGCCGCCAGAACCGCGCCATCGACCGCGCCATGCAGACGGCGCCCACGCAGGCGATGCGCGACGAGATCGCCTACTTCGCCCAGCGGCGGCCCTTCTAGGGTCGACATCCCGCGAAACAGCCCGTCCGGATCATCCGGACGGGCTGTTTCGTGTCAAAAACCACTCTTCAAGATCGGACACTCGTCCCTCCGGGGCGTACACCGGGATTCCTCCGGTCGCCGACGCCCGGTACGGTTGGGCACGGTCCCCAAGCCGGCACGGCCGGTCGGCTGACGAGGACCGGGGCCACCGGAGGCCACGGACCCCGGCCCCCAGCACGGCCCTGGCCGACAGAGCCGGCAAGGCCCTTGCCACGGAAGGACACCGGCAGGGTCGCGTCCGTGCAAAGCTGGCACGGCCGCAGAAACGAGGAGGCGCGTATGACGTCCGAGGGGCACCACGCCGGTCAGCCGGCCGAAGCCACGTCGGGCGGACCCGGTTCGGACGGTTACCCGTCCGACGCTGAGGGTCAGCGAGTGGCCGGCCGGGCATCCGCCCCGGCACCGGCCGAGGTCCCGACTTCGTACGGGCCGCCTCCCCAAGCCACCCCGAACGGCGGCTCGCCGTTCGTCGTTCCGCAGGTCGCCGCGTTCGGAGCGGGCCCCAAGCCCGCCGGGACGCCCTACGGTTCGGCACGCCCGCCACAGCCCGGCGAAGCCGAGCCGTTGCCCCGGCGCGAGCCAGCCTCGCCGTACGGTTCGGTCACACCCGGCGTCCCCGGAACCCCCGCGCCCTACGGTGGAGCGGTCCCCTACGGGCAGTCACCTTCTTACGGTCAGCCCGCTCCTTACGGCCAGCCCGCACCCGCCGGTCAGCCCGCACCCGCCGGTCAGCCCGCTCCTTACGGCCAGCCCGCACCCGCCGGTCAGCCCGCACCGGGCGGTGAGCAGCAGGGCGTTCCCGGTCTCAACGGCAGCGCGCCGGCCGGCGGTCCCGCCGGGTCGAACGCCGCGAGCGGCCCCGGCAGCTCCAGCGGCCCCGGCCTCGGTTCCGGCGGCTCCGGTGCCAGCGGCCTCGGTTCCGGTGGCCTTGGTGGTTCCGGTGGCCTTGGTGGTTCCGGTGGACCCGGTGGCTTGCCGACCCGTACCCCTGGCGCCTCGGTGCCCTCCGCCGACGACTCCGGCGGCACCAGTTTCTCCGCTTTCGGTGACCAGCCGGTGCGTGTGCCCGGCGCCAGCCTCACCGACCTCCCCGATGTCCCCGCGCCCGGTGGTTTCACTGCCGGCCCGGCACAGAACAGCTGGATGCAGAACAACGCCCGCAACCCCGAGCCCGCCGACCCGACCCGGCCGGCCGCCGACACCTTCCCCGCCCGCCGGGGTGACGGCGGCGGCTTCCCGCTGCGCGCACCCGCCGGCCCGGCCACCGCGGAGGCTGACGGCTCACCCGGCCTCGACCTGCCGGTCCGCAATGCCGGCCAGTCCTACGCGGGCGGTCAGCAGCCCGGCGCCCAGCCCTTCGGCGCCGCCGCATCGGAGTCCCCGCAGCCCTTCGGCTCCCCGGCACCCGCTTCCGGCGCACCGCAGCCGTTCGGTTCGAGTCAGCCCACCTCGGGCACATCGCAGCCGTTCGGATCCGCCCAGCCCGAGAACGATGCGCCGGCGTTCGGCTCGGCCTCCTCGAACGACTCGGCGTCGTCCAACGACTCGTTCGGCTCGGCGTCGTCCAACGGCTCCTTCGGCCCGGCGTCTTCCAACGACTCCTTCGGCTCGGCCTCGTCCGGTGGCTCCTTCGGCCCGGCGTCTTCCGGCGGGTCCTTCGGGTCCGTCCAGTCTGACGGCGGCGATCGGCAGCCGGGTGGTGCTGAGGGTCGCTTCGGTCCTGGTTCGCAGCCTTTCGGCGGCACGTCCGATGCCGGCGTCGGCGCCCAGCCGTTCGGTGCCGCACAGGCCGATGGCGCACGGTCCGACAACGGGCAGTCCGGCGGTGCGCACTCCGGCGGCTTCGGGGCGTACCCGGCGAGTGGTCAGCCCGCCGACGCCCCCGCCGACCGGGATGCCCAGCCCGCCGGGAGTTCCGGTTTCCCGCAGCGCGTGCCCGGCGCCTCGCTCTCCAGTGGCGGCGCACCGATGCCGGCACCCACGTCCGGCAGTGCCGTGCCGCAGCCACGTGACCCGGGTGAACTCGCCGAGCGTCCCGGACCGGCAGCCGGTCCGGTCGTCGGATCGGCCCGCCCGGTGACGGCCAGCGCCTCGGTTCCCGGTTCACGGGTCGACGCCTCCGAGTTGCCACCGCCCGCGCCCGCGCCGCAGGCCCGCGTCTACGGCCGCCCGGCCGCGACGCCCCCGGCCGAGCCGGAGACCGGCGCCGACGACCGGGTCGACGAGGAGCCGTCGAGCGGCTTCCCCGCCGCGCCGTACTCCACTCCGCTGCCGCAACGCGGCGAGCCCGGCGCCCAGCGCGGCGACTCGGCCTCCTACGCACCCCCGCTCCCGCAGCGGGGCGAGCCCGGCGCCGAGCCGTTCGGGGCCCCGCTCCCGCAGCGCGGTGACTCGGGGACGGATCGCGCCGAATCGGCACCGTACGGCACCTCGGTCCCGCAGCACGGCGAGCCGGGTGCGGACTGGGCGGAACCGTTCGCCGCTCCACTCCCGCAACGTGGCGAGCCGGGCGCGAACCGGGCCGGGCTCTCACAGCGCGGCGAGCCGGGCGCGGACCGGGCCGAGCCGTTCGCGGCGCAGCAGGGCGGGCAGTACCCCGGCAACGACGAGCCGTCCGGCGCTTTCTCCCGTGCCGACGACCGCTTCGCCCCGCCCGCCGGGTTCCCGCCCGCGCCGCAGCAGGGCAACGGCCCGGGCTTCTCCGGTGTTCCGCAGCACGGTGGCGCCGGCTTCCCGGCCCAGCCCGACGGCGAGCCGAGTGGTGGCTTCCTGGCCGCGCCGCTGCCGCAGCGCGGCGGCGGCTTCGGCGAGGCGGGCGGCGGCGGCTTCGGCGAGAGCGCGCCGGCGGCGCAGAACAACCCGTTCGGCCAGCGGCCTGGCGACAGCGGCGAGTACGGCCGGCCCGTCGAGCACGCAGGCGAGTACGGCCGGCCTGCGGAGAACGGCGGCCCCGGCGAGTACGGCCGACCTGCGGAGAACGGCGGCCCCGGCGAATACGGCCGACCCGCGGAAAGCGGGGGTCCCGGCGAATACGGCCGGCCCGCGGAGAACGGCGGCCTCGGCGAATACGGTCAGCCGATCGAAAACGGTCACCAGGGCGATTACGGCCGACCGGCTGAGAACGGGCGTCCCGGCGACAGCAACCCCTTCGGCGCACGTCCGGCCGAGAGCGGCACCTACGGCCGGCGGGCCGGCGAGTCGTCCGACGGCGAGCCGTCCGGCGGGTTCGCCAGCATGCCGTTCCCGCGTGACGGCGCGCCGGGCTTCGGCACCGACGCGCCTGGCGTGGCGCCGCAGTCCCCGGCCCGGGCCTCGGCCCGCGCGTCGGCGAGTGCCCGGGTCGCGCCACCGGAGGCACCGGGCAGCGGCTCGCCCTACCCGGGTTCCGGCACCGCGCCGTTCCCGATGCCGGGTTCGCCGCAGTTCCCGGGTGAGCCGTCCCCGGGCGGTCCCGGGTTCGGTGCGCCGGGCGCCGGCGGCCCGCCCTACAGCGACTTCACCACCGACTTCGGCCGGAGCAACGCCCCGACCAGCCCCGGTGGCGCCCGGCCGGACCAGTTCAACGAGAACACCACGGACGTCTCGGGCCGGGGTGACTCGCCGTACGTACCGGCGCCCGCCCTGCCGCCGATGCCCGAGTCCGGTCCCGGCAGCGTCTACCCGAACAGCCCGGCGGCCCGGGCCACGGTGACACCGCCCGGCCCGGAGGACACCACCAGCTGGCCCGGCCCGGCCGAGGAGCAGAACCGGTTCGACCAGTTCAAGTCGGAGGAGCCGGCGGCACCTCCGGCACCGGTGAAGGTGAACGTGCGTACCGTGCCGGTCACCTTGGCCGTGGTGCTCGGCGCCGCGCTGCTGCTCGGTGTGGTGTTCGGCCTGGTCTACCTGATCTCCGGTGACGACGAGTTCAGCGTGGCTCAGGGCGAGTGCGTGACCCGGACCGGCAGCAACACGCCGGTGAAGGCCGACTGCTCGACGAAGGGCGCGTTCGAGGTGGTCTCGATCGCGGCCACCAAGGACCAGTGCGCGGACACCTCCCAGCCGTACATCGTGATCCCGAAGGACGGCGCCAACCAGGTGCTCTGCCTCAAGCCGCGCGGCTGACCGAGGCCCGCCCGCAGGGCTGACCGAGAGGCGCCGCAGGGCGCAGGTAAAGCCTGATCACAGCCGTGGGCCGACCGCCAGTGGGCGGTCCACGGCTCGTCAGGCACGATGGGCACCATGAACTCTCGCGTGCGTGCGCCCGAACTCTCCGGCCGCGGCTGGCTCAACACCGGCGGCCGGGATCTCACCCTGGCCGACCTCCGGGGCAAGATCCTGATCCTGGATTTCTGGACGTTCTGCTGCATCAACTGCCTGCACGTCCTGGACGAGCTGCGCCCGCTCGAGGAGAAGTACGGCGACGCGATCGTGGTGATCGGGGTGCACTCGCCGAAGTTCGAGCACGAGCGTGACCCGGTGGCGCTGGCGGCCGCCGTCGAGCGGTACGGGGTGCACCATCCGGTCGTCGACGACGGTGACATGCACCTCTGGCAGCAGTACGCGGCGAAGGCCTGGCCCACCCTGGCAGTGGTCGACCCGACCGGCTACCTGGTCGCCTCGATGGCCGGTGAGGGGCACGCCGAGGGCCTGTCCCGCCTGATCGACGAACTGATCGCCAAGCACGAGGCGGACGGCACGCTGCACCGCGGCGACGGCCCGTTCGTTCCGCCGCCCGCGCCGGACGGCCTGCTCCGGTTCCCCGGCAAGGCGATCGAGCTGCCCGGCGGCAACCTGCTGGTCTCCGACTCGGCGCGGCACTCGGTGGTCGAGCTGGCCGCGGACGGCGAGACTCTGGTACGCCGGTTCGGCGGCGAGCAGCGCAACGAGCCGTTCAGCGAGCCGCAGGGCCTGGTTCTGCTGCCGCCGCCGGTGGCCGAGATCGCCGGTTACGACGTGGTCGTCGCCGACACCGTGAACCACCAGCTCCGGGCGATCAACACCGCGACCGGCGAGATCACCCTGGTCGCCGGTTCGGGCCGGCCGTGGCGTTCCACGGTGGACGAGCACCCGCACGACGCGCTCGCCGCCGACCTGTCCTCGCCGTGGGATCTGGCCTGGTTCGACGACAAGGTCATCATCGCGATGGCCGGTATCCACCAGCTCTGGTGGTTCGATCCGATCAAGCGGACCGTCGGCGTCTACGCCGGCACGACTGTCGAGGCGCTGCGGGACGGGCCGCTGCCGGACGTCTGGATGGCCCAGCCGTCCGGTCTGTCGGTGAGCGCCGACGGCGAGCGGCTCTGGATCGCGGACAGCGAGACGTCGGCCCTGCGGTATGTGGAGGCCGGCGTGCTGCACACCGCGGTCGGTCAGGGTCTGTTCGATTTCGGTCACGTCGACGGTCCGGCTGCTGAGGCGTTGTTCCAGCATCCGCTCGGGGTGGCGGCGCTGCCGGACGGTTCGGTGCTGGTCGCGGACACCTACAACGGCGCGGTCCGCCGCTTCGACCCGGTGGCGAACGCCGTCTCCACGGTGGACTCGGGTCTCGCCGAGCCGAGCGACATCCTGGTGACCGCCGCGAACGAGGTCCTCGTCGTCGAGTCGGCCGCGCACCGGCTGACCCGGCTGGCTCCGGGTGTGGTGAAGACGGTCAGCGGCGAACGGCACCGGACCGAGCGCCCGCCGTCGCACCTGGCCCCCGGCGAGGTGACCCTCGACGTGATCTTCACGCCGGCGCCGGGCCAGAAGCTGGACAGCCAGTTCGGCTCGCCGCTGCGCCTGACCGTGTCGGCCTCCCCGGCCGAGTTGCTGCTGTCCGGCGACGGCGTCACCACCGACCTGTCCCGCCGGCTGGTGCTCAACCCGGACGTTCCGAAGGGCGTGCTCCAGGTGGTCGCGCAGGCCGCGACGTGCGATGTGGACGCCGAGTTCGGCGCCTGCCACCTGACCCGGCAGGACTGGGGCGTTCCCATCGTGATCGACCCGACCGGCCCGGACCGCCTGCCCCTGGTCCTGCGCGGTCTCGACGAGCCGGCCGCCTGATCCGGATCGGCCATCACCGCCCCGGGCACACGGCGAGCGTCAGCCCGGGCCAAGACGCCCGGCGGGCCCGGGGCCGGTGGGGGCGAACGGTGGACGGGCGGGGCACCGACGCCGGCGCCCTCAGGTCAGCGGTTGACCGGAGGGCGCCGAAGCCGGCCGGAGGGGGCCCGGAGTCGGCGCCCCGGCTCAGCGGTTGACCGGCCGCACGACCGTCAGAGCGAACTCGAGCGCCTCCCGAACCTTCCGGACCAGCTCGACCGCCCCGGGCGTGTCACCGTGCACACAGATCGACTGGACCGGCATTTCGAGCACGGAACCGTCGGTGGCGACCACCTCGCCGGCCGCCGCCATCCGTACCACCCGGTCCACCACCTCGACCGGGTCGTGCACGAGCGCACCGGACGCCGATCGGGGCACCAGCCGCCCGTCGGGCAGGTAGGCGCGGTCGGCGAACCCCTCCGCGATCACGGTCAGCCCGGCCTCCCGGGCCTTGTCGGCGAGGACCGAACCGGGCTGGCAGACGATCGGCAGCCAGGCGTCGTAGGCGAGGACCGCCGCCACCACGGCGGACGCCTGCACCCCGTCGACGGCCGCGGTGTTGTAGAGCGCGCCGTGCGGCTTCACGTACTTGACCTTGGTCCCGCTGGCCCGGCAGAACGCCTCCAGCGCGCCGATCTGGTACAGGATGTCGTCGCGCAGGTCCCGCGGGTCGTAGTCGATGCGCCGCCGGCCGAACCCGGCCAGGTCCCGGTACCCGACCTGGGCTCCGACCGCCACGCCCTTCTCGGCCGCGGTGCGGCACACCCGGTACATCGTGGACGGGTCGCCGGCGTGGAAGCCGCACGCCACGTTGGCCGAGGTGACGACGTCGAGCAGCGCGTCGTCGTCGCCGAGCCGCCAGGCTCCGAAGCCTTCGCCGAGGTCGGCGTTGAGGTCAATCGAGTTCACGGAAACGTACCGTAGTACCTGGCCGCGCCTGAGCGAGCGGGGTCACGTCCCCGACCACTCCGATCACCGGATATCCGCCGGTCGTGGGGTGGTCGGCGAGGAAGACGATCGGCTGCCCGTCCGCCGGCACCTGCACGGCGCCGAGCACCACGCCTTCGGAGGGCAGTTCGCCGGCCCGGGTGCGGGTCAGGGCGGTGCCGGCCAGCCGGCATCCGACGCGGTTGCTCATCGGGCTCACCGTGTACGGGTGACCGAACAGTCCCGCGACCTCGAACCAGTCGTCGCGCGGCCCCAGCCGGACCCCCAGCACGACGCTGTCCGCCGGCTCCGGCGCACCGAGCAGGCCGCCCGGAGCCCCGGACGCGACCGGCAGGCCGCCCGGAGCCGCGGACGAGCCCCCGGCACCCCCGATCGGCAGTGTCATCCCGTCGGCCAGCCGCTCCGGGCCCAGCCCGGCCAGCGTGTCCGTGGACCGGCTGCCCAGCACCGGTTCGACAGCGATCCCGCCGGCCACCGCGACGTAGGAGCGCACCCCACGCACCGCCCGCCCGATCTCCAGCACCCCGCCCGCCGGCACCTCGATCACCGGACCGCCGACGGGCACCTTGTCGAGTTTCACGGCGGCCACCGCGCCGGTCACCGCCACGATGGCCGGCGTCTCGAACCGCAGCCGGCAGCCCAGCAGGGTGGTTTCCAGCCCGGCCGCGTGGTCCGGGTTGCCGACGAGCCGGTTGGCGCGTCCCAGGGCCGGTGCGTCGAGCGCGCCGGAGCGGGGCACGCCGAGGTGCGCGTACCCGGGGCGGCCCTGGTCCTGCACGGTGGTGAGCGGGCCCGCCCGCAGCACGGTGATCATTGCTGGACCAGTTGGACGCGGGTGCCCGGGGAGAGCAGGGCGGGCTGCTCCGCCCGTACGGTGAAAAGCTCCAAGCCGGTGTGGCCGACCAGCCGCCACCCGCCCGGTGAGGCCGTGGGGTAGATCCCGGCGTAACCACCGGCGAGCGCGACGGAACCGGCCGGCACGCGAGGCCGCGGAGCGGCGAGCCGGGGCACCGCCCACGCCTCCGGCAGACCACGGAGATAGGCGAAACCGGGCGCGAATCCGCAGAACGCCACCGTCAGCGGCGTCTCGACCAGGCGTTTCACCGCGTCCTCGACGGTGACCTGCCAGATCTCGGCTACGTCGGCCAGGTCGTCGCCGTCGAAGGTGGTCGGCACCTCGACGAGCGGACCGGCGGCGGGTGTGGCGTCCGGTGCCGGTTCCCAGGCGGCGAGGCGCTCCTCGGTGCCGGGCGGTACGCCGTCGAGCAGGACGGTCCGTGCCCCGGGAACGATCTCCACAGCGTCCAGGTCGCCGATCTCGCGGCGGCGCCAGAGCTCGGCGCGCCAGCCTTCCACGGCGGCCGGGCCGGTGCATTCGATCAGCAGCGCCGAGGCGCCCACGCGTCGTACTTTCATGGGGAAATCATCGGTGATGGTCTGGCGTATGCGGCGTCACTACCCGCTAGTAACCTACGGTGCCGTAACCTGGAACACGTGACGCCCTCAACCCCGTTCCGGATGAAGCCGGCCGATCTCGGTAAGCCGCGTCTGCGCGGCCGGTTGCATCAGTACGCGTTCTTCGTCGCAGTCGTCTGCGGCATCGTCCTCTGCTCGATCGCCCTCACCCGCCCGGGCATGGCGCCGTTCTTCAGCTGCCTGATCTACAGCATCACGGTCTGCGGCCTGTTCGGCGTGAGTGCGCTCTACCATCGCCGGGTCTGGAGTGAACGCGGCTACCAGATCATGCGGCGGATGGATCACTCGATGATCTTCATCTTCATCGCCGGCACCTACACGCCGTTCTGCGTGCTGCTGCTCGACAAGGGCATGGCCACGCTGATGCTGAGCCTGGTCTGGTTCGGCGCCCTCGGCGGTGTCGCCCTCAAACTGATCTGGCCGCACCTGCCCCGGTGGGTCGGCGCGCCGCTCTACGTGGCACTGGGCTGGGTCGCCGTGGCAATCATCCCGGACGTGCTGCACGTCAGCGTGACGTGCTTGGTCCTGATGATCGTCGGCGGTCTGATCTACACCGTCGGCGCGGTCTTCTACGCCCTGCGGCGGCCGAACCCGTGGCCGACCGTCTTCGGCCACCACGAGTTCTTCCACGCGTGCACGCTGGTGGCGGCGATAAGCCACCACATCGCGATCTACTTTGCCCTCTACGCCTGAGAAGGCCCGGGTCCTTGGGTTCTAGGAGTCGTCGCAACACCCCAGTTCAGGGGATGCGATGGACTTCGAGGTCCGGGACCGGTCGGTCAATCAGGGCCGTCGACGTCTGACCCGCGAGCGTGAGGCATATCTTGCGCTC
>NZ_JAHWGU010000034.1 GCF_020873875.1 Actinoplanes sp. DH11
ATAGCGGAGGGGAAACGCCCGGTTACATTCCGAACCCGGTAGCTAAGCCCTCCAGCGCCGATGGTACTGCACTCGGGAGGGTGTGGGAGAGTAGGACGCCGCCGGACTCAACGTATGGAAAGGCCCATCCCTTCGGGGGTGGGCCTTTCTGTGTTCCCCGGCGGCTTTTTATCGTTGGCGTTCACGACGCGGGCGGGGACGGTTGTGGGGCGGGGATGGCCCCACTCCGGGCGGTCAGGCTTGATCCCTGCGTGGACCATCCCCGCCCCACAACCTCGGTACCTTGCGCCGGCTGCCGCCATTCACGGATCCGCGACACTACGCGGCCCGGGCGGTGGGGTGCGGCCTCCGTTACGGCTTGAACGACACCGGTCTCCGTTACGGCTTGAGCGAGACCGGCGGGCCCTGGTGGATGGGCGATGTTGATCTGCTAGCGATGCGAAATTGCGGTTTCGGGGCCTTGATCACAGCGATTTCGTAGCGCTAGCAGATCAACATCTTGTCGCAGAACCTTGGATCGCTCCATCGCGTCGGTGTGGCCTATTTTTGTGGGAGATCGTGAGCTGCTGTCGGTAGTGGGTTGGATTCAACAGTCCGGTGGCGATCGAGCACAGGAGCGTTGCCAGCAGGGCGTACCGGGTCTTGAAGGCGGCCGGGATCGGATCGGTTGCGTCGGCACCAGCGTCGTGCAGGGACTGGGTGGCTCGGTGAAAGCTGTTGGATATCGCTGATGCGACGCTTCGCTTGCGCCCCTGCCGTGGGGGTCCAGTCATCGAGGCCGTCCAGTGCTGGGTAGTCGGTCGCGGGTCTGACCTCAGGCGTGTCCGTGTCCGTGTCCGTGCCCGATCCGTTCGACACCCCAGCCGGGGGTGGTGGGTTTGTCGCTCAAGCCGTACCCGGGCAGGGACGGAATCACCACGTCGAAGGCGTCCTCGGGTGCACCGCCGTGACGCACCGGGTCGGTCAGCGCCCCGATCAGGCCGACGAGTTCCAGCACCGAGCCGGGCCAGCCGTGGGTGAGGATCAAGGGCAGTGCTCCGGGGTACGGGGACCGGGCGCGCACGACGTGCACCCGCAGGCCGTTCACGCCGACGAGGTACTGCGGCACCGCGTTGAGCCGCGCCTCGGTGGCCCGCCAGTCGTACTCCTCGGCCCAGTACCGGCACAGGTCGCGCATCACGTCCAGGGGCATCCCCTGCTCCCAGCCGGGCGTGGGCGCCGGTTCGGCCAGCGGGTGCCGGCCAGCCGGGTTCGTAGGTCAGCGAGGTCGGCGTCGGGGACGTGGACCCGGTACGGCCGGATGTCGAGGAGCATCGGGACTCCTGGTCGGTGGGCGTGCGTGAAGTGGCAATTGGGGCTTCGGCGGGTGGGAGGGGGTGTGGGCGTACCACCTGGCGGGTTTGTGGTTTGTCCTTCTTGACAGGGAGTGAGGGCTCCGGCATAGAGGTGGGTACGGTGCCGACCCAGTGCAGGGAGGGACGATGCGGATCAGTGACATTCTCCGAGTCAAAGGTGATCAGGTGGTCACGGTGCCGCCGGGTACGCCGGTGGAGCAACTCCTCGAGGTTCTCGCACAGCATCGGATCGGTGCGGTGGTGGTGTCGCGGGACGGGACGGCGGTGGAGGGCATCGTCAGTGAGCGGGACATCGTGCGGGCCCTCGCCGCGCGGGGTGCGGGGGTGCTGGGCGAACCGGTCAGCGCCATCCAGACGACACAGGTCCGGACGGTGGAACCGGATGCCCAGCTGGAGGACGTCGAGCGGTTGATGACCGAGCGGCGGTTCCGGCATGTCCCGGTGGTGGTCGGCGGCGCGCTCGGCGGGGTGGTGAGCATCGGGGATGTGGTCAAGTTCCGCATCGACGAGCTCGAGACCGAGCGGAGCACCCTCGCCGACTACATCACGGGAGAGCGGACGTGAGCGAGGAACGGGCCTGAGCTAGGAGCGGACGTGAGCGAGGAGCGGGCCTGACAGAAGCCTGCCGCCGCCCGGGCGGGCCGGGCGGCGGCAGGTGGGGCGCGGAGGTCAGGGGTCAGCGATGGAGCAGGGCGGTCAGCCGGTTTCGTGGGGTGGCTGCCTTGGCGGCGGAGCGACGGCGCCCCATCAGCACGGCTGCCACGGCGGCGCCGGCGAGAGCCAGGAAGCCGGCGGTCGTGGACTTCGGGTTGCGGCGGGCGGCCTGGCCGGCCGCGGTCGCCTTGGTGCGGGCGGTGGTCACCGCTTGGCGGGCGCGCGAGCGGGTCTCTTCGTCGTACGCGGAACCGGTGGTCAGTTGCGTGGTCTGGTCCGTGGTGGTCATCGCTCACCTCTCAGGATGCACTGCCTTGGGGTTATGTCGGGGTATGCCCCTGCTCCTGCACTGTCCAACCCTGCGATGCCGTTCATTCACGCTCTGGAACCGACGCTAATCGGACAGTAGGCCTTGCGATGTCCAAGACTTGACACGACGGGGTGTCAGCCGAGATTGCTCACGTCGTCAGCGGACGACGGACAGGCCGCCGCGCCGGGGCTCCTTGCTCAGACGGTACGACCGGGCCGCCCACACCATGAGCATGACCAGCAGGGTGTCCCGGGCGGCGTGGAACACGGCGCCGGCGGAAGCGGTGTCCGCGTCGACGACGGCCAGCAGCACGGCGTTCGCCACGGCGGCGAGCGCGGAGGCGGTGGCGAGCCGGCCGAAGACGAATCCGCGGGCGCGGAAGCGGTCGCCGTGACCGAGCCACCAGCCGGGCAGCAGCCGGTTCATCGCCATCGCGAACAGCACGGCCGGGATGGCGGCGACCACGGCGTACGTCAAAGCCAGCAGGAACCCGGCCCCGTTCAGCGTGGCCGCGACGGCGGCCGCGGTGGTCAGCATGATGACGTCGAGGCGGAAGCGGCCGTACCCGGCCTGCGCCAGCAACCACAGGGCGCCGACAGCCAGGGCCGGCAGCATGATCGGGCTCATCGACAACGGGCCGGCCGCGGTGTACGCGACGGCGAGGTATCCGGCGGCGAACAGGGCGGAAGTGGTGGCGTAGCGGTGCTTGGCGCTCATCGGCCTGCCTGAGGAAGAAGGGGATCCGTGGGAGCCTCCGATCGGCGTACCCGGTAAGGAGTTGAGGAGAACAACGGGCAGAAATCGAGAAGCAAGGGACCACGCGGCGCGTCTAGCGTGACTACGGTTGACGGCGCTGGGCGAACGAGGGGACACGATGAGCACGGAGACACACGTCGCGGACAGTCATGATCTGATCCGGGTGCAGGGCGCGCGGGTGAACAACCTCAAGGACGTGACCGTCGAGATCCCGAAGCGGCGCCTCACCGTCTTCACCGGGGTCTCCGGTTCGGGCAAGAGCTCGCTGGTGTTCGGCACGATCGCGGCCGAGTCACAGCGGATGATCAACGAGACCTACAGCGCCTTCCTGCAGGGCTTCATGCCGCCGCTGGCCCGGCCGGACGTGGACGTGCTCGACGGGCTGACCACGGCGATCATCGTGGATCAGGAGCGGATGGGCTCGGATCCGCGGTCCACGGTCGGCACGGCCACCGACGCCAACGCGATGCTGCGGATCCTGTTCAGCCGGCTCGGGCAGCCGCACGTGGGGTCGCCGCAGGCGTTCTCCTTCAACGTCGCCTCGATCTCCGGCGCGGGGGCCGTGACGATCGAGAAGGACGGCCGGACCACCAAGGAGCGCCGTTCGTTCAGCGTGACCGGCGGCATGTGCCCGCGCTGCGAGGGCCGCGGCTCGGTGACCGACTTCGATCTGACCGCGCTCTACGACGACAGCAAGTCGCTCAACGAGGGCGCGATGACTATCCCCGGGTACAGCATGGACGGCTGGTCCGGCCGGATCTTCCGGGGTTGCGGGTTCTTCGACCCGGACAAGCCGATCAAGGAGTTCACGAAGAAGGAGCTGGACGCCCTCCTCTACAAGGAGGCCACGAAGATCAAGGTCGACGGGATCAACCTGACGTACCTCGGTCTGATCCCGCAGATCCAGAAGTCGTTCCTGTCCAAGGACGTGGACGCGATGCAGCCGCACATCCGTGCCTTCGTGGAGCGGGCGATCACATTCACCACCTGCCCGGAGTGCGGCGGCAGCCGGCTCAGCGCGCCGGCCCGGTCGTCGAAGATCGCCGGGATCAGCATCGCCGACGCCTGCGCCATGCAGATCAGCGACCTGGCGGCGTGGGTGAGTGGCCTCGACGAGCCGTCGGTGGCGCCGCTGCTCGGCAAGCTCCGGCACACGCTCGACTCGTTCGTCGAGATCGGGCTCGGCTACCTCTCCCTGGACCGCCCCTCGGGCACCCTCTCCGGCGGGGAGGCGCAGCGGACCAAGATGATCCGGCACCTGGGTTCGGCGCTGACCGACGTCACCTACGTCTTCGACGAGCCGACGATCGGGCTGCACCCGCACGACATCCAGCGGATGAACGAGCTGCTGCTGCGGCTGCGCGACAAGGGCAACACGGTCCTGGTGGTGGAGCACAAACCGGAGGCCATCGCGATCGCCGACCGGGTGATCGATCTCGGTCCGGGCGCCGGCACGGCCGGCGGCACGATCTGTTTCGAGGGTACGCTCGACGGCCTCCGCGCCAGCGGCACCCTGACCGGCCGGCACCTGGACGACCGGGCCACCCTGAAGGACAAGGTCCGTACCCCCACCGGCGCCCTGGATATCCGCGGCGCGAGCACCCACAACCTGCGGGACGTGAGCGTCGACGTGCCGCTTGGCGTCCTGGTCGTGGTGACCGGGGTGGCCGGTTCCGGCAAGAGCTCCCTGATCCACGGCTCGATCCCGGCCGGCGCGGGCGTGGTCTCGGTCGACCAGGCGGCGATCCGGGGCTCGCGGCGGAGCAACCCGGCAACGTACACCGGGCTGCTGGAACCGATCCGCAAAGCCTTCGCCAAGGCGAACGGGGTGAAGCCGGCGCTGTTCAGCGCGAACTCCGAAGGCGCCTGCCCGACCTGCAACGGCGCCGGCGTGATCTACACCGACCTGGGCATCATGGCCGGTGTCGCGACGCCGTGCGAGGAATGCGAGGGCAAGCGGTTCCAGGCCGCGGTGCTGGAGTACAGGTTCGGCGGCCGGGACATCAGCGAGGTCCTGGCGATGTCGGTGACCGAGGCGGAGGAGTTCTTCGGCGCCGGCGACGCGCGGACACCGGCGGCGCACGCGGTTCTCACGCGGCTCGCCGACGTGGGCCTCGGGTACCTCAGCCTGGGCCAGCCGCTGACCACCCTCTCCGGCGGCGAGCGGCAGCGTCTCAAACTGGCCACGCACATGGGTGGCAAGGGTGGCGTCTACGTGCTCGACGAGCCGACCACCGGTCTGCACCTGGCCGACGTGGACCACCTGCTCGGCCTGCTGGACCGGCTCGTCGACGCCGGCAAGTCGGTGATCGTGATCGAGCACCACCAGGCCGTGATGGCGCACGCCGACTGGATCATCGACCTCGGTCCGGGCGCCGGGCACGACGGCGGCCGGGTGGTGTTCGAGGGGACGCCGGCCGATCTCGTGGCGGACCGCTCCACGCTGACCGGCCGGCACCTCGCGGAGTACGTCAGCGCCTGACCATCGCGGCCTCGGTCAGGAACTGGATCAACGGGCGTAGCTCGGCGGGCACGGTGGGTTCGGCCACCGTGCCCCGCCAGTGCCGGCCACCGCATTGGACGGACAGGTCGTAACGGAGCAGGTCGGCGGTGCACGGCGCCATGATCATCGCGCCGATGCTGGTGAGGTCGAGGGATCGGACGAGTTGGACGAGTTGGCGGGCTTGGTCGGCGGGCAGGGTCCGGGAGTCCATCACCACGTGCAGCGATCGACCGGCGAAGCCGCTCGATCGGCGCAGTTCGGCGCGAACGGGTTCGGTCATCTCACATCTCCTCAGGCGGCAACCATCGGATACTGCGCACTCTGGCACCCATCGGACGTCCGCGCTGTCAGTTCTTGAACAGCATCAAGCCGGTCAGACGGGGATCAGGGCGCTCACCCGGGCCAGCAGGTCGGCCGGGGCGAACGGCTTGACCAGGTAGTCCTCGGCGCCCACGACGCGGCCCAGCTCCATGTCGGAGGGTTCGCCGTCGCCGCAGATGATCACCGGGATCCGCGCGGTCTCCGGTGACGAGTGCAGCTCATAGCAGAAGCCGAGGCCGTTGAGCTTGCGGGTCGTCACGTCCAGGACGATCAGGTTCGGCCGCTCGCCGGCGGCCAGCGCCATGGCGGTGCGCCCGTTGTCGGTCACCAGGGCGCGGTACCCGGCAGCACGCAGCTCCTCGGCGATCCGCTCCCGGATCTCCTCGTCGTCCTCGACGACCAGCACGGTCGGGGGCTCCAGCGCGGCAGCCCAGTCCTCCACCCGCCACAGGCCGCCCGCTTCGGCGTCGCTGAACGTGATCGTGGTCGAGGACTGCGGCATCTCGGCTCCTTCGTCGCTGGGACACCCCTCATCGGTCCGACCACTGCGACCAGCAGGAATGTGGTAGTTGCAGAACGGGAGCAGGGGGTGCCCGTGACAGCCGCCCGCCGACCGATTAGGTTAGGGTTACCTAATCGCGATGCCTGGGAGGCTTCCGTGACCCAGACCGCCGTGCCGACCGTGGCGACCCCGTTCCGCTTCTTCGAAGCCGAGGTGGCCCGGGTCACCCGGTTGAGCCCGAACTTCGTGCGGGTGACCTTCACCGGCGCCGACCTGGACCGGTTCGCCGACAACGGGTTCGACCAGCGGATCAAACTGATCCCGCCGCTCGACGACTCCGGTTTCGCGCACCTGCCCGAGGGCCTCGACTGGTACACGCAGTGGCGCTGCCTGCCCGACGAGCAGCGCAACCCGATCCGCACCTACACGGTCCGCGCCGTGCGCCGGGAGCTGCGTGAGGTCGACGTCGACATGGTGCTGCACGGGGTGAGCGGCCCGGCGTCGCGCTGGGCGGTCAACGCCCGGCCCGGTTCGCAGGCCCGGTTGATGGGCCCGAACGCGGACTTCGCCGGCACCTCCGGTGGCATCGACTTCCACCCGCCCGCGGGCACCCGCCGCATCCTGCTCGGCGGCGACGAGACCGCGGTCCCGGCGATCGCCTCGATCCTGAGCAAGCTGCCCGCCGACGCCTGCGGTGAGGCCGTGCTCGAGGTCCCCGAGGGGGCCGACCGCCTGGCGATCACCGCACCGGCGGGCTTCCGGGTCACCTGGCTCGCCCGCGACGGCGCCGCGCACGGCACCCACCTGATCCCGGAGGTCGAGGCCGCGGCCCAGCGCCTGCTCGGCGACTGCACCAAGCCGGTGGGCGCGGTGCTGGAGGACGTCGACGTCGACAACGACATCCTGTGGGAGGTGCCGGACGGCACCGAAACGACGATCGACGGCTTCTACGCCTGGCTGGCCGGCGAAGCGGCGGTGATCAAGTCGCTGCGCCGCCATCTGGTGACCGGCTGCGGCGTCGACCGGCGCGCGGTCGCCTTCATGGGTTACTGGCGCCTCGGCAAGGCCGAGTGCTGACCGGCTGAGAGCGGACTACGCCGCGGGCGTTGTGCCCTGCACCAGGGCGATGCTGCACCGGGCCCGGTGCAGCAGCTGCCGGCCGACCGAGCCGTGCAGCGTCATCCGCAGCATCCGGCGCACCCGGGCGCCGGCCACCACCAGCTGGGCGCCCGCGGCCGCCTCGGCCAGGACCTCACCGGGCGGGCCGACCAGCACCTCGGTGGTCACCGGCACCGAAGGGAACCGGCGCCGCCAGCAGGCGACGATCTCGTCGAGCCGGTGACGCTCGGCGGCGACCGCCTCCAGGTTGCGCTCGCAGAGCAGGTCGCGCCCGCCGTCCGGCACCGGCCAGCCGTGCACCGCGCGGACCGGCACGCCGCGGACCGCGGCCTGTTCGAACGCGAAACCGAGCACCGTCGCGGCGGCGGGGGAGTCGTCGACGCCGGCCAGCACCGGATCGGTGGCGCGGGGTTCGCCGCGGACCACCACCACCGGGCAGCGGGCGTGCGTACTGACCGAGGCGGCCGTCGAGCCGAGCAGCGCGCGCATCCCGGAGTGGCGGGGACCGCCGACCACCAGCAGCCCGGCGTCGGCACCGCGCTGGGTGAGTGCCACCGCGGCGGTGCCGTGCTCGACCCGGGCGTGCACCCGGACGCCGGGGTGGGTGCCGGCGGCGCTCGCGATGGCGCGGCTCAGCATGTCGCCCACGGCGTCGTCGGTCTCCGCGTCCGGGTAGACCGCGGCGGCCGGCATCATGGCGGCGGCGGGGACGTAGGTCGGCCACTCGTACGCATAGAGCAGCTCGACCGGCGCATCCGTGCGCTCTGCCTCGTCCAGTGCCCATCGGGCTGCCTTGTGGGCGTCCGGAGAGCCGTCATATCCCACCACGATCCGGTGATCGGGCACGGCACTCACCTCCTCGGCGTTCCTACTCACGATCGTCGTGTCTGGACGGCCGTGCGGCAAGGGCGGAAGTCGGGACGAGCCGGGCCGATCGGCCCGGCTCGCTCAGGCTGCCCGGTTCTCTTGCCGGGTGCGCACGATTTCCGGCGGGTTCAGGCTTTCCGGGGGTCTCCGCGGTGCGCCGGCGTCAGGCTTTCAACACTGCCAGGACGGCCTCGGCCACGCCCGCCGACGACGCCGGGTTCTGGCCGGTGACCAGCCGGCCGTCGGTGACCACATGCGGCTGCCAGTCCTCGACGCCGGAGTGCTTGCCGCCCTGCTCCTCGAGGCGGCTCTGCAGCAGGAACGGGACCACGTCGGTCAGGCCGACGGCGGCCTCCTCGGAGTTGGTGAACGCGGCGATCCGCTTGCCGGCCACGATCGGCGTGCCGTCGGAGAGCGTGATGCCGGCCAGCGCGGCCGGACCGTGGCAGACGGCGGCGACGACACCGCCGCGCTCGTACAGCTCCCGGGCGAAGGTGGCCAGGTCGGCGTCGTTCGGGAAGTCCCACATCGCGCCGTGCCCGCCGGCGAAGAGGATCGCGTCGTACTCGGCCTGGTCGACGTCGGCGAACCTCGGGCTGTTCTTCAGCTTGGCCTGCACCTCGGCGTCGTCGGTGTAGGCGCGCTGCACCGGGTCGGACAGGTCGGCGCCGTCGATCGGCGGCTCGCCGCCGGCCACGCTGGCGAAGTCGACCGTGTAACCGGCCTGCTGGAACACGTGCCACGGGTGCGCGGCCTCGGGCAGGTAGTAACCGGTGGACCGCTTGCCGCCCAGGTCGCTGTGGCTGGTCAGGGCGATGAGGATCTTGTTGGTGGAAGTCATGACCCGATCCTGTCTCGCCGAGCCATCAGCGTCCAAGAGGAAGCATTGGGGTCAGCCATAGGATTCCTGATGTGTCGACACCCGTCTCGCTCGATCTGCTCCACACGTTCCTGGCCGTGCACCGCGCCGGGACGCTCACCCGCGCCGCCGAGGTGCTCGGCCTCTCCCAGCCGACCGTGACCGCCCAGCTGCGGGCCCTGGAGACGCGGCTCGGGCAGACGCTGTTCGTCCGCGGCGCCCGGGGCGTGACACCCACCGCGGCCGCCGACGACCTGGCCCGGCGCCTCGACGGCCCGCTCGACGCGCTCGCCGGGATCGCCGGGTCGCTGGGCGGTTCGCCGGGGAACACGCTGCACCTGGGCGGGCCGGCCGAGCTGATGACCGCGCGGGTGCTGCCGGCGCTGTCGGGGGTGATCGCCGGCGGGGTGAGCGTCCGGGTCCGGCTGGGTCTGGCCGACGACTTGCTCGCCGACCTGTCCGCCGGCCGGCTCGACCTGGTGGTCAGCTCGGTGCGGCCGCGGCGGGCCGGTCTGCACGCCGAACCGCTGTGCGACGAGGAGTTCGTGCTGGTCGGCGCGCGGGCGTTCACCGGCCGGGACCCGGAAGGGCTGCCGTTGCTGGCCTACGCCGAGGAGTTGCCGATCATCCGGCGCTGGTGGCGGCACGTCCTCGGGCACCCGCCGCCGCGGCGGGCCGTGCTCGTCGTGCCGGACCTGCGCGGGTTGCGGGCCGCCGCGGTGGCCGGGATCGGCGTCACCGTCCTGCCGCGCTACCTGATCGCCGATGAGCTGGGGTCCGGCGCGCTCGTCGAGCTGCACCCGGCCGAGGACCCGCCGATCAACACGCTCTACCTGGCGACGCGGGCGGCGGTACGGGAGACGCCGCACGTCGCGGCCGCCCGGTCCGCGCTGCTCATGCAGGGCCGCCTGTGGTGAGCCGAGCCGCTCGCGGTGCCCCGGTGATCTCGGTCAGCCACGGTTCCACCACCTCACCGAGCAGGGCGGCGAGGGCGGTCGCGGCGCCGGTGGTGAGCGGGGCGAAGGACTCCCGTACCGCATCGCGTGCCAGCTGGCCGGTGGTGCGCAGCGCGGCCTCGCCCGCGGGGGTGGGGCAGAGCCAGACCCGGCGGCGGTCGGCCTCGTCACGGGAGCGCTCGATCAGGCCGGCCGCCTCCAGCCGGTCGGCGAGCGGGGTGATCGAGGACTGCTGGACGTTCAGCAACCGGGCCAGCGCGCCGCCGGTCAGCCCGTCGTGCTCGCCGAGGATGTAGAGCGCGAGCAGGTCCATGGCCGGCATCCCGGCCTGCTCGGCGGCCAGCTCGACGGCGTTCTGCACGAGCCGACCGGCGTGGAGCGCGAGGTAGCCCAGTTCGAAACCGCCTGGTGAGCGGGCCAGGGAGTGCGTCACGACCACTTCATCGGCGGAAACATTCGGGGGCTGAAAGGTTACCGGGATCACGTGTCCGAGGTGCGGGATCGGAAACGTGGATTTGATCTTCGGTCGATAGCATCCTCGCGCCGCGTCAGGGTTGCCCGGCTTGCAGGCACTCGGGGTGAAAGCCCGGATTTTTACTTTTTGGGGAGACGAGAAATGGCAGTCAAGGCCGAATACCTCTGGGTCGACGGTACCCAGCCCACCGCCAAGCTGCGCTCCAAGACCAAGATCCTGGCCGACGGTGCCGAACCCCCCATCTGGGGCTTCGACGGCTCCAGCACCAACCAGGCGCCCGGCGACAAGTCCGACTGCGTGCTCAAGCCGGTCTTCGTCTGCCCGGACCCGATCCGCGGCGGCAACAACATCCTGGTCCTGTGCGAGGTCGAGCTGATCGACGGCACCCCGCACCCGACGAACACCCGGGCGCCGCTGCGCGAGGTCGCCGAGAAGTTCGCCGACCAGGAGGCGATCTTCGGTATCGAGCAGGAGTACACCTTCTTCAAGGACGGCCGCCCGCTCGGCTTCCCGGTCGGCGGCGGCTACCCGGCCCCGCAGGGCGGTTACTACTGCGGCGTCGGCGCGGACGAGGTCTTCGGCCGGGAGATCGTCGAGGAGCACATGGACGCCTGCCTCGCGGCCGGCCTCAACCTCTCCGGCATCAACGCCGAGGTCATGCCGGGTCAGTGGGAGTTCCAGATCGGCCCGGTCGCCGCACCCCAGGTCGCCGACGAGCTGTGGGTCGCCCGCTGGCTGCTCTACCGCATCGCCGAGGACCACGGCGTCTCCGCCACCCTCGACCCGAAGCCGGTCAAGGGCGACTGGAACGGCGCCGGCGCGCACACCAACTTCTCGACCAAGGCGATGCGCGAGAACTACGACGCGATCATCGCGGCCGCCGAGGCCCTGGGCAAGAAGCGCCAGGAGCACGTCGACGGGTACGGCGCCGGCATCGACCAGCGGCTCACCGGCCTGCACGAGACCGCCCCGTGGACCGAGTACAGCTACGGCGTCTCCGACCGCGGCGCGTCGGTGCGCATCCCGTGGCAGGTGGAGAAGGACGGCAAGGGCTACATCGAGGACCGCCGCCCGAACGCCAACGTCGACCCGTACGTCGTCACCCGGCTGCTGATCGACACGATCTGCTCGGCCCTGGCCTGATCGGCGGGCTGCGCGCGGGGTTTCGTCGTACCCCGCGCGTAGCCTCCCCGGCGTGACATTCGAGGTAGTCGCCGGTGACCCCGGCTCGCCGGTGATCCTGCACGTCCCGCACGCCTCCCGCGAGGTCGTCGGCTCCGGGCTGCTGCTCGGCGCCGGCGAGCTCGCCGAGGAGCTGGACAACCTGACCGACGCGTGGACCGACGTGATCGCGGCCCGCGCCGCCGGTGCGGCGCTCCGGCGGCCCTGGATGCTGGTGAACCGGCTGTCCCGCCTGGTCGTCGACCCGGAGCGGTTCACCGACGACACCGAGGAGATGCTCGCCGCCGGCATGGGCCCGGTCTACACCCACGGCTACGCGGGGCGGCGGCTGCGTGCCGACGATCCGGCCCGCGACGCGGCACTGCTGGCGGAGCACTTCTTCCCGTACGCGGCAGCGATGACCACCCTGACCGGCGAGCGGCTCGCCGCGACCGGGCGGGCGGTGATCCTCGACATCCACTCGTACCCGAGCGAGCCGCTGCCCTACGAGTTGCACGGCACCGGGCCGCGACCACCGATCTGCCTCGGCACGGAGGGCGCGCACACCCCGCCCTGGCTGCTCGACGCTGCCCGGGGCGCCTTCGCCGGCGCCGGGGAGATCGGGCTCAACAGTCCGTTCGCCGGATGTTACGTCCCGTCGGCCTACTGGCAGCGCGACACCGCCGTCTCCGCCCTGATGGTGGAGATCCGGCGCGACATCTACATGCGGGAGCCCGGTGGCGCGCCCACACCCGGGCTCGACACCCTGGGCCGCGGGCTCGGCGCACTTGTCGACGCCATCGGCTGAAGCGTCGACCGCGGTGAGGGCGGACCGGGCTGCCGGATGACATGATGGGCCGGGCAGGCCGGCACCGCGTCCTGCGACAACGTCAAGGAGGTGTGGCGGGCCGATGGGGAACTTCGAGGCACGGACCTCCGCCGGCCCCGGCCGGATCACCGTGACCCTCGCCGGGGAGTGCGACCTCGCCGCCCGCGAACACCTCACCGCGATCCTGCTCGACGCGCTCACCCGCGCCCGGGCCGTCTTCGTCGACCTGGCCCGGCTCACCTTCATGGACTCCAGCGGCGTGCACAGCCTGATCACCGCCCACCACGCGGCCAAACACACCGGCGCCCACATCTACGTGGTCAACGCCGCCGGCCCGGTCGCCTCCGTTCTCGAACTGACCGGTGTCGGCGCCCTGCTCCGCGCCCCCGCCGAGGAGCGCCGCCATGTCTGAGCCGTTCGACGGCGACAGCATGACCGGGTCGTCCGGCGATGCTGCCGGGTCGGGTTCGTCCGGTGGCGCTGCCGTGCCGGGGCCGTTCGGCGACGAAGGCACGTCGGGGCCGTCCGGCGGTGACGGCATGTCGTACGAGGCGCCCGACGACCTGCGGGCGGTGCGCGTCTTCGTGACCGAGCGGGCCCTCGCGCTCGGCATGAGCGAGGCCCGCATCGACCTGCTCACCCTGGCGGTCAGCGAGCTCACCACGAACACGCTGCAGCACACCACGGGCGGCGGCCACATCCGGCTCTTCGTCGACGGCGGCCGCCTCGTCTGCGACGTGGTCGACCGCGGTGCCGAGCGCCCGTTCGGCCGCGCGATGCCGTCGGCGGAGGCGGTGGGCGGCCGCGGCCTGGCGATCGTGGAGCGGATTTGCGACGACGTCTACACGACCACGGTCCCGGGCGGCACCCTCGTCCGCATCTGCCTCGACCTCTGACCCGGTAACCCGCCGCCGATCCGCCTTGTCCGGCCGCCTTGTCCGGCCGCTTTTCCCGGCCGCTTCGCCCGCCCCGCTTCGCCCGCCCGCCCGCTTCGCCCGCCCGCGGATGGTTGCCGGTTGCGGGTGTGGGGTGGTCAGGAGGTCACGCGGACCGTCAGGGTGCAGGTGTCGTCGTCGGGGCTCGGTGCGTGCAGCAACCGGTGCAGCCGGCTCAGCGGATCGGCGCCCGGGTCCGCGGAGACGGCCGACAGGTGGTCGCGCACCTCGGTGACGCGGGTTCCGGTGCGGCGCTCGACCAGGCCGTCCGTGTAGAACAGGACCAGGTCGCCGGGTGCCAGGCGGGCCAGGGCGACCGGGTAGTCCGCCTCCGGTTCGGCGCCCAGCAGCAGGCCGGTCGGGCGGTCCAGTTCGGTGGGGACGCCGGCGCGGGCGAGCAGCGGGGGCAGGTGGCCGGCGCGGGCCCAGGGCAGGGTGCGGGTGTGCGGGTCGTAGACGGCGACCAGGGCCGTGCCGGTGATGCCGAGCTGGGTGCTGAGACGGTTCATGTGGCGCAGCAGGGTGCCGGGTTCGCGGATGCCGATGGACAGCCAGGCGACCAGGGCGAAGCGCAGGTGGGCCATGCCGCTGGCGGCGTCCAGGCCGTGCCCGGCGACGTCGCCGATGGCCAGGACGACGAGGCCGTCCGGCAGGGCCTGTGCGTGGTACCAGTCGCCGCCGACCTGCACGGTCTTCTCCGCCGGCAGGTAACTGACCATCGCTTCCAGGCCTTCCAGGGCGAACGGTCCCGGTGGCACCGGCTGGATCAGGGTCTGCAACTGGCCGGCGAGGCGGTGCTCGGCCAGGGCGGTGAGTTCCCGGGTACGCAACCGGTCGCTGAGCCGCTCGATCTCGGTGCGGGTGCCGACCCGGGCGGTGACGTCCTGCACCACGGCGTAGATCTTCACCGGGGCGCCGGTGGCGTCGCGGGCCACGTCGGAAAGGATCCGCAGGTGCTTCACCCCGGTGCCGATCCGGAACCGGACGGTCACGTCGGAGGTGGTGCCGCTGTCCAGGGTCTGCCACGCGGCCTCGGCGAGCCCCCGGTCCGCCGGCAGCATGATCTGCGCCTGAGCGGTGCGGGTGAGCGGCCCCAGCGACGGGGCTCGTTCGAAGATCCGGTACATCCCCGGTGACCAGTCGGTGCGGGCGCTGGCCAGGTCGTACTCCAGCCAGCCGAGACTGCCCAGCAGCTCGGTGTGTTCCAGGCGGCGCTGGTTCTCGTCGACCCGCTGCCACCAGACGAGCAGCCCGCCCAGCCCGCGGTGCACGCTCACCTCGAAACGCGACTCGGCGACGACGCCCGGTTGCCGTTCCTCGTAGCGGAACTCGTCGAGCCGGCCCGGTTCACCGGTGCGCAGCACCCGGTCGTAGAGCTGCCAGAGCGGCCCGCCGACCATGGACGGGTAGAGCTCGCTGAGCAACTGGTCGATGCGTGTGGTGCCGCGGCCCTTGACGTCGGCGACCTGCCCGCTCGTCGCGGCGATCCGGTAGTCGACGACCTCGCCGTCGCGGTGGATCGGGAGCAGCCAGGTGCAGCCCACCGGGATCACGGCGAGCAACTCGCGCACCACGGCCTCGACCGCCATCGCAGAAGCCTATCGGGCCGGGGGTGCCGCGTTGCCCACCCGTGTGAACGGCATCGGCGTTGCCCATCGCCGGTGGACGCGTGGGCCCTTCTCCGGCAGCTGGGGTACGGGTCACGCGTACCGCATCGAGGCCTTGACCCGCTGCCGGACGGCCGCGTTGCCGGAGGTGGTCCGCAGTTGCGTGCGCAGCTGCTCCATGCCTTCGCGCCGGTCGTGGCACCGTTCTCCACCAGGGCAGTCGCGATGATCGTGAGGGAACCGCCGTCCTCGATGGGGTGTCAGCTCGTAGCACCGGTGCGCGATGATGGCGATTGACGCGCGCACCGAGGAGATGAGAATGGCATTGCTACGCCGGGTGATCGGGGCGGTTCTGCGGCGGGTCCGCCAGGGCCAGGGCCGCACGTTGCGGGAGGTGGCCGACGCGGCCGGGGTGTCGCTGCCCTACCTCTCCGAGGTGGAACGTGGCACGAAGGAGCCGTCGTCGGAGGTGCTCGCCGCGATCTGCCGGGCGCTCGGCCTGCCGTTGCCGGACCTGCTCGACGAGGCCCGCAAGGAATTGCTGCGCACCGCGCCCGTCACGCCGCGCGCCGGCGCCCGCCTGATCACGCACCGGGCTCCCGGCGGTGGCGGTCCGGTGACGCGTTGCTCGGTGGGCGGCGCGGTGCGGACCGGTGGGGGGTTGCGGTCGGCGGGACGCTTGCGCTGCGTGCGTTCCCTCGAGGTGTACGCGCGAAGCACCGTCGCCTGACCTTCCCCTGCCCGGCGCCCGGTCGTCCGGCTGTTGCTCAGGCGACCACGATGACCGGCGTCCCCGGGTCGATCTCCTTGAGGAGCTTGCGCTGGGCCGCCGCGGGCATCCGCACGCAGCCGTTGGACACGCTGCGCCCGAACGCGCTCGTGCGTGACCAGGCGTGGATCGCGGTGTGCGCGCCCCGCAGCGACGCCGCCAGGTTCTCCTTCTTCTCCGGCACCGTGCCCAGCACCAGGGCGTCGAGGTTCTCGTAGATCGCGCCGTCCGTGGTGGTCGTGCCCATCACGAAGGTGCGGCCGAGCGGGGTGGGCGTCTCCTCGGAGCCGACGGACACCTCCCACGACCGCTGCTCCTCGCCCTCGCGCAGCCAGGTGAGCCGGTGATCGCTCAGGTCGACGACGATGTGGTCGCGCAGCGGCTCGGGTTTCCAGCCGGCTGCCGGCACCCAGCCGATCCGCCGGTTCGACGAGGGCGCGAGCACCGCCACCCAGCCGTTGTCGCGCGCGACGATCGGCGCCACCGTCGGCAGCCCGCTGATCCGCGGCGGCAGCCAGGCGCGCGGTTCGCCGCCGGGCTCGTCGTAGAGCGCCATCCGCTTCTCCGGCCGCAGCGCCTCGGACGGCACGTCGAGCGAGGTCGCCCCCGGGTCCTCGGGCAGGCCGGTCGGCCCCTCCGCGTACGTGATCACCGGGAGGTCGTCGGGCGGCTCGGCCGCCGGCTTGGGCTTGCTGCTCGGCGCCGGTGCCGGCGACGACGCGGCGGCGGACGACGCCGGGCTCACCCAGGTGCCGGCGGTGCTCTCCGGCGCGCTGCCGCGGGCCAGCGCGACAGCCGCGCCGAGGGCCAGGAGCAGCGCGGCCACCGTCAGGATCAACAGGTACGCACGGGTCCGGCTGCGCGGTGCTGCGACGTGGGGGGCGCTCGGCATCCGACCAGGGTAGCGGCACCCGCCGCAGCCGATGTGAGGAACATTCCCGATAGCCGGCCGGGCCTGCGGGTTCACCTGCGGCGACCGGGACGGTTACGGGTCGGGTGAGCCGGGATGCCGACAGCCGGCTCGGGCCGGCGGCTCGGTCGTCGGCAGTGGCTTTCGCAACTCCTACCTGTCCGGCGGGGATTGCCGGGACTAGAGTGCGATCATGCTGCGTAAGCTGGGTTTTCTCCCGATCGGCCTGTTCGACGAGGCGGATCCGCGCCGTGGTCACGAGTCCACCCTGGAGATCATCGAGCTGGGGGAGCGGCTCGGGTTCGACAGTGCCTGGCTGCGGCACCGGCACCTCCAGTACGGGATCTCCTCGCCGGTCGCGGTCCTCGCCGCCGCCACCCAGCGGACCAGCCGGATCGAGCTCGGCACCGCGGTCACCCCGCTCGGCTGGGAGAACCCGCTGCGCCTGGCCGAGGACCTGGCGACCGTGGACCTGCTCTCCGGCGGCCGGCTCAACCCGGGTGTCAGCGTCGGCCCGCCGATGCACTACGAGCAGGTCAAGGGCGCGCTCTACCCGGACACCGACGAGGACTTCGGGTACGGGCGGGTGGAGCGCCTGCTCGCGGCCGTCCGCGGTGAACCGGTCACCGCATTCCGGGGCACGGTCGGTTTCGAGGAGTTCTCCGACCGGGTGCAGCCGCACTCGCCGGGCCTGGCGTCGCGTCTCTGGTACGGCGGTGGCAGCCTGCGGTCCGCGCGGTGGGCCGGCGAGCGCGGCATGAACTTCCTGACCAGCAGCGTGGTGAAGGCCGAGGGCGACGACACGGACTTCGCCCGCATCCAGCTGGCGCAGGTGCGCGCGTTCCGGGAGGCGCACCCGGACGGCGCGAAGGCGCGGGTGTCGCAGGGGCTGGTGGTGATCCCCACGGACAGCGCGTCGGCGGCACAGAAGGAGAAGTATCAGGCGTACGCGCGGAAGCGGCTCCCGCGCACCGGGTCGCCGCAGGGCCCGGCCCGGATGATGTTCGCCCCCGACCTCGTCGGGTCGTCGCGGGAGATCGCCGAACGGTTGTCGGAGCACGCGGCGTACCGGGAGATCGACGAGGTGGCGTTCGCGCTGCCGTTCACCTTCGAGCACGACGACTACGTGCAGATCCTCACCGACATGGCGGGGTCGCTCGGTCCAGCCCTGGGCTGGCGTCCATCGGATTGACTTCACTCGGTGAGGGGCAGGCCCTCCCTGGCGTAAGGTGCACCGCAGAGCATCCACCAGGGTGCATATAGGGGAACCTAGATGGAGTTTCGTCTCCTGGGGCCGGTGGAGGCCTTCCGCGATGGTGAGCAGGTCAGTCTGGGTGGCACCAAGATCCGCACCTTGCTGGCCGCGCTGCTCCTCGAACCGCGCCGTGTCGTGCCGACCGATCGCCTGATCGACATCCTCTGGGACGACGATCCACCCGGCACCGCCCGCGCGCTGGTGCAGACCTACGTGTCCACGCTGCGCCGGGCGGTCGGTGACGAGGCCGTCATCACCCAGGCGCCGGGCTATCAGGCGTGTGTCCGCGACGAGGACCTCGACCGGCACCGCTTCGCCACCCTCGTCGGCCAGGGGCGCGCCGCCGCGGCCGACGGCCGCCACCGGCAGGCGGCCAACGCCTTGCGGGCCGCGGAGCTGCTGTGGCGCGGGCCCGCGCTCGGTGGGGTCCGCAGCCGGATCCTCGCGGCCGAGGCGGCACGCCTCGACGAGCAGCGGGTCGCAGCCGTCGAGGCCCGGATCGCCGCGGAGCTGGAACTCGGCCGCAACGACGAGCTGATCGGGGAGCTGACCGTCCTGGTCGGCCAACACCCCACCCGCAGCACGATGCGCGGACAGCTGATGCTGGCGCTGCACCGGGCGGACCGCACCGCCGAGGCACTGACTGTCTTCCGGCAGGGCCGCGAGGCGTTGATCGAGGAACTGGGCCTCGAACCCGGCCCCGAACTGACCGTCCTGCACGAGCGGATTCTGCGCGCCGACCCTGCTCTGCTCGGCCCGGAGCCGGCCGCGCCGCAGCAGCACCCGCGCCGCGGCCCGGCCCAGTTGCCGCCGGATCCGCCCGGGTTCGTGGGACGCGAGGCGCTGATCGGGGAACTGGGGACGGCGCTGGCCGAGGGCCCGGCCGTGGTGGCGCTGCTGGGACCGGGCGGGGTCGGCAAGTCGGCGCTCGCGGCCCACGTGGCTCATCGGGCCGCTTCCGCCTATCCCGACGGGCAACTGCACGTCGACCTGCGCGGCAACACCGACACCCCGGCCTCACCCGCCGAGGTCCTCGGGCGCTTCCTGCGCGCGCTGGAGCCGCAGCAGGCGGTACCGGACGGCGCCGACGAGCGGATGGACGCCTACCGTACGGTGCTCGCCGGCCGCCGGGTGCTGATCGTGCTCGACGACGCCGCCGGCGAGCAGCAGGTACGGCCGCTGCTGCCGGGCAGCGGCGGCTCCTCGGTGCTGGTCACCTCACGGAGCAAGCTCGGTGGCCTGGCCGGTGCCCGGCTGGTCGAGCTGGACCTGCTCTCCACCGCGGAGGCCACCGCCCTGCTGACCCAGGTCGTCGGGGTGGACCGCATCGCGCCCGCGTCCCAGGCCGCCGCCGAAATCGTCGCGGCCTGCGGCAACCTGCCGCTCGCGGTTCGGGTGGCGGGCGCGCGGCTGGCCAGTCGCCGGCAGTGGACCGCGGCCCTGATGGCCGGCAGGCTGCGCGATGAACGCCGCCGGCTCGACGAGCTGTCCGCCGGTGACCAGCAGGTCCGGGTCAGCATCGCGCTCAGCTTCGCCAGCCTGGACCCGGTGGCGCACACCGCGATCTGCTGGCTGGGCCATCTGGGCCTGTCCGACTTCCGGTCCTGGGTGCTCGCGTACGCCCTGGACACCGACATCCGGACAGCCGAACGAATCCTGGAACAACTCGTCGACGCCCACCTGGTCGACTACACCTACGTCGACGACACCGGCCTGCTGCGTTACCGGCTGCACGACCTCATCCGCATCTACGCCCGCGAGCAGGCCGAAGAGCACGAGGACCGGGACCGCCTGGTAGCCGCCACCCGCCGGGTGGTGCAGGCGTGGTCGGCGGCGCTGAACCGGCTGTCGCAGCACATCGCCGACCACGTGACCTCGGGGGCGGTCCTGCCGGTGGTGCCACCCCCGGGAGCCGATGCCGACCCGGAGGTGGTGGGCAACGCGGTGAGCGATCCGCGCGGCTGGCTCGACATGGAGCAGACATCGCTCGTGCTGGCCGTCGAACGCGCCGCCGAACTGGGCCTGGCCCAGCAGGCCGTGGCGGTGGCCGCGGTGCTCTGCGCCTCGCGGTACGCCCTCGGCAACGTGCCGGACCTGTGGAACCGGGCCCATCGCGCCGCGCTGGGCGCGGCCCGCGCGGCCGGTGACGCGCACGCCGAGGCGGTGCTGATCGCCGAACTCGGCCAACTGCGCTACGAGCAGGACCAGTTCACCGAGTCCCGGCAGCACCTGGCCGAGGCCGCGGAACGGTTCCGCGACCTCGGCGACGCCCGGGGGCAGGCCAGCGCGCTCAGTGCTCTGGGCCTGGCCTGCCGGGAGCAGGGTTATCTGCCGGAGGCGGTGCACTTCCTCAAGCAGGCGGCGGAGCTGTCGCAGACGCTCGGCGACGACCGGGCGGCCGGGCACTGTGCCCGCGTGCTCGGCTCGGTGCATCTGGAACGCGGCGATTTCGCGGCCACCGAGCAGGCGTTGAACGCCGCGATGGCCGCGTACCGGCGGGCGGGAAGCCGCCGCGGTGAGGCGCTGTCGCTGCGCACCATCGGGCTGGCGCACCGGGCACAGGGCAGGCTTGCCGAGGCCGAGCAGGCGTTGAACCGGGCGCTGGCGATCTTCGAGGAGCTCGGTGATCGGTCACTCATCGCCTTCTCGCGGCGGGCGCTGGCCAAGACGTACGTCCGGATGGGCCGGCTGGAACAGGCCCGGGAGCCGCTGCAGGAGGCCCTCGCCGTGCACCAGGCGATGGGTGACCAGTGGGGTGAGGCCATGGTGCTGCGCACGATGGGCGAACTGGAACTGGCCGCCGGCCGGCTCGACGACGCGGCCAAGTGGCTGAGCGCGGCGCTGGAGATCTTCCGTGGCCAGGAGGCTGCGCTGTTCTGCGCGCGCACCCTGCGCGACATCGCCGACCTGGAGTCGGCACGCGGCGACCGGGTCGCGGCCGAGACCGCCCGTGCCGAGGCGCTGCGCGCCTTCCGGACGTTCGGCGCCCGTGAGTATCACGAACTCTGTAATTGAATTACAGCGAACCTGAAGAGGACTCCGTGACGGTGGTGTGTTCCCCGCCCCCGCACGTGCAGGAGTCCCGATGTCGCTCAACGAATCAACCGAAGCCCTGGTCGACGTCGCGTCCGCGCCGCTGAAGGTCGCGCCCGGCAGGCGGGCGCTGCTGCGTTTCGCGGTGGTGGAACGGCTGGTGCTGGCGCAGAGCCTGCTGCCCCGGCACTTGCAGATTCTCGTCGTCGCCGGTCACGGCGCGGACGATGCCGCGCACCTGACCGGCGGCGCCGTCGATCTCGCTCTGTTCCAGGTCGACGACGGTGTGCCGGCCGAGTTGCCCGGCTGCCCCGGCGATCCCGCGGCGCCGGCCGCGCCCGCGTGCCTGCGGCTGCTGTCCGGGGCGCTGAGCGCATCCGGGCTGGTCAACGACGCCGGGCGCTGGTGGCACTGGTCCTATGGCGACTCGTCCTGGGCGATCGCCACCGGGGCGGCACACGCCCGATACGGCCCTGTGCCGGGGTTGTAGAGCTTCTACAGCAGATTTCTGGTGCCTGCTCGGATCGTCATCGGTGCCCGCCGATCAGCGGGGCTCACACCGAAGGAGATATCGATGACCAGCACCTTGTTCCGTACCGCGACCTCCGCTCTGGCCGGCCTCACCGCCGCTATCGCCCTGGGCGTCCCGGCGCAGGCGACCGCCGGCAAGGACGTCGCCACACCGCAGCCGAGGGCGGCGAGCGCGGCGGTGAGCCCCGGGACAGTGATCAGCCGTACCGAGGTCATCTCCCGGGCACAGACCTGGGTGGCCGCCCAGGTGCCGTACAGCATGGACGCCTACTACGGGGGTTACCGCACCGACTGTTCCGGATTCATCTCCATGGCGCTCAAGACCAGCGGCAGCTACTGGACCGGCAACCTGCACGAGATCGGTACGCCGATCGCCTTCAACGGCCTCAAGCCCGGTGACTTCCTGAACTATCACAACCCCGCGAACCCGAACAACGGCTCGCACGTCGTGCTCTTCGACCGCTGGGTCGGCGCGGTCGGTGGCGACTTCTGGATCTACGAGCAGACCCCGCCGCGTGCCGTGCACCGCAAGTGGTCGCAGACGAGCAACCGGGTGCTGAGCAACTACAAGCCGATGCGCTACGTCAAGATCCAGGACAGCGCGGCGGGTGGGGTGGCGGCCGGGGATGTGACCGGTGACGGGTTCGCCGATGTGCTGGGCCGGCGGGCGGACGGTTCGCTGGCGTTGTACCCGAACGGTGGTGCGGGCGCGAGTACGCCGTACGGCCCGAATTCTCAGATCGGTTCGGGGTGGCAGTCGATGACCACGTTCCGGGTCGCCGATGTCACCGGTGACGGTAAGGGTGACGTGCTGGCGGTGCGTAACGATGGTGCGTTGCTGCTGTACGCCCATGGTGGCGACAACGCCGCTCCGTACGGCACCGCGCGGCAGGTGGGTACCGGCTGGGCCGGGTTCCGGCAGGTCACGGCGGGTGACGTCACCGGTGACGGCAAGGCCGATGTGGTGGCTGCCGCCGGGGATGGCGCGCTGCTGCTCTACGCCCATGGTGGCGACAATGCCGCGCCGTACAGCACGGGCCGCCAGATCGGTACGGGCTGGGCGTTCACCCACCTGAGTGCCGCTGACGCCAACGCCGACGGCAGGGCCGACCTGTTCACCGTCAGTGCGGACGGTCAGCTGCGCCTTTACAGCCACACCGGCAACGTCAACGCGCCGTACAGCACCGGCGCCGTCATCGGCTCGGCCTGGCAGCAGTTCGACCGCGTCCACGCCGCCGATGTCACCGGCGATCAGCACGCCGATCTGCTCGCCACCAAGCCCGACGGCACCCTCTGGCTCTACACCCACACCCGCGACAACACCGCCCCTTACAGCACCGGCCGCCAGATCGGCAGCGGCTGGACCAGCATCGCCTGACCCGGAAACGAACGGACGGAGAACTGACATGAACAGCATCTTCCACCGGCGTGGCAGGTTCACCGCACTGGCCGCCGCCGCCCTCAGCGCCGCCCTGCTGACATCCACGATCACGCCGGCCCACGCCTGGGCCACCGTCGCCTGCAGTTCCGCCGGGGTGACAGTCGCCGACAACGCGCTCGCCACCTCTCTCAACGCACGCCTGCAGGGCTCGATGCGCGGCCAGATGACCGGTTACCGGGTGTCGTGTGCCCGGGCCGTCGTCGGCGCCGTGCAGGCTCGGGGGCTCGAGGTCCGCGCCGCCACGATCGCGATGGCCACGGTCATCGTCGAGTCGACGATCCAGAACATCTCCGAGGAGGTCGACCACGACAGTCTCGGCCTGTTCCAGCAGCGCGCTTCCTGGGGCAGCCGGCAGCAGCGCCTCGACCCGGTCTGGGCGACCAACGCGTTCCTCAACAAGATGCTCAGCCTCTACCCGGACGGCTCCTGGCGGACGCGCCCGGTCGGTCAGGTGGCGCAGGCCGTCCAGGTGTCGGCCTACCCCAGCCGGTACGAACCGCAGGCTGCGGACGGTGCGATCATCGCCGGCTCGCTGTTCTCCGGGACCGGTGGGGTGGCGGCCGGGGATGTGACCGGTGACGGGTTCGCCGATGTGCTGGGACGGCGGGCGGACGGTTCGCTGGCGTTGTACCCGAACGGTGGTGCGAGCGCGAGTACGCCGTACGGCCCGAATTCTCAGATCGGTTCGGGGTGGCAGTCGATGACCACGTTCCGGGTCGCTGATGTCACCGGTGACGGTAAGGGTGACGTGCTGGCGGTGCGTAACGATGGTGCGTTGCTGCTGTACGCCCATGGTGGCGACAACTCAGCTCCGTACGGTACCGCGCGGCAGGTGGGTACCGGCTGGGCCGGGTTCCGGCAGGTCACGGCGGGTGACGTCACCGGTGACGGCAAGGCCGATGCGGTGGCTGCCGCCGGGGACGGTGCGCTGCTGCTCTACGCCCATGGTGGCGACAATGCCGCGCCGTACAGCACGGGCCGCCAGATCGGTACGGGCTGGGCGTTCACCCACCTGAGTGCCGCTGACGCCAACGCCGACGGCAAGGCCGACCTGTTCACCGTCAGTGCGGACGGTCAGCTGCGCCTTTACAGCCACACCGGCAACGTCAACGCGCCGTACAGCACCGGCGCCGTCATCGGCTCGGCCTGGCAGCAGTTCGACCGCGTCCACGCCGCCGATGTCACCGGCGATCAGCACGCCGATCTGCTCGCCACCAAACCCGACGGCACCCTCTGGCTCTACACCCACACCCGCGACAACACCGCCCCCTACAGCACCGGCCGCCAGATCGGCAGCGGCTGGACCAGCATCGCCTGAGACACACACCTTCGGACGGGCGCCGCGGCATGCGGCGCCCGTCGTCGTGCGCCAGGCGTTTCCTGGCACACCGGGACCCGGGAGCCCGACCCGGACCCTGAGATCCCGGCCCGGTGTGCTGTCGCCCGACCTACCCGAGCCGGCAGGTGTCGTGCGCCCGCCGGCTGCCGGGACGCCGCAGCAGCGGGTGCACCCCGGTGGTCATTCGGCCGCGCCGACCGGGACCGTGGGCTCGCCGCCGACGAGCCGCTCGGGCCGGGCCGGCAGCAGCGGGTCCACCAGCAGCAGCGCCACTGACAGCGCGGTCAGGGCCGC
This sequence comes from Actinoplanes sp. DH11, assembly GCF_020873875.1. Taxonomy (GTDB): domain Bacteria; phylum Actinomycetota; class Actinomycetes; order Mycobacteriales; family Micromonosporaceae; genus Actinoplanes. The sequence continues at coordinate 24,782 of NZ_JAHWGU010000034.1, forward strand.
GCCGACCAAGAACCCGGCCCGGGCGTCGAACGGCGACAGCAGCAACCCGCCGATCAGGGAGCCGGCCGCCACACCGACGTTGAACCCCGCCGAGTTCGCCGCGAAGCCGATCTCGGTCCGGCCCGGTGCCACCCGCAGGATTCGCGCCTGCGTCGCCATGAAGACCGGCGCGGCGGAGAAGCCGAGCAGGCCGAGCATCACGACGACCAAGATCTTGTTACCCGGGAACAGGCCGAGCATCAGCAGGCTCACTCCCTGCAGGCCGACCGTCAGCAGCAGGGAACCGCGCGGCAGGCGGTCCAGCAGCGGACCGACCGCGACCACCCCCGCGGTGCCGGCCGCGCCGAAGACGAACAGCATGCCGCCGACCGAGGCCTCGGTGTAGCCGGTGAGTTTGGTCAGGAATTCGGTGATGTAGGTGAAGCCGGCGAACATCCCGGTCACCGAGAGCACCGTAGTGGCGATCACGATGGCGAATCGCCACGTGTCCGGGTGCGAGCCGAAGGCGCCGTGGCTCTCCTCCGGGCGGGTGGTCGGCAGCAGCACGGCGACGATCACCAGTGCCACCAGTCCGAGGAGAGTGATCACCAGGAACGGCGTCTGCCAGCTGCTGTGCTGGGCCAGCCAGGTGCCGGCCGGCACGCCCAGGACCGTTGCGAGGGATCCGCACACCGACATCACGGCGATGACCCGGCCGCGGCGTTCGCGGGGGAACAGGCCCACCGCGGTGGGACCGAGCACTGCCCAGAACAGCGCCTGCGCGATCGCGGTGACCACCCGCGCGCCGAACAGCAACGGGTACGAGGCGATGAGCACTGAGGCCAGCGTACTGATCACCAGGATGGCGAGCAGCGCGGTGAGCACGTACCGCCGCGGGATGCGCTGCGTGACGGCGGCGAGGGGCAACGACACCACGGCCACGGTGAGCCCGTAACCGGTCACGAGGAAGCCCGCGGACGGCAGGGACACCCCCAGGTCATCGGAGATCAGGCTGAGGAGCCCGATCGGCAGGTTCTCGGTGGTGTTGAAAATGAACGCCGACAGGGCTAGTGCCGCCAGGATGCTCACCCGGCGCCACAGGGGGGCCTGCATGAGAAAAGGGCTCCTCTCGAAGTAACACGGTTCAGGCGATGTGGGGGTGGCGAAGGCCGTCGAGCCGGTGTCGCACGGCGGCGCCCAGTGATGCCAGCGCATCACCTCGCCAGATCGTATAGTGATCAGCGGGAATGAGATATTCGTCCAGGTCAGTACTGATTCGCTGCCAGCTGTCCCGGTCTATTGTGGACTGCTCCGCCCGGATCAGCGTGACCGTGCCCGGATAGCGCCCGGCCGGCCGGTAGGACGCCAGCGCCCGGACATGCGCGGCGAACGGGCGCAACCGCTGGCGCAGGAAGTCCTGATCGCAGTCCGGCGGCAGCACGCCGGAGCCGGCCACCGCGGCGAGCACGTCATCGGCTCCGGCGTCGGGGGACGCCGCCTCCAGCGCCCGTTCCAGCGGCTCGGCCGGGAGGCCGTTGACCGCCGCGAGGTCACGCGCCAGCAGCCGGGCCACCGCCCCGGCGGGCGGCGCGGGATGCGTGCCCGGGGCCGCCGCGTCGACCACCATCAGCAGCGGCACGGCCACCCCGAGGGCGGTCAGCCGAGTGGCCATCTCGTACGCCACGACCCCGCCCATCGACCAGCCGAGGAGCGCCACCTCACCCTCGCCGCGACACCGGCGCAGCGCCGTGAGGAACAGCTCCGCCAGGGCCGGCACCGAATCCAGCGGTGGTTCGTCACCGTCGAAGCCGGGCGACTCCAGCGTGTAGACCGGCTGCTCCTCGTCGAGGAGAGGGAGCAGGGCGCGGTAGACGTACGGTGATCCGGAGACCGGTGGGACGCAGAACAACGGTGGCCGCGAACCGTTCGGCCGCAGCGGCAACACCGGGTCGAAACCGGCCGTCACGGCGCGCCACCGTCCCGCCCGGCCAGCCCGTCGATGCGTTCGGCGATCGCACGGACCGTGGCGGTGCCGTAGAGCTGGCGCAGGTTCAGCTTGATCCCGAAGTCCCGGCTGATCCGGGCGATCACCCGCATCGCCTGCAGCGAGGAACCGCCGGCATCGAAGAGGTTGGCGTCGGCGCCGATGTCGGTCCGGCCGAGCACGTCGGCGAAGATCCGGGCGAGCGCCGCCTCGGTGGGCGTGGCCGGCTCGGCCACCGGGCCGCCGCCGTCATCGTCGGCGGGTTCCGGGAGCGCGTTGCGATCCACCTTGTGCGACAGGGTCATCGGCAGCCTGTCGAGGTGGACCCAGACGCTCGGGATCATCGACGGCGGCAGGGTCCGGCTGAGGAACTCGCGCGGGCCGGGCCCGGCTGGTGGCTCGCCGTCGTCGGTGACCAGGTAGCCGACCAGGCGTGGTTCTCCCCGGCGGTCCGGACGCACCGCGACGACCGCGGATCTGATCCCGGGATGTGCCAGCAACGCCGACTCGATCTCGCCCGGCTCGATCCGGATGCCGTTCAGCTTGACCTGCTGGTCGATGCGCCCCAGGTACTCCACATCGCCGTCGCTGTTCCAGCGGACCAGGTCACCGCTGCGATAGACCCGCTCACCCGGCCGGAACGGGTCCGTGTGGAATCGCGCGGCGGTGAGCTCCGGGTTGTTCAGGTAACCCCGGGCCAGTCCGGCTCCACCGATGAGCAGCTCTCCCGGGGCGCCGCGGGGCGCCAGCCGGTCGGCGGTGTTGACCACGTACAGCCGGCGGCCGGGATGCGGGCGGCCGATCGGCGGCGGCATCTGCCGGCTTTCGGTGCCGCAGTCGTGGTCGGTGCACGCGACGGCGACCTCGGTCGGCCCGTAGACGTTCCACAGCGCGCGCCCCGGTCGTGTCCACGCGTTGGCGAGCTCCGCCGTGAGCGCCTCGCCGAGGCTGACGACCGTGCGCAGGTCCGGGTACGGCTCCGGGTCCAGCAGACTGAGCATGGTCGGGGTCAGCGCCGCGCAGGTCACCCGTTCCCGGCGGATCAGTGCGGCCACCTCGGCCGGCGAGGCGCCTTCCTCCGGCGCCACCAGGACCAGGGTGGCCCCGGAGGTCAGCGTCGCGAAGATCTCGCCCCAGGACACGTCGAAGGTGAGCGCGGCGAACTGCAGGATCCGGTCCTCCGGCCGCAACCCGACCAGCTCGGTCAAGCGATCGACGTAGATCCCGATCGCTCCGTGTTCCACCTGTACGCCCTTCGGCCGGCCGGTGGACCCCGAGGTGTAGAGCAGGTATGCGACCGAGCCGGGGCCGGACCGGTCCACCGGCGCCGGTCCGGTCACCTCGCCGGCCGGCTCCTCGTCGACCAGCAGCACGGTCCAGCCGGCCGGCGTGGGCAGACGCTCCGCCAGGGCGCGACGGGTCAGTACCACCGGCGCGCCGGCGTCCTGGATCAGGTACGACAGCCGGTCGGCGGGGTGGCCCGGGTCGAACGGGGCGACGGCCGCGCCGGCACGCAGCACGCCCAGCATCGCGGGGAGCACGTCCAGGTCCCGGTCCAGCACCAGGGCGACGGTGTGCTCGTGGCCGACCCCGGCGGCGTGCAACCGGCGGGCGATCCGGTCGGCACCGTCCAGCAGGCCGCCGTAGGTCAGTTCCCGGCCTCGGCACACGGCCGCCACGGCCTCCGGGCGGGCCGCCGCGGTGGCCGCGATCCGCACGTGCACGGGTTGTTCCGGCACGGTGACCGGGCCGCCGTCGCCGAGGGCGAGCAGCGCCCGCGTCTCCTCCGCGGAGAGCAGCGGCAGCCGGGGCAACGGTGTGTCCCGCTCGGCGGGCAGGATCCGCAGCACCTGCTCGAGGTGGCCGGCGAGCGACTCGATGCGGGACCGGTCGAAGAGGTCAGTGGCGTATTCGATGTACAGCGACAGCCGGTCCCCGTCGAGCGAGAAGTCGAACGACAGGTCGAATGCGGCCCGGCCGGAAGGCGGCATCAGCAGCTCCGCGTCGACCCCGGGGAAGTCCAGCCCGCCGCCGGTGGTGCCGTCGCCGAGCAACTGGGCGGAGACCTGGAAGAGGGGGTTGCGGGCCTGGTCGCGAACCGGGCGCAGCCGCTCCACCACCAGCTCGAACGGCACGTCCTCGTAGTCGTAGAGCGCGAAGCTGGCGTCGGTGACCCGGTCCAGCAGCACCCCGAGCGACGGGTCTCCGGAGAGGTCGAGGCGCAGCACGACCATGTTGACGAACAGGCCGACGGTGTCCTCCAGGTCCGGGTCCGAACGCCCGAACATGGGCACCCCGATACCGACGTCGTCCTGCCCGGTGTGCGCGTGCAGCACCGCGGCGAGTCCGGTGGTGAGCACCATGAACAGCGTGGCGCCGCTGGCGTCGGCAACCTTGCGCAGCTCGGTGAGGAGTGTGGTGTCGAGGTGCCGTACCACGGTCCCGCCGCGCTGGCTGGGCACCGGAGGACGGGGCCGGTCGGTGGGCAGATCCAGCGCCGGCAGACCGCCGAGGGTGCGTTCCCAGTGCGCCAGGCCCTCCTCCAGCGCGTCGCCGGGCAACTGTCGGCCCCGAGCGGTGACATAGTCGGCGAAGGTGGTGCGCGGCGCCGGGAGCCGCGGGACGTGACCCGCCGCGAGAGCCCGGTAGGCGGCGGACAGGTCCCGCCGCACCACCCCGGTGGACCAGCCATCGGTCACCACATGGTGGAACGCGAGCACCAGGATCTGGTCGTCCGCGTCGACGTGGATCAACCGGAACCGGTACAGCGGCCCCACCTGCAGGTCGAAGATCTCGGTGGCCTCCTGATGCAGCGCCGCGCCGACGGCCCGCTCCACGTCGTCGCCGGCCGTGCGAGGCAGCTCCCGCACCATCAGCTCGACCGTCTCCGGCGGTGGCGCGATCACCTGGTACGGCACCCCGTCGGCGATGCCGAACCGGGTACGCAGCCCGTCGTGCCGGCGGACCAGGAGCGTCAGCGCGTCTCGGAGGACGGCGACGTCCACCGGCCCGCGCAGGCGATAGACAAGCGGGCTGTTGTAGGTGGACTCACCAGGACTGAGCTGGTCGATGAACCACAGCTGGCGTTGCGCGTGGGACAGCGGCAGCCGGTCCTCAGTCGACAGTCCCGTCATAGCAGTCCTTCCATTAGGTATGTTGCCCACCTGTGACCATGTTCAGCTACGGGGAGGCATGACGACATGCGGCGGGAATCGGTCGCGGAAGTAGCGGCGCTGTTCGACGTGTACCAAACGGGCCTGGTCTTCCACGCCCTGTGCGCACTGACGCGGTTGGGCGTCCCGGACCTGCTGGGCGAGACGCCCCGGCCGGTTCGGACGGTCGCGGCGGAGGCCGGCACCGATGTGGACGCCCTGCGGCGGCTGCTGCGGCTGCTCGACGGGCACGACATCGTCACCTTCGAGCCGGGCACCGACGAAGTGGCGCTCACCGATCGGGGCGAGCTGCTGCGCACGGACCATCCGATGTCGCTGGCGGCGACGTTCGCCACGCTCGGCGTCTCGGACGTGGCACACCGGATGGACCACACCCTGCGCACCGGACAACCGGCCGCGCCGATTGCCCTGGGTGAGGGCTTCTGGGAGTTCCTCGCGGCGCGACCGGACCGGCAGCGGGTGTTCAGCCAGGCGATGGCCGAGCAGTCCCGACTGCTCTCACTGCCCTGCGTGGACCTGGTCGACTGGCCGGCCGAGGGCACCGTGGTGGACCTGGGCAGCGGCACCGGAGCCCTGCTGACCGCGGTGCTGCGGGCCGTGCCCGGCCTGCGGGGTGTGCTGGTGGACCAGCCGCACGTGCTCGACCGGTCCCGGGCCGCGATCACCGCCCAGGGCCTGGCCGACCGGTGCGAGGTGGCGGCCGGTGATCTGTTCGAGGAGCCACCGCCCGGCGACGTGTACCTGCTGTCCCGAGTGCTGCACGACTGGGACGACGAGGCGGTGACACGGATCCTCAGCCTGGTGGCCGAGAAGAGCCCGGACGGGACCCGGCTCGTCCTCTTCGAGGACGTGCTGCCCGCGGACGGCTCGGCCGGTGCGGCGCAGGCCTGGGCCGACATCGCCATGATGCTGCTGTACGACGGCGCCCGCGAACGCACCGAGGCGGAGTACCGCACGCTGCTGGAGAGGAGCGGCTGGCAGTTGCGGGCGACGGTGCCCGGGCCGCCCGGCATGCACGTCATCGAGGCAACCCGCCGGTCACCCCGGCCGGCCTGACCGCCGGCCGCAGCTCGACGTCGAGGCGCCGCAGGCCGTTGAGGAAGTTGGACGCCTGCCGGATCGGCTGCCCCACCACGTGCACCTCGTGGACCCGGTCCAGCAGGCTTTCCAGCACGCAGCGCAGCTCGAGCCGGGCGAGCTGCGCGCCGACGCAGTAGTGGGGGCCGCCGCCGAAGCTCAGATGCTGGTTCGGGCGCCGGTCGACACGGAAACTGTCCGGGTCGGCGAAGACCTCCTCGTCCCGGTTGCAGGACGGGAACCAGACCACCACCCGATCGCCTGCGGCGAGGTACACCTCGCCCAGGGTGGTGTCGCGGACCACGGTGCGCATCGCGTGCCCGGGCGGTGAGGTGTACCGGAGGATCTCGTCGATCGAGGAGTCGACCAGATCCGGCTCCGCACGCAGCCGCTGCCACTGCTCGGGGTGGCGGGCGAAGGCGAGGACCGCTCCGGAGATGGCGTGCGGGGTGGTTTCCAGGCCGCCGTTGAGCAGGCCGTCGCAGTTGAGGAGGATCTCGTCGTCGGTGAGCGCTCGCCCGTCGTAGGTGGCGGTCGCGAACGTGGAGACGATGTCGTCGCCGGGCTCGGCACGACGGCGTTCCAGGAGATCGGCGAAGTACGCGAAGACCTCCGAGTGCGCGGCGGACCGTTCCGCCACGGCGGCTGGGCTGCCGTCGGAGTCGTCGAACCCGGCGGCGATCAGATCGGCCAGGTCATCCCGGTCCTCGGCGGGCACACCCATCATCTGGAACAGCAGCCAGGACGGCACCGGCAGGGCCAACCCGGCGACCACATCGACCGGCTCGCCACCGCCGATCAGGTCGTCCAGCCGCCTGTCGACCATGACACGCAGCTCGGCGGCGAGACCGGCGAGGGCCGGCCCGGTGAACCAGCGCGAGTGGGCGGCGCGCAACCGATGATGGTCGGCTCCGTCGGAGACCACGAGCATCCGGCCGCTCGCCGCGCGTACCGCCTCCGCGCGGCTTCCCAGCCGCATGCCGCGGGTCGACGTGAACACGTCCGAGCGCCGGAGCACCTCCCGGGCCGGCCGTTGGGTGGTGACCGACCAGAACCCGTCCTCGTCCGGGCCGGTCCAGGCCACCGGGTGCCGACGCCGAGCCTCGCGAGCCACCTCGAGGAAACGCTCGTCGGTGAAGAACTGCGGATCGGTCAGGTCGACACCGGGACCGCCAGCGGTGAAGAGCGGAGTGCGATGTGCCACAGTTTCTCCCGGGAATGGCATGGAATTGCGGAAATACGATTAGGCCCGCCGCCCCGAATGGTTCCGGGATGGCGAATCTGTGATTCTTTCTATTTTCTGCTCGATGATCAGGACATTTAAGGTCTACAATGGACTCGGCCGACAATCGGACAACACGGGGGCGAACATTCGGCGCACCGCGCCGGTGATTCCAGCACGGCGGGTACGAACGTGCCCGCAGCCTCGACCTCGGTCACAACGGCACTCCGACAGGCGTGCCGCGGCACGCCGGGCCTCGCCCGGCGCATCCCCCGACAAGCGGAAGAGGGAATTACGATGTTCGAGGAAGCGACTGTCTATTCGCCGGTGATCCGGCAGGACAGCGGGACGGTCTCGGTGGTCTTCGCCGAGGAGCACCCCGGGGCGCAGGACCCCGATTACCAGCGGCACCGGGCGGTGATCGCGGAGCTGGCGCTGAATTACCGGGTCGGCGAGCCGGTGCCGGAGGTGCAGTACACCGCAGCGGAGATTGAACTCTGGGGCATGGTCGTCGCCGACCTGCAGGCCAAACACCGCCGATACGCCTCGGCGGAGTTCCTGGACGGCTCCCGTCGGCTGGCCCTGCCCACGGACCGGCTGCCGCAGCTGCGCGAGGTCTCCGACCGCGTGCGAGCGCTTACGGGTTTCCACTTCACCCCGGCCGCCGGCATCGTCGGCCTGGCCGACTTCTACGGCTCGCTCGCCGACGGCCGGTTCCAGGCCACCCAGTACATCCGGCACAGCTCGCTGCCCCGGTTCTCGCCCGAGCCGGACATGGTGCACGAGGTGGTGGGCCACGGCAACGCCCTGGCCAACCAGCGGCTGGCCGCGCTGTACCGCCGGGTCGGCCAGGCCGCGCGGCGCGCTTCCGGCACCGAGGCGCTGGAAGCGCTGTCCCAGGTGTTCTGGTTCACCATGGAGTACGGCCTGGTCCGCGAGGACGGGGTGCCGAAGGCGTACGGCGCCAGCCTGCTCTCCTCGGTCGGCGAGCTGGAGCAGTTCCGCACGGCGGTGGAGGTGCGGCCGCTCGACCTGCCCGCGATGCTGCACCAGGCTTACTCGGTGGAAGACTTCCAGCCGGTGCTCTTCTGCGCCGAGTCCTTCGACGAGCTGGAGGCGTTCTACGCGGCGTTCCTGCCCAGCATCGAGGCCGGCGAACCGGCGCTGATCCGGGCCTGACGGCCACCTGAAGGGCGCCCGGCCGGCCACCGCTCGTCCCGGCCGGCCGGGTTGCCCGGTGTGGCCGGTGAGCGGGTGCGGTTGCCTGGCGCGGCCGGCGGGGGCGGTCATCGAACCGTCCCGGGAGGCGGACCCGGGGCGGCCACCGACGCGCTCTCTGGGCTGAGCACCCGCAGCAGATTGCCGCCGAGAATCAGGTCGCGGTCGCGCCGAGGCACTCCGGCGAGCACCTCGTCGCCTTCCAGGATCTCGCCGAGCAGCCGGGGTAGGCCGCCGGTGAGCTGGTTCAACGGCCAGTCCGTACCAAAGATGATCTTGTGGTTGACGCCCATCCGGAACAGCCGGTTCAGGTGGGCCGGCCAGCCGCCCGGCAACGGCGACGCGGCGAACCCGCCGGTGTCGAGATAGATGTTGGGCCGGTACGCGGCGAGGTACGACGTCACCTCCACGTCCGTGACGCCACCGTGCCCGAGAACGAACGTGACGTCCGGGAAGTCGCGGGCGGCCTGATCGATCAGCAGCGCCTCCGCGGGAGTGAAGGTCAGGGAGTGCGCTGTCGGCCCGGTGTGCACGAAGACCGGCAGCGACCGGCTGCGGCACACCTCGTAGTAGGGGTAGACGATCCGGTCCGACGGGGAGAACCCGCAGGGCGGATAGAGCTTGAAGCCGTCGAAGCCGTACTCGTCCAGCAGGTCGGCGAAGGCGTCGGCGCCCTCCGGCCCTCGTCTCGGGTCGGCCCCGAGGTAGACCCAGAACCGGCCGGGGTGGCGGCGCTGGATGTCGTGGTGCCGGCGTGCCATCTCGGCCAGACCCAGCTTGGTCGGCATGACCAGACTGAAGTCGGGCACCATCAGCACCGCCCGGGCGACCCCGGCCGCGTCCATCTCGGCGACCAGCCGGTCAGCGTGATGGTCCTGGTGATGGGCGACGTAGTCGTCATGCAGTCGCTGCGGCGCCGGCCCGGCCGACGCCGCGGCCAGCCGCCGGCTCATGCCGGCGACGACATCGCCGATGAACGCCTCCGGGATGAAGTCGGTCGAGGCGACGTGGCAGTGGCCGTCGTAGATCACTGCAGGCAGTGCTCGACGGTCTGCCGGATGGTCGCCGACCGTCCGCCGGGAAAGGACATCATGTCGAACTTGCGCCCGGAGCGATCCTCCAGGAACGACAGGTACGCCACCATCCCCATCGAGTCCAGCAGCCCGGTGGTCAGCAGCGGGGTGTCCACGGTGACCGGCCGGTCCGTCTCGCCCTCGTTCCAGTTCTCGATCCATTCGACGAGTTCCTGGTGCAGGGTCGCGGTGTCAACGTCCATCGGAGCCTCCTGTGGTGACGACGGCCCGGCCCGCGCCGAACAGGCGCAGTGCGTTGCCGCTCATGATCATTTGCTGCTCGCGGCGTTTGACGCCGGCGAAGACGGTGCCGTGGGTGAACTCGGTGACCACCGTGGCCAGAGACGCGGACATCCGGAACGACGGCCAGCACGTACCGAACAGGATCTTGTGATTGATCCCGGTCCGGAACAGCCGGTTCAGGTGCGCAACCCAGCCGCCCACGCCGAGCATCGACGGGAACTGGCTGATGTCCAGGTGCACGTTGGGCCGGTGGGCGCAGAGGTACGACGCCTCTTCGACGTGGGTCACCCCGCCGTGTCCGAGGATGAAGTCGACGCCGGGAAAGTCCCGGGCGGCGTCGTCCACCAGCAGTGGCCGGCCGAGCGTGAAGTCCAGCGGACCCCAGCCCGGGCCGGTGTGCGTCAGCACCGGAAGCCCCCGCGCGGCGCACACCTCGAAGTACGGGTAGAGGCGGCGGTCACTCGGCGAGTAGCCGGTCAGCGGGTAGAGCTTCATGCCGGCGAAGCCGTACTCGGTCACACAGCGCTCGAACAGTTCCACGCCCGCCGCCCCGGCCCGCGGGTCGACGCCCCACATCACCCGGAACCGGCCCGGATGACGTACGCAGACGTCGTGGTGCAGCCGCGCCAGTTCCTCCGGAGGTACCGCGTACGGGCTGGCGTGCGAGTAGTCCGCGGCGACCAGGACGGCCTGATCGACACCGGCCTCGTCCAGCTCGGCGACCAGCCGGTCACCGTTGTGGTCCGCGTACCCGGCCAGGAGCTGGTCGAGCACGGCCGCGTGCCGGTCGGCCACGCCGTAGGCGGCGAGCCGGTCGGCGACATTGGCCGCCTGCGCCGCGAGGAAGTCACGCGGGGTGGCTCGGACGCTGGCCAGCGTCACATGTGCGTCGATGATCATCAGATGGCGCTGTCCTGTTCCCGGCGTTCGGCGAAGTAGGCGGCCACCGCGGAACGACTCAGCTTCAGATTGGCGGTCAGGAACGCCGGGTTGCCCCGCAACGGCTCGGCGCTGAACACCACCGACGCGATCTGGAAGTGACCGTCCACCCGCTCGTTCACCTTCCGGATGCCCTCGAGCACGGCGGCGCGCTGCTCGTCGCCGTCGTCGGCCGGGGTGACGACGGCGCCGAGGCCGTGCCCGTTGGGCTGCGGCACCACGATGACGTCGGCGATGCCGGGCACCCCGGCGAAGTTGCTCTCCACCTCGCCCGGGTGCACCTTGCGGCCGCTGGACAGCGCGATGACATCCTTCTTGCGGCCGACCAGAGTGAGGTAGCCGTCCTGGTCGAGCCGCCCGTAGTCGCCGGTCACGATGACGCCGTCCGGCCGGAACGTCTCGGCGGCGACTTCCGCGCTCACCCCGAAGTACCCCAGACTCAACGGCGCCGGCCGGTGGATCAGCAGCTCACCGTCGTCGAGGAAGGTGACCGCCTCCGGGTCGATGAGCCGGCCGACGCTGCCCGGCCGGTTGTGCTCCAGCGTGTTCCACCCGATCATCCCGCTCTCGGTCATGCCGTACGCCTCGAGCAGGCGTACGCCGCCCGTCGCGTACGCCTCCAGCGTCTCGCGCCGGATCGGCGCCATGCCGGTGATGGCGAAACGCAGCCGGCCACCGAAGAACTCACCGAGCGTCGCGCCCTTGCCGGTCTTGGTGGCCAGTTGCAGTGCCGCGTCGTAGAAGATCGGCGGCCCGATCAGGAACGTCGGGCTCTCGTCGCGCAGCGCGGTGAACACCCGCTGGTACGGCGTCAGCACCAGGTCCGCACCTGTCCACAGGCAGCAGTAGACCGACAGTCGCTGCTGGAAGTTGGACAGCGGCAGGAAGATCAGGTGCCGGTCGTCGCCGTTGATGCGGAAGGCGTCGATGAACCGGCGGATCACGTATTCGGTGCCCTTGCGGCTGATCCGCACGCCCTTCAGGACGCCGCTGGTGCCCGAGGAGTAGACCAGGCTGTGCAGGTCCGGCGTGACGACCGGTTCCGGGCGTCCGGGCGTGCCGGGGTGCACCTGGTCACCAAGGATGAGCAGGGCGAGACCGTGCTCCGCCACGAACTTCGCGACGTCGCCCACCTCGAAGTCGTCCGGGTACGCCTGCAGGACCGCGCCGACCTCGAGGACGCCGAGGTCCCACGCGACCCAGTCGATGCCGTTCACGGCCCGCAGGCCCACCACATCCCCGGCCCGGACCCCGGCAGCGCGCAACTCGCCGGCCCGGGCGGCGGACAGGGCGGCCAACTCGGCGTGGCTGATCTCACGGCGCTGCCCGGCGCCGTCGATCTCCACGACCACGGCTTCGTGGTTGCCGCGGTAGCGCTCCGTCAGATGTGCGAGCTCCATGTCACTTCCTCAGATCGTCGCGTGTGCGAGTCGGTCGAGCCGGGTCAGCAGGGTGTCGAGGCGGTCATGAGCGATCCGGCCGAGGTGACCGCCGAGCATGGGCTCGTAGCCCTCGGTGCCGGCGTCCCAGACGAGTGCGATGGTGAGCAGGCTCCCGCCCTCGCCGTCCGGGCGCCACCGCACCGAACGTTCCAGCCGCTTCCACAGCCAGCCGGGTTCGGCACATAGCACGACGCCGTCCGGCTGCCACTCGACCCGGTCGGTCCACTCCGCGTCCCGCCCGCCGACCGTGCCGGCCAGGCCGGGCTCCACGACGACGGCATCCGCGCCCGCCGACCCCACCTCCGGCGGTGCCGCAGTCTCCTGCTCCGGCTCGGCCGCGAACGGATCGAGCAGATGCGGCTTGCGACGCAACAACGCGGCCAGCTCGGCGCCGCCGAGCGGCACGGCGACCGTGCGGGTGTACGGCGACAGGCGGACCGGCACCGGTCCGTGCGCACCGTCGAGCGTGTCGAGCACGTCGTCGAGGATGTCCAGTCCGGCGGCCAGCTCGTCGGCCTCGATCACCATCGGCGGCTGCACCCGCAGCACCCGATTGTTGTAGAGCGAATAGGTGGAGGTCACCCGGCGTCGCAGCAGCTCGCCCAGGACCATCCCGCCCAGCGACTCGTCGTGGAACTCCAGGCCGTGCATCATCCCCACGCCGCGGTGTGCCGACAGCAGCCGCGGGTGGCGGGCCACCGCCGCGGCCAGCCGGCCCTGGATCACCGCGCCCTTCGTCACCACGCCGTCGACGAAGCCGTCCTCGGTGGCGATGGCGAGCACCTCCAGGCCGACCCGGCAGGAGAGCGGATTGCCGCCGAGGCTGGACCCGAAGGTGGACGGCTGATCGCGCAGCGCACCCCACACCCGTTCGGTGCCCATCACGGCGGAGATCGGCACGATGCCGCCGCCGAACGCCTTCCCGATACACATCAGGTCGGGCTGCACCTCGAACAACTGGTGCGCGAAGAGCGTTCCGCATCGGCCGAACGCGGTCTGCATCTCGTCCAGGATCAGCAGCGCGCCACGCTCGTCGCAGAGCCGCCGGACCTCGGCCAGGTAGCCGGGGGGTGGCGGGATCACGCCGGCCTCGGCCTGCACCGGCTCGAGCAGCACGGCGGCGGTGTCCGCGCCGACCGCCCGGTCCAGCGCGTCGAGATCACCGAACGGCACCTGCTGGAAGCCCGGCAGGAACGGCTCGAACAGCGCGGCGTGCTCGGGCCGCCCGGACGCGCTCAATGCGGCGAGCGTCTTGCCGTGGAAGCAACCGGCGGCGGTGACGAACCCGGGGCGGCGCGTCGCGGCCCGGGCCAGCTTCAACGCGTTGTCGATGCTCTCCCCACCGCCGTTGGCGAGGTAGGAGTACGGCAGGCTGCCGCCGGTCACCTCGGCCAGCCGGGCCGCCAGCCGGATCTGCTCCTCCTCGAACATGATCTTCGTGCTGTTCAGCCGGCGACCGGCCAGCTGGTCCTCGATGGCCGCGATGATGCGCGGGTGGGAGTACCCGAAGGACTGGTTGCCGTACTGATCGAAGAGGGCGAGCAGGCCGGCGCTGTCCGCGTCGGTGTCGGTCACCTGGCTCCGCGTGCCCGGCCCCTGCACCCCGCAGCCCATGACGAAGGCCATCGTGGCGTAGGTGGGATGGTTGTGCGCCGCCTTGGCCTCAGCCAGCCGCTGTCGGTGTGAGGACACGGGTTGGTTTCTCCTCGCGTGCGTGGTCAGTTCGCGGCGTACGCGTCGTAGTCGGCGAAGAAGTACTGCAGAATCCGGTTGTCGCGCTCGGCTGCGGTGCGGCAACGGCGCGCCGCCGCCACGATGTCCAGGGCGCCCACGATGCTCAGCGGGGCGTTGTGGAACCGACGGTCGGCATACGGCGGGGTCACCGCCTCGAAGCCGATCTGCAGGTAGAACGGGCGCAGGCCACCGGTCTGCTCGTCGGCGAAGAAGTCGCCGAGCACGTGGGTGGCGCGATGTTCGCGCACGCTGTACACCAGCGCCTCGCGCATCAGCGACATGCCGATCGACCGGTTGCGGATCTCCGGCAGTGTCATCAGGTGGCCGAACTCGACCAGCCGGTTCCCCGACCGTCGCCACGCGCTGAGGTCCACGACTTCGTCACACGGCAGGCCGATCTCGCCGTCCGGCACCACCTTGACGGTGCCGACCGCGGCATCCCCGCTCCCGGCGAGGATGTAGACCGCGTGCCCGTCGAACCGGTCGAAGGTGGCCGCCGTGTCGCCGACGTCGGCGAGCCGCCCCTGGTCGTGCACGTACACCGCGTCACGGAGCCGGATCACAGCGGCCCGGTCCTCCGCCGTGCGCGCCACGTGGAAGGACGTGACGTCGGTCATCGGCCGCGGACCAATTTGGTGAAGAACGACAGGTAGCTGGTGTGGAAGTACTTCAACCGGGGCCGCACCTCCGCATGCAGGTCGGGCAGCCGCTCGATCGGCAGGTTCGGCATCAGATGGTGCTCGACGTGGAAGTTGTTGCCGTTGGTGAACCACATCATGAAGCGGTTGGACCGGATCGTCCGGGTGTTGGCGAACGGGTCCTGGTTGAGCGTCTCGCAGCGGAAGTGCTCGGGCAGCTCGATCGCGGCGTGCACCGGTCCGGCGACCAGCAGCAGCGGCAGGACCCACACCCACAGCACCACCGGCTCGCGGACCAGCACGGAGAGCACGGTCAGGACCAGCAGCACGGCCAGGATGACGTAGTGGTCGCGTCGGATCCGCCGAGACGTGGCCGCCGACTCGTCCGGGTAGTCGCGGCCCAGCAGCGCCCGGCCGGCGTTCTCCAGGAAAAGACGGTAGAAGTGCAGCATCGTGAAGCGGATGGTCCACACCAGCACGGTGCGCCAGCGGGACCGGGTGCCGTCCGCGCCGTACTGGTCGCCGTAGTCGAAGAACTCCCGGTTCTCCGGCGTCCCGAGGTCACGGTGATGACGCAGGTGGGTCGCCCGGTAGGCGGCGAACGAAATCAGCATGGGCACGCCGAGCGCGATGCCGGCCACCATGTTGGCCCGCCGGTTGCGGAACCCGAGGCTGTGCAAGGCCTGGTGCTGCAGCTCGGCGGCGTGCGCGAACATGCACCCGAGCAGCAGGACGCCGACGGTCCGGCTCCATCCGGCCGGGTACAGCGCCAACGCCGCGCCGGCCGCGATGAGCAGGGCGCAGACCGCGAGTTTCGCGGCGAACGCGCCGTTGCTGATCGGGGTGCGCAGGTGTTTGAACTCGCCGCGCAGACCGGCACCGGCCACCACGGCCGGTCCGGCTGTGGGTGGCGGCTGCTCGCTCTCGACGATCTTCATCTGCTGCTCGTCCCTTCCTGTCGTCGATCGAAGCCGAACATCATCGACTCTCCGAGGCGCTCGCGTCCGCTCCTTCCCACCTGCTCCGGAGCAGCTTGCCGAGGTGTGCCAGGGGCTCCGGGTCGAACACTCCGTCCGGACCCGCGCCCAGCTGCTCCTCGCTGACAGTGATCGCCTCGGGTGCCTCCGGTGGGTTGTCGGTGCCCGGGTCGGCCACCAGCACCAGCAGACCGGGGTCGCGGTGGTCGGCGAGCACCGCGGCGGCGATCCGCCGGGCCAGTGCCGCGCCGTCACCGACGCCCAGGAAGTGACAGGGCCCGGACGGTCGGACGGCACGCACCAGGTCCGCGGACGCGGTGACCGGGTCGGTCCCGTCCGCGGCCGGGGCGCGCAGGCCGTACAGCGGCCGGTCCGGCACATGGGTGGCCAGGCGCAGGAACGCCCAGGGGTCGGTTCCCGAGGGGGCGACGCAGAACAGCGGGTCGGCGTCGCCGGTCGGCCGCAGGGGCACCAGCGGTTCGGTACCCCAGTCGTCCCCGACCGCGGCGGCGACCTGCTCGGCGACCGCCTCGACGGTCAGCTTCTGGACGATCTCACGGACGGCCAGGCGGACCCCGAACCGGCTGCGCAGCCGGCCGACCAGGCGAGTCGCCGACAGCGAGTGACCACCCAGGTCGAAGAAGTTGTCCGCCAACGTCACCGAGGGGACCTGGAGGATCTCGCAGAACGCCGCGGCGACCGCCTCCTGAACCGGACCGCGCGGTGCCGGCGGCGAAGCGAGCCCGCTGCCGCCGCGCAGGTCGGGCAGGGCCCGGCGATCCAGCTTGCCGCTGCGGCTGAGCGGAAGGTCGTCGAGCACGCCGACGAGCTGGGGCACCAGGTGGCCCGGCAGCTCGGTGGCGAGCCGGCGGCGCAGGTCGGCCGGATCCGGCCGGCTGCCCGCGACAGGCACCACGTAGCCGAGCAGCCGCCGTTCCCCGGTGGGGTCCTCGTGCACCGTCGCCGCGGCGCGAGCCACCCCCGGCAGGCCGAGCAGAGCCGCCTCCACCTCGCCGAGCTCGATCCGAAGCCCGTTGAGTTTTGCCTGGCCGTCGTCGCGGCCGACGAAGACGAGGCGGCCGCCGGCGTCCCACCGGACCAGGTCCCCGCTGCGGTACATCCGCGCCTCGTCGCCGGTCCCGGGCGGAGCGAACGGGTCCGGCACGAAGCGTTCCGCGGTCAGTTCCCGGCGGTTGCGGTATCCCAGGGAGACCCCGGCGCCGCCGATGTACAACTCGCCCACCGCTCCCCTCGGCGCCAGCCGGCGTGCCTGATCCAGCACGTACACCCGGACGTTGCGCAACGGGGTGCCGATCGGCGGTGCGGTGGCGTCGTCCGGTGTGAGCGGCTCGCTCATCGAGGTGGAGATGGTGCACTCGGTGGGACCGTAGCCGTTGATCAGCCGGCACACCGGTGCGAACCCCTCGATCACCTGAGCCGAGGCGGCCTCCCCGACGATGGAGATCGTGGCGTCGGCCGGCACGTCCGAGGTGGCCATCGTGGACAGCACGGACGGCACCAGGACCAGGTCGTTGACCCGCTCCTCGCGCAGAAGCCCGGCGAGGTCCGCGCCGGGCGCGAGCCGCTGGGCCGGCGCCCCGACCAGGGTGCCGCCGAGGAAGATCGACTGGGTCATCTCGCCGACGAAGGCGTCGAAGCTGGGGGAGGCGAACTGCAGGGTCCGCCGGCCCGGTCCCGGTCCGAGCCGGTCACGCATCGCTTCGGTCACGTTGACGACGCCGCGGTGCGAGACCTCGACCGCCTTCGGCGTGCCGGTGGAGCCGGAGGTGTAGATCAGGTACGCCGGCAGGCGGGGCGAGAAGGGTGCGGTCCGCTCCGCATCGGTCGGCCGGTCCGCGGACTCGGACGCGCAGGCCGTGGCGGTGCCGGCCGCGTCCACCACGAGGCGGTCGGTGACCGTGGCCGCGACCGTGGCGGTCTCCTCACACACCAGCAGCACGGACACCTCGGCGTCGGTGACCATGAAGTCGATCCGCGACGGGGGGTACGCGGTGTCGACGGAGAGGAACGCCGCTCCCGTCTTGAGCACCGCGAGCGCCGCGATCACCAGCTCCGGGCATCGCGGCATGGCCAGGCCGACCGTCCGGCCCGGGCCCACCGCCCGGCCGATCAGCAGGCGTGCCAGCCGGTTCGCCCGCTCGTCCAGCTCGCGGTACGTGACAGTGCCGCCCTGCCACCGCAACGCCGGCGCCTCCGGGGTACGGTCGGCCCACTCCTCGACCATCTGGTGTACGCCGATGTCCGGGACGTCGTGGATCGGGCCGGCGCCCAGCTCGAGCAGGCGACGCCGCTCGGCCGGCTCGACCAGGGGCAGGTCGGCGACCGCGGTGTCCGGGGTGGCCGTGGCGGCCCCCTCCAGGAAGAACAGCAGGCGACGCAGGTGCCCGGCGAGTTCCGCCGGCGAGTAGCCACCCGCGTCGGCGTCCACGATCAATTCCGTGCTGCCACCGGGCAGGTCGAAGAAGATCGCGCTGAAGTCCTCGATGTCGGGCTTCGACAGGGTCCGCAGCCGGTGGTCGAGCCCGGCGAAGTCCAGCTCCGCGCCGGAGCCCATCACGTTGACGATCGGACCCCACAGCGCACGCCCGGTGCCGGTGAGGTCGAGGTCGGTGATCATGCGAGTGGTCGGGTACCGGCTGTGCAACAGGGACTCCCGCAGGCGGCCGGCGGCCCGGGTGACGAAGTCCCCGAGTCGTTGGCCGTCGGTCAGGCGCACGCACAACGGCATGCCGTTCGCGGTCATGCCCGGAGTCGCCCGCTCGGCACGGCTGATCCGGCCGGTCACCGGGACGCCCACGACCAGCTCGTCGGCGCCGGCCATGCGCAGCACGTACGCGCTGACCAGCGCGACGGCCAGCTCGGACCAGCCGACGCCCAGCCGGGCCGCCGTGGCGTGCAGCCGGGCCAGCAGGTCGACCGGGATCTCGGCCCGTTGCCGCAGCACCACGCCGGAGCGCTGGTACCGCCGGCCGGACAGGCGGACCGGCTCCGGCAGGTCACGCAGCCGCTGGGACCAGAAGAGCTGGTCCTGCTCGAGACGTGGACCGCGGTGGTAGGCCGCTTCGGCGTCGACGAGAACACGGTATGGCGGGAAGGGGCGTCCGGCGGGCTCCGCCGCATCGGCCGACGCGGCCACCAGGGCGGTGTACCACTCGGCGGTGCGCCGGTGCAGGGCGGCCAGACTCCAGCCGTCGACGGCGAGGTGGTGCACGCGGCGGTAGAGGACGAAGTGGTCGGCGGCGAGCCGGATCAGCGCCGCGCCGCACAGTTCGTGCCCGAAGACGTCCACCGGCGCTCTGGTGTCGGCCTCCATCCACCGGGTGGCGGCCGCCTCCGGGTCGGCTTCCGCGCTGACGTCCACGAACCGCAGCGGGGTGGCCGCGGAGCCGTCCACATGATGCACCGGGCCTTCGGGAGTGGCCGTGAACCGCAGGCGTAGTGCCTCCGCCTCGGCCTCGACCCGCCGGTGTGCCTCCGCCATCGCGTCGGCGTCGACGGCGCCGAAGAGATCGATGCGGTCGCTGATGCTGTCGTGAGCGCCGTCGGAACCCAGCGTCTGCGACAGCCACACGCCCGACTGCGCGGACAGCAACGGCCAAGCCTCATGGTCGTTTGTGGACAACACGAACGCCCTCCCCGCCGAGCATCGCCGGCCCCCCGTCAGGCCAACCCCCAAGCAAGTAGCACGCGGTCGATGTCACAGACAATGGGACATTTACCAGCGCCACTGTCATAGCTGTGACCGACCGCAGCACATCGACGTGGGAGACGTACGCCGCGGGCTCCTGCGAGAAAATAAGTCGATCAATGCGTTATACGTCGCCCCGTATGGTGTTCTGGTGGTATTCGTCAGGGGGGGTGCTCGGGCGGTGACGTCCGAGGTGCCGGAGAGTTTCATTGCTGAGTTCCGTGTCATCGAGCCGCATCTGGACGAGCGGCAGCGCCGGTTGGTGCTGGCGGCGCGAGCGGTGTCACTCGGGCAGGACGGAGCCCGCCGGGTCGCCCAGGCGGTGGGGGTGCATCCGCGCACCGTCACCAAGGGCATCGCCGAGCTGCACGGCGGCAACGGCCACACCGGCAACCTCCGCCGGCCCGGAGGCGGGCGCAAGAGCCTCACCGAGACCGATCCGGACGTGCTGCCCGCCCTGCTGGGACTGATGGAGCCGAACGCGGATGACCTGCCACAACTGCAATGGACTCCGCTGTCGACCCGGGCGATCGCCGCCGAGTTGCAGGACCACGGCCACCGGATCTCCGCGTGGTCGGTGGCGAAGCTGCTGCGGCAGAACGGCTTCCGGCTCTCCTCCGGCTCCCGCTCGGCGCCGCGCGACGGCCGGCCCGACCGCGACGAGCAACTTCGCCGGGTCAACGACTACGTCGGCCGGTGGCGCGCGGCCCATCTTCCGGTGCTGGCCGTCAGCGTCACGCGTGAGCGGCATGACCGGGAGGCCGGCGCACTCGATCCGTCGTTACCGCTGTCGGCCGGGGCCGCCCGGGTCATCGACGTGAACGACCCCGGCTCCGACGACGCGACGGTGGCGCTGACGATGAGCGCCATCCGAGTCTGGTGGGATCAGCAGCCGGCGACGCACGGTCAGTTGTTGTTGGTGCCCGACGCGACCGTCTGGGCCAGCGGCAGCCGGGTGTGGCGCCGGGCGGTGACCGGGCTCGCCGCGGACACCGGCCTGACCATCTCGGTCTGCTACCTCCCGCCGATCACCATGCGGTGGGTCCGGGTCGCGGAGCTGATCCGCTCCACCGTGATGGTGCAGCGAGCCGGGAGTGCGTGCGACTCCCACGAGGTCGAGCTGCGGGTGATGACCGGCACCGGTCCCGTCGCCACCCCGATGGCGCCGCCGGACGGGCCACCGGCCTGGAACTACACGCTCGGGCCGGGGTGAGCGGGGTGAGGCCGGGGTCGGCCGGAAGGGTCGCGGCCTCGGCAGTACCGGGGTCTTCCGCGAGACACCCGGCCGGCCGCGGCGGCCGAGGCATCCTCAGGTCCGGTCGCGTGACGGCGCGACGCTCGCCTGCCTGGCTTGCGCGAGGCGTGCGGCAAGTCCGTCGACGAACATGGTGAGCGCGAACTCGAAGCTGTCCCGGTCCACGGCGTCGGCGTGTTCGCGCAGCCGGTGCGCGTCGACGAGGGCCGGGTACCGGTTCAGGTAGACCTGCACGTCGTCGACGAAACCGCGGGAGAACGAACCCATCGCGGCGCCGACGACCAGGTACTTGGTCGAGGCGCCGATCATCGTGGCCTCTCGGGCCGGCCAGCCCGCGCCGACCAGGCCGCCGTGGATCGCGTCGGCGCGGCGCAGGGACGCGTCGCGCTGGCCGGGGCCGCGGGCCAGGAACGGCACGATGTTCGGATGCTCGGCCAGCGCCGCCCGGTAGGACCGGGCCCAGCTGAGCAACCCCTCGCGCCAGCCGGACGCGAACGCGCTGACGTCCACCTTCTCCATGATCTCGCCGGCCACGTCGTCGAGCAGCTGTTCCTTGGTCGGGTAGTGGAAGTAGAGCGCCGGCGCGCTGACCCCGAGCGCGGTCGCGAGCTTGCGCATGCTCAGCCCGTCCAGCCCGTCCCGGTCGATGATCTCCAGGGCGGCCGCCCGGATGCCGGCCTGGCTCAGCAGGGGCGTGGTCGGCCGGGGCATGTGAGGTCCTTTCGCGGTGGTGCCTAACGGTGTTAAGTTAGCACCCGTCGAGAAACCTGACAGCGTTAGTTTTAGGAGTTTCTGTGGACCTCGGCCTGACCCAGGAGCAGGAACAGTTCCGGGACCTCGCCCGCGAGTGGGTGGACCGTGAGGTCGTCCCGCACGTCACCGAGTGGGACCGTGCCGAGCAGGTCGACCTGAAGATCGTCGGCAAGCTCGGGGAGCTGGGCTTTCTCGGCCTCGGGATCGCCGAGGAGTTCGGCGGCTCGGGCGGTGACTTCCTCTCCTACATCCTGATGATGGAGGAGCTCGGCCGCGGCGACACCTCGGTACGCGGCATCGTCTCGGTCTCGCTCGGCCTGGTCGCGAAGAGCATCCAGTCCTACGGCACGCAGGAGCAGAAGCAGCGGTGGCTGCCGCCGCTCTGCACGGGGGAGACCCTGGGCTGTTTCGGTCTCACCGAGCCCGGCACCGGCTCCGACGCCGGATCGCTTACCACCCGGGCGGTGCGCGACGGCGACGACTGGGTGATCAGTGGCGAGAAGATCTTCATCACGAACGGCACGTGGGCGGGCGTGGTGCTGGTGTTCGCGCGTACCGGAGGGCCCGGACCGAAAGGGATCACCGCCTTCCTGGTGCCCGCGGACGCGCCGGGCCTGGCCCGGCGCGAGATCAAGGGGAAGCTCGGCCTGCGCGGCCAGGCGACCGCCGAGATCACCTTCGACGGGGTGCGGGTGAGCGACGCGGACCGGCTCGGCGACCTCGGCAGCGGCTTCAAGATCGCGATGGCGGCGCTGGACAAGGGCCGGATCGCCGTCGCGTCCGGCTCCGTCGGGCTCGCCCGCGGATGCCTCGAGGCGGCCGTCGCCTACGCGCGGGAGCGCACCCAGTTCGGCAAGCCGATCGCCTCCTACCAGCTGGTCCAGGAGATGCTCGCCGACATGGCGGTGGAGACCGACGCCGCCCGGCTGCTCGTCTGGCGGGCGGCCGATCTGGTCGACCGGGGCCTGCGGTTCGGCACCGAGGCGTCGATGGCCAAACTGTTCGCCACCGAGTCCGCGGTCAAGGCCGCCAACCAGGCGATCCAGGTGTTCGGCGGCTACGGCTACGTCGACGAGTTCCCGGTCGGCAAGGCCATGCGCGACGCCCGCGTCACCACCCTCTACGAGGGCACCAGCCAGATCCAGAAATTGCTCATCGGCCGTGCGCTGACCGGAATCAGCGCGTTCTGACAGGGGGTCACCAATGCGGGTTGCCATCGTCACCGGGGCTGCGCGCGGCATCGGCGCCGCGACCGCGCTGCGTTTCGCCGAGGAGGGCGCGGCCGTCGCCGTACTCGATCTCGATCCGGACGCGTGCGGCGAGGTGGTCGAGAAGATCAAGGGGGCCGGCGGCACGGCCGTGGCCTACGGCTGCGACGTCGCCGACGAAGCACAGGTGGACGCGGTCGTCGACAAGGTCGCGGCCGAGCTGGGCAGCGTCGACGTGCTGGTCAACAACGCCGGCGTGCTGCGGGACAACCTGCTGCACAAGATGTCCTCGTCGGACTGGGACATCGTGATGAACGTGCACCTGCGCGGCGCCTTTCTGTGCAGCCGGGCGGCGCAGCGGCACATGGTCCCGCAGCGCTCCGGGAAGATCGTCAACACGTCGAGCGTGTCGGCGCTGGGCAACCGGGGGCAGGCCAACTACTCCGCGGCGAAGGCCGGGATCCAGGGACTCACGCGTACCCTCGCCATGGAGCTGGGACCGTTCGGCATCAATGTGAACGCCGTCGCGCCCGGCTTCATCGTCACCGAGATGACCGACGCGACCGCCGCCCGGGTCGGTGTGTCCGCCGCGGACATGCAGGCCAAGGCGGCCGAGATCACGCCGCTGCGCCGGGTCGGGCGGCCGGCGGACATCGCCGGGGTCGTCGCGTTCCTGGCCAGTGACGCGGCGTCCTTCATCACCGGACAGACCGTCTACGTCGACGGCGGACGCCGTCTCTAGAGCGATTGGAACGACATGCGCCGCACCGTCTTCACCGAGGACCACGAGGCTTTCCGCCAGACCCTGCGGGAGTTCATCGAGGCCGAGGTAGTGCCCTATTACGATCAGTGGTTCGCCGCCGGTGAGGTACCGCGCGACCTCTACAAGAAACTCGCCGAGCTCGGTCTCTTCGGCATCGAGGTGCCCGAGGAGTACGGCGGCGCCGGCATCGACTCGTTCAAGTTCGCCGCGATCCAGACCGAGGAGACGACCCGGGCCGGTGTCTCGTTCGGCGCGTCCGGTGCCCACGTGGCGCTCTGCCTGCCGTACCTGCTGCAGCTCGCCACCGACGAGCAGAAGCGCCGCTGGCTGCCCGACTTCGTCTCCGGCGAGGCGATGTACGCGATCGCGATGACCGAGCCCGGCACCGGCAGCGACCTGGCCGGCATGAGCACCACCGCCAAGCTCTCCGCGGACGGCAGCCACTACGTGCTGAACGGCGCCAAGACCTTCATCACCGGCGGCGTCCTCGCCGACAAGGTGATCGTCTGCGCCCGGACGTCGCCGCCCAAGCCCGACGACCGCCGGTTCGGCATCTCGCTGCTGGTGGTCGACACCAAGTCGCCCGGCTACTCGGTGGGCCGCAAGCTGGACAAGCTGGGCCTGAAGACGTCGGACACCGCCGAGCTGGCGTTCGTCGACGTCAAGGTCCCGGTCGAGGACCTGCTCGGCGAGGAGAACAAGGGCTTCTCCTACCTGGGCAAGAACCTGCCGAAGGAGCGGCTGTCGATCGCGTACGGCGCCTACGCGCAGGCCGCCGCGGCCGTCCGGTTCGCCAAGCAGTACGTGCAGGAGCGCAAGGTCTTCGGCCAGGCCGTCGCCTCGTTCCAGAACACCAAGTTCGAGCTGGCCGCCTGCCAGGCCGAGGTGGACGCCGCGCAGGCGGTCGCCGACCGGGCGCTCGAGGCTCTCGACGCGGGCGAGCTGACCGCCGCCGAGGCGGCGTCGGCGAAGCTGTTCTGCACCGAGGTGGCGCACCGCGTCATCGACCGCTGCCTGCAGCTGCACGGCGGCTACGGCTTCATCAACGAGTACCCGATCGCCCGCCTCTACGCCGACAACCGGGTCAACCGGATCTACGGCGGCACCTCCGAGGTGATGAAGATGATCATCGCGAAGGACATGGGGCTCTAGACGAGGAAGGGGTACGGGCAGGCCCGCACCGCCGGCAAGCCTGCCCGTCCCCCCATCCTCCCGCGATAGGCCCCGCTTGGGATGTATCGACAAGCGTAACTTTCTGGCTACCGTCGGGCCGGGCAACCGCCCCCTTCCCCCACGTACGCCAGAAGGGCCTACCGTATGCGTACCCCTGCTCGGTTCCTCCTCGCTGCCGCCGTGGCCGTCGCCGGCATGTTCGCGCCGGCCGCCGCGGCCGCGGCCGACCCGTCGGAGCCGCCCCCCACCACGATGGTCGTCGGCGGTCAGCCGGCCACCCAGAACTACTCCTTCATGGTCTATGTCTCCGGCTGCACCGGCTCGCTGATCAAGGCGAACTGGGCGGTCACCGCCAAACACTGCCCGACACCCGCATCGGTACGGGTCGGCAGCGTCGACCGCAGCAGCGGCGGCACGGTCGTCGCCGTACGCCGGGCCGTGAACCACCCGCGGATCGACGTGAAGCTGCTCGAACTCGCCTCCTCGGTCACCCACGCCCCCGCGCCGATCCCCACGGCGTCGGGCGCGACCGGCACCGCCACCCGGATCATCGGCTGGGGGCAGACCTGCCCGCAGCGCGGCTGCGGCTCCGCACCGCGCGTCGCCAACGAACTGAACACGTCGATCGTGGCGGACAGCCGCTGCGCCGGCATCGACGCCGCGTACGAGATCTGCACCAACAACACCAACGGCAACGCCGGCGCCTGCTACGGCGACTCCGGCGGCCCGCAGGTCCGGCAGGTCAGCGGCCGCTGGGCCCTGATCGGCGTCACCAGCCGGGCCGGCAACAACAGCTCGACGTGTGCGACCGCGCCGTCCATCTACGGCGACCTGTCGTCCATCCGTGCCTGGGTGAACACGCAGGTGGGCGGGCTTCCCGCCTGACAGCCGACACCACGGGCAGGCGCATCCGCAACGGGGGACGGCGCCACCCGCGACGGCGGGCCGGTGCGCGCGCGTGCCGGCCCGCCAGCACGACTACGCTGCCGGTCATGGCTCTCATCCACAAGGCGACGATCACCCCGACGAAGCTCGAGCTGCTCGCCGCCTGGCTGCCCACCCGGTCCTGGTTCGACGGGCCCGCCGAGCCCACCCTGACCCGGGTGGCCGCCGGCCGTTTCGACGACCCGGCCGGCGAGGTGGGCGTCGAGGTCCTGCTGGTCCGCGCGGGGGAGGGGCCGGCGCTGCACGTCCCGCTCACCTACCGGGGCGCCCCGCTGCCGGGTGGCGACGACTTCCTGATCGGGTTCATGGAGCACTCCGCGCTCGGCCGGCGCTGGGTCTACGACGCGACCGGCGACCCGGTCTATCTCGCGCAGGTGGTCGACGTGATCCGGTCGGCCGGGCACGAGGCGGCCGAGGAGTTCGAGGACGGCGAGGTCCGCGACACCGACCTCAAGCTGACCGGCAGCGGCGCCGCGTCCGAGCCCGCCGGGCCGGTCACCGCCCACGCCGACGGCGACCCGACCGTGGTCACCGCCGGGGCCGTGACGCTCACCGTGCACCGCCTCCCCCTGATCGCCGTCGACCCGTCGGACGACGGGGTGCTCACCGCGTGCTGGCCCGGCCAGGAGGCCCCGGTCGTCCTGGTGCACCTGCACGCCGGCCGGTGAGCGCGGCCTGACATCCGCGGCGGCGGCCGGCACCGCACGTTGATGTCTGTCATTACGCTGACGTGATGATCAACGGGTGGGGTCTCGTCATCTTCGATTGCGACGGCGTGCTGGTCGACAGCGAACGGATCGCGGTCCGCGTCAACGTGGCCCTCGTCGCGGAGCTGGGCTGGCCTTTGACAGCGGCCGAGGTGATCGATCGTTTCATCTCCAGGTCCCACGCGTCCATCGCCGAGATCATCGCAGCGCGACTCGGCGATGAGGCGGCGGCGACCTGGACCGAGCGGTTCGAATCCGAACTCCAGCAGGCTGTGGACGCCGAACTGGTCGCGGTGGACGGTGTCGTGGAGGCGTTGGACCGGATCACCGTTCCGACGTGTGTGGCCTCCAGCGGTACGCATGCGAAGTTGCGGCACACCCTGGGCCGTACCGGTCTGTACCAGCGCTTCGCCGGCCGGATCTTCAGCGCCACCGAAGTCTCCCGCGGCAAGCCGGCCCCCGACCTGTTCCGGCACGCCGCGGCACGGATGGGCGTACCGCCGCAGGCATGCGTGGTGGTGGAGGACAGCCGGTACGGGGTGCAGGCGGCTCGGGCCGCGGGCATGCGGTGCCTGGCCTACGCGGGCGGACTCACCGCCGCCGACCGGCTCGACGGCCCCGGCACGACCGTCTTCGACGACATGCGCGATCTGCCGGCGCTGCTCGACAAGATCCGGGTCCCGGACGCGGGGTGACCGCGCCGCTCGATGGCGTGCCCAGCGGGCGCCGCTGCGCCGGGGTCAGGCCACGAGCAGCCGGAGGCCGAGCTCGGCCGCGTCGAGGGCGGCGAGTTCGCGGTTGCGTTCGGCCCACCGCCCGGAGGACAGGTCGTCACGGAGGGTGTGCACCGCCCGCTGCTCGGCCTCCGGTCCGACCCGGGTCCACACCGAGACCGCACGGCGTACCGCATCGTTCAGGTATGCCTCGGGCCGGCGCCAATAGGCCTCGAGGAAGCCGTCGGCGCAGTCCCACGGGATCAGCACCGGCTCCAGGCGGCCCCCGATCGCCCGGGCCAGCTCGTCCGCCGAGGGCCGGCCGGCGACGAGGCCGGCGACCTCGGGCAGGTAGTCGCGGGTGAGCCAGAACCGGCGCCGCCAGCCGGTGTCGCTCGCGTCGTGGGTGAACACCACCACGCGGCGGGCCACCCGGCGCATCTCGCGCAGCCCGGCGACCGGGTCGTGCCAGTGATGGACGGTGCTGAACGCCATCGCCGCATCGAAGGACTGGTCCGCGAACGGCAGGCTCTCCGCGCCGGCGGCCACGCACGGCGCCGCGTCCGGACCACGCCAGGCCCGCATGACCGCCGACGGTTCCACCGCGGTGACCTCGCGGTCCGCAGGCTCGTAGGAGCCGGTGCCGGCCCCGACGTTGAGCACCGTCCGGGCGTCGCCGAGCGCCTCCCAGACCCGCGCGGCGATCCGCGGCTCGGTGCGCCGCGTCGCCGGGTACGCCGACCCGATGGTCTCGTACAACTGCGCGCCCACCATTCTCAGCTGCTCCTCCGGTGTCGTCCTGATGCCCATCGCCCGCGCCCCCAGTTCCTCGTCTATCGCCGTGACCATGGCGGCAGCGCGGTCGCGCTGCTCCAGCAGCAGGCCGCGCAGCCGGCGCAGACGCGCGACCGCGTCGGTCGCCGGGTCGTCGACCAGATCGGCGATCTCCCGCAACCCGAAGCCCAGCCGCCGGTAGGCGAGCACCTCCCGCAGCCGCTCCACGTCGGCCGTCGAGTAGGCCCGGTGGCCGGCCGAGGTCCGTGCGGACGGCCGCATGAGCCCGATCTCGTCGTAGTGGTGCAACGTCCGGACACTCACGCCGGTCAGCTCGGCCACGCGTCCCACGGTCAGGTGCTCTGCCATGCGACCGACTATGCGGCCTGACGCCACGTGAGGTGCAAGCGTGGCCGCGAAGTCGGGCACCATGTGACCATGGTCGATACCGCAGCCCTCCTGGCCGCCTACGACGAACAGATGCGCATGCCGCCCCGCACCGTCCCGACCGGCGTGACCTACGAACACGACGGACCGCTCCTCCGGATCGTCGGCGCGCACATGGGACGGATCCGGGCGCCGCGCGACGTCGGCGTCACCGGCGCCGCGCTGGACCGTCTGATCGCCCGCCAGCGGGACTACTTCCGGGCTCGTGGACAGGCCGTCGAGTGGAAACTACGGGCACACGACCTGCCTGCGGACCTTCCCGAGCGTCTGGTCGCGGCCGGTTTCGAACCGCAGCAGCCGTCGGCGGTGCTGCTCGGCCTCGCCGAGGAGGTGGCCGCGGAGGTGGCCGCCGCACCGGTCCTGCCCGAGGGCGTCGTGGTGCGGCAGGTCAGTGCGGCGGAAGACCTGCGCCGCATCGGCGATCAGCAGACCGAGGTGTGGGGCTTCGACTGCTCCTGGGTCGCGGCCGATCTCATCGCCCGGGTGTCGGCGGATCCCGGCCAGATCACGGTTCTGGTTGCCGAGGCCGGCGACCGGCTCGCCTGCACGGCCTGGGCGGTCCGCCACACCGGCACCGACTTCGTCGCGCTGCTCGGCGGCACGACCCTGCCGGAATGGCGGGGGCGGGGCCTCTACCGGGCGATGCTCGCCATCCGGGCCCGGGAGGCGGTCGCCCGTGGCTACCGGCTGCTGCACGTCGACGCGTCGGCGCACAGCGCGCCCATCCTGCGCCGGTGCGGCTTCCGGGACATCACCACATCGGCGCTGTACCAGTGGACGCCGCCGGAATAGCGGCGTCCTGCCGCGGCCGCGCGTGCCGCCGGCTGCGGCCGCCTTGGGTTACAGCGCGTCCTGCGCCTTGCGGGCGGCGATCAGGACCGGGTCCCAGACCGGGGCGTACGGCGGCGCGTAGCCCAGATCAAGAGCGGTCATCTCGCTCACCGTCATGCCGTTCCAGATCGCCACCGCGAAGGCGTCGATCCGCTTGGCGGCCTCGGTCTTGCCGACGATCTGGGCACCCAGCAGCTTGCCGGTCTCCTGCTCGGCGATCAGCTTGACGGTCATCGGGACGGCGCCGGGCATGTAACCGGCCCGGTTCGTGGACTCCACCGTCGCGGTCACGAACCGGAAGCCGGCCTGCGCCGCCTCCTTCGAGGAGAGGCCGGTGCGAGCCACCTCGAGGTCACAGATCTTGGTGATGCCGGTGCCGATGATGCCGGGGAAGGTGGCGTACCCGCCACCCAGGTTGATGCCGGCCACCCGGCCCTGCTTGTTGGCGTGGGTGCCGAGCGGCACGTGCACCGGGCGTCCGCTGACACGGTTGAGCACCTGCGTGCAGTCGCCGGCGGCCCAGACACCCTCGACCGGGCCGGTGGGCCCGACCACTCGCTGCCGCAGGTCGGTGGCGAGACCTCGGGTGACGCCGAGCGGGATGCCGGCGGCTTCGGCGAGCCCGGTGTTCGGCCGTACGCCCAGGGCCAAAATCACCACGTCCGCCGGCAACGTCCCGGCGTCGGTGACCACCGCCCGGATCTGACCCTTGTCGGTCTCCAGGCCCTGCACGGTGACGCCGGTCCGCAGATCGATGCCGAGCTTCTCGACGGACGCGCCGACCAGGGCGCCCATGTCCGGGTCGATCGTCGACATGGGTTGCGGAGCCTGCTCGACGAGGGTCACCGTGAGGTCGCGGCGCACCAGCGCCTCGGCCATCTCCACCCCGATGTAGCCGGCACCGATCACCACGGCGTTCCGTTTCCGGCGGCCGCGTGCCTGCTGACCGGCCGGGGCTTGCTGGCCGGTCGGGGCTTGCTGGCCGGTCGGGGCCTGCTGGCCGGTCGGGGCTTGCTGGGCGGCCGCCGATCTGTGGCCGGGCTGCGTCGGCCCGCCGGTCGGCATCTCGTCGACGGTGAGCCAGTCGTGCACGGCCGCGCCGTCGCCGAGCGTCTGCACCCCGAAGACGCCGCCGATCCGGTCCGCGGCCCACGGCGGGCGCACCGGGGTGGCGCCGGCCGCGTACACCAACTCGTCGAAGCCCTCCCGGAACTCGCGCCCGGACGCGGCGTCGACAACGGTCACCGTCCGCGCGGCGAGATCAATTCCGGTCACCTCATGCCGGATGCGCACGTCGATGCCGGCCGCGTCGAAGTCCGCCGGTGCCCGCGCGACAAGCGCCTCCGGCCCGTCAACCAGACCACCGATCCAGTAGGGGATGCCGCATGCCGAATAGGACGTGAACTCACCCCGCTCGAACGCGAGAATCTCCAGCTCGTCCCGCTTACGCCGCTTCCGCGCCTGCGACGCCGCCGACATCCCGGCCGCATCACCGCCGATGACGATCAGTCGCATCCGGTCCATTCTGCCCCACGCGCCAGCCGTCCGGGGCGCCGGAGAGGGGGCGGCTCGGCGAGGCGTTCCCCGGTACGCGGGGGAGGGGGCGGCTCGGCGACGCGATCCCTGGTATGCGGGGGAGGGGCGGCCTGGCAGCGCGGTCCCTGGTACGCGGGGGGAGGGGGCGGCCTGGCAGCGCGGTCCCCGGTACGCGGGGGGAGGGGGCGCGTATGCAGTGCGGTGTGCAGGATTTCGATGCGGCGGCGGGCGAGGCAGCTGAGAGCGGTGTGGTGTTCCTGCCCTCGGCTTTCCTGTGGTCTGTGGGCCACTGCGTTGGGTCTGCGTGGCGGTGTTGATCTGCTAGCGATGCGAAATCGCTGTGATCAAGGGGTCGAAACCGCGATTTCGCATCGCTAGCAGATCAACATCTCGGCCGGGGGCGCGTCTGGCGCCACTATGACCCGCGAGGGGACACCGGGTTGATGCGCGGAGGGTGTCGGCTGGGTGGTGATCGGCGATCGGGGGGGGTGCGGCGGGCGGCGGTGTTCCATGGGTGCTGTCAAGCGGCAGTGGTGAGGATCTGCCGGTTTGTGACGGACTGGGCGGCCCGGGTGAGGGGGTGTGTGCGGGCGGGTTGGCGGCGTGGGTGCGGGGGGTGTGGGCGGACTGGCGGCGTGGGTGCGGGGATGTGTGGGCGGGCTGGTGGCGTGGGTGCGGGGGGAGAGGGGCCGGTCGGCGGAGTGGCGCTGTTACCGGTTGATTTCCGGAAAGCTGCCGCGAGTGGTTGCCTGGCACATCAGCCGCGATCTATGGTGAGCCCACCGCACCCCATCAACCGCCCCCGCGCGTGGCGGCATCGTCGAAGCGCTTCGACAAAGCGGCTGACACCGCGCCGCCCCCGCGCCATGACAGCCCGGCAACACCGCGCCGGAGCCAACCCCCGACGCCACGCCACGACAGCCTGACGCCGCGCCATGACAGTCCGATACCGCGGCGAACAGCTCGACGCCGGCGGCAAGAGAGCGCCAGCGCCGGCAGCAAGAGAGCGCTGACGCCAGCGCTGACGCCGGCGCCGGCGCCGTGTCCGGAGGCGTTCCGCCGCCATGCCCGTTCTTCGATGGAGACCACCATGCGACTACGCGGTCCGGCCCTGCTCGCCGCCGCCCTGCTGATTGTCCCCGCGGCGCCTGCCCGCGCCGCCGAACCCGTACACGCGTTCCGGGATCCTGGTCTGCCGCTCGCGGCGCGTGTCGACGACCTGGTCGGGCGGCTCACCCTGGACGAGAAGATCTCCCTGCTGCACCAGTATCAGCCGGCCATCCCGCGGCTCGGTATCGGCGTGTTCAAGACCGGTACCGAGGCGCTGCACGGCGTGGCGTGGTCGAACGATTATGCCGCGAACGGGGCGAAGGTGGACGCCACCGCCACGGTCTTCCCGCAGGCGGTCGGGCTGGCCAGCACCTGGGACCCCGAGTTGCTGAAGCGGGTCGGTGCGGCGGTCGGCACCGAGCTGCGCGGCTTCCACGCCCGGGATCCGGTGGTCTGGGGCCTGAACACCTGGGCGCCGGTGGTCAACCTGCTGCGGGACCCGCGCTGGGGGCGCAACGAGGAGGGCTACTCGGAGGATCCGCTGCTGTCCGGCGCGGTGGCCACGGCGTACGGCCGGGGGCTGCAGGGCGACGACCCGGACCACCTGCGGACGGCGCCGACGGTGAAGCACTACGCCGCGTACAACAACGAGACGAAGCGGGACGTGACGTCGTCGAATGTGCCGCAGCGGGTGCTCAACGAGTACGACCGGCCGCCGTTCCGGACGGTCCTGGGCAACGACGCCGCCACCGGCGTGATGGCGTCCTACAACCTGATCAACGGCCGGCCGGCGACGGTCGACCCGGACTTCGCCGGCGTGGTGCGCGACTGGAGCGACAGGCGGCTCTTCAACGTCAGTGACGCGGCGGCGCCGACCAACCTGACCGGCTCGCAGGCGTACTTCCCGACCCAGGCAGAGGCGAACGCCGCGCTTCTCAAGGCCGGGCTGGACAGTTTCACGGTCAACGACACCAACGCCGGACCGACGGTGACGGCGGTGCGGGAGGCCCTGGCGCGGGGGCTGCTCACCGAGGCGGAGGTCGACGAGTCGGTGGGCAACGCGCTGAGCATCCGGTTCCGGCTGGGCGAGTTCGACCCGGACGGCGGCCCGTACGCGGACATCACCCCGGACGTGATCGACAGCCCGGAGCACCGCGCGCTGGCCCGGGAGACCGCCGCCGAGGCCGCGGTGCTGCTGAAGAACAGCAAGGGAGCGTTGCCCCTGAAGCCGGGCGGTGACGTCGCGGTCGTCGGTCCGCTCGCCGACAAGCTTTACAGCGACTGGTACGGGGGCCGCCTCCCGTACGAGGTGACGGTCCTCGACGGCGTCAAGGACCGGGCGGAGAACGTCACCACCAGCTTCGGCGCCGACCGGATCGCCTTGCGGGAGGTCACCACGGGCCGCTACCTGAGCGCCACCGACGGCCCGGCCGGTCTGGGCGGGGACACGGCGGGCCCGGCCGCCCAGTTCGACGCCGTGGACTGGGGCGACGGGGTGTCCACGCTGCGCAGCGTCGCCAACGGCAGGCTGCTCGGCTACAACTGGGGGCCGTTCGTCACGGCCGAGCAGGACCCGACGGGCTGGTTCGTGCAGCAGCAGTTCAAGGTGGAGGAGCAGGCGGACGGCACGGTCGTGCTGCACTACGCGGGCTATGAGACGCAGGAGCCGTGGTTCGGCGCGAACACGTACGTGACGGTCGGCGCCGACGGTAACCTGGCGCTCGGTTCCCCGGACGCGGCCGGCGCCGCCCGGTTCAGCCGGGAGCTGCTTGTCGACGGTGTTGCCGAGGCGGCCCGTGCGGCGGCCGCCGCGGACACCGCGGTCGTGGTCGTCGGCACCGACCCGTTCGTGGCCGGCCGCGAGGTGCACGACCGGGTCTCGCTGGGTCTGGGCGCCCGGCAGGAGGCGCTGATCCGGGCGGTCCGTGCGAAGAACCCGGACACCGTCGTGGTGCTGCAGAGCAGCTACCCGCAGTCGATCAACTGGGCGCAGGCGCACGTGCCGGGCATCGTCTGGACCACGCACGCTGGTGCGGAGACCGGTCATGCGATCGCGGACGTGCTCTACGGCGCCGTGAACCCGTCCGGCCGGCTCACCCAGACCTGGCCGCGGTCGGTGGAGCAGCTGCCGGCGGACCTGAACCAGTACGACATCATCGCGACCGGGCAGACCTACCTCTACAGCGACGACAAGCCGTTGTACGCCTTCGGGCACGGCCTGTCGTACACCTCGTTCCGCTATTCGCGGCCGGTGGTCCGGGACGGCAGGGTCGCGGTGACCGTCACCAACACCGGCCGGCGGGCCGGCGCCGAGGTGGTGCAGCTCTACACCCACCAGCGGACCTCCCGGGACGTGACGCCGGAGAAGCAGCTGCGCGGTTTCGAGAAGGTGCAACTCGCGCCGGGCCGGTCGCGGACCGTCACGTTCGACCTGAGCTCCACCGATCTGGCCCGCTGGGACGTCACCCGGCAGCGCTGGGTCGTCGAGACCGCGGTGCACGACGTGTGGCTCGGTCCCTCGTCGGGCGACATCCGGGCGCGGGGCACCGTGGCCGTCCGCGGCGAGACCATCCCGGCGCGCGATCTGAGCCGGCCGACCCGGGCCGAGACGTTCGACGACTACCGCGGGGTGCGGCTGCTCGACGAGACCAAGGAGCGTGGCACCGTCGTCGGTGCGGCGGCCCGCGGTGACTGGCTCGCGTTCCGGGACGCCGGGCTGCGTGGCGGGCGCACGTTCACGGCCCGGGCGTCCGGTGCGGGGACCGTCGAGGTCCGGCTGGGTTCGCCCACCGGGCGGCTGCTCGGCACGGCGACTCTCGGTGACACGGGCGGCGTCTACGCGTACGCCTCGGTGACCGCGAAGCTGGCGCCGGTGACCGGCCGGCACGACGTCTACCTGGTGCCCAGCCCCGGCCTGCGGCTGGCCACCTTCAGCATCCGCTGACGGCGTGTGCGGAGTCCGGCGCCGTGACCCGGACCGGACTCCGCACACCGGCACGGCCGGGATGCGCGGGCAGGAACGGCCGTGCGGGCGGGAGCGGGCACGCGGGCGGGATGCGCGGGCGGCGGGGAAAACGGTGCTGATCGACACGGTCAGTAGGATCGGCGAGGGGAGCGGTCTTGGCGAGGGACCGGGTGACATGGGGAGGCACTGTGCCGACGATCAATGATGTCGCCCGGGCGGCGGGGGTGTCGCCGAGCACGGTGTCGTACGTGCTGAGCGGCCGCCGCCCGATCTCGGCGGAGACCCGGGCCCGGGTGCAGGCGGCCATCGCCGAGCTGGGGTTCCACCCGCATGCCGGCGCCCGTGCCCTGGCCAGCAGCAAGACCAACGTGCTCGCGCTCGTGGCGCCGCTGCGGGTGGACGTCAACGTGCCGGTCATCATGCAGTTCGCCACGGCCGTGGTGACGGCGGCCCGCGCGCACAACCACGACGTGCTGCTGCTGACCAAGGACGAGGGCACCGCGGGGCTGGAGCGGGTCGCGCACAGCACCATGGTGGACGCGTTGATACTGATGGACCTGGAGCGCGACGATCTGCGGATCCCGGCGCTGCGCCGGCTCAAGCAGCCGTCGGTGCTGATCGGCCTGCCCGCCGACCACACCGGCATCGCCTGCGTCGACCTGGACTTCGCCGCCGCCGCCCGGGAGGCGCTGGGGCACCTGGCGGCGCACGGTCACCGCCGGATCGGCCTGGTGGGTCCGTCGCCGGCGGTCTACAAGCGGCAGACGACGTACGCCGACCGGTTCCTCAGTGGCTTCCTGGAGGCTTCCGCCGAGCTGGAGTTGCGCACCGTCACGCACCCGTGCGAGCCGGGCGCCGCCGGGGTCCGTGACTGCCTGGCCGACATCGACGCCCAGTTGCCCGGTGTGACCGCGCTGGTGGTGCACAACGAGGAGGCGTTGCGGCCGCTGCTCGACCTGTTGCGGGCGAGCGGCCGCCGGGTTCCCGAGGACGTGTCGATCGTGACGATCTGCCCGCGGGACGTGGCGACGAGCATGCCGGTCACCCTGACATCGATCGACATCCCCGCCCATGACGTGGGAACTCTGGCGGTGGAGACGGCGATGCGGCTGCTCGACGGCCGCCGGGTGGAGTACACGCGCCTGCTCGCGCCGAGTCTGGTGGAGCGGGGAAGCTGCCGGGAAATCTCGCCGTCACACCGTTGACACGAACGGCGCTCGTTCCATAGTTTCTCCGCAGGCCCCGCGTCGAAGCGTTTCGACAATCGGCTGCGGCACTGTCGAAGCGCTTCGACGACCGTGCCGACCCATCTCTCGCCCCTTCACTCCTCGACCAGTCCCCCTGGGAGGACCCCGTGTTCCGATCACGAGCGGCCGTCGCGTTGCTGCTGGCGACATCCCTGGCCCTGACCGCCTGCGGTGGCGGCGGCGACGCCGACGAGGGCGCCGACGCCAAGACGCTGACCCTCTGGCACTACGAGGGTCCGAACAGCGCGATGGGCATCGCCTGGAACAAGGCGATCGAGCTCTTCAAGTCCAGCCACCCCGGCGTCGAGGTGAAGTTCGAGGAGAAGGGCTTCGAGCAGATCCAGCAGAACGCCCAGATGATCCTCAACTCGGACAGCGCGCCCGACATCATGGAGTACAACAAGGGCAACGCCACCGCCGGCCTGCTCTCCAAGCAGGGGCTGCTCACCGACCTCACCGAGCAGGCCACCCAGCGCGGCTGGGACACCAAGCTGAGCCCGAGCCTGCAGGCCACCGCCAAGTACGACGAGGACGGCGTGATGGGCAGCGGCAAGTTCTACGGCGTGCCCAACTACGGCGAGTACGTCATGGTCTATTACAACAAGGACCTGTTCGACAAGTACCAGCTCGCCGTGCCCACCACGCTCGACGAGTTCACGAAGGTGATGGACACCTTCGTGCGGAACAAGGTGACCCCGCTCGCGGTGGGCGGCGCGGAGTACCCGGCCCAGCAGATCTTCTACGAGCTCGCGCTGGCCAAGGGCGACCGGGCGTTCGTCGACGACTACCAGCTCTACAAGAACAAGGTCGACTTCAAGGGTCCGCAGCTGACCTACGGCGCGCAGACGTTCGCCGACTGGGTGAGCAAGGGCTACATCTCCAAGGACTCCGCCGGCATCAAGGCCGAGGACATGGGCGTCTCCTTCACCCAGGGCAAGTTCCCGATCATGTTCTCCGGCAGCTGGTGGTACGGCCGGTTCGCCGAGGAGATCAAGAACTTCGAGTGGGGCACGTTCCTCTTCCCGGGCAACACGCTGCACCCGGGCTCCAGCGGCAACCTGTGGGTGGTGCCGGAGAAGAGCAAGGCCAAGGCTCTGGCGTACGACTTCATCGACATCACCATGTCGCCGGAGGTGCAGGCGCTGCTCGGCAACTCCGGCGGTGTCCCGGTGGCGGCCGACGTCGCCCAGATCACCGACCCGAAGAACAAGGAACTGATCGAGAACTTCAACAAGCTCTCCGGCAGTGACGGCCTCGCCTTCTACCCGGACTGGCCGGCGCCCGGTTACTACGACGTGCTCGTGGCAGGCGTCCAGGGCCTGATCAACGGCTCGAAGACCCCGGACGCGTTCCTCGACGAGATCGCCAAGCCGTACCAGCAGAACCTGGCCGACCTGGGCAAGTGAGTGAGCCGCGGGCGGTGGGTGACCACCGCCCGCCTCGCGGAAGGAATCGGCCATGGCCGCCAAGAGCACAACCAGCAACCGCGGGTACGCGATCTACCTGATCCCCGGCGTCCTCGCCTCCCTGGCGGTGATCGTCGTGCCGCTCGTGATGACGGTCTACGTCAGCTTCACCAAGTGGACCGGTGTGGGCAGCCCCCGCTGGGTCGGCTTCGACAACTACACCCGGCTCTTCGCCGACGCGCTGTTCTGGCAGTCGTTCGGCAACATCGCCCTGCTCGTGATCGCCATGGCCGTGATACCGACGCTCGTCGGGCTCTTCCTGGCCGCGGTGCTCTTCGATTACGTCGCCAAGCACTTCGGTGACCGCTGGGCCGGCGCCCTGCGCTCCGGTTACTACCTGCCGCAGGTGCTGCCGGTCGCGGTGACCGGCATCGTCTGGGGCTGGATCCTGCACCCGGACTACGGCGCGCTCAACCGGATCTTCGAGTCGATCGGGCTGGGCGGGCTCACCCGGAACTGGCTCGGCGACCCCGACTACGCGCTGTACAGCGTGATGGCCGTGATGATCTGGTTCCAGCTCGGCTACCCGATCGTCATGTTCATGTCCGGCCTCTCCCGCGTCAACCCGGAGCTCTACGAGGCGGCCGACCTGGACGGCGCCGGCTGGTGGCAGCGGTTCCGCAAGATCACGGTCTACATGATCCGCCCCGAGTTCTACGTCGTGCTGATCACCACCACGATCGCCGCCCTGAAGATCTTCGGCCAGGTGTTCGTGCTGACCAGTGGCGGCCCGAGCAACGCCACCCTGGTCCCGTCCTACTTCGCCTACCAGAACTTCTTCGAGAAAGCCCAGGTCGGGTACGGGTCGGCGATCTCCACGGTGCTCACGGTGCTGATCGTCGTGCTCGCCTTCGTCTTCCTGCGGCTCCAGCACCGGGCGGAGGAGTCGAAATGACAGTCACCGCAACGCTCGCCGAGGCCCGCGCCGCGGACGACAAGTCACCGCGGGCCGCCAAGCACCGCGATCCGGTGCGGTTCGGGGTGCTCGCCGCGCTCGTGGTGCTGCTGCTCCTGATGGTCGGCCCGCTGCTGGTCGTCGCTGTCAACGCGGTCAAGAACCCCGCGGAGTACGCCGCCGACGGACCGCTGTCGATACCGACCAGCCTCTACTGGGACGGGATCGTCGACTTCTGGAACCGGGTCAACTTCGGTCAGAAGCTCTGGAACAGCTTCATCACCAGCCTCGTCGTCGCGGTGCTCGGCGTGCTGCTGAGCATCCTCAACGCGTACGCCCTGGGCATCGGCCGGGTCAAAGGCCGCGTCTGGTTCCTGGTGTTCTTCCTGGTCGCGAACCTGCTGCCGCAGGAGGTGCTGGTCTACCCGCTGTACTACATCGGCAAGGAGATCGGCCTCTACGACAACCTGATCGCGATCATCATCATCTTCACGGTGATCCAGAGCGCGTTCGGCACGTACCTACTCACCTCGGTCTACACCGAGTTCCCCAAGGAGTTGCTGGAGGCCGCCGCGATCGACGGCGCCGGCAAGTGGCGGGCGCTGTGGCGGGTCGTGGTGCCGGTGAGCCGGCCCACCCTCGCGGTGCTCTTCACGTTCTTCTTCATCTGGACGTGGAACGAGTTCTTCCTGCCGCTGATCTTCCTGATCTCCAACGACAACCAGACGGTTCCGGTCGCGCTCGGCGTCCTGCAGGGCGACCGGATGATGGACGCCACCACGACAAGCGCCTCCGCGCTGATCGGCATCCTCCCCGCGATGCTCTTCTTCCTCCTTTTCCAGCGGACCCTCACGCGCGGCATCGCCGCCGGTGCCATCAAGTAAAGGACCCCCATGAAGTTCACCGACGGCTATTGGCGCAAGCGGGACGGCGTCACCGTGCTGCACCCCGCGCACGTGCAGGACAGCGTCATCGGGGCGGACTCGCTGACCGTTCTCGCCGCCACCCGCAAGGTGCGGGACCGGGGCGACACCCTGGACTCGCCGCTGCTCACGATCACCTGCACCGCACCCGCGCCGGACGTCATCCGGGTCACCATCGAGCACTTCCAGGGCGAGGTGGCGAAGTACCCGGACTTCGCGCTCACCCCGTCGCCTGTCGACGCCGGCATCCGCGATCTCGAGATCACCTCCGGCGCGCTGACCGCCCGGTTCACCAGCGGTGAGCGCTGGGGACTGGACTTCCTCGCCGGCGGCAGGCGGATCACCGGTTCCGGCTGGAAAGGGATGGGGGCGGTCGACACCGCCGACGGCGAGTCCTACATCCACGAACAGCTCGACCTCGGCGTCGGCGAAGTCGTCCACGGCCTCGGCGAACGCTTCGGCCCACTGGTCAAGAACGGCCAGAGCGTCGACATCTGGAACGAGGACGGCGGCACCAGCAGCGAACTCGCCTACAAGAACGTCCCGTTCTACCTGACCAGCGGAGGGTACGGCGTCCTCGTCGACCATCCCGGCCGGGTCTCCTTCGAGGTGGCCTCCGAGATGGTCACCCGCACCCAGTTCAGCGTCGCCGGGCAGCGGCTGTCCTACCTGGTCATCCACGGGCCCACCCCAGCCGACGTGATCCGCAAGTACACCGCGCTCACCGGCCGCCCGGCGCTGCCGCCGGCCTGGTCGTTCGGGCTCTGGCTGACCACGTCGTTCACCACCTCCTACGACGAGGAGACGGTGAACAGCTTCATCGACGGGATGGCCGAACGGGACCTGCCGCTCAGCGTCTTCCACTTCGACACGTTCTGGATGCGTGAGTTCTCCTGGTGCGACTTCGAATGGGATCCGCGCGTCTTCCCGGACCCGCCCGGCATGCTCAAACGCCTCGCCGGCAAAGGGCTGCGCACCTGTCTCTGGATCAACCCGTACATCGCGCAGCGGTCCGCCCTGTTCGCCGAGGGCAAGGCCGGCGGCTACCTGGTCCGCAAGGCC
Source organism: Actinoplanes sp. DH11 (assembly GCF_020873875.1). Classification (GTDB taxonomy): domain Bacteria; phylum Actinomycetota; class Actinomycetes; order Mycobacteriales; family Micromonosporaceae; genus Actinoplanes. The sequence goes on from NZ_JAHWGU010000034.1 coordinate 64,903, forward strand.
AACGGCGACGTCTGGCAGTGGGACCGCTGGCAGGCCGGCATGGCCCTGGTCGACTTCACCAACCCGGCCGCCCGCGAGTGGTACGCGGCCAAGCTGCGCGGCCTCGTCGAGATGGGCGTCGACGCCTTCAAGTCCGACTTCGGCGAACGCATCCCAACCGACGTGGTGTGGCACGACGGCTCCGACCCGGAACGGATGCACAACTACTACACGCAGCTCTACAACCAGGTCGTCTTCGACGTGCTCCGCGAGGCCCGGGGCGAGGGCGAGGCCGTGCTGTTCGCCCGGTCCGCGACCGTCGGCGGCCAGCAGTTCCCGGTGCACTGGGGCGGCGACAACTCCGGCACGTTCGTCTCCATGGCGGAGAGCCTGCGCGGCGGCCTGTCGCTGATGTCGTCCGGGTTCGGCTTCTGGAGCCACGACATCGGCGGCTTCGAAGGGCTGCCCGACCCGGCCGTGTTCAAGCGGTGGGTCGCGTTCGGCCTGCTCTCCTCGCACAGCCGGCTGCACGGCAACCAGTCGTACCGGGTGCCGTGGAACTTCGACGACGAGGCCGTGGACGTGCTGCGCGCCTTCACCCACCTCAAGTACCGGCTGATGCCGTACCTGTTCGCCGCCGCCCGCGAGGCCCACGAGACGGGCGTGCCGGTGATGCACTCCATGCTCCTCGGCTTCCCCGGCGACCCGGCCGTCACGCACCTCGAACGGCAGTACCTGCTGGGCAACGACCTGCTGGTCGCCCCGGTCTTCAGCGCCGAGGGGGAGGTGACCTACTACGTGCCGGCTGGGCGGTGGACGCACTACCTGACCGGGGAGACCGTCGACGGCCCGGGCTGGGTCACCGAGACGCACGGCTTCGACAGCGTGCCGCTGCTGGTCCGGCCCGGCGCGGTGATCCCGGTCGGCGCCCGGCAGGACCGGCCCGACTACGACTACCGGGACGGGGTCACGCTGCGGCTCTTCGCGCCCGCGGGGCGTACGGCGGTCCGCGTACCCGGCCCGGGCGGCGACGTCACGGTGTTCACGGTCGACGCCGGCGGTGATGCCGTGACGATCGTGCGCGACGGGGCCGCCCTGCCCTGGAACGTCCAGCTCGGCGACGCGGTCACCGCTCTGGGCGCCGGCGACGACAGTTGCACCCTGACCGTGGCGTAACAGCCGGCGGCACCGGCCGGTGGCGTCCACCCGGCGCAGCCGGCCGGTGCGGCCGGCGGCGCTGCCCGGCGCCGCCGGCAGTGTCGAGAAGTTGATCTGCTAGCGCTACGAAATCGCGGTGATCATGCCTTGATCACCGCGATTTCGCGTCGCTGGCAGATCAACAACGCCGCGGATCAGCGCAGGGGGTCGCGTGCGCCCAAGGGCGCCGGGTGCACGGAACACCGCGTCGCACTCGCTGCCTGACGAACCCGGGTGCGGGGGTCATGCCGGCCGGGACACGAGGTCGGCCACGCTCGAGTGCAGGCCCGGGATGTCGCCGCGGTCGCCGTCGAGCAGCCAGCGGCAGTGTTGCAGCGCGGCACCCAGGACGGTGCGCACCCGGTCGTGGCGGCGGGCGGTGAACTCCGCCCACATCTCGTCGGTGACGGCGTCGTGGGTCAGCAGCAGCTCGGTGAGGACGGCGGCGTCCTCCAGGGACTGTGCGGCGCCCTGGGCGAGGGTGGGCGGGAAGGTGTGCGCGGCGTCGCCGATGACGACGACGCGGCCGCGGTTCCACGGCGGGTCCAGCAGATGGGTGCGGAACGTGGTGAAGTTGATCGACTCCACGTCGGCCAGGGAGGCGCGGATCTCGTCCCAGGGTCCGTGGTAGGGCGCGCTCAGCTCGTGCACCACCGCCAGCTGTTCACCGAGGGTGAGGTCGCCGCGGTGGCGAGGCGGTTCCACCAGGTAGGCGTAGAGCGTCTTCTCGCCGGTCGGGCAGTAACCGGCGAGGTAGAGGGGCCCGCCGAGGAACAGGTCGGTGCGGGTCACCGAGGCCGGCCGCGGCGCCACCACCCGCCAGATCTCCATGCCGACGTCCCGCGTGGTCAGCTCGATGCCGGCGGCCTGCCGGGTGCGGGAACGGATGCCGTCGGCGCCGACCACCAGGTCGTACCGGCCGGTCGTCCCGTCGGCGAACGTGACGGCCACCGTGTCGCCGTCCTGGTCGAGCCCGGTCAGTTCGGTGCCGAACCGGAGCCGGGCGCCGGCCGCGGCGGCGGCGTCCAGCAGGATCCGGGCCAGCACCGGGCGGTACGTCCCGAACGTCGCGGGCAGGTCCGGCCCGCCGGTGCGGATGCCGGGGAGTTCGGCGATCAGGGTGGCGGAGGCGTCGGGTGCGCGGAGGCCGAGCGAGTCGAATCCGTACCCGTGCTGTCGCAGGCGTTCCCAGACGCCCAGCTCGCGCAGCACCCGCAGCGCGTTGCCCTGCAGGTTGATGCCGGACCCGACGGCGGGCGGTGTCGAGCGCAGGTCGGCCAGGTCCACGCGGACGCCGGACCGGGCCAGGCTGATCGCGGTCGCGGCGCCGGAGATGCCGGCGCCCACGACGAGCACGTTATCGACAGCTGTCACAGCGAGGAGCTTAACTATTCAGCGCGGCGCCGGGTGTCCCGCGATGTCAGCGCTGGTAGGCGTCCGGGATGCCGTCGGCGTCGGCGTCGGTCGCCTCCTGCTCGCACAGCCGCCGGTAGTGGCGGTTGCGCACCCGCAGCAGCACCGCGGCCAGCAGCACGGCGATCAGCGACCCGGCGAGCACACCGATCTTCGCCTGCTCGTCGAGTGCGCTGCCGGGGCCGTACGCCAATTCGCTGACCAGCAGGGACACGGTGAAGCCGATGCCGCCCAGCAGGCCCAGTCCCAGCACGTCCCACCAGCTCAGCCCCTCCGCCAGCCGGGCCCGGGTGAAGCGCTGCACCAGCCAGGCCGCGGCCATGATGCCGACCGGCTTGCCGATCACCAGGGCGAGGACCGCGGCGAGGGTGACGGTCGCGCCCAGGCCGGCGCCGCCGCCGATGGTGACGCCGGCGGCGAAGAACGCGAAGACCGGCACCGCGAAGCCGGCGGAGAGCGGCCGCAGCCGGTGCTCGAAGCGGTGCGCGAGGTCGGCGCCGCGGACCGGGACGGTGAAGGCGAGCAGCACGCCGGCGACGGTGGCGTGCACCCCGGACGCGTGCACCAGCGCCCAGGCGGTCACGGCCAGCGGGATCAGCAGCCACCAGCGGGTCACCCCGCGCTGCACCAGCAGGCCGAACGCGGCGATCGCCACCAGCGCCAGCAGCAGCGGGACCGGGTGCAGAGCGGCCGTGTAGACGATCGCGATGATCGTGATGGCGAGCAGGTCGTCGACGACGGCCAGGGTGAGCAGGAACGTGCGCAGGGCACCGGGCAGATGGGTGCTGATCACCCCGAGGGCGGCCAGCGCGAACGCGATGTCGGTCGCGGTCGGCACCGCCCAGCCCCGCATCCCGGCACCGTCGCCGGCACTGATCACGGCCAGGTAGATCAGTGCGGGGGCGAGCATGCCGCCGACTGCGGCCGCGACCGGGAGCGCGGCGCGGCGCAGGTCACGCAGGTCGCCGGCGACGAACTCGCGTTTCAGCTCGAGGCCGGCCACGAAGAAGAAGATCGCCAGCAGCCCGTCGGCGGCCCAGGCGGACAGCGGGAGATCCAGGTGCCATTCCGCCGGGCCGACCCGGAACGCCGCCAGGTCCTGGTAGAAGTCTTTCCATGGGGAGTTCGCCCAGCCCAAGGCCAGCACGGTCGCGGCCAGCAACAGCACGCCACCCACGGTCTCGGCGCGCAGGACGTCGGCGATCCGGCGGGCCTCGGGCCACGACCCGAGGGAGAGCAGGCGGTGCGGCTGCATGGGTGACCTCCGGGAGGGTACGGCGAAGCGAACGCCGACCAGGCTTCCCGGCACACCGCGTGCCACTTTACGCGAGGTTCATCCGCCGGTCGGCGTGAGTGATCAGGAGTGCTGGGTACGGTGACCCAGGGGACAGGGCCGAAGGACCCGTGCCCCGGGCATCGCCCCTCGATACGTTGATCGTGACCGGCAGGACCTCTGACAGAGACGATGGAGAGGATTGACCGTGACCGCCGTTTCGGAGAACCGGGCCAGCGCGCTCGACCATGGTGAGCTCGTGCGCAGACTGGCGGAGCCCGACGAGAAGGAGGTCGCCGGCCTGGACGCCTGGTGGCGGGCGAACAACTACCTGACCATCGGGCAGATCTACCTCCAGGGCAACCCGCTGCTGCGCGAGCCGCTGAGCAATGAGCACATCAAGCCGCGCCTGCTCGGGCACTGGGGGACCAGCCCCGGCCTCTCCTTCGTCTACGCGCACGTCTCCCGGCTGATCAAGATGACCGGGCAGCAGGCGATCTACCTGGCCGGGCCCGGCCACGGCGGCCCGGCGCTCGTCGCCGCCGGATACCTGGAGGGCACCTACTCCGAGGTGTACCCGCAGGTCGCCCAGGACGAGGCCGGCCTGCTGCGGCTGTTCCGGCAGTTCTCCAGCCCTGGCGGCATCCCGAGCCACGTCTCGGTGACCACGCCCGGCTCGATCCACGAGGGTGGCGAGCTCGGTTACGTGCTGGTGCACGCGTTCGGCTCGGTGATGGACAACCCCGACCTGCTCAGCATCGCGGTGGTCGGTGACGGTGAGGCCGAGACCGGCCCGCTGGAGGGTTCCTGGAAGGGCATCTCCTTCATCAACCCCAAGCACGACGGCGCGGTCCTGCCGATCCTGCACCTGAACGGCGCGAAGATCGCCGGACCGACCGTGCTGGCCCGCAAGGACCCGGCCGAGGTGCGCAAGCTGCTCGAGGGCCACGGCTACGAGGTGCTCGAGGTGGGCGGGGACGACCTGCCCGGCATGCACGTGCGGTTCGCCGAGGTGCTGGCGACGGCGTGGGGCAAGATCCGGGCCATCCAGGACGCCGCGCGCACCGGCGACTGGGACGGCGAGCGCCCGCACTGGCCGATGATCATCATGCGTACGCCCAAGGGCTGGACCGGGCCCGAAAAGATCGACGGGATCACCGTGACCGGCACGTGGCGGTCGCACCAGGTGCCGCTCTCCGGGGTCCGGGACAACCCGGAACACCTCCAGGAGCTGGAGAAGTGGCTCCGGTCGTACCGTCCGGAAGAGCTCTTCGACGCCTCCGGCGCGCCCGTGGACCTGGTCAAGGACCTGGCGCCCGACGGTGACCTGCGGATGAGCGCGAGCCCGCACGCCAACGGCGGCCGGCTCACCCGCGATCTCGACCTGCCCGACTTCCGGGACTACGCGGTCGAGGTGAAGCGGCCCGCGCAGGGCCGCGCCGAGTCGACCCGCAAACTCGGCGAGTTCATGCGCGACATCTACGCGCGCAACGACGACCGGTTCCGGCTGTTCTGCCCGGACGAGACGAACAGCAACCGCCTCGGCGCGGTCTTCGAGGTCTCCGACCGCGGCTTCATGGAGTCCGTCACTCCGGACGACGTGAAGATCAGCAACGCCGGCCGGGTCATGGAGGTGCTCTCCGAGCACAACTGCCACGGCTGGCTCGAGGGCTACAACCTGACCGGCCGGCACGGCATGTTCGCCACGTACGAGGCGTTCGCCATGGTCAGCGCCTCGCAGACGATCCAGCACGGCAAGTGGCTGCAGGAGGCGAGCCACCTGCCGTGGCGGGCCAAGGTTCCGAGCCTGAACATCCTGCTCACCTCGACCGCGTGGCGCAACGACCACAACGGCTTCTCGCACCAGGGCCCCGGCCTGATCCAGAACGTGCTGACCCAGCGCGGCGACGTGGCCCGGGTCTACCTGCCGCCGGACGCGAACACCCTGCTCTCCGTCGCCGACCACTGCTTCCGGTCCCGGTCGTACATCAACCTGATCGTGATCGACAAGCAGCCGCAGCTGCAGTGGCTCGACATGGACGCGGCGATCGAGCACGCCACCCGGGGCGCCGGGGTCTGGGACTGGGCCGGCACCGACGACGGCACCACCGACCCGGACATCGTGCTGGCCTGCGCCGGTGACGTCGTGACGATGGAGACCGTGGCGGCCGCGCAGATCCTCAAGGAACGGCTGCCGAACCTGAAGGCGCGCGTGGTGAACGTCGTCGACCTGATGACGCTGCCGCGGCCCAAGGACCACCCGCACGGCATGAGCGAGACGTTCTTCCGGGAGCTGTTCACCGACCACGTCGACGTGGTGTTCGCCTTCCACGGATATCCGGGCGCCATCCACCAGCTGGTCCACGGCCGGCCGGACGCCGACCGGTTCCGGGTGCGCGGCTTCATCGAGCAGGGCACCACCACGACGCCGTTCGACATGACGGTCCGCAACCGGGCGTCCCGCTATCACCTGGTGATCGACGCGATAAACAACGCGCGCCGGCTGCCGACCGGGGCGACCGAGCTCAAGGCGTGGTGCGAGTCGCAGCTGGAGCGCCACGAGCGGTACGTCGTCGAGCACCTGGAGGACATGCCCGAGGTGCGTGACTGGGCGCTGGGGGACTGGGCCGAGAGCTGACCCGTCCGGTGCGGAACCACCCCGGTGTGCGCGTCATCGCGCATCCCGGGGTGGTTTTCTTAAGAATCTGTGGCCGAGACATGTCTCACCCTTTCATTCATCGGCAACGTTGGCGAAAGTGAGGGAAGCGCAACACCCGTCGCTCGACGATGAGGAAGGGGACCCCCTCTATGGCCGCCACGCTGAACCCCTGGCCGACGACCCGGCAGGGCGCCAAGGATCACTCGGTCACCACGCTGCAGTTCCTGTTGCTGGCACACGGTCAGACGGTCACCGTCGACGGCGTCTTCGGCGCGCAGACCGGCGACGCGGTCCGGGCCTTCCAGTGGACCAAGAACCTTCCGGACAACGGGATCGTCTGCCCGGACACCTGGGCGGCCCTGGTCGTCGAGGTCGGTCCGGGCGCGCGGGGCAATGCGGTACGCGGCCTGCAGCGCGAGTTCCGGACCGAGGTGGACGGGGAGTTCGGCCCGGCGACCGAACAGGCCGTGCGCGCGTTCCAGGAGAGCGCCGCGATCCCGGCCGACGGTGTGGCCGGCCGCACCACCTGGCAGGCCCTCGTGGGCGGGGTGCGGTCCGCCTCGATGCGGCAGGCCGCCTGAGCGGTGCCGGTTCCGGGTCCGGCGCTTCCGCTCGAGGCGGCCGGGTCCGGGTCCCGCCTGCGTTCTTTGCGGCTTGCTGGCGGATTGTTGGCGGCTCTTGCGGCGCGGGTCCGCTCGGTCTACGGGTTCTTGCGGCGCGCGGCCAGGGCGGTCATCGCGGCCACCGGGTCGAAGCCGAACGGCAGCTCCAGGCGGTGCGACGCCATCAGCTCGCGGTCGGCCAGCAGCGTCACCGTGCTGCCGTCGGCGACCAGCCGGCCGTCGTCGATGATCACCGAGCGGGGGCACAGCTCCAAGGCGTACGGCAGGTCGTGCGTCACCATCAGCACGGTGACCGGCAGCGACTCGAGGATCTCGGCGAGCTCCCGCCGGCTCGCCGGGTCCAGGTTCGACGACGGCTCGTCGAGGACCAGGATCTCCGGGCGCATCGCCAGCACCGTGGCCACCGCGACCCGGCGCCGCTGCCCGAACGAGAGGTGATGCGGCACCTGGTCGCGGTGCTCCGACATGCCCACGGCGGCCAGGGCCTCGCTCACCCGGTCGTCGAGTTCGGTGCCGCGTACGCCCAGATTCGCCGGGCCGAAAGCGACGTCCTCCGCGACCGTGGGCATGAAGAGCTGGTCGTCGGGGTCCTGGAAGACGATGCCCACCCGGCGGCGGATCTCGGCGATCGCCGCCCGGTCGCCGGGGGTGACGGGCATCCCGGAGATCTCCACCCGCCCGGGCCCGCCGTGCAGGATGCCGTTGAGGTGCAGCACCAGCGTGGTCTTGCCGGCACCGTTCGGCCCGAGCAGGGCGACCCGCTCGCCCGGCGCGAGGCTCAGGTCGACGCCGCGCAGCGCCTCGCGCCCGTCCGGGTAGGCGAAGTGCAGTCCGCTGATGCGCAGGGCCGGTGTGGTCACTCCGATCATGTTAGGAGAGGCCCGGCTCCGGCTCGGCGGTGGTCGCGCGGAGGCGGGGGCCGGGGTGGTGCCGGGGAAGGCTGCCGGCTCAGGTCAGCAGCAGGCCGGCGACGGCGATGCCGGCGGCGGCGACCGGGAGCACCGCCGACAGCGCCCAGTCGCGGCCCGGCGCCGGGCCGCCGGTGATCTGCGGCAGCCGGCCGGTGTACCCGCGCGACAGCATCGCCAGGTAGACCCGCTCGCCGCGCTCGTAGGAGCGCAGGAACAGCGCGCCGACCCCGACCGCGAACGCCTTGACCTGCCAGAGGAAGCGCGGGTCGTAGCCGCGCGAGAGCCGGGCGATCCGCATCCGGCGCGCGTCGTCGGCGAGCACGTCGATGTAGCGCAGCATGAATGTCATGATCTGGGTGAAGACCGGTGGGCAGTGCAGCCGGTCCAGGCCCAGCACCAGGTCACGCATCGTGGTGGTGGCGGCCAGCAGCAGCGAGGCCAGCACGCCCAGGGTGCCCTTCGCGAAGATGTTCCAGGCGCCGTAGAGGCCGTCGACCGAGAGCGACAGGCCCAGCCAGTCCACCCGCTCGCCCTGGCCGGCCAGCGGGAGCGCCACCGCGAGCAGGACGAACGGCAGCTCGATGGTGGCCCGCTTGGCGAGCCAGAGCGCCGGCACACGGGCCAGGACCGCGACACCGGCGATGAGCAGCGCGTAACCGCCGAACGCCGCGAACTCGGTGCGCGGGGTGACCACCACGATCACCGTGAACAGCACCACCGCGACGATCTTGACTTCGGGGGAGAGCCGGTGGATCGGGCTGTCCCGTTCCAGGTGCAGCGGGTGCGCGTGACCGGCGCTCATCCGATGACCGCCGTGCCCTGTGGTGCCATGCCGCCTCCTGGTGCCGTGCCGTGCTGCCGGCGACAGCGCCGTACTGCCGGCCACAGCGTCGTGCCGCTGGTGACAACGCCGTGCCGCCGGCGACAGCATAGGTGCCGGGTCAGTGGCCGAGCACGTCGGCGACGTCCCGGCGTGGTGCGGGATGACCGGGCCGGCCGTAACCGACCCGGATCGCCATCTGCGGGAAACCGGTCCGGCCGAGCGAACGGCGCAGCTGGTCACGGGCCGGCGGCACCTCGATCGGCTGGGAGATCATCGACGCGGACAGCCCGGCGTCGGTGAGCGTCAGCAGCACGTTCTGCAGCGCCTGCCCGGCGATCACCTGGTCCAGCTTCCGGTCGCCCGCGGTGCCGAGGATGCCGATCAATGGCTCCGGCTCGTAGTCGCGGCCCGGCGCCCGCCGCCGGCGCGTGAACACCCGCTGCGGCACCAGGTCCTGCGGCTCCGCGAGCGGGGCACCGGCGGCCACCGGGATCCCGTCCGGCGCCTCCTCGGTGCCGGTCCAGGTGATCAGCTCGGCCTGGTACCGGTGATCGCGGCGCAGCACCCGGTCGGCGCTGTGCGCGATCTCCGAGAAACCGGTGAGCGCGGTCATCCCGACCAGCAGGTCCAGCCAGGCGTTCTCCGACCGGGCCGCCTCGATCAACGCGACGCGCACGTCGGCGGGGACCGGGTCGGGCCAGAACGGGTCCCGGTTGCTGTGCCGGCGCTCGATCGCCGCGTACCTGTCGCGCTCGGCGTAGGTGGGCGGCCGGTGCCGGCCCGGTGTGAGCCGCGCGATCACGCCGGGGTCGTCCGCCGGCAGCAGCCGCACCTCGGCCGGGGTGCCCGCCCAGGCCAGCGCGAGGCGCGCGTTGAAGGTGGCCGCGCCGCAGGCCACGCGCAGCGCCCAGCCGGTGCCGTCGGCCACGCCGAGCCGGCGGGACGGGTCGGCCAGCACCTCGATCCCGCCGTCCCGGAGCCGGAACGACCACGGCTGGGTGTTGTGCATCGAGGGCGCCTGGATCGCGGCCGCGGCGGCGCGGCGCAGGTCCGACTCGTCGTAGCGGTTCACGGCGGTTCTCCTTCGGGCGGTGGTCCTCCCTACCGTGCCGCGCCCGGGCGCCGCCGTTAAGAGTCGAAGGTCCCGAGCGGGACACGCCAGGTGACCAGGGTGCCGCCGCCGTCCGGACCGGGACCGATCTCGAAGGCGCCGCCCAGGTCGTGGGCGCGCTCGCCCATGTTGACCACACCGCCGCGGGCCAGCGCCGGATCCATGCCGACGCCGTCGTCGCGCACCTGGAGGATCAGTTCGCCGCCGGCGACCCGCACCGAGACACGGACGTCGGTGGCGCGGGCGTGCCGGGCCACGTTCGACAACGCCTCCCGCAGCACCGCGGTCAGCTCCGGCACCACGTCGTCGGGGACCGCGCTCTCCACCGGGCCGGAGGTCTCCAGGGCGGGCCGGAACCCGAGGGTCGCGGCGGCGGCGTCGACCGTGTCCCGCAGTTCGGTGCGCAGGGCGGCGCCGACCGGGGCGCGCAGCTCGAAGATCGACCGGCGGATGTCGCGGATGGTGGCGTCGAGGTCGTCGACGGCCGCGTTGATGCGCTTGGCGACGTCCGGCCGGACCGCCTGCGGCGCGGCGGCGGCCTGCAGCTGCATGCCGGTGGCGAAGAGCCGCTGGATGACCACGTCGTGCAGGTCACGGGCGATCCGCTCACGGTCCTCCAGGACTGCCAGCAGCTCGCGCTCCTCCTGGGCGCGGGCCCGCTCCAGGGCCAGCGCGGCCTGGCCGGCGAACGTGGAGAGCAGCACCGCGTCGTCGTCGCCGAACGCGGCCCGTTCCGGCGGCTGGCTGACGATCAGCACACCCTGCGGGATGTCACCGCCGGCGAGCGGGGCGGCCAGCGCCGGGCCGGCGGGCACCGGCCCGGGCCATTCGGCGGCGTCGCGCAGGTCGTCGAGAAACCGGTACGCCTTGCGGCCGAAGTCGCGCACCTGCACCGCGTCCACCGGCAGCACCCGGCCGGTCATGGCGGCGCAGCCCGGGTCGGCACCGTCGGCGACCTCGATGGTGAACCGGGCGTTCTCCTCGTCGTGCAGGAGCACCAGGACCAGTGCGGCGCCGGCCACCTCACGGGCCCGGCGGGCGATCAGGCGCAGCGCCTCGGTCCGCCGGACGGTGCCCAGCAGCACGCCGGTGATCTCGGCGGCCGCCTCCAGCCACCGCTGCCGCCGCTGCGCCAGCTCGTAGAGCCGGGCGTTGTCGATCGCCACACCCGCCGCGGCGGCCAGCGCCACCACGATCTCCTCGTCGTCGTCGCTGAACTGCTCGGCGCCCTGCTTCTCGGCGAGGTAGAGGTTGCCGAAGATCTGCTCGCGGGTGCGCACCGGCACACCGAGGAAGCTGTGCATCGGCGGATGGTGGGGCGGGAAACCGTACGAGTCGGGGTGCTGGGTGATGTCCGGAAGCCGGACCGGCTGCGGGTCGGTGATCAGCACCCCGAGCACACCGCGGCCGTGCGGCAGGTCGCCGATCCGCGCGTGCGCCTCGGCGGGGATGCCGTGCGTGACGAAGTCGGAGAGGCTGTCGTGGCCGGGGGAGAGCACACCGAGGGCGCCGTACTTCGCGCCGGCGAGGGCGCAGGCCGCCTCCACGATCCGTTGCAGCGTGCTGCGCAGGTCGAGGTCGGTGCCGATGCCGACGACCGCGTCGAGCAGGGCGCGCAGCCGCTCCCGGCTGGTCACGATCTCGCCGACCCGGTTCTGCATCTCCTGGAGCAGCTCGTCGAGGCGCACCCGGGAGAGCGGGCTCAGGCCGAGCGAGGGGGGCGGTGCGTCGGACACGGGTCGAGGGTACCGGTGCGCCGGGCCGGTGGCGCGGGACCAATGGCCCTAGGTGCGCGGGCCGGCTGGTTGGTAGGAAGGAGACATGATCCGAGTCTTCCTCCTCGACGACCACGAGGTCGTCCGCCGCGGCCTCGTCGACCTGCTCCAGGCGGGCGGTGACATCGAGGTCGTCGGCGAGTCCGGTTCCGCGCGCGAGGCGGCGGCTCGCATCCCGGCGCTGCGCCCCGACGTGGCGGTCCTGGACGCCCGGCTGCCGGACGGCAACGGCATCGACGTGTGCCGGGACGTGCGGGCCGTCGACTCGTCGATCAAGGGACTGATCCTGACGTCGTACGAGGACGACGAGGCCCTGTTCGCCGCGATCATGGCCGGCGCCTCGGGCTATGTGCTGAAGCAGATCCGCGGCACCGATCTGGTCGACGGGGTGCGCCGGGTCGCCGCCGGACAGTCCCTGTTGGACCCGGCGGTCACCCAGCGGGTCCTGGAGCGGATCCGCAACGGTGTCGAACAGCCCCGCGAGCTGGCGTCCCTGACCGATCAGGAGCGCCGGATCCTGGAGCTCGTGGCGGAGGGCCTGACCAACCGGGAGATCGCCGGCCGGATGTTCCTGGCCGAGAAGACGGTGAAGAACTACGTCTCCAGCCTGCTGGCGAAACTGGGTCTGGAGCGGCGTACCCAGGCGGCGGTGCTGGCGACGAAGCTGCTGGGGGACCACAGTCACTGATGGCGAGGTTTCACATCACCGGTTCGCGGGGTACTGTCCGGCCGCATATCGGTGACTCACGGGGTTTTGCTTATGAGTGTGTTGACCGCCCATCTGGACGTGCCGCTGGACCGCGGCGCTCCCGGCTCCGCCCGCCGGGCAGTCTCGGCGGTGCTGGGCGGCTGGGGCTTCCGCGATCCGGACTGGCTGGACGGTGTTTCCGTCGTGGTCAGCGAGCTGGTCACGAACGCGGTCCGGCACGGCGGTGGCTGTGTGGCGCTGGCCGTGGAGGCCCACGACACGAAGGTGATCGTGTCGGTCGCCGACGGCTCGTCGGTGGTGCCCCGCCGGCGTGACCCGGACGGGGTCGGTGGCCGCGGCATCGCGCTGATCGAGGCGCTGGCGGTCGGCTGGACCGTGGAGAACCACGAGGGCGGCAAGCGCGTGCTGGTCGAATTGCATCCCTGCCCGAACGCCCGCGTCGGCGAGTCCGTGAGCAGCCGCGGAGGTGAGTCGTGAGAATCGTGCGGATCGACGACGGCGCCGTGGTTCGCCTCCAGGTGCGCGGTGAGCTCGATCTGGCCACCACCGACCTGGTGGGTGAGCAGGTGACCCGGGCGCTCGCCGGTGATCCGGTGCCGGACCGGCTGATCGTCGACCTGGGCGGCCTGACGTTCTGCGACTCCTCCGGCATCGACCTGCTGCTCGCCGCCCGGGCCGAGACGGACGCGCGGGGCGTCGAGTTCCGGGTGGCCCGGCCGCGCGGCATCGTGCGGCGGTCCCTGATGGCGACCGGGGTGCTGCGGGCGCTCACCCACGGCACCCCGCTGCCGGCGATGAGCCCGACCGGCCTGGCCGCCGTGTTCGCCCGGCCGGGCGGCGTCGAGGGCTGAGCTCAGACGATGAAGCGGCCGGCGGAGTCGCGCAGGCGGTCGGCGAGCGCCTGAACGTCCTGGGCCGTGCGCGCCGCCAGCCCGACCGCCTCGCGGCTGGACGCGGTGCTGCTCGCGACGCCGGCGATGTTGTTCGCGATGTCGGTGACACCGGCCGCCGCCTCGCCGACGCCCCGGTTCATCTCGGCCGTGGTGGCGCTCTGCTCCTCCACCGCCGACGCGATGGTCGTCTGGTAGTCGCTGATCTGCGTGATGATCCGGCTGATCTCGTCGATCGCGGTGACCGCCTGCCCGGTGTCGTTCTGGATGGCCTCGACACGGCGGGCGATGTCCTCGGTGGCCCGGGCGGTCTCCTGGGCCAAGTCCTTGACCTCGCTGGCGACCACGGCGAAGCCCTTGCCGGCCTCGCCGGCGCGGGCCGCCTCGATGGTGGCGTTGAGGGCGAGCAGGTTGGTCTGCTCGGCGATCGCGGTGATCGTCTTGATCACGTCGCCGATCTGCGCCGAGGAGTCGCCGAGCCGGTTGATCGTGGTGCTGGTGGCCGAGGCCGCGCCGACCGCCTCGGAGGCGACCCGGGCCGCGTCGGCGGCGTTGCGGGAGATCTCGACGATCGCCGAGCCCATCTCGGTGGACCCGGCGGCGACCGTGTTGACGTTGCCGGACACCCCGGCGGCGCTGGCGGCGGCCAGCCCGGCCTGCTGGTCGGCGTCCGCGATGGCGGTGTCGATCTGCGAGCTGACCTGGTGCATCGTCTGGGAGGCGGCGGTCAGCCGGCCACTGTTCTCGAGGATGTCGACGACCGTGGCGCGGACACCGCTGACCGCCTCGTCGACGGCCCGGCTCATCTCGGCCATCTCGTCGGAGCCGGTGGTGTCGACGCGCACGGTCAGGTCACCGCGGGCCATCCCGCGCAGCGCCGAGGCGAGCCGGGCGACCGGGCCGGTGACGCTGCGGGTCACCGCGATCGAGAAGAGCACCGCGGCGACCACGGCAAGGGCGAAGACAACGATCATGAGGGTACGGGCTGACGACGCCTCCGCCCGGGCGTCCGTGGCAGCGGTGTCGGCGCGGGCGGTCACCGAGGCGGCCACCGCGTTGGTGCCCTCGACAATGTCGAAGTAGATGTCGTAGACGCTACCCAGGATGACCTTGCTGGCCTGCTCGGTCTGTCCGGCGTTGAAGAACGCCACCACCTGCTCGTCGGCCTCGCGGTAGTCATCCCACATCGCGCTCAGGTCGTCGAAGATCGCGCGCTCGGCGTCGGTCATGGCGGCGGTGTCCGTCGCGGCCAGCAGGTCGTCCAAGGCGTCGAGCGAGGTCAGGAAGCCGGCCCGGTTCTCGTTGGCGGGGTCGACGGCCTTGACCGGGCTGAGCCGGTACGCGTCCCAGACGTACGCCAGCTGCCAGCCGGAGACGTCGGCGTTGTAGAACTTCTGCTCGGCCACCTGGTGCATCAGGTTCTGCAGCGTGTGCAGGCGTTCGACCGCGTCCCGCTGCCGGGTCAGGCCGAGCGTGCCGACGGCCACGGCGACGCCGAGGAGTACGAGCACCACCGCGAACGCGGCCCCGAGCCGCCCGGCCAGCCGTAACCGTCGCAAGATCGCCATGACATCTCCCGCCTCGAACCGCCCTCGTCAGCCGTTTCGGCAGGATCGGTGCGGTACTGAGCGGTACGTGATCAGACGGGCAGGATCATCCGGACGGTGGTGCCCTGCTCGGCGCCGTCGGAGGTGACCTCCAGGGTGCCGTCGTGCGCCCGGACGATCCGGTCGGCGATGCTCAGGCCGAGCCCGACCCCGGGGACCGCCTGTTCCTGCGCGTGCCGGCCGCGGTAGAAGCGATCGGTCACGTGCGGCAGTTCCCCGGCCGGGATGCCGGCGCCGGAGTCGGCGACCTCGAGACCGTCCGGCCGCACCCGGACCGTGACGGTCGTGCCGGTCACGCTGAACAGCACCGCGTTCTTGATCAACTGTTCGGCCGCCTGGCTGAGCCGGGTGAAGTCGCCGATCACCCGTACCCTCTCGTCCGGGGCCTCGATGACGATGCGCACGTCGCGCTGCTCGGCCAGCGCCCGGCAGGAGGCCGCGCCCGCCTCGGCGACTGCCACCAGGTTGCTGCCGCCGCGCAGCAGCGGCAGCGGCGTCGCCTCCGGACGCGTGCCGGCCAGCAGGTGGTCGACCATCCGCACCAGGCGCTCGCCGTTGCGCCGGATCGGGTCGATCAGCCGCCGGTACGGTGCCAGTTCCTCGTTCTCCACCAGCAGCTCCAGGTAGCCCTGGATGGTGGTGACCGGGGTGCGCAGCTCGTGCGAGACGGTCGCGACGAAGTCCTCCTCCCGGCCGATCGCCCGGGACAGCTCGTCGCCGACCTCGGCCAGCAACAGCCGGTTACGGATCGCCGAGAGGTGCCCGGCCGCCTGCCCGGCCATCGTGGTGAGCAGGTCCAGCTCGCGGTCGCCGATGTCGCGGGGCCGGGTGTCGAGCACGCACATGGTCCCGATCAGGTGCCCGTCCTCGTCCAGCAGCGGCACCCCGGCGTAGAACCGGATGTACGGCGCGCCGACCACGTTCGACCACGTGCGGTAGACCGGGTGCTCCAGCGCGTCCGGGACGATGAGCGCGCTCCGGCCGGCGACCACCTGCCCGCAGAAGGAGGTGTCGAGCGAGCCGCCGTCGGCCGGCATGCCGGTGTTGCCGGCGAACCACTGGTGGTCCCGGTCGACGAGCGTGACGGTGGACATCGGCGTCTCGAGGACCGCACCGGCGAGCCGGGTCAGCTCGTCGAGCACCGCCGGGCGGGGCGCGTCGAGCAACCGGTAACTGCGCACCGCCGCGATACGGGAGTCGTCGTGCCCAGGTGCGGTCATTGGCATCCGTTTCTCGAGGCCGAGGTGCGGCGATGGGCGGAACGTGTAAAGAGATTCGGCGCCGGACGGCAACGGGTTGAGTAGAACACCGCCACGAATCGCAGTACCGCCGAACACTCATCCAGGCGCCGGGGCCAGCCGATTGGTCGGGCGTACCGACACCGTCGCTGAAGAGGTAGGTAACCAGCATGGGGACCGAGCTGTTCCGGTCGGCCGGCGCCGACAACGAGAAGCCCGTGGTGCTGCTCGTTGACGACGAGGAAACCGTGCTGCAGACGCTCGCGCTGCAACTGGGCCGCGAACACCAGCTGCTCACCGCGGGCGACGGTGTCGAGGCGCTGCGGGTGCTCGCCGAGCACGGTCAGGTCGCGGCAGTGGTCAGCGACATGCGGATGCCCGGCATGGACGGCATCGAGCTGCTGCGCCGGATCCAGATCGAGTACCCGGACACCACCCGGGTGCTGCACACCGGGCACGGCGACATCGAGACCGCGATCGCCGCGATCAACTCCGGTGGCGTCTACCGCTACCTGCCGAAGCCCGCCGGCACCGACGAGCTGCGCAGCATCGTCGACGACGCGGTCGCCCGGCACAGCCGCGCGATGGCCGAGCGCGAACTGCTCGACAAGACGCTGCGCACCAGCGTGCAGGCGCTCTTCGGCTGCCTCGAACTGGCCAGCCCGGTGGCGTTCGCCCGGGCCGGCCGGATCCGCGCCCTGGTCGCCGAGCTGTGCCACGAACTGCAGCTCGTCGGGCTCTGGGAGATCGAGGTCGCCGCGATGGCGTCGCAGCTCGGCGCGGTGACCGTGCCGCCGGCGGTGCTGAAGAAGCTGGACCGGGGCGTCGCGCTCGGCCCGGACGAGCAGGCCATGGTCAACGCGATGCCGCGGGCCGCGGTGCGCCTGCTCCGCGACATCCCGATGCTGCACGACGTGGTCGAGATCGTGCAGGGGCTGGCGGGCGAGCCGGCGCCGGAGAGCGGCCGTTCGGCACTTGTCGAGGCCGGGATCAACGTGGTGCGCACCGCCATCGACTTCGAGATAATGGAATCCCGGTCGGCCACCGCCGCGCTGGCGATCGGTGCCCTCGAGGAGCGCGGGGACGGCGCGGCGCATGTGCTGGCCGCGCTGCGCAAGGTCAAGGGCGTCCGGGCGCACCAGGAGGTGGTGAAGTCCGTCCGGATCATGGAGCTGGAGGTCGGCATGCGCCTGGCCGAGGACGTGGTCGCGGTGAACGGGTTGGTCCTGATCGGCCGGGGGACCGTGGCGACCGAGGTGATGCTGGACCGGCTCACCAACTTCGCCCGGGTGGTGGACATCGTCGAGCCGGTCCTGGCGGCGGTGCCGGACTACCACAGGTACCTGGTCCGCAGTCACCGGTCGTAGTCACCGATCGTAGTCGTCGGCCACCTCGGTGACGGCTCGCAGCGTGCCCGTGACCTCGGCACGGATCCGCTGGGCGGTGGTCACCGGGTCCGGCCGCACCCCGGTGCGGGCCTGCGACTCCACGTCGGCGCAGACGGCCGCGAGACCTGTCGCGCCGACGTTGGCGGCCGAGCCCTTGAGAGCGTGCGCCCGCTCCCGCAGCTCCGCCGCCGCCTGGTTCGCCGTGGCGTCCGCCGCGCCGACCGTCGTGCCATCCGTCGCCTGGCCCGCCGTCCCGTCCGCCGCCTCACCCAGCAGCCGGATCACCTCGTCGGCGGCGGCCGGCGTCTTCGCCGTGAAGGAGCGCAGCAACCGCACCAGCAGGGCCCGCTCGTGCGGTTCGGGCTCGCCCTGCGTGATGTCGGCGAGCCGGGCGCGGACCTGCGCCGTCCGGGCGTCGTGAGCGGCCTGCGCGGCGTCCATGAGATCCATGGTGCGCCGCGCCACCGCCGCCCGCCCGGCCTTCGGCGGATCACCCGGCCTCAGCTCGCCCGGGCGCCGCGGAAGGGCCGTGCGGGCGCCGCAGAGAAGGCCGCGCGGGCGCCGCGGAAAGGCCGCGCGGGCGCCTGCCGGCGAGCGGATCGTCAGGCCCCCCAGCTCGCCTGGGTGCCGCCGACACGCTCGGCCGCGGCCGTCTCCGCGTACCCCGAGCTCTGGAAAGCCGCCACCGGATCCCGGGGCAGGCCCCGCGCCTCCCGCCGGTCCGCCAGTGCGCCGCGCACGTCGGTCTCGTACGCGTCCATCAGGATCGCGTTCGCCCCCAGCACGTCGCCGGCCCGCTGCGCCGCCGCCAGTTTCTCCTGGTCGATCAGGAGCGCCTTGGCGAGCGCCTGCTCGACGTTGAGCACCGAGCGAATCTGGCCGGGGATCTTCTCCTCGATGTTGTGGCACTGGTCGAGCATGAAGTTGACCTTCGACTCGGGCCGGTGCGCGCCGGCCGCCACGATCTCCGACAGGATCCGGAAGAGCTGGAACGGGTCGGCCGAGCCGACGATCAGGTCGTCGTCGGCGTAGAAGCGCGAGTTGAAGTCGAACGCGCCCAGCCGGTTCTGCCGCAGCAGCTGCATGACGATGAACTCGATGTTCGTGCTCGGCGCGTGGTGACCGGTGTCGAGCACGACGGTGGCCCGCTCGCCCAGGGCCAGGCAGTGCAGCAGCGAGGTGCCCCAGTCCGGGATGTCCATGCTGTAGAAGGCCGGCTCGAACAGCTTGTACTCCAGCAGCATCCGCTGGTCGCCGTCCATCGCGTCGTAGATCCGGCGGAGTGACCCGGCCAGCCGTTCCTGCCGGCCGCGCAGCGAGTCCTGACCGGGATAGTTCAGGCCGTCCGGAAGCCAGATCTTCAGGTCGGTGGAGCCGGTCTGCCGCATCACGTCGAGGCACCGCAGGTGGTGCGCGACGGCCTTGTCCCGGACCGCTGCGTCCGGGTGGCAGAGCGAGCCGAGCCGGTACTCGTCCTCCTGGAACAGGTTCGAGTTGATGGCGCCGATCGAGACGCCCAGCTTCTCGGCGTGCGCCCGCAGGTCCGACCAGTCGTCGACGACGTCCCACGGGATGTGCAGGGAGACCCGCGAGGCCAGCCCGGTGACCCGGTGCACCTGCGCGGCGTCCGAGATCTTCTCGTACGGGTTGCGCGGCACCCCCTGGGTCGTGAACACCTTGAACCGGGTGCCCGAGTTGCCGTACGCCCAGCTGGGGACCTCGATGGTGAAGCCGTCAAGTCCGTCGAGGTTCATGGTCAACTGCCTCCGTATTTGCGGTTGGTGAGCCCGTTGAGCAGTGCCGCGAAGACGAGCACGGTGCCCAGGGCGAGGAGCTGGTACTGCGAGCCCTCGTTGCCGACGAAGGCGAGCAGGATGCCGGCGTTGAGCCAGACGATGAGCAGGGTGGCGAGCACGACGCCGGCGACCCGGCCGATGCCGCCGGTGATCGCCACGCCGCCGAGCACGGCGATGGTGATGGCGGGCAGGGCCATGCCGTTGCCGGAGACGCCGGCGTCCGGGCGTGCCGAGGCGAACTGGGCCACGGTCACCACGGCGACCAGGCCGGAGATCAGACCCGCATAGACGTACGCCTTGAAGCGCGTGTCCC
This sequence comes from Actinoplanes sp. DH11, assembly GCF_020873875.1. Taxonomy (GTDB): domain Bacteria; phylum Actinomycetota; class Actinomycetes; order Mycobacteriales; family Micromonosporaceae; genus Actinoplanes. Next base: position 84,608 of record NZ_JAHWGU010000034.1, read on the forward strand.
GGACCGGGAGGCCGGCCCAGCGCGCGGCCACGTCGTTGGTGCCGATCGCGTAGAGGCGGCGCCCGTACGCCGTCCGGGCCATCAGCACCCACACCGCGACCACCGTGGGCAGCAGGAACGTGAAGATGCCCAGCGGCACGTCCGGGATGTACTGACCGATGATCGGCAGTTCGACCGACCGGCTCAGCGAGAACAGCTGCTGGATCGGCTCGGTGCTGATCGGCTGCTGGTTGTTGACCACGATGGCCAGCGACTTGTACGCGTAGAACGTCGCCAGCGTCGCGATCAGTGCCGGGAACCCGATGTAGGAGACCAGGAAACCGTTCACCGCGCCGAGCAGCGCACCGAACGCGGCCGTCGCGATGATCGCCAGCCAGAGCGGCCAGCCCCATTCGCCGTACGCGAAGCCGAACAGCATCCCGGCCAGGCTGACGATCGCGCCCACACTGAGGTCGATGCCGCCGCGACCGGAAAGGATCACCAGCATCTCGGCCAGGCCGAGCATCGCCAGCGGAACCGCGGTGATCAGCGCCGCCGACATGTAGTCGAAGTCGTAGGGCGCGGTCAGGTAGCCACCGGCGTCGTTGATGAAGAACGTGACGACGACGATGACGATCAGCACCGCGAGCAGCGGGATCCGCTGCGTCAGGAAGAGCCGCGTGAGATCCGTCTTCTCGCGCTTCTCCAGTGTGGTTGCCGTCATCGGGACCTCCTCGCCCTGGCCCGCAGCAGGTCGGCGCCGACCGCCACGATGATGAAGATGCCGACGAACAGGTCGGACAGCTGCGAGCGCCAGCCCAGCTGGGTCACCCCGGACGCCACGGTCTGCACCAGCAGCGCGCCGAGGAAGGTGCCGAGCACCGAACCGCGGCCACCCATGATCGAGGTACCGCCGATCACCACGGCGGCGATCACGGCGAGTTCCTTGCCGGAACCGACCGACTGGTCGAGCGTCGACGTGCCCTGCGCGATCACGAAGCAGGACGCGAGGCCGACGAGCACCCCGGTGGTCAGGTAGGCGAGCAGGACCCGGCGCTGCACGCGGACACCGGCGAGCCGGGCCGCCTGCGCGTCCCCGCCGATCGCGAAGAAGTGCCGGCCGCCGGCGGTGTGCCGCAGGTACCACCAGACCGCCGCGGTGATCAACGCGGTGATCAGGAAGGCGTGCGGGATGCCCAGGGTCCGCCCGGCCTCGCCGCGGCCGAAGAAGCCGAGCGTGCCGGGGATCCCGTTCACCGTGCCCGAGCCGAAGATCTGCAGGCCGAGGAACATGAAAAGGTTCGCCGTGCCGAACGTGATGATGATGGCGTGCACCCGGCCGTAGGCGATCAGGAAACCGTTGATCAGGCCGAGCGCACCGCCGGCGAGCACCGAGATCAGCACCGCCACGGCGAGGTTCACGTCCGAGCCGACGAGCGTCTTCGCGGTGATCACCGAGCACACCATGATGGCCGCGCCGACCGAGACGTCGATGCCGCCCGTGATGATCACGATGGTCATGCCGACGCCGACCAGGGCGACCGGCGCGGTAGCCACCAGCAGCGGCTGCAGGGACCCGGCGGTGAGGAACGCCGGGGTGCTGACCGCCAGGGCGGCCCAGAGCACCGCGATCACGCCGATCAGGACGATCTCCTGGCCGGTGACCGGGCTCGGCAGATTCTTGATCTTCGCTGGGGGAGTGGCGGTGATCGTCATTCGCTTCCTCCCGCAGCCGCGGCCAGCAGATCGACCTGCTTGGCGTCCGGACCGAACTCCTCCGTCGTGGTGCCGCCCCGCACCACCTGGATGCGGTCGGCGATGCGCAGGGCCTCCGGCAGGTCCGAGGTGACCACCAGCACCGCGGTGCCCTCCTCGGCCAGCTCGGTGATGAGGCGGTGGATCTCCTCCTTGGCGCCCACGTCGACGCCCTGGGTGGGCTCGGCCAGGATCAGCACCTTCGGGCGCTCCACCAGCTGCCGGGCCAGCACCACCTTCTGCGCGTTGCCGCCGGACATCGCGCTGATCGGCTGCCGCTCGTGCGGGGTGCGCACCGCCAGTCGCTTGATCAGGTCGAGCGCGACAGCCTTCTCCCGGGCCCGGTCCACGAACACCCCGAGCTTCGACAGCAGCCGCAGGTGACCGGCCGAGATGTTGAAGGCCAGCGACTGGAAGCCGAACATGCCCTCGACCTTGCGGTTGGCGGGCAGCAGCGCGACACCCAGGCGTTGCGCATGTTCCGGATTTCTCGGATTCTCCGGTTTTCCGGCGATGGCGAGCGTGCCGCCGGTCGCCCGTTCGATGCCGTAGCAGCAGGCCGCGATCTCCGAGACGCCACTGCCGACGAGGCCGTACAGCGCGACGATCTCACCCTGGTGCACCGTGACGTCGACGTCGGCGAACTTGCCGGTCCGGGTCAGGCCGCGCAGCTCCAGCATGGCCGGCCCCGCCGGGACCTCCCGGTGCGGCCGGGCGTCCGACAGCTCCTCGCCCACCATCAGGTGAGCGATCTGGCGCACGCTCAATTCGCCGATCGGGTACGTGCCGATGGTCCGCCCGTCGCGCATCACCGTCACCTCGTCGGCGATGCGGAACAGCTCGTCCAGCCGGTGCGAGATGTAGATGACGCTCACCCCGGAGGCGGTCAGCCGCCGCACCACGTCGAAGAGCACCTCGATCTCGGCGTCGGTCAGGATCGCCGACGGTTCGTCGAGGATCAGCACCTTCGCGTCGCCGGACAGCGCCTTCGCGATCGAGACCTGCTGCTGCTCGGCGATGGACAGGTCGCCCACGGTGGCGGTGGCATAGCCGGCCGGGAGGCCGAGCAGCTCCAGCAGCTCGACCACCCTGGTGTTCTGGGTGGCCCAGTCGACCCGGCCCTGCTTCTTGAGCTCCTTGCCGAGGAAGATGTTCTCGGCGACGGTCAGCTCCGGGAAGAGCTGCGGTTCCTGATAGACGGTCGCGATGCCGAGCGCGATCGCGTCGGTGGTCGACCCGATCCGCACCGGGCTGCCGTCCCACTCGATCTCGCCGGTGTCGGCCGTCTCCGCACCGGCGACAATCTTGATCATCGTGGACTTGCCGGCGCCGTTCTCCCCGACGAGGGCGTGCACCTGACCCGCCCGTACCGTGAGATCGGCGTGCTGAATGGCCCGGACCGCGCCGAACCGCTTGGAGACAGCGGTCAGGCGCAGTCGGGGGATCTGTGTCTCCGCGGCCATCAGTAGTTGAACTGGTCGACGTTCTGGTCGGTGATCTGCAGTGCCGGGCCGAGCAGCAGCATCTTGCTCGCCTCGTCGTAGGTCACCGAGGACAGGTCGCCGGAGACGTTGTTGGTGGCCGAGAACGGCTTGTCCTGCGCGAGCTGCGCGCCGGCCCAGGCGGTCAGGTAGCCCAGGTTCTCCACGTCCCAGAGGATCGCCGCGGTCGACGACTTGTCGGTCAGGTACGGCTTCATCGCCTGCGGCGTGCCGAGACCCACCGTGAACACCTTGCCGATCTTGCCGGCGTCCTTCACCGCCTGCGCCACACCCGGCGCGGACGAGGTGCACTCGCCCACCAGCCCGGTCAGGTCGGGGTGCGCGTTCATCAGGTCGGTCGCCATCTGCGTCGCCTTGGCCTGGTCCTCACCGGCGTAGACGATGTCGACGATCTGAGCCTCCGGGTACTTCTCCTTCGTGTACGCCTTCTGCACCTCGATCCACGAGTTCAGGTTCTCGGCGGTCTGACCGCAGGAGACGATCGCGTACTTGCCCTTGCCGCCCATCGCGGTCAGCAGCGCGTCGGTCAGTCCCTGGCCGATACCCTCGGCGGTGGCCTGGTTGACGAAGACCTCGCGCACACTGCTCGGCGCGTCGGTGTCGGCGGTCGCCACGTGGATGCCGGCGTCCTTGGCCTGCTGCAGCAGCGGAGCCATGCTGTCCGGGTCGTTCGGCGCCACGATCAGCGCGTCCACCTTCTGCTGGATGTAGGACCGCACGATGTCGGCCTGCGCGGCCGCGTCCGCCTGCGTCGGCCCCTGGTAGAGCCACTCCACGTTGCCGAGCGCGGCGGCGGCTTCCTTACCGCCCGCGTTCATCGCCTCGAAGTACGGAACACCCTGCAGCTTCGGTACAAAAGCCACTTTGTACGTCTTTTCGCCGCCGGCGTCTCCGCTCGCGGCCGTGTCGTCGTTCTTCTTCGTGCACCCGGTGAGAGCCAGGGCAGCCGTCGCGGTGAGCGCGACGGCGGCGGCGAACCGAGGACGCATGACGCCTCCAAGTAAGGACATGTTTGAAACGTTCTAGCGGGGGTGTGACTCACGTTACGATCGTGTTAGGGGTGGGTCAAGAGGTGCGATCGGTGCTCTTTGAGGTGGGCATTCGGGGTGGCCGTCGCGGATGGGCGGCGATGCCTGGTCAGCGGGGGCGTTCGGGGGTTGTGGGGTGAGACGTTTCAAGTATGTCTCGAGTGGGGGTAGAGGGTCGGCGTGTGTCCGGGCCGGGCGTTGCTCGGGATGGGGTGCGTTTGGCGTGGGGCGTTGCTCGGGGGTGGGACCGTTGGTCGGGCTGGGCGTTGCTCGAGGGTGGGACGTTGGTCGGGCTGGGCGTCAGTCGGGCTGGGCTGAAGGTCACCGGACACGCGGGACATGTCATCGGCCCACTACGCCGGTCCCTGCAGCGGCAGCCGGCCGAGCGCTCACGTGTTCCGTTCAGCAGCGCGGGGGCGACACCGTCCGCCGTAGTCGTCCTCGATCGAGTCCGGCTGTCACTCGCGGTTGCTGGGGAGCCGGGTTTGGCGACCGTGGGTGACAGCTGGGTCCCGGCTGTCGCTCATGGCTGGCGGGCTGCGCGTTTTTCGACCGTGGGTGACAGCTAGGTGGGTCTGGCTGTCGCTTGCGGTTGGTGGGGCGCCTGTTTTTCGACCGTCGGTGACAGCTGGGTGGGTCTGGCTGTCGCTCGCGGTTGGTGGAGGGCGGGCTTTTCGACCGTGGGTGACAGCTGGGTGCCGGCTGTCACTCGTGGTTGTCGGGCTGCGCGTTTTTCGACCGTGGATGACAGCTGGGGGGTCGGCTGTCACCCACGGCTGGCGGAGGACGGGTTTAGCGACCGTGGGTGACAGCCGGCGGCGCCTGGCTTGCGTACGGTGGCTCTCGAGCCGTCACCAGCTCGAATCCCGCAGTGACCGCCCGGTCACGCCGTTTGAGAGGCTGCACGCGGTGGAAGCGCGCGCCCGCATACGAGCAGGGCCGCAAAGACCGCGACCGGGTTTGCCGGCCCGGTGATGCATCGGCGGTCAGCGTGCCGAGAGCATTGTTCCTCGGCCGCGGTGCCGGCTCGGGGTTCGTGCCTCGCCGCTTTGGTGGACACCGGCGGCGGCATGCGAAACGGCCGGGCCCATCAATGGCCCGGCCGTTGAGAATCGCGGTTCAGCGTGCTTTTCGGATCAGCACGGCGCCAATGGCGGCGGCAGCCAGGGCGGCACCCAGAATCGCGTAACGCTGCGGCTCCTCGCCGACCCGCCGGGGCATCGAACCGATGGCGCCCGACGCGCGTCCGGCCGCTCCGGAGGCCGATCCCGCCACCTGCTTGCCTGCTCCGGCGGCCGATCCCGCCACCTGCTTGCCTGCTCCGGCGGCCGACGCCGCCACCTGCTTGCCGGTTTCGGCGGCCGACGCCGCCACGTGCCTCCCGGTTTCGGCGGCCGACTCCACGACGTGCTTGCCGGTTTGCGCGGCCGACTGCCGTACCCGGCCGGGCACATCCGCCTTCGCCGCCAAGGCCGCGGCGGTCTCGCCCATCTCGGCCCGGGTGCGTTCGATTTCTTCCTTCAATTCACTGGTACGGGACGGCGGCCCATCACTGCCGGCAGACTTCTGTGGGGTGACCGGAACGGTACCGGTGGTCCCGTTCTTCGCCGGCTCCGCCATTTTCCCGGAATCGTTCCCGGCAGCCGGTGCCCCACTCTTCGCCGATTCGCCGGGAGCCGCCGGCCGGGCCGCAACGGTGGTCCCGCCGGCGCCTTGCTTGTCGCTCGCCCCGCTGCCACCGGAGGTGCGGACCCGATCGCCGCCGGCCGAGGTCGAACCGCCGCCGGCCATGCCTGATCCGGTCCCCGTCCCGGAGCCGGTTGCCGTGCTTGAGCCGGTTGCCGTGCTCGAGCCGGTTGCGGTGCCTGATCCGGTTGCCGTATCGGCCCGGTGCTGCCCGATCGCCGCCCCCGGCTTTCCAGCTGAGGAGGTGGCCGCCGCCTGCACGCTACCGGTGGCGGTCGTCGCCGCGTGCTTCCCAGCGGTCGCCGATGCCGGCTTCTCCGCAGCTGTCCCGCTTGCCGGGGTGGCCGTCGCAGCCTGGTCGCGGGCTGCCGCGGATCCGTGCTTGGCGCCGGCCCCACCGGTCGTCGCCGTGCTCGCGGGTGAAGCCTTCACCGGCTCGCTCTTGACCGGCTCGTTCGGCGTCGGGGAGGTCTTCGTGGGCGCGCCACTGGAATCGGTGCGGCCCGGCGAGGGTGGGCCGTCGCTGCGGGCAGGTTTGGCCGTACCCGGGCCTGTCCGATTCTGCCCAGGTGGTGGCGCCGGCTTCGGGGTGGTGGGCTTCGAGCCGTGCTGTTTGCGGTCCGGTGTCGGCCGGGGCCGGGTGGTCGCGTTCACGCCCGACGACGGGCCGGGGCGGTTCGGCGGCGTCTTCTGCGTGTTCGCCGACATCCCGTGGGTGGGTTGCGGCGTGCCGGGGTTGTGGTCGCGCTTCTGCGGCGACGAGGCGTCCTGGCTCACGACTGCCTGCCCTCGCGGGCCGCGTTCATCAGCGTCTCCACATCACGGCGGCCGCTGGCCATCGCGTTCTCGGGCGTGGGCGGTACGGCCTGCTCGACCTCTTTCTTCCCGACGAGTGCGGCGATCCCGGCGGCTGCGAAGAGCACCACCGTCACGATCAGGGCGGCCGCCCACACCGGCATCACCAGGGCCAGCGCGGCGCCGATGGTGACGAACAGGGCGCCGAGGCCGTACATCGCGATCACGCCGGCCCCGCCCAGCAGGCCCGCGCCCTTACCGGCCTTCTTGCCCTTCTCCACCATCTCGATGCGGGCGAGTGCCAGCTCGTCCCGGACCAGTGTGGTCACCTGCTCACTGAGCCGGCTCACCAGCTCAGCGGTCGACGCCTGTTCGGTACGTGCGTCTGTGTGGGTCATCGTCCCCTCCGTCCTGCACGGTTGTCCGCACGAAGACGTACCCCTGCGAATCCCGACTAATCGCCCCGCCGCTGGTCAGCCCGCCGAGTCTCACTACCGGGGGAGATGTGGCCGTTATGGATCAGCCATCAGGAGGGGCCGGCGGAGGAAGAAGCGACCGAGGAGGAGGCGGGGGAAGAGTCGGCGGGGGAAGAGGAAGGGGCACCGGCCGATGACCACGAATCCCGGATCAGCGTGAGCAGGGCGGCGTGCGTGGCGGTGTCCGCGGCGACCAGCAGACCTTCCGCGCCGGTGTGCAGTGGCTGACCCAGCACCCCGGTGACGACGCAGCCGGCGGCCCGGCACACGGCCGTGCCGGCGGCGAAATGGACGCTGTCCCGGACACTGCCATATGTCACATAGGCCGCCCGCTGCCCGGATGCCACCCACAGCAGGGCCAGCGTCGTCGACAGTACGCGCGGCCGGAACGTGCCCGTGAACCCGGGCGCGGACAGCAGCAGTGCGGGATGGCTGTCGAAGGGCGGGTCCAGGTTCACGTCGACGAGCGTGGATTCCGGGGACGGGTGGAGGGGGTGGTCGCGGCCGTCGCGGCGTACGCCGGCATGGTGCCCGTTGCTCCAGAACGTCTCGCCGCTGAACGGGTCGGCCGCGGCGGCGGCGGAGATCTCGCCGGAGGGCAGGCGCAGGGCCACGTTGACGGCGACGAGCGGATTGCGTACGGCGTAATTGAGGGTTCCGCAGAGCGGGTCGACGAGCCAGCGCCGCCCGTTGCCGGTGTCGCCGCTGCTGCCGCTCTCCTCGCCGGTGATCGCGTCGCCGGGGCGGTGGGTCCGCAGCGCGGCAAGGATTGCCTGCTCAGCGGCGATGTCCGCCTCGGTGGCGAAGTCGCCGCCGGTCTTGTCGACACGGCCCAGAGCGGTGCCGTACCGGGAACGGACCACGGCGGCTCCGGCTTCGGCCGCCGCTATGGCAGTCTCATGATCGTTGAACGACACGCGGGCCAGCGTAGGCCCGCACGACAAACGCAGGAGTCACCGCATCAACCTAGCCTCCTAGGATGCCTTTGAGGGTGTGCCGGGGTCGGGTCAGGGGCAGGGATGCGGCGGACGGATGCGACAGAAATCGACCGGGTCGGGGACGGCCCTGGGCGGGCGACACGCGGGGCCGGCACGGCCTACGTTGGGGAAGCCCGCGGAAAGGGTATGACGGAACCTATGCCCGATGCGCCGACAATCCTTGCCGAGCGGTACCGGCTGGGCGAGCTGCTGGGCCGCGGCGGGATGGGCGCGGTGCGCCTGGCCCGTGACGAGACGCTGGAACGCGACGTCGCGATCAAAGAGATCGATCAACCTCCCGGCGAGGAGGGTGGCGCCGCGGCGCGGCGGACCCTGCGGGAGGCGCGGGCGGCGGCGCGGCTCAGCCATCCGAACGTGGTCCAGGTGTACGACGTCCTGCAGCTGGACGGACGCACCTGGATCGTCATGGAGTACGTGCCGTCGCGGTCACTGAAACAGGTCATCACCGAGGACGGCCCGCTCGATCCGGGCCGGGCCGGCCGGCTCGGGCTGGCCCTGCTCGACGCGCTGCGTGCCGCGCACCGCAACGGGGTCGAGCACCGGGACGTCAAACCGGCGAACGTGCTGCTCGCCGACGACGGCCGGGTGCTGCTCACCGACTTCGGCATCGCGGCCATGGACGACGACTCGGTGATCAGCCGGTCCGACGTGGTGGTGGGTTCGCCGCAGTTCATGGCACCGGAACGGGCGCGGCTGGGCGTGAGCGGACCGGAGGCGGACCTGTGGTCGCTGGGCGCGACGCTGTACGCGGCCGTGGAGGGCCATTCGCCGTACGAGCGCTCGTCGACCATGGCCACCCTGACCGCGCTGGCCACCGAGGATCCGGAACCGCCGGTGCACGCCGGGCCGCTGCGGCGGGCACTGGACGGGTTGCTGCGCAAGGACCCGAAGAAGCGGATCGGCATCGAGGAGGCGGAACGGCTCATCCGCATCGCGATCGCCGACCTGGGTGAAGACACCGGCGCGGTGACCGTACCCGTGCCGGAGGAGCCGCACATCCCCGTCCAGCGCACCGCCCCGCTGCCGTCGGAGGTGCCCGACGACGACGTGCCGCGGCGTCGGCTGGCGCCGCGGCTGCTCGCGGCGGTGGTGACCGTCGCGATGCTGACGGCCGGTGGGGTGGCGTGGGCGATGAACCGCCCCGACGGTGACCCGGCGGCGCAGCCGACCCCGACGCCGGCCACCAGCGCGCCGGCCACCGCGACCAGCGCGCCGCAGGCGAACCCGCCCGCCGGGCAGACACCGGCGAACACGGCACCGACAAGCGCGGCGTCGTCGGCCGCGCCGTCCTCGGCGGCGCCGGCACCGTCGAAGCCGCCGCCGAGTGCCGCCGGGCGTCCGGCGCTGCCGGCGTCGGGCTGGGAGGAGTACAAGGACTCGACCGGCTACTCCGTCTATGTGCCCGTGGGCTGGACGCACCGGCAGGAAGGGACGATCGACTACTTCCGCGGTGACGGGAAGGTGCTCGGCATCGACCAGACGAACAAGCCGAAGTCGAACCCGGTGGCGGACTGGCGCAGTCAGTCGGACTACCGGGTGTCGCGCGGCGACTTCCCGAACTACGACGAGGTCAAAATCGCCTCGGTCAAGTACTTCGAGAAGGCCGCGGACTGGGAATTCACCTTCACCAGGGGCGGTACGCGCCAGCACGTCAACAATCGCGGCGTGGTCGTGTCGAGCCGCAAGGCGTACGGCTTCTACTGGCAGACCAAGGACTCCGAGTGGGACGCCGCCCGCAAGGACCTCCAGCTGATCTTCGACAGTTTCGTCCCCAAGAAGTAGCGCGTTCGTCTCGAGGGAGTAGCGCGTTCGTCTCTAGGGAGTAGCGCGTTCTTCCGGAGGGAGTAGCGCGGAAGCCGCGGCCCGCTGCGTCACGGTGGCGTGGCGGTGTTGATCTGCCAGCGATGCGAAATCGCGGTTTCAACCCCATGATCACAGCGATTTCGTAGCGCTGGCAGATCAACATCTCGACGTGGGCGCGCGATCGGCGTCACCGGGCCAGAGGGGACGCGGGGGTGATGCCGCAGGCGGCGGTGTCGGCCGGGCGGGGTCTTTCCCGGCGAGCATGGTGTCGGCCGCAGGGTCACCAGGCCGGGCACGGACGGTCGGTGAGCCGCAAGGTCAGGTGATGGACCCGGAGGGCGGGCGGCTCAGCGGGCCAGGCGGCACACCGGGCGGCACACCGGGCGGGACACCGGGCGGCACGGTCCCGGTAGAACGCGCGCCCGGTGGCTGGTAGAGGGTGGCGGCCGCGCGGTGGTGGTGGCGGCGCTGTGGTGGCGGCACGGTGGTGGCGGCGTGCACCGGGCGGCTGCCGGCTCACGCGGGCGGCAATTTTCCGGTCCGATTACAGGCTTGTTCCCGGTCATGGGCTAAGGCACGGGGCTGCTGGCCGGCGGGCCCCTGATCGCCGACACCACTACGAGGTCTGTGGAGAGCTAGGGGGTGTGGGCGACGGCTTCGTGGAGCCTGGTCGGGGTCATAGGCCCCGCTGCCAACCACGAACGCTTCGTGCGTCGCCCACCACACTCCAAGATCGGCGGGCGCGGGCCGCGCGGGGACGCCGTGGGGTGGCGGGGACGCCGTGGGGTGGTGAGCGCGGGGTGTGGGGTGGCGGGGACGCCGTGGGGTGGTGAGC
>NZ_JAHWGU010000035.1 GCF_020873875.1 Actinoplanes sp. DH11
ACATCGACCACTACCTCCCCCGGCAGGACACAGGAAGCCCACCACACCACGACCATCCAGCCACCACCAACCACCACACGCCAGCCGACACGCCCACCACACCAAATGGGCAACAGAGTCGCTAGCGATGCGAAATCGCGGTTTACACCCCATGATCACAGCGATTTCGTAGCGCTAGCAGATCAACAGGGCATTTCCTCCGGTCAATGACGAGGCGTCGGGGCAAGAGGGGTGCCGGTCGTCGTGCAGTTCCGCTCAGGTTGACCGGATCGTGGCGGCTCATGCTCGGGCGGCGTGGGCTTGCGCGGCGTGGGCTTGCGCGGCGTGGGCTTGCGCGGCGTGGGTCCGGCTGGCGCGGGCCTATGGGCGGGCGGGGTGCTCGTTGGGGCCCGGGGCCGTGAGCTCGTTGGGGCCCGGGGCTGTGTGCTCGTTGGGGTCCGAGACTGTGAGCAGGAACGGGCCTAGGGCCGTGAGCACGGCCCCGGCCCGTTCCTGATCAGGATGCGGGATCACACCGTTGCGAGGGCTTGGTGCGGGATCACACCGTTGCGGGGGCTTTAGGTTCGGCCACCTCGGGTGCGGCCGGGGTGGCCGGCTCGGCGGGGATGGAGGCGATGCCGGCGAGGATCAGGGCGCCGCCGACCATCTGGAGCGGTGTGAGGGTCTCGCCCACCACCATCCAGGCGAAGATGGACGCGAACACCACTTCGAGCAGGCCGACGAAGGACGCCAGGCGGGAGCCGAGGCGGCTGGAACCGAAGATGCCTGTCGCGTAGGCGATGGCGGTCGCGAAGACGGCCACCACCATGAGCGGCACCCACCACGGTGCGGTGTTGCCGAGCAGCGCCACGTCGGTGAAGGTGGCCGTGAACGGCACCAGCCCGGTCAGTCCGATCAGGCCGAGGACGGCGCCGCCGAGCAGCAGGCCGACGCCGGCGAGGGCCACCGGCGGGAGCCCGTCGGAGGGGCGGGCGGCGACGACGAAGTAGACGGCGCACCCGATGGCCGCCGCGAACGCCAGCATGATGCCGATCGGGTCGACGGCTTGGAGTGCGCCGGGACCGATCACGAGGACCAGGCCGCCGATGGCGAGCGCCGAGCCCAGCAGGACGGCCGGCCGGGGCACGCGGCGCGTGGTCAGCCAGACCCAGAGGACGAGCAGCAGGGGTGCCAGGTATTCCACCAGCAACGCGGTCGACACCGGGATCCGGCTGATCGAGGCGAAGTAGGTGAGCTGGGTGAACGCGACCGCGATGACGCCCATGCCGACGATTCGCCAGCGGCCGCGCCACAGGGCGTCCCACCTGCCGCGCAACGAGAAGAGCACGAGGGGGAGCAGCAGGAATCCGGCGATCAGGGCGCGGGCGGTGACCGCGGCGGCGGGGGACCAGCCGGCCTCCAGGAGCGGTTTGATGAACGCGCCGGACGTGCCGAACGTGGCCGCCGACGTGATGGCGGCGATCAGCCCGATGGTTTGCGGCTTCACGGGATGCCCCTCTCTGGCGGCGGCCGTCCGGCGGGCCGCTGTGTCATGAGCTAATTTGGATACGCTCCTGACGCTAGGCCGATCGAGGTGACGAGTCAAATTGCTTTTTGCCCCTGACACTGAAGAGTCGCTGGACTTCGTGGTCGCCTTGGTGAACACCGAGGCTGGCCGTTCGCGAACCGGCGACGACGAGCTCGTCACGGTTCAGCAGCTCGGCGATCTGCTGAACAGGTACATCTACACGGGTCGCATCGACCGTGATCAGGCTGAGCTGGACGCGGTCCGTCAGGCCCGGGCACGGCTGCGCGACACCTGGACGCTCGACCGCGACGCCATGGTGGAGGTCGTCAACCGGATGCTGCGGGAGGCGAACGCCTCGCCGTACCTGGCCCGGCACGACGACCTGGACTGGCACATCCACGCCACAGACCCGGACGCCCCGCTCGCCGAGCGCATCCGGGTGGAGGCAGCCCTCGCTCTCATCGACGTGATCCGGACCAACGAGACCCACCGCCTCCGCGTCTGCGGCGCCGACGACTGCGGTGGCATCTTCGTGGACCTCTCCCGCAACGGCTCGAAACGTTTCTGCAGTGTCCGCTGCGGCAACCGGATGAACATGGTCGCCTTCCGGGCCCGCAAGGCCGAATCCTGAGCCGGTCGTCGGGCGGAATCGCTTTACGGGAGCGGCAGCGGGGGGACGCCTTCTTCGGGCAGATTGGTGGGGGAGAGGAACTCGATGAGCTCGGCGCGGCGTCGTTGTGCCCATGCCGGATTCAGCGCGTGGAGCAGCTCAAACTGCTTGATCCATCTGGTTACGCGATGCTCCTGGCCGTCGGCCGGGTGGTGCTGGGCCCACCGGCCGGCCATCGTCTGCGTGGTGGACTCGAGGGCCCAGTAGAGGATCTCGTCGCGGTCGCCGGTCCGGCGGTGCTGCAACTCTTCGCCACGCTCGATGACCACGTAGTGGTAGAAGCCCTCGTCGTCGACCTCGACCGTGGGGTGGCCGCCGTCCCGCCGCTCGAAGGAGACGAGATCTGGTTCCTCGGCGCCGATCAGGGCGCCGAGCCGCCGGACCTCGCTCTCCAGGGTCGCCCGGGTTTCCGGACCGGCGTCCCGCCGGAACAGTTTCATGCCGCCTCCCTGGTGCAGTAGCTGAGCCGGCTGTCGGACCGGCGCACCGCCCACACCACGACGAGCAGGGCCGCCGCCCACAGCGGATAGTTCATGGCGATCTTCGAGAAGGTCATCCAGCCGACCTCGTTGTGCTCGTAGAGGCGGTGGAGGACCAGGAACCGGGCCGTGAACACGGCGGCCACCACGGCGGTGGCGATGTCGTAGCGGTGCAGGGACACCCGATCGTGCCGCCACCACAGCGGTTTGCCCTGCATGACGCTCCAGACGACACCGACCAGCGGCCGGCGCACCAGGACGGAGATGGCGCACAGGAGGGCGGCGACCGCGTACCACCAGAGGTCGGCCAGGAAGAAGTCACGCGCCTCACCGCTGCGAGCGGCCAGGAAGCCGGCCACCGCCACCCCGACGAAACCGCCGAGAGCCGGGCGGAGCTGCTGCTTGCGGGACCATCGGTAGAGCAGGACCGCCGCGCCCGCGCCGGCCGCCGCCGCGATGGCGGGGTAGAGGCCCCACCACGAGTTCGCCAGCACCAGGACCACCGGCGGCAGCGAGGACTGGATCAGGCCGGGGATGCCGCCGGTGCGCTCCCACAGTGTCGTCTCATGCTGCATGGACTCTCCCTCGCTCGATCGACTCGCGTGCGTGGGCCGGGTCGTCGCCGTAGCCCACGAGAAGTCGGAATGTCATGTCGTCGAGGACGAACCGGGCCTGCTCGCTGGGCAGCATCCCGGAGACGGTCATGGTCACCATGCCGTGCCGCATGCTCCACAGCTGCGCCGCCCAGACCGGTGCCAGGTTGTCCTGTCCGTCGGTGAAACGCCCGGCCGCCAGGCAACGCCGGACCAGGTCGAGCAGGCGCTCGTAGGTGCCCGCACCGAGAGCGTCCTCCTCCGGTGGCGGGTCCAGGAACATCGCGCGGTAGAGATGCGGGTTGTCGACCCCGCTCGCGAAGAACACCGACCCGGTGGCGACCAGATCGGCGACCGGGTCGTCCGTGGCCGGCAGCTCGTCGATCCGGGAGTTGAGCCGGCTGAAACCCTCCTCACGAACCGCCGAGTGCAGCTCCGCCATGTTTCGGAAGCGGGAGAACACGGTCATCGTCGACGTGCCGATGTCGATCGCCAGCCGCCGGCTGGTCAGCGCGGCGGGCCCCTCCTCGGCGAGGATCCGGGCGGCGGCTTCGACAAGCAGCGTCCGGATGTGCGGATCAGCGGCGCGAGGACTCATGGGGGTATCGTATCGTCGTTATATAACGCCGGTACAGGATTCCGATGTGCCAACCTACGAGGCAAGCCAGCCGCGGTCGAGGTCGTCGGCATAGGAGGTGAGCGCGCGGCCGTACTGCTGGATGTCCGGGTCTGCCGTGGTTTCGACCAGCAGGTGCAGCAGCTCGGCGACAGCCTGCCGGGCGTCACCGGCGTTGTAGCGCAGCAGCGCGTGGAAGGCCCGCAACGGCCGATGACCGGGGAACCGGCGCAGCGCCGCCTGGAAGGCCTCCTCGGCCTCGTCGTCGCGGCCGAGGGCCCGCAGGGTGCTGCCCAGGCCCAGCATCGTGTCCGCCAGGTCCGCGTCGGGCAGGCCGCCGGCGATCGCCGCCCGATAGTGCGGGACGGCCTCGGCCTCCAGCCCCAGCACGTCGTGGACCCAGGCGGTCTGCCGCGCGATCTCCGGGTCGCTGGGGAACTCGGCACGCAGGGCGAGCAGAAGCGGACGGGCCTGTCCAGGTTCGCCGCCGGCCCGCAGCGCGACGGCCTGGGCCAGTCGCTCGGACACGGCCGGGGACCGGGGTCGACCCCCGGAAGGCGACGCGGGCGGAGTTGGGGAGTGGGGCCCGGAAGGCGACGCGGGCGGAGTCGGGGAGTGGGGCCCGGAAGGCGACGCGGGCGGGGCTGGGGATTTGGCGCCGGAACGCGACGCGGGCAGGGAGTGGGCGGCGGAAGGCGACGCGCCGTCTGGGGTGTCGGGCTCGGTCACCCGGTGATCGTGCCACGGCCTTATCACTGTCTTAGCGATCACACAGCGTCCCGATATCGCGGTCCGGGTCATGGTGTACCTGTCACAACGGACCAGGAGGTACTACCGATGATCACGAAGACCAAGGCCGGCGTGGTGTTCGCTGCCGGGACGCTCGCGGCCCTGGGCATCGCCGGCACCGCACTCGCCGTCGAGACCCCGAGCCCGTCGGTGAGCGCGACCACGGTGGCTCCGGCCGAGTCCGGCGCTGTGCCGTCGGGCGCCGGTTCGTCGGCACCGGCTTCCACCGGGGCGGAATCCAGTTCCGGCTCCGCGGCACCGGCCGCCGGTACCGAGATCACCGAGGCGCAGGCCCGGGAGATCGCCCTGAAGGCCGTCGCGAACGGTCAGGTCGAGGAGATCGAGCGGGACGACGAGAACGGCCGGCAGGTCTGGGACGTCGAGGTGAAGGCCGGTACGGTCGAGCACGACCTGGACATCGACGCGGCGACCGGCGAGGTCGTCCGCAACGACGCCGAGCAGGACGACGCGGACGACAAGGACGACGCGGACGACGACCGCGACGACGCGGACGACGACCGGGACGGCGACGACGACTGATCCCGCACTGCACCGACGTGCCCCGGGCGACTCTCGCCCGGGGCGCGTCCTGTCATGTCCGAGGACGGGGCGCGAACGGTCACAACACGCGAGGGCTGGGCGCGCGAACGGCTACGACCCGGTGCCGAACGGGTTGTTCACCACGTAACGCCAGCGTCCGTCGGCGCCGCGGCGCAGCACGTCGGCGGCGGTGCCCCGGAGGTCGAGCGGGTAGCCCTGGCGGGCGGTGCCCCGCATCGACCAGTCCACGACGGCGAGGGCGATGTCCCCGGCGACGTAGAGGTGCCGGGCCGCCGCGGCCATCGGGACGCCGAAGCCGAGCAGGTGGTCGTAGGCGGCGGCGCGACCGGACCGGCCGGTCACCGGGGCGCCGGGCTGCGGGACGAGCACGGCACCGGGCTCGTAGAAGGTGTCCACGGCATCGGCGGAGCCGGTGGCGAAGGCCGCGCAGTAGGCGGCCACGTGCCGCTCGAGGTCGGTGGTGGGCATGATCGATCCGGGGGAATCCGTCATGCCTTGCCAGAATAACCTCGCGGATGCGCGGGGCGGGTGACGCGCCGCGGCCCGGCACGGCAGATGGTCGCGCGGACCGCCAGGCACGTGCATGTGTGGGCGTACACCAGGGAAGTCGGCGTCAGGCGGAGATCTCCATGCGCACCGCCGCGCCGCCGGAGGCGCCGGTGCCGACGTCGAAGGCGGTGGCGG
Source organism: Actinoplanes sp. DH11 (assembly GCF_020873875.1). Lineage (GTDB taxonomy): Bacteria > Actinomycetota > Actinomycetes > Mycobacteriales > Micromonosporaceae > Actinoplanes. The sequence continues at coordinate 5,900 of NZ_JAHWGU010000035.1, forward strand.
CGCGGCGGGCGATGTCGAGGCCGAGGCCGGTGGAGCCGCCGGCGGAGACGCCGCGCCGGGCCGCGGAGGGTGGGAAGCCGGGGCCTTCGTCGGCGACCTCCAGGATGGCGCCGCCGCCGGTGCGGCGGGTGAGCGTGACCGAGAACGACGTTCCGTCGGGGGTGTGGGCGAAGACGTTGCCGAGGAGGGCGTCGAGGGCGGCGCCGAGGTCGTCGGCGGCCACCGCGACCGGCAGCGGCTGATCCGGCAGCGTCTGGGTGACGGATCGGCCGGTGTCCTCGGCGAGGACCGCCCAGAAGGCGACCCGGTCGCGGACCACGGCTGTCGCGTCGCAGGAGGATCGGGCGGGCGGGGCGTCCCGGCGGCGTGCCTGCTGGATCACCGCGGTCACCGCGCGCGCCACCTCGTCCGCAGCTGAGGACACTCGTGCGGACTCCTCCGGATCGCGCAGCGACTCGGCCTCCAGCCGCAGCGCGGTCAGCGGTGTGCGCACCCGGTGGGAGAGGTCGGCGATCTGTTCCCGTTCCGCGGCGAGCAGTTCCTGAATGCGGCCTGCGAGATGGTTGAGAGCCCCGGCCACTTCGCGAAGCTCGCGCGGACCGGACGGCCGGGCCCGCGCGGTCAACTCCGCCGATGCCAGACGATGCGACACGTCGGAGAGCTCGGTGATCGGCCTGGTGATCGCACGGGCAAGCTGGTCGGCGACCAGCAGTCCGAGAAGGATCAGTGCGAGACCGAGTGCGGCAAGTGTCAGCCAGGCCCGCGTCACGCCCTGCCGGAGCTCCTCGTCGGTGACGAGCGTGCGCACCACCGTCGTGCTGCCACCGGCACCGACCACCGGGACGACGATCTCGCGGCCCTCCTCGGTGCTCACGCTCAGTGCGCGACCCCGGGCCTCGGCGAGGCGGACCGCAGGGGTGGGCACTGCGGGCGCGCCGATCCAGCTTCCATCAGGAAGAAAGACAGTTACCGGTACGGGCTGAGCAGTAACGGACAAACGCAGACCGTTCTCGTCAGACACCAGCGGCACCACCGTGCGCACCACGTCGTTCGCCCGGCTCAGCGCCCGGTCCTCGGCGAAGTCACGCACCAGCACGGCGAGCGGCACCAGGAACGCCAGCAGCACCAGCACCGTGGTGCCGGCGACCAGCCAAGCCAGCCGGGCCCTCATGCCGGACTGCTCAGTTTGACGCCCACCCCGCGCACGGTGTGCAGGTAGCGGGGTTCCTGCGCGGTCTCGCCGAGCTTGCGCCGCAGCCACGACAGGTGCACGTCGACGGTCTTGTCGGCGCCGCCGTAGGGCACCTGCCACACCTCGCTGAGCAGCTCACGTTTGGTCACCACCTGGCCGGGCCGCTGCGCGAGGTGGTGCAGCAGGTCGAACTCGCGCGGGCTGAGCTCCACCGGTCCGCCGTCGAGGGTGACCGTCCGCGCGGCCACGTCGATGCTCAGCCCGCCGATGGTCAGAACCGGACTCTCCGCGGGCTCGCCGCTGCGCCGCAGCACGGCGCGGATCCGGGCGTCGAGCTGCGCCGCGGTGAACGGCTTCACCACGTAGTCGTCGGCTCCCGCATCGAGCAGCCGCACCATCTCCGTCTCCTCGTCACGGGCCGTAGCGATGATCACCGGGATCCGGCTCACCGCCCGCAGCATCCGCAGCAACTCGCGGCCGTCCAGATCGGGCAGCCCCAGGTCCAGCACGATCAGGTCGGGGCGTTCGGCGAGGGCGGTCTGCAGGCCGTCCATCGCGGCGGGGGAGGCCGCGACGGCATGCCCTCGCTCGCGCAACGCGCGCAGCAGAGTCGTCCGGATTCCCGGGTCGTCCTCGATCAACAGCAGTCGGGCCACGGGGGAAACCGTATCCGCCGTTCCGGGCCGGCCGGTCCGGCCTTAACCTTCTCTTATCAGTGCCGGGTGCGGAGCTTATCGGCGACCGGCGCATAGTGCAGTGGTGCGTTCTCTGGTGATCGTGGGGGGCTGGCTGGTGGCGGTGGCGCTCGCCGTGCTGGTCGGGGTGGTCGGCATCAACCTGGTCGGCAGCGGGTTGACCGACCCGCAGGCCGCGCCCATGAGCGAGGAACAGGTCGAACGGGAACTGGCCGCGCCCGCCCCCGTCCCGCCCTCGTCGCCCGCCGGATCCCCGCCGTCCGCAGCCCCGGCGTCCGCCACCCCGGCGTCGTCCGTCGCGTCCGCGCCGCCCGCCGGCCGGTCCTTCACCACGGCGGCCGGCCTGGTCGTCGCGGACTGCACCCGCATCCTGTCGATGGCGCCGGCGCAGGGCTGGGCGGTGGCCGAGCAGGACGACGACGAGGGTGAGTTCCGCTCGGTCGACAACCCCGCGGCCGGCCTCGAGGTGGACCTCACCTGCAGCGGTGGACAGCCGTCGATATCGGTTTCCCCCGCCGACTAGCGTCAAGGCATGGGGAAGACGTACAACGAGATCACCGATCGGCTGCGTGAGTTCATCGAGGAGCAGCCGATCTTCTTCACCGCGACGGCGCCGCTCGCCGGCGACGGGACGGTCAACCTGTCGCCGAAAGGGCTGCGCGGCTCGCTCGCGGTGCTCGACCGGCACACCGTGGCCTATCTGGACTTCGCCGGCAGCAACGCGGAGACCGTCGCCCACCTGCGGGAGAACGGGCGGATCACACTGATGTGGTGCGCCTTCCAGGGCCCGCCGGACATCGTCCGGATCCACGGCACCGGTGAGCCGGTGTTCCGCGACGACCCCCGCTGGTCATCGCTTGTCGCGCACTTCCCCGGCATCGACCCGGAGCCGCACGGGCTCCGGGCGATCATCGTGGTGTCGGCGGCCCTGATCCGGGACACGTGCGGGTACGCGGTGCCCTTCATGACCTACGACAGCGACCGGGACCTGCACGAACGGCGGTTCGCGCGCGAGGACGACGAGTCGCTCGACGCGTACTTCCGGAAGAAGGACGACATCGCCACCAGCATCGACGGCCTGCCGGGGCTGCCGCTGCCCCTGCCCGCCCTCAAACGGTGAGCCCGTCCAGCATCGCGGCCGGCCCGCCGCCGAACGAGGTGAGCCGGCGCCGCACCGCCCCCGGCAGGTGCGGGATCAGGCGGGTGGCCTGAGCCGTCACCCAGACCTGTGCCCGGTCGCGCGGGACGATCGCGTTCAGGACGGACGGGCCGATGTCGCGGCTGTGCCGGACCGGGCCGGCCAGCCGTGACTCGTACCGGCGCAGCGCACCGGCCCGGTCCCGCTCCAGTTCCCCCGCGAGGACGTAAGCGCCGGCGGCGGCCAGGCTGGTGCCGCCGCCCACGGCCGGGCCGGGGCCGTACCCGGCGTCGCCGACCAGGGTGACCCGGTCCGTCGACCAGGAGTTCATCCGGATCTGGGAGATGTCGTCGAAGTAGAGGTCGCCGGCCGTCCCGAAGTGGTCGAGCACCGGTTCGGCCTGCCGGCCCAGCCGATCGCCGATCAGTGCGCGGATCGCCGCCGGTTCCCGGGGGACTTCCGTCGGCGTGCGCACCAGGAACAGGGCCCGGGACACTCCGGGCGTCAGTGTGGGGTAGACGGTGGCGGCGACACCGGGCGCGGTGAAGGCGGCAACTGTCGGGCCGGTGCCCAGGACGTCGGGGAGGGTGTAGACGGCCAGGTAGGCGCCGAGGAAGTGGCGGTACTCCCGTTCCGGGCCGAAGACCATCCGGCGGACACCGGAGTGCAGGCCGTCGGCGCCGACGATCAGGTCTGCTTCGATTGTGGTGCCGTCGGACAGCGCGGCGGTAATGCCGTCGACGGCCTCGATGACGGTGCCGAAGCGGTAGTCGACGTCGTCGCGGGTGCGCTCGTGCAGCAGCGCCGCAAGGGTGCCGCGCATGATTTCCACGTGCCGGGTGGTGATGCCGCTGAGCAGGTCCTTCGTCTGCACGGTCAGCGGTCGCCGGCCCTCCCGGAGCAGGGTGATCGAGTCGTTGCGGGTCCGGGCGGCCTCGACCTCGGCGAGCAGGCCCATCCGCTCGATCACGGGTGGGCGTGACGAAACCGGCCCTCTACTACCACTTCGCCTCGCGTGAGGAGCTGGTACGCAGCCTGGTGCAGCCGCTCATCGACGACGTGTCGGCGGCGCTGGCGCCCTTCGGTGACGGGGTGGACGCCCGCGAGCTGCTCGGGGCTTACTTCGACGCGACCTACCGCCATCGCGACATCACCGCCATGATCATGCGGGAGCCGAGCATCCTCGCCGTCGTGGACCTGGCGGCGGCGGTGGCCGGGTGGCGGCAGCGGATGGTCGCCCTGCTCACCGGGCCGGCGCCGGTGCTGGCCGACGTGGTGCGGGCGCAGATGGCGATCGGCGGCCTCGGCGACTGCACGGTCGTGCTTCCCGCGTCGACCCCGCCGGCGGAGCTGCGCGAAGCCGTCCTCGACGCGGCCTGCGACACCCTGCGGCGGGGATAAAGGGCGGGCGCCCGTACCGCTCACGTTGTTAATGTCCGCGAATGCGTTCCCAGCCCTCACTGCTGCCGCGTTCGACGCCGTCGGCCTCCGGCGTCTCCGCACGATCCGTCGCCGCGTTGCTGGACCGGCTCGACGACGAGGCCGCCGAGTTGCACTCACTCATGATCGTCCGGCACGGTCACGTCGTCGCCGAGGGCTGGTGGGCGCCGTACTCGGCCGATCGCCCGCACCTGCTCTATTCGCTGACCAAGTCGTTCACCTCGGTCGCCGTCGGGCTGGCGATCGCTGACGGGCTGCTCGCCCTGACCGACCGGGTGGTGGACGTGCTGCCCGACCACGCGCCGGCGGGCATCTCCAAGCAGGCGCGGCGGCTCACCGTGCACCACCTGCTGTCCATGACGGCCGGGCACGACACGGACAGTCTCGGCGAGGCGTGGGAGCTGGAACCGGGTGACCTGGTGAAAGGCTTCCTGCGCGTACCGTTCCCGCACCCCGAGGGCACCCGGCACACCTATGACAACGCGACCACCTACGTCCTGGCCCGGATGGTGGAACGGGTCACCGGCCGCGGCCTGCCGGAGTTCCTCGACGAGCGTCTGCTCAAGCCGATGGGCATCGACCACGCCGAGTGGGACCGGGTGTCGAGCGGCGCGGCCTTCGGGTTCCACGGCCTGCACCTGACGACCGAGGCCGTCGCCGCCTTCGGCGAGCTGCTGCTGCGCGGCGGCCTCCGGGGTGACCGCCGGCTCGTGCCGCGTGAGTGGGTGCGGCTGGCCACCCGGCGCCACATCGGCACGCTGCCGGATCCGGACGTGCCGCCCAACCCCGAATTCCTGCAGGGGTACGGGTACCAGTTCTGGATGTCACGGCACGGCTACCACGGTAACGGGGCGTTCGGGCAGTCCTGCTTGGTGATGCCGGACCACGACCTGGTCGTCGTGATGACCGCCGCCGTCGAGCAGACGACCACGCTGCCCGGCGTCGTCGCCGAATGCCTGCTGCCCGGACTGGACGGCGCGGAAAGTCCCGGCGACGACGAAGCCCTCGCCGAGCGGCTGCGGCAGCTGTCGCTCCCCCTGGTGCCGGGTTCGGCCGATCCGGCCCGTTCCGCCACGGCGACGATCGACGCCTCCGCCGCGGGTTCCGCGCTGCCCGGCGGCACCGCGGTGGTCGTCGAGCCGGTGGACGGCGGCTGGCACCTGCGGCTCGGGTCGTCGATCAAGGTTGCCGCCGGCCACGGCGGGTGGCGGGAGAGTGCACCGCTGGGCCGCCCGGTCGTCGCCACCGGTGCCTGGCAGGGCGACACGTTCGTGGCCGACCTCTACGTCATCACCACACCGCACCGGGTACGCCTGGTGCTCGACGCCGGCCGCGCGACGGCGGTGGTGACGTGGCACACCGTACCCCTGACCGGTCCGGACCTTGAAGTCCACCTGCGGTCGCCGCTGATGACCAGGCCCGACGTCGCCTGACTGCGCGTCGTCGCCCAGCTGCGCCGCCTCACCCACCCCGTGCTCTGCGTGCGCCGCCTCACCCACCCCGTGCTCTGCGTGCGCCGCCTCACCCACCCCGTGCTCTGCGTGCGCCGCCTCACCCACCCCGTGCTCTACGTGCGCCGCCTCACCCACCCCGCGCTGCGATCTTGGAGTGGGGCCTATAACCCCTGCCAGACTCCACGGAGCCGTTGTCCACAATTCGCTTACTCTCCACAGATCTCGTGGCGATGTCGGCGACGACAGCGCAGGCCCGGAAAGCCGGCCCGAGAGCCGACACGATCCGGAGCGCGGCAAGACCGGGGCGGCGCGGGCGGTGGGGCCGGGTCGGTCCCGCTGTCCTGAGGGGCCGGGGCGCGACATTCGTCCAAGACGGCGTACCGGCGGGCCGGGGATCGTCGGTGGCATGACGTTGCATGTGGTCCACGACGGGCCCCGTTCCGCGCCGCCGCTGCTCCTCCTGCACGGGTCGGGCGCCAGCGCCGCCAGCTGGGACCCGATGATCCCCGCCCTCGCCACCGAACGGTACGTGATCCGGATGGATCTGCCGGGTCACGGTGCCTCCCCTCCGGCGCCGTCCTACCGCGTCGCGGATCAGGCCGCGGCCGTCGCCGCCGAGCTGGACCGGCGGGGATTGACGGCGACAGCCGTGGCCGGGCACTCCAGCGGTGGGTACATCGCCACCGCCCTCGCCGAGCAGCGCCCCGGCCTGGTGCGATCCCTGGCTCTGGTCAGCACCGGGCCCAGCGCCGCGGCGTTCCGCCGGCAGCCGCTGGTCCTGCGGGCGCTGCTGGCCCCGCCGTTCGGCCCGCTGCTCTGGGCGGTGCGCACGGATGCGATGACACGCCGGGGGATCGGAGCGACACTCGCCCGGGCGGTACCGATCCCGGACGGCTTCGTCGCCGGTTCCCGCCAGATCACCTACCGGGCGATGAGTACGGTCCTGAGGCGCAACTCCGACTACATCGAGGAACGGACCGTCCCGCACCGGCTGGCCGGTCTCGGCATTCCGGTGCTGGCGGTGTTCGGGGCGGCCGATCCACGCTGGGACCCGGGGTCGGTGCATGAGTACGAGGTGGTGCCGGGCGCCCGGATCGCCGTGCTGGACGGGGTGGGCCACGTACCCATGCTGGAAGCGCCGGAGCCGCTGGCCGGGCTCCTGCTCGGCCACGCGACATAGACTGCCGGCGTGGCACCGCTGGACTGGTCCCGGGTGGAGATCGCGGTGCCGCGCGCGCCCGTGCCGCTGCCAGGCGTCAGCATGGCCGGGTTCCGGCACCCCGCGCCCCAGCGGCCCGAGCCGCCCGAGCGGCGGGAGTCCCGCGAGCGGCCCGAGGCGCCCGAGCCGCCCGAATCGGTGGAGATCGCGATGGTCGCCCACCCGTCGGTCACCCTGCTCATCGACCTGAGCGACGGCCTGGTCTGCGACACCGGCAGCGGCCGGGAGCGGGGCAGCGTCGTGGCCGGTCTGCTTCCCGGCGACCTGCGGGTGGGTGGGCGGACCGGCGAGATCCTTCAGGTCCGGCTGGACCCGGTGGTGGCGTCATCGATGCTGGGCGCCGCGCCCGAACTCAGCGGGGCGGTGGTTCCGCTCGCCGGCGTGTGGGGTGCGGACGGCGAGGAGCGCCTGCGGACGGCCGGGTCCTGGGAGCAGCGGTTCGCGGTGGCGACGGAGATCCTCGGACGTGCGGCGGCCGGGCGGCCGCGGGTGGATGCGGCGGTGGCGTACGCCTGGCGTCGCACGCTTGTCGCGGGTGGCCGGTTGCGGGTCGAGGACCTTGCCGGCGAGGTCGGCTGGAGCCGGAAGCGTCTGTGGTCCCGCTTCCGCGCCCAACTCGGCATCTCACCCAAGACCGCCGCCCGGCTGGCGCGGTTCGACCGGGCCGCTCGTCTGCTCGCCGCCGGGTGCCCGGCGGCCGGTGTGGCCGTGGAGAGCGGGTACGCCGACCAGTCGCACCTGCATCGCGAGGCCCGGGCGATCGCCGGGCTCACCCCGTCCGCCGTCGCGGCCGCGCCATGGCTGGCGATCGACGATGCGGTGTGGCCGGTCGCCGACGGTTCGCCGGCCCGGACCTGATCGCCGGCGGTTCGCCGGCTCGGACCTGGTCGCCGGCGGTTCGCCGGCTCGGACCTGGTCGCCGGCGGTTCGCCGGCTCGGACCTGGTCGCCGGCGGTTCGGCGGCCGGGAGCTGATCGCCTGTTGCAGCCGGAGCCCCATCCCGTCGCCTCCCCGGCGGGATGAGACCCCTCGGCTGATGGAGGTCGGTCAGGCAGCGGCCACGGGGTCGTCGGATGCGCCCCCGGCCATGCTCGCGATGCGCCGCAGCGTCGCGTGCGGGTCGGTGTGTGGGTTGGTGGCCAGGGCGGCCACCTCCCGCAGCACCTCTTGGTAGTCGGGAAGGTCGGGGTCGTGCTCCGCCATGCGGAGCAACGCGGTCAGGTCGGCGATCGTGGTGCGTAGTCGATCGGGGTTGAGGCCGCCGATCACTACAGGTCGCTGGTGCGGGTCGTCCGTGGCTCGGAGGATGCCCAGCCGGAATGCGATGGCGACGGCGTGTGCCTGGTCCCGGGCACCGAGCTGCTGGTAGAGCGTCTTGAGCCGGGACTTGACGGTGTTGGGTGAGATGAACAGTCGCGCCGCCATTTCCCGGGCGGTCTCGCCGGCCGCCAGGCATTCGAGGGTTTCTTGCAGATGCGGTGCCAACACAGGCCGGATCGCAACGGCCCCAGTGTGGCTTCGATGCGCGTGCAATGACATTCCCGAAATGTAGATCTTTCGAAATCGCAATTGACTGTTGCCTATTGTGCCAGTCCGCGATATTTTTGGGAGCGCTCCCAATCCCCCTGAGGAGAGTTTCATGACCCGTTCCCGTACCGCTGTTCTCGCGACGTGTGCCGTTGTTGCCGCAGGCATTGGTTTCGCCACCGGAACCGCCGACGCCGGCACCATCAGCGGCACCCTCTACCGTGACCCCGACACGGCCGCCGCGCGCTGGGTCGCCGCCAACGGCTCCGACCCACGTGCCGCCGTCATCCGCGACCGGATCGTCAGCCAGCCCTCCTCGCGCTGGCTGTCCAACTTCAACGTGGGCACCGTCCGCTCCGAGGTGTCCGGCTACGTCGGCGCCGCGAACGCAGCCGGTCAGATCCCCGTCCTGACCGTCTACGGCATCACCAACCGCGACTGTGGCGGCGCCAGTTCCGGCGGCGCACCGGACCTCACGCAGTACCAGACCTGGATCTCCAACCTGGCCGCCGGCCTCGCCGACCGCACCGTCGTGATCATTCTCGAACCCGACTCGATCGCCCTGCTGACCTGTTTGAGCAGCTCCGAGCTGGCGGCGCGCAACCAGGCGCTGCGCACCGCCACCCGGACCATCAAGTCCGCCAACCCGAACGCCAAGGTCTACCTCGACGCCGGTCACTCGGGCTGGAACAGTGCCGGCGACCAGGCCGGCCGGCTCGTCGCCGCCGGCATCGCCGACGCCGACGGCTTCTACACCAACGTGTCCAACTTCAACCCGACTAGCGCGGAGGCGAACTACGGGCGGGCGATCATCGCGTCGCTGAACGGGCAGGGCGTCACCGGTAAACGCCAGGTCATCGACACGAGCCGCAACGGGGGCGCGAGCGGTGACTGGTGCGGGGACGACAACACCGACCGCCGGATCGGCCAGTACCCGACCGTCAACACCGGTGACGCCAACATCGACGGATACCTGTGGGTGAAGCCGCCGGGCGAGGCCGACGGATGCCGGTACGCGGCCGGCTCCTTCCAGCCCGACCTCGCCTACAGCCTGGCGAGTAACGCTCCGAACCCGCCGTCGCCGTCACCGTCCGTGACCTCGTCGCCGTCCTCGTCGCCGTCGGCCTCCTCGTCGCCGTCGTCCTCGCCCAGCTCGCCGCCGCCCGGACCGGGGGCATGCACGGCCGCCTACCGCACCACCGGTTCCTGGCAGGGCGGGTTCCAGGGTGAGATCACCGTGACCGCCGGCGCGTCGCGGATCAACGGGTGGACGGTCACGTGGACGCTCGCCGGCGGGCAGTCGGTCAGCCAGGCGTGGAACGGCGTCCTGTCCACGTCGGGCTCCACTGTCACGGTGCGCAACGTCTCCTGGAACGGTGGCCTGGCGCCGGGGGCCACGGCCCAGTTCGGGTTCCTGGCCAGTGGGGCGGCCTCCGCTCCCGGCCTGAGCTGCGCCGCTGCCTGATCGACCGATCCCTCGACCGCCCCGCCGGCAGACCGACTCCTGCCGGCGGGGCGGTCGTCTGTCGGGAGAAGGGCCCGGCTGCCGGCGGGATCCGTCTAGAGGCGGGGCGCCCTCTGCCGGTGGGGCTCGTCCTCGGCTGGGCACGGTTCTGCAGGCGGGCTCGCCTTCGGCTGGGCACGGTTCTGCCGGTGGGGCTCGTCTTCGGCTGGGTACGCCTTTGTCCGGCGGTGCGTGCCTCTGCGGACGCACTTCTTCCGCTAACCGGAAGAAGTTGACTAGGGTGAATGCGTGGCCAGCGAACGGATCAACGGGTTGGCAATGATCCTCAACGCCGTGCGCGGCAGCACCGACATCACGCAGCCGATGCTGGTGGAGCGTGTCGGGCTGGGGCGCAGCGTCGTCGCGCAACGGGTGTCCGAGCTGGAACGAGCCGGTCTGATCGAAGGTGCCGGGCTGGCACCCTCGTCGGGTGGGCGCGCGCCACGGCGGCTCCGGCTACGTGCCGAGCGCGGTGTCGTCCTCGGCGTCGACATCGCCGCCAACGGTCTCGTCGTCGGGGTCGCCGACCTGGCCGGCACGATGCTCGCCACCCGGCGGCTCGCCGTGGACGTCGCCGACGGGCCGGCGTCGGTGCTGGCCGTGGTGGAGCGCCTGGCCGACGAGTTGATCACCAGGCCGGTCTGGGCGGTCGGTGTCGGTGTGCCCGGGCCGGTCGAGTTCCGTACCGGATTGCCGGTGGTGCCGCCGATCATGCCGGGCTGGAACCGGTTCCCGATCCGGGATCGGCTGCGCGCCCGCTGGTCGGCGCCGGTCTGGGTGGACAACGACGTCAATCTGATGGCGCTCGGCGAGCTGCGTACCGGTGGGAACGACGCCGGGCAGATGCTCTACGTCCATGCCGGCGTGGGCATCGGCGCGGCGATCGTGATGGACGGCCGGCTCTACCGTGGCGCGAACGGCTCGGCCGGCGACATCGGGCACGTGGCGATCCCCGAGGGCGGGAACATCATCTGCCGGTGCGGCAACCTCGGATGTCTCGAGGCGGTGGTGAGCGGTGGTGCGGTCGCCGGCGTTCCGGCCCTGCTCGGCAGCACCCTCGCCACCCTGGTCAGCTTCTACAACCCGGATCTGGTGGTGCTCGGCGGCATCACCGGGGAGGGTGCGCTCGACACGATCCGCGAGGCCATCTACAAGCGGGCGCTGCCCCTGGCCACCCACGACCTGCGGATCGAGGAGTCCACCCTGCCGGCCGAGGTCGCCGGGGTCACCGGCGCGGTGCACCTCGCGCTCGACGAGGTGTTCGCGCCGGCGGCCCTGGAGGTGTGGCTGGAGGCGGGGTCGCCGGGTCAGGTGCCGCAGAACGTCTGGTAGCAGGCGCCGAAGCCGTCCGGCGCGGGCTCGGCGTAGCGTTCCAGACCCGGTCGCTCGTCGAACGGCGCATCGATCGCGCTGATCAGTTCCCGCAGCGGCTCGAGGTCACCGCCGGTGGCCGCCGTCAGCGCCTCCTCGACGAGGTGGTTGCGGGGGATGTAGATCGGATTGCGGCGCTGGGCTGCGGACCGGTCCGGGTCGAGGGCATGCCAGCGGGCCAGCCACGCAGCGTCGCTGATCGCCGCGTCGAGGTCACGGAACGTCGACGTGTAATCGAGCCTGTTGTCGCGCAGGTGCACGAGCAGGTCCTCCCCGAGCGACCGGACGTCCTCGTCGGGAACCGCATTCGTGAGACCGAGTTTGGCGCGCATCCCGGCGATCCAGGCCGTGTCGTAATGGGCGCCGAAGCCGCCGAGGGCATCCGTGGCGAGGGCGATCGCCTTGTCCTGGTCGTCGTCGAACAACGGCAGCAGGGATTCGGCGAGACGGGCCAGGTTCCAATGGGCGACGGGCGGCTGGTTACCGTACGCGTAACGGCCGCCGGAATCGATCGAACTGTAAACGGTCGCCGGGTCGAAAACGTCCAGGAATGCGCAAGGGCCGTAGTCGATGGTCTCCCCGGAAATGGTCATGTTGTCGGTGTTCATGACACCGTGGATGAATCCGGCGTGCATCCATTGCGCAATGAGCCCGGCCTGCACCGCGACCACGGCCTCGAACAGCGCCAGATAGGGTCGCTCGGCGTCGCGTGCCTGCGGATGATGCCTGTCGATCGCGTGGTCGGCGAGCCGCTTCAGGAGGCCGGCGTCACCGGTGGCCCGCGCGTACTGGAAGCTGCCGACCCGCAGGTGGCTCGCCGCGACCCGGGCCAGGACCGCGCCCGGCAGGTTCTCCTCGCGGCGCACCTTGCGCCCGGTCGAGACGACGGCCAGCGACCGCGTCGTCGGGATTCCCAGCGCGTGCATGGCGCGACTCACCACGTATTCGCGCAGCATCGGGCCCACCGCTGCCAGGCCGTCGCCGGCGCGGGCGAAAGGCGTACGCCCGGAGCCTTTCAGATGGAGGTCCCGCAAGCCGCCGCCGGCAACGGTCAGCTCGCCGATCAGCAAGGCGCGCCCGTCGCCGAGCCGCGGCGAATAGCCGCCGAACTGGTGCCCGGCATAGGCCTGGGCGACCGGAGTGGCCCCGGTGGGCCATTCCGCGCCGACCAGGAGTCGCACGCCCTCGGGGCCGCGCAGCCAATCCGGGGCGAATCCGAGCTCGGTGGCGAGCTGCTCGTCGAGCACGAGCATGGTCGGGTCGGGGAAATCGGCGCCCTGCCAGGGCACCGCCATTTCCGGAAGGTCGGTGGCGAACCGGTTCCCGAACGTCGGAGTGTCCACCCGTCAAACGTACTCGGTGACCGTGCGTGTCTCGGTGTCGTAACTGCGGGCAGCCACACACGTGCCCGCCAGCGGTTCCAGACCGGCCAGCAGTTCCAGCGCGCGTTCGTGCTGGTCAACCGGCATGTTGAGGGCCAGGCTCACGTGCGGGGTCCAGGCCTCGGGCGCGTGCCACGGGTTCGGCGCCAGCGCCGCCGACACCCGCGCCTGAAGGGCCCGGAGCTCCGGCGAGTCGGCCGCGCGGACCAGGGCGCGGCCGAGTGATCGCGCCGGGCCGAGCAGCAGGGGTACGGGTAGCGGCAGCACCGGCAGCCCGTCGACCGACTCCGCCACCGCCAGGGTCAGATGCGGCCGATTCGTCGGATGGGTGTGTGTCGCCAGGCTGCGCAGCCCGGCCGCGTGCAGGCGGCGCCACTGGTCCCGCACGGCGGCGTCGAGGCCGGCGTCCAGCAGCAGTTCGACGGTGCGCACGGATCACCCTTCGGTCTGCGGGTCGGTGATGGGCTGGTACTCCGGCGCGCGGCGCGGCCGGGGCCAGTCCGCGAGACCGGTCCGCTCCCAGGCCGCATAGGCCGCGTGGATGCGACGCAGCCCGTCGTACTCGTCGCGCAGCTCCAGGAACTCGTCGAGGCACTCGAAGAGCAGCGCCACCGCCCGCGCGTCGGTCTGTGCGTCCAGCTCGGTGGCGAGCGGCGGCGCATCCGGATCGAGGAGGCGCAGGATCAGGGCCGGCCACCACAGATTGCTGCCACCGCCGGCCCGGACGACCAGCCACTCACGGAACCCGCTCAGCAGCGCGGAGGCGTTGCCCTGGTCGCAACCCTGCACATAGGCGACGACCCCCGGGAAGTCGTCCTTGATCAGGTACATCCGGGGGCGCCGGCGGACCAGGGTGAACAGGTCGCGGTAGCTGCGCGGGTACACGCAGCTGATCGAACCACGGCAAGGGGTCGAGTCGTCTCCCGGGGCACGGTCCACCACCCGGGGCCGAAGAAAAAGGGCGGCGCCGTGACGGGGATCCGGCACGGCGCCGCGAGGAAGGGGGTGGGTCAGGGAGTGCTGCAGGCCACCGAGGACGGTGCGGTGTTCGTGGCCGCGCTGGAGGCGGTGAAACCCCAGCTGGTGGAGGCGCCGGCGGCGAGCTGGCCGTTGTAGGGCGCGTTCTTCGCGGTCACGGTGTCACCCGAGGTGGTCACCGTGGCGTTCCACGAGTTGGTGAAGCGCTGGCCGTTGGGCCAGGTCCAGGTGACGGTCCAGCCGTTGATCGCGGCGTTGCCGGCCTTGACGGTGACCGTGCCCTGGAAACCGCCGGGCCAGGAGCTGCCGGTCGAGTAGCTCGCGGTGCAGGCGCCGGTGGGCGTGCTCGGCGACGGTGACGAGGAGGGCGAGATCGACGGTGACGGCGAGGTCGACGGGGACGTGGAGGGGGAGGACGACGGCGACGAGGTCGGTGACGACGGCTGGGAGCCGAAGACCGAGGCTTCGGCCGAGGTCGCCTTGATGCCGTTCGCGCCGTTGAAGATGCGCTGGCCCCATGTGGTCAGCTGGGCCGGGTTGAAGTTGGTGACCATGTCGAGGTACTCGACGCCGCCGCCGTTGCCGCTCCACGACCAGCCGAGGTAACCGATGCCCCGGGACTGGGCGGTGGCGAAGATGGTGTCCTCGTCGGGGTTGCCGTCGGAGTGGTCGAAACCGAACTCGCCGACCACGATCGGCAGGCCGGCGGTCTGGAACCGGCCGAGGTAATCGGTGATCTCGGCAGCCGTGTCGAAGACGCCGTACATGTGGATCGAGAAGACGGTGTTGCGGTTCGGGTCGGCGGCGAAGACCGAGGCGGCGTTGTCGCGCATGATGAACTGCCAGTCCTGCCCCCAGTTCGGGGCGTCCACCATGATCTGGTGCTGGAAGCCGGCGGCGCGCAGCCGGCTGATGGCGGACCTGGTGTCGGCGGTCCAGCTCGACGCGGTGCTGCCGTTGCCGTACGGCTCGTTGCCGATGTTCAGGATCGTGTAGGCCTCCTGGCCTTCGAGGGCCGCCTTGACCGAGATCCAGTAATCGACGGCCTGGCTGAGGGTGGCGGCACCGGCCTGTTCGCCGTACCCGGTGGTGTCGTGCACCTCCAGCACGCAGATCAGCCGGTTGGCCTTGCACTGCGAGATGACGTTTGTGACGTCGGCGGTGTCGTTCTTGGTCCAGCGCTGGCCGCTCGCGAGGACGACGCGGACGGTGTTGGCGCCGAGGGCCTTGATGTTGGCGAGGGAGGTGGCGGTCTGGGTCGGATACCAGGTGTGGGCGTGGTTGACGCCGCGCATCACGAACGGGTTGCCGTTGGCGTCGATGATCTTGGTGCCGGCGACGCTGAAGCCGGTGGCGGCTTGAGCGGGCTGAGCGGCAACCAGGACGGCGGCGGCGCCACAGAGCAGGGCGGCGAGACCACCCCACCATTTCGATCTCATGGGGATTCCTCCTGGGGACGGGTTCCGGGAGCGCTCCCAAGATGCGCCAATCCATCCACTTGTGTCAACGCCTACGCGGAGAAACTTAAGCTGGTTAAAATTCTCACCCTCGCGGTGTGCCGGTACGCGGTGGGGTTACAGGTACGGGGCTACGGCGGCGGCGGTCAGGCCGGTGGAGAGGTAGCCGCCGAGGGTGTGGAAGTCGACTTTGCCCAGGTAAGCCTTGTCGTGGTGGTCGACCGGGAAGGCGCCGCCGAGTTCGTTGGGCAGGGCCACCAGGTCGCCGGGGTCGGCGATGTTGACCCAGCGGCCGACGCCGGCGGGGCGCACGGCGCGGCCGTTCACCGGTTCCGGGTCCAGGGCCTCGAAGACGGCGCCGCGCAGGCCGAGAGGAGAGCCGAGGGTGACGAACAGGTCGATCTCACGGTCCGGGTGGGCGCACAGGGCTTCGTAGGCGACGACCGAACCGAGTGAGTGCGCCACCACGACGCGGGCACCGCTGCTGTCGATGGCGTCGATCACGGACTGGCGGCAGCGAGCCCGGACGCCGGGACGGGTCAGGTAGAGGTAGACCTCGCGCAGCAGCGCGGTCATCAGCCGGCCGATCGCGCGGGCGCCCGGATCCCAGTGCTGGGCCAGCCAGTCCAGGCCCTGGCGCAGGGGATAGGTGAGCGGGCCCTGCGACGCCTCCACCGGCACGCCGGCCTGCACCATCCATTCCCAGGCCCAGGCCTGCTCCTGCGGGGTCAGCGCCTCCAGTTCGTCGCCGGCGCCCTGGGCCTGGTCGTCGAGCAGGTCGGCGTAGTAGGCGGCGGCCACCGGCGGGGGTGGGGTGCTCAGGCCGGCGTCGCGGTAGCCGGCGGCGAGTTTCGTGGTCCAGCGCTCGGCGAGCAGGGCGGCGGCCCGGGCCGGTTCGACGCCGGGTTGCCGGTTCCAGATGCCGTGGATGGCGACCACGGGGGCTTTCGTCACGGGATTCCTCGTCTCCGATAGAGGACAGCGTCGACGTTGTCCAGCAGCACGAACAGGTGCCCGTCGGCGGTGGCGCGGGCCTGACGGACCGGCCGGCCGGCGGTGATGGTCTCGCGGCGGCGGCCGGTCAGCGAGTCCGCGATGTGCACGAAGCCGCGGGCGTCCACCTCGGCGGAGTAAACCGGCCCGCCGAGCCTCGGCTCCTCGGCCGGGACCGGCCAGTCCGCCTGGACGGGGACGGCCTTGGTCCCGCCGGCCAGGATGATCTTGTGGGTGGCGCTGTGGACGACGACCCGGATGACACTGCCGTCGAGGACCGGCGTGAGCCGGGCGACCGGCTCGTCGAAGAGCGACACCTGGAGGAACAGGCAGGAACCGTCGGCGGCGTCCCAGACGGCGACGTCGCCGGTCGCCGACCCGGTGGCGATCACGGTGCGGCCGTTCAGGGCGGTGAAGCCGAGACAGGTGACTCCGGCGGTGTGCGCGGCGGGCACCCGGGTCAGCACCTCGCCGGTTGTCGCGTCGTGCACGGTCAGCGAGCCCTGGTCGGTGCCGACGGCGGCGAGGCCGGGCCACAACGCGACGATCGCCGGGGTCGCGTGCCGGGCCGGTTCCGGGTTCCACCGGGGCAGGCGCCAGGCCCGGACGTCGTCGCCGCCGGTGACGACGTACGCGTGCCGGCCGTGCTGCACCAGCGAGACGTTCCGGGTCCGCGGGGCGTGGCCGAGCACCTCCCGGCTGCCGACCAGCCTCTTGCGCAGGTTCCAGGTGGTCAGCACGATCTCCGGGCCCTCCACCGTGGCGATCCGCACCACGCCGACCCCGCCCGCACAGGCGAGCGCGGTGACCGGCTGGTTCGTCCCGAACATGCCGCACGGCACCGGCTCGGCGGCGTCCCGGAACAGGCGTACGCCGCCCGCCGGATCCGCCCTGACCAGCAGAAGGCCACTCTCGGTCGGGACAGTTGCGGTCGTCGCGGCCGTGTCCGGGAAACGCACACCGGGCGGCAGCTTCCTTGTCACCGCGGTGCGCACGTCGTACGCCCCCGTCCGGCCGAAGGCATCCCGGGCGACCACCCGGCCGTCCCGGGCGTCGAGCTCCAGAATCGGCAGCGTCCCCCGCAGCGACCAGCAGCGGCGGCGTTCGCTCAGATGCCAGGCGGTGAGCCCGCCACCGGCGGTGGCCGCCACCGCGAACGGCTCGCCGCCCACCCTGGTCGTGGCCACCGCGGTGGCGGGTTCGCCGGCCAGCACCAGTTCAGCATTGCCGGGCAGCTCGTGCGGCCCCACCGACCAGGCCGGCTGCCAGCGCAGCGGAGCGGCCAGCCGCCGGTCCACGGAACGAGGGGCGTGCCGGGCGGGCGCTTGCCGGGTCAGGGCGTGCCGGGCCAGGGCGTACCGGCGGGACAGCGCGGAACCGTCCATCGCGGGCAGCAGCGCGGGCCAGTCGGTGGCGGTCAGCCACGGCGGCGCCTGCCGGGCGAGCAGGGTGGTCACGGCGTCCGGGTCCGCGTACACGAAGAAGTCGGGGTCCTCGGTGAGCAGTTCCGGGCAGCCGCCCTCGAGGGCGTGGTGCGCCAGATGGCGCAGCAGGTACGGCTCCGCCTCGTCCCACCTGCGGCCGCCGGGCCCGTCGAGCGGGGTGAGCAGGGCTCGGGTGAGCCGTTCCGCACCGGCCGGCCCGGACACCTCGGACTCGGCCGGTCCGTCGTGGTGGCGCCGCAGGTAGTCGGCGAGTCCCTGATGGAACAACCGGAACTGGGTGGTGCCGTCGACGTCGGCGGCGTGCCGCAGATAGAAGCGCGCCTCCCGGATCGCCGCCGCGATGGTGGCGTGCGACGGCACCTCGTCGCCGGCGTCCGGTGCGAACGCCACCGCGGCGTGCCGCACCGTCTCCACCGACATGCCCTGCCCGCGGGCGTGGGCGAGGGCCACCAGGACCGGGCGCAGCCAGCGGATCCGGGTACGGGCGGCGAGGTCCACCTCCAGCAGATCGGGCAGCGTGACCGGCACCTCGCGGCCCCGCCGGGTCGCCTCCCGGCTGTCGGTAACCGCGTCCTGGCTGATCAGATGATGGGTGTAGAGCCCGGCCACCAGGAACTCTCCCCACCGCGGCCCGGTGCTCGTGGCCCGGTGGGTGGTCAGGGTGCGGGCCACCCCGTCGGCGAAGCTGGCCCGCGAGCCGGTGAAGTCCTCGTGGTCGTACGGCGGGTGGTAGCTGAGCAGGTCGTCGACGTAGCGGTACAGGTCGCGGCGCAGCTCCTCGTGACTGACCCGGTCCAGGTCGATGAGCCCGCCGCCCCGCTCGGCGAGGTCGCGCAGCGGCGCGAAGTCGTCCCAGGGCCGCATCGCGACAAGCAACCGGCACGCGGCCCCGCCGTCCGGGCGGCGCAGATCCGCCAGCGGAAGCAGCACCCGGTGCAGCACGTCGCGCGGCTGTTCCGCCTCGTCCAGGGCGTCGACGACGATCACCGGCGGTCGCGGCCGCCGGGCCACCTGTTCCTCGAAGTCCGCCGGATGCCACTGGTCGCCGTCGTGCGGGGTCAGCCCCAGCTGCCGGGCGAGGGCGTGCCGGATCTCGTCGGCCGTCCGCTGCCGCGCGTGCACCGCGGCCAGCCCGGCACACGTGAACGGCGCCCGCTCGACGTGGTCCCAAATCGTGCGGGTCGGCTCGCGCAGCACCGGATGAGCGGCGCAGACCAGGACCCCGACCAGCGCGGACTTGCCGACCCCCGGACTACCGGTGATCACCCGCAGCGAGACGTCGTCCTGCCCGTCGAACCACGCCGACAGCGTCTTCAACTCCCGCCGCCGCCCGCTGAAACAGCCCACGCCGCGGGTGTGCGACCCGCGGGCCCGTTCGATGAAGAACTCCGGGTCCAGGGACTCGTCCACGTCGTCGAGGAACGGTGTGGTCGTCACGTCCACCCGGGGCCGCGCCAGGTTGCGGTCGTCGGTGGCGTGCCCGGCGTTGCGGAAGAACGGCGGCAGGTCCGGGTCGGCGGTGATGTCCAGGACGCTGCCGATCACCTGCTGCGGCAGGGCGTGCTGCTCCCTGGCGAGGCGGCCCACCTCGCGCCGCACGGTCCGGCCGATCAGTTCGAGCGGGATGTGTTCCCGGGTGGCGTGCACGTCGCCCTCGTTGTCGGCGAACCGGCCCAGCACGTTGATCAGCGCCTCGGTGAAGCGCCCGTTGTAGGCCTTCGTCTCCGGCGAGCAGGCGGCGATGACCCAGGCCCGGCCGTCGCCGCCGGCGGTGGCGAGCTGCCAGTCGAGCCGGGCCGCCGCACCGGCCTGGCACAGGTCGAGCAGGAAGAGGGTACGCGGCGCCTGCGGGAAGTCCGCGATCCGCAGCAACCAGGCGGTGACGTCACTCATCGCGTGGTACGCGCCGTCCGACCCGACCACGTAGAGCGTGCCCGCCCTGGTCAGCATGCCGTGACTGAGCACATGCACGAGCAGGACGTCGTCCGGGCCGAGCTCGTCGGCGGCGGCCCAGAAGTGACCGGCCAGGTCGGCGGCCCGCAGCCGCCGGGTGTCGTCAGGGGCCACACAGTCGTACCCGAACCGGGTGAGGACCGCGCCCAGCGCCTTGATCCGGTCGCCGGCCATCTCCAGCGGATCCCAGGCGTGGTCGGCGGGGATCTCCGGATCGGTGGCGGGGCCACCGAAGCGCTCGATGCCGATGAGGACCGCTTTGCGTACGGGTACGGCCCTCACGGCTGCATCCCCTCGCCCCGGAGCAGTGCCTCCAGCTCGCCGATGTACTTGTCGACCTCGGTGCGCTCGTAGCCGCGCAGCTGAACGGTGAAGTTCTTCGACGGCCGCGGACCCGGGGCGAGTCCCCGCAACCGGTTCTGGCACCAGACGGCGTATTCGTCGACCTCGGTGCGGGCATAACCGCGCAGGCTGACCGTGAACTCCGGCATCGGCGGGATGACCAGGCGACGCTTATGCGTCGGCAGGGGCACCGCAGCCCGGGGGCTGGACAGCGTGTCGGCAGCTGCGTCGGATTTCCCCGGCTTGGGCAGCGGTTCCCCATAAACGATCCCTCTCCGCGTCTCAGAATCCCCGTTGGCGCGTGCGTCGCCGAGTGCCGTCGTCGCCTCGGCGCGTCTCTCTTCGGCCTCCCGTGCCGCCCTCGCACGGAGCTGGGTGATCTCCCGCTCGGCGGTCGCTCGCATGGACGCGATCTCGCGCCTCACGGTGGTTCTCAGCTCGGCGGCCTCCCTCGCGGTCGCGTTGCGCAGGTCTTCGGTCTCGCGTTCGGCGGTGGCGCGCACCACCCCGGCGTACGCCCGGGCCTGGTCGATGATCTCGGCCTCCCGCACCTGGGCCGCCTTGACCAGCTTGGCTGCCTCGGCCTTCTGGTCCTCCGGATCGGCCATCGCCAGCAGCTCGGCCGCCCGCTGCGCGGCCTGCGCGAGTCGCGCGTCCGCCTCGTGCCGCCCGGCCTCGGTGGCCGCGGCGATCCGGCGTTGCGCCTCGTCCCACGCGTCGGTGGCGGCCCGTTTCGCCTCGGCCACGATCTCGTCGGCGCGGGCCCGGGCGGCGGCCAGCTCCCGGTCCGCCGCGGCGGCCGCGTCCCGCAGGTCCTCGGGGGTGCTGTCGCCGTAGCGGGACAGCCGTTCCCGGACCTCGGCCACCTCCGACGACAGGGCGGCGAGGTCGGACCGGGCGTCGTGGAGCTGCCGGTCGGTGTCGGCCTTGGCGTGTTCGAGGGCGGCGTACCGCTGCTGGAGTCCGTCGAGCCGGCCCCGGATGGCCCTGGCCCGGCGGTCCCCGCGGGGTGCCGGTCCGGCGGTGTCGGTCATCGTTGCGCGTCACCGTCTTCTCGTGTCGGGTCGGGGCCGTACTGACCATGCAACGGAACCGGCGCGCCCGGCGACATTGACCGTCGGTCCACTGTTGGCGGTCCCTTCGTGCCGGTCACGTCGGCCCGGTGCGGTCGACCAGATCGTCGAGCTTGCCGACGTAGTGATCGACCTGGTCCTGCCGGTATCCGCGCAGGACCGACGTGAAAATCCTGCTCGGCCGGGGGAAGCGGGCCGGGCGCCGCTGGAGGTAGCCGACCGCCCAGTCGATGTAGGCGTCCACCTGGCCCCGGTGATACCCGTTCAGGACCAGGTCGAACTGCGGCGGCGCCGGCAGCCCCTGCGGGTCGGGCTCCGGTGCGGCGGGTCCATCCGGCCGGGCCGCCCCGGCTTCCCGCTCGGCGGCGGCCCGCTGTCCGGCGATCTCGTACTCGGCGATGAGTCGCATCTGGGTGATGCTCTGCTCCTCGGTGTGCCGCATCATGGCGATCTCGAGCTCGGCGGCGGACCGCATCCGGTCGGCCTCCACCTTGGCGTCGGCCAGCATCTGCTGCGCCTCGGCCCGGGCGTCCCCGGGATCGGCGAGCCCCAGCAGCATGGTCGCCCGGTCGGTGGCCTCGGTCAGGATCCGTGCCGCGGCCGCCTGCGCGTCGTGCGAGGCGGCGGCCACGATCTCGTCGCGGCGGGCCTGCGCCGCGGCCACCCGTTCCTGCGCCGCCGCCAGCATGGACGCGGCCCGCCGCTGCGTCTCGGCGACCTCGCGTTCGGCGGCGGCGAGCATGTCGCGCACGTCTTCCGGTGTGGTGTCACCGAATCGGTCGACGAGCGGCCGCAGTTCGGCGACCGTGGCGCGGGCGTCGTCCAGCGCCCGCTGGAGATCGGCGTGCTCGTGTTCCAGGGCGGCGTGCCGCTGCTCGAGCCGTTCCAGCCGGTTCTTGATCGCGCGTACTCGCCGTCCGTAGACGGGCTCGTACTCCACTGGGCAGTCACTTCCCGGGCGTCGGCGGCGGGAGAAAAACGTTATCGGACCGGCGAGCGTGACGCCATGACGAACATCAGCCCACCGGGGATCGCGACGCCGTGACGACCATCAGCCCGCCGGGGATCGCGACGCCGTGACAACCGTCAGCCCACCGGCGAGCGCGACGCCATGACGGCCGTCAGCGCGCCGGGGAGCGCAACGCCATGACGACCATCGCGTACAGCGCGACACCCGAACCCACCCCGGCGATCAGGGCGACGGTCGCCGCGGAGCCGCCGGCCGCGTACACCAGGAAGCCGGCCAGGCCGAGCAGGGTCATCGCCGCGCCGAGCAGGTGGAACAGCGGCAGCCGCCACGCCCGGGCCAGGGCGAAGAAGTGCACGCCGACCACGGTGGCGACCCAGGCGACGCCGAGTTCCGGGCGGTCCAGCACACCGTTGATCACGTAGAGGCCGCCGAACAGGGCAGCCACCTCGACCGCCACGATGATCCAGTAGCGACGGTCGGCGAAGCCGTGACCGGCGGCCCGCGGCGCGGACCGGGCCGTGCTGCCGGAGCGCGCCGTGCTGCCGGAGCGGAACAAGGCGACGAGCAGGGCCACCGCGGTGATCACGGCCGCGACCTGGATCACCGGCGGCCACGGCGACGGCAGGCCGGCGCTGTTGACCATGATGAACACGGTTCCGAACGAGATGGCGATCAGGCAGCCGGCAAACATGCCGCCGATCTTAAAGGGACGGCCGTCGATCAGGTGGGCGCGCGCAGGCGTGACTGCAGGACCAGGGCGGCCGCGCCGGTGGCGGAGGCGGTCGCCGCGGCCGGCGAGACGGTCACCGTCACCGAGCGGTGCCAGGTCCTGGTGTCGGCCGGTTCCAGGCGGCGCAGGATGGCCGGTCCGTAGACGAAGGACGCCGCCGCGAAGCCGGTGCCGGTCAGCACGATCAGGTCGAGGTCGAGCAGGTTGACGACGGATTCGGCGGCGGCGGCGACGTGCTCGGCGGAGTCCTCGAGCAGGGCGTGGCACGCCGGGGCGCCGGCCCGTGCCGCGCGGGCGATCGCGGCGAAATCGGCGGCCACCGCGCGCGAGCCGGGCGGGCCCAGACCGGCCTCCGCGGCGGCTGCGGGATCGGCTGCGGCGGCGGCGACGACGGTACCGGGACCGGCCACCGCCTCGAGACAGCCGCGGCTGCCGCAGGGGCAGGGCGGGCCGTCCACCCGTACACAGAAATGCCCGAACTCGCCGCCGCGCAGCGCCCGCCCGCCCACCATGATCCCGGCGCCGATCGCGCTGCCCAGGTGCAGGGCCGCGAAGGCCCGGTCCGGGCCGCGGCGGGCCACCCAGTACTCGCCGACCGCGGCCGCCGTCGCGTCGTTCTCCACCAGCACCGGCAGCCCGGTCGCGGCCGCGAGCCGCTCGCCGAGGTCGTCACCGCTGCCGCCGGGCGGACAGAGCGGGCTGCCGCCGGGCGGACGGAGCGGGCTGCCGCCGGGCGGACGGAGCAGGCTGCTACCGGGCGGGCGGACCAGGCCGATGCCGAGGCAGCGCACCACGTCCACGCCGGAGCCGGCGAGCAGCACCGTCACGCCGGCGGCGAGTTCATCGGCGGACGCGGGCGCGCCGGTGGGCCGGGCCAGCCGGGACACGATGCCGCCGGTCTGGCCGGTCAGCACGAACGTGGCGGTGCCCGCGTCAAGGTGCACGCCGACCGCGAGGCGTGCGCCGGGGTCGAGTTTCAGCAGCGTGCGGGGTTTGCCGGCGGTCGGCCGGCGGCCGGTCTCGACGACCAGGCCCTCGTCGAGCAGGCGGCGGACCGTCATCGACACGGAGGCCTCGGTGAGCCCGGTGGTCCGGGCGATCTCGACGCGGCTCAGCGGCTCGGCGGCGCGTATCACATCGAGGATCGCCTCCCGGGCGCTGCGCCGGCTCACCGCCGCAGACTACACGTTGACTGGCTAACTTCAGCTCCTTAAGAATGGGATGATGCGCAAGACCGAGCTGCACACCGGGTGGACCGTCCGCGCGACCGGCGGCCCGATCCCCCCGGAGATCGCCGACACCGTCGTGCCCGCCGCCATCCCCGGCACCGTGCACACCGACCTGCTGGCTGCCGGGCTGATCCCCGACCCCTACGTGGATCGCAACGAGGAGGCGCTGGCCTGGTTCCACCGGTCGTCGTGGCAGTACGCGACGGTCCTGCGCGCCGCGCCCGCCGAGCCGGGGGAGCGGGTGGAACTGGTCTTCGACGGGCTGGACACGGTCGCCCGCGTCGACCTGGACGGCCACGAGATCGGCCGGACGGCGAACATGCACCGCGGCTACCGCTTCGACGTGGGTCACCTGCTCACCGGCGAGGAGCAGACCCTGGGCGTACGGTTCTCGGCCGCCCTCGACCACGCGGAACAGGTCCAGGCGGAGATCGGCGAGCGGCCCCGGCCGTACCCTCATCCCTTCAACGCCATCCGCAAGATGGCCTGCTCGTTCGGCTGGGACTGGGGTCCCGACCTGCAGACCGCCGGCATCTGGAAGCCGGTGCGCCTGGAACGGTGGCGTGTCGCCCGGCTCGCCGCCGTCCGTCCCCTCGCCACCCGGCGCCACCTCGGCGTCACCGTCGAGGTGGAGCGGCTGGCAGCGGACGACCTGGTGATCGAGGTGACTGCCGGCTCGGAGGTGCACCGGGAGAAACTGGCCGGCCGGGACACCGCGGTCGTCGAGATCCCGATGCCGGACGCGCCGACCTGGTGGCCGGCCGGGTACGGCGAGCAGCCCCTCGTCGGCGTCGAGGTGCGGCTGCTGCACGACGGCGACGAGGTCGACAGCTACCGGACCCGGGTCGGGTTCCGCGACGTCCACCTCGACGAGACGCCGGACGAGCACGGTTCCCGGTTCACCCTGGTCGTCAACGATCAGCCGATCTTCGTGCGCGGGTTCAACTGGATCCCCGAGGATCATCTGCTGACGCGGGTCACGCGTACCCGACTGGAACGCGCCGCGGACCGCGCGCTCGCCGCCAACGCCAACCTGCTGCGGGTCTGGGGTGGCGGCATCTGGGAGACCGACGACTTCTACGACGTCTGCGACGAACGCGGCCTGCTGGTGTGGCAGGACTTCCCGCTCGCCTGCGCGGCCTACAGCGAGGAGGAGCCGATCCGCTCCGAGATCCTCGCCGAGGCGCGGGAGAACGTCACCCGGCTCGCCCCGCACCCGTCGCTGATCCTCTGGAACGGCGGCAACGAGAACATCTGGGGCCACGAGGACTGGGGCTGGAAGGCGGCGCTGAACGGTGCCACCTGGGGCGCCCGGTACTACGACGAGGACTTCCCGGCCCTGCTGGCCGAACTGGACCCGACCCGACCGTACCACCCGGGCAGCCCGTCCAGCCCCGGCCACGACCCGGCGGACGTGCACCCCAACGACGACCGGTACGGCACCCGGCACGAATGGGAGGCGTGGAACCGCGAGGACTACACGCACCACGACAACTTCGTGCCCCGGTTCTGCTCCGAGTTCGGCTGGCAGGCGCCGCCCGCCTGGGCCACCCTGGTCGAGACCCTGGCACCCGGTGACCTGCGCAAGGACTCACCGGCGTTCCTGCTGCACCAGAAGGCCGAGGACGGCAACGGCAAACTCGACCGCGGCGTCGCCCGGCACCTGCCCCTACCCGGCGACTTCGCGGCCTGGCACTGGGCCACCCAGCTGAACCAGGCGCGGGCCACCCGGTACGCCGTGCTGCACCTGCGGTCCCACGCGCCCCGGACCATGGGCAGCATCCTGTGGCAGCTCAACGACTGCTGGCCGGTCACCTCGTGGGCGGTGGTCGACGGCGCGGAACGGCTCAAACCGGCGTGGTACGCGGTCCGGTCCGCCTACGCGCCACGCACCCTCGCGTTCGTCCGGCGTGACAACGCCCCGGTGCTGGCCGTCATCAACGACACCGCCTCGCCGTGGCACGCCCCGGTAGACCTGCGGCTGCTCGGCTTCGACGGTGCCGTCGCGGATTCCCCGGCGGGCTCGGACGTCCCCGCCGACTTCGACGTCCCGGCTCACTCGGTGCGGCTGATCCCCGTCGGCCTCCGGCCGGCCGACCCCTCGAACACCGTCCTGGTCGCCGAGGCCGATGGGTTGCGCGCCACCCATCTGTTCGCCGAGGACTTCGACCTGGCCTACGACCCGGCGCCGCTGAGCGTTGACGCCCGGCCGGTGGACGGCGGCTGGGCGGTCACCGTCACGGCGTCGTCCTTCGCCCGGGACGTGGCGCTGCTGCCCGACCGGCTGGCACCGGACGCCACCGTCGACGACATGCTCGTCGACCTGCTTCCCGGCGAGAGCCACACCTTCACGGTCACCACGTCCGCCACCGTCGATTCGTCGGCGTTCGCGGGTCCGTCGGCGTTCGCGGGTCCGTCGGTGTTCGCCGCTCCCGAGGTGCTGCGTTCGGCGAACGCCCTGGCCGGACACCGCCCCGTTGTGGCCCGCTCATGAGACCGCCGCGATGAACGGCCTCATCGGACTGGTCTTCGCCGGCGACGCCACCCAGGTCGGTGTCGAACCGTTCTTCATGGAACTGATCGCCGGCATGGAGGAGGCCCTGGCACCGCACGGCGCCACAGTCCTGCTTCTGGTCGTGCCGGACCGCGAGGCCGAACTGGGCGCCTACCGCCGCTGGTCCGCCGACCACACCGTGGACGCCGTGGTCGTCGTCAACCTCACCCACGACGACCCGCGCCCGGCCCTGCTCGCCGACCTGGGCCTGCCCGCCGTCCTCGCCGGCCACGGCGACACCGACCGCTTCCCCCGCGTGATCACCGACGACGCCGGCGCGGTCACGACCGCCGTCGAGGCGTTCGTCGCGCTCGGGCACCGCCACATCGCCCGCGTGACCGGCCCGAAAGCCCTGATCCACACCGCCGAGCGGTCCGCCGCCATGCTCACGGCAGGACACACCCATGGTGTACGGGTCACCGAAGCCGAAGGCGACTACGGCCCCGAGTCCGCCGTCCGAGCCGTCCGCACCCTGCTCCGCACCGACCCGCCACCCACGGCCATGATCTTCGACAACGACGTGATGGCGGTGGCGGCCCTCGGCGAACTGTCCCGCTCCGGCATCCCCGTGCCCGCCCGCCTCAGCCTCCTCGCCCTGGACGACTCGCCCCTCTGCGAACTATCGTCGCCGCCGCTCTCCGCTCTCAGCAAGAACGTCCACGCCCACGGCCTGATCCTCGCCCGCGCCGTTCTCGCCGCCGTCGCGGGCCAGCCGCCGACCGACCACCCGGGCCCCGTCCCACACCTGATCCACCGGGCCACCACGGGCCCCGCCTTTGACCGTCTCTGATCAGCCGGTCGCCCCTCTGATCAGCCGGTCGCCCCCTGATCAGCCGGTCGCCCCTGGTGGGCCGGTGGGCCTCTGGCCAGCCGGTCGCTTCTGGTCAGGCGGTGGGCCTCTGGTCAGCCGGTGGGCACCCCGCCCTGCCGTCGCCCTCCTTGTGCCCGACGTCCGAGCGCCAGTGCTATCCCGTCTTGAGCCGCCTGCCGCAGACAGCTCGAATTCGATCATCACGGTGGCCGCAATCAGCAGTGGGCTGGGGTCTACTTCGTGCGGCTGCCTGGTGTCTGTCCGGTGAGTGAGTGCTTCGCGCTGGGCTGTCACTGGTGGCTGGTTGGAGTGGGGTTGGAGCAGCCACCAGTGACAGCTGGTTGGGTCGGGGCAGCCATGAGTGACAGCTGGTGGGTCGGTCCGGTGGGCGCGGTCGGCGGTGGGCGGTTCACCTTGTGTGGGTGCCACGGGTTTGTGCGGTGAGTGCTTCGGCCTGGGCTGTCACTGGTGGCTGGTTCTGGCGGGGTTCGAGCAGCCGTGGGTGACAGCTGGTCGGGTCGAGGCAGCCACCAGTGACAGCTGGTTGGGTCGGGGCAGCCGTGGGTGACAGCTGGTGGGTCGGTTCGGCAATCACCGGTGGGTGCGGTCGGCGGTGGGCGGGTTCACCTTGTGTGGGGTGCCATGGGTCTGCGTCGGGCTGGGCTGTCACTGGTGGCTGGTTGGAGTGGGGTTGGAGCAGCCACCAGTGACAGCTGGTTGGGTTGGGGCAGCCGTGGGTGACAGCTGGTTGGGTCGGCCGGTCGTTCTGGGCGGCGGACTTGCCGGGACGGCTACCGGCAACCGGGATGTTGGCCCTGGCCGGGAGGTTGGCCCTGGCCGAAAGGTTGGTTCCGGGCCGGGAGGTTGGTTTTGGCCGGGACGTCGGTCCCGGCCGGCGGGGCGGGTGGGGGTCAGTGGACCAGTGTCATGCGGCCGGACTCCAGGTCGTAGCGTGCGCCCACCACGGCCGTCCGGCCGTGGTCGACGGATTCGCGGACGATTTCGCTGGTGGACACCAGGGCGGCGGCCTGGGCTCGGACGTTGGCGCGGACCGCGTGTTCGACGCCGTCGGGGTCGTTGACGTACGGGGTGACGATGGGACGCAGCGCCGACACGATCGTGCCGATGTGGCCGGGGGCGGTGCCGCCGGTGCGGATGGCGTTCAGGGTGGCCGAGACGGCGCCGCAGCGTTCGTGGCCGAGGACGACGATCAGGGGCGGGGCGAACTCCTCCACCGCGTACTCGATGCTGCCCAGCAGCAGGTCGTCGACGATGTTGCCGGCGACGCGGTTGTCGAAGACGTCACCGAGGCCCTGGTCGAACAACACCTCCGGGGGTACGCGGGAGTCCGCGCAGCCGAGGACGATCACGAACGGGTGCTGGGCGGGAGCGGTCTCCCGTACCCTCGCCAGGTCTTGATGGGGGTGCCGTGAGTGGCCGGAGGCGAAGCGCCGGTTGCCTGCCAGGATCGCCTCGAGGGCGCGGCGCGGGGTGTCCGGTGTCGGCGCGGTGCGGGCCGGGGTGGTGCCGGCCGGAGCGGTGCCGGCCGGGGCGGTGCCGGCCGGGGCGGTGCCGGCCGGGGCGATGCCGGCCGGGGCGGACGCGGCGGCCCCGGAGAGGGTGAGTGAGCCGGCCAGGGCCCCGCCCGCGGTGAACAGCGCGCGGCGGCGGAGCGAGGTGTGCAACATCGGATCTCCAAGCATTGACGGATGACGACGCATTCTGTGTCCGCGGGCGCGGCGCGGCCCAGCCATTTATCGGCCTCACGACATAAGAAGATCAATGCGCCGGCGCAGGTGGGGGCCGCTGACCTGCCACTTCGGGCACCGGGCGTGGGCCGGGCCGTGATCGGGCTCACCGGCGGGATCCGGGTGCGGGACCGGAATGGATTTGCGTGCGGGGTGGCCGCGTCGCAAGCTACCCGGCATGGAACCGCCCGAGATGATCAATGCTGGTGAGCTGGTGCTGAAGCGCTGGGAACCGGAGTGGGCCGACGAGGCCGCCGCCGCGGTGCGCGAGTCGCTGCCGGAGCTGAAGCCGTGGCTGCCGTGGGCCACCGACGGATACGACCGGGCCGCCGCGTCGGCCTACATCACCATGTCGGTGCAGGGCTGGGCCGAGGGCACCGAGTTCAACTACGCCATCTTCACCACCGTCGGCGAGCTGATCGGCTCGATCGGGCTGATGACCCGGTTCGGGCCAGGTGCGCTGGAGATCGGCTACTGGTTGCGCACACCGTGGGCGGGGCGCGGCCACATGACGGCGGCGGTGCGCGTGCTGGCCCGGGTGGCGCTGAGCCTGCCCGGCATCGAGCGGGTGGTGATCCGGCACGACGAGGCCAACGGCGCGTCCGCCGCGGTGGCGGCGAAGGCGGGCTTCGTCGAGGTCGGCCGGGTCGCCGCCGAACCGGACGGCACCCGCACCGACGTGCTGCGCGAGCTCCGGGCCTGAGGAGGGTACGGCGGTGCGGATCCGGGTGGAGGCGTGGCAGTAGGCCGCCACCCGACGGATGGCCGGCGGATCATCCCGCGTGCGTGGCCGGCGGTCAGCCGGGCCGATCGGCCCGGGCCTGCTTCGCCCGGGGTGTCGCCAGCAGGGCGAAGATCGCGAGCAGGGCGGCGACGAGCAGGCCTGCGCCGATCACGAAGCCGCGGTCCAGGCCGTCCGGGGCGAGGACGACGCCGGCGGCCGCCGCGGCCGCGGCGCCGGTGAGCATGGTCCAGCGGGCGGGGCGCGGGCGGCCGGACGCGGCCGTGACGGAGCCGAGCAGGCCCGAGACGCCGGCGATCAGGAACGGTCCGGCCAGGCCGGGGGCGCGGCGGCTCAGCAGGTCGGCGCCGACGCCGGTCATCAGGGTGAACACCACGACGGCGGCGGCGTATCGGGCCAGGCGCATCCGGTTTCCCACGACGTCACCCTACGGCGGTCGTCTATTTTGATGATACGTTCGCACCATGAAAACCGCTGAAGGCGTCAGCGCGTTCACCAGTACGGCCGGTCAGGAGCGGTTCGACACCGCCTACCGGGCGGCGCTCGCGCGGCTGCTGCCCGGCGGAACCGACCCCATCCGGGTGACCACGGGTTACGGCGAGGCCGTCGCCTACCGCGGCGGCGCCGCCACCGGGACGCCCGTGGTGCTGCTGCCCGGTGCCGGTGGGAACGCGCTGACCTGGTACCACTACGCCGAACGCCTCGGCCGGCGCCACCCGGTGATCGCCCTGGATCCGATCGGGGAGCCCGGCGCCGCCCGGCAGACCCGTCCGCTCAGCACCGAACGGGACGTCGTCACGTGCCTGGACGAGACCCTCGACGGCCTCGGCCTGGACGGCGCCCACTTGGTCGGCATGTCCTACGGCGGCTGGGCGGCGCTTCGCTACGACCAGGAGTTCCCCGGCCGCACGGCCAGCCTCACCCTGCTCGACCCGGGCGGCTTCGGGGCGATCGGCGCGCGGTTCTGGATCTGGCTGCTCGCCGGCGGGCTCGCCGGTCTCAGCCCGGCACCGGTGCGCCGCCGCCTGGCCGGGCTCGTCCGCAACGCCACGCTGCGCGACGACGAGCTGATGTCACTGTTCCCGCTGACCATGAAGTTCCGCCGCCGGTTGCCCGTACCGTCGCCGTTCTCGGACGCCGACCTGGCCGCGGTGAGCGTGCCCACGCTGGTTCTGCTCGGGGAGCGCAGCGCGCTCTACCCGGCCGCCGCGGTCGCGCGGCGGCTGCGCACGGCCATGCCGGCGGCGCGGGTGGAGCTGGTGCCCGGTGCGTCGCACGACCTGCCGGTGCACTCGCCGGAGCTGGTGGCCGATCGCATCGAGGCGTTCCTCGTCTGAGATGGTGGCCCGGTGTCCGCATTCGACGAACTGTTCGCTCAGCATGTCGCCACCGCCTACGGCCGCCAGCTCGCTCTCGCCGACCTGATCGGGGAGCGGGACTGGCAGCTGGATCTGACCGAGGGGGTCGCCACGTTCGGGGGCGAGCTGCGCTACCCGATCCAGCTCCTCGGAACCGAGAGTCACTCCACCGAGACCTGGCTGTGGGCCTGGGCGAACACCGGCAGCAACCTGCCCGCGCCCCTGGTGCATCTGAGCGAATGGATGCGGGAGTATGGGCGGCAAACGGGCGTGGCGGAGCTGACCGAGGCGTCGTTCCCGCTCGACCGGGCCGACGGCGCGCGGCTCGCCCTGATCGCTTCCGGACTTACCGGGCGGTGTTACTACCGGGGGCCGTACGACGGTGGTGCGGTCTTCTTCCACCTGGAGGGCCTGCCCCCGGAGGTCACCGCGCCGGTTTCGCCCGAACGGGCGTTCCTCGTGCTCGGACAGGTGATCCAGACGTTCCCGGTCGATCACCGGAGCGTGCTGCGGGCGTTCCTGCACCAGCAGGGCTGGTCGGTCGAGGAGAGCCCGGAGTTGGTCGTCGGCAGGCACCCGGGCGGCAGCGAGATGCGCGTCGACCTCGACGAGCAGGGCCGCATCAGCCGGGTCTCCGGCCAGGTCAAGCCGGGCTGACCGCACTACGCCGCCCCGCGCTGCCCCCGCGCTGCCCCGCGTCGCGCCCGGCAGGGAGCGGAGCGCTGAGCCCGGGTCAGTGCACCTGGCCGGCCCATCGCTCGGCGTCGTCGCGGGGGTGGTAACCGATCGCCGCACCGCCGGTGGCGGGCCACCAGCGGCGGGTGTTGGCGGAGACACCCCAGACGAGGTGGTAGCCGTCGGCGGTGAGGGCGGCCGCGACCAGCCGGGCGGCGTCGCCGGGGGAGAGCCAGACCGACAGGTCGCGGACGTCGGCGGGGCGGTCCAGGCAGTGGCCGATGCGCAGGCACACCACGTGCAGGCCGTGCACGTCGTGGTAGAGCCGGCCCAGTGACTCGACGGCGGCCTTGCTCCAGCCGTAGAACGAGTCCGGCCGCGGTGGTGCGTCGTCGGGCAGGCCGTGCTGGTCGTGGCGGCCGGTCGCGTGGTTGCTGGAGGCGATGACGACGCGCGGGACACCGGCTTTCGCGGCGGCTCGCAGGACGTGTTCGGTTCCCCGTACGTTCGTGTCCAGAACGGCCTCGAACGACGCCTCCCGGGGGATGCCGCCCAGATGGACCACCGCGCTGGCGCCGCGCATCCGCCGTTCGACCGCGGCTGCGTCGGTGAGGTCCAGCGCCTCGATGCCGGGCGACGGCTCGAGGTCGGTGAGCAGCCAGGGGATCTCCGGCAGCCGGGGGTGCAGCATCCGCCCGATGCGCCCTGCGGCGCCGGTCATCAGCACGAAGCTCATGCCGCCCGGATGCCCGCCTCCGCTGATCTCATGCGGACGAAGCCGACCTCAGCCGGGAAGGACCCGGCCTCAGCTGGGGAGGATCGCGATCTCGCTGTAGAAGTGGTTGATCTTCCGGACGGCGGCCTCGAAGGAATCGAGATCCATCGGCTTGGAGACGTACGCGTTCGCGTGCTCCGCGTAACTCGCGGTGATGTCCGGCCCGGCCGTGGACGTGGTCAGCACGACGATCGGGATGCTCTTGAGGCTTTCGTCCCGCTTGATCTCGGCGAGCACCTCGTGCCCGCTCATCCGCGGCATGTTCAGGTCGAGCAGCACCAGGTCCGGCCGCGGCTCGTCGGCGTAGCGGCCGATCCGGCGCAGGTAGTCGAGCGCCTCCCGGCCGTCCTCGACCGAGTGCACCACCGGTGGCTCGGGGACGCTCAGCAGAGCCTCCTCGATCATCAGGGTGTCCGCCGCGTCGTCGTCGACGACCAGCACGTGCTGTAACCGCGTGACACCCGACATCGTTGCCCCCAAGTTTCTGTGCTTGGTGGCAAACAATACGGCAGCGTGATCACCTAGGATTGCCCGCCATGCGGGATGGGGCAGTGGCGTCGGGTTCCACGGTGCCTGCCGTCGTCCCGATGCGGCCGATGACGGCCGGCGAACTCCTCGACGCCGGGGCGGCCCTGCTGCGCCAGCGGGCCCTGCCACTGTTCGCCCTGGCCGCCCCGCTGGCCGCCGGGGAGCAGCTGATCCTGGCCCGGTTGCGCGACGGCGCCGGCGTGAGCGCGCCCACCTATCTGCCGGATTTCGGGAACCTGTCCGGCTGGTGGGCGGTCGCCGCGATCGGCTTCGGCCTGGAGACGGTGATCCTGGTGCTGCTCGGCGGGTACGCCGGAGCGGCCGCCGCCCCCGCCCTGCTCGGCCGCCACGTTCGCCACCGCACGCTCTGGTCGCGGACCCGGCCGCTCCCGCTGGCAGCCTTGGCCGCCGTCGCCGGGGTGCTCGCCGCCGTCGCCGCGTACTGCGGGTTCGTGCCCTGGCTCATCCTCTACGGGCTCATCGGCCTGGCCGCGCCGCTGCTCACCCTGAACCGGGCACCCGGCCCGATCGCCGCGCTGGGCCGTTCGGTGCGGGTCTCGGCGCGCAGCGGGTTGCGGCCGGCGCTGATCCGCCTGCTCGGGTACGCCACCTGGTTCCTGGTGCGGTTCGCGTTCGGCACCGCCTGGGTGGCGGCGGCGTCGCAGATCGGGGTCTCGCTGCGGCCGGAGCTGCTGGCGTGGGTGGTGCCGGTCGCCTGGGCGCTGGCGAATACGGTTGCCTACGCGGCGCTGGCCTGTCTGGACGCGGTGCTGCTGCTGGAGGTGCGGATCCGGACCGAGGGGCTGGACATCGAGATCGGGCAGGCGCGGGCGCGCGGCGAGGACGGATCGGCCGTGCTGGTGGACGCGGCATGACGCGGGCGTACGACGAGTGGGTCGCGAACCTCTTCGACGTGGTGCCGGGCCGGGTCGTGCTGCTGACCCTGTTCCTCGTCACGCTGGCGGTGTCCGTCCTCTGGCACCGGTACCCGGCATGGGTGCCGCGGCACTGGCCACGATGGCGCACGCCGTCCTTCCGCCGTCCCCGGGCACCCCGGTTCCGGTCGGCTCCCCAGGACGCCCAGCAGGCCCCCGCGCCGAGGCGCGGGGCCCGGCCGGCGCCCGCCGACGCCGACGCCCTGGCCGCCGGCGGCCACTACGACGAGGCCATCCGGCAACGTCTGCGCGACACCGTCCGTGACCTCACCCGGGCCGGCCTGATCGCGCCGCAACCCGGGACGACGGCCGCCGAACTGGCCCTGGTCGCCGCCGGCAACCAGCCGGCGATCGCCCCCGCACTGGACGCCGCGACCACGCTGTTCTCCGAGGTCTGGTACGGCGAGCAGCCCGCCGGCCCGGAGCAGGACGCCCGGATGCGGCGGCTCACCGACGAGGTACGCACCGCCGTGGGCGGACTGCGGTGAAGCGCCGGATGCGGGTGATCCTGCCGTTCACCGCGATGGCCGTCCTGATCGGCGGCACGCTGCTCGCGCACGCCGTGGAACAGCCGGACCCGGGCGACGCCGCGTACCTCGACCCGGCCTCGGAGCGGGACATCGGCGGCGGGCGGCTGGCTGCCGCGCTCCGCGCCCGCGGCACCACGGTGGAGACGGCGGCCACCACCGGGGAGGCGATCGAGCGGGTACGCGAACGCGCCGGCACCACCCTGTTCATCCCGGTGCCGTCCTTCGTCGACCTGCGTCGGCTGAGCCTGACCGGGTTCCCGGCCGGTACCCGCCTGGTGCTCGTCGCCGCCGAGCGCCGCGACCTGGACCAGACCGCCTGGCCGGTCCGGCACGCCGGGACCCGCTGGGCCGCCCGGGCCGTCGGCGCCGACTGCGCCCTGCCGCTGCTGCCCGGCCCGGCCGCCGTGCAGCGCCAGGAGTACGCCTCCGACGAGCACACCGTCTGCTACCACGGCGGTCTGGTGTCCTTCGACGACGGCGAGGCCACGGTGGTCCTGGTCGGCGCCGCCGACCCGTTCCGCAACGACCGGATCACCGAGCATGCCAACGAGGCGTTCGCGACCGCGATGCTCGGCGGCGGCCGGGTGGTCTGGCTCGACCTGCACGAGTGGGATGACAGCGTCCCGGCGGACGAGGAGGAGTCGTCGGCGACGCCGTCGGCCGAGCCCAGCGACGGGGAGTCGCTGCCCGAGCTGCCGCCCCCGCCCGGCGCTGGCGGCGAAGGGGCCCCCGACCAGGCCCAGGCCCCGGAACCCGAGGACCCGCCGCTCACCGACGCGTTCCCGCCGTCGTTCTGGGCGACCCTGCTGCTCGCCGCGATCGCGCTGCTCGCGCTCGCCGCGGCCGGGGCGCGCCGGCTCGGCACCCCGGTCGCCGAGCCGCTGCCGTCCCGGGTGCCGGCACACGAGACGATGCTCGGTCACGCCCGCCTCTACCAGCGCGCCCGGGCCCGCGGCCCGTCCCTGGACGTGCTGCGGTCCACCGCGCGGCGCCGGTTGGCCGCGCACCTCGGGTTGCCGCCGGACGCGAGCAGCACCGAACTGGCCGGCCACGCGGGGCTGCCGCCGGAACGGGTCCGCGCCGTGCTCGACGGCGGTGTGCCGCAGACCGACGCCGACCTCGTGGCGGCCGCCCGCAACGTCCAGAACCTGGTGCGTGACGTCACGCGCCGGGCCGGTGCCGGCCCGGCGACATCGGGCCGACCGCCGACATCGCAAGGCCGAGAAGGAGAACCGTCGTGACCGCCGAGAACGAGCAGGCCCGTGCAGCGCTGACCCGGTTGCGCACCGAGGTCGGCAAGGCCGTCGTCGGGCAGGAACAGGTCGTCGGCGGCGTCGTGCTGGCGTTGCTCTGCGGTGGGCACGTGCTGCTCGAAGGCGTACCCGGCGTCGCCAAGACCCTGCTCGTCCGCGCGGTCGCCGCGGCGTTGAGCCTGGACACCAAGCGCGTCCAGTTCACCCCCGACCTGATGCCGGGCGACGTCACCGGGTCGCTCGTGTACGACGCGCGCAGCTCCGCCTTCAACTTCCGGGCCGGGCCGGTCTTCACCAACCTGCTGCTCGCCGACGAGATCAACCGGACGCCGCCGAAGACGCAGGCCGCACTGCTCGAGGCGATGGAGGAACGGCAGGTAAGCGTCGACGGCAGCCCGCGGCCGCTGCCGCAGCCGTTCCTGGTCGCGGCGACCCAGAACCCCATCGAGTACGAGGGCACCTACCCGCTGCCGGAGGCCCAGCTCGACCGGTTCCTGCTCAAGCTGTCGGTGCCGCTGCCGGAACGCGACGACGAGATCGACGTGCTGCGCGCGCACCACCGCGGCTTCGACCCCCGTGACCTGAAGGCCGCCGGCGTCACACCGGTCGCCGGTCCGGCGGAGCTGGCGGCCGGCCGCGCTGCCGTCCGGCAGGTGTCGGTCGCCGACCCGGTCCTCGCGTACATCGTGGACCTGTGCCGCGCCACCCGGCAGATGCCCGCCCTGGAACTCGGGGCCTCACCCCGCGGCGCGACGGCGCTGCTCGCGATCGCCAAGGCACACGCCTGGCTCGGCGGGCGCGACTACGTGGTCCCCGACGACGTGAAGGCGTACGCCGTGCCCGCGCTGCGCCACCGGGTACGCCTGCGGGCCGACGCCGAACTCGACGGCGTCACCGTGCCCGCCGTGCTGGCCGGGGTGCTCGCCGCGGTACCCGCCCCCCGCTGATGGTCACCCGCCGTTTCGCCGGGATCCTCGCCGTCGGCCTGCCGCTGCCCGCGCTGCTGCCGGCACCCTGGATCGGCCTGCTGGTCGTGGCCGGTTTCGCGGTCGCGGTCGCCCTGCTCGACCTCGCCGTGGCCGGGCCGCTGAAAGGTCTGCGGCTGCGGCGCGACGGCGACCGGACGGTGTGGCTCGGCAACACCGCGACGGTCACCCTCACCGTCACGAACACCGCCCGCCGGCCGGTGAACCTGCAGCTGCGGGACAGCTGGGTGCCCTCCGCGGGGGCACGACCGGCCCGGCACGACGTGCTGGTCCCCGGTGGGGAGCAGCGGGAACTGCCGACCATGCTCGATCCGGTGCGGCACGGGGACCGACCGGCGGTGCGCGTCACGCTGCGGTCCACGGGGCCGTTCGGGGTGGCGTACCGCCAGCGCAGCCGCCGCTGGAACCAGCGGATCTCCCCGCCGTGGACGCTGCGGGTGCTGCCGCACTTCCCGTCCCGCCGGATCCTGCCGGAGAAGCTGGCGCGGATGCGCGTCATCGAAGGCTCGACGGTCACCCGCGGCCGCGGGCACGGCACCGAGTTCGACGTGCTGCGGGAGTACGTGATCGGCGACGACGTGCGATCCATCGACTGGCGGGCCAGCGCGCGCAACAACGACGTGATGGTCCGGACCTGGCGCCCCGAACGCGACCGGCGGGTCGTCTGCGTCCTCGACACCGGCCGCACCTCCGCCGCCCGGGTCGGCGACGCGCCCCGGCTGGACGCGGCCATCGACGCCGCACTGCTGCTCTCGGTGCTCGCCCACCGCGCCGACGACCGGGTCGACCTGCTCGCCCTCGACGCCGAGGTGCGGGCCCGGGTGACCGGCTCACGGATCGACCGCCTGATCGACGCGATGGCGTCACTGTCGCCGGAGGCCACCGAGACCGACTGGTCGCGGCTCGCCTCGGCCGTCCTGCGGCGTGATCAGAAACGGTCCCTGCTGGTGATCTTCACGGCGCTGGAGCCGGCCCCGATCGTCGAGGGCCTGCTGCCCCTGCTGCCCCGCCTGACGGCACGCCACCAGGTCGTCGTCGCCGGGGTCCGCGACCCGGAGGTCACCCGGCTGGCCGAACTGCCGCCGTCGGCCGGCGCCGCCGACGTGCACACGGCGGCTTCCGCCCAGCGGGTGCTGCGCGAACGCGACCGGGTGCGCGAGGTGCTGACCCGGTTCGGCGCCCACGTGGTCGACGCCGACGCGGACACGTTCGCCGGCCAGGTCGCCGACACCTACCTGCTGCTGAAAGCCACCGGCCGCCTCTAGCAGTGTTCATTGGGGACAGGAACTGGCCGGAACGGCGGCTACCTTCGGCGGTGACACACTTCCGGTCGCAGAGGAGTCACCCGATATGTCTGTCAAGGCGATCCCCGAGGGCTACACGACCGTCACGCCGTGGATCATCTCCCGCGACACGGCCGCGGTCATCGACTACCTTCGCGAGGCGTTCGGCGCCGCGGAACTGGGCCGGGTGACCGACGCCCGCGGCCGGATCGGGCACGCGGAGGTCCGGATCGGCGACGCGATCGTGATGCTCTTCGACGGCGACCCGAGCTGGCCCGCGACCCCCGCGTTCCTGCGGCTGTACGTCGACGACGCGCACGCCGTGCAGCGGCAGGCGGTCGACGCGGGCGGCGTCGCCATCTCGGAGGTCACCCATCTGGCGTTCGGCGACCTGGTCGGCAGGGTGCGCGATCCGTTCGGCAACGTGTGGTGGATCCAGACCCACATCGAGGACGTGACGGCCGAGGAAATGACGCGACGGTTCAGCGATCCCAGGTTCACCGCGGCGATGGAGTACATGCAGCGCCCCGAGACCGAGATCTTCCCCCGGAGCTGACCGATCGGCGCCGATCGTGTCGCGCGCTGCGACGTGCCGCGACCGGTGCGGTGTCCGACAATGAGTTGATGTTCGACGACTTCACACTCGAGCACATCGACCTGGGAGACGTGTCGATCCGGGTGCGGCACGGTGGTGCCGGTACGCCGGTGGTGCTGCTGCACGGTCATCCGCGTACCCACACCACCTGGCACGCGGTGGCGCCGCGCCTGGCCCGGGAACATGTCGTGGTCGCGCCGGACCTGCGTGGTTACGGCCGGTCCACGCTTCCGCCCGACGCGCCCGGCCATGTGCAGTCCAGCAAGCGGGAGATGGCCCGCGACGTGGTGCGGCTGATGGCCCGGCTGGGGCACGACCGGTTCGCGGTGGCCGGGCACGACCGGGGTGCGCTCGCCGCGTTCCGGACCGCGATGGATCATCCGGAGCGGGTCACCCATCTGGTTGTCATGGACGGCCTGCCGGTGGTCGAGCATCTGGAGCGCACCGACGTCACGTTCGCGCGCGTCTGGTGGCACTGGTGGTTCCTGGGCCAGACGGACAAGCCGGCCGAGCGGGTGATCAACGCCGATCCGGACGCCTGGTACCGCACCCCGGACCCGGCCGCGATGGGCGAGGCCAACCACGCCGACGTGTGGCAGGCGCTGCGGGATCCGGCCGTGGTGCACGGGATGTGCGAGGACTACCGGGCCGGCCTCGGCGTCGACCGGGAGCACGACGAGGCGGACCGGGCCGCCGGTCGGCGGGTGCGGTGCCCGATGCTGCTGCTCGAATCCGTGCACGACGACATCGACATCCACGGCGACCCGACAGGCATCTGGGCGCCCTGGGTCGCCGGACCGGTCAACCATCAGCTGATCGAAAGCGGGCACCACCAGGCTGAAGAGGCCCCGGAGCAGGTGGCCGCCGCCCTGCTCGGCTTCCTGGCGGCACCGGCACCGCCGGGCTGACAACGCACCGGGCGGCGCGTCCGCGTCAGCGGGCGATGTACCCGCCGTCCACGAACGACCGGGCGGTCCGGACCGGCACGGCCAGGCCGTGCGGGAGGCGGCCGGTTGGCGTACGTGATCAGGCCTGCGGTAGCTCGTACGCCGTGCCCTCCGGTGTCGCCGTGCGTGACCGGGCCGCCCGGCCCAGCAACAGGGCGTAGGCGAGGAACGCCACCCAGGCCAGCGCGCCGATCCCGACGCGGGACGACGCCGGCAGGCCGGAGGGGGTGACGTAGGCCTCGAGCAGGCCGGCCACCGCCAGCACCGGCACCAGACCGACAGCGATCACCATGCCGGATCGGGCCCGGTCGATCAGCGACTGACGGCGGGTCAGTGTCGGGCCGGGTGCGATCCAGGCCCAGCCGAGGCGCAGGCCTGCCGCGGCACCGACGAAGACGGCTGTCAGTTCCAGCAGGCCGTGCGGGGCGAGGTAGGTCAGGAAGGTCTGACCGGCGCCGGCCGAGGAAAGCACCCCGCCGGTGATGCCGACGTTGAGCAGGTTCGCGCCGAGCAGGTAGAACACCGGCAGGACCAGCACACCGGCCGCGATGCACTGTGCGGTGAGCACGGCGTTGTTCGTCCAGACCTGGCCGGCGAAGTTCTGCGGCTCGTACTGGCTGTAGTAGCCGACGAAGTCCCGCTCCACCAGCTGGGTGATCTGCTCCTCGGAGAGGAAGTGCGCGGCCACCTCGGGGTGGGCGCTGACGTAGCCGATCAGCGCGGCGGCACCGGCGACCAGCAGCGTGCCGAGGAGAGCCCACCAGCGCCACGTCGCGTACAACTGGGCCGGGAACGTCTCGGTGAAGAAGCGCAGCACCGACCGCCAGGAGAAACCCTGACCGCGACTGATCGCCGCGCGGGCCGCCATCAGCTGCCGGGAGAGGTCGGTCAGGACGAGCGGGTCGGGGGAGCGGCCGCGCAGCACCGACAGGTGGGTCGCCGCCCGCTGGTAGAGCACGACCAGTTCGTCGGCCTCCGCGGCGCTGAGCCGGCGGCGCCGCGCGAGCTGCTCCATCCGGTCCCACTCACCGGCCCGGTCCAGCACATACGCGTCGAGATCCACCGTGCGCCCTTCGTGTTTACTGTGCCGGTGACTGTGGTCGGTGAGCGGGACGTTGTCAACGCGGAGGCGGTCGCCCTTGACGTCCGCCCGGCGCGGCTCGGTTCGCGCGCGCTCGCCCTCGGCGTCGACATCTGCGTGCAGGCCGTGCTCGTGCTGTTCCTGCTCGCGGTCACCTCGATCACGCTGCGTGCGCTGCCGCCCAGCCTGGTCGACGACGCGTTGTTCGACACGACGCTACGGACGGTCGTGGTGATCGTGCTGCTCGCCTACCCGACCCTGATCGAGACGGTCACCAACGGCCGCAGCGTCGGCAAACTCCTGGTCGGCCTGCGCGTGGTCCGCGACGACGGCGGGCCGATCCGGCTGCGGCACGCGTTCACCCGGGCGCTCATCGGGTTCGCGGTGGAGTGGCCCGGCCTGCTCCTGCCCCTGGTCACCTGGATGATCAGCCTGGGCACGATGCTCGGCTCGGCGCGCGGCCGGCGACTGGGTGACCTGGCCGCCGGGACGATGGTGGTGCACGTGCGGCGCCCGTACCCCTGGCTGCCCGTGCCCCCGATGCCGCAACACTTGGCCGGCTGGGCCGCCGTGGCGGACCTCGCCGCGGTCGACGACAGGCTGGCGCTGTCGGTCAGGCAGTACCTCTCCCGCGCCGCGCTGCTGCGCGATCCGCACCGTTCCCGGCTGCGACAGGACCTGGCCGGCGAGGTGGCGGCCCGGGTGCGCCCGGCACCACCCGCCGGAACCCCGCCGGACGCGTTTCTGGCAGCGGTGCTGGCGGAGCGCCGCCGCCGGTCCCTCCCGGCGGGCGACGCCCTCGCCGAGCGCCTGATGCGAGACCCCGGGGGTACGGGCATCGCGCTCCGATCCGCCGCACCGGACTAGGCCGTGTCCTGGGCGGCCCGGTCACACCGCGCGGAGGACCAGGTCGAACCCGGTCTCCATCCGGTACGACCACGTCGCGCTGTAACCCGCCCACTCACCCGTCTGTTCACCGTCCTCCGGGGTCGTCTGCCCCATCCGGGTCTGCACATCCGGCGGCACCCCGACCTGATCGAGCACGCAGTTGATCGCGGCCGGTTCCAGCCCGCTGCCCGACGAGAGGTCATCGGTGCCGCGGCCGTCGATCGACAGCGTGCGTCCCCGGTCCTCGAACGTGGTGCCGCTGCCGGTCGGGTCGCAGAACTCCCGGGCACCGGCGAGCACCGCCGCGCCCTGCTCGGTCTGCTGATTGCTGGTGTACGCGGACCCGCCCCACCAGCCGGCCCCGAACACGGCGGCGAGAGCTACGACCCCGACCGGGATGACCCACGCGAGGTTGAGCCCGCTCGGCTGCGGTTCCCGCACCACGATGAAACCGTCGTCGGTGAGTTCGGTGGCACCGCCTGGCACTGGGCTGCCCGGCACTGGGCTGCCTGGCCCTGGGCCGCCCGGCACTGGGCTGCCCGGCACTGGGCTGCCCGGCACTGGGGCGTCCGGATCTGCCGCGTTCGGTCCGGTGAAGCCTGGCCAGGGCGCACCCGGCGCGCTCCCATCCGGCGCCGTCGCACCTGGGACGGTCGTGCCGTGAACGGTCGCGCCCGGTGGGGTGGCGCCTGGCACGGTAGCGGCCGGGGTGGTCGCTGTCCGGTTCGCGTCCCATCCCGGGGCGGTCGGCCACCCGATGGGTGCAGCCGAGTAAGAGATCCCGGGGTAGGGCTGGCCGGGCTGCGGAGGTTGCGGCCGGCCCGGTGGTCGCGGCGGGCCAGGCTGCCGCAGATCCGGCTGCCGCGGATCCGCGTGGTGCTGATCGTCCTGGCGCGGATCAGTTCCATGCCGGTCGGCCTGGTCCCGGTCGGGCTGGTGCTGATAGGTCTTGTGCGGGTCGGCCTGGTGTGGGTCGGTCTGCTGCGCGCCAGGCTGATGCACGCCAAGCTGGTGTGGGTCGGTCTGGTGCGCGCCGGGCTGGTGCGGGTCGGTCTGGTGCGGGTCGGTCTGGTGCGGGCCGGGCTGATACGGGCCGGGCTGGTGCGGGTCGCCGGGCGTCTGCGGACTCGTCACGATCCCTCCTGAGGGCGGTTACGGCGCCCGCCGGCCCGTCTCGATGGGCGGAGGTGGGCACGCGGTCGGCGTCTCATCGCACCCTATCGATCCGCGCCGCCGATCCCGATCGCCACGTCGGTCAGGAATCCGCATCGTTCCGGCCACGCCCGGACCGCCGGTGAGGATCGGCTGCCGGGTGAACCGGACCCACCGCCGTGCCCGTTGTCCTTGCGATCGTCCCCAGTCGAGTGCGGCTCGGTCGCGCACGTCGGCCCTGGCGAGATGTTGATCTGCTAGCGATGCGAAATCGCGGTTTCAACCCCATGATCACAGCGTTTTCGTAGCGCTAGCAGATCAACACCGCCGCGGACGCAACGCAGCTGATCGCGCTACCGCCTGGGAGCCGGGGCCGAGAAGCACGATGCCGCTCGCAACTGCCTCGCCCGCTGCCGCATCGGCACCCTGGACGCCATGCTCGCGCACCGCGACTCCGGCCGGTGCAAAACGCCTTAAAGCTCGCAATCACGGCTGCGAAACC
This sequence comes from Actinoplanes sp. DH11, assembly GCF_020873875.1. Lineage (GTDB taxonomy): Bacteria > Actinomycetota > Actinomycetes > Mycobacteriales > Micromonosporaceae > Actinoplanes. The sequence continues at coordinate 49,335 of NZ_JAHWGU010000035.1, forward strand.
ATAGGGGCGCCCGGGCGTCGAAGGGCAACGCCTGTTGCGCCGGCCTGCCGGAACCGAGACCGGCCTGCCGACCCCGAGACCCGGCCTGCTGAAAGCGACGCCGGTGTGCCGGAACCGAGACCGCCCTGCTGAAAGCGACGCCGGTGTGCCGGAACCGAGACCGCCCTTCCGAAGCGACGCCGCCCTTCCGAAAGCGACGCCGGCCTGCCGAAACCGACGCCGGCGTGCCCGGAATGAACCGCGCAGTGATCCTTTCCGGACGCGCCGGCGTGGCTTTCAGTTGTTCGGGTCGCCGCTCACCAAGGGGCTTCGCCGTAGACCTTTCCGCACGCCCCGGCCAGGTCCAGCCAGGCCTGGGCCATCGCGACGTTCAGCGTCTCGGCCGGCTTCGGTGCGGCGGCCGCGACTGCCGCGCTGGTCTCGCGGACTGTGCCCGCCGCCTCGCGGATCGCCTGCTGCGAGGCCTGGGCCGCGACCTGCGCTGCCTGCCCGGTACGTGCCGGGTCGAGGTGCGCCTTGGCCTCATTGACCTCGCTCACCGCGTGGCAGGCCGCCCGGTCCGGGTCGGCGCCGGCCGGCGCGGCCGCGGGTGCCTCGGCGGGCTCCGCGCCGCAGCCGGAAAGGATCAGCAGAACAACGGGAAGGAAAAGCATTCGACGCATGGCCGGGACCATATCCGTGCAGCGCGACTGTACCGTTTTCCGGGTGCCGGAAAACGAATCTCCAGCGGCAGTTTTTCGCGATTTTCACGCCGATCCGGATAGTTGATCTCGTATTCCGGTGCGGCGGCAGGGATTAACGCGCCGCCGGGGCGGAACGCTGCGGGCGGGCCGGGAACGGCACCCGCACGGTGGAATCGCGCAGATCCCGCAGCGTGCGCACGCCGACCGTGAGCCAGGCCGCCACCAGGGCGGCGTAGAGCAGGACGGCGACGACGGTGAACATGTCGGAGCCGGTCCGGACGGCCAGCGCCGACGTGCCGGTCACGCAGGTGCCGACCGGGAAGGTGAACGACCACCAGGTCAGTGAGAACGGCAGGCCGCGGCGGACGGTGCGCACGGTCACCGCCAGCGCCAGGCTTCCCCAGAGGAGCGCGAAACCCCAGAGTGGCACGCCGAGGACGACGCCGAGGGCGGCGAAGCCTTGGGCGTACGGGTCGGGCAGCACCGCCGGTGCGACGGAACCGAGCAGGTTCGCCGCCGTGATCGCCTGACCGATCGGGCCCAGTCCGATCCAGAGGGTCGGCACCATCCTGGCCGGCCCCGTCGCGTGCACGGCCAGCCGCTGCCAGATCAGTGTGGTCACGATAAGCGCCGCGATCAGGCTGAGCCCGAACATCGCGTAGCAGGCCAGCAGCAGGGTGAGTCGCGGCTGCCCGGCCGGGACGTGCGGCACCAGCAGCGCGCCGGTTGCGGCCGAGACCATCGGCGGCACCACTGGCATCAGCCAGCCGCCGAACGCGTCGTCGCCGGGCGAGCCGCCGTTCACCGGCCGGGCCGCGGCGACCGCCGCGGCGTGCCGGGTGAACCGGAGGTAGGGCACGGCGATCGCGCTGCCCAGGCCGGTCAGCGTGCCGGCCAGCCAGAGCACCGACGAGACGATCACGGCGACCCGGTTGCCGATCAGGGCCGGGCCGAGCAGCAGGGTTCCGGCGCCCACGGTGAGCAGGGCCATCGGCGGGGCACCGTAGAAGTTGGCCATCACCGGGTCCGCGCCGTGCGCCAGGGCGGTCCGGTGCCGGCGCGCCGTCCGGACCAGCAGCAGCGTGAGCAGGGCGGTGGCGAGCAGCCAGACCACTGTCGCGAACGGCCGCAGCACCCCACCGCCGACGGGCAGGGTCACGGCGGCGGTCGCGACGATGCCGGTCGCCATCACCGAGGCGAACCAGTTCGGGGTCGGCGCCGGGGACGGCACGGGTGTCGGGGGCGTCGCGGTTGGCGCGGCGGGACGGGTCAGCAGGCTCACGGTGCCACGATGCTCGCCGATCGCCGGGCCCGGTAGCTGCCATGATGTTGTGGAGTCACAACTAGCGCTTGTACCCCGTACACCTGCGGGTGGTGACCTGGCCGACCGGCCGGTGCACGATAGGCGCGAAAGGGTGACCCGGTGCGGCCCGGCGTTAGATCTATGGTGGACGCTGTGACCGCCGTCATCGACGAGCCCGCCGCCCGCCGGCTGCGGGTCATCGCCATCGGAATCGGTCACTTCGCCACGTCCGGTGACCCAGAGCTTCCAGATCCTTACCCCGCGTTGTCCTTCGCGTCGCCGCGGGCGGACGAGGTGGCCGAGGCGCTCATCCCGTACGGGTACCGCCGGCACATCCTGGCGGACACCTCCGCGGCCGACGGTGACCTGCTCGGCACCGCCGTCCGCGACGGCTGCCGTGGGCTCGGCCCCGATGACCTGCTGATCGTGCACGTGGTCGGCCACGGCTACCTCAACAAGGCCGGTGCGCTGTGCCTGCTCGGACCGGATGGTGCCGAGAGCGGGACCGACAACATCGACGCCCTGGTCCAGCGGATCGACAGCGACGAGCGGCTACCCCGTACCCTCTTCCTGCTCGACCTCTGCCATGCCGGCAGCCTGCCGCGCGCCGCCTGGCAGATCGTCTCGCTGGATGAGCGCCGCGCCTGGGTGATCGCCGCCTGCGAGGCGGACAAGAAGGCCTTCGCCGGGCGGTTCAGCCAGGCCGTCGCCACGGTGCTGCGCGACGTCGACATCGCGCCGGCCGTGCCGTACCTGCCGCTGCCCACCGTCGCTCGCGCGATCCGCCGCGCCCTCCTCGAACTCACCGCGCGCGAACCCGGCCTGCGGCAGTACGTCACGTCGAGCCTGGTCGACCTCGCTGACGACCCGCTGGACCTGCCGTTCTTCCCGAACCTGAGGATGGTCGACGCGCCGATCGTGCAGGCGCGCCCGCGGGTGGACAGCGGTGTCGAGCCGTTTGTGGCCGACGTGGACGAGGCGCTCGATGCCGGGCATTTCATGACGAGGGCTTCGGGGTACGGGGGTGCGGCTGCCGGGTGTTTCAGCGGTCGCGAGGATGAGTTGCGGACATTGTCGGACTGGTTCGACGGTGTTGATCAACGTCGGTTGCGGGTGGTGACCGGTGGTCCCGGGTCGGGCAAGAGTGCGCTGGTGGGTGTGCTGGTCTGTGCGGCGCATCCGAAGCTGAGCGCGGCGACCGAGCCGGTGTGGCGGCACGTGCAGCGGGTGCCGCGGGTCAACCCGGGCTTCGCGGCCGTGCACGCCCGCCACCGCACCGAAGCCGAGACGGCCGCGTCGCTTGTCGCGCAACTGGAGCTACCGGCCGACCGGCCCCTGCTGGACCGGTTGGCGCAGCACACCGGTGAGCCGCCGCTCGTGGCGATCGACGGCGTGGACGAGGCCGAACAGCCGACCGAGTTGATCACCGGCTTGTTGCTGCCGCTGGCGACGACCGACCGGGCCGACGGGCGGCCGCTGTGCCGGCTGCTTGTCGCGATGCGGCCGTGGGACGAGTTCGCGTCGCTGCTGGAGCCGGCACGCGCAGCCGGGGGTCTGGTCGACCTGGACGACGTGCCGGCGGAGCGGCTGGGCCGCGAACTGGACTTCTATGTGTCCCGCCTGCTCTACGCCTTCAATCCCTACGGCGAGCCGGAGTACGCGGCCGCCCGCGCGACGTTCGCTCAGGTCGTCGCGGTGACCCTGGCGCGGTCGGAGCCGCGTCCGCCGGGGGCGTTCCTGGTGGCCGGGATGTACGCGCATCATCTGGTCACCGCGTACCGGCCGATCGACGAGACCGCCAAGGTGTGGGAGATCGCCCGCCGGGTCCCGCGCACACTGGAGGACCTGCTCGAGCTCGACCTGGCGTCCCGCAGCGAGACCCGCTGGCTGCGACCCGTCCTGGCCGCGCTCGCGCACGCCCGTGGCGAGGGCATGCCGGCCGGTGTCGCCGCTGCGGCAGCCCGCGCGCTGGCCGCCGATCCCACCCTGTCCGGTCCTACCAGCGACGAGATCAACGAAGTGCTGAACTCGGCCGGCCGGTTCTACCTGCGACAGGCCACCGACGTGGACGGTACGTCTCTTTACCGGCTGTTCCACCAGGGCCTCGCCGACCATCTGCGGCGGCAGCCGATGGCCGTGGCCGATGGCGCCGAGGGTGTCGCCGGGCGGCTGTTCGCCGCGATGCTCGCGCACCTCGACCCCGGCGGCCGGGGATTGCGGCGGTGGGATCTTGCCGAACCGTACCTGTTGCGGCACGCGGCCGCGCACGCCGCCGAGGCCGGGGCGGCCGGGGTGCTCCTCGGGGACCCGGAGTTCCTGGTCCACGCAGACGCCGGGCAACTCGCCGGGCTGCGGCCCCTCGGTCTGGACGAATGCGGGCCGCCCGGGGAGCAACGGCGCCGCCTGCTCGCGATCGCCGCCTCGGTCGCCGGCCAGGACCACCTCGTGCCGCCGCTGTCCCGGCGGCCCGACGGCGACGGCCTGCCGTGGAGCCCGGCCTGGTCGGCGCGGGGAACCGGCCCGGCCGGCACGGAGCTGGCGGCAACCCGGATCGCGCTGGACTTCGACGGGCGGGCGGCTGTCGCGTACGCGGACGGCCGGGTCGAGGTGCGCTCCGCGGCGACAGGTGCGACGATGCGGACGATCACGCTGTCCGGGCCGACGGAGAGCCTGCTGATCGGTGCGATCGCGGACCGGCCGGTGGTCGTCGCCTGGACGGAACAGGCGGAACTCTGGGATGTGACGGACGACCGGGCCGCCGCGGACCCGGGAGCCCACCGCCTCGGTCGCCTGGCCACCGCCGATCTGCCCGCCGACGACCACCAGTGGCGCGAGCTCTACACCCGGTGGGGGGTGCGGTACGGGGAGACCCAATCCTGGCCGCGGCCCTCAGCCCCGGCCGTCGTGCACGGCCGGCTGGTCGAAGTCGCCTGCACCGCCGACGGTGTCGCTCTGACCGCCGATCCGGCGCCCGAAGGCATCGGCTGGGTCCTCTGTACCTCGGTCGGCGGGGTGCCGCACGCGGTCCGGTTCACCGACGAGGACCCGCGCGAGCTGTCGATCTGGAACCTGGAGACGAAGACCCGGGTCGCCGTGATCCGGCTGCCGGCGGACCGGCTCGGCCTGCTGGTCCATCCCGGCGGCGACCTGTTCGTCCGGATGGAGGGCGCCGCCACCTACCTGCGCGCCGTACCACCGCCCGTCGCGGCCGCTTCCCCGCGCGCCACACCGAAGCCCGCCGCCGCCCCACCACCGGAGGCGGCCCGGTCCGCGCCGAAGAGCATGGTCCAGAAACCGCTGCCGCTGCCACCGGACCCGACCAAGGAACGGATCCGGGCAGTGTTCGCCGACTTCGCCGCCGATCCTTCGGTACGGATGCACCTCGGCGACAAGCCCCTCCCCACCGGCAAAGTCAAGGCCGATTGGCGGTCGTTCCACCTCGGGCTGCTGCGCCTGCCGCCCGCGCTGAGCGAGCTGTGGCGGGCGCGCATGCTGGAGTGCGTCCCAGCGCGGTGGTGGACTGTCGACCAAAGCTGGACAAGGCTGCCATCACTGGGCAGCGGGCGCACTGTCCTTCTTCCCGCTTATGCGGACATGCCCGGTGTGGTGGCGGACAACGGGGTACGGCCCTCCCCGATGATCCTGCTGCCGCCGCTGGCGAAGTCTGAGGAGAACAGGTCCATGTTCGTGGACCGGCACCGACTGTCGGTCATCGCCGACCAGATGTTGTGGCTGGCGTCCGTGGACAGTGCGGCTCTGTTCGCCGACGTGGGTGGCCTGGTGCCGGCGAAAGGTTCGGCGGGCACGTTCGAGGCGATGCTGAGCAAGCGGGTCGCCGAGTACAACGACGTCATGCCGGCCGGTGCCGGTGACAGGCAGGTCGTGGGAGCTGTCCGGCTCGCCGAGGCGCTGCGCTCGATAGTGCACCACCCGGCGCCCGAACCGCGGAGCTGGTGGGCCAGGGCCCGGACGGTCGCCATGGACTTCGCTGCCGTGGCGGCCGACCGACACGCATCGAACCTGCAGGTGCGGACTCTGGCCGTCGGTGCCCTCTACCAGGATCTCCGGGCCCGGGACGAGACAAATCGGAAGCAGGACATCGCGATGCCCGGTGACGAGGGCAAGGTCCTCGACGTGCTGCGTCCGGCGGTGGTCGCGTCCGGCGGCGTGGTACATCGGTGGGGCCGGGTCATCTATGGCCGGGGTGACGCGTGAGCGGCGGGCGCGGGCGGCTGCGGGCGCTCACCATCGGCATCGAGCGGTTCGGTGCCGGGGAGGAAGGGGACCGGGCGCTGCCGTTCGCGGGGGCCCGGGCCGGGGAGGTGGCGGACGCGCTCGGCGCCTTCGGGTACGAGCCGCTCGACGCGGGCGTGGCCGCCGACGCCACCGGGAACGCTGTGGGTGAGCTGGTCGAGCGGGCGTACGCCGGGCTGGGGTCCGAGGATCTGCTGGTCGTGCATGTGGTCAGCCACGGTTACCTGGACGCCGGCGGGTTCCTCTGCGTCCTCGGACCGGACGGCGCCGAGACGGGCTTCAACACGGTGGACGGCCTGATGCGCCGGGTGGACAGCGATCCGGGCGTACCCCGTACTCTCTTCCTTCTCGATCTCTGCCATGCCGGGAGCGTGCCGCGCGCCGCCTGGCAGGTGCAGGCGCTGGCGCAGCGCCGCGCCTGGGTGATCGCGGCGTGTGAGGCGAACCGGCTCGCGTACGGCGGGCGTTTCAGCAGAGCCGTCGCCGGTGTGCTGCGGACGCTGAGTGCGGGTGGGCTGGACATCGGGCCGGCGACGCCGTTCATCCCGCTGCCCACCGTGGCCCGGGAGATCCGGCGTGCGTTGATCAGCCTGGCGACCAGCGAGAACGGGATGCCGCAGCAGGTCACGTCGAGCCTGGTGGACATGGCCGACGACCCGCTGGATCTGCCGTTCTTCCCGAATCCGGGGTTCGTGCGCGCGCCGATCGTGCAGGCGCGCCCGCGGGTGGACAGCGGGGTCGAGCCGTTTGTCGCCGATGTGGACGAGGCTTTGGATGCCGGGCATTTCATGACGAGGGCTTCGGGGTACGGGGGTGCGGCTGCCGGGTGTTTCAGTGGTCGCGAGGATGAGTTGCGGGCGTTGTCGGACTGGTTCGACGGCGCTGACCAGGGTCGGTTGCGGGTGGTGACCGGTGGTCCGGGATCGGGCAAGAGCGCGCTGGTGGGTGTGCTGGTCTGCGCGGCGCATCCGAAGCTGAGCACCGCCACCGAGCCGGTGTGGCGGCACGTGCAACGGGTGCCGCGGGTCAACGGGCGGTTCGCGGCGGTGCACGTGCGGCACCGGACCGTGGACGACGTGGTGGCGTCCCTGGTGGCCCAGCTGGAACTGGATACGTCGGCACCGCTGCCGGCGCAGCTGGCGCAGCACACCGGCGAGCCGCCGCTGGTGGTGATCGACGCACTGGACGAGGCCGAGAACCCGGCTGCCCTGGTGTCCCGCCTGTTGCTTCCGCTGGCCATCACCGACCGGGCGGACGGGCGGCCGGTGTGCCGGCTGCTGGTGGCGACGCGTCCGTGGGAGGAGTTCGCGGAGCTGCTCGGCAGGGCCGCCGTGATTGACCTCGATCAGGTGCCGGCGGAGCGGCTGGGCCGCGAACTCGATCTCTATGTGTCGCGGTTGCTCTATGCCTTCGATCCCTACGGCAAGATCGAGTACGCGGCCGTCCGGGCCACGTTCGCCCAGGGTGTCGCGGAGGCCTTGGCTCGCGCGGAGCCGCGTCCGCCGGGGGCGTTCCTGGTGGCCGGGATGTACGCGCATCACCTGGTGACCGCGTACCGGCCGATCGACGAGACCGCGAAGGTGTGGGAGATCGCCCGCCGGGTCCCGCGCACCCTGGAAGACCTGCTGGAACTGGACCTGGCGGCGCGGACCGGGACGCCGTGGCTGCGGCCGATCCTGGCGGCCCTGGCGCACGCCCGCGGTGCGGGCATGCCGGCGAGTCTGGCCGGTGCGGCGGCGCGAGCCTTCGCGCCGGGGACGGCCGGCCCGAGCGCCGCCGAGATCAGCGAGGTGGTCGACACGGCCGGCCGGTTCTACCTGCGGCAGGCCACCGACGTGGACGGAACCTCGCTCTACCGGCTGTTCCACCAGGGCCTCGCCGACCATCTGCGGCAGCAGCCCGGCCCGGGGGCACCGGCCGCCGCCGACGTGGCGGGTGCGGTGTTCCGGGCGATGCTCGGACGCCTCGACCCGGGCGGGTGGGGTGTGCGCCGGTGGGATCTGGCCGAACCGTACCTGCGGCGGCACGCGGTCCAGCACGCCCAGGATGCCGGCGTTGTGGGCGAGCTGCTCGGTGACACGGAGTTCCTGGTCGCGGTGGAGTGGGCGCAGCTGGATGAGGTCCGGAACGGCTGGCTCCGGCAGGTCGAGGACGCCGTACCGCCGGGGGAGGACCGCCGGACCCAGCTGGCGATCGCCGCGTCCATCGCGGGGGAGACCGGGCTGCGCGAGCGGCTGTCCCGGCGGCCGGACGGTCAGGGCCTGCCGTGGAGCCCGGCCTGGTCGGCGCAGCGCGGCGGCGTACCCGTCAGTGCCATGGCGCAGAGCAGCAGCGGTACCGCCGCGGTCGCCTACCGGGACGGCCGGGTCGACGTGTTGTCTCGGGCGACCGGCGAGGTTCTGCTGACGATCACGACCCCGTCGGAGGCCAGATACCTCCGGATCGGTGCGGTCGCCGGTCAGCGCGTGCTGATCACCGAGTTCGCGGGCTCGGCCGTTCTCTATGACGGGGTGAGCGGGCAGGAGCTGGCGTCGGCGCCCCGGCCGGCCGACAATCACGAGCGGCGGGAATTGCGCGGCCGATGGGGTGTGCGGCTCACCGAGCTGTTGGAGCGGGACGCAAACTCGGCACCGGCCGTTGTGCGCGGGGAACTGGTCGAGGTGTTCTGCACGCCAGCTGGGATCCACGTCGGCAGGGTAGGGCCGCCAGAATCGCGGGGCCGGGTGTGGTGCGTGACCGTCGACGGGGTGCCCCACGCGGTGCGCCTCAGCTTCGAGGCCGATCGCGTGGTCTCCGTCTGGAACCTGGAGAGCCGATCGGTGATCCGTACCGTCACCCTGCCGGAAGGCCGGCAGGGCATGCTGGCCTGCACCGACGGGGATCTGCTGATCCGGACCGAAGCCGCGGTCACCTGCCTGCGGGCCGCGCCGCCGCCCACGATCGAACCGGCCCGCCCGGCCCGGGTCGTACCCACACCAACGGCGTCACCGGCTGAGCGGCCGTTCCCGGCGGGCACCGGTGTCGATCAGGTGCTCGGCGACTTCGCCGGGGATGCCGTGATCCGGCGTCATCTGGGATCCGATCCGGTGCCCGGCCACACCCCCGCGCTGCGCTGGCGCGCCTTCCACCTCGGCCTGCTCCGGCTCCCGGCGGACCTGGCGACGGCTTGGCGACGGCGGATGGAGTACGAGTTCCCGGCCGGCTGGACGGTCCCCGGCGACGACTGGATCAGGCTGCCCGCGAAGGCGGCGACCGCCCAGGTGCTCATCCCGGCGTTCCACGGCGAGCCCGGTGTCGCAGCCGTCAACTACGCGCCCGCGGCGGCCGTGGTCATCGACGCGCTCGGCGACCGGCTGGCGAAGTACCCGAGGCTCGCCACCATCGGTACGCAGGTTCTCTGGCTCGCCGCCGTCGACCCCACCGCCCTGGTCGCGGACTTCGACGCGCTGGTGCCCGCCCCGGCCGGCCGGGAACTGATCCGGAGTCTGATCCACAACCGGCTGGCGGCTTTCCAGCAGTCCGTCGACACCCCCGGACGGACCACCGTCGAGCGGGCAGTAGAGCTCGCCGACGCGCTGCGTTCGGTGCTGCACCTACCGCCGGTCGCGGCGGACAGCTGGTGGGCCGGGGTGCTGGACGAGACCACCACCTTCGTCCGGCACATCGCCGCGACCGCGTCCGACCTGTGGGCCGACGATTTGGCCCGCGCGGCGTCCCACCAGGAGCTCGTCAAGGCAGGGGAGACCGTGCAGCAGTACGACATCGGGGTGCCCGTGGACGACCCGGCCGACGTGGGTGCGGTCCTGCACTGCCTGCGGCCGAGCCTGCGCGCCGGTGACGGCACGGTCCACCGGCCGGGCCGGGTCGTCTACGGGCGGGCGCGGTGACCGCGGGACGGCCCGCCCGGCTGCGGGTGCTGACGATCGGGATCGAGCGGTTCGGCCCGGGCGGCGGCACCCTGCTGCCGTTCGCGCCGCAGTGCGCCGACGACGTGGCGAAGGCGCTCGTCGGCTACGGGTACGCGCGAACCGGCTCGTCCGCCCCGAAAGCCACCGGCAACGGCGTCGAGGATCTGATCCGGGAGGCGTACCTGGCGCTCGACCCTGCCGACCTGCTGATCGTGCACGTGGTCAGCCACGGGTATCGGCTGCGCTCCGGCGCCCTGTGCATCCTGGGACCGGACGGGGAACGTACCGGCCTCAACAACGTCGACACCCTGGTCGAGTGGGTGGAGACGAATGATCATCTGCCCCGTACCCTCTTCCTTCTCGATCTCTGCCACGCCGGGAGCGTGCCGCGCGCCAGTTGGCAGGTGAGTGGCCGGACCAAACGGCGGGCCTGGGTGATCGCGGCCTGCGAGGCGAACGAGCTGGCGTACGGCGGACGGTTCAGCCGGGCCGTCGCCGCTGTGCTCCAGACCCTGCACGCCGGCGGCCTCGACATCGGGCCGGCCACGCCGTTCATCCCGCTGCCGACCGTCGCCCGGGAGATCCGGCGCGAACTCGTCAACCTGGCGGCCCGGGAGGGCGGCATGCCGCAGCAGGTCACCGCCAGCCTCGTCGACATCGCCGACGACCCGGTCGACCTGCCGTTCTTCCCGAATCCGGGGTTCGTGCGCGCGCCGATCGTGCAGGCGCGCCCGCGGGTGGACAGCGGGATCGAGCCGTTTGTCGCCGACGTGGACGAGGCCTTGGACGCCGGGCATTTCATGACGAGGGCTTCGGGGTACGGGGGTGCGGCGGCCGGGTGTTTCAGCGGTCGCGAGGACGAGTTGCGGACCCTGTCGGACTGGTTCGACGGCACCGACCACAGCCGGTTGCGGGTGGTGACCGGTGGCCCCGGGTCGGGCAAGAGCGCGCTTGTCGGTGTGCTGGTCTGCGCGGCGCACCCGGTGCTGAGCGCGGCGACGGAGCCGGTGTGGCGGCACGTGCAGCGGGTGCCGCGGGTCAACGGGCGGTTCGCGGCCGTCCACGCGCGCCACCGGACCACGGCCGACGTGATCGCGTCGGTGACCGCGCAGCTCGGCCTACCGGCGACGGAACCGCCTCGCGAGGCAGTGGCGACGGAACCGCCTCGCGCGGCGCCGGCGGCGGAACCGCCCCGGGCGGCGCCGGCGGCGGAACCGCTCGTCGCGGCGCTGGCGGCCGGCACCGGGGAGCCGCCGCTGGTGGTGATCGACGCGCTCGACGAGGCCGAGCACCCGGAGGTCCTGGTCACCGACCTGCTTCTCCCGCTGGCCACCACCGACCGGGCGGACGGCCGCCCGCTCTGCCGGCTGCTCGTCGCGACGCGTCCGTGGGACGAGTTCGGGGGGCTGCTAAGCAGGGCCGCCGTGATTGACCTCGATCAGGTGCCGGCGGAGCGGCTGGGCCGCGAACTCGATCTCTATGTGTCGCGGTTGCTCTATGCCTTCGATCCCTACGGCAAGATCGAGTACGCGGCCGTCCGGGCCACGTTCGCCCAGGGTGTCGCGGAGGCCTTGGCTCGCGCGGAGCCGCGTCCGCCGGGGGCGTTCCTGGTGGCCGGGATGTACGCGCATCACCTGGTGACCGCGTACCGGCCGATCGACGAGACCGCGAAGGTGTGGGAGATCGCCCGCCGGGTCCCGCGCACCCTGGAAGACCTGCTGGAACTGGACCTGGCGGCGCGGACCGGGACGCCGTGGCTGCGGCCGATCCTGGCGGCCCTGGCGCACGCCCGCGGTGCGGGCATGCCGGCGAGTCTGGCCGGTGCGGCGGCGCGAGCCTTCATGCCGGGGACGACCGGACCGAGCGCCGCGGAGGTCGGTGAGGTGCTGCACGCCGCCGGGCGCTTCTACCTGCGGCAGGCCACCGACGACGACGGGACCTCGCTCTACCGGCTCTTCCATCAGGGACTCACCGACCACCTGCGCGACCACCCCGGCCCCGGGGCCGTCAGTGCGGGGCAGGCACCGGGCGCTGTGTGGGGCGCGATCCTCGATCACCTGGACCCGGGCGGGTGGGGTGTGCGGCGGTGGGAGCTGGCCGAGCCCTACCTGCTGCGGCACGCGGTCGCGCACGCCGAGGAGGCCGGTGCGCTGGACGATTTGCTGGACGACGCCGGTTTCCTGGTCGAGGCGGACCCGGTGCAGCTGGCCGGTGCCGGCGTGGAGTGGCTGCGGGGCGTCGCGGAGGTGGGTGCGGCAGGCGACGACCGGCGCACCGACCTGGCGATCCGGGCCTCCCTCGCCGGTCGCACCGACCTGGCCGACCGGTTGTCACGGCGGCCGGACGGCAGCGGCGTGCCATGGAGTCCGGCCTGGACGGCAAGCCACCGGAGGCCGGACGGTGGGCTTGCCCAGGTGTCCTTCGCCGATGTCGGCGACGATGGCTTGATCGGGGTCGCCTACACCGACGGCCGGGTCGACCTGCTGTCCGTGCCGGCCGGCGAAGTGCGGGCGACGATCCAGGCCGGCGCCGCACCCACCTTTCTTCAGGTCGGCTTACTCGCCGGACACCGCGTCGTGATCACCGGCCGTGACAGGGTCGAACTGCGAAGTGTGGCCGACGGGCGCCTGCTGGCCACGGCACCCCGGCCCACCGACCGGGACGCCCGGCTGAGCCTGTGGGAGGAATGGGGCATCCAAGTTGCCGGGACGCCCGCCAAGAGGTACGCATCGGGCCGCGTCGTCGTCGACGGACGACTGGTCCACGTGGCGCCCACCCCGGACGGCATCCGATTCGCCGAGGAACCGGCACCCCCCGGCCAGGTAAACGTGCAGTGCGCGGTCGTCGCCGGCGTCCCGCACGCCGTGCGCTACTCCTTCGACGACACCCGTACCTTCTCGATCTGGAACCTGGAAGACATGTCTCTCGTCCGGACCATCACGTTCGCCGACGGACACCGCGGCGTCTTCTTGGACCATGGCGGCGACCTGCTGGTCCTGTTCCGGGACGCCGTTGTCTGCCTGCGCGCCGATCCTTCGGACCGCCTGGTGACGCCGCGCCCGGCCGGCGTGCGCCGGTCAGCACCCGCCTCCGCCGAGGAGGTGTTGCGGGATTTCGCCAATGACATCGACGTGCGGCGATGGATTGGACAGGAGCCGCTACCGGACCCGGACCCGGCCGCGCAGTGGGTGGCCTTCCACCGGGGCCTGCTGCGGGTGCCGGCCCGGCTTCGCGCCTCCTGGCTCGACCGGATGGAGCCCTTCATCCCGGCGGCCGGCCCGGCCGAGGGCTCCAACGTGTCCAGGGTGGCAGCCGCGGTGGATCAGCAACTGGTCCTGATTCCCGCCTTCCCGGGGGTGCGCGGTCTGGTGGTGGGCCGGGACCTTCCGCTCGACGAGATGGTGCGGACCGCCCTGGACGACTGCATCGAGGACACCTTGGGCATCGCCGTGATCGCGTCTCAGGTCCTGGCTCTCGCCGAGGATCCCCGTGCCCTCTACGCCGAGCGGTCCGGCCTGGTGAGCCTGTCGACGTCCGCGAAGCCGTTGCGGAGCCATCTGCTCTTCGCCCTGCATGGCCTGCGCCGGAGCCTGACCGCTGTCGGCAGGCTGGACGTCGCGGACCGCGCTGTCGAGGTGGCCGAGGTCCTCCGCTCGGTGGTGTACCGGCCCACGGTGGCGCCGGACAGCTGGTGGGCCAACGTCCAGGACAGCGCCACCGCGTTCGTCCGGGACGCCGCGCAGCGCCACGACAAGGAGTTCCAGGTCGTCGATGTCGAGGTGGGCTGGCCGTACGCGGAGCTCCTCGTCTCGAAAGTTCTCCTCAACGACATCGCCGTCACGACCGACGACCCCGCCGAGGAGGGCACGGTCCTGCACTGCCTTCGCCCTATCCTCAAGCAGGCCGACGGCAAGGTGTATCGCCCGGGCCGTGTCGTCCACGGGCGTGCCCGATGAGCGCGGCCGGGAAACCCCGGCTGCGGGCACTCACGATCGGGGTCGGCGAGTTCGGCGGCGCCCCGGAAGGGCCCGGCGACCGGGGACTGCCGTTCGCGCCGGTGCGGGCCGACGAGGTGGCCGGGGCGCTCGACGCGTACGGGTACGCCCGGCTCACCCTCGAACCCGGGACGGACCTGTCCGGTGACACGATCGCCGAGCTGATCCGGGGCGCCTGCGAGGGCCTGACCGCCGACGACCTGCTGATCGTGCACGTGGTCAGCCACGGCTACCTGAACGCCGGCGGCGCGCTGTGCATCCTCGGTCCGGACGGCGTGGAAGCCGGGTTCAACAACGTGGACGCGCTGCTCCAGCGGGTCGACAGCGATCCGCGGCTGCCGCGCACCCTGTTCCTGCTGGACCTCTGCGACGCCGGGACCGTGACCCGGGCGCCGTGGCAGCTGACCGCGCTGCGCAACCGCCGGGCCTGGGTGATCGCGGCGTGCGACGCCAACGCGCGCGCCTTCGCGGGCCGGTTCAGCCGGGCCGTCGCCGGGGTGCTGGAGATGTTGCGCACGGGGACGGTGGACATCGGGCCGGCCACGCCGTTCATCCCGCTGCGCACCCTGGCCCGTGAGGTGCGCCGGGCGGTGGCCGAGCTGGCGGCCCGGGAGAACGGGCTGCCGCAGGAGGTCACCGCCAGCCTGGTGGACCTCGCCGACGACGAGGTGGAGCTGCCGTTCTTCCGCAACCCACGCTTCTCGCCGGCGCCGATCGTGCAGGCGCGGCCGCAGGTGGACAGCGGCATCGAGCCGTTCCTGGCCGACGTCGACGAGGCCCTTGACGCACAACACTTCATGACCAGGGCCTCCGGGTACGGCGGAGCCGCCGCCGGGTGCTTCAGCGGCCGCGACGACGAGCTGCAGATCCTGTCCGACTGGTTCGACGGCTACGACCCGGCCCGCCTGCGGGTCGTCACCGGCGGGCCCGGCGCCGGGAAGTCCGCGCTGGTCGGTGTCCTGGTGTGCGCGGCACACCCGGTGCTCAGCCCGGCCACCCGGCCGGTGTGGCGGCACGTGCAGCGGGTACCGCGCGTCCACAAGCGGTTCGCGGCCGTGCACGCCCGGCACCGGACCACGGCCGACGTCATCGCGTCGGTGACCGCGCAGCTCGGATCGCCGGCGGACAAGCCACTGATGGAGGCGTTGGCGGCCGGCACCGGTGAGCCGCCACTGGTGGTGATCGACGCCTTGGACGAGGCCGAGCAGCCGTCGTCGCTGGTCACCGAGTTGCTGCTGCCGCTGGCGACGACCGACCGGGCGGACGGCCGGCCGCTGTGCCGGCTGCTTGTCGCGATGCGGCCGTGGGAGCAGTTCGCGGAGCTGCTGGGGGAGGCTCAGTCAGCCGGCAGCCTGATCGACCTTGACGATGTGCCGGTGGAGCGGCTGGCCCGGGAGCTGGACCTCTATGTGGCCCGGCTGCTCTACGCTTTCCCGCCCTACGGCAAGCTGGCGTACGCCGCGGTCCGCGCCACGTTCGCCCAGGGCGTCGCGGAGACCCTGGCCGAGGCGGTGCCACGTCCGCCCGGCGCGTTCCTGGTCGCCGGGATGTACGCCCACCACCTGGTCACCGCGTACAAGCCGGTCGAGGACAGCGGGAAAGCCTGGGAGATCGCCCGCAAGGTGCCGCGCACGCTCGAGGACCTGCTGGAACTGGACCTGGCGGAACGCGCCGGCATCCGCTGGCTGCGGCCCGTCCTGGCGGCGCTCGCGCACGCCCGCGGTGAGGGCATGCCGGCTTCCGTCGTCGGCGCGGTTGCCGGTGCGCTGGTCGCCGGCCCCACCCTGCCCGGGCCGACCCGCGACGAGATCAACGACGTGCTGACCTCGGCCGGCCGATTCTACCTGCGGCAGGCCACCGACGTGGACGGCACCTCGCTCTACCGGCTTTTCCACCAGGGCCTCGCCGACTACCTGCGGCTTCAGCCCGGCCCCGGCGTACCGGACGCGAAGAACACGCCGGCGCATGTCCTGCGGGCGATGCTCGGCCACGTGGACCCGGGCGGCTGGGGTGTGCGCCGCTGGGAGCTCGCCGAGCCCTATCTGCTGCGGCACGTGGTCGCGCATGCGCAGGAGGCCGGTGTGCTGGACGAGCTGCTGGAGGACGCCGAGTTCCTGGTGGCGGCGGATCCGGTGCAGCTGGCCGGGGCTGGCGTGGAGTGGCTGCGAGGTGTCGCCGAGGTGGGTGCGGCGGGCGACGACCGGCGTACCGACCTGGCGATCCTGGCCTCCGTGGCCGGTCGCGCCGATCTGGCCGACCGGTTGTCGCGGCGGCCGGACGGCAGCGGCGTGCCGTGGAGTCCGACGTGGTCGGCGCGCCGTTGCGACGCGGACGGCAACGTCCTGCCGGTGTGTTTCGTGGATCTGGGTGAGGACGGCGCGGTCGGAGTCGCCTACGTCGGCGGGGAGGTCGAAGTGCGCTCCGTGGCGAGCGGCGAGACGCATACGACTGTCTCGACCGGGGTCACGCCCTACCACATCGGGCTGGGCGTTCTCGCCGGCCGCCGCGTAGTGATAACCGGCCACGACGAGGCTGTGCTGTGGGATGCGGGCGACGGGTGCCGGCTCGCCTCGGCTCCAGTGCGCGCCTCCGACCACGAGTTGGGGCGTCTTTCAGCCGGATGGGGTGTCCGGCTGTCCAGGACGTTTGCGCCGAGGAACCGGTCGGCCCGTGCGGTCGTCCACGGGCGGCTGGTCGAGGTGGCACCCACCCCGGACGGCATCCGATTCGTTGACGAACCGCTGCGGGACGGCCCCGACCATGTGCAGTGCGCGACCGTCGAGGGAATTTCCTACGCCGTGCGGTACTCCTTCGACCGCAGTAGCACAGTGACGATCTGGAATCTGGAGACCGGGGCGCTGGTCAAGACACTCAGGTTCCCGGCGGGCTTTCTCGCGGTCTTCTTCAGTCCTGAGGGGAATCTGGTGGTGATGTTGCCCAGGGCGGTTGTCTGCCTGCGCGCCGAACCACCGTCCGTCCGGGTCCGCACGCGCACCGGGCCACCACAACGGGAGGCGCGCCCGGTCCCGGCGGTGGTCGACGCCACGAATGACATCGATGACACGATCGACGTGATTTTCGAGCAGTTCGCCACCGACGACACGGTGAAGCGGTTTCTCGGCCCGGATCCGCTGCCCGTTGAGACTCCGGCGGGGCAGTGGCGATCCCTTCACCTGGGGCTGCTCCGCCTCCCTGCCGAGGAGGCCGCGACCTGGCGGACGCTGTTGCACGAGTGTTACCCGCCGGAATGGAACGTGCCCGACGGGACCTGGCGCCGGGTGCCTGCGGCGGAGAGCGAACCGGTGATTCTGCTCCCCGCCTTCCACGGCATTCCCGGCGTGGTGGCCGGTCAGGACGCGCCACTGGACGCGACGGTGGAGGAGGCGCTCGGCCCGTGCGTGCTGGACGAGCTCGGCGTCGCCATCTCCGCCTCGAAGCTGTTGTGGCTGGTGGCCGAGGACAACCGGGTGCGCTATGTCCGCGACAACGTGCCAGTCCTCGTGTCCGGCATCCGGGAGGACGTGGTGGACGCGGTGCGCACCGCCCTGAGCGCTTATGCCGCCGGCGATGCCGATCGGGGCATCAAGCGGCTCGTTGCCGCTGCCGACCTGGCCGAAGTGCTGCTCGCTCTCCTGCACCGCCCGGTGGCAGCGCCGGACAGCTGGTGGGGCCGGGTGCGAACCGACGTGATGGCCTTCGTCCGGGACGTCGGCGTGCGCCACGAGCCGAACTTCGTCGTCGATGACATGCCGTTCTCCACCCTCTACCGGCAGCTGAACCACGGTGAGACCGCTCACGACGTCGGCGTCACACCCGTGCACCCCGACGAAGCCGGCCGGATTCTGGCGCGTCTCCGGCCGGGGCTGCGCAAAGGCGGCCAGGCATACCGCCGGGGCCGGGTCCTCTACGCCCTCGGGGTCAGCGCCACCAGTCGTCCTGCGGGGTGACCGGCACCGTGCGCTTGTGGCGCGTCCCCAGGAACAACCCCTCCACGCGCTCCGCCACCTGCGGCTTGACGTCCCTGCCCTCGAGGTAGTCGTCGATCTCGGCGTACGTGACGCCCAGCGCCACCTCGTCCGGCAGCGCCGGCCGGTCGTCCTCCAGGTCGGCGGTCGGCACCTTCTGCCAGCAGCTCTCCGGGGCGCCCAGTTCGCGCAGCAGGGCCGCGCCCTGCCGCTTGGTGAGGCCGGTCAGCGGGGTGATGTCGACGCCGCCGTCACCGTACTTGGTGAAGAAACCGGTCACCGCCTCCGCCGCGTGGTCGGTGCCGATCACGAGCATGTTCAGCTGGCCGGCGATCGCGTACTGCAGGACCATCCGTTCCCGGGCCTTGATGTTGCCGCGGACGAAGTCCCGCAGCTCGCTGCCGAGCCCGGTGGCGGCCTCCGCCGACACCGCGTCCGAGCTCGGTTTCACGTTCACCGCGATGGACCGGTCCGGTTCGATGAAACCGAGGGCGACCTGGGCGTCCAGCTCGTCGGCCTGCACGCCGTAGGGGAGCCGCACCGCCACGAACGTGGCGTCGTGGCCCTCGTCCCGCAGCGACGCGCACGCCAGTTGCGCCAGTTTGCCGGCGAGGGTGCTGTCCTGCCCGCCGCTGATGCCCAGCACGTACCCGGTGGCCGGGGTGGATCGCAGGTAGTCCTTCAGGAAGTCGACCCGGGACCGGATCTCGTCCGCCGGGGAAATTGTCGCCTTGACGCCGAGCTCGGCGATGATCTGCTCACGGAGGTTCGCCACGTCGGTACTCTAAGCGAACCTGTGCGGCCGCGCCGGACGAGCCGCCCGTACCCTCCGATGTTGTGACCTTGAGCCCCCGCATGCCGGACCTCTCCGCGCTGGAGGTCCTGGTCGCGGTGGCCCGGACCGGCAGCCTCAGCGCCGCC
The DNA here is from genome assembly GCF_020873875.1 of Actinoplanes sp. DH11. Lineage (GTDB taxonomy): Bacteria > Actinomycetota > Actinomycetes > Mycobacteriales > Micromonosporaceae > Actinoplanes. Next base: position 68,364 of record NZ_JAHWGU010000035.1, read on the forward strand.
GCCCGTGATCTTGGACTCACCCAGCAGGCGGTGTCGGCGCGGCTTGCCGCGCTCGAGGCCCGCACCGGCGTACGCCTCGCGACCCGCACCCCGCGCGGTGCCCGGCTCACCGCGCAGGGCGGGGTCGTCGTCCAGTGGGCGGACCGGCTGCTGCAGACCGCCGCCGAGGTGGACGCCGGCCTGGCGGCGCTGCGGGAGGACAGCCGCAGCACGTTGCGGGTCAGCGCCAGCCTCACCGTGGCCGAGCACCTGCTGCCGGGCTGGCTGGTCGGTCTGCGGGCGGACGCGGAACGGCGCGGCGACACCCCGATCCGGGTGGTGCTGACCGCCACCAACAGCGACCACGTCATCGAGCAGGTGCGTGCCGGGCAGGCCGATCTGGGGTTCGTCGAGGGGCCGCGGCAGCCGCGGGGGCTGCGCAGCCGGGTCGTCGGGCACGACGAACTGGTGCTGGTGGCGCCGCCCGGGCATCCGTGGGCGGCCCGGCGGGCGCCGGTCACCCCGGCGGAACTGGCGGCCACCGCCATGGTCACCCGGGAGCCGGGCTCGGGGACCCGCGACTATCTCACGGCCGCGCTGGCGGCGGCTCTGGGCGAGGGCGTACGGCAGGAGCCTCCCGTCCTGGAGCTGTCCACCGCCGCGGCGGTGCGGGCCGCGGTCCTCGCCGGGGCGGCGCCGGCCGTGGTGAGCCGCCTCGCCGTCGCGGACGATCTTCGTGCGGGGCGGCTGAGACCCGTACCCCTGGAGGGTCTTCGTCTGGACCGTGACCTGCGCGCCGTCTGGACCGGGCCCCGGGTTCCACCGGCCGGTGCTCTGCGCGCACTGCTCGGCCACATCGGTGCGGCGAGCGCGTAGGCTGGAGCGCGCGCCCCACGCGAAGAGGATCAGGATGCCACTCACCCCAGCCGACATTCAGAACATGGCCTTCAAAGCGCCGCCGGCCGGCCGGCGCGGGTATGGCGAGGAAGAGGTCGACGCCTTCCTGGACGAGGTGGAACAGGAACTGTCCCGCCTCATCGAGGAGAACAGCACGCTGCGCGTGCGGGTCACCCGTCCGGAGGACGAGGTCAACGCCCTGCGGATGATGCTGCAGCAGCTGAGCGCCGACCGTGACCGCGCCGAGCAGCAGGCCCGCGACCTGCAGGCCGAGCTGGAGCGGGCCCGCGGTGCCACCGCCGCGGGCGCCCTCGCCGGCGGCGGGGACGAGCGCAACGTCCGGGTGCTGATGATGGCGCAGCGCACCGCCGACGACCACCTGCGCGAGGCGCGCGGCGAGGCCGACGGCCTGGTCGCCGACGCGCAGGCCAGGAGTGACGCGATGGTCGCCGACGCGCAGATCGCTGCCGAGCAGATCGAGGCGGCCGCGAAACGCGACCACGACGGCGCCCTCAGCCGGATCGTGGTGGAGCGGGCCGCCCTTCTCGAACAGATCGAGCAACTCGGGCAGCTGGCCACCACCTACCTGACGGCGCTGCGGGACCATGTCGGCCGGCAGCTGCGGGACGCGGAACAACCCGTCTACGACTGACGCCCGCCGGCCGGGTCAGTCGGCAGGCAGGTCGCGGCGCAGCAGTTTGCCGGTCGGGTTGCGCGGAAGTTCGGGCAGGAACACCACGTCGCGGGGCACCTTGTAGCGGGCCAGCGAGCCCTTCACGTACTCCTTGATCTCGGCGGCGTCCAGGGTCGCCCCGTCGGCGGGGACGACGAAGGCGCGCAGCCGGGCCCCGAAGTCCGCGTCCGGTACGCCGATGACGGCGGCCTCGAGAATGTCCTCGCGGGCCGCGAGCAGGTTCTCCACCTCGACCGGGTAGACGTTCTCGCCGCCGGAGATGACCATGTCGTCGTCGCGGCCGTCGATGAACAGCAGACCCTCGGCGTCGAAGTGGCCCTGGTCGCCGGTGGACATGTAGCCGTCGATGATCTGCTTCTGCTGGCCGTCGGTGTACCCCTCGAAGGGGATGCCGGTCCGCACGAACACCCGCCCGACGGTGTCCGGCGCCGTGATCCGCTTGCCGGCGGCGTCGAAGAGCGCCACGTGTACGGTGACCGGCGGCTTCCCGACGGTGCCCGGCGCGCGACGGGCCTCGGCGGGCTGCGCGACAGTGGCCACGGCGACCTCGGTGGAGCCGTAGACGTTGTAGACCACCTCGCCGAACTGCTCGTGGAACCGTTTCGTCAGGTCGGGCGCGAGGGCGGAACCGGCGACGAAGACGCTGCGCAGCGACGACGTGTCGTACTTGCCGATCACGTCGGGCCCGAGGGCCAGGATCCGGGTCAGCATCGTCGGCACGGCGACGAGCATCTGCGCGCGGTGCTCGGCGATCGCCCGCAGGATCGCTTCGGCGTCGAAGCGGCGCAGCAGGATCGCGTGGTTCGCCAGGGACAGGCCGACCGTCCACGACCCGAACCCGGTGCTGTGGAACAGCGGCGACGCGAACACCGCGGCACCCTGGCGGGGGAACGGGATCCGGTCCGCGATCAGGGCGCTGGCCAGCGGCGACACCTTGGTACGCGGGGCGCCTTTGGGAAGTCCGGTGGTGCCGCTGGTCAGGATGATGAACCCGCCGGGCCGGTCGGGCAGCGGCAGCGGCGTGCGGGGCCGGCCGGCGCCGAGCTCCTCGATCGTGGTGGTGCCCGGCACCGAACCCCAGGTCAGGTACCGGGGGATGTCGACGGCCGAGGCCAGGTCGGCGAACTCGTCGTCGTGCAGCAGGACGCGTACCTTCTCCCGCGCCACCACCTCGGCGAGCTGCTGTTTCGCCAGGCCCGTGTTCATCAGCGCGAGCCGCAGCGTGGCCCGCGCGGTGGCGCTGATGGCCAGGATCAGGCCCCGGTGGTCGCGGGCGAGGACGCCCACGACGGACCGGTCCGGCAGGCCGAAACTCTTCAGGGCGTGCGCGAGGGCGTTGGACTGCGCGTCGAGTTCGCGGTAGGTCAGGGTGCCGTGTTCGTCGGTGAGCGCGGGGGCGTCCGGGTGTTCGGCGGCCGCCTTCATGATCAGAGCGGCTTGCGGGCCCAGCCGGCCGTTGTTCGCGGCCATCCGGAGCAGCCGGTCCGGGCGCGCGAGGTTGACGATGCCGATCTGGTGCATCCGCAGGACGGCGTGCAGGTGCTCGAGCGTACTCATCAGAAGCCCTTCCATCGGGGGGCTCGGCCCTCGGCAAAGGCGCGGATGCCTTCGGTGGCGTCCGCGGAGCCGATCACCTCGCCGGCTATGTCGTTGAGACGGTCGAAGGCCTCCGCGGTGCTCCAGTCGCGGTGCTCGTCGACGATGCGCTTGGATGCGAGAACGGACAGCGGTGCGTTGGCGGCGATCTCCTGGGCCAGCTCGATCGCGGTCTCCAGAGCCTTACCGGGCGAGACCACCCGGTTGACCAGGCCTAATTCGTGCAACCGGCGGGCCGGCATCGGCGCTCCGGTGAGCGCCAGCTCCAGGGCGGTGCTGCGGGGCAGGCTCCGGGCGAGACGGAGTACGCCGCCGGCCGCCGCGACAAGTCCACGCCGGACCTCGGGGATGCCGAACTGGGCGTCCTCGGCGGCGACGATCAGATCCGCCGCGAGTGCGAGCTCACAGCCCCCGGCGAGCGCGGCACCCTCGACCGCGGCGATCAGTGGCTTCGCCGGCGGGCGCGCGGTGATGCCGAGCAGGCCCCGCCCCTCGGTGATCGGGTACTCGCCGCGGGCGGCGGCCTTCAGGTCCATCCCGGAACAGAACACGGTGTCGCTGCCGGTCAGCACGGCGACGCGCGCGTCCGGGTCGGCCTCGAACGCGTCGACGGCCCGTTCCAGCGCCTTGGCACAGGCCAGATCGACGGCATTGCGTACGGCCGGCCGGTTGAGCCGGATCACGGTGACCGCGCCGTGCCACTCGAGGAGGACCGGCGGTTCCGGCGGCGGCGGCAGCGGCGCGGGCGTGGTGCCGGTGACGGTGACGCCGCCGCCGGTGAAGAGCAGCCGCCAGCCGAGCGGATCCTCGTTCAGGAGCCGGTCGATCAGTCCGGCGTCGGTGGACCGGTGAACCACGCGCGAACCGGGTTCGGTCAGGGCGGTGATGATCGCTGCGGTTGGCTGACCGTCCCGGTCGTAGACGACCGTGCAGGCCTCCAGCACGGCCGTCACCTCCGGCGCGGGAGCGGGGGCGGGCGGCGACGACGAAGGTGGAGTCGAACCTGCGGGCTCCGGCCAGGAGAGGGCTCGCCGGGCCGGTGGGCGGGGCAGGCGCGGGTCGGCGTCGATGTCGGCGTATCGGGTGGTGGGTGGGCGGGCGGAGAGGATGGCGGCGGCGTGCTTTGTCGCGTACCAGCCGAGGGCGGTGGACAGGCCGACGGCGGACGGGTCGGAACGGAGCAGGGGCACCAGGGTCGCGACCGCGTGGCCGGAGTAGTTGTTGCCCGGGCCGCCGGCGAAGGTCAGGCCGCCGGTGACGGTCAGGGGGCGGTCCAGGGCGAGGCCCAGTTCGGCGGCGGCGATCTCCACCGCCGACGGGAAGCACGAGTAGAGGTCCACGTGGTCGATGTCGTCGATGGTGAGGCCGGTGTGGGCGAGTACCGCCTGCCCGATCGCGGCGACGGCCGGTGAGGATGCCAGGTCGGCGCGTTCGCTCACGAACCATTCGTCGGTGGCGTGGGCGCCGGCGTGGGGGAACACCCAGCGGTCCTGCGGTACGCCGGCCTCCCGCGCCGCGGCGGCGCTGCACACGATCACGCCGGAGGCCTGGTTGACCTGCAGGTTCGCGGTAAGCAGTTTCGGGTAGGGCGCGGCGATCGGGCGGTTCTCGGCGGTGGGTGTGGAGAGTTCGGCGGCGGTGCGGCGCTGCGGCAGCCAGGCGTACGGGTTGCCGGCGGCCACGTCGGAGAACCGCGCCCAAAGAGTGGTGATGCGTTCCCGGTGCGCCGCGGGGGAGAGGCCGGACCGGCGGCGGACGGCGGATTCCAGCAGCGCGTAGACGTAGATCGGCGCGACCAGGCCGGCGGCGGTCTCCGGTCCGTTGTGGGGTTCGGCGTCGCGGCCGACGACCCGGCTCGGTGCGGTGCCGTCGGGCTGGGTGGGCCAGCCCAGGGGGTGACCGGCCTTCTCGGCGGCGGCCGCGGTGGCGGCGGCCTCCGCTCCGGCCACCAGGACCACTGCGGCGTGACCGTTGCTGATCGCTGCGGCCGCGTCGTTGATCAGCCGGAGGCCGCCGTCGCCGCCGAAGGTGCTGCTGCGGACCGTCTCGGCCGGGGTGGCGCCGACGGCGGCGGCGATCAGGGCGGCGCCGTCCGGGTACTGCCAGGACACGCTCGGCACCCAGGCCACCGCATCGGCCTGGGCGAGCAACCCGGCGGCGCCACTGTCCTGCTCGGCCATCCGCAGGGCGCGCACGGCGAGCGAGGCCGGGTCGGCGCCGAGCGGATCGGTGGACCGCTCGGACACCTGCCCGACCCCGACGATCACCGGCGTCCACGGGTCGATCTCCTGCCCGGTGCGGTCGTGCCGGACCGGCGCGGACCGGGCCAGACGCTCCCGAGGCGGCGGGTCGGCGGCGGACGACTTCTTCGGGGGTACGGGGCCCGCCGGTGACCGGGAAGGATCACTGACGAGCGCGCTCAGACGGGCCAGGGACGTGGTCATCGCGTCGGCCAGGTTGCGCGCCACCATCGGACCGAGCGGTCCGTCGGCGGACCCGCCCTGCACGCCGCCGTCGATGCGGACCACGGTGCCGTCGGCAGCCGGGGCCAGGGAGAGGTAGAGCGCCACGACGATGCCCATCGGCCCGGTGCCGTCGAGCCAGACGGTGCGCTCCGCCCGTACACCCGATGCCGTCCAGCGCACCTCCGCGGGCATCCCCATCAGCGTGATGCGCTGCGCGAAGCGCACGCCGTCGGCCATCGTGGCCGGCGGCTCGGTCACCCAGCCGGTGTGCAGGACCAACCAGTCCGCCATCCGCGCCGGGTCTGTGAGCAGCGGGAACACCCGGTCCGGGGGCGCGGGGACGGTGATCTGCGCGGCGTACGGGTACGTCAGCTGCCGCGGCGGCGGCGTCAGCCCGGCGGCCCCTGCGGGCGGCGCGGCACGGCGGGTCAGGGCGGCCGTGGCGAGCGCGCGAAGCATGGACAGGTGCCGGCGAACGGGCATCGACATCTCCCTAACAGTCTGGCGTGACGGTAAGGGAGTGACGGGGGTCACGGCAAGGCCCGCGATCATGCGGGCGAAATCCGGTGTGGACCGAACTAACCGTCAAGTCGTACGGTTAGCGCCGTGACATTGGAACACTCGGGCCGGCGCACCCAGGCCCAGCGCAGCGAGGCGACCCGATCGAAGATCCTGGACGCGACAGTGCAGTGCCTGGTCGAGCGGGGCTACGCCGAGACCACCACGGCCGAGGTGCTGGCCCGTGCCGACGTGCCCCGCGGCACCCTGCTGCACCACTTCCCGACCAAGGTTGACCTGCTCGTCGCGGCGGTGCAGCACGTGGCGCGCCGCCGCCTCGACGGGGTCGCCGCCGAGGTCGCCGCCACGCCGGCCGGCGCCGAGCCCCTCGACGCGTTCATCGACGTCGTCTGGCGGCACTTCTCCTCGCCGCTGTTCTGGGCCGCCCTCGAACTGTGGAACGCCGCCCGCACCGACGCCGCGCTGCGTGCCGCCCTGGTGGCCGTCGAGAAGGAGATCTTCGGGACGCTGCGGGAGCACGCCCGCGACCTGATCGACGACGACCCACGCGTCGACACCGTCGTGCACTTCACGTTCGAGGTGCTCACCGGCCTCGCCATGACCGGCATCGTCAGCGGCGACCTGGCGAGCCGGGAACTGCTGATCCGCCGCTGGAAACGGGCCGCCGCGGTCCTGCTGGGCCGCCGCGACCCGGACACCCTGGTCGAGAACCATCGAAGGAGCCGAGCATGATCGAAACTCCGGAGCGCGCCGCGCTGGCAGCCACGATGCGGCAGTTCACCGCCCGCGAGGTGCTGCCGAACCTGCCCGCGTGGGAGCGCGCCGGCGAGATCCCCCGGGAGACGCACCGGCGGATCGCCAAGGCCGGGCTGTACGCGATCGGCTTCGGCGAGGAGATCGGCGGCGAAGGCGGCGACACCGTCGACATGGTGCTCGCCACCGAGGCGTTCCTCGAGGCGGGCGGCTCCTCCGGCGCACACGCCGCGCTGTTCACCCACGGCATCGCGCTGCCGCACATCATCGCCAGTGGCGACCAGGCACTTATCGACCGGTTCGTCCGGCCCGCCCTGGCCGGCGAGCTGGTCTGCGCGCTCGGCATCACCGAGCCCGACGCCGGCTCCGACGTGGCCCACCTGCGCACCACCGCGGTCCGGGACGGCGACGACTACGTGGTCGACGGGGCGAAGATGTTCATCACCTCGGGCGTCCGGGCGGACTTCGTCACCACCGCCGTGCGGACCGGCGGGCCAGGCGCCGCCGGCATCAGCCTGCTCGTGATCGAGAAGGACACGCCCGGGTTCACCGTCTCCCGCAAACTCGACAAGATGGGCTGGCTCTGCTCGGACACCGCGGAGCTCTCGTTCACCGGCTGCCGGGTGCCGGCGCGCAACCTGATCGGCCCGGAGAACGCCGGATTCGCGCTGATCGGGCAGGTGTTCGTCCCGGAACGCATCATCGCGGCCGTGCACGCGTACTCGGTCGCGCAGCGCTGTCTTGATCTGACCCTGTCGTATGTGCGTCAGCGCGCGACGTTCGGCAAGCCGGTCGTGTCCCGCCAGGTGGTCCAGCACAAACTCGTCCAGATGCGCCAGCGCATCGAGCTGGCCCGCACCTACACCCGGGAGGTCGCCCGCCGGCACGCCGCCGGTGAGTTCGTCGCCGGCGAGGTCTGCCTGGCCAAGAACGCCGCCGTGGACGCCTGCAAGTACGTGGTGGACGAGGCGGTGCAACTGCACGGCGGGATGGGCTACATGCGGGAGAGCGAAGTGGAGCGGCACTACCGCGACTCCCGGATCCTGGGCATCGGCGGCGGCGCCACGGAGGTGATGACGGACCTCGCGGCGAAGATTTTCGGGTACGGTCGTTGATCGATGACTGTGGAGGAGTTGATCGATGACTGTGGAGGGATCGCTCGTGCCCGAGGGAACCGAGTGGGTGCCTGCCGGCATCGACGTCAACCGGCCCAGCTCCGCCCGCGTCTACGACTACTTCCTCGGCGGGGCGCACAACTTCGCCGTCGACCGGCAGCTCGCCGACCAGATCGCGTCGATGACACCGAACATCGGTGAGACGATGCGCTCCAACCGGGTCTTCCTGCGCCGCGCGGTGCGGTACCTGGCCGGGCAGGGCATCCGGCAGTTCCTCGACATCGGCTCCGGCATCCCGACCGCCGGCAACGTCCACGAGATCGCCCTGGACGCGGCGCCCGGTTCGACGGTCGTCTACGTCGACATCGACCCGGTGGCTGTCGAGCACAGCCGGGCCATCCTGGCCGGCGTCGACGGCGCGGGCGTGATCTGCGCCGACGTGCGTGACGCCGACCGGATCCTCGCGGAGACCGGGAAACTGGGCCTGATCGACTTCGAGCGGCCGGTCGCCGTACTCCTCGCCGGGGTGCTGCACTTCGTGCCCGACGGCGACGGGCCTGGTGCGGCGGTGGCGGCGCTGCGCGCGGCCCTGGCGCCGGGCAGCTACCTGCTCATCTCGCACGCCACCGGTGACGGACAGCCGCCCGAGGTGATCGAGGCGCAGCGGCTGTCGGCACGGACCGGCACCGAGATCGCGCTGCGCACCGCCGCCGAGATCACCGCCTACTTCGACGGCTTCACCCTGGTCGAGCCGGGACTGGTGTTCATACCGCGGTGGCGGCCGGACCCGCAGGACCCGGTCGACGAGCATCCCGAGCGCGTCGGGGCGTACGCCGGTGTGGCTCGCAAGGGTTGACGGGTGTTCGCTCGGCGGTGGCGGCGTGAGCTGACCCGTTCGATGTTCGTCCCCCTCGACTCGGCGGCCCTGGACGCGCTGCTGTCGCGGCTGGCGGCGCTGCTGGGAAAAGACCCTGAGGCGGCCGGCGCGGGGCTGGTGGAGGCGCATCTGACGGATCCGTCGGTGCTCGCGGCCACGATCCGGATCCTGGACGACAAGGAGGTGGCGGCGCGGGTGGCGGCCGGGTACGCCCGGGCCCTGCGCGCCGCCACCCTGGCCGAGCAGGAACGCCTCACCAAAGCCGTGCTCGCCGCGCACGCCGCCGCCGAACGCGCGCTGCGGGCCGGCGAGTCCCGGATGCGGGCGATCTTCCAGAACGCCGCCGTCGGCATCGGCGTGAGCACCATGGACGGCCGGATCGTCCGGGTCAACCAGGCCTTCGCCGACCTGCTCGGCTACACCGTCGACGAGATGTCCCGGCTCCGGGTGCCCGACCTCGCCCACCCCAGCGACCCGCCCGACATGTGGCAGCTCTACGAGGAACTGGTCGCCGGCAAGCGTGATCACGTACGGCTGGAGAAGGCGTATCCCCGGCGCGACGGCGGCGTGGTCTGGACCGACCTGACGTCGTCGCTGATCCGCGACGACGACGGCGCGCCCGAGTTCACCATCGCCATGGTGCAGGACATCACCGACCGGCTGCGCCTGCAGGACCGCCCAGAGCACCAGGCCACCCACGACCCGCTCACCGGCCTGCCCAACCGCGCGATGATCGCCGACCGGCTCGAACGGATCTTCACGGAGGCCGGCGCGGACACCCGGGTCGGTGTCTGCTTCCTCGACCTGGACGGCTTCAAACGGATCAACGACACGCTCGGCCACCAGGTCGGCGACGAACTCCTGGTCGCCGTCGCCGACCGGCTCGCCCGGTGCGCGAGCGGACCAGGCCGGGTTGCCGGGCGGGTCAGCGGCGACGAATTCGTGCTGCTCGTCGAGGACCCGGCCGGCCCGGACGAGATGACCGGCCTGGCCGCCCGGGTGCTGGACGTGCTGTCCCAGCCGGTCCAGCTCGGTCGGCACCGGACCCGTGTCTCGGCGAGCATCGGCGTGGTCGAGGCCGGCGTCCAGGAGACCAGCCCCGCCGAGCTGATGAAAGCCGCCGACCTCACCCTCTACGTCGCCAAGTCGGAGGGCCGCGGCCGGTACGTCACCTACGACGCCGACCGCGACGCCCGCCAGGCCGCCCGCTACGAACTCGCCGCAGCCATCCCCGACGCCCTGGACCGGCAGGAGTTCACCCTGGTCTACCAGCCCCTCGTCGCGCTCGCCGACGGGCGGATGACCGGGGTGGAGGCGCTGGTCCGGTGGCAGCACCCGGACCACGGCGAACTCTCCCCGGACCGGTTCATCCCGCTCGCCGAGGAGACCGGCGTCATCCTGCCGCTCGGCCGCCGCGTCCTGGAGCAGGCCTGCGCGCAGGCCGCCGAGTGGGCGCGGCACTTCCCGGACCGCCCGCTGCCGGTGAGCGTCAACATGACCGTCTCCCAGGTGCACGAGCCGTCGCTGCCGTCCGACGTGGCCCGGATCCTGGCCCGGACCGGCCTCGACCCGGCCCTGCTCGTGCTGGAACTGACCGAGAGCGCCGTGATGGACAACGACTCGGCGCCGCTGCGGGCCCTCGCCGACCGCGGCATCCGGATCGCCATCGACGACTTCGGGACGGGGTACTCCAATCTGGCGTACCTGCGGCGGCTGCCGGTGCACATCCTGAAGCTGGCCGGGCCGTTCGTGGACGGGCTCGCGGCCTCCTCGCCCGCGTCGCCGCCCTCGTCGTCGTCCGCCTCGCCGTCCGTTCCGTCGTCTTTTTTGTCGGCTGCCTCGGTCGTGGACGAGCAGATCGTGGACACGATCGTGCGGCTCGCCCACGCCATCGGCCTGGCCGTCACCGCCGAAGGCGTCGAAACACGCGCGCAGGCCGACCGGCTGCGCGCCCTGGGCTGCGACACCGGGCAGGGCTGGCTGTTCGCCCGGCCGCAGCCCGCGGCCGCGATCACCGAGCTGCTGCGCCGGTCAGGAGACGTTACGGATCATCCGCTGCAGGACCGCTAACGCCGCGACGTACTCCGCGTCGTCGATCCCCTCATGGATTCGCGCCCGGATCCGCGGCGCGTACGCCCGCCACCGCTCGCAGGCCTCCCGCCCGGCCGCCGTCACCCGCAGCCGCCCGAGCCGGTCCACGGCCACGAGCCGGCCGTCCAGGAGCGTCTCCGCCTCCGCCACCAGATCGTCCTCCGGCCGCAGATAGTCCCGCATGGCCTCCCGCAACTCGTCCACGGTCCGGCCGTCACCGCCCTCGATCAGCGCACGCAGCAGCCACAGCTGCGGCTGCGTGAACCCGAGCTCGGCCTGCCGGGCCCGGGTGAAAGCGATCAGCTTCTGGTACGCGACCCCGGTCCAGTAGGCGGCCGGTTCGGCAGGGGAGATGGTCATGCGCCGACCGTAGAACCTGAAGGACGCTTGAGGTCAATGCGTACGCGGCATCCCGGTGCCGCTAGCCTGGGCGGCGTGTCAGGCGTCGACGACTTCTACCGTGACGTGGCCCGCATCGCCCTCGCCGTCGCCACCAAACACGGCTTCGTCCTGGGCGGCGGAGTGGCCTGGCTGGTCAACGGGCTGGTGTCCCGCCCCACCGAGGACATCGACCTGTTCACCGACACCGCCGGCGCGGTGCAGGCGGCCGCCGGCGAGGTCACCGCCGCCCTGCTCACCGCCGGGTACCGCGTCGAACGCGAAGAAGCCGACGAACTCTTCGAAGGCATGAACGCCGACATCGAGGAGTTCCTGGTCGCGAGCACCGACCGCGCCCTGCGCCTGACCCTGTGCCGCCTCGACCGCCACCGCACGCCCGTCGTGATGGACGTGGGCCCGGTGATGCACCTCGACGACCTGGTGGCGACGAAGGTGGCGGCCCTGGTCAACCGGCGCGAGGTCCGCGACTACATCGACGTGGCGGCGGCCCTGGAACGCTACCCGCTGGACCAGATCCTGCGCCTGGCGCACGCGGCCGACCCGGCACTCGATCCGGAGGACATCGCGGACGCCGGCCGCTACCTGGACCGGTTGGATGATGCGCGGTTCGCCCTCTACGGGCTGGACGCCGCAGCGATCAAGCGTCTCCGCGCCCGCCTGGCCGACTGGCCGAGATCTGCCTGAGACGCCCGGTGCGTCGGTGCCGCTGGTCGCTTTGTCCGCCGGCTCCCGCGCAGTGCCTGGCACGCTGCTGGCCCGCCCGCTGGTGTTCCGCCCGCTGCTGGCCCGCCTGCTGGTGTTCCGCTTTCGCCGTTGCTTCGCCTGCTGGTGGTGCGCCTGCGGGTGGTCCGCCTGCTGGTGGTCCGCTTGCGCTGCTGGCCCGCCCGCGCTTTTGATCCGCTCCGGGTCTCAACCCGCTGCGTTTGTGGTCCTTTTTATCGCGCCGGAAATTCCGGTCAGGCCGGGACGCGGGACCGCAGGCGGGGGTGCCGGGCCTCCCAGGCCGCCCGAACGCCGCGCGGCAGATTGAGATCCGCCCAGACCCGGGTCAGGGTGGCGCCGTCGAGGAATGCGCGCAGTTCGTCGACCCGAATCGCCTCGCGGAGCACATTCTCATACATCCACAACAGCATGGTCCGCTGTCCGAGATCGAACGCCCGCTGCGGGTTCCACCAAAGTCGCAACGGCAATTCGACGAACCCGCTCGTGGGCCCGCGCAATTCGCTCAGCGTGCCCGCCACGACGACCGGCCGGTGGGGACGGGCCAGGTGCATGACCGGGGCTGCGCTGACGGACATGGCATCAGCCTAAACCGACACAACCCCCGAAAGGCAACCCCCTAGGTTCCTAGGACGCTTTAGGGGGAGTGCGGCGGCTCCATTCCGATGCGAAACGCTATGCCGGAGAGCCCCGGAGGTTCACCGTCATTGCGAGCGGCCAAGGGGGCGTGGCGACATCTTCACCGGAGTTATCGCCATCGCCCAGTACGGGATGAGAAATGCCCCAGATCTCGCCGATTGCCCCGGCGCCCGGATCCACCTCACGCACAGAAGCCATAGAGACACCCGGGCCGGACAGGCAACCCCCGGGGCAGAACGCCGGCCGAGCCGAATGCCGAACGCCGCCGTGCAGTCGCGCCGGCCACGCCGAACGCCGCCGTGCAGTCGCCGACCGCACCGACCGCGCCGAACGCCGCCGTGTAGTCGCGGGCGCGCCGAACGCCGGCGTGCAGTCGCGCCGACCGCGCCGAACGCCGGGTGCGGCAAGCGCGACCACGCCGAACCGGCTGCAGCGGCCCCGAGAGTGCCGAACGCGTCGTTCACGGCGAGATGTTGATCTGCTAGCGATGCGAAATTGCGGTTTCAGGCCCATGATCACAGCGATTTCGTAGCGCTAGCAGATCAACAACGCCACGCTGACTTCCGTGCGGTGGATCGCGGCTGGAATGCGCCAGAGTTGAGGGCGAAAAGACACCACACCGCCTGCATGTGCCTCGCCCGCAGCGTCGGTGGCAGGCTCGCGGTGCCCGCGCCCGGACGCCGACAGAACCGTCCCGAACCGGCGCCCGAGCCGTCGTGAACCAGCGGGCAGGTGCGAGAGGCGCCAGAAGTGCGGAAGGGACGAAAGCCGCGTGGGTATGGCGGCTAGACGGCAAGGCGGGCAACGACGGCAACGCGGGGAACGACGGCAAGGCGGGCAAGGACGGCAAGGCGGGCAAGGGCGGCAACGCGGGCAAGGTGGGGCAAGGCAGGTAAGGCGCGAAAAGCGACCTATGCCGTGGCGAGGCGGGTGGTGACTATCAGGTCGTTCAGGGCCGCCAGCGCCTCCGGATCGGCCTGGTCCGGCAGGGCGGACGCGTCGCGGGCGGTTTCCAGTTCGGCGCGCAGGCGGGGGATGTCGGCGTCGAGGCGGGCTGTGGCACCGGGTGGGAACGGGCCGTGTTCGGCCAGTCGTTTGGTGGCTATCAGGTCGGCGACGTACGGCATGGTCGCGCCCAGCTTGCCGAGGTCGGTCTCCAAGTGCCCGGTGCGCATCAGGTGGATGCCGGTGAGCAGGACCCGCAGGGTGTAGAGGGCGGGCTTCAGTTCCCCGGTCCGGCGGTAGAGCCGTTCCTGGGTGGTCGCGAACCCCAGGTAGTGGTGGGCGTGATGGCGGGTGATCAGTCCGGGCGCGAGGTCACGCAGGGCGGCGTGCACCGGGCCGGTGACGACGACGAGCGGGGAGAGGAGTTGTTCCAGGACGTAGCCGTTGCGCCCGGTCAGCAGCCGGCCGAATTTGAGCAGGTCGTGGCTGACCACGTCGAGTTCGACGCCGTCGCGCACGCCCATGTGCTGCAGCGTGTCGGGGCCGGTGCGGAGCCCGACGACCTCGGCGGCCGGCAGCAGGTGGGCGGCGCGCAGGTCGAGGTCGGAGTCGACGGAGGCGAAGCCGTACAGGTGGGCGCCGCTGACCGTGGCGAAGATCAGGGGGTAGGGCAGGGCGCGGGCGGCGTCGGCGGCCCACACGGGGACGTCGGTGGTCACGGCGGTGACGGTACGGGGTGCAGGTTGCGTTCCCGGACCCGGTGCAGCAGGTCGTCGACGCGGGACCGGTCCGGGTGCTCGGGCAGGGACGTCGAGGCCGCCGCCCGGTCCAGGTCGGCGAGCAGCCGGTCCGACCAGCCGGTGACGTCGTCCCACGGGACGTCGCCGTGTTTGACCGCGAGCAGGCGGTCGCGCAGCGGGCTCACGTCGACCAGGACCTCACCGGTTCGCAGCAGGTGCGCGCCCGCCACCAGCAGCCGGATCATGTGCATGGCCTGTTTGTGGTTGGTCTCGCCGGTGCGGGCGCGGCGGGCCCGGACCCGGGTGAGCTGGTCGCGCGCGTACGACCCGTACGTCTGCGCCACCCGCCGGGAGAGGAACGCCTGCCGTGCGCCCAGCAGGTCCTCGCCGTCGGGGCCGATGGATTCGACGATCGGGGACCAGAGCACTTCCAGGACTGTCGGGTTGCCCTGGGCGGCGAGCACGCAGAACCGTTCGATCTCCCAGTTGAACTGTTCGTCGCGCGGGCCGTCGAAGTGGGTGGGCGGTTTGTCGAGGCCCCAGAAGGATTTGGTGGGTGCGACGAACACGCCCCGCCGGTCGTGGTCGGAGCCGGGTCCGGCGAGTCCGTAGGCCCGGGACCCGACCACGACCGACAGAGCGAGCGGGAACATCATGCGAGCGGCACCATCAGAGGTCGAGGACCGTGGCGTCGATCTCGTCGAGCTCCGCGGTGGAGAACTCCGGTGTCGCCAGGGCGGCGATGTTGTTCTCCAGCTGCGTGACACTGGACGCCCCGATGATCAGGCTGGTCATCCGGGGGTCGCGCAGCGCCCACGCCAGGGCCATCTGGGCGAGGCTCTGGCCGCGCCGCTTCGCGATGTCGTTGAGCGTGTGCAGCCGGCCCATGGTGCGCTCGTCGAGGGCGCTCTCGTTGAGGAAGACGCTGGTGCGGATCCGGGAGTCGGCGGGGACGCCCTGGAAGTAGCGGTCGGTGAGCAGGCCCTGCTGCAGCGGGCTGAACGCGATGCAGCCGGCACCGGCGTCCTCGAGGGTGTCGAGGAGCCGGTCGTGCTCGATCCAGCGGTTCAGGATCGAGTAGGACGGCTGGTGGATCAGCAGCGGGGTGCCCAGTTCGCCCAGGATCCGGGCCGCCTCGGCCGCCTGCGCGCTCTTGTAGTTCGAGATGCCGACGTAGAGGGCCTTGCCGGAGCGCACGATCGCGTCGAGCGCGCTCATCGTCTCCTCGAGCGGCGTCGCCGGGTCGGGCCGGTGGTGGTAGAAGACGTCGACGTAGTCCAGGCCCATCCGGGTCAGCGACTGGTCGAGCGAGGAGATCAGGTACTTGCGGGAGCCGAAGTCGCCGTACGGGCCGTCCCACATGGTGTAGCCGGCCTTGGTGGAGATGACCAGCTCGTCGCGGTACGGCCGGAGGTCGGAGGCGAGCAGCCGGCCGAAGTTGGACTCGGCGCTGCCGGGCGGGGGACCGTAGTTGTTGGCCAGGTCGAAGTGGGTCACGCCGAGGTCGAAGGCGCGGCGCACGATCTCGCGCTGCCGGTCGAGGGCCCGGGTGTCGCCGAAGTTGTGCCAGAGGCCGAGGGAGATGGCGGGAAGCTTCAGGCCGCTGCGACCGGCACGCCGGTAGGTCATCGAGCCGTAGCGGGTCGCGTCAGGGGTGTACGTCACAACCGACACCCTAGGACTGTGATCCAACGGGGTGTGCGCTGGTAGGTTGGTCGGGCCGGCAATACCCGCACGGGAGAGACCGTCCTCGTCGAAGGACGGCGCCGAAGGGGCAAATCCTCCCCGGAACCTCTCAGGCAAAAGGACCGCGTGGGCAGGCGACTCTGAAATGCCCGGCATGTGGGTATGACAGAGGGGGAGGTTGCACGTCGACCTTCTCACGCCTGGAGTCGCCCATGTCGTCGTCCTTCGTTCCCCGTCACATCGGTCCGGGTTCGGACGAGCAGACCCACATGCTCAAGTCGGTCGGTTACCACTCGCTCGATGCGCTGATGGACGCCGCGGTCCCTGAGTCGATCCGGTTCCACGGTGACCTCGACCTGCCCGCCGGCATCTCCGAGGAGGAGGCGATCGCCGAGCTGCGCGCGATCGCCGCCCGCAACACGGTCGCCACCCCGATGATCGGGCTCGGCTACTACGGCACGCACACCCCCGCCGTGATCAAGCGGAACGTGCTGGAGAACCCGGCGTGGTACACGGCGTACACGCCGTACCAGCCGGAGATCAGCCAGGGCCGGCTCGAGGCGCTGCTCAACTTCCAGACCATGGTCACCGACCTGACCGGCCTGACCACTGCGAACGCGTCGATGCTCGACGAGGCCACGGCGGTGGCGGAGGCGATGACCCTCGCCCGGCGGGCCTCCAAGGTCAAGACGCCGGTGTACGCGGTGGACGCCGACACCCTCCCGCAGACGCTCGCCGTGCTGCGCACCCGGGCCGAACCGCTCGGCATCGAGATCGTCCTGGTCGACGGTGACCTGCCCGAGGAGTTCTTCGGGCTGCACCTGCAGTACCCGGGCGCGTCCGGCGCGGTCCGCGACCACCGGGCGCTGATCGAGGCCGCGCACGCCAAGGGTGCCCTGGTCACGGTCGCCGCCGACCTGCTGGCCCTGACCCTGCTGCGGGCGCCGGGGGAGATCGGTGCGGACATCGCGGCCGGCACCACGCAGCGCTTCGGCGTACCGCTGGGCTTCGGTGGCCCGCACGCCGGTTACCTGGCCGTGCGCGCCGGCCTGGAGCGGTCGCTGCCCGGCCGCCTGGTCGGGGTCTCCAAGGACGCCGACGGCGCGCCCGCCTACCGGCTCGCGCTGCAGACCCGGGAGCAGCACATCCGCCGGGAGAAGGCGACCAGCAACATCTGCACGGCCCAGGTGCTGCTCGCGGTGATGGCGAGCATGTACGCGGTCTACCACGGCCCGGCCGGGCTGCGCGCGATCGCGACCCGTACCCATGAGCAGGCCGCCAAGATCGCCGCCGGTCTCGCCGCCGCGGGGGTGGAGATCGCGCACGCCGCGTTCTTCGACACCGTGACCGCGCGGGTGCCGGGCCGCGCCGCCGAGGTCGTGGCCGCCGCCGCGGCGCAGGGTGTCGACCTGCGCCTGGTGGACGCGGATCTGGTGGCGTTCTCCACCGACGAGACCACGACGGACGCGCACGTGGCGGTGGTGCTCGCCGCGTTCGGCGCGGGCGCGGCCGAGGCGGGCGGCGAGCGGCTGCCCGCGGAGCTGCTGCGGACCACCGAGTTCCTCACCCACCCGGTCTTCAACACCCACCACTCCGAGACGGCGATGCTGCGCTACCTGCGCAAGCTCTCCGACCGGGACTACGCCCTGGACCGGGGCATGATCCCGCTGGGCTCGTGCACGATGAAGCTGAACGCCACCACGGAGATGGAGGCGGTGACCTGGCCGGAGTTCGCGAACATCCACCCGTTCGCGCCGGCGAACCAGACCCAGGGGTACGAGGCGCTCGTCGCGCAGCTCGAGGCGTGGCTGGCCGAGATCACCGGGTACGACGCGGTGAGCGTGCAGCCCAACGCCGGCAGCCAGGGTGAGCTGGCCGGTCTGCTCGCGATCCGCGGCTACCACCGTTCCCGCGGCGAGACCCACCGCGACGTCTGCCTGATCCCGTCGAGCGCGCACGGCACGAACGCGGCGAGCGCGGTGATGGCCGGCATGCGCGTGGTCGTGGTGGCGTGCGACGCCGACGGCAACGTCGACATGACCGACCTGGCCGCCAAGATCGAGAAGCACCGCGACACCCTCGCGGCGATCATGGTGACCTACCCGTCGACGCACGGGGTGTACGAGACCTCGATCGCCGACCTGTGCGCCCAGGTGCACGAGGCCGGTGGTCAGGTCTACGTCGACGGCGCCAACCTCAACGCGCTCGTCGGGTTCGCCAAGCCGGGCAAGTTCGGTGCCGACGTCTCGCACCTCAACCTGCACAAGACGTTCTGCATCCCGCACGGCGGCGGCGGGCCCGGTGTCGGCCCGGTCGCGGTCGGCGCGCACCTGGCCGCGTTCCTGCCCGGCAACCCCCTGGAGCCGGGTGACCACCACGCGGTGTCGGCGGCGGCGCACGGTTCGGCGGGCATCCTGCCGATCTCCTGGGCGTACGTGCGGATGATGGGCCCGGACGGCCTGGCCGCGGCGACCGCGTCGGCGGTGCTGGCCGCGAACTACGTGGCGGTGCGGCTGCGGGAGCACTACCCGGTGCTCTACGCCGGCAGCAACGGCCTGGTCGCGCACGAGTGCATCCTCGACCTGCGGCCGATCACCAAGGCCACCGGCGTCAGCGTCGACGACGTCGCGAAGCGGCTCATCGACTACGGCTTCCACGCGCCGACCATGTCGTTCCCGGTCGCCGGCACCCTGATGGTGGAGCCGACCGAGAGCGAGGACCTCGCCGAGCTGGACCGCTTCATCGACGCGATGATCGCGATCAAGGGTGAGATCGACCAGGTCGCGGCGGGCGTCTGGCCGAAGGACGACAACCCGCTGTCGAACGCGCCGCACACCGCGTCGGCGGTCTCCGCGGACGAGTGGGACCACGCCTACCCGCGGTCGGTCGCCGGCTTCCCGGCGGGCGTGGACCGGACGGCGAAGTACTGGCCGCCGGTGCGCCGGATCGACGGCGCCTACGGCGATCGGAACCTGGTCTGCTCGTGCCCGTCGCCGGAGGCGTTCGAGGACTGAGGCAGTCTTCCTGTCGCATGCGCAGGTCGCGGTCCCCCGGGGGTCGCGGCCTGCGCCGTCTTCATCTGGTTACGCTGAGTTGCTTCTGGGTGCTGCCGTGCTCAGGCCGCGAGGGCGTGCACGGCCGGGCCACGGTGCGGCTCGATCAGCGTGCCGTCCGGCAGGAGTTCGCCGGTGTCCTCGAAAACGATGACGCCGTTGCAGAGCAGGGACCAGCCCTGTTCGCAGAACGTCACGATGATCTTGGCGGCCTCGCGGTCGGTCGCGTCGGCTGGAGGACAGGGGTTCAAGTGCTGGCACATCTTGGTGTTCTCCGTGTTGGGGGCTGTGTGAAGGTTCACAAAGTCGGTGTCGGACGTTACCTCACATCGAACGACGGCGGTTCCACCCGGTGACGCCGTTCGCGCACTGGACCGCGTCTCCGATGCTCCACGCGACGGGACCGGTCGACCACTTGCTGTCCACTCCCTCCGGGGCCCCGCCGGCCGCACCGGCCGCCTGCCAAGCCCGTCACCATGCGTTACGTGCCTTCCGGTGGTATCGGGGTGATCCCGGTGACCCTGCCGAGCTTCTGTCCGGGTTCCTGGCCGACAACGGACTGCCGGTGCGAAACCTTGGCCGAACGGATGACAAAAACAGGACGATCGGCGATAGCACTATTTGCGGAGCAGCACTCTACGTATCCGCCGATGCCGGATCCGTAATGGCTGGTGCGGTGCTCGGAGCACCCTCCCCGGTTCCCGTTGTGCCTGACGTTTATGCCATCGTCTACGAACATTCCTCAAAAAGTCGCCATAAGTCGGACTTTACTCTGTCGTCGTCGGCTGGTACAGCATCCGGCTGGTCGATCGGTGCGTGGCGCGACAGCTGGACCCGTGACGAACACGCCCACGCCGTCGAGCAGGTGCGGGCCGCGATCGGCCGGGGCGACGTCTACCAGGTCAACGTCGTCGGGCACGCCGCGGCCGCGTACCGCGGCGACCCGGCGCCCGCCCTGCGCCGGGTCGCCGCGCTGCCCGGCGCCCGCTACGGCGGCGTGCTGGCCGGCCCCGGCTGGGCGCTGGCGACCGCGTCACCGGAAACCCTCGTCGAGGTCCGGGACGGCCGGGTCGTCACCCGCCCGATCAAAGGCACCCGCCCGGCCACCGAGGCGGGCCTGCGCGAACTGCTCGCCTCGGCGAAGGAACGGGCCGAACATGTGATGATCGTCGACCTGGAGCGCAACGACCTCGCCCGTCTGCCCGGGACGGGGCCGGTGCGGGTGGACGAGCTGTTCGCCGTACGCCGGTGGGTCGGCCTCTGGCAGGCCGAGTCCGTCGTCTCCGCGCCCCTGGACGGCGACGTCGGCCTCGCCGACCTGCTTCGGGCCATCTGTCCCGGCGGCAGCGTGACCGGCGCACCCAAGCTGGCCGCGCTGTCCCGGATCGCCGAACTGGAACCGGTCGGCCGGGGCGTCAGCATGGGCGGGGCCGGCTGGCTCGGCCACGACCACCTCGACCTCGGTCTCACCATCCGCACGGTCGCGGCCGACGGCGCCCGGCTGCACGCCTGGGCCGGCGGCGGCATCACCGCGGACAGCGACCCGATCGCCGAGGTCGACGAGGCCGCCGCCAAGGCCGCCCCGATCCGGGCCGCACTGGCCTCGGTCACGCTCCCATAGGCGGCGCACAGCCTGCTCCGAGCCCTCTCTCCCGGATGCGTGCCACTGTCGGCGTCTGCCCCCACGGCGGGCAGCGAAGCGCGTAGGTTCACCACCGCGCGTCACCGATCAAGGTCACCAGCAGCACGCTGCGTGGCCACCTGGCTCCAGGGGAGGGGCTATCCGATGCTTCAGCTCGACGAACCGGTCACCCGGCGAACCCACCGGTCCGGCATCCGCCTCCGCGTCATCCCGCCGACCGGCCGGCGTCCCCCCGCCCCGCGCCGGCTTCTCCTCGCGCCGCGCCAGCTTCCCCTCGCGCCGCGCCAGCTTCCCCCGCGCCGGCTTTTTCCCGCGCCGCGACAGGGCGTCACCCCGGCCGCCGTCACGCGGCACGAGGAGTTCGCCGGGTTCGTCCGCGAGTTCCTGTCGCGGCTGCAGAGCAGCGCCTTCCAGCTGTGCCGGGACTGGCACCTGGCGCAGGACCTGACCCAGACCACGCTCACCAAGCTGTTCCGCAGCTGGGAGCGAGCGAGCCACAGCGACAACCTGCCCGCGTACGCCCAGAAGATCCTGTTCCGGGTCTACCTGGACCACCGGCGGCGCCGCAGCTCCGCCGAGACCGCCCCCGGCACGCTGCGGGAGCCGGCCTACGAGATCAGCCCGGATCTTCGGCTGGACCTGCTGGGAGCGCTTTCCCGGTTGCCGGACCGTGACCGCACGATAGTGGCGCTGCGTTACCTCGCCGACCACAGCGTCGAACAGGTGGCCGCGGAACTGGGCGTACCGGTCCAGGTGGTGAAGAGCCAGACCCGCCGTTCCCTGATCAAGTTGCGTCACCTGATGGGCGCCGACCGTCCCGCCCTCTTCGCATGACGGCTCACTAGGATTTGCGGCATGACAGTTCGGCCCATCCGCATCTTCGGTGACCCGGTCCTGCGCACCCCCGCCGATCCGGTGACCGATTTCGACGCCCAGATCCGCGCGATCGTCGACGATCTGGAGGACACCGTCCGTGAACCCGGCCGCGCCGGGGTAGCGGGCCCGCAGATCGGTGTCAGCCTGCGGCTGTTCTCCTACAACGTGGGCGGCGAGGTCGGACACATGATCAACCCGGTGCTCAGCGACTTCGAGGGGGAACAGACCGAGGAGGAGGGCTGCCTGTCGCTGCCCGGCCTCGGCTACGACACGACACGCGCGCTGAAAGTGACCGCGACCGGTTTCGACAAACACGGTGAGCCACTGGTCATCCACGGCACCGGCTTCCTGGCGCGCGCCCTGCAACACGAGGTGGACCATCTCGACGGCCGGCTCTACGTCGACACCCTCACCGGTGACGTGCGGCGCCAGGCCCTGCGCGAGCTGCGCCGGGTGGTCCCCCGATGACTGACGCGCCGGGTGGTCGCCCGTTGAGCGAGCCGCCGGGTGATCGCCCGTTGAGTGAGTTGCGGCGCCTCGCCGACGGCCACCTGCGTGCCGGCGACCCGACCGGCTGGTTCGAGCCGCTCTACGCCGCAGCCGGCGACGGCCGCGCCGAGGTCCCCTGGGACGTGCCCACGGCCAGCGCCCACCTGCGCGCCTACCCGCTGCCGCCGGGCGGCGGCCGGCGCGCGCTGGTGGTGGGCTGCGGACCCGGCCGCGACGCCGAGCACGTCGCCGCCGCCGGGTACGCGACAACCGCCTTCGACATCTCACCCACCGCGATCGACCTGGCCCGCAGCCGGCACCCGGACAGCACGGTGACCTACGTCGTCGCCGACCTGCTCGACCCGCCCACGACCTGGGCACGGTCCTTCGACCTGGTCCTGGAGAGCAACAACGTGCAGGCCCTGCCCCGGTCCATCCGGGCCACGGCGATCGCCCGGGTCGGCACCTTCGTCGCCCCCGGCGGAACCCTCCTGGTCCTGGCCGCAGCCGCGATCACCGGCGAGGACGACGGCCCGCCGTGGCCACTCACCCGCGCCGAGATCGACGCCTTCGCCGGCGACGGGCTGCGGCTGGTGTCCGTCGACCGGGTGGACGCACCGGACTCCCGGTTGCACGCCCGCTGGCGGGCCGTCCTCGAGCGGTCCTGACCGCCGCAGCCGGCCCAGCCCGGCGCGACGCCGGCCCAGCCCGGCGCGACGCCGGCCCAGCCCCGCCGAAGCGCGCCCGGCGACGGGCCGGCTGTCGCTGGTGGTTGTTCGAGCGGCTCTCCAGCAGCCGTGGGTGACAGCTGGTTGGGTCGGCTGTCGCTGGTGGTTGTTTGGGTGGCTTGCGGGCAGCCGTGGGTGACAGCTGGTTGGGTCGGCTGTCGCTGGTGGTTGTTTGGGTGGCTTGCGGGCA
>NZ_JAHWGU010000036.1 GCF_020873875.1 Actinoplanes sp. DH11
ACATCCGGACCTGGATCGCCGCCTGGAACCAGAACCCACGGCCGTTCATCTGGACCAAGACCGCTGAAGAGATCCTCGAATCACTCGCCCGATTTTGTAGCCGAATTTCTGGCGCAGGACACTAGCGCTACGAAATCGCTGTGATCAAGGGGCTGAAACCGCGATTTCGTAGCGCTAGCAGATCAACACCGCCCCATGATGCGGTGCAGATGGCGGTTCCGCCGCGCAAACGCACCGCAGGCTGGTGGTGCGGAGGCCGTCGCCGGGGCGGGGAAGCGCACGCAGGGACTACATCGAAGGTTTCGGCTGGCCGAACGCCGGACGGCGCTGGGCGGCCGGCTTCAGATCTCGGCCGTCTTCGGTGACGACTCGTACGTGCTGGGCGGCGCCGACACCCACGTGGCGTGAGTGCCGACGCCGCTGCTCAGAGCGTGACGACGGAGCGGGCGCCCTCGCCGCGGGCCATCCGGTCGAAGGCGGCCGGCACGTCGGCCAGGCCGATGCGGTCGGTGATCAGGTGACCGAGGGCGAGCTTGCCGTCCAGGACGTCGCGGGCCAGGGCCGGGATCTCCAGGTCGGTGTCCGCCTGGCCGTACACGGACGCCCGCAGGATCCGCGCCGAGCTGAAGATCTCCAGTGCGCTCAGTTGGAGCATGTCGTCGGCCGCGCCCATGCCGACGACCGTGACCTGGCCGCCGGTGCGGGTGGCCCGCCAGGCGGCCCGGATGGTGGCGGCCCGGCCGACGCATTCGATGGCGTGGTCGGCGCCGCGGCGTGACGTGCGGGACCGGATGTCCTTGGACAGGTTCTCCGAGGAGGCCACGAAGTCGGTGGCGCCGGCCGCCTCGGCCAGGCCTTTCTTCGATTCGTTGACGTCGACCGCGATCACTTGGGCGGCGCCGGCGGCGCGGGCCGCGGCGACCGCCGACAGCCCGACCCCGCCGAGACCGATGACCAGCACGGATTCGCCGGGGGCGACCCGGGCGGTGTTGCGGACGGCGCCGGTCCCGGTGAGGATGGCGCACCCGAGAAGGGCGGCCAGGTCGAATTCCAGTTCCGGGGGTACGGCGATGACGGCGTTCTCCGGCACCACGACCTGTTCGGCGAACGCACCGACCCCGAGGGTGACGTGCACCGGGGCGTCGTCCAGGGTGAGGCCGTTCTCCAGGGCGGCGACGCCGTGCGAGGTGGAGCAGAGCCACGGCTGGCCGTGTTCGCAGAACCAGCAGCTGCGGCAGGCGGGCTGCCAGTTCAGCACCACGTGGTCGCCGATCTTGGCCCGGGTGACGTGGTCGCCGACCTCGACCACCTCGCCGGCGGCCTCGTGGCCGAGGACCAGCGGGTGCGGCGGCCGGAGCGTACCGTTGATCATGGAGAGGTCGGAGTGGCAGACGCCGGCGGCGCGGATCCGCACCCGCACCTGGCCGGGGCCGATCTCGGGGAGCCGCAGCTCGACGAGTTCGGCCGGGGTGCCTTCGGTCCGGACGACCAGCCCGGTCATGTAACGGCTCATCGCTGAATGGCCTTCACCTGCTGGAACTCGGCCAGGCCGTACGCGCCCAGCTCCCGGCCGATGCCGGACTGCTTGTACCCGCCGAACGGGGCGAACGGGTTGAACGAGCCACCGTTGACGTCGACCGCGCCGGTGCGCAGCCGGCGGGCCACGGCGACGGCCCGGTCGGTCGAGCCCCAGACCCCGCCGGCCAGCCCGTACTTCGAGTTGTTGGCGATCGCCACGGCCTCGTCGTCGTCGTCGAACCCGATGATCGACAGGACCGGCCCGAAGACCTCCTCCTGCGCGAGTTCGCTGTCCGGGTCGACGTCGGCGAAGACGGTCGGCGCCACGAAGTGCCCGGTAGCCGGCACCGGAGCGTCGAGGCCACCGGCGACCAGGCGGGCGCCGGCGCGTTCGATGAAGCCTCGGACCCGGTCGCGCTGGGCGGCCGAGACGAGCGGGCCGAGTCGGGTCGCCGGGTCGAACGGGTCACCCACGGTGTACCCGGCCGCGGTCTTGGCGGCCAGTTCGACGGCCTCGTCGTAGTGGCTGCGGTGCACCAGCATCCGGGTCCACGCGGTGCAGGTCTGCCCGGAGTTGAGGAAGGCGTTACCGACACCCACCTTCACCGCCTTGACGACGTCGGCGTCCTCCAGGATGACGTTCGCCGACTTGCCGCCGAGTTCCAGCGAGACCTTCGCGATCCGGTCGGCGGCAGCGCGCGAGATCGCCCGGCCGGTCGCGGTGGAACCGGTGAACGACACCAGGTCGACGTCGGGGTGCCCGGCGATCGCCGCGCCCACCACCGGGCCGGTGCCGGTGACCAGGTTGAGGACACCGGCCGGCAGGCCCGACTCGTGCGCCGCGTCGAGCAGCAGGTACGCCACCAGCGGCGTCAGCTCGCTCGGTTTGAGCACCACGGTGCAGCCGGCCGCCAGGGCCGCGCCGACCTTCGCCACCACCTGGTGCAGCGGGTAGTTCCACGGCGTGATCGCGCCGACCACACCGGCGGGCTCGTGCACGACGAGCGAGTTGCCGATCGTCTCCTCGGCGGCGGGGCGGGCGGCCAGTTCCGCGTACCCGGAGAGCACCGTGAGCGGAAGTCCTGCCTGGACCGCTTTCGCCACCTTGAGCGGCGTGCCGAGTTCGAGGCCCACGGTCCGGGCGATCTCGTCGGCGCGTGCGGCGAGCGCCTGGTGGAACCGGCTCAGTGCCGCGCCGCGCTCGGCGGCCGGTGTCGCCGCCCAGCCCTCGAAGGCGCGGCGGGCGGCGGAGACGGCGAGGTCGACGTCCGCGGCGGTGCCGGCCGGCACGTGCCCCAGGACCTGCTCGGTGTACGGGTTCTCCACCTCGATCCGCTCGCTCGAGTCCGGCGGCACCCACTGCCCGCCGATGTAGAGCTGGTCACGGAATTCCGACGTCATCGGCGTACCCCCTGGTCGTAGCGTTCGGTCAGGCCGGCGATCAACAGGTCCAGCCCCAGTTCGAAGGCGCCCTCGTCGACCGCGGCCCGGTGGGCCGCGAGTTCGTGGGCGCGGTGCAGGTGCGGATAGCGCTCGTCGTAGACGGCCGGGTCGGCCTCGAAGCCCAGCGCGAACGAGCCCAGCGCCGAGCCGGTGATCAGGTAGCGCATCAGGGCGCCGATGTGGGTGGCCCCGGCCCGCGACCAGCCGGCGTCGAGCAGCGCGCCGTAGACCGCCTCCGCCATGGCGAGCCCGGCCGGTCGCCGGCCGGGGCCGGTGGCCAGCACCGGAACGATGTTCGGGTGGGCGGTCAGCACCGCGTGGTACGACTTCGCCCAGAGCCGCAGTGCCTCGCGCCAGTCGCTGTCGCGGAACACGTCGATGTCGACCTGCGCCACCACCGCCTCGGCCACCGCGTCCACGATCTCCGCCTTGGTCGCGAAGTGGTTGTAGAGCGACGGACCCTGCACGCCCAGCTCGGTGGCGAGACGCCGCATCGACAGCGCGTCCAGGCCCTCGGCGTCGATCAATGCGGACGCCGCCTCGACGATGCGCTCCCGGGTGAGCAGCGCCTGCCGGGGCCGGGCCATGAGAACTCCCTGGAAATTACGGAATCAGCACTGGACGTGTAAAAACTTACACCGCTAGTTTAGGCGGAACTGCGACGTACATCACTCGCGGGCTTACGAAGGAGGCTCCGTATGACGACGCTGTCCCTGGCGACCGTCCTCGCCGAGGCCGCGCGCCGCCACGCCGACAAGGTGGCGATCGTCGACGCCGGCGGCGAGCGCATCACCTACCGCGAGCTGTGGGCACAGACCCGGGCCTATGCGGCCGGATTGCGGGAGCTCGGCGTCACGCGGGGCGACACGGTGGCCGTGATGATCCCGAACGTGGCCGACTTTCCACGGGTCTACTACGCGGCCCTGTCGGTCGGCGCCCGGATCGTGCCCATCTCGCTGCTGCTCACCCCGGAGGAGGTCGGTTACGTCCTCACCGACAGCCAAGCAGACCTGATCGTCACGCACTCGGCGTTCCTGCAGGTCGGCGGCGCGGCCGCGGCGGCCACCGGCACCAAGCTGGTGAACGTCGGCCCGCTGCCGGCCGAGTTGCCGGCCAAACCGCCCCGGCTCGAGGAGGTGTCGGCGGGCGTGGAGCCGCTGCACACCTACGCGACCACCGAGGCCGAGGACATCGCGGTGATCCTCTACACCAGCGGCACCACCGGCAAGCCGAAGGGTGCCATGCTGACCCACCTCAACCTGGTGATGAACGCGGCGGTGAACGTCTTCGACGTGCACCCGCTGACCGGTGACGACGTGGTGCTGGGCTGTCTGCCGCTGTTCCACACGTTCGGCCAGACGGTCGGCATGAACGCCACCTTCCGGCTCGGCGGCACGCTCGTGCTGCTGCCCCGCTTCTCCGGCGAGGCCGCGATCGAGCTGATGATCCGCGAGAACGTGACGATCTTCCACGGCGTACCGACGATGTACATCGGCCTGCTCGAGGCGGCCCCGAAGGCGGCGAAGCTGCCCCGGCTCAAGCTCTGCGTCTCCGGCGGCGCGTCGCTGCCGGTCGCGGTGCTGGAGAAGTTCGCCGAGGCATTCGGATCACCGATCTGGGAGGGGTACGGGCTCTCCGAGACCTCACCGACCGCCACCACGAACCAACCGGTGTTCGGCGCACGGCCCGGCACCGTCGGGCACCCGATCTGGGGGGTCGACGTGGAGATCGCCCGCCCGGAGATCCCGGAGCGCATCGAGTTCGTGCCGGACGGCGAGCTCGGCGAGATCGTGATCCGCGGCCACAACGTCTTCGCCGGTTACCTCAACCGGCCGGAGGCCACGGCCGAGGCCCTGATCGACGGCTGGTTCCGCACCGGTGACCTGGGCGCGAAGGACGCCGAGGGCTTCATCCGGATCGTGGACCGCACCAAGGACCTGGTGATCCGTGGCGGCTTCAACGTCTACCCGCGGGAGGTCGAGGAGGTGCTGGCCCGGCACCCGGCGATCCAGCAGGTCGCGGTGATCGGGGTCCCGGACGCCACGCTCGGTGAGGAGATCTGCGCCGTGGTGGTGCTCGAGGACGCCGGTGTCACCGAGCAGGAACTCGTCGACTGGTCCAAGGAGCGCCTCGGCAAGCACAAGTACCCGCGGCAGATCCGGTTCGCCGAGTCGCTGCCGCTCGGCCCGAGCATGAAGGTGCTGAAGCGGGAGCTGCGCAAGCAGTACTCGGCGTAGCGACCCGGACCGGGCCCTCAGCGGAGCAGTGGGGGCAGTTCCGCGACGATCGGCCGGTCGGCCGGCAGCCACGGGACGCTGCCCAGCTGGTCCACGGTCAGCCAGCGCATGGAGCTGTGCTCCAGCGCCTTCGGGACGTCGTCGCCCTCCAGGGCGACGGCGTAGACCCGGAGCAGGGCGCGGCCGTGGGCCAGCGGCACGTCCGGGCCGACCCGCTCACCGACCTTGACCCGGACACCCAGCTCCTCGGCGCACTCGCGGACCAGGGCGTCCTCCTCGGTCTCCCCGGCCTCCACCTTGCCGCCCGGGAACTCCCATTTGCCCGCCGCCTCGGGCGGTGCGCTGCGCTGGCAGGCGAGCACCCGCCCGTCGGTGATGATCACCGCCGCTACGATCACCCTGGGTGATGGCGAGGTTTTGACGTTCGGTTCCGGCGGCATAGAACAAAGATCGCACAAAAGTTCACCGATCAGGTTGCCCGTTGCTGCCCCGATCGTCACGCAAACACGGATATGTGGGCGTGGACAGAGGTGTCCCGACAGGCGAAACTGTGGGGCACCGACCATGACGACACGGCGACAGTTCGGCCACAAGCCGGCAACGACGCCAAGGGGGGTGCGGCTGATGCGGTCCAGACGACGCCGGAACAACGGCGCCGACTACCTGAGTGACGCGATCGCGGTTCTGGGCGGGTGGACACGTGACGGGGTGCAGCTCCGGCGGGATCTGCCCTGTGACGACAGTCAGCATGCCGCGTTGACCGAGCGGATCAAGGTGGCGGCGGACACTCTGCACATCCGGCCCAGCATCCGCCGGGTGGACGGTCACACTCAGATCTGCCTCGGCGCCCAGGACGGGTCGGCGATCACCGATGGTGAGGTCACGCTGGCTGCCCGGATCGAGGATTTCTACCGCACTGTCGTCGAACGGTCGTAGACCGGCGACGATACGCTGCGCCGCATGAGCGACGCGGTGTACGACAACAAGGGCCAGCTGGAACAGATCCGCAGCGGCCTCATCGAGGGCGAACGGATCATCGCCGTCTACGACGCGATAGGCGCCGGCACCGGGTTCATCGGCCTCACCGACCGGCGGATCATCATCCAGGACAAGTCCTACGTCGGTAAGCGCTTCGCGATCACCAGCATCCCGTACGGCAAGGTGAGCAGCGTCAGCGTGATCAGCAACAAGAGCTGGGCCGGCCAGTTCTTCTCCTCCGGCACCATCGCGATCACGGTCGGCACGCACACGTACGAGATCGAGTTCCGCGGGTCCGACAAGGCACACCAGGTGCACAACCTGATCCTCAGCCGCGCGTCCTGACGCCGCGCCCGACCCCGCGGACCGGCGCCGGGATCAAGCCGGCGGTTCCGGCAGCACCCGGGTCGGCAGCGGGGTCTCGGTGACCGAACCGTCCGCGGCGCGCTTCAACTCGTACCCCAGCGGGCCCTCCCGATCCGCCACCGCCTCCGCGAGGGTGGTGCCGCGGTAGACCAGGCCGGCGCCGTCGTCGGTCGCGTACCCGTCCGGCAGCGTGCCGTCGCCGATCAGCTCGTGCATCTTCGGCCGACGCTGCTCCTCCGCGTCGTAGTGCACCCCGTTGCTGTACGGCAGCCAGCCCAGCCCGTCGGTGAACCCACGCAGCTCGCGCCCGTAGCTGTCGGTGCTGCCGCCGGTGTGCCAGCAGATCGAGCCGGCGGACACCCCGCTCATCACCACGCCGGCCTGCCAGGCCTCGTGCAGGATCTCGTCCAGGCCGTGCACCCGCCAGACCGCGCACAGGTTCGCCACGCTGCCGCCGTCCACCCAGATGATGTCCTGGGCCAGCAGGTGCGCGCGGATGTCGTCGACGTTCGGCATCGGGAACAACTGCAGGTGCGACATGGTGAACTCGGTGCCGGCGAACGCGGCGTAGAACGCGCCGATCCGGGTCTCCGGGTCCCCGGTGGCCTGGGCGAGCACGCAGATCCGCGGCGCCCGGCGGGCGTTCGCCAGCTCCGCCGCGAAGTAGTGGATCGCGCCGGGGCGCAGGCTCATCGAACCGTGGTGCCCCCGGCGGAAGAACGCACTGGTGGCCAGGATGGTGGGAACGTCGGCGGTCACCGCAACATCATGGCGCACGCGTCGGCCGTCTCCAGCACCAGATCGGCCGCGACGTCGATGGCCACGCTGAGCTGCAGCGGATCGCCGCTGACCGCCGCGAATGCCGCGTCCACCCGGGCCCGGAACCGCTCCGGCGCGCCGGGCAACGCCGCCGCCGAGGCCACCGCGCCCTTCTCGTTCACCAGCCACCGCCCGGCGGCACCGTGCAACGCGTGCGCACACACTCCGACCAGCCGGAACAGGCAGCCCGCCACGTAGGAGCTGTCGCCGCGGGACACCGCCTTGCGCGCCAGGCCGATCAGGAAGTCGGCCTCCCAGAGACCGGCCACGAGGGCCTCGGCGAGCGGCCTCGGATAGGTGCGGACGCGGCCCTGGAGGGCGGCCAGCTCACCGGCCGGGTCGGCCAGGACACGGCACAGAGCGAGTTCACCGGGGTACGAGAAGTCCGGCACCCCGAGCGGATGACCGGCCTGGCTGTGGAACGCGTACCGGCCCTGTCGCGCGTCGTCCCAGCAGCGGTGCACCCGATCCAGGTCGCGGTAGATCCAGTCCACCGGGTGGCCGGCGATCCGCAACCAGCCACCGCCGTCCACCCACGGCCCCCAGCCGCCGGGCTCGGTCACCGCGGCGCCCGGCCCGCCGACCGCCACGGCCAGCTCACGCAGCCGGGCGGTGTCCAGCGGCGCCCGGTAGTAGATCCCGAGGTCGGTGTCGGAATCCGGGGTGTGCTGACCGCGCGCCCGGCTGCCGCCGAGCACCACCCCGGCCACGCCGGGCACGGCGGTGAGGCGACGGGCCAGCTCGGTCAGGTCGGCATCGGTCAGCGCCATGCCCCTACGGTGATCTTCGACCGGCGGCCGGCGCAATCACCGGTGGCTTTCAACACAGGCCGGTGGGCTCCAGGCGTACCCGATCGAGCGTTTCCTCGTCGAGCAGCTTGAGTTCCTCGTCGGTGAGGATCACCGACGAGCCGGCCTGAACGACTCCGCGCCGCGGCGACACCTCGTCGCCGTCGCGCTTCGCGCCCGCCGCCCGGTCACCGACCTCGCCGGCACCCGCCCGGTCGCCGGTCCGGTCGTCGGCCTTGGTGCCGGGCTTGCCGCCCGGCTGGTCGCCGCTGCCGTCCTGGGGGCAGGCGGCCGCGCGACCCAGCGGCATACAGATCCGCAGCAGCCCCTCGCAGTCCTGGTCGGACTTGCGGCGCGCGCCGAAGACCACGACCCGGGCCTCCGGCTCGCGGGTCACCTCGGAGCCGACCAGGCGGCGACCGGTCGGCTGCCCGTCGGTGATCGTCACCACGTACCGCAGCGTCTCCTCGCCGAACGCGCCCGGCGACTCGATCATCCGGGTGCCCCGGGGCAGCGACGGGTCGCGCACCACCTGCGTGTCGAACGGGATCACTCGCGTCTCCACGTCGGTGCGCGTGGTCACCACCGGCTCCGCGGCCGAGGGTTCGGCGGAGGCCCGGTCGGGCGTGGCCCGCTCGGCGGGTTCCTTGTCGGGCGTACGGGCGGAGGGTGCACCCGTCCGGTCGGCGCGGTCGTCGCCCACCCGGGTTTTGCTGAGCTTGTCGGCGGCACCGGTCGCGGTCCGGGACGCGCGCGCCTGCGGTGACGTATGCCGTTTCGGCAGCGGCTCCGCGGCCGCGGCGGCCCGGCTCACCACCTCCGGGCTTTCCTCGAGCTGGG
The DNA here is from genome assembly GCF_020873875.1 of Actinoplanes sp. DH11. GTDB lineage: Bacteria > Actinomycetota > Actinomycetes > Mycobacteriales > Micromonosporaceae > Actinoplanes. The sequence goes on from NZ_JAHWGU010000036.1 coordinate 8,990, forward strand.
GCGCACCGAGGTCGGGCTCGTCGACCGGCTGTTCCGCCGAGGCGACCGGTTCACCGTCCCCGGTCATGGTGACCACGCCGGCCACGCCGCCACCGGCGAGCACGAGAAGCGCGGTCGCGCCCGCGGTCATCCGGACACCGAACGGCAAACGAGCCCACCAAGACTTTCGTGGCATTTCGAGCAGTTGCTGCAGAGAGTCACTAGTTGTCTGGTTTTGCACCGAAGTATTGTGACCCCGAACCGACCGTACGCAAATCACCACAATGTCACCTAAATTGGCGACCCCCACGCCCCGCGACCCCGTTCCGGCGTTGCCAGTGCGAGGCGGAAAGTCGACAGCGGACCCGGAGGCGTCCCGGTCGTACGATCGGAACCATGTCCGTCACCACGTCGCCCGCGCCGGACGACGGCGCCGGGCCATCCGCGCTCACCCCCGCCGCACCGCTCGGGCTCACCCCCGCCGCATCGCCGGCGCTCACGTCCGCCACGCCGCCGGCGCTCACCCCTCAGGAAGAGGCGGTGATGCGGGCGCTCGGGCGGTTCCTGCTGGTCATGCCGCGTGCGCTGGATGCCGACCTGATGCGCGAGCAGCGGATGTCCGCCAGTGAGTACTCGGTGCTGCGCCACCTCTCCGAGACACCCGGCCAGCTGATGCGGATGAGCGAACTGGCCACGGCGTGCGACATGTCGCTGAGCGGCATGACCCGGCTCGCCGCGAAACTGGAGTCGCTCGGCTACCTGCGCCGGATCCGCTGCAAGGAGGACGCCCGCGGCGCCAACGCGGTGCTCACCGAGAAAGGCCTGGACCGGCTGCGGGAGGCGTGGCCGACCCACCTGGCCAGCGTGCGGCGGCACATCTTCGACCACCTCGGCGACCTCGATCTGGAGCGCCTCGCCGCCGCGTTCTCCGCGATGGCCGCCGACACCTGATCACCAGCAGCGCTTTCCGGCGCCGGGTTGCGATGATGGGAGCGTGCGCAACGCCGGTACCGACGATCACGCCCTGCCCCTCACCGAAGGGCTCCCGGCCCCGGCCGAAGAACTCCCCACCCCCGCCGAAGGTGTCCCGGTCCCAGCCGATGGGCGCCCAGCCCGGAGCGAAACCTCGCTCGCCGGGAGCGGCGACCCGCTCCCCCGGAGCGGCGACCCGCTGGTCCGGCTCGCGCGGGTGGTCTCCGAGGTGCTCGCGCCGGCCGTCCTGGTCGCGTTTCTGCTGCTCGCCGTCGGCTGGCACGCCGGCAACACCCCCGGCGTGTCCCGCTGGTGGGGCCTGCCCGGCGCGCTCTTCGCCGCGGTCATCCCGCTGGGTTACGTGCTGCACGGCGTCCGCAGCGGACGGTTCACCGACCACCACATCCCGGAACGCGCCGACCGCCGCATCCCGCTGCTCTTCGGCACCGCGTCCCTGATCTGCGGGCTGCTCCTGCTGATCGCCCTCGGCGCACCCCGCGACGTGCTCGCCCTGCTCGTCGCGGGCGGCGCCGGCCTGGCCGTCTTCGCCGCCGTCACACACTGGTGGAAGATGTCCATCCACGCCGGCGTGGCGGCCGGCACGGTGGCCGCCCTGACCGCGGTGCACGGCCCGATCGCCCTGCTCGGCGTGCCCCTGGTGCTGCTGGGATGCTGGGCCCGCGTCAAACTGACGGCACACACCCGGGCCCAGGTGGTGGTGGGCGCCCTGGTCGGCGCTCTGATCGCCGGCACGGTCTTCCCCCTGCTGCGCTGACGACACGGGGTCGGCCTTCCGTCGGGCGCGGCCTCACCTGCAGCCGCCGCGCGCACGGACTCATCCTCGTGGCCTGCCGGCGGCCGGCGTGCGCACGGCCTCATCCTCGTGGCCTGCCGGCGGCCGGCGTGCGCACGGCCTCATCCTCGTGGCCTGCCGGCGTGCGCACGGTCCATCTCCGCTGACCGCCCGGGACTGCCGGCCTGCCTTTCGGTGGTCACTCGGATGCTTGGCCCGTACTCCCTGGGTCGGAGAGGTCGTGCGCCGCCAAGGCCGTGTCCAACATGGTTTCCTGCTCCGCCGCCGGGAAGGCGGCCGGATCGGCGGCGGCGAACGCGGCCGCGCCCTCGGTCATCGTGATCAAGGAGAGCGCGACAGTGGCGGCCCGTGCGGGGGTCCAGTCCGGCGCGGCGGCGGCGACCAGGCGCTCCACCCGGGCACGCCAGGCGTGGTTGTTGCGGCGGTGTTCGGCGATCAGGTCGTCGTCGGTCACGGCGGCGGCGAGGAAGCCCAGCCAGACGATCGATTCCTGGCGGGTCTGCTCGTCCAGTGCCAAACTCTGACGCAGCACGGCACGCAGCGCGGCCCGCGCGTCCGGCGCGGCTGCCTCCAACGCCTCCACCCGGGCCCGGGTCACCTCATGCAGGAGCCGGCGGGCGTGCAGGAGCAGCGCCTGCCGGTTCGGGAAGCGGTGCATCACCAGACCGGTCGTGCACCCGGCCGCGGCCGCCACGGCTCGGACGGTCAGCCGTTCCAGCCCGTGCTCGGCCAGCACACTCCACACCGCCCGCGACAGCGCCTCACCCTGCGCCGACCGATCCGCTGCTCGAGACACGCGTCACACCTCCCCATCCATCACAGATGTTACCGTAACGCTTGTTACGAACGGAGGTCCCCATGACCGCAGTCATCACGCCCCGTGCCTGGGACGACGCCGAAGGCGCGGCTCTGCGGACCGCGCAGCGCGCCGAACTGGACGCCCGCTACGGCAGCGGCGACCACGAACCCGGCACCCCGCCGACCGCCGCCGACATCGACGTCTTCCTGGTCGCCACCGTCGCCGGCACACCCGTCGGCTGCGGCGCCCTGCGCCGGCTGGACGAGACGAGCGCCGAGCTCAAACGGATGTACGTGACGCCGGAATCCCGCGGCTCCGGCGTGGCGACCGCTCTGCTGCGCGCCCTGGAGGACGCTGCGGCACGGCGCGGCTGGACCATCTTGCGACTGGAGACGGGCCCGGCCCAGCCGGACGCGATGCGCTTCTACGAACGCGAGGGGTACCGGGAGATCCCGCTGTTCGGCGCCTACGTCGGCTCGGACCTGTCCGTCTGCTACGAACGGACCTTGGAGCCGGTCAGCTGATCCGCCCGGCAGAGTCCGGCGCCGCCGAGCAAAGCGCCGGTGCCGTCACCTGGCCGGGTCGGATCGGCGGCCCGGGGTCAGCGTCACCGTCACGACGTCGCCCTCGTCCAAGTCCTCCGCCTGCCGGACGGCGTCCTTGAGCGGCACCAGGTAGCGTCCCTCCCGAGGGAACAGCGCCGTCGTGAACTCGGTTTCCCCGATGACCACCCGCACCGGGACCTGCCCCCAGTAGATCAGCGACCGCGCCGCCTCCTTCAGCTCGGCGCTGTCGGATTCGGACATGGCGACGAAGTAGTACGGCGCCGGGCCGCGCCACTCGATGATCTCGCTGTCGAAGACCCACTCCACGGTTACCCATTGAACCAACCGGCCGCCGCAGCCCGCAGCCCGCAAGACGGCCGACGCGGAACACCCGGCCGCTCGCTACCGTGGCGGCATGAACCCGGTGCCCGAGTGGATGCACCCTCCCCGCCCGGAGGGATGGTTCGCGGACGACCTGGACCGGCTCCCCCACGCACCGTGTCACATAGAGCTCATCGACGGAGCGCTCGTCCTCGCCGATCGGCACCCCGTGCGTTGTTGATCTGCTAGCGCTACGAAATCGCGGTCTCAGGTCCATGATCACCGCGATTTCGTAGCGCTAGCAGATCAAGACCTCGCCATGGACGGCGGAGCCCGAGCCAGGGCGGCTGACACAGGTTGACACCGACGGCCTCGGGCGGTCGCGCCGACCGGGATCACCCAGGCGCGGGCCTCTTCCGGGCCGGCGGTCCATGAAGACAGCTCGGTAGTGCCGAAGTAACGCGCGAGACGAAGTGCGGTGTCAGCTGTGATCCGCCACTTGCCGTGGACGATCTCGGTGACCCGGCGGAGTGGCACTCCGACAGCCACGGCGACCTTGGTCGGAGTGATCCCGAGCGGGGCGATGAAGTTCTCCTACAGCCGGATGGTCCTGACCCTTGGCCCGCACAGCTTCGACAAGTCATCGACATCGGACGTCAGGATCCCGACCGGCACCGGTAGTCGTAGCGCCACCTCGGCGACCATGGCATCGATGGCGTACTTGTGCCCGTGCAGACCCGCTGCCTTCAACAGCTCCGAACTGCGGCGGGCACTTTCCTTCGTCACCGCCTCCACCCGGATTTGGGACAGCAGCCAGCTCAGCCGAGCGACGTCCACGCCGGAGTGGGAGACCTCGATGATGGTAGCGGCCGACATCGCAAGATCGGTCCCATCCCGCTCGGCCTGCTCCAGCAGTTGCATCACCTTACGATCTCGGTCGATCCATCCTGAGAAGCCTTGCGAGTCGAGCACCAGCGACTCGAGGCTCACGCCGCGCGCCCAGTCTCCTCGGCGCCGTGCAGGAGTGCCCGAGCCTCGGCCATCTCACTGTCGGTGAATGCTTCGAACTCGCTTTGGTATCGGTCCAGCTCTTCCCGAAGAAGCCGGCGCCGCTCCGCTCGCTCGGCCAACTCGGTGAGGTAGCCGGAGATGTTCTCGGTGTGCGACTTCATGCTGTCCAGCAGCTCCACCGGCAGCGTGATGGTGACCTTCTTGGTCCTTGCCATGCGGCGACCATACCACGGTATTACCAGGCGCCGCCTGCTTGACTACGCGTTGAAGAGGTACTCCAAGGTGTAGGCGCTGCTGTCCAGAACCATCTCGTTGACCTCCACGCACCGCCGGGCACCGGTGTACGCGCGGCGGGTGATCGCGACGACCGGTGTACCCCTGGGCAGGCTCAGCACTTCTGCCTCAGCGGAGGTGGGCACCCGGCACACGAGCGTCTCCGCGTGGGGTCCGCGTGGCGTTGTTGATCTGCTAGCGCTACGAAGTCGCGGTTTCAGGTCCATGATCACCGCGATTTCGTAGCGCTAGCAGATCAAGACCTCGCCATGGACGGCGAAGCCCTAGCCAGGGCGGCTGACTCAGGGTGACCCCGACGCCTTCGAGGCGGTCGCGCCGACCGGGATCACTCAGGCGCGGGCCTCTTTCGGGCCGGCGGTCCATGAAGACGGTCTCGGCCAGTGCGACGAGTGCGCGCAGCTCGTTCAGGAACGACTCGTTGCTCATGGACCGGCTGGTGCCCGGCACAGGGCGAGCACGCTGAGGTGGTTGGGGCCCGGCAGCAACGATGCCGGGCGCCGGAGCGAGATCAGACGTTGAAGCGGAACTCGACGACGTCGCCGTCCTTCATGATGTAGTCCTTGCCCTCCATGCGGACCTTGCCGGCGGCCTTCGCGGCGGACATGGAGCCGGCGGCCATCAGGTCGTCGAAGCTGACGATCTCGGCCTTGATGAAGCCGCGCTGGAAGTCGGAGTGGATGACGCCGGCGGCCTCGGGGGCGGTCGCGCCGACCGGGATCACCCAGGCGCGGGCCTCTTTCGGGCCGGCGGTCAGGTAGGTCTGCAGGCCCAGGGTCTCGAAGCCGACCCGGATCAGGCGGTTCAGGCCGGGCTCGGACTGGCCGGTGGACTGGAGAAGTTCCAGGGCCTCGTCGTCGTCCAGCTCGATCAGCTCGGACTCGATCTTCGCGTCCATGAAGACGGCTTCGGCCGGTGCGACGAGCGCGCGCAGCTCGTTCAGGAACGACTCGTTGCCCAGTTCGGCCTCGTCGACGTTGAACACGTACAGGAAGGGCTTGGTGGTGAGCAGGTGCAGCTCGCCCAGCAGGTCCAGGTCGATGCCGGCGGGGCCGGCGCCCTGGTAGAGGGTGACGCCGTCGTTGAGCAGCTTGAACGCGGCCTCGGCGGCGGCGACCGTGGCCGCTTTGTCCTTCTTGAGCTTCGCTTCCTTCTGCAGGCGCGGCAGCGCCTTCTCGACCGTCTGCAGGTCGGCCAGGATCAGCTCGGTGTTGATCGTCTCGATGTCGTCGGCGGGTGAGACCTTGCCGTCGACGTGCAGCACGTTCGGGTCGGAGAACGCACGGACCACCTGGCAGATCGCTGACGCGTCGCGGATGTTCGCGAGGAACGCGTTGCCCCGGCCCTGGCCCTTGGACGCGCCGCGGACCAGGCCCGCGATGTCGACGAAGCTCACCGGCGCGGGCAGGATCTTCTCGCTGCTGAACAGCTCAGCGAGTTTCCCGAGCCGCTCGTCGGGCAGGCCGACCACGCCGACGTTGGGCTCGATCGTGGCGAACGGGTAGTTCGCGGCGAGCACGTCGTTCTTGGTCAGGGCGTTGAACAGAGTGCTCTTGCCGACGTTGGGCAGGCCGACGATTCCGATGGTGAGGCTCACGGAACGCCAGTCTACGTGTTCGGCTATCCGAAGAAACGCCGCAGTTCGGCAGCGACCGCGGCGGGCTTGCCGCTGTTGTCCGCGGCGAGATGACCCATGCCGGTCAGGGTTACCCGGCGCACTCGCGGCAGGACCGGTTCGAGGCCGTTCAAGACCCCGGTGAGGTACGCCGGAGAGCGGTCCCCACCCAGCAGGAGGGTGTCGGCGCGCACCTGCCGGTAGAGCTCCAGCGGACCGGCCGCGTCCCGCACCACCGCCGCGTCCAGGCGCATCGTCGGCGCGAGTTCGGCCAGCACCCGGCCTTCGCCGCTGCGCATCGCGAGGCCGACGAGCGGGATCAGGGCGGCCCGGGGTACGTGCGGGAAGTCGCCGGTGCCTTTCGTCGCGGTCACCAGTGCGGCCGCCCGCCGGCCGCGGGACAGCTCCTTCTCGTACCGCGGGAGCCAGGAGATCGGATCGTGGGCGCCGTGCTTGAGCGGTGGCTCGTAGAGCGCGAGCCGGTCGATCGGCAGTTCGAGCGCCGCCCGCAACGCGACCACCGCGCCGGAGCTGAGCCCGAACACGTCTCGCGCACCGGTCTCGCCGAGCACCGCGGCCAGGTCGTCGATCTCGGCGCGCAGGCCGTGACCGGGCGCCGCGGGACCGCTCTGCCCCCGGCCGCGCCGGTCCGGGACGTAGACGGTGTGTGTGGTCGCGAGGGCCCGCGCCAGTTTTGTGAGGTTCGCCGAGGTTTGCATGCCGCCGTGCAGGAGCACGACCTTGGGGCCGCCGCCGAACGTGCGCCAGCCGATGTCCGTCGTCAACGTCGCCGTTCTCATGTCGTCAACCGTAGTTGACAGTAACCACATCGTCAACCTTAGTTGACACGGACGGTCATGTCCGAAAGCCGCCAGCCGACCGCGGGTGCCGGGGAGCAGACTCGACGGCATGGAGCTGGACTTCGAGCACTGCTACCGCGCCGTCGACAGCCGTGACCCGCGCTTCGACGGCGTCTTCTACACGGCCGTGCGAACCACCGGGATCTACTGCCGGCCGTCCTGCCCCGCCGTCACCCCGAAACGCGAGAACGTCGCGTTCCACCCCAGCGCGGCCGCCGCTCAGCGCGCCGGATACCGCGCCTGCCGCCGCTGCCGGCCCGACGCCGCACCCGGCTCCCCCGACTGGGACGTCCGCGCCGACACCGTCGGCCGCGCCATGCGACTCATCGGCGACGGCGTCGTCGACCGCGAAGGCGTCACCGGGCTCGCCGGCCGCCTCGGATACACCGAACGCCACCTCAACCGAATGCTCACCACCGAACTCGGCGCCGGGCCGCTCGCCCTCGCCCGGGCCCAGCGGGCACAGACCGCACGGATCCTGATCGAGACCACCGAACTCGGCTTCGCGGAGATCGCGTTCGCGGCCGGGTTCGGCAGCGTGCGGCAGTTCAACGACACGATGCTCGAGGTCTACGCCGGCTCGCCCAGCGAACTGCGCACCCGGCGGCCCGCGGCCACCCACGGCGAAGCCGGCGTGATCACGTTGCGGCTCGCCTACCGGCCGCCGCTGCACGCGGCGGCACTGCTCACGTTCCTGGCCGCGCGGACCCTGCCCGGAGTGGACGAGGTGGACGGGGACACGTACCGCCGGGGGATGGTCCTGCCGCACGGCAACGCGACGGTCGCCCTCCGGCCCGACGTGCGGTGGGTGCACGCGACGCTGCGGCTCAGCGACGTGCGGGACCTCGCGCCGGCGGTGGCCCGGTGCCGGCGGCTGCTGGATCTCGATGCCGATCCGGTCGCGGTCGACGCGATGCTGGGAATGGATCCGGCGCTGGCGGAGGCGGTGCGGCGGGAGCCGGGGGTGCGGGTGCCGCGAGCCGTGGACGGGTTCGAGATGGCGGTGCGTGCCGTGGTGGGCCAGCAGGTCACCGTGGCGGGGGCGCGGACGACGCTGGGCCGGATCCTGCGGGCCGCGCAAGCCCCGGCCGACCTCACCGGCCTCCCACCGGCGAACACCCTCCCCCTCACCGGCTTCCCGCCGGCGAACACCCTCGCCGCCCTCCCCGATGAGGCGTTCGGCATGCCCGCCACCCGCCGGGCCACCCTCCGCGCCCTCGCCGAGGCCGTCGCCGCCGGCACCCTCGACCTGGAACCCGGCACCGACCGGGCGGAGACCACCGCCCGCCTGACAGCACTCCCCGGGATCGGGCCGTGGACCGCCGGTTACATCGCCATGCGCGCCGTCGGCGACCCGGACGTCTTCCTGGAGACGGACCTGGCGGCCCGCCGGGGCGCGGCCGCCCTGGGTCTCCCCGACACCCCGAAAGCTTTGTCCAAGCACGCGGAACGCTGGCGGCCCTGGCGTTCCTACGCCCTGATCCGGCTGTGGCGCGCCGCCTGAGGACCCGAACGTACCGGCCCGCGACACCCGCCGGGAGTTATCCACAATCCGCCGTTGTCCACAGGGCCGCACGCACCACCGCGCCTTCCGGCAACGCTGGCCCCCCGTTCCCGTGAGGAGAGACCATGCTTCGCCATTCGACACTCGACACCCCGATCGGCCCGTTCACCGTGATCACGACCAAGGGCGGTGTGGTCCGGGCGTCGGGTTTCACCACCGACGTGCCCGAGCTGATGCGGTTGGTGCACGCGGACCTGAAGGACCGGACCGAGGCCGACGACGACGTGGGCCCGGTCCGCGCGGCGGTCCGGGACTACTTCGCCGGTGACCTGACGGCGCTGGACGGTGTGCCGGTCGAGCACAAGAGCAGCGGCGCCTTCATGACCGTGGCGTGGGACGTGATGCGTCACATCAAGCCGGGCGCCCCGGTGACGTACACCCGCTATGCCGATCTGGCCGGGCGCCCGTCGGCGGTCCGGGGTGCCGCGTCGGCGTGCGCCCGCAACGCGATCGCGTTGATCCTGCCGTGTCACCGGGTGCTGCGCACGGACGGTTCGCTCGGCGGCTACCGCTGGGGTCTGCCGATCAAGTCGTGGCTGCTGGCCCACGAGGCCACCCCCTGACCGGCGGCCGTGACAATGCTGTCGCGGCGTGCGTGGGAGGTGCCTAGGCTTGCGGCATGACTGATACGGGAACCGGACGCCACGGTCTTCCCGAGCGCCCGTCGCTGGACGGCCTCGAGGAGAAGTGGGCGTCGCACTGGCAGGGGGAGGGGACGTACGCGTTCGACCGCTCCAAGGAGCGTTCGGACGTGTTCTCGATCGACACACCCCCGCCGACCGTATCGGGCTCGTTGCACATCGGGCACGTCTTCTCGTACACGCACACCGACACGGTCGCGCGGTTCCAGCGGATGCATGGCAAGACCGTCTTCTATCCGATGGGCTGGGACGACAACGGCCTGCCCACCGAGCGCCGCGTGCAGAACGTGTACGGGGTCCGGTGTGATCCGTCGCTGCCGTACGAGCCGGGCTGGGAGCCGCCGGCGAAACCGCCGAAGCCACCGGTCTCGATCTCGCGGCGCAACTTCGTCGAGTTGTGCGAGCGACTGACCGCCCAGGACGAGAAGGCGTTCGAGTCGCTGTGGCGGCGCCTGGGCCTCAGCGTCGACTGGGGACTGACGTACTCGACGATCGGCGCGAAGGCGCGTGCGGTGTCGCAGCGGGCGTTCCTGGCGAACCTGCGGGCCGGTGCGGCGTACACCGCGGAGGCCCCGACCCTGTGGGACGTCGGCTTCCGGACCGCTGTCGCGCAGGCCGAACTGGAGGACCGGCCACGCCCGGGCGCCTATCACAAGCTGCGCTTCCACGGCCCGGACGGCCCGATCGAGGTGGACACGACCCGGCCGGAGCTGCTGCCGGCGTGTGTCGCGCTGGTGCATCATCCGGGCGATCCCCGCTTCGCGGGTCTCACCTCGGTGCGGACGCCGTTCTTCGACGTCGAGGTCCCGGTGCGGGAGCACCCGCTGGCGGCGCCGGACAAGGGTACGGGCATCGCGATGGTCTGCACGTTCGGCGACCTGACCGACGTCACGTGGTGGCGGGACCTGAAGCTGGACACCCGGGTCGTCCTGGGCCGGGACGGGCGGTTCCTGCCGGACCGGCCGGCGGGTGTCCCGTCGGCTGCCTACCAGGGGTTCGCCGGGCTGACCGTGTCGGCCGCCCGCAAGGAGATGGTCCGGCTGCTGCGCGAGTCCGGTGACCTGCTCGGTGAGCCGCAGCCGATCACGCATCCAGTCAAGTTCTACGAGAAGGGCGACACCCCGCTGGAGATCGTCACCAGCCGGCAGTGGTTCATCCGCAACGGCGGGCGCGACGCCGACCTGCGGGAGCGGCTGCTGGGGCGGGGGCGCGAGCTGCGGTGGGTGCCGGAGAGCATGCGTCACCGGTACGACCACTGGGTCGGCGGTCTGACCGGTGACTGGCTGATCAGCCGGCAGCGGTTCTTCGGCGTCCCGGTCCCGGTCTGGTACGAACTGGACGGCAACGGCGAACCCGACCACACGCGGCTGCTGACACCGGACGACGCGGCGCTGCCGGTCGACCCGTCGTCGGAGTGCCCGCCCGGGTTCAACGAGTCGCAGCGGGACGTCCCGGGTGGTTTCACCGCCGACCCGGACGTCATGGACACGTGGGCCACGTCGTCACTGACCCCGCAGATCGTGACCGGGTGGAGCACCGACGAGGATCTGCACGCCCGGACGTACCCGATGGATCTCCGCCCGCAGGGTCAGGAGATCATCCGGACCTGGTTGTTCGCGTCGGTGCTGCGCGCCGATCAGCTCGGCGACCGGCTGCCGTGGGAACGCGCGGTGCTGTCCGGCTGGATCCTCGACCCGGACCACAAGAAGATCTCGAAGTCGCAGGGCAACACGGTGGAGACGCCCGTCGCGCTGCTGGAGCAGTACGGGTCGGACGCGGTGCGGTACTGGGCGGCGAGCGGCCGTCCCGGCGCCGACCTGGCGTTCGAGCCGGCGCAGCTCAAGGTCGGCCGGCGGCTGGCGACGAAGCTGCTGAACGCGTCGAAGTTCGCGCTCGGCCTGGGCGCCGGGCAGGCGCTGCGGGAGCCGGTCACCGAGCCGCTGGACCGGGCGATGCTGGGCCGGCTGGCGGCCGTGGTCACCGACGCGACGGCGGCGTTCGAGCAGTTCCAGCACACCGACGCGTTGCAGGTCACCGAGTCGTTCTTCTGGACGTTCTGTGACGACTACATCGAGCTGGTCAAGGACCGGGCGTACGGCGAGGGCCCGGGCGCGGACTCGGCCCGCGCCGCTCTGGCGGGCGGGTTGTCGGTGCTGTTGCGGCTGTTCGCGCCGTTCCTGCCGTACGTGACGGAGGAGGTGTGGTCCTGGTGGCGGTACGGCTCGGTGCACCGGGCGACCTGGCCGACGTCGTACGAGCTGACCCGGGTGGCGCCGGAGAGCGACCCGGCGCTGCTCGATCTCGCCGGTGAGGCGTTGCGGCAGGTCCGCCGGGCCAAGTCGGACCGGAAACTGTCGATGCGCACCGAGGTGCCGCTCGCCGAGGCGCTGGGGCCGGCCGCGATGCTGGACCGGCTGGAGCTGATCGAGGGCGACTTCCGGGCCGCGGGGCGGATCACGAAGCTGGACCTGCTCCGGGACCGTACGCCGGAGCTCGTGATCGCCTGCGCGTTCTGACCCGGCATCCCGGTGTTCGGCGAGGCCCGCGCGGGTCTCGCCGAACGCCCGGCGAGGCTCGACCTCGCGGGTCTCGGCGAACGCCCGGGTGAGGCTTGACCGCGCGGGTCTCGCCGAACGCCGGTGACCGGGCCGTCCGGTGGTCCACCATTAGGGCATGTCGTTCGCCCCGGAGGAGGTCCAGGCCCCGGCCCGGGACGCGGTGCTGTTCCGCTCCTCGCCGGCGCGGACCTTCCTGATGCTCTTCGCCGCGCTGATGGTCGCCTACCTGGTGGTGTCCCCCGTGCTGGCCTGGCTGCTGCGCGACGCCGGCGACCCGTGGTGGGTCACCACGTTGCAGGCGGTCGCCGTGGGCGCGGGCGCCGCCGGGATCTATACGGTTTCCGCCCGGGCGGCGCTGCCGACCTGGGTGCGGGTGTCCGAGGCCGGCGTGGAACTCGCGGCGCAGGACAGCGACCCGGTCCTGGTGGAGTGGAAGGACGTGGCCGCCGTGGTGATCCGCCGGGCGGGCCTGCGCACGATCCTCGAAGTGGTCCCCGGTGACCTGGACACCGTGCACCAGGTGCAGGACACCGCGGACGGCGGGCCGGCGCTGACCGACACCGCGCGGGGGCCGGCTTTCACCGCCGACCTGACGCAGCTGTGGCCGAGTTCGCGGGCGCTGCGCCGGGAACTCGACCACTGGATGCTGGTGAAGAAGAACCAGCCGGTCCGCCGCTTCTAGAAGTCGCCGCCCCCGAAATCGCCACCACCGAAATCGCCGCCACCCCAGTCACCGCCGCCGAGGTCCCCGCCGCCGAAGTCGCCGGCCTGCATGTCGTCGCCACCCCAGTCGCCGCCGTCGAAGCCCATGTCACCGAAGCCCGGCGAGAGCAGCGCGTCGAAGATCAGCATCCCGCCGAGCACACCCGCGCCGGTGCCGAGCGCGGTCTTCCACACCGGCGTCGAATACCACCCGGCGGGCACCGGGCGACCCTGCACCCGGCCGCCCGGGTAGTAGTAGGGCGTGCCCGGGCCCGGCTGCGGACCGGCCCGGTAGTGGTGTCCCTGGACGGTCACCTCACGATCCTGGGTGATCCGCCCGGTGCCCTGCGAACTCGCCAGCGGCGGCAGCTCCGGGCCGGGGTCGATGCCCATGGCGGTGCGCGCGGCCCGCACATAGGTGAGCCCTTCCAGCGCCGACTCCCGGGCCAGCTCGAACTGCCGGACCGTGTTGGCCTGCTGCAGCTGCCCACCGGCGGCGTTGTAGCGCTCGCCGGCGTCGGCGAGCGCCTGCCGGGCCGCCGGTTCCTCGGACACCAGGTTCATCACCTGGCCGCCGAGCCGCTCGTACCACCGCTGCGCCTCGGCGCGGGCGTCCTCGAGCTGGGTCTGCCGGCGGGCCTGCCCATTGCGTTGCGTCGCCGCGATGACCAGGGCCACCACCGCGAGGATGACCAGGATGAGTAACACGCCCTTCATGTTTCCCACGGTACCTCCGCCGGTCATGTCGCACCGGTCTGGCAATCTGCGGAGGTGACGTTCTCGACGCTGGCTGTGATCCTGGTCTGTCTCGCCGCGGGTGCCGCCCTCGGCTGGCTGCTCGCGCGGACGCGGGCCGCCACCGACATCGCCCGGCTGGAGGCGACCGTGGAGGCGGCCCGGGAGGGCGAGCAGCGTCTCGAGCAGTCGCTGCGGTCACTGTCCTATGAGGCGACCGCCCAGTCGCAGGAGGCGGTGGCCCGGGCGACCGCGCCGTTGCAGGACCTGCTGCGCCGTTACGAGGACCGGGTCGCGCAGCTGGAGCACGACCGGGTGGACGCGTACGCGGAGTTGCGCGAGCAGGTGCGGGCCATGGGCGCGGTCTCCGGTGAACTGCGCACCGAGACCCGGCAGCTGGTGTCGGCGCTGCGCGCGCCGCAGGTCCGCGGCCGCTGGGGCGAGCACCAGCTGCGGCGCATCGTGGAGGCGGCGGGGCTGCTGGAGCACTGCGACTTCGCCGAGCAGGTCACCGCGGCCACCGACGATCAGGGTGTCCGGCCCGACCTGGTGGTCCGGCTGCACGGCGGGCGGGCGGTGGTGGTGGACGCGAAGGCGCCGCTGGACGCCTACCTGTCGGCCATGGAGGCGCGCGACGAACGTACCCGCGACGCGCACCTGGACATGCACGCCCGCCATGTGCGGGTGCATGTGGACCAGTTGTCGGCGAAGAAGTACTGGACGGCGTTCGAGTCGGCGCCGGACTTCGTGGTGCTGTTCGTGCCGGCGGACCCGTTCCTGGACGCGGCCCTGCAGCGCGACCCGACGCTGATGGAGCACGCGTTCCGCCGCAACGTGGTGCTGGCCACCCCGGCGACCCTGATCGCGCTGCTGCGGACCATCGCGTACTCGTGGCGTCAGGAGGAACTGGCCCGCAACGCGGTCGCCGTGCACGGGCTGGCCCGGGAGCTGTACGGCCGGTTGTCCACTCTCGGCGACCACGTCGGCAAGCTGGGCACGTCGCTGGCCGGGGCGGTCACCGCCTACAACAAGGCGGTCGGCTCCCTGGAGTCACGGGTGCTGGTGAGCGCCCGCAGACTCGCCGAGATGGGCGTCGCCGACGAGGACCTCCCCGAGACTCCGCAGGTCGAGGTCCTCCCGCGGCAGCCGCAGGCCCCGGAGCTCAGCCAGCCTTGACCGCGGCGGCAGCGGCGGCCGCCTTCATGTCGCGGCGCAGCTCCTGGGGCAGCGAGAAGGTCAGGCGCTCCTCGGCGGTGGTGTATTCGGTGACCTCGCCGAAGCCGCGCTCGGCCAGGTGCGCGAGCACCTCCATGACCAGCTCCTCGGGGACGCTGGCACCGGAGGAGACACCGACCGTGGTCGCGCCGGTCAGCCACTCGTCCTGGATCTCGGAGGCGTAGTCGACCAGGTGGCCGGCGCGGGCACCGGCGCCGAGGGCGACCTCGACGAGCCGCACCGAGTTGGACGAGTTCCGCGAACCGACCACGATCACCACGTCGCAGTCCGGGGCGATCTCCTTGATCACGTGCTGCCGGTTGGAGGTGGCGTAGCAGATGTCGTCGCTGGGCGGCGACTGCAGCAGCGGCAGCCGGGTCTTGAGCCGGGCCACCGTCTCCATGGTCTCGTCGACCGAGAGGGTGGTCTGCGACAGCCAGACGACCTTGGCCGGGTCGCGGACCACCACGTTCGCCACGTCGTCGGGTCCGTCGACGAGCTGGATGTGCGCGGGGGCCTCACCGGCGGTGCCGATGACCTCCTCGTGCCCCTCGTGACCGATCAGCAGGATGTCGTAGTCCTCCGCGGCGAACCGTTTCGCCTCGTGGTGCACCTTGGTGACCAGCGGGCAGGTCGCGTCGATCGCCTTGAGGTTGCGCTCGCGGGCCTGGTCGTGCACCTCGGGCGCCACCCCGTGCGCGGAGAACACGACGGTCGACCCCTCGGGGACCTCGTAGTTCTCCTCCACGAAGATCGCACCGCGGGCTTCCAGGGTGCTGACCACGTGCTTGTTGTGCACGATCTGCTTACGCACGTAGACCGGGGCGCCGTAGAGCTTCAGCGCCTCCTCCACGGTCTGCACGGCCCGGTCGACGCCGGCGCAGTAGCCACGCGGCTTGGCGAGCAACACCCGCTTACGAGATTCGGTCACCCGGCCATGGTACGTGGCCCGCCGCACCGCTCGCCCCTCTGCGATCGATGCCACATCCGTCACCGGCGCCGGTCCGGCACACTGCCGTACATGACGACGACCGGCATCGCCCTGGCCCGGTTCGCGGCGGGCTCGCTGGGGCTGCTCGCCGGCGGGTTCTGGCTGGTGATGACCCTGCTCTCGGGCGATCCACAGGCCGCGTCCACGGGCGCCCTGCCGATCGGCGGAGGCCTGGTCCTGCTCTGCTGGGACCGGCTGCGGCTGCCGGCCCGGCGGGTCGCCGCGGCGGTCGCGATGATCATCCCGGCCGGCCTGGCCGCCGGTCTGGCGGTGGAACGGACCGTGCTGGGTGGGATGTTCGGCTGGTTCGCCTACCGGGGCTGGCCGTTCACCTGGCTGGAGCGGGGCGCCGCGGCGGACTCCCCGGCCGAGGCGCGCCGCCTGGCGGAGGCCTCGGACTGGGCGGTGGAACCGTTCCGGCTGGTGGTGGATGTGGTGCTGTGGGCGTACGCCGGTCTGGTGTTGTCCGCAGGGGTGATCCTGCTGGTGCGGGCGCTGCGGGGTCGGCGCCCCTGAGTGCAGCGTGGGCATTTCGCCCCGGAAGTCTGGATCCGGCGGAATACTGGGCTCATGGGCGGCGCGCATCGGGGCGAGGACCCGTGGGCGGCGTGGCCGTCGATCCCCGCGGTGATCCGGGTGATGGCGGGCTGGTTCCTCTGCGGCATCGGCGCACTCAACCTCGCGGTCGAGGTGGACGGTGGGCTTGCCGGGACCTACCTGGTCTTCCACGTGGTGCTGCTGCTCGGCGGCGTGCTGCTGCTGGCCCGGCACCGGCTCGCGCCGAGCCCGGCCGGGTCCGTGATCACCGGGCTGCTCACCCTCGCCGGGATGGCGATCACCGCGCTGCCGGTGACGTCGCGCTGCTGCCTGGACGAGCACCCGCAGCGGCGTGGCTACCCGTTCCCGTTCCTCGGCAGCGGCGACGGCACGCACGTGGACCCGAAGTACCTGGTCGCCGACCTGATCTTCTGGGGCTGTGCCGGTCTGCTGGTGCTCACCGTGGTGACGCTCGTCGAACGGATGCTGCCGGAACGGCGGACCCCCGTGGACCTCGGCGCGTACGCGGGCCGGCATGCCGAGAGACACGCGCTGGCCGCCACCGGGGATCGCAGCGACGAGAATGTCGGTGGGCTTCCGTAATCTGGCCCGGTGAGCCAGCCCGAACCCAAGAGTCCCGAGCCGAAGAGCACCGCCGACGAGCCGTGGCCCGTCCGCGTCGTCAGTCAGAAGGTCGGCGCCTGGATCGCGAAGCTGGGCTGGGTCTGGGTGGACGGGCAGGTGGCCCAGATCAGCCGCCGGCCCGGCTCCGGCGTGGTCTTCCTGACCCTGCGCGACCCGTCCGCCGACCTGAGCCTCACCGTCACCGCCCACCGCGACGTGCTCGACGCGGGTGCGCCCGAGCTCGCCGAGGGGGCCCGGGTCACGCTGCACGCGCGCCCCGAGTTCTACCCGGCCCGCGGCACATTGAGCCTGCGCGCCGACGAGATCCGCCAGGTCGGGCTCGGTGAGCTGCTGGCCCGGCTGGAGAAACTGAAACGCCTGCTCGGCGCCGAGGGCCTGTTCGCCCGCGAGCGCAAACGGCGGCTGCCGTTCCTGCCCGGCCGGATCGGGCTGATCACCGGGCGGGCCAGCGCGGCCGAGCGCGACGTGCTGATGAACACCCGGCGCCGCTGGCCGGCCGTCGACTTCCGGGTGGTGAACGTGGCGGTGCAGGGCCCGACCGCCGTCCCGCAGATCATCGACGCGCTCAAGGTGCTGGACAACGACGACACCGTCGACGTCATCGTGATCGCCCGGGGCGGCGGCAGCGTGGAGGATCTGCTGCCCTTCTCCGACGAGGCGCTGTGCCGGGCGGTCTTCGGCGCGCGCACACCGGTGGTGAGCGCGATCGGGCACGAGACCGACGCGCCCCTGCTCGACTATGTGGCCGACCTGCGCGCCTCCACACCCACCGACGCCGCCAAGCGGATCGTGCCGGACCTCGCCGACGAGCAGCGCCTCATCGAGCACGCCCGCAACCGCCTCGACCGCGCGGTGCTCACCACGATCGACCGCGAGCGGCACCGGATCGAGGCGTGGCGGTCCCGCCCGGTGCTGGCCCGGCCGGAGTCCCTCGTCGACCAGCGGGCCGCCGAGGCAGTCGCGCTGCGCGACCGGGCCGGCCGCAGCCTGGAGCACCGCCTGCGGCGCGCCGACGACGACCTGCGGCACACCGTGGCCCGGCTGCGGGCGCTGTCACCGGCGGCGACGCTGCAGCGCGGCTACGCGATCGTGCAACGCCCGGACGGCCAGGTCGTCCGCGCCGCGGACGAGGTGGCCGCGAACGACCTTCTTCGGATCCGGCTCGCCGAGGGCGAGCTGCACGCGACGGCACAGGAGACAGAGTGAGCGACGAGAAACTGAGCTACGAGCAGGCCCGCACCGAGCTGGCCTCCGTGGTCGAGCGGCTGGAGCAGGGCGGCGGCACCCTCGAGGAGTCGCTGGCCCTGTGGGAGCGCGGCGAGCAGCTGGCCGACGTCTGCCAGCGCTGGCTCGACGGCGCCCGCGAGCGGATCGACGCGGCCCGGGCAGCCCGCGCCGGCGACTGACGCACGGCGGCCGCGCACGTCGGTCGGTCCCGCGGCTGCGAAGCACTGGCGGGCCCGGCGGGTCGCGCGGCTGCGAAGCACTGGCGGGCCCGGCGGGTCGCGCGGCTGCGAAGCGGCGGCGGGCCGGTCCTCAGGAGAGGGAGCCGGCCAGGGTCTCCAGGTTCTTGCGGTCGGTGCTGCCGACCACCACGACGGTCCGGTTCTGCTCGGTGGCGACCAGCGAGGTCTCCCCCGGCCGCCCGGAGTAGACCAGCCAGGTCCGCGCGTCGGTGCGGAAGGCGCCGATCCGCTTGCCGTCCTTGCCCACCTCGGCCGGGACCAGGGTCTCCGCCGGCACGGTGCTCTGCACCAGCAGGACCGGGTCGTCGTCCGGGTCGACATATCCGATACGCAAGGTCGCGCCGCCTTCCACCCGCTGGAAGTTGGCCGACGTGACGCGCCAGTCCTCGCTCAGGCCGGTCGGCTCGGCGACGGTGAACTCGCGCGACGCCAGCTGGATGGCGCTGGTCGGGTCCTTGGTGATCGGCTCGTCCCCGTTGAGCACCACGCGGTAGAACGTGAGGAGCAGCGCGATCGGCACGAGCAGGACCAGCAGCGAGAAGATCATGTCGCGGGGCCGGCGAGCCTCACGGGGCTTGAGGCGTGCCGGTTCGGCGGGAGCGGGAGCGGGTTCCACGAATCCCATTGTTAACCATGTCGCTGAACCGAGACTTGGCGCGTCCTGGAATGCCAGGATCGACGGTACTGACAGCCCCGCAACGTCGCGAGGAGGCCGCCGTGCCAGCCCGAGTCCCCCAGGACCTCGACCGCAACATCGCCCTCGACCTGGTCCGAGTGACCGAAGCAGCCGCCATGGCCGCCGGTCGCTGGGTCGGCCGGGGTGACAAGAACGGCGGTGACGGTGCCGCCGTCGACGCCATGCGCAAACTCATCAACTCGATCCAGATGCAGGGCGTCGTGGTGATCGGTGAGGGTGAGAAGGACGAAGCGCCGATGCTTTACAACGGCGAACGGGTCGGCGACGGCACCGGCCCCGAGGTGGACGTCGCGGTCGACCCGATCGACGGCACCACGCTGATGAGTAAAGGCATGCCGGGCGCGGTGTCGGTGCTCGCGGTCGCCGAGCGCGGCGCCATGTTCGATCCGAGCGCCGTGTTCTACATGGAGAAGATCGCCGTCGGGCCGGACTGCGCCGACGTCGTCGACATCAACGCCGGCACCGCGGAGAACCTGCGGCGCATCGCGAAGGCGAAACGGTCGAGCGTCTCCGACGTGACGGTGTGCATCCTGGACCGTCCCCGGCACGCACAACTGGTCGCGGAGGTGCGGCAGGCCGGGGCGAACATCCGGTTCATCACCGACGGCGACATCGCCGGCGCCATCTCGGCGGCCCGCCTGGAGTCCGACGTCGACGTCCTGATGGGCATCGGCGGCACCCCGGAGGGGATCACGGCGGCGTGCGCGCTCAAGTGTCTGGGCGGCACGATCCAGGCGAAGCTGTGGCCGCATGACGAGTCGGAGCGGGAGAAGGCGATCGCCGCCGGGCACGACCTGGACCGGGTGCTCACCACCGACGACCTGGTCACCGGGGACAACTGCTTCTTCGTGGCGACCGGCGTGACCTCGGGCGACCTGCTCAAGGGTGTGCGGTACCGGTCAGGTGGCGCGCACACCCAGTCGATCGTGATGCGGTCCAAGAGCGGCACGATCCGGGTGATCGACTCGTATCACCGGCTGGAGAAGCTCGCCCTTTACTCCGCGGTCGACTTCGACGGGCACCTGCCGACCCTGTGAGAGATCGCCGCCGGCGTTCCGCGCGCCGGCGGCGGCACAGGTCAGCAGAGCGGGACGGTGACGGGGGTCAGCGGCGGCGGCGGAACAGGATCGCCGCGATCACGCCGCCGACCAGGCCGAGCAGGTGGCCTTGCCAGGACACCCGGGCGTCGGTCGGCAGGATGCCATAGAGCTGGTACCAGTACAGCAGGCCGATGAAGGCGCCGACCGCGATGTTCCACCAGCTGCGTTCCACCAGCCCCCGGATGAGCAGCATCCCGAGGTAGCCGAAGATGACGCCGCTGGCGCCGACCACGACGCTCTGCGGGTCGCCGATGAACCAGACGCCCAAGCCGGACACCGCCATGATCACCACGGTCGACCAGACGAATCGGCGCACGCCACCGGCGAGCACGAACGTGCCGAGCAGGATCAGCGGGACCGCGTTGCCGTAGAGATGCGCCCAGTCGGCGTGCAGGAAGGGGCTGAAGAGCACCCCGTCCAGCCCGTCGATGCGACGCGGGATGATGCCGCCGGCCACGTCGAGCGTGCCGGGGCCGAGGCCGACGTCGATCGCCTCGATGAGGAAGAGTCCGGGAACGATGGCGCACATCGTCACGAACGCCCGGCCCAGCGACGCGTAGAACGCATCGGTGCCGAACCTCGCCGCCTCGTCCTCGCGTGCCTGCGCCCAGCTGTAGCCCATGCATCGATGGTGGCAGCAGGATGGGGCGGCGGCCAGTCGAGCGTCAGCTGAGCTTCGCGGTGGCCTCCCGGATCGCGACCCGGAATTTGGATATCTGGGTGTAGACCCCGAAATATCCGTCACGAGCGCACCCGAGACCCCAGCTCACGATGCCGACCTGCACCCACCGGCTGCCGTCGCGGCGCACCATCGGGCCACCGGAGTCACCCTGACAGGTGTCGACCCCGTGCCGGCCCGCGCAGATCGACTCGTCACGGACCAATTCCACCCCGGCCTGGCGGTACGCCTTCGCGCACGCCTCGTCCGGGATCGTCGGCACGTTCGCGTAGTGCAGGCGCTGCTCCTGGCGTACCGAAGTCTCCTGGGTCTGCCCCCAGCCCATCACGGTGAACGTGCCCGCGTCGCGGCTGCCGTCCGGCACCAGAGCCAGGGTCGGCAGGGACAGCGCGCGTTCCAGCTTGACCACCGCCCAGTCGTCTCCCCGCGTCTCGGTCACGAAGTCGGGTGACCGGAACACTTCGACCGACCGCACCGAGACGGCCCGCTTGGAGCGCAGGTCGGGCGCCCCCGCGGTGATCGTGATCTTGGTGTTCGGGCCGGTCTCGCCGACGCAGTGGCCGGCGGTGAGCACCACCCGGGGTGCGGTGAGCGCGCCGCCGCAGCCCATCGAGAGCCGGACCGCCCAGGGGAACCTGCCGACGGCGGCGACCTTGCCGCCGATCACTTCGGGAATCCGCTGCCGGCCGTCGCCGGCGATCCGCCGCCACGCGTCGCCCGCGATCCGCCACTCGTCGTCCGCGCTCCGCCGCCACTCGTCGCCGGTGACGCCCCGGCGGTCGTCGCCGGCCCGGACCGGTGCGGCGCTCAGGAGGAGCGTGACCGCGGCGACCGCGAGGAGTGAGACGACATTTCGGACCATACGGACATTTGATCACAGCAAAACGGGGCTGTGCGGCGTGCCGCGCAGCCCCGTTCCACGAAGTGTCAGTACCAGCTGGGAAGTGTCAGTACCAGCCGACGTTCTGCGAGTGGTTCCATGCGCCGCACGGCGTGCCGTAACGGCCCTTGATGTAGCCGAGACCCCACTCGATCTGGGTGGCCGGGTTGGTCTTCCAGTCCGAGCCCGCCGACGCCATCTTGCTGCCCGGCAGGGACTGCGGAATCCCGTACGCCCCGGAGCTGGGGTTGGTGGCCTTGTAGTTCCAGCCACTCTCCTTCTTCCACAGCTTGTCCAGGCACGGGAACTGGGCGATCGCGAAACCCTTGTCGACCATCAGGGCGCAGCCGATCTCGCGGCTGCCGCTGTACTCGCTGCAGGACGCGGGAATGTCGCCGGTGAACTCCGCCGGGCCGCCCGAGCCGCCGGACTCCCCGGCCTCGGCAGCCGCCTTCTTCGCCTCGGCGGCCTTCTTGGCCTCGGCAGCCTTCTTCTCGGCAGCGATCGCCTTCTTCTCCAGCGTCCACGCCTTGCCGGCCGCGGACTTCGCCTGGGTGGCCGCCTTCGCCGCCGCGACGTCCTCCGCCTGGTCCCGGAAGGCCCGGTCCGCGGCGTGGTACGCCTGACGCTCCTTGAGCAGCTGCATCTCGCTGGGGGCCGCGGGCAGGACGATCTGGGCCGACGCGTTCTGCTGCTGGATCTCGCGGTCCTGACCGAGGTAGACACCGCCGGCCAGTCCGGTGAGGAGCAGTCCGACCGAGGCCGCACGAACTCCGAGCCGGCTCCAGAGCCGATTCACGAAGATTCCCTTCGTCGGGGGCAATGACGCGGCGCCCCCACCGCCGTGCGGTGGACCGCGCCGCGAGCACCGCGACCCCTCCGGGCCGCCGCCTCGGTTGCTCCGAGGGATGACCCAAGTCGATCTTCGACATCGTGGTCACCTGTTTGGCGCTCGGCGACCACCATGGCGCAACGTGAAGTGGATGTGAAATGCCAACGCGGTCTTGTGACCTTAGTCACTCGTTTTTTTACTTCATTTCGGCACAAAATTCCGCGCTGGCGTCATCTCACAGGGGGATTTCCTCCAACAGGTCGGTGACCACCTCGGCGATCGGAGATCGTTCCGAACGGGTGAGCGTGACGTGGGCGAAGATCGGATGCCCCTTCAGCGCCTCGATCACCGCGGTGACGCCGTCGTGCCGCCCGACGCGCAGATTGTCCCGCTGGGCCACGTCGTGGGTGAGCACCACCCGCGAGTTCTGCCCGATCCGGGAGAGGACGGTCAGCAGAACGTTGCGCTCCAGGGACTGCGCCTCGTCGACGATGACGAACGCGTCGTGCAGGCTCCGGCCGCGAATGTGGGTCAGCGGCAGCACCTCGAGCATGCCGCGGGCCAGCACCTCCTCCACCACGTTGGTGTGCACCACCGCGCCGAGGGTGTCGAAGACCGCCTGCGCCCAGGGCGACATCTTCTCCGCCTCGCTGCCGGGCAGGTAGCCGAGCTCCTGACCGCCGACCGCGTAGAGGGGCCGGAAGACCACCACCTTCTTGTGGCGGTTGCGCTCCATCGTCGCCTCCAGGCCGGCGCAGAGCGCCAGCGCGGACTTGCCGGTGCCGGCCCGGCCGCCGAGCGAGACGATGCCGATCGCCTCGTCGAGCAGGATGTCCAGCGCCACCCGCTGCTCCGCGGAGCGGCCGCGCAGGCCGAACGCGTCCCGATCGCCGCGGACCAGCTTGATGCTCTTGTCCGGGTTGACCCGGGCCAGTGCCGAGCCGCGCGGCGAATGGATCACCAGGCCGGTGTGGCAGGGAAGCCCCTCGGCCTCCTCCACCTCCAGTTCGTCACCGGCGTAGAGGCTGCCCACCTGTTCCTCGCTGAGCCGCAGGTCAGCCATGCCGGTCCAGGTGGGGTCGCTGGCCTGGCCGTGCCGGTACTCGTCGGCGGTCAGGCCGACCGACGCCGCCTTCACCCGCAGTGGCATGTCCTTGCTGACAAGCGTGACGTCGCGGCCCTCGGCGGCCAGCCCGAGCGCCACCGACAGGATGCGGGTGTCGTTCGAGTCGTTACGGAAGCCCTGTGGCAGCACACTCTGGTCGGCGTGGTTCAGTTCGACGCGGAGCGTGCCGCCCTCGTCGTTGCAGAGCACCGGCTGGTCCAGGCGGCCGTGCTTGATCCGCAGCTCGTCCAGCATCCGCAGCGACTGCCGGGCGAACCAGCCCAGTTCGGGGTGGTGACGTTTGCCCTCCAGTTCGGAGATCACCACGAGGGGGACGACCACCTCGTGGTCGGTGAACCGGCGGAACGCCGCCGGGTCGGACAGCAGGACCGAAGTGTCCAGGACGAAGACGCGGCCGGCCGGGGCCGGCTCGGCGTCCGCGTGCCGGTCCCGCGCCTTGCGGCGCGAGGTCGTGGCACGGGTCTTGGTCACCTTGTCGGCCGGGTCGGAGTTCGAAGCGACACCGGCATCGGTACGGCGAGATGTCACAGGCCTGCTCCAGCGGGCGTGCAACCCGCCACCCGCGGTCCGCCACCTCCGGCCGCCGGCACATGCACAGGGACGGATTGCGAGCCCTGTGGCGCACGTCGTCGCTGGTCCGGGCCGGCCGGCTGGCCCGGGACGACCCCGTGCCATGACTCAGACGCTAGCGGTCAACTCGGTCCTGCGGTAGTGCGCAAAATCGGGCACCGAAGGGTGACCCTCACCCCACGCGAAATCGTCACGCATAAAAGACGACCTTCCGCGGGTAGTCTGGCCGTGTGGCAGAGATCGCGCGTCCGACACATCCGCTGACCACCGACGAGGCCTGGGCTTTCACGGCCGCACGGGCCTCCGCGACCACGTTCTTCTTCGACTTCGACGGAGTCCTGTCGCCGGTGACCGACGACCCGGACGCGTCCCAGCCGGTGCCGGCGGTGCTCGGCGTGCTGGAGCGTCTGGCGACCGTGGTGTCCCGTGTGGCGATCGTCTCAGCCCGGCCGGTCAGTTTCCTGCGCTCGCGCTTCGAGACCCTCGGCGGCGTCGACCTCTACGGCCTCTACGGGCTCGAGGTGTGGCACGACGGCCGGGTGGTGACCGAGCCGGCCGCGCTGGAGTTCGTCCCCACCATGGACGCGCTGGCCGCGCAGGCCCGTGCCGAGCTGCCCGCCGAGATCCTGGTGGAATACAAGCGGCTCTCCGTCGCCCTGCACTACCGCACCGCGCCCAGCCTGGGCAGCACCGTCGAGCGCTGGGGTCACGAGCAAGCCGAGCGCCTGGGCCTGCGGATCCAGGGCGGTCGCATGGTGATGGAGTTGAAGCCCCCGGTCGACCAGGACAAGGGCATGGTCATCACCGAGGGCGTGCGCAACGCGGGCTGCGCGTGGTATTTCGGGGATGACATGTCCGACATCAAGGCCTTCGACGCTCTGCGTGCCCGGGAAGCCGTCGACCCGGCCTTCTTCGGCATGGCGGTGGCCGTGGCCAACCCGGAGACCGGCGCCGAGGTGTCCAGCGCCGCCGACCTCACCCTCGAGTCGCCGGACGCGGTGGCCGCCTTCCTGGCCGACGGCCTGCGCCGCTTCTGACAGCCACCCGGCGCGGCGCCGCGCGGCGCCGGGAGAGCCGGGCGGATGATCGCCGGGCGCGGCGCCGGGGAAGAGTGTGCCCGGCTCAGGCGCCGTAACGGCGCTGGCGGTTGCCGTAGGAGCGCAGCGCCCGCAGGAAGTCGATGCGCCGGAAATCCGGCCAGTTGGCGTCGTGGAAGTAGAACTCCGAGTGCGCCGACTGCCACAGCAGGAAACCGGAGAGCCGCTGCTCGCCGCTGGTCCGGATGACCAGGTCGGGGTCGGGCTGGCCACGGGTGTAGAGATGCTCGGCGATGTGCTCGACGTCGAGGATCTCGGCGAGTTCCTCGAGGGTGCCGCCACCGGCCGCGTGCTCGTAGAGCAGGGAACGGACCGCGTCGGTGATCTCGCGGCGTCCGCCGTACCCCACCGCCATGTTGACCTCGACGCCACCGGTGCGGTTGCGGGTCTTCTCCTGTGCGGCCTTGAGCGTCGCCGCGGTCGCGGCCGGCAGCAGGTCCAGCGCACCCACCATGCGCAGCCGCCACGGGTTGCCGTCCTCGGCCAGCTCGGTCGCGAGGTCCTCGATGATCTTCACGAGCGGGTCGAGCTCGGCGGCCGGCCGACGCAGGTTGTCGGTGGCCAGCAGATAGAGGGTGGCGTGCTCGATGCCGGCCTGATCACACCAGGTCAGCAGCTCCTTGATGCGGAAGGCGCCGACCCGGTGGCCGTCGTTGGGGTCGACGAAGCCCATCTCGCGGGCCCACCGCCGGTTGCCGTCGCACATGACGCCGACGTGCCGGGGCACGGGCTTGCCGACGAGCTTGCCGGCCAGCCGCCGCTCGTAAAGGGAATAGACCAGAGAACGCAGACTCATCACCGCAAAGGGTAGCCACCCCGGCCGCGGGCTCAAGCGGGGACGGTCCGCCACGGCACCATCCGCGACGCGATGCGCCCGATCGTGCCGGCGTCGAGCAGTCCGTCCGCGAGTCCGAGGTCCACCATCCGGGCGAACGTGTGCGGATCGTGGCGGGCGGCGGCCACCGCGGCGTCGGCGACCCGCGGCCAGGTGGTGAGCCGGGCCGCGGCGCCGGAGTGCCGCAGGTGCCGGCCGAGGCGGCGGCGCAGCGCGTCCCGGTAGCGCCCGGCCACGTCGTGCGGTCCCCGGGCCGCGGCCGCGCCGGCCAGCGCACCGGAGAGCACCGCGTAGAAGATGCCCTCCCCGGTCAGCGGATTGATCAGCGAGAGCGCGTCGCCGGCGAGGAGCACCCGGCCCCGGCCTGCCGCCGGGCGGTGGGTGGACAACGGCAGGTGGTGCCCGCGCAGGCCGGTCGGTTCGGCGCCGGGCAGCAGGGCGGCGAGACGATCACGGAGGTACGCCCGGGACAGCGGGCGGCCCCGCAGCAGCTCGCCGTACCCGACGTTGGCGGTGCCGTCGCCGAGCGGAAACTCCCAGGCGTACGCCGGCCAGCGCTGCCGGGTCGTGACGATGACCTGTTCGGTGGCGGCCGAGGGGGCGTACCCGCGGATCGCGATCGCCAGGTGCCCGGCCGGGTTGGCGCCGTGGCCCAGGAACCGCCGGACCACCGATCCGGCGCCGTCCGCCCCGATCAGCACCCGGGCCCGGTACTCGTCGTCGACGACGGCGAGGTCGTCCACCCGTACGCCACGGGTCGTGTGCCGGCGCAACACCGCACCGGCCGCCACCGCCGCACGGACCAGGCGCTCGTCGAAGATCCGCCGGGGCACGGTGTGCGCCGGTCGCGGCAGCGGCCGGGCCACCGCCGCGCCACCCGGCGCCACCAGCCGCAACCGTTCGATCGGCGGGAAGCCGCCGACCGGGTCCGGCACGCCCAGCGCGGTCAGGACGTCGACGGCCTCGGCCGCGATCCCGTCGCCGCACGGCTTGTCCCGCGGGAAGCCGATCCGGTCCAGCAGCAGCACCCGCGCGCCGCCGCGCAGGGCGGCCAGGGCCGCGGCGGACCCGGCCGGCCCGGCGCCGACGACGGCCACGTCATAGACGTCCATGCGGACAGCCTGGCGGTTCCGGCACCGACCGGCCACCCGTGCCGGGCCCGCACCCGGCAGGGGCGCGGGGGCGGACCCGGTGTGGATCAGGCGTCGGCGAGGCGGGCGCGCAGCGCGTCGAGTTCGGCCCAGAGCACCGCCGGCAGCTTGTCACCGAACTTGTTGAACCACTCGGTGACCTGCGGGATCTCGGCCGCCCACTCCTGCGGGTCGACGCGGAGCACCGCCTCCAGCGCGGCCCGGTCGATGTCCAGCCCGGTCACGTCGATCGACTCCGGGGTGGGAACGTGACCGATCAGGGTCTCCACCGCGTCGGCCTTGCCGTCCAGCCGCTCCACGATCCACTTGAGCACCCGGCTGTTCTCCCCGAAGCCCGGCCAGAGGAACCCGCCGTCCGCGTCGCGGCGGAACCAGTTGACGTAGAAGACCTTGGGGAGCTTGTCGGCGTCGCCGGAGGCGCCCTTCGCCATGTCGATCCAGTGCTGGAAGTAGTCGCCGGCGTGGTAGCCGATGAACGGCAGCATCGCCATCGGGTCGCGCCGCACCACGCCGACCTGTCCGACTGCGGCGGCGGTGGTCTCACTGGACAGCGTGGCGCCGAGGTAGACCCCGTGCACCCAGTCGCGGGCCTCGCTGACCAGCGGGATCGTGGTCTTGCGGCGACCACCGAAGAGGATCGCGTCGATCGGCACGCCGCGCGGGTCGTGGTACTCGTCGGCCAGGATCGGGCACTGCTCGATCGGGGTGCAGAAGCGGCTGTTCGGGTGGCTGGAGACGGCGTCCGACTCCGGCGTCCAGTCGTTGCCCTTCCAGTCGGTGAGGTGTGCGGGCGGCTCGCCCATGCCCTCCCACCAGATGTCGCCGTCGTCGGTCAGCGCCACGTTGGTGAAGACCGAGTTGCCCTTGGCCAGGGTCCGCATCGCGTTCGGGTTGGTGTGGAAGTCGGTGCCGGGCGCGACGCCGAACAGGCCGAACTCCGGGTTGGTCGCCCACAGCCGGCCGTCCTCGCCGAAGCGCATCCAGGCGATGTCGTCGCCGACGGTCTCCACCTTCCAGCCGGGCAGCGTCGGCTCCAGCATGGCGAGGTTGGTCTTGCCGCAGGCCGACGGGAACGCGCCGGCGATGTAGCGGACCTGGCCCTCCGGCGAGGTGAGCTTCATGATCAGCATGTGCTCGGCGAGCCAGCCCTCGTCACGGGCTGCCACACTGGCGATCCGCAGCGCGTAGCACTTCTTGCCGAGCAGCGAGTTGCCGCCGTAACCGGAGCCGAACGACCAGATCTCCCGGGTCTCCGGGAAGTGCGAGATGTACTTGGTGTCGCTGCACGGCCAGGCGGTGTCCGTTTCCCCCGCCGCCAGCGGCGCGCCGACCGAGTGCAGGCAGGGCACGTAGTCCGCGTCGTCGCCCATCGCCGCCAGGACCTCGGCCCCCATCCGGGTCATGATGCGCATGCTCGCCACGACGTACGGGCTGTCGGTCAGCTCCACACCGAACATCGGCTGTGGCGCGTCGAGCGAGCCCATGCAGAACGGGACGACATACATCGTCCGGCCGGTCATGCAGCCCCGGTAGAGCCCGGTCATGACCTGCTTCATCTCGGCCGGCGCCATCCAGTTGTTGGTGGGACCGGCGTCGGCCTCGTCGACCGAGCAGATGAAGGTGCGTTCCTCGACCCGCGCCACGTCGGACGGGTCGGTTCGCGCCCAGAACGAGTTCGGTTTCTTCTTTTCGTCGAGGCGGACCAGCGCTCCGGCCTCGACCAGCTCGTCGGTGAGGCGGGCCCATTCGGCCTCCGAACCGTCGCACCAGACGATCCGGTCGGGCGTGGTCAGGGCGGCGACCTCGGCCACCCACGCCAGCAGGCGGGGGTGCGAGGTAGGGGGCAGAGACAAGATGAAGCTCCTTCGGTCGGCACTGACCAATGACGAATCAGCCGGAAAAACCGGCGGTGTCATGGGAGTCACATGAGCCTAAGCCCGACAGTGCTTGGAGTTCATCGGCCGATCCTGTGGACAACCGCACAATCTATGGCTGCGGTGCGCATAAACGATCGATTCTTCGCCGCTCGACGCACGAGCGCGCAATCAGGGGCCGGAACAGGCCGAGGCACACCGGCACTCTGACAACTTTCACAAAAAGGACTTAACGCCTTAGACTTTCACCTAATCGGGCTTTCCTCGCAGTTCCGGCCACAGGAGGCGGAATGACGACCCCGGGCAACGACGCAGAATCGGACACCGACCTGCTGAGCGCCGTCCGGAAGGGCGACACCGCCGCTTTCGGCACGCTCTACGAACGGCACCACGCGGCCGTGCGGCAGTTCGCGTTCGGTCTGGTGCGCGATCCCGCCGACGTCGACGACCTGGTGGCCGAGACGTTCGCCAAGGTGTTCGCGACCCTGCGCGCCGGTCGTGGGCCACTGGTGGCGTTCCGCGCCTACCTGCACACCACCATGCGGCACGTCTGCTACCACCGCGCGCGGCTGGACCGGCGGCTGGAGTTCACCGACGATCTGACCCGGTACGACGCGGGCGAGCCGTTCACCGACCCGGCGCTGGACCGGCTGGAACGCAGCTTCGCGGCGGCCGCCTTCCGCCAGCTGCCGCCCCGCTGGCGTGACGTGCTCTGGCAGACCGAGGTGGAGGGCAGCACCCCGGCCGAGCTGGCGCCCCGGATGGGACTGACACCGAACGCGGTGGCCGTGCTGGCC
Source organism: Actinoplanes sp. DH11 (assembly GCF_020873875.1). Lineage (GTDB taxonomy): Bacteria > Actinomycetota > Actinomycetes > Mycobacteriales > Micromonosporaceae > Actinoplanes. The sequence continues at coordinate 38,889 of NZ_JAHWGU010000036.1, forward strand.
CACCGCGCCCGGGAGGGACTGCGCAGCCTCTACCTCCAGCAGCACGTGACCGCTGCTGATCACCCGGAGTGTCGGTGGGCCGGCGAGCGGCTGGGGGGTCAGGTGCGCGGCCGGCTGGCGGCCCGCGACGCGCATCGGATGCGCACCCACCTCGCCTGGTGCTCCGACTGCCGGGGCCGGCTCGCCGAGATCCGCGAGGTGGACGGTTTCCGCCACGCACCGTATCGACAGCGTCACCATGCCGGGAGCCACGGTTAAGACTCGGTCGCGACCGAGAAAGACCCGGCAGCGCGGACAGCGACACGTGACACCCGCCGGTACCCTCGGACCCGTGCCCCCGAAACCAGCGCAGTCATCCGGCCTGCGTGCGCGGCTGCGGGCGCTCGTCCACGAAGTGGGCAAGTTCGGCACGGTCGGTGGCATCGCGTTCGCCATCGACTTGATGATTTTCAACGTCCTGCTGCGGAACGGCGCCGAGACACTCACCGCGAAGACCGTCTCCACGATCATCGCGACCACCATCGCGTTCCTCGGCAACCGGTTCTGGACCTGGCGGGACGGCCGGCACACCAACATGGCCCGGCAGTACACGATGTTCTTCGTCCTGAACGCGATCGGCCTGGGCATCGCCCTGACCTGTCTCGCGATCAGTCATTACGGCCTCGGTCAGATCTGGCCCGCGCTGCGGAGCCCGGTGGCCGACAACATAGCGGGACAGTTCGTCGGCACCGCTATGGGTACGATGTTCCGCTTCTGGTCATACCGCCGCTTCGTCTTCCGGGCCACCGACGCCCCGGTGCCCGGCGAGGCGGCAGAGACCGGAGAACCGCCGGACCGGAGTGTGACGCCATCGTCGTCGTCCACCCGCTGACACCTCGGCGTCACTGCCCCTGTTCCCGTAAGGTTGCCCAATGCCCTCAGCCAGCACGCTGACGGATCGCCTGCGCCGTCTCGCCCCGGAAGCCATCGCCTTCGGCATCATCGGCGCCGGCAACACCCTGCTCTACATGGCCATCACGTACGTCCTGCTCGACATCGGCGCGGTCAAGGCGAGTGTGATCGCCACGGTCATCACCACCACGCTGGCGTACATCGCCAACCGCTACTGGACGTACCGCAAACACACCCGCACCGCGCTGCGCCGTGAGTACACGCTCTTCTTCGGGTTCAACCTGATCGGCATGCTCATCCAGTCCGGCGCCATCGCCGTCGGCAAGTACGGTTTCGGTCTCACCGAGGAACACGACGAGCTGGCCTTCATGTCGGTCACCGTGATCGGCATCGGGATCGCGACCATCTTCCGCTTCTGGGCGTACCGGACGTTCGTCTTCCTCAAGCCGCCGGTGGACGGCCACGAGGCCGCGATCACCGAACTGGACGCGACAGCCGGGCTCGCCGAGCTCAGCGCCGTCGACCAGCCGGGCAGCGTGGCAAGCCTCGACCTGCAGGCGGAGCTCGACCCCCGCTGACCCCCGAACCGAAGCCCCCCGAACCGAAGCTCAGCGCCGGAAGACGCCGCGACGCGGCGCCGGCGCTGTTTCTTCGTCCGGTCCGGGATCCGCGTCGGCCTCGTCGTCGTCGGGCGCCGGGCTGAGTTCGATCAGCTCGTAAAGGGTGCTCTGCACGCGCTGGGCGTGCGGCAGACCGGTCAGCACCGCGGTCCGGTCACCGATCGAGTCGACGGTCAAGGTGCCGCTGCCGAACACCCGGTCCAGCACCGACTGGGCCAGCGCGTGATCGTTCACCCGGTTCAGCGGCAGGTCGCGGCGCTCGCGCGTGAGCACACCGCGCTGGAGCAGGATCCGCTCGTTCGTGACGACGTAGTGGGTGCAGCGCCACACCACGAGCGGCCACACACCGTAACGCAGTGAATACCACACCAGGATCGCGGCGGCCAGCCAGAAGCCGATCCGGCCGCCCTCGGTGTCCGGAAGCAGCACCCACGCCATGATCAGGCCCGCCACGGCCGGCAGCAGGACGGCGAGCGGCACGATCGCCGCCCTCCAATGCGGAGCCAGGTGGAGGACGACCTCCTCCTCGTCCGCGAGCACATCCTCCGGGAACGCCACGAGCTCAGCGTACGTGCAGGACATCCCCCGCCGAGACACGATGTTCGGTGCCGTCAGCCGTACGGATCACCAGCTGGCCGTCGCCGTCCACCGTGGTCGCCTCGCCGGTCAGCTCGCCACCGCCCGGCAGCAGCACCCGCACCGCCCGGCCGATCGTGGCGCACCCCCGGCGGTACTCGGCGGTCAGCCCGCACATCTCCGCGTCGCCACCCGCCTCCCGCCAGCCCTCGTACCACCTGGCGAACCCGCGCAGCAGCGCCCGCAGCAACGGATCCCGGTCCGCCTCCTCGGCGCCGGCCACCAGCAGCGAGGTCGCCGGCACACCGGTCGTGGCCGGCAGTTCGTCGGCGCGGGTGCTGACGTTCAGGCCGATCCCGATCACGATGGCGTCGCCGGCCACCTCGGCCAGGATCCCGGCGCACTTGCGGTCACCGACGAGCAGGTCGTTCGGCCATTTCAGAGCGGCCTCGACACCCGACACCCGGGTCACCGCCTCGCGCAGCGCCACCCCGGCCAGCAGCGGCAACCAGCCGAACGACCCGGGTGGCGCCGCCGGCCAGCCGCGCTCCGCGTCCGGCGCCGACGGTCGCAGCAGGACACTGAGCGTGAGCCCGGCCCGCGGCGGCGACACCCACTGCCGGTCCCGGCGCCCCCGGCCCGCCGACTGGCTTTCGGCGACCACGACCAGGCCCTCCGGCTCGGCACCGCGGGCCGCGTCGGCCGCGTCGGCGTTTGTCGAGCCGGTCTCCGCGCGCACGTCGATCCGCGACCAGAAGCCGCCCGGCACGACGAGCGCGCGGTTCAGCGCCCGGGCGGAGAGCGGCGGGCGGCCGAGATCGGCGTACGACGAGGAAGTCATCCCGGCAGCCTATGCGGCCCCGCGAATCAGGCGTGCGGGCCCGCCGAGTGCCGGCTCACGTAGCCCGACGCCGGCTCGGCCGGGCGCGGGCGCGGCCGGGGACGCTCGTCCCGGTCCCGCCACGACCGCTTCTCGTCCCGGTTGCGCCAGGAGCGGCGCTCCTCACGCCACGAGCGCCGGTTATCCCCCTCCGGCTCCCGCCAGGAACGAGGCTGGCGGACCCGGCGATCCTCCGGCTCAGGCTGGCGGATCCGGCGGTCCTCCGGCATCGGCGGCCAGGTTCGCGGCACGAACGCGGTCGGTTCGGCAGCCTCCACCGGGTTCAGATCGAAACCGGTCGCCGGCTCGTAGTCGGGCACCGGTGGCAGCCGCTCCACCGGCACCGGCCAGCCGTAGCCGCGGGCCGACGGCTCCGGGTCCGCGTAGAGGTCGTCCGGCACCGGCGTCCAGTAGTCCCCGGCCGGCGGGCGGTCCTCCAGCTCCGGGTAGTCCGGGCGGACCCAGCCCTCCACCCGGTCGCCGTACCCGAGGCCGGAGCGGTCGACCTCGGTGCGGGGCTCGGGTGCGGTGCTCCGGCCGTACCCTCCCGGATTGAAGGCCTCCGCGAAGCGGGCCTCCTGATGTTCGGCCTCGCGCAGCGGCCAGAGGTCGCGGACCGGTTCGCCCGGCGGGATCGTCACCAGGGCCGGTGCGGCGTAGGCGGCCGCGAACGGATCCTCGTAGCCGGGCTCGTCGTCGTACTCCGGGTCGGCCACCTCCGCGTCCACGTGGTCTTCGTCGAGCGGCTCGTAGTCCTCGTAACCGTTCCTGGCCGGGGCGAGCATCTCAGACCGGCTCGCAGGCCCGAGCACCTCGGGCCCGCCGGCCGGAGCCGCCGCCATCAGTTCGGCTCCCGTCGGCACAGCCGGCTCAGCCTGGTGCGCCTCCGCCGGGAAGGACTGCGCCGCGAACGGCTCGGCCGGGTAGGGCTCGGCCTGCTGGTACGGCTCGGCCTGCTGGTACGGCTCGGCCTGCTGGTACGGCTCGGCTGCGAACAGGTCCGGGGCCGGCGGCGGGAGGCTGAAGAACGGCTGCTCGGGTTCGGGCGCGGCGGGCAGAGCCGCTGTCGCCAGGGGCCCGTCGGCCGGCGCCGCAGCCGGTTGCGGCGCGGATCGGCTCTGTTCCGCCGAGCGCCGGCGCCGGGCCGGGCCAGCCGTCGCGCGACCGGCACCACCGAAGAGCACCGACCAGAAACTGATCAGCGTGGCGAGGCCGCCTGCGATGAACGCGAGACCTGCCGCTGTCATCCAGTTCGTCACGCGGGTAGTAACGAATGGGGCATTAAGTATGAAACGCATCCGTAGCGACGCCCTCGGCCGACAACGCGAATGTGGTTACGATCAAGCCCGAGTGCATCGTCGCAACGCGAGCCTGGAGACCACCGTGACAACGCAGCCGGACATCCACACGACCGCGGGCAAGCTCGCCGATCTTGCCCGCCGCACGGACGAGGCGGTGCACGCCGGCTCCGCGCGGGCCATCGAAAAACAGCACGCCCGCGGCAAGAAGACCGCCCGGGAACGCATCGAGCTGCTGCTCGACAAGGACTCCTTCGTCGAACTCGACGAACTGGCCCGGCACCGGTCCACCGCGTTCGGAATGGACAAGAACCGGCCCTACGGCGACGGCGTCGTCACCGGGCACGGCACCATCGACGGCCGGCAGGTCTGCGTCTTCTCCCAGGACTTCACCATCATGGGCGGCTCCCTCGGCGAGGTCTTCGGCGAGAAGATCGTCAAGGTGCTCGACCTGGCCATGAAGATCGGCTGCCCGATCATCGGGATCAACGACTCCGGCGGCGCCCGCATCCAGGAAGGCGTCGTCGCCCTCGGCCTCTACGCCGACATCTTCTTCCGCAACGTGCGCGCCAGCGGCGTCATCCCGCAGATCTCCCTGATCATGGGCCCCTGCGCCGGCGGCGCCGTCTACTCCCCCGCGATCACTGACTTCACCGTCATGGTCGACCAGACCTCACACATGTTCATCACCGGACCCGACGTGATCAAAACCGTCACCGGCGAAGAGGTCGGCATGGAGGACCTCGGCGGCGCGCGGACCCACAACACCCGCAGCGGCAACGCCCACTACCTCGCCTCCGACGAGGAGGACGCGATCGAGTACGTGCGGGCGCTGCTCTCCTACCTGCCGTCGAACAACCTGGACGAGCCGGTCGTGTACGCCGAGGAGGCCGACCTGGCCGCCGGCGACCCGGACCTCGCCCTGGACACCCTCATCCCGGATTCGCCCAACCAGCCGTACGACATCAAGACCGTCGTCGAGACCGTCGTCGACGACTTCCTCGAGATCCAGCCGCTCTACGCCACCAACATCGTGGTCGGATTCGGTCGCGTCGAAGGTCGCCCGGTCGGCGTCGTCGCGAACCAGCCGATGAGCCTGGCCGGCACCCTCGACATCGCCGCCTCCGAAAAAGCCGCCCGGTTCGTGCGCACCTGCGACGCCTTCAACATCCCGGTGCTCACCTTCGTCGACGTACCCGGCTTCCTGCCCGGCACCGGCCAGGAATGGGACGGCATCATCCGCCGCGGCGCGAAACTCATCTACGCGTACGCCGAGGCGACCGTCCCGAAGGTCACCGTCATCACCCGCAAGGCGTACGGCGGCGCCTACGACGTGATGGGCTCCAAGCACCTCGGCGCCGACATCAACTTCGCCTGGCCCACCGCCCAGATCGCCGTCATGGGCGCACAGGGCGCCGTCAACATCCTCTACCGCGGCGAACTGGCCGCCGCCGACGACCAGGTCGCACGCCGGGCCGAACTCATCCAGGAGTACGAGGACACCCTCGCCAACCCCTACATCGCCGCCGAACGAGGCTACGTCGACGCCGTCATCCAGCCCTCACAAACCCGCGCCCAGATCACGAGGGCTTTGCGGATGCTGCGCACAAAGCGCGAAACCCTGCCCCCAAAGAAGCACGGCAACATCCCGTTGTGAGAACAACCGCCCCCGCGATTCACCGGTTACCAGGCGAATCGCAGCGGAGCGAAGCGAAGCCAGCTAGCTCAGCACCATTTGGCCGGCCAGCAGGAAAGCACCAGTCAGCACGGCGGCCAGGTTCACCACGAGGAAGAGGCTCACCCAGAACAGGGCGGGCAGGTGGGTGAGGCGGCTGAGCTGGTCGGCGTCGGAGTCGCGCATGCGGCCGCGCCGGCGGAGCTTCTGCAACTCGAAGACCGGCCGGACACCGCCGAAGAGCAGGAACCAGACACCGGCGTACGCGAACGCGGCCTGCACCTCCGGTGAGGCGTACCAGGACACCGCGAAGACGATCGCGCCGGTGATCACCAGGGAGACCACGCCGAACAGGTTCCTGATGTTGATCAGCATGAGCAGCAGCAGCACCACGGCCAGCCAGAGCAGCAGCGTGATCCGGTTTCCGCCGAGCAGCCAGGCGCCGAGCACCCCGACCAGCGACGGGGCGATGTAGCCACCGAGCAGGGTCAGGATCATCCCGGGCCCGGTCGGGCGGCCCGCGGACAATGTCAGGCCGGACGTGTCGAACTCCAGCCGGATGCCACGCAGCTTGCGCCCGGTCAGGAGCGCGAACAGCGCGTGACCGCCCTCGTGAGCGATCGTGACGGCGTTGCGGGCGATCCGCCACACCGGGCGGAACGCGACAGCGAGGAAGCCCACCACTGCGGTGAGCAGGACGAGCAGTCCGGGCGGGTCGGGCTGAGCACCGAGGAGCTGGTCCCAGAGGTCAGTCACACCGTCGATCGACAACACGCCGGGGACTGTAGCCGATCCGGCTATGCGCGGCGGCGTGCCACCACTTTCGCGGGCTCCGGCTGTGGCCGATTCCACGTGCGGGCGACGACCACACCGCCGGCCACCACGGCCAGCACCGCGAGGACCAGGACAACCGTGAGGAGACCGGTGGCCGCGATCAGGAGCGCTACGTCGGCAACCGTGACGAGCATCCAGAGGGCGAGGGTCGGCTTACTGCCGTACCGTCGGCTGTTCATGGTGTACCTCCATCCGTGATGCTGGATGGAATACCCCGTCGTTCTGGATCTCACTCCTGACGGACTACCGCCCCTTGAACCCCTGGTAGATGGCTTCGAGGTCCTTCTTCGCGGCATCCCAGTCACCCGGCGACGTGTACCAGGCGAGGCTCCACGTGGTGTCCTCGATCTCGAAGACCCGCTTCACCACGTGCTGGTCGTTGCCGCCGCTGGTGGTGTAGGTGAACTCCCAGTCCGCCGCGTCACCCTGGTAGTCGACCTGGTCGACGCCGAGGTTGTTGTAGTTGCGGTAGTGGCCGGTGCTCTGCTCGTCCCAGTACTCCACCGGGTCGTCGAGCTCCTGATTCACCCGGTTGATGATGAGCAGCCGGTTGTCGAAGTTCACCCGCGTCTCGTCACCGCCACCGGAGACCGAGGCACCTTTCGGCACCGGCACACTGAATCCGGAGCCGTTGTAGGCCCGCCAGCCGTCCGGCACACCAGCGGCAGCCGGCGCCGAACTGGCCGGCGCCGAACTCGGTGCCGCCGGCGACCCGTCCTTGCCCGGCGCGGTGCTGCCGACCGGCGCCGGATTCCCGGTCGCCACGGCACCACCCAGCGTCGTCGGCTCCTGCGCACCCGACGCGTCGTCACCGAACGCCTGCACCACGATGATGCCGACCAGCAGCAGGAACGTCAGCACGATGCCCAGACCGATCGCCGCCTGGCGCCGGGTGAGCGTCGTACCGAGCACGGTGATCCCGCCACGGCGCTCCGGCGGCCGCATCTGCATCGGCGTCCACGCCGGCCGGCTGGGCCGGGCAAAGCCGGGTGCGGACCCGGCCTCACCGACGATGCGCGTCTCCTCGGCGGACGGGACCCGGCGAGGTCCGGGCGGCGAGAGCGGGGCGACAACGGCGGTACGGTCCACGACTGACGTCCGGTCCGCGTCGTCGTTCCGGCCGCCGCCGTTCTTTCCGGCCTTGCCTCCGCTGCCGGCCTTGCCCCCGCTGCCGGCCTTGCCGCCTCGCGCGCCGCTGCGGCTCTTGCGGTCGCTCCAAGCAACGACAGACGTCTTGTCGTCATCCGGCGTGCGCCCGGCGAGCGGCGCCATCACCGTCTTGTCATCGTCCACCGGGCGACCGGTGAGCGGAGCCATGATTGTCTTGTCATCGTCCACCGGGCGACCGGTGAGCGGAGCCATGATTGTCTTGTCGTCGTCCGCCGGCCGACCGGTGAGCGGAGCCATGACCGTCTTGTCGTCGTCCGCCGGGTGGCCGGTGAGCGGGGCCATGACGGTCCGGTCGGCATCGGCCATGTGCCCGGCGATGGGCGCCATGACCGTCTTGTCGTCGTCCGTCGGCTTCTCCGCGTCGGCGGGCTGTCCCGGCTTCCCCGCCTTGGTGGCGTCAGCATTCGTCCCTGCGGTGGCGTAGGCGCCCGCTCCTTGGGCGCCCATGCGGTCGGCGCCCTCGATGTTGGCACCCTTGCCGTCGGCACCGGCGCGGGCGGCTGCCTTGCCGTCGGCGCCCGCGCTTCCGGAGACCTTGCCGTCGGCCGTAGCGCTTCCGTCGACCTTGCCGACGGCCGTAGCGCTGTCGGCGGCCTTGCCGTCGGTGGCTGCGCCTCCGGAGACCTTGCCGTCGGTGGCAGCGCTGGAGTCCTTCGTGCTCGCGGACGTGCCGGACGTCGACACCCCGGCGGCGTCGCTCGGCGCCTTCCCGCCCGCTCCCGGCGTGGCGGGAGCGGCCAAGATCGGCTGCGCAGCGGAGTCGCTCGACTTCGCACCCGCGCCAGGTCCGATCGGGGAGGCACTCGCACCCGACTTGGCGGAATCACCCGTTCCCTGACCGGTCCCGGAGCCACCGGCGCCCTGGTTCTCTGCCGCGCCCTGGCCTGTGGCCGGAACACCCGGCCCCTGGCCCGTAGCGGAACTGCCCGTTCCCTGGCCTGTGACCGAAGCGCTCGGACCGTGATTCGCGGTCGATGCACTCGAACCCTGGTCCGTAGCGGAAACGCTCGAACCCTGCTTCACCGTCGAACCGCCGGAAGGCTGCCCAGCGGCCGAGTCGCTCGATCCGGCCTGTGCCCTGACGGCGTCCGACCCGGCCCGGTCAGCATCCTGCTGTTCAGCTGCTGGCTTCTGGTTCGCGGCTTCCGGCTTGTGACCGGCGTTCGCCGCTTCGGCTGCCGAGGTGGCAGCGGACGCGGTGGTAGCGGACGCGGCGACAGCCGACGCAGCGGCCTGTTCGGTAGCGGCTACGTGATCGGCGCCGACCTTGTTGCCCCGGTCCGACCCCTTCGCCTGAATCGTCTTTTCTTCAGCGGCACCCTCGGTCCCGGAGCTACCGGCCCCGGCGCCTTCAGCCGCAAAGCCATCAGTCGCAGCACCGTCAGTCACAGACTTACCGGCAGTCACCGACTTACCGGCCGCAGCACCGCCAGCCGCAGCGTTTCCGCCAGGCGCCGCACCGCCGGCAACCGCGTCACCGGACGTGGAACCGCCGGCCGCACCGCCGCCGGCCGCACCGCCGCCGGCCGCAGTGCTGCCAGACGCAGCGCGGTCGCCCGACTCGTCCGTGGCGGCCTTGCTCTCGCTTCCCCGCTGGTCCGTGATCCCCAGCGCGGCCTCGGCAGGCTGCTCGGCCTTCGCTGGCACAGACGACTGGGCATTTTCGGTCATCCCGATCGGGGCCAAGGCCGGAGTGGGCGTCCCTGCGGAACCCGTACCGGACGGCCGAGCCGACTCCGCGGACTCCGCGGACTTCGCGGACGACTGCCCCGGCGCCGCGGGTGACTGGCCCGGCACCGCGGGTGACTGCCCCGACGCCGCAGGTGACTGCCCTGGCACCGCGGGCGACTGGCCCGGCACCGCGGGCGACTGGCCGGGAGTGGGCTGCTGTGCCTGCGCGGGCGGGCCACCGGCCGGCATCACGGTCGTGGCCTGGGCGGCGTCGTCCGCCGGCGGGTTCACGATCGGGTAGGCGCCGGTGGCTGCGGCCAGGGAACGCTCGTGTTCGGGGGCGGCCTTCTTGCGGCGGTTCGCGGCGACGTCCGCGGCGGTGAAACCGATGCGGGTCGGGCTCGCTGACGTGGCCGGCGGTTGCGTGGGGCGGGGCGCGGCGGGGTGCACCACGCCAGGCCGGGCGCCATCGTGGCCCGCGGGGCCCCGTGGTGCGGTTGCGGGCGGGTGGCCCGTACCAGAGAAGTTCGAAGCCGGCGGCGCATCGATGCGCGTCGCGTCCAGGGGTTTCGCCGGCTGCGGGCCGCGGGCCGGCGGGTCGGACGGGGGCGGACCACCGACCGGCGCCTTGCCCGGCGCGAAGATCGGCGCACGACCGTCGGCGGGACGACCGTCGTGCGGGCGGCCCTCGACCGGACGACCGTCGTGCGGACGACCGTCGCGCGGACGACCGTCGTGCGGACGGCCGTCGACCGGGCGACCGTCGTGCGGACGGCCGTCGACCGGGCGACCGTCGTGCGGACGACCCTGCGGCGGCGTGGCGGTGACCGGCGGGCGCGGGGTGGGCACGACAGGGGCAGAACCGGTCGCGGTCCCCCAGCCGGTGCCGGGCAGAACGGGCGGGCCACCGGGGCCTGTCGGCAGCGACGGGCGCTCACGGCCGACGCCCGGCCGGCGCATGGTCGGGCTCATCGGGAAGGCGATCTTCGATCGGCGCCCGGCGGCCCGGGCCAGCAGGCGCTCGGCCTCCTCCGCGTTGATGCGGTGGGCGGGATCCTTGCGCAGCAACCCGTTGAGTACGGGCTTGAGTGGCCCGGCATTCCGCGACGGAGGAACGTTCTCGGTCGCCAGGGCCGCGAGCGTGGCGATCGCGGAGGGCCGCGCGAACGGCGACTGGCCTTCCACGGCGGCGAACAGGGTGGCGCCCAGTGACCAGAGGTCAGCGGCCGCACCGGCCGTGCCGTCGCGGGCACGTTCCGGAGCGATGTAGGCCGGGGAGCCGAGCACCAGGCCGGTACGCGTCACGTTCGGGTCGCCGGGCACTGTCGCGAGACCGAAATCGGTCAGCACCACGCGACCGTCGTGGCCGAGCAGAACGTTGCCCGGCTTGACGTCACGGTGCACGACTCCGGCCCGGTGCGCGGCGCGCAACGCGTTCAGCACGCCCAAGCCGATCTCGGCGGCCCGGACGGCGTTGAACGGTCCGTCCTGCGCCAGCGTGTCCTGAAGTGATCGGGACGCCACGTACTCCATGACGATCCACGGGTCGGCGTCCGTCCGGAGCACGTCGAAGACACGTACCACGTTGATGTTGTTGAGCCGGGCGATGGCGCGTGCCTCACGCAGTGAGCGCTCGCGCATCTCCTGCCGCTCGGCCGGGGTCAGCCCCGGCGGCGGAACGAGCTCCTTGATGGCCACGTCCCGGTGCAGGACGACATCGGTCGCCCGCCAGACACGCCCCATCCCGCCCTGACCGAGCGGCGCAACGAGCCGGTACCGATCAGCGACAACGAGTGGGGGAGAAGAAGACATCACGCAGAAAATACCTGGTTCTGTCGAGCGGCCGCGAATTGATCAGCCGAGTGTGGGACACGTGTCACCGGAACTCCGGGCACCCGTCGTACGCTCGGCTGATGAATGAGGAACCGCTGGTCAGCGTCGTACGAGGAAGCCTAGACGATCATGAGCTGGCCGCGTTGGCCGCCATCCTGACATCTCGATCCACTTCGGTCAATTCCGAAACGCCGTCACAAGCCGCATCCGACTGGCTCCGATCGGCCCGCCCCACCGGCGCGGCTCGCGGCTGGCGAGCGTCCGGCCTGCCCCGCTGACAGCCGTCCACAGGGGGCAGTCAGGCGGGGCGGGAGCGGTTAGTCTCTTCAGGGATATCCCACCTCGCATTGTGGGGGCCAGGATGATCCCTGACGAGGACCTCGGTCCGGCGTGGCTGCGCGACTATGGTCACATCGAGGCGGACATCCTTGCCCTGGAAGAGCACGGTGCGAGCCTCGCGGCCGCCGTCGAACGCGACTACGCCCCACGTGCGGTCACGGTCAGCGACACGATGCTCACCAGGCTGCCCGCCGCCGACCGTGCGTTCAGCGAATTGGACCTCTTCGTGCACGCTCACGAGCGCGCACAGGAGGTGACGTTGCAGAACGTCTACAACTACGCCAACGGGACGTACGGGTTCGCCACCGCAGCCCAGGACGTCGGCACCCGTTACGCCGACACCGACGCCCACGCCCGAGCCACCGTCGCCGACGTCCACGCCGCCCTCCGCAGAGCCGGCCTCCAATGATCGCCGCGACGGGTGGCGGCGGCGGAACCGACTGGGCCGCCCTGCGCGTCGACCAGATGTGGGCCATGATCGCTCCCCACGACACGTCCGCGCACACCAGGCTGATCGGCGGCTGGCGCCGGTCGTACGAGCTGGTGCAACAACACATCACGCAGGTCCGGCAGTACCGCGACAACCTCGCCACGGCCTGGCCCCCATCCCGAAGCCCCGCCGCAGCCGCCTACTTCACCCGCCTCGACGCCCTGCTGGCCAACCTGGCAGAGACCCAGGAAGCCGCCGCAGCCAACCACCGAGCCTTCGCCGGCGCCACCGGCGCCATCCGGTCCGCCCGGCGCGAGATGTCAGCGATAGCCCATGAACACGCGGCCAACGAGACCCTGCTGGCGGCGTACGCGGAACAGAAGCACCTCCACCAGCTCACCCCGGGCAAAGCCCGTGCCGTCCCACCGCAGAGCCCGGTGGCGGACGGCCGCCAGGCGGCGCTGGAGGCGCGAGCGAGGGCGGTGATGTCAGGTTTGAGCACGGAGCTGGCGCAGGCCCAGGTCTCCTTGGTGGTCCCCACCCCGTACGAGGCGACGCGGGCCATCACCAACAGGAACATCCGCGCCGGAGGAACGGCTGCCTCCTCCGCCACCCCACCGCTCAGCACGAAAGCCCCGAGTCTCTTCCACCAACCGACGCCTCCGGGAAGTACCAAACCGGCAGATGTCACACCGTCGCTCCATCGGCGAGGGTTGGACCGAAGTATCTCCTCCACTTCATCCCCTCATGCCACACCGATTCCGCCGACTTCTGGCGGCGGCGGGCAGGGCGGCGGCGGGCAGGGCGGCGGCAAAGGCGGCCGTGGCCCGGTCAGGACTCCAGGCCCAGGCCTATCGCCCACGATTTCTGGAGAATCCACCCTCGGGATCATTGCCGCGGCAAGCCGTAACGACCAGTCGTCAATGAGCCTTCCGGCCAGGACTTCTCCTCCCATAGCCGGCCATGTGATCGGCGCACCCCCCGGCACACCTTCTGCCGGCCGCACCACCGAGGCAATGAACTCTCGTCTGATAAATCCCGTGGGCGGCGTCATAGGAGGGACACCCCCACGGGGAAGGTCTGCCGAACCGGCGGATCGATCGGTTCCTCGTCCCCGTATCCAGGGTGACACCTGGCATGTCCCGGTGAGCGTCGATCCCGTCCTGCAGCCACGGCCGCAGCGGCCCATCGATCCCGGCCCGGCCATCGGACGTACCTGATCATGCATCGGTTGACGGCGACTACAGCAAGGGTTGCCGTCGCCTTGGTGCTGTCCACCAGCCCGCTGATTCACATGGATGCCGGTTCAGTGCGCGGAGACCCGTGGCACTTCGAACATCTGCGACTCTGGCGCGCGCACGGAATCAGCACAGGCTCTTCGATAGTCATCGGACTTCCTGACAGCGGCGTATCCCCGCACCAGGATTTTGCTCGAAACATCCTCTCGGGCACGGACATCACCGCGAAGGGCGGGGGCTCAGGTCAACGTGACCAACTCGGGCACGGAACAGGAATGGCGGGATTGATAGCCGGTCACGGCGAGAGGAATGGAGTGACAGGTGTCGCGCCGGCGGCGAAGATCTTGCCGATCCGGACTTTCCGGGTCGCGCCCCAAAGCCACGCCCTGGCACTCGGCATCCGGTGGGCCGGAACCCATGGAGCACAGGTGATAAACGTATCCCTGACCACCGCGCCGTCCAGAGATCTGGAAGATGCCATCTCTCTGGCGCAAGCACGGGACGCACTTGTCATCGCAGGCTCAGGAGACAGCTCCACGGGCGTCCTGCTCGGATACCCGGCTGCGATGCCTGGAGTGCTCGCGGTAGGAGCCCTCGGCCGAGACGGCGAGCACGCCGATTTCTCAGTGACCGGGCCGAAGGTGGAGATCTGCGCGCCGGGCGTCGGGTTGGTCACCACCGGGCCTGATGGCGACTACCGGGAGGTGGACGGGACTTCGGCCGCGACGGCGATCGTCTCCGGGGCCGCGGCCCTTGTCCGCTCGAAATTCCCCGCGTTGTCGGCTCCGGAGGTTGTTCACCGGCTGACAGCCACGGCCACCGACATCGGGCCTCCCGGCCGTGACGACGAGTGCGGCCATGGGGCGCTCAACATCGTCAAGGCTCTGACCGCCGACATCCCTCGCGCGTCCGCCGAACCTCCGACTCCCGAACCCCCGGCTCCCGGACCCCCGACTCTCGGACCCGCCGCCGCAGCGCCCCCGGCCGGACAGCCCGGAAGTCGCCGTTTCCTGACGGTCGCCGCCGTCTCCACGGTGGTCGCCACCACCGGCGCCGTGCTTGCCTACCTCGCAAGCACCCGACCCCGAACCCGCCGGCGCCCCTGACCCGGCAACCGAGGTCCGCCCACCGGGTCCCATCCCCGGGTGGCATCGTCCCTGCCGAGATGTTGATCTGCTGGCGCTACGAAATCGCTGTGATCATGGGCCTTGGACCGCGATTTCGCATCGCTAGCAGATCAACTTCGCCGTGGACGCGACCGAGCGGCCGGAAGCGGCCGGGAGCGGCCGGGACCGGCCGGAAAGGCCGGGACACCCACGAACCCGGCCTGAACGGCGGAAACATGGCGCTTGAGCCCACTTCCGCCCACCCGGGCCTTGTAGGCTCCCTTCCCGTGCAGACCGACATCGCGTACCGCTTGATCCTCGCCTCGGCCAGCCCGGCACGTCGGGCGCTTCTCACCGGCGCCGGGATCGATGCCGAGGTCATCGTGAGTGGCGTGGACGAAAGTGTCGTCGAGGCCGAGGACGCGTACACCTTGTGTCTCGCGCTGGCCCGGATGAAGGCACGCACCGTCGCCGCCGACCTGCCTGCCGACCCGGGGGCACTGGTGCTGGGGTGCGATTCGGTGCTGGCGTTCGAAGGGGAGATCTTCGGGAAGCCGGCCAGTGCCGAGGAAGCCGCGAAGCGGTGGTCGGTGATGCGCGGCCGGTCGGGGGTGCTGCACACCGGGCACCACCTGACGGGGCTGGTCAGCGGCTTGCAGGCGGAGGCGGTCGGCACCACGGTGGTGCATTTCGCCGATGTCAGTGACGCGGAGATCGAGGCGTACGTGGCTTCCGGCGAACCCCTCCAGGTGGCGGGCGCGTTCACGCTCGACGGCCGGGGTGGCGCGTTCGTGGAGCGGATCGAGGGCGACCCGGGCAACGTGATCGGCCTGTCGCTGCCGCTGCTTCGTACGCTCCTGGCCGAGATGGGCGTGCCGATCACCCGGCTTTGGCGGAACTGAAAGCCCGGAGCGACCGTTAGGCTCTAGCCGTGCGGAAGATATTGATCGCCAACCGTGGCGAGATCGCCCTCCGGGTGATCCGGGCCTGCAAGGACGCCGGCCTCACCAGCGTCGCCGTTTACGCCGACAGCGACCGGGACGCGCTGCACGCGCGCCAGGCCGACGAGGCCTACGCGCTGGACGGAGAGTCCGCCGCCGACACCTATCTGCGCATCGACAAGTTACTGGCGGTGGCGGAGCGCAGTGGTGCCGACGCGGTGCACCCGGGGTACGGGTTCCTGTCCGAGAACGCCGAGTTCGCCCAGGCCGTACTCGACAAGAACCTGATCTGGATCGGTCCCTCCCCGCAGGCGATCCGCGACCTGGGTGACAAGGTCACCGCGCGGCACATCGCGCAGCGTGCCGGGGCCCCGCTGGTGCCGGGCACGCCCGACCCGGTGGCCGGCGCGGACGAGATCATCGCGTTCGCGGAGAAACATGGCCTGCCGGTGGCGATCAAGGCGGCGTTCGGCGGTGGTGGCCGGGGGCTCAAGGTGGCACGCACGGTCGAGGAGATCCCGGCGCTGTTCGAGAGCGCGACCCGCGAGGCAGTGGCCGCTTTCGGTCGCGGCGAGTGTTTCGTGGAGCGTTACCTGGATCGGCCCCGGCATGTCGAGGCGCAGGTGCTCGCGGACACGCACGGCAACGTCGTGGTGGTCGGCACCCGGGATTGTTCGCTGCAGCGCCGCCACCAGAAACTGGTGGAGGAGGCACCCGCACCGTTCCTCTCCGCCGAGCAGCGCGCCGAGATCCACCGGAGCGCGAAGGCGATCTGCCGTGAGGCCGGCTACTACGGCGCGGGCACGGTGGAATACCTGGTCGGCCAGGACGGGACGATCTCGTTCCTGGAGGTCAACACGCGTCTTCAGGTGGAGCACCCGGTCAGCGAGGAGACGACGGGCATCGACCTGGTGCGCGAGCAGTTCCGGATCGCCGCCGGCCTGCCGCTGGCGTTCGCCGAGGATCCGGTGCCGCGCGGTCACTCGATCGAGTTCCGCATCAACGGCGAGGACGCGGGCCGCGGCTTCCTGCCCGCGCCGGGCCAGGTCACCGCGCTGACCTGGCCGTTCGGTCCGGGTGTGCGGGTCGATTCCGGCGTCGAGCAGGGCAGTGTGATCGGCGGCAACTTCGACTCGATGCTCGCGAAGATCATCGTGACGGGCGCGACCCGGGCCGAGGCTCTGGAGCGGGCCCGGCGGGTGCTGGACGAGACGGTGATCGAGGGTATCGCCACGGTGCTCCCGTTCCACCGCGCGGTGGTCCGCGACGACGCGTTCACCGGCGAGCCGTTCACCGTGCACACCCGCTGGATCGAGACCGAGTGGGACAACACGGTGCCGCCCTTCACCGCCCCGGCGGCGGCTTCCGCCGAGGCGGCCGAACGGGAGACCGTCGTGGTCGAGGTGGGCGGGAAACGCATCGAGGTGCGACTTCCGAAAACCTTTCACAGCGGTACGGGGTCGTCAGCACCCAAACGCACCTCGACCCGTCACCGGGGCTCCCAGGGCACCGCGTCCACGGTCACCGGCGCCGGTCTCACCGCCCCGATGCAGGGCACCATCGTCAAGGTGGCCGTGCAGGACGGTGACGAGGTCGCCGAGGGCGACACCATCGTGGTGGTCGAGGCCATGAAGATGGAGCAGCCGTTGCAGGCCCACCGGGCCGGCACAGTCTCCGGCCTCACCGTGGAGGTCGGCGCCGCCATCACCGCCGGCACGGTGATCTGCGAGATCGGCTGACCCAGGCCCGTCCGCCACGCCGACGGGGCCGGTCGTCCTTGCGAGCCGGCCGGCCTTGCGGCGCCCCAGCCGGGCCGTCACGCGACCGGACAGCCGCCGCCTCGTTGGGCCCTCGGGCCGGCACTGCCGGCCCCGCAAGACGCTGCTGAGGGGGCGGGCCGCCGATACGGGACCTACCGGCGCCCCGCGACCGCGTCGCCGGATCCGCGGGACCCGGTGGCGCGGGCAGTCCCACCGTACGCCGCGGCCCCGGCCGGCACCGAAAACGGGGCGCGCGCGGATGAACTCGCGCCGTACCGTGTCCGTCATCACGGCTGCACCTCGTCCGCCCGGGCGCATGCTGAGATCAGACAATTCCGCAGCACAGCGCACTCTCAGCTACGGCCACGCAGAATGCCGTGAACCCTGAAGCCGCGAGGTGACCCGAGCCGATGACCGAATTGTTGACGATGCTGGCAACGCCCGCGTGGGCATACCTCGCGCTGTTCGGTTTCCTGGCCGTGGACGCGCTGGTGCCGGTGGTACCCATCCAAGCCATCATGATCACTTCCGGGGCGCTCACCGTCTACGGAAATCTCGATCTCGCCCTGGTGATCGCGCTGGGGGCGATCGGCATGTTCACCGGTGACGCCGTCGCCTTCGTCCTGGGCCGGTCGACAGGTGCCCGTTTGAGCGCCCTGCGTGACAGGTTCGCGCCGCGCGGCGACGACGGCGCCGAACCGGGCCGGACCCGGCGGGCGGCCGAGCGGTTCACCCGCGGGCTGCGCCGGCCGGGACCGCTGGTGATGCTGCTGTGCCGGTTCGTGCCGGGCGGCCGGATGGCTTCCGGCTATCACGCCGGCCGGTCCGGTTACCCGGTGAAGCTCTTCGTGGCCTACGACGGCCTGGCCTCGCTCTGCTGGGCGGGTTACGGCGGCCTCGTCGGCCACCTGGGCGGCACCGCGATCACCCAGTCCGCCTGGCGGCTGTTCGCGATCGCCGCGACCGCCGCCGTGGTGTTCGGCACAGCGGGCTGGATCCTGGCCCTCTTCGGCGGCGGCCAGGCCACCGCCGACGAAGGCACCCGGCCGGCCGCCGTCAAGGAAAGCGACCGGCGGGCCACGACGGCGGCCGCGAAGGAGCCCGGCCCGGACGGGTCAGGCGCGGACGAGCCCGTTACTGGATCTCGTGCTGCATCAGCTGCCGCGCCGCTTCCGCGATCGACCCGGAGAGCGACGGGTAGATCGTGATGGTGTGCGCCAGCTGATCGACCGTCAGGTTGTTCTCGATCGCCATGGTGATCGGCAGGATCAGCTCGCTCGCCTTCGGCGCCACCACGACACCGCCGACGATCTGGCCGGTCGCCGGGCGGCAAAAGAGCTTCACGAACCCGTCCTGCAGGCCGGCCATCTTGGCCCGGGCGTTCCCGGTCAGCGGCAGCATCACCTGGCGGGCCGGGGTGCGCCCCGAGTCGACCTCGTTCTGCGAGACGCCGACGGTGGCGAGTTCCGGGTCGGTGAAGACGTTCGCCGAAACGGTCCGCAGCCGCAGCGGCGCCACCGCCTCGCCCATGGCGTGCCAGATCGCGATCCGGCCCTGCATCGCGGCGACACTCGCCAGCGGCAGCACGCCGGTGCAGTCACCGGCCGCGTAGATGCCCGGCACGTTTGTCCGCGACACCCGGTCCACGGTGACGTAGCCGCCGTCGCCGACCGCCACGCCGTACTCCTCCAGGCCCAGCGACGCCGTGTTCGGCACCGCGCCGACCGCGATGAGCGCGTGCGAGGCCTCGATCACCCGGCCGTCCCCGAGGGTGACCTCCACACCGTCGCCGGTGTTCACCACGGACTTGCCCCGGGCCTGGCTGAGGATCGTCATGCCGCGGTCCCGGAACACCCGCTCGATCGCCATGGCGGCGTCGGCGTCCTCGTGCGGCATCACCCGTTCGCGGCTGGAGACCAGGGTCACCTGCACGCCCATCGCCAGGTACGCGCTGGCGAACTCGGCGCCCGTCACGCCGGAACCGATCACCACCAGGTGGCTGGGGAGCTCGGTCAGGTCGTACACCTGACGCCAGTCGAGGATCCGCTCGCCGTCCGGCCGGGCGGTGGGCAGGACCCGCGGGGTGGCACCGGTCGCGATCAGGACGGTGGTGGCCTCCACCGCGTACTCCGTGCCGCCCTCCGGGGTGATCAGCACCTGGTGGGTGTGTCCCAGCCGGTCCTCGCCGAGCCGTGCCCGGCCCCGGATGACCTCGACACCCGCCTTGATCAGCTTGGTCTGGATGTCGCCGGACTGGGCAAGCGCCAGCTTCTTGACGCGCTCGTTGACCGTGACGGCGTCGACGCTCACCCCGTCGAGGCCGGCGGAGCGGATGCCGAACCGCTCGTTGTGGCGATAACCGGTCATCACCTCGGAACTGGCGATGAAGGTCTTGGAGGGGACGCAGTCGGTGAGCACGCAGGCGCCACCGGGACCGTCCGCCTCGACGAGGGTGACCTCGGCACCCAGTTGGGCCGCGACGAGAGCGGCCTCATATCCGCCCGGTCCCCCACCGATGATGACAATCCGACTCACGACTACCCGACCTCCAGAAGCGGCTCGGTTCTCCCCGCCGGAGAAAACCCGCACAAAACCCATTAGACGTGCCGACACGCACGTTCCATATTCTCACTACCCCCGACTACGGCTATCGTCGTCGCCGTGCGTCACTACGCCGCGTATGGCTCGAACCTGGATCCCGCCCGCATGCGGGCCTACTGTCCGCACTCGCCGATGGTTGGCGTGGGGTGGATCGAAGGCTGGCGCCTCACCTTTGCCGGTGAGGGAGAAATGGGCTGGGAGGGAGCGGTCACCACGATTGTCGAGTCACCCGGTGACCGGGTGTTCGTCTCGCTCTACGACGTCCACCCCTGGGACGCCACCCAGCTCGACGAGGTCGAGGGGGTGACCGCCGGGACGTACCAGAAGGTCACCGTGCGTGTATCGACCCTTGACGGAGACGTCTCGGCCTGGGTCTATGTCTTCGCCGGTTACGAGGGCGGCCTGCCCACCGCGTGGTACCTCTCCGAGATCGCCAACGCGGCGGAGAAGGCGGGCGCGCCCGACGACTACGTCCACGAGCTGCGCGGGCGCCCCACCGGGACGTCGTCACCGGAGGTCTGAGGCCGCCGGCACCGTGGTCTCGTAGACGTTCGCCCGATACAGCGCGGTCATGCCCACCTTGCGGTAGAGGCTCGCGGCGTCGGTCGGGTTCGCCAGGTCGACGCCGAGACCGGCTTTGGCGCGGCCCTGCGCCGCGTAGACGGCGAGGGCCCGGCGCAGCAGGGCCTCACCCACACCCCTCTTGCGGTACGGCCGGAGCACGCCGAGTGACTTGACCCAGCCCTCGTCGTTCTCGTCGTCGCCGCCCGAGCCACCGGACTGCAACGCGCCTGCGATCACCCCGTCGGTCTCGGCGACGAACCACTCCGCGAAGTCGACCCCGGACTCGGCCAGAAACTGCTCCCGCCAGTCCGGGTAGGCCAGGGCCCGGTGGTCGGAGTCCTGGAAGGCCGCCTCGATCACCGCGTGGAACTGCCGCATCTCGGTTTCGTCGCCGGCCCGCACCGGCCGGATCAGCACCCCCGCCGGCGGCTCGGGCGGTTGCGGCGAGACACCGGCCAGCGGCATCTGCATCCGGGCGTGCTGTTTGCGGAAGGTGAACCCGGCGTCGGTGAGCGCGTCGATGTACCGCGTCTCGGTGGGCACGGCGGCGGCGCGCACCGCGTACACCTGATGGCCGAGCTCGGCCGCCCGCTCCGCCATCCGCGCCATCATCAGCCGCAGCAGCGGCCGCTGCGCCGGCAGCCCGATCTCCGGGTGGACGTAGACCTCGACGAAGTCCCGGGCCTTGCCGGTGGGGTTGCGCGGGTAGGCCCACCCGGCGATCCGGCCACCGTCGTCCAGGACCAGCCAGCTGTCCCGGTTCATGTCGGTGTGCGGCCCGGTCAGCTCCTCGTGCACCTCGTCGAGGGTGAAGTCCGCCTCCCCCACCGCGGCGATGTCACTGGCGTGCACCATCTCGAGGATCCGGGGCGCGTCGTCGAGGGTGGGCCGGCGCAGCGTCCACCCGGCGGGAAGCTCGGTCATGACCGGCATCATGACCACGGCCGCCGCCGGCTGCCAACCGGATTTTCAGCGCGCCAGCCGGTGTGTCAGCGACTCCAGCAGCCCGGCGAACTCGACCCGCTCGCCCCGGTCGAGCGTCGCGTAGGCCTGCCCGGCCAGCGAGTCGGCCACCGCCTCGGCCCACATCAGGCGACGGACCAGCGGGCCGGCGTGCGGGTAGGGCGGCTGCCACCCGAACGCGACGGCACCGGTCTCCCCGTCCGGCCCGGCGATGATCGCCTCGAGCGGGGTGAGGCCACTGGCCCGGACCGCGATGACGTGCACTCCCTGCCGGTGCTCGTGCAGCAGGTGCAGCAGCGCGGCGGCCCGGGCGCCCGGCGCCGGGTCGGGCACCGGCATCGCGCGCCACGCGGCGAACAGCGGCAGCCCGGCCGCGTCCACGCCGTCCACCACCCGGCCGGCCAGCTCGACCAGCCGGGCCAGCCGGGGGAACGCGCCGAGGTGCTCAGCACCCCAGGCGCAGAGCTCGTGCAGGTGCCAGGTGGCGACTTCGACCGGCGCGGAGGTCTTCGCGGTCGCCTCCCAGCCGTCGGTGACCGCCTCGGGCGCGATGAAGGCGAGCGCGGAGGCCACCGTCTCCGGCCGGACCTCGCCGAGCGCACCCGCGCGCGCCGACACGTGGTACGCCCAGCCGGACAGACCGAGCAGGCGGGCACGACGCAACGTCTGGGGTGATTCCGCGAAGGCTCCGACGATGGAGGCGAGGCTCGCCTTGGCGTTGGCGGCAGCCTGTTCGGGGGTCACCTGCCCGATTCTGCACTCCCTGACCGGTTAAAGAAAACGCTCCCTGTGAGTTCCTTCCGCCACGACCCCGGCCGGGCCGCGGGCTCCTACGGCTCGGTGTCGAGGTCGTCGAGGGCGGCCTGGACGTCACCGACCCGGCGGCGGGCCGCGGCGGCCTCCCGTTCGGCGGTGCGCCGGGCCAGTTTGCGCCGGGCCACGTCGGCCACCGCCTCGGTGCGCCGCCGTTCCAGCTCGGCGAGTTCGGCGTCCAGGTCCTCGACCAGGTGACCGGCGTCCCGCTCGGCCGTCTCGGCGCGTTCCAGCTGGTCGTCGGCGCGCCGCTCGGCGGCCATCGCCATGCCCAGTTCCCGATCCAGTTCCCGGCGCCGCCGCTCGGTCTCGCGCCGCCGCTGGTCGCTCTCCCGGCGCCGCTGCTCGGCCGCGGCCCGCTCCCGGGCGGAGACGCGTTCCCCGGGCGGCGCGTCGGGCCCGGCATCAGGCCCGGCATCAGGCCCGGCGCCCGGTCCGGCGTCCGGCTCGATCGCCGGAAGCGGATCGTCGTCGGTCACCAGCCGCAACCGGGGGCGCGGCACCTCACCGAACCCGGCGTACGTCGCCGCCCGGATCAGTCGTCCGGTGCGCACCTGTGCGGCGATCTCCGGCTCGGCCAGCGCCGCGGTCAGTGTCGACTCGACCTCGCCCAGCGGCAGCCGGGCCGCCGGGGTGCCGGCGGCCACGGCCAGTTTGCGGGCCGCCCCGACGAGCGCGGAGACGAACTGCCGGCGCTGCGTGGACAGTTCCCGCAGCTGATCGCCGTGCAGGTCGCGCTGGGCGGCACGCAGGGCGGCGGAGAGCTCGACCAGTTCGTCGATCAGGTCGGGGCGTTTGAGGGCGAGCAGGTTCACCACCCAGGCGGCCACGGTCGGCTTCTTGAGCGCGGCGAGGCGTTTGGCGGTGTCCCGGTCGCCGGCCTTGCGGGCGTCCTGGATCGCGGCGGCCCGGGCCGCGACGAAACCGTCCGGTGGCTCCTCGTAGAGCCGCCGGACGACGCTGTCGGTTCCGGTCACCACGTCAGTCGAGCACGCTGCCGGGAGCGAGCTGCTCGTACCTGGTGTTCGAGAACTCCGTCAGGTGCTTGCCGTAGATGGCCGACCCCCGCTCGTTCAGCAACCCGTCGTGCAGGGCGTAGGCGCGGCCCGGCCGGACCGCCCGGACGAACTCCAGCGACTCGGCGATCGTGGCCCAGGGCGCGTTCAGCGGCGCGAAGAGGGTGTCCACCGCGACACCGTCCGGTCGCACGAACGAGTCACCCGGGTGGTAGACGTTCGTGGACCCGTCGTCGATCAGGAAGCCCAGGTTCGCGAAGACCGGCATGTACGGGTGGATGATCGCGTGCTGCCCGCCGTAGGCCCGGACCCGGAACCCGGCCGCCTCGAACTCCTCGCCCGTCGTCACCGCCGTGGTCACCTCGGCGACGTCGGTCAGCAGCGTCAGCACCGCCTCGTGCGCGAAGATCCGCAGCTCCGGTCGCCGGGCGGCCGCCGCGACGACCGCCGGCACGTCCACGTGGTCGGGGTGCTCGTGGGTGATCAGCACGGCGTCCGCACCGGCCAATGCGGACACCTCGGAGAATTCGCCGGGATCCACCACGAGAACCCCCGCACCCTCCAGCCGCAGGCATGAATGCGTGTACTTCGTGATGCGCACGCCGACTCCTCGCTGCTCAATCGTGACCGTTCAGCAAGCAGTCTGCCGGAACGGAAGACCTGTGGCACACGTCCCAGCGGTCAGGCACGAGGAGACAGCGGTCAGGCACGGGAGATCGGAGCGAGGATGCACGAGCGGGGAACCACCAGGCTTGTCGTGGCAGCACTGCTCACGGGTGCGCTGCTGGCCGGTTGCAGCGGCGGCGCCGACGATTCCGGCGGCTCGGCCGCCACCCAGGCCGAACCGGCGAACGGCGCCGCCGAGGCGCCGGCCGCCGAGCTCGGCGCGGCCGATCAGGGGTCGGCGAACGGCCCGGCGAACAAGGGTCAGAACACCACGGCGCAGGCACCTGACCTGCGGGTGGACCAACGCTCGATCATCTACACCGGCTCGATCACCGTCCGGGTGGAGAACGTCACCACGGCCGCCGCGCAGGTCACCGGCATCGCCTCGGCGGCCGGCGGGTTCGTCGGTGGCGACGAGCGGCACAGCGGCACCGGCGCGGACACCGCGAACCTCACCCTGCGGGTGCCCGCCGACAAGTTCAGCTCGGTCGTCGATCAGCTCGCGGAGCTGGGCGACGAGGAGGTTCGCGGGATCAACACCGAGGACGTCACCGAGCAGGTCGTCGACCTGGACGCCCGGATCTCGGTGCAGAAGGCCCGGCTGGAGAGCGGCAAGAAGCTGCTCGCCCAGGCGAAGTCGCTCGACGACCTGGTGATGCTGGAGCGCGAGGTGGCCACCCGGGAGGCCGACCTGGCCTCACTGGAGGCGAAGAAGCGGCGGCTCGCCGACCTGACCGCGCTCTCCACCATCACGGTGGTGCTGCTCGACCCGGAGGCGACCCGGGCCGACGACGGCGACGAGCCGCCGGGCTTCCTGGCGGGTCTCGCCGGCGGCTGGAACGCGCTCGGCGCGTCGATGGCCGTGCTGGCGACCGTGCTGGGCGTGCTGCTGCCCTGGCTGGTCGTGATCGGCGTGCCGGCCGCCGCGGTCGTGGTCGGGGTCCGGCGTTACCGGCGACGGCAACTGCCGCCGCCGGCCGCGAGTTCCTGACGGCCCCGGCGCGCCCAAGGAGGGTTGACGGCCGCCGGCGTTCTCAGAACGCGCCGGACGAGAGCGCCGCGAGGGCGGTGTGCACCATGATCCGCACCCCGTACCCGATGCAACGCTCGTCCACGTCGAAATCGCCCTGGTGCAGGTCGTGCCGGACGTCCGAGCCGGGCGCCCCGGTGCCCAGCCGGATCATCGCACCCGGCACGTGCTCCAGGTAGAACGAGAAGTCCTCGCCGCCCATGCTGAGCTCGGCCTCGACCACCCGGTCGGCGCCGAGCGCGGCACCCGCCGCACCGGCCACGATCGCCGACGCCATCCGGTCGTTGATCACCGGTGGCACGCCGCGCCGGTAGTTGACCTCCACCTGGGCACCGGTCGGCGCGACCACGTCGTGGATCAGCTTGGTGACCAGTTGCTCGGCGTCCCGCCAGGCGTCCCGGTTGAGCACCCGGACGGTCCCGCGCAGCTCGCCGGCGCCGGGGATCGCGTTGAACGCCTGCCCGGCGTGCACCGCGCCCCAGACCAGGGAGAGCCCGGCCCGCGGGTCGACCCGGCGATCCAGCAGCGCCGGCACGTCGACGATCACCCGGCCGAGGGCGTGCACCAGGTCGGCGGTCAGGTGCGGTCGCGCGGTGTGCCCGCCCGGACCGGAGAGCTTGACCTCGACGGTGTCGGCGGCCGCGGTGAACGGCCCGGACCGGACACCGACCAGGCCCGCCGGCAGCTGCGGGTAGCAGTGCAGCGCGAAGATGGCGGCCACGTCCTTCAGGGCGTCGGCCTCGATCACCCCGGGCGCGCCGGAGGGGATCGCCTCCTCCGCCGGCTGGAAGATCAGTCGCACCCGGCCGGGCAGCTCGCCCTGCTCGTGCAGCTGGGCCAGGGCCATGCCGAGGCCGAGCGCCACGGTGGTGTGCACGTCGTGACCGCAGGCGTGCGCCAGGCCGTCCACGGTGCTGCGGTACGGCACATCCTTGAGGTCCCGCAACGGCAGCGCGTCGATGTCGGCCCGGAAGGCGATGACCCGGTCGCCTTCGCCGACGTCGCAGATGACGCCGTTGCCCCGGGGCAGCATCCGCGGCGAGAGACCGGCGACGGCCAGCTCACGGGAGATCAGCGCGGCGGTCTCGAACTCGGAGTGCGACGGCTCGGGGTGCGCGTGGATGTGCCGGCGGATCGATACCAGCTCTGCGCCCCGCGCGGCGAGCCAGCGGTCGAGCTGGCCGGGGAGCGGGTCGGCACCGGAGGGCGTCCCGGGCCACGACGTATCGACACCCTCGGGCGCCGTCAGAGCAGTAGTCACGTCGGCTTCCGTATTCGTTCTAGAGGTTTGTCGGGTTTCGCGACGCGCGCCAGCTTAACCCGATTTCGGTCACGCTGTGTAACGGGTGGGTAAAGAGGCTCATCGCCGCGGCCGAGGCCGGGCGGGCACCTGGGAGATCGTCCCCGGCCCGCCAACCCCTCAACGGGTAGTGAATCGCGGAGGTGACGCGACGCACCACGAGTACGTCGGGACGGTCAGAACCGCTCGACCGGCCGATGGACGCCCCACACTCCGCGCAGCGTGTGACAGACCTCCCCCACCGTCGCACGGAGCCGCAAGGCCTCCTTCATCAACGGTAGGACGTTCCCGCTTCCGGCGGCGCCCTTCGCCAGATCCGCCAGGGCGGCCTGCACCGCCGGGTTGTCCCGCTCGGCCCGGAGGGTGGCGAGCCGGGCCACCTGGGCGGCCTCGATGGCCGGGTCGACCCGCACCGGCTCGTACTTCTCCTCGCTCTCGGCGGCGAACCGGTTCACGCCGATCACCACCCGCTCGCCGGAGTCGATCTCGTTGGCGATCTGGTAGGCGGACTTCTCGATCTCGCCCTTCTGGAAACCCTGCTCGATCGCGTCGACGGCCGAACCGTGGTCGAAGACCCGCTCGATCAGCGCCGTCGCCTCCCGCTCGACGGCGTCCGTCATCGCCTCCACCGCGTAAGACCCGGCGAACGGGTCGACCGTGCCGGTCAGCCCGCTCTCGTACGCCAGCACCTGCTGGGTCCGCAGCGCCAGCCGGGCGGACTTCTCGGTGGGCAGGGCGAGCGCCTCGTCGTACGAGTTGGTGTGCAGTGACTGGGTGCCCCCGGCGACCGCACCGAGTGCCTGGATCGCCACCCGGATCAGGTTGACCTCGGGCTGCTGGGCGGTGAGCTGGACGCCGGCGGTCTGTGTGTGGAACCGCAGCATCATCGACTTGGGGTCCTTGGCGCCGAACTCGTCCCGCATGATCCGCGCCCACATCCGCCGGGCCGCCCGGAACTTGGCGATCTCCTCGAGCAGCGTGGTCCGCGCGACGAAGAAGAACGACAGCCGCGGCGCGAAGTCGTCGACGGCCAGACCCGCGGCGATCGCGGCCCGCACGTACTCGATGCCGTTGGCCAGGGTGAACGCGATCTCCTGCGCGGGCGTCGCCCCGGCCTCGGCCATGTGGTAGCCGGAGATCGAGATGGTGTTCCATTTCGGGATCTCGGCACGGCAGTAGGCGAACGTGTCGGCGACCAGCCGCAGCGACGGCTTCGGCGGGAAGATGTACGTCCCCCGGGCGATGTACTCCTTGAGGATGTCGTTCTGGATCGTCCCGGAGAGCCGGTCCCCGGGCACGCCCTGCTCCTCGGCGACCAGCTGGTAGAGCAGGAGCAGCACCGAGCCGGGCGCGTTGATCGTCATCGACGTGGAGACCTGGTCCAGCGGGATGCCTTCGAAGAGCCGGCGCATGTCGTCGATCGAGTCGATCGCCACGCCCACCTTGCCGACCTCGCCGTGCGCGATCGGGTCGTCGGAGTCGTAACCCATCTGGGTGGGCAGGTCGAACGCGACCGACAGCCCCATGGTGCCGGCGGCCAGCAGCTGGTGGTAGCGCGCGTTGGACTCGGCCGCGGTGCCGAAGCCCGCGTACTGCCGCATGGTCCAGGGCCGTTTCGTGTACATCGTCGGGTAGACACCACGGGTGTACGGATAGTGCCCCGGCTGTTCGTCCTCGATGCCCGCGGGGACGTCGCTGGGACCGTACACCGGCTTGATCTCGAACCCCGACTCTGCATTCACAGGGTGATCCTAATCTTCGCTCAGGACGCCGACAGTGAGGGATTTTGCACCCAGCGTTCGATCGCGATCCACCGTGGGCCACGCCCCGGCTACCGAACGTCGAAGTGTGTCGAACACTCGGAGAGTGACTTTCATTGAGCACCCCCCAGCGGGCAAGATAGCGGGGTTGGCCGACAGCCCCTATACCCCCTCGGTGGCATCCTCAGTGACTCAGATTCCGACGTGGAGCGGTGGCAACACCTCCCCCCTCAGCGGACGTGCGGCCCCGGGCACGCTCATCGGCGGGCGGTACACGCTGCGCGCCGCGGTGGGTCACGGTGGCATGGGAACGGTGTGGCGCGCGGCGGACACGCTGCTGCGCCGCGACGTGGCGATCAAAGAGGTGATCCTCCCGCCCGGCCTGGCGCCCAGCGACCGCGACGCGATGTACGAGCGCACCATGCGCGAGGCCCGTGCCGCCGCCGCGCTCCAGCACCCCGCGGTCGTCCAGGTCTACGACGTGGTCCACGAGAACGGCCGCCCGTGGATCGTGATGGAGTTGCTCGACGCCCGCAGCCTCGCCGACATGGTGATCGAGGACGGCCCGGTCTCCCCGCGAGTGGTCGCCAAGATCGGCATCGCGCTGCTCGGCGCGCTCGAGGTCGCGCACGCGCACGGCGTGCTGCACCGCGACGTGAAGCCGGCGAACGTGCTGATCTGCCAGGACGGCCGCTGCGTGCTCACCGACTTCGGCGTCGCCCGGATGCCCACCGACGTGCAGCTCACCACGCCCGGCATGGTTCTGGGCTCGCCGCACTTCATCTCGCCGGAGCGGGCCATGGGCCACGAGTTCGGCCCGCCGAGCGACCTGTTCTCGCTGGGCGTCACGCTCTACACCGCGATCGAGGGCCGGCCGCCGTTCGACAAGGGCGACCCGATCGAGACCATGCACGCCGTGGTCGAGGACCCGCCGGCGCCGGTGGTGCGCGCGGGTTCGCTGGCCCCGGTGCTGATGGGCCTGCTGGAGAAGGACCCGGCCCGGCGGATGGACGTGCAGACCGCCCGCACCATGCTGCGCCAGCAACTGGCCGGCCCGCTGGCCAGCAAGCAGCCGCCGCACATGGTGACCGACCCCTACTCGGTGGTCTCCTCCCGGCCGACCAGCCCGGCCGCGGCCGCCACCCAGCAGATCCCGCCGCAGGCCCCGGCCCAGCCCAGCGGACAGATCGGCGGTCGCGCGATGCTCGCCCCCGGCGCGTCGCTCACCGACCACCTGACAAAGCTCCAGGAGCAGAACGCGGGCGGCCGGCGCCGGGCCCCGGAGACGGCCGGCGAGACGCCCGGCGGTTTCCCGACCGGGATGATGCCGGCCCACCAGGACCCCTCGGCCGACCCGACAAGCGTGATCCCGCCGCACCAGCCGTGGGGCGGTTCCGGCGACCCGCGCCCCGGCACCGTGGTGATGAGCCCGGCCGCCAAGCGCCGGGCCACGATGGGCAAGGTGACGACCGCGACCCGGGAGACCGGCGAGAAACTCGTCACCACCTTCCGGTCCTGGCCACGCAACAAGCAGCTGATCAGCGGCGGCGCCGCGGCGGCAGTGGTGCTGATCCTGGTGCTGGTCTTCTCCCTCGGCGGCAGCGGCGACGACGGCGACAACCCGGGCGGGACCGACCTGGCCGCCCAGCCGGCGCCGAGCGCCCCGGCCGCGCAGCCGGTCCAGACGCAGGACTTCGAGGGCAACGACTCGATCAAGGTGCAGGTGCCGGCCGGCTGGACCCGGACCTCCGGTCAGACCTACGTCGACTACGTGAACCCGGAGAACAAGCAGGTCAAGGTGCGGGTGCTGCTGGAGAAGGGCTCGATCGCGCCGCGCCGGTTCGTCGAGGAGACCGCACCGGCCACGCTGCGCAAGTCGAAGAACTGCCCGAAGCCGTACACCCAGGGCGAGACCATCGACGTCGAGGTCTCCGGCAACCCGGGCGCCCAGTTCGAGTACACGTGCGGCGAGGGCGAGGCCAAGCGGCACGGCATCTGGCGGATGACCACGGTCGGCAACAGGATGTACTCGTTCTACCTGACCACGCCGGACGCGGCCTTCGCGGACAGCAAGAAGTACTTCGACAAGATGGCGGAGACCTTCCAGATCGCCATCTGACCCTGTGCTATCAATCCCTGATGGCGTCCGAAGTTGATGTTGACCTGAAAGACCGGGCCGAGGCCTGGCTCGCCGACGACCCCGATCCGGCGGGCCGGGCCGAGTTGCGGGAGCTGATCGACCGGCTACCGGCGACCGCCGCGGAGCTGCGTGACCGCTTCGCCGGCCCGCTCACCTTCGGCACGGCCGGCCTGCGCGGACCGCTGCGCGCCGGACCGAACGGGATGAACCTCGCGGTGGTCACCCAGGCGGCGGCCGGCCTGGTGGCCTGGCTCGCCGCGCAGGGCGGCGAGGGACCGCTGGTGATCGGGTACGACGCCCGGCACGGTTCCCGGGAGTTCGCCGAACGGACCGCGCGGGTGGCGACCGGCGCGGGCCGCCCGGCGCTGCTGATGCCACGCACCCTGCCCACCCCGGTCCTGGCCTACGCCGTGCGGGCCCTGGACGCGGTGGCCGGTGTGATGGTGACGGCCAGCCACAATCCGCCGCAGGACAACGGCTACAAGGTCTACCTGGGCGCGCAGCTCGGCGGACCGGCCGGCGACGGCGCGCAGATCGTGCCGCCCGCGGACGCCGGCATCGAGGCCGCCATCCGGTCGGTGGGCAGCCTCGCGGCGGTCCCGCTGGGCGACCCGGGCACGCTCCTCGACGAGACGATCTTCCAGGGGTACGTCCGGAGCGCCGCGGCCGTTCTCACCGAGGGTGGCCCACGTGAGCTGACCATCGCGTACACACCGATGCACGGGGTGGGTGGCGAGACCGTCGCGGCCGCGTTCGCCGCCGCCGGGTTCGCCGTTCCCGCGGTCGTCGCCGAGCAGGCCGAACCGGACCCGGAGTTCCCGACCGTGGCGTTCCCGAACCCGGAGGAACCGGGTGCGATGGACCGGCTGCTCGCGCTTGCCGGGAGCAGCGGCGCCGACCTGGCGATCGCGAACGACCCGGACGCGGACCGCTGCGCCGTGGCGATCCCGGCCGGTTCCGGGTGGCGCCCGCTGCGCGGCGACGAACTCGGCGTGCTGCTCGCCGACCACCTGATCCGGCGCGGCGTCCCCGGCACGTACGCCACCACGATCGTCTCGTCGTCGCTGCTGGGCCGCCTCTGCGCCGCCCGTGGTGTGCCGTACGCGGAGACGCTTACCGGCTTCAAGTGGATCGTCCGGGCCGCGGACGAGCTGGCCTTCGGTTACGAGGAGGCGCTCGGCTACTGCGTCGCACCGGGCATGGTCCGCGACAAGGACGGCGTCACTGCCGCACTGACCGTCGCCGAGCTCGCCGCCCAGCTGCGCGCCGGGGGCCGGTCCCTCGGCGACCGCCTGGACGAGCTGGCGGCCGAGTTCGGCGTGCACGCCACCGACCAGCTCTCGGTCCGGGTGGACGACCTCGCCGAGATCGGCCGGGCGATGACCCGGGCCCGGCAGAGCCCGCCGGCGGCCCTGCTCGGCGAGCCGGTGACCGAGGTGGCCGACCTGCTGCCGGAGAACGACGTGCTGACCTTCCGGACCGCGAGCACCCGCGTGGTGATCCGCCCGTCCGGCACCGAGCCGAAGCTGAAGGCGTATCTGGAAGTGGTCACGCCGGTCGCCGGCGACGGCCTGGAGGCAGCCCGGACCCGGGCCGCCGCGGCCCTCGGCACGCTGCGAGCGGAGATCGCCACCACGCTGGGGGTGTGAGCCCGAACGGCGACGGGCGGCCACCGGCCCCCGTCGCCCGGGCTCAGGCGCCCGACGGTGTCAGAGGGGCTTGGGGGCGCCCAGCGCGGCCGAGATCGCCCGGCCCAGCGTCGCCACCACGAGCGCGACGCTGGGGCGCACGATCGAGTCCTCCAGCGACACGTCACCGACGAAGCCGGCGTTGCTGGCGATCTCCTCGAGCCGTTCGTGCGCCCGGTCGGCCTCCTCGGCGGGGAGCTTCAGCGCCGGCTCCATCCGCGCCGCGACGAGCAGCGTCGCCAGCGCGGCCGTCCGCTCGTCGGGCAGCGTGTCGCCGATCAGCGCGGCCGCCAGCCGCTGCCGGATCTCCGTCTCGTAGGCCGGGTTGCTCGTCGGGTAACGGTGCACGTGGATCACGCCGAGCTGGGTCTCGTCCACGTCGCGCACGACACCCCGCTCGCACAGGTCCTCCAGGATCCGGGTGCGCAGCCGGTGCCGCAGCCGCTGCAACCACTGTGCGGGGGTGTGCGGTTCGTCGGCCGCCACCTTCGCCAGCACGGCGTCGGCGACCGGGTCGCCGAGCGGGGTGGCGTCGACGACCATGAGGTAGCCGTCGGCGGCGTAGGCAACCCGGTTCGCCAGGGCGAGATCGATCAGGATGGCCGCGGCCATGCCGAGGTCGAGCCCGATGCGGGAACCGGTCGCCTTACCGGTCTGGTCGTCGTACGCGAGGAGGAGGAGTTCCTCGGCGAGCGGGATGGGGGTCATATCTACCAACGATAGTGCTCCGAGTCACGGGATCCGATCCCCAGGTCGGTCACTTGGTCCTGCGCCCGGCCGCCAGCATCGCGTCGGCCAATCGGGCCGCCGCGTGCCCGTCGTCGAGGTCGCTGGCCCGTTCGGTGAAGGCCTGGTACTGCACCGCGTACTTCTCCAGCACCGAGTCGGACTGACTGATCGCCTCGATCACCTCGTCGGAGGTGCTGAGCAGCGGCCCGGGCGCCTCGGCCTCGAAGTCGAAGTAGAAGCCGCGCAGGTTGTCCCGGTAGTTCTCCAGGTCGTACGTGAAGAACAGGATGGGCCGGCCGGTGCTGGCGAAGTCGAACATCACCGAGGAGTAGTCGGTGATCAGGACGTCGGTGATCGCCAGCAGGTCGGCCATGTCCGGGTAGGTGGAGACGTCGTACACGAAGCCGTTGCCGGCGCCGCGGATCTCGTCCACGACGTTCGGGTGGCGGCGGATCAGCAGCACGTGGTCGTCGCCGAGGCGCTCCCGGGCGGCTTCCAGATCCAGCATCATGTTCATCTTGTACGCGCCACCGCTGTAGTACTCGTCGTCACGCCACGTCGGCGCGTACAGCACCACCTTCTTGCCGGCCGGCAGCCCGATCCGCGTCCGCACGTCGGCGACAAGCGCGTCCCGCTTCGCGCCCTCCAGGAAGAGCACGTCGTTACGCGGGTAACCGATCTCCAGGATCTCGCCGGGGAACCGGAACGCCCGCCGCAGGATGGGCGTGCTGAACCTGTTCGGCGAGACCAGGTGACTCCAGTTCTGCGCCTCGGTCTCGAGCTTCTGGAAGTACTGCTTGTCGGCGAACTGCAGGTCCTCGATGTCGAAGCCGATGCGCTTCAGCGGCGTACCGTGCCAGGTCTGGATCACGACCTGGTCGGGCCGGCGCTCGAACCAGCCGGGCAGGTGCTGGTTGGTGACGATGTAGCGGCTGGTGGCAAGGGCCTCGTACCACTCGTGGCGCCAGAGCGCGATCGCCTTGGCGGTGTCCGGCACGGCCGCCTGGCCGTCGGTGACCACCCAGAGGTGCCCGAGCGGCAGGCCGCGGGAGACCAGCTCCTCGTGCACGGCGCGCGGGCTGTCGGAGTACTGCCGGCCGGTGAAGCTGTTGTAGAGCACCACGTCGCGCAGCGGTGTCTTGCGCATCTTCGGGTAGAGCTCGGTACGGCTGCGGAAGCCGTTCGCCTTGCCGCGCTCGGAGTCGGTGAGCGCGGTCCGGACCCGGATCACACCGCGCTGGTCGGTGAGCCACTCGCAGGTGACCCGCTTCGGGTCGGCCGGGTGACCCACCGGCAGGCTCTCCAGCGCGCCGGCGGCCAGCGGCAGCGGGCGGATCGGCCCGTCGCCGAGGCGGTGGAAGAGGTTCCACGTGCCGGACTTGAGCCGGATGTCCCATCCGAAGTTCGGCACCCGCAGCGGGTCCAGGTCGAGGCTCCAGGTCTGGCCGTCGACCGTCACCGGGAAGTGCTTGGTCTCCCGGGCGTTCGAGAACCGAGCCACCACCCGCATGCCGGACCAGTCACCGGTCGGCGGCAACGTGCCGGTGAGCCGGAAACCGGTGCTCAGCGACGTGATGCCGGAGATCACCGGGGTCAGCGGCAGCGCGGTCAGCACCGGGTGGCCCTTGCGGTCGGGCAGCAGGCTGACCGTCCGGCCGCCGAGGTAGACCGGCGGGAACGTGAAGTAGTCGTGCATGGCCAGCCGGATCGGGGCGCTGTGCTCGTCACCGGCGGAGAGCTCGACGTCCCACCGCTCGCCCGGCTCGCCGGGGAGCAGCTGCGGGTACTCCACTGCGTCGTCCTGAAGGTCGGCCACCGGCACCCGGAACGCGAACTGGTCGTCGGTGATCTCCACCGGGTAGCTGCGCCAGACGATCCCCGAGGTCCGCGACAGCCGGGCCGTCGCCGGTTTCCGGTTCGCCCCCGTCACCTCGCCGCGGATCACGACGGCGTCGCCGTCCAGGCCGCCGCCGGTGAGCCGGGCGCCGACGTGCTCGATGTGCAGCTGGAACTTGCCGTTCGTCACGACCGGGGTGATGCGAACGTCTTTGTCGACGTAGAGGCTCGTCAACCGGATCGGGTTCGCGTGCTCGCCGACGGTCAACGGGCCCTTGCTCTTCTGGCCGAGACCGAGCACGCCGACCACGACCGTCCAGATGCCGTCCTTCCAGGCGCCGTCCTCACCGCGCAGCGCCTGGACGTCCACCTCGGCCTCGAAACCGGACCAGTCGTACGAGATGGTCGGGCTGCCGTGCACCGCCGTCGCGTCCAGGCACTTCTGGTTGATCAGGGCCTGCCGCTTGGTGCGCCGGCCCGTCTCGTCGCGCAGCCACACCAGCCGGGTCGTCGACCACGCGTGCGCGGCGGCCTGGCCCGGGATGAACGCGTGCCCGCGGATTTGCAGCTTGTCGCCGCGCCACTGCACGTCGTGCAGCCGGGTCCGCGGGCGCGGGGTGCCGGCCAGGAACAGCGTGCGGGGCACGTTCGGCAGGCGGTCCTCGAGGAACTTCAGCTTGTGGTAGCGGCGCAGTCCCTTGCGGACGATCCGGTGCCGGGCCCGGACGGTCGGGATCATCTCCAGCAGCTCGGGCAGCATCCGGTTGCGGACCAGGCGCCACAGCACCCGGTGCGCGGCCGGGATCTCGTCGTAGACCCGCGGGTCGACGGTCGCCAGGAACCGGTTGCAGCCGTCGAGGAACTGCTGGTGGTAGTCGTCGTCGACGCGCGGCAGCACCCGCATGAACAGCATCAGGTCGCCCTTGAGCGCCGAGGCGTCGTACAGCCTCTTCAGCTTGTGCTGCTTGTGCTTGCCGAGGAACCGGCTCACCGACTCGACGCCGGCCAGCCGGTCGATGAAGCCGCGGATCTCGTCGCGCCGCTGGGTGATCGACTTGTCGGCGCCCTCACGCTCGCGCCAGTAGTAGACCGGCACGTCGAGCACGTCGACGCTCTTGGCCAGCACGTGCGCCGGGACCATGACCGGGGTGTCCTCGTAGAGCACGCCCTCCGGGAACGCCAGCTTGTGCTCGTCCCAGAACGAACGGCGGAAGACCTTGTTCCAGGCGGTACGGTCGTCCATCAGCGAGGTCTGCTTGCTGACGTGGGTGCGCAGGTTGGTGTTGGCGAACGGGGTCCGGTGCAGGCCGGACTGGTGCACCCCACGGCTGGTCAGCCGCATCACGTTGCCGGAGGCGAAGTCCGACCCGGTCTCGGTGATCGACGCGATCAGCAGCTCGCAGGCGGCCGGCGGCAGCACGTCGTCGCTGTCCACGAACATCAGGAACTCACCGGTGGAGTGCTCCACGCCGGTGTTGCGCGCGGCACCCAGACCGGCGTTCGGCTTCGTGACCAGTTTGAACCGAGGGTCACGCTCCGCGAAGGCCGCGGCGATCTCTCCGCTGTTGTCCGTCGAGCCGTCGTCGACCATCACGACCTCGAGCCGTGAGTAGTACTGCGAGGCGATGGAGGAGAGGCATTCGTCCAGGTAGGGTGCCACGTTGTAGATCGGCACGACGATGCTCAGCACGGAATCCATCCCGCGACCCTCCTGCGAATCTCGATAGCCCGGGACCGGCGACCGGCGCAACCCGAAACTTCACTCTATGCGCCTGCTGTCCGGCGAACGTTAGCAGAACAGCAACCGACGACGTGAGCGCGATTCATCACTGTATGCGGCTTTTATCACTCAACGGGATGCTCTAGGGTCTACCGGGTGCAGGCCATCGTCGCCACGTTGGGCTACGTCCTGTCCCCCGATCGTCGCCAGATCCTGATGATCCGCCGGGACGCGCGCCCCGATGACATCCACTTCGGTTACTACAACGGCCTGGGCGGCAAGCTCGAACCCGGCGAGGACGTCGTGTCCGGCCTGCGCCGCGAGATCCGCGAGGAAGCCGGCCTCGACTGCACCGGCATCGAACTGGCCGGCACCATTTCGTGGCCCGGCTTCGGCCGCGACGGGGAGAACTGGCTCGGCTTCCTCTTCCGGGTGACAGCCTGGACCGGCTCACCCCTGTCCACCAACCCGGAGGGCTCCCTGCACTGGGTGGACGTGGCCGACGTGCTGGCCGGGAAACTCCCGATGTGGGAGTCCGACCGCCACTTCCTGCCCCTGGTCTTCGCCGAGAAGCCCGAGGTCTTCCACGGTGTGATGCCGTTCACCGCGGGCCGCGCGACGTCCTGGTCCTACACCACCTGAGGCGTACGCCCGTGTCGGTGGGTCAGAAGCGGCGCATGCCGCCGAACTGGCGGTCGCCGGCGTCGCCCAGACCGGGCACGATGTAGGCCTTCTCGTTGAGACCCTCGTCGATCGACGCGGTGATCAGGCGCAGCGGCAGGCCGGAGTCGGCGAGCCGCTCGACGCCTTCCGGTGCGGCGAGCACGCAGCAGATGATGATGTCGGTGCAGCCGCGGTCGGCGAGCAGTTTGCAGCAGTGCAGCAGGGAGCCGCCGGTGGCGAGCATCGGGTCGAGGACCAGGACCGGGCGGCCGGAGAGGTCGGCCGGGAGCGACTCCATGTAGGCGCGCGGCTCGTAGCTCTTCTCGTCGCGGGCCAGCCCGACGAAGCCCATCGACGACTCGGGGAGCAGGCCGAGCGCGGCGTCGGCCATGCCCAGGCCGGCGCGCAGGACCGGGACGATCAGCGGCGGGTTCGCCAGGCGGGTGCCCTCGGTGGGCGCGACGGGCGTTTCGATCGGGTACTTCTCGACCGCGAAGAGGCGGGCCGCTTCGTAGACCACCATGGTGGTGAGCTCGTGCAGCGAGGCGCGGAAGACGCCGGAATCGGTCTCGGTGCGGCGCATGGCGGTGAGCCGGGTCTGAGCCAGCGGATGATCTACGACAAGGACGTCCACGGGCTCAACCTACCGTTCATTCAAGATCAACTGACACAGGGTTGCTTAGAATCGATTTCATGACTGCGACGACGCCCCTCGGGTTGTCCGACCTCCGCTCCTTCCTGCGTGGCCTGCCCGGGGTCGACAAGGTGGGGGTCGAGTCCAGGGCGGCGGCGCTCGCCACCCGCTCGGTGAAGGCGAGCGCCAAGGCGACAGCGATCGACCTGGCCATCCGGATGGTCGACCTGACCACCCTCGAGGGCGCGGACACCCCGGGCAAGGTCCGGGCACTCTGCGCGAAAGGGATGCGCCCGGACCCGGCCGACCCCGGTTGCCCGCCGGTCGCCGCGATCTGCGTCTACCCGGCGATGGTCCCGGTCGCCGCGGCCGCGCTCGCCGGCTCCGGCGTCCGTCTGGCAAGCGTCGCGACCGCGTTCCCCTCGGGCCAGGCGCCGCTGGAGGTCAAGCTCGCCGACACCCGGGCCGCCGTCGCGGCCGGCGCCGACGAGATCGACATGGTGATCAGCCGGGGCGCCTTCCTGGCCGGCGACTACGACCGGGTCTTCGCCGAGATCGTCGCGGTCAAGGAGGCCTGCGGCGGCGCGCACCTCAAGGTGATTCTGGAGACCGGCGAACTGGCGACGTACGACAACGTACGCCGTGCCTCCTGGCTGGCCATGCTGGCCGGCGCCGATTTCATCAAGACCTCCACCGGCAAGGTCGCGGTCAACGCGACGCTGCCGATCACCCTGGTCATGCTGGAGGCGGTGCGTGACTTCCGCGAGCGGTACGGTCGGCAGGTCGGCGTGAAACCGGCCGGCGGCATCCGGACCACCAAGGACGCCATCAAGTACCTGGTGGTCATCAACGAGACCGCCGGTGACGACTGGCTCGACCCGGACTGGTTCCGGTTCGGCGCCTCGTCGCTGCTCAACGACCTGCTCATGCAGCGCACCAAGCTCACCACCGGTCACTACGCCGGTCCGGACTACTTCACCCTGGACTGAGCCGGCCTCGAGGAGAAAACCGGAAAGCCGATGTTCGAATACGCACCAGCTCCCGAGTCCCGGTCCGTGGTCGAGATCGCCCCCTCCTACGGGCTCTTCATCGACGGCGAGTTCACGTCGCCCGCGGAGGGCGGCACCTTCAAGACGGTGAACCCCGCTTCCGAGGAGGTCCTCGCCGAGGTCGCGAGCGCCGGCTCGGACGACGTCGACCGGGCCGTCGCGGCGGCGCGCCGGGCGTTCGGGCCGTGGTCGGCGCTGCCCGGTGCGGAACGGGCCAAATACCTGTTCCGGATCGCCCGGATCATCCAGGAGCGCTCCCGCGAGCTGGCCGTCCTGGAGTCGCTCGACAACGGCAAGCCGATCAAGGAGTCGCGCGACGTCGACCTGCCTCTGGTGGCGGCACACTTCTTCTACTACGCGGGCTGGGCGGACAAGCTGGCGTACGCGGGTTTCGGCCCGGACCCGCGCCCGCTCGGCGTCGCCGGCCAGGTGATCCCGTGGAACTTCCCGCTGCTGATGCTGGCGTGGAAGGTCGCCCCGGCGCTCGCCACCGGCAACACCGTGGTGCTCAAGCCGGCCGAGACGACGCCGCTCTCCGCACTCTTCTTCGCCGACGTCTGCCGTCAGGCCGACCTGCCGCCGGGCGTGGTCAACATCGTCACCGGCGCCGGCGACACGGGCGCCTACCTGGTGCAGCACCCGGACGTGAACAAGGTGGCCTTCACCGGCTCCACCGAGGTGGGCCGGCAGATCGCCCGCTCGGTGGCCGGCACCGGCAAGCGGCTCACCTTGGAGCTGGGCGGCAAGGCCGCCAACATCGTCTTCGACGACGCCCCGATCGACCAGGCGGTCGAGGGGATCGTGACAGGCATCTTCTTCAACCAGGGGCACGTCTGCTGCGCCGGCTCGCGCCTGCTGGTGCAGGAGTCGGTGGCCGAGGAGCTGCTGTCGTCGCTGAAGCGGCGGATGGCCACGCTGCGCGTCGGTGACCCGCTGGACAAGAACACCGACGTGGGCGCGATCAATTCGGCGGTCCAGCTCGCCCGCATTACCGAATTGTCAGAAATAGGTGCCGCCGAGGGCGCCGAACGCTGGTCGCCGGCCTGCGACCTGCCGGACCGCGGCTTCTGGTTCGCC
Source organism: Actinoplanes sp. DH11 (assembly GCF_020873875.1). Classification (GTDB taxonomy): domain Bacteria; phylum Actinomycetota; class Actinomycetes; order Mycobacteriales; family Micromonosporaceae; genus Actinoplanes. The sequence continues at coordinate 78,400 of NZ_JAHWGU010000036.1, forward strand.
CCGACGATCTTCACGGGCGTCACCCAGGCACACCGGATAGCCCGGGAAGAGATCTTCGGGCCGGTGCTGTCGGTGCTGACCTTCCGGACCCCGGCCGAGGCGGTGGAGAAGGCCAACAACACGCCGTACGGGTTGTCCGCCGGCATCTGGACCGAGAAAGGTTCCCGGATCCTCGCCGTCGCCGACAAGCTTCGAGCCGGCGTCGTGTGGGCAAACACCTTCAACAAGTTCGATCCGGCGTCGCCGTTCGGCGGCTACAAGGAGTCCGGTTACGGCCGCGAGGGTGGCCGGCACGGCCTGGAGGCGTACCTTGCCTAAGAAATCTTCGCCGGTCGCTCTCCCTGCCGAACCGGCCCCACCTGTCCGGCTCTCGGTGCGGAAGACCTACAAGCTCTTCATCGGCGGCAAGTTCCCCCGCAGCGAGTCAGGACGGACCTACGTGGTGAACGGCGACAACGTTGCCCTCGCCTCCCGCAAGGACGCCCGGGACGCGGTGCTGGCGGCACGGGTGGCTCAGGCCAAGTGGGCGGGCGCGACGGCGTACAACCGCGGTCAGGTCCTCTACCGGGTCGCCGAGATGCTCGAGGCGCGCCGCGCCGAGTTCGCCGCGCTGGGCGTGCCGGCCGGCGAGCTGGACGCCGCCGCCGACCGCTGGGTGTGGTACGCGGGCTGGGCCGACAAGATCGCCCAGGTGGCCGGCAGCGCCAACCCGGTGGCCGGACCCTTCTTCAACATCTCCGCGCCGGAACCCACCGGCGTGGTCGCCGTCGTCGCGCCACCCTCCCTGCTCGGCCTGACAAGCGTCATCGCCCCCGCCGTGGTGACCGGCAACACCGCCGTCGTCCTCGCGCCGGACCCCCAGGTCGGGATCACCCTGGCCGAGGTGCTCGCCACCAGCGACGTGCCCGGCGGCGTGGTGAACATTCTCACCGGCCGGCACGCCGAGACCGCCCCCTGGCTGGCCTCGCACGCCGACGTGAACGCGCTGGACCTGACCGGCGTCGAACACGCGGACCTCGCCGCCGAGCTGGAACGGTCCGCTGCGGGCACACTCAAGCGCGTGGTACGGCACCGGCCGGGCGCCGACTTCACCGGTGATCCGGGGTTACGGCCGATGACCATGCTGCTGGAGACCAAGACCGTGTGGCATCCCAAGGGCGAGTGAGGCCACCGGGGCCGTTGTCACACAGCGTTGCCGACTAGGGTGTGTGCCCAGAGTCACCCGTCCCGCCACCCCCATGAGCATCCGGAGGTCAACCGTGACCAGCCAGTCCGACGAGCCCGAGGCGTCCGCGCCGGTGGCTGAGAAGTCCTCGTCCGAAGGGCTCTCCGGGCGTGAGCTCTGGGATCACGTCCGCATCGAGCCGGTGGAGATCGCACTGCCCGGTGGTGTGGGTCTGACCCTGCGGGCGTACCGGAAGTCCGGCGAGGTGACGCCGACCGAGATCGAGGCGGACGACGACGACCCCTTCGAGGCGCGCAAGCGTGCCCAGGAGGAGGACGAGGAGGAGTTCGTCGACGAGGCCGAGCTGGAGCGGCAGGCGCTGCTCGCCACCGGCCCCGAGACGGACAGCCCCGACAAGATCGACGGTGAGGCGGCCGCGGAGCCCGATCCGGCCGACTTCGAGGACGAGCCGGACGAGTCGTCCGGCCGCCCGGACGACGAAGAGGTCCCCCTCTTCCTCACCCACAAGGGCCGGCTGCTCGCGTTCAAGAGCACTGAATCGCTCGTCTCCTTCCTTCGTTCGGGTGCTCCGCACGATCTCGCACAATTGGACACCTGGCCGGTCCTGGTCGAGCGGGTACAGTCGAGCGACATCGACCCGCAGCCGGACGACCGCTACGAGCTCGACCTCGTGGTGGAGAACCTGCGCGGCGGGCACGACACCTGGGACCTGCCGCTCCTGATCGCCGCCGGCGAAGTGGCCCGTGACCTCGGGCACGCACTCCGCATCAAGCCGGTGATCCTGGCGCTGTCGCCCGGTTCTCCGCTCGACGACCTGGACGAGTCCCTGCGTTCCGCGGAAAGCGGTGGGATGGGCGGGTTCTTCGGACGTCGGCGACTGAAGAAAATCGGGGCACAACAGGCGAGTCTGGGGTGGCGTTCGGTCATCGGCAAGATCTCTGCCGCTGTGGACTGGCGTGACTGACCGATTACCAGGGAACATCAGTCCTTGGCCACACAGAAGCAGTCCCGGGGAGGAGGACGACGCCGTGGCGCTCGTGCGCGTGTACTGCGGTCTGGCGTCGGCTGATGATTCGGTGCGTTCGGCCTCGGCCGCGCCACTGACCATCGCCGTTGTGGACGACGCAGGCCGGCTGCTCGGCGTCCACGAGATCAGCGACGACCCGGCGGGTTACGCCCAGCTGGGCACGCTTCTCGTGGAACGGACGACGGGGTTCAGCGACGCGGCGGTCGCCGCCGACAGTGACGACCACGTCGTCACCTCGCTGCTCACCGCCGCCGGTCGACCACTCGTCGTGGTCGACGACGACGACGCGGACGACTTCGCCGAGCGTTTCTCCGACGACGACTCCCCCGAGGAGATCGCGGCGCCGGTCGCCGCCCGCCGGGCCGTCGGCCTGGCCCGGGCGTTGCAGGCCGGCGCGATCGCCGCGGTCAACCTGCCGACCCCGCGTGAGCTGGTCAGCTACAAGCCGGTCCTGGCCGCGCACGTGGCGATGCTGGTCGGCCGGAACGCGGCGTGCGTCGCCCTGCGGGAGGTGCTCCGCGAGCTCTACCCGGCTGCCCTGCGTGCCTACCCGGACCCCGCTCACCCGCTGGCCCTGGCCGTGCTCGAGACGGTTCCCGAGCCCGGCCGGTTCACCGGTCGCGCCGGGGACGCGGCGCACGTCACCCGGGAGATCGCCGGTGAGCTGGCCCGCGCCGGCGCCGGCAGTGACGACCAGCTGATGTCCGCCGTGACCGCCCTCCAGGTCGCGATCAGCGAGTCACCGCGGCGCGGTGGCGTCAACAAGTCGCTGGCCCCGGCCGCCGCCGACGCCGTCCGGCAGGCCATCGCCGCGGTCCGTGCCTGCGACGCCGCCTGCACGGCCCTGGTCGGCACGCTCAGTGCCCGGGCCACCCCGCCGGCGAGCAACTCCTCCCTGGGCCGCCGTGCGGCCCGCCGGGCCACCACCGAGCCGGCGCCCGGCCTCCAGCCGGTCCCGACCGGCGAGACCCCGCGCTTCGGCCGGCGCAACCGTCCGGAGCCGGCGACCACCGGCAGCGGACCGGCCACCCCCCGGCCGATGACTGCTCCGCCGGTCGCGCCCAGCCCGATCACTCCCCCGCCGATCGCCCCGGCCGCGGCCAACGGCCTGCCGGGCCGGGCCGGCTCACCCGGCAACCGGCCGGTGTCGGTGCCGCCGCCCCCACCGGGCATCGCGCCGATCACTCCCGGTGTCCGCCCGGTGCCGGCCTCCCGGCCGCCGGCGGCTCCGTCGTCGGCGCAGCCCGGCGGCCGCGCCACCCCGGCCGACGCGGGCGAGCCGTTCCGGCCGACCCTGGCCAACGCCGAACTCAACCGGGCCCGGGCGGAGCGCCAGCGCACGGTCATCCCGTCCCGGCCGAAGACGACACCGGCAGCGAACGGCGCGTCCGGTGGGCCGACCGACTTCAGCCTGCCGCTGCCGCCGTCGCAGACGTCACCCGCGGCCCCACCGGCCCAGCGGCCCGGCCCGGAAATCACCGAACCGGGTTCGCGGGCCAACTGGCCGCTGCTCAACAGCGGCAAGGACGACGTCGCGGCCCCGCCGCCGGCGCCCGCCCCGGTCAGCCCGGCGCCCGCTTCCGGGCGCGTCAAGCCACCGTGGCAGGACATGCCGCAAGAGCCGCCGTCACTGCGCCTCATCGAGGGCCGGACGAACGGGTCGCCCCTCGACCCCACCGGCAGTTCGCTGCCGATGCGCAAGACGGACGACCCGCTGGGCGCCCGCAAGGCGGACGACCCGCTGTCCAGCCGTAAGCCGGACAGCCCGCTGCCCAGCCGCAAGCCGGACAGCTCATTGCCCAGCCGCAAGCCGGACAGCTCACTGTCCAGCCGCAAACCGGACAGCTCGCTGTCCAGCCGCAGGACGGACAGCCCGCTGTCCAGCCGCAGGACGGACAGCCCACTGCCGACGCGCAAGACCGACGGCCCGTCCAAGCTGACCGCGCTTGATCGCAGCCCCACGCCGCCGGTCCCGTCCGACGGCAACGACGGTGACCTGCTGATCTTCGCGGCGGCGCGGTCGGCCTGGTTCACCGGCCCGTCCGAGCCCGACAAGGCCGACTGGGCCAACCCGAACGACAGCGGCTGGCGCGCAGCGGAGAAGGCGGCCACCCCGGCCGTCGCCGCCGAAACCTCCGCCGGCCTGCCCAAACGGGTGCCCCAGGCAAACCTGGTGCCGGGTTCGCCGCTGCGCGAGGAGCGGCCGCTGCGCATCGTCCGCGACGCCGCCTCCATCGCGGCACACACCACGGGCTACTTCCGTGGCTGGCGGCGCGGCCAGGAGATCGGCGGCTTCGCCATGGGCGGCCGCCCCGGCCGGGAAGCCGCCGGCGGGTGGGACTTCACCCGCGACGGCCAGGCCGCCGACGAGTACCGCGACAACAACGCCGGCTTCGGCGGACGCTGAGTTGATCGGACAACGGCCGCAACCCCACGACGGGGTTGCGGTCGTTTTCGACTTCTTCGGCACACTCACCGACCCGGCTGCGGAAGCCGACCGGCGGCCGGCGTTCGACGAGACGGCAGCGGTCCTCGGCATCCCGGGCGACGACTTCTACGCCGCCATGGCCGACAGCTTCCCGCAGCGAATCGTCGGCGCCTGCGGCTCCACCCGCGACACCCTCCTGGCGATGGCGCGCGCCTGCGGCACCGAACCCGCACCCTCGACACTGGACGCCGCGGTCCGGACCCATCACGCCGGCGCTGAGCGGGTGCGCAGGCCCCGCGCGGGCGGATTGGCAACCCTGGCGGCGCTGCGGGGTTCGGGGTTCCGTGTGGGCCTTCTCAGCGACTGTTCCAGCGAACTCTGCGAGGCTTGGGCGGGTACGCCGTACGCCCCGCTGATCGACGCCCCGGTCTTCTCCTGGCGCGAGGGCCGCCGCAAGCCCGACCCCCACCTGTACGCGACCGTGGCCGCCCGGCTCGGCGTCCCACCCACCCGCTGCTGGTACGTCGGCGACGGCGGCAGCCGCGAACACCAGGGCGCCGCAGCAGCCGGCATGCACCCGATCCTGATCACCAACGCCGGCCATCCGGGCGCGGCAGTGTTCCGCAACGACCCGGACCCGTTCCTCCCAGCCTGTCAGCGCTTTCTGAAATCTGACCCTCTGCGGGTTCGGGAAAGTTGACCCCACGGACCTGCGGTTATGAGCGGTTGGCGCGTGTTTCTCTGGCGAGGAGTTCTCGCCGGTGACGGGTTCGGTAGG
>NZ_JAHWGU010000037.1 GCF_020873875.1 Actinoplanes sp. DH11
GTCGCGGTCGAACTCAACGGCCGCCCACGCAAAACGCTCGGCTGGGACACCCCAGCCGAGCGCTTCGCTAAACTCCTGGCCGAAACCAGTTAATCAACCTGTGTTGCAACGACCCCTGGAATCCGCCGAAACGCGGAACGGCCCGCCGCAAAAGCGACAGGCCGTTCCGGCGGACACCAATTCAGACGGACAGCGGTTGCGAATCCGAACGCACCGGAGCCGGCAGTTCCCCGGCCGCACCCAGATAGTCGTGGATCGCCGACGCGGCGGCCCGGCCCTCGGCGATCGCCCAGACGATCAGGGACGCGCCCTTGTGCATGTCGCCCGCGACGAAGACACCGTCGGCGCCGGTCTGCCAGTTCAGGTCCGCGTCCAGCACGTTGCGCCGGTTGCGGGTCAGGCCGAACTGCTTCAGCAGCGGCTGGTCCTCGGTGCCCTCGAAACCGATGGCGAGCAGCACCAGGTCGGCGCGGAGCTCGCGCTCCGAGCCGGGCACGGCGGTGACGGTACGGACCCCGTCGATCCGCTGCACCTGCACCTCGGCGAGCCGGATCGCGACCAGGTCGCCGTTCTCGTCACCGACGAACTCCTGCACGGCCACGCCGAAGACGCGCTCGCCGCCCTCCTCGTGGGCCGCGTAGTTGCGCAGGATCATCGGCCAGGTCGGCCACGGGTCCTTGACGCCGGTGCGGATGTCCGGCGGCAGCGGGTACTGGTCGAGCTGGGTCACCGAGGCCGCACCCTGGCGGTGCGCGACACCGAGGCAGTCGGCGCCGGTGTCACCGCCGCCGATGATGATCACGTGCTTGCCCTTGGCGTCGATCGGCGTCGAGTCCTGCAGGCCGGCGACCATCCGGTTCGCCGGGACCAGGTGCTCCATCGCGAGGTGCACGCCGTTGAGGTGGCGGCCCGGGGTCTCCGGGGTGTCCCGGCCGGACAGCGCGCCCGCGGCCAGCAGCACCGCGTCGTACCGTTCCCGCAGGTCGTCGGCGGTGATGTCGGTGCCCACGTCGACGCCGGTCTGGAACACCACGCCCTCGGCGGCCATCTGCTCGAGCCGGGTGTCGATGACGTGCTTCTCGATCTTGAAGTCCGGGATCCCGTACCGCAGCAGACCGCCGATGCGATCGTCGCGCTCGTAGACCGTGACCGCGTGCCCGGCCCGCGCCAGCTGCTGCGCGGCCGCCAGGCCCGCCGGGCCGGAACCGACCACCGCGACCGACTTGCCGGACGCCGTCGGCGCCGGCTGCGGCACCAGGCCGCGCCCGAAGGCGTAGTTGGCGATCTCCACCTCGACCTGCTTGATCGTCACCGGGTCGTCGGCGATGCCCAGCACGCAGGCCGCCTCGCACGGCGCCGGGCAGAGCCGGCCGGTGAACTCCGGGAAGTTGTTCGTCGCGTGCAGCGACTCGACGGCCGACTCCCACCCACCGGTACGGACCAGGTCGTTCCAGTCCGGGATCCGGTTGCCCAGCGGGCAGCCGTCGTGGCAGAACGGGATGCCGCAGTCCATGCACCGCGTCGCCTGGTCCCGGATGAGCTCCTCGCCGGCCGGCGGGTACACCTCTTTCCAGTCCATCAACCGGATCGGGACCGGACGCCGCTTCGGGAGCTGCCGCTCGTAGCGGAGGAAACCGTTCGGATCAGGCACTGGTAACCCCCATGACCGCCTCGTCCACGTTGCGACCGGCGGCTTCGGCGGTCCTGATCAGTTCCATCACGCGCTTGTAGTCGCGCGGCACCACCGCGGTGAACCGCTCCACCGCGACCGGCCAGTCCTTGAGCAGCCGGCCGGCGACCGCGGAGTCGGTCTCGGCGTGGTGCTTCTCGACGAGCGAGCGCAGCACGTCGCGCTCCTCGTCGTTGAGCGGTGCGAGATCCACCAGCTCGGGGTTGACGAGCGACTGGTTCAGGTCCAGGACGAACGCCTTGCCGCCGCTCATGCCGGCCGCGAAGTTGCGCCCGGTCGCGCCGAGCACCACCACCACACCACCGGTCATGTATTCGCAACCGTGGTCACCGACGCCCTCGACGACCGCGGCGCCACCGGAGTTGCGCACCGCGAACCGCTCGCCGACCCGGCCGCGGAGGAACAACTCGCCGCCGGTGGCCCCGTACAGGATGGTGTTGCCCGCGATGGTGTTCTCCTCGGCCACGAACGGGGCGTCCTCGGCCGGCCGGACGATCACCCGGCCACCGGAGAGGCCCTTCGCCACGTAGTCGTTCGTGTCACCGATCAGCCGCAGCGTCACGCCGCGCGGCAGGAAGGCGCCGAACGACTGGCCGCCGGTGCCGCGCAGGGTGAACGAGATGGTGTCGTCGGGCAGGCCGTTGCCGCCGTACCGCCGGCTGACCTCGCCGCCCAGCATCGCGCCGATGCTGCGCTGGTCGTTGCGGGCCGACACCTCGGCGCGGACCGGCGTGCCCTTGATCAGAGCCGGCTGGGCCAGCGCGATCAGCTCGTTGTCCAGCGCCTTCTCCAGGCCGTGGTCCTGGGCGACCACGCCGCGGCGGGACGCGCCCTCGGGCAGCTCCGGCACGTAGAGCACCGGCGCCAGGTCGAGGCCCTTGGCCTTCCAGTGGTCGACCGCCTGGGCCACGTCGAGCACCTCGGCCTGGCCGATCGCCTCGTCGATGCTGCGGAAACCGAGCTCGGCCAGGATCTCCCGGACCTCCTCGGCGAGGAACATGAAGAAGTTCTCCACGAACTCCGGCTTGCCGGTGTAGCGCTCGCGCAGCACCGGGTTCTGCGTGGCGATGCCGACCGGGCAGGTGTCCAGGTGGCAGACCCGCATCATGATGCAGCCGGAGACGATCAGCGGAGCCGTCGCGAAACCGAACTCCTCGGCGCCCAGCAGCGCCGCGATCACCACGTCCCGGCCGGTCTTGAGCTGGCCGTCGACCTGCACGGTGACACGGTCGCGCAGCCGGTTCAGCAGCAGCGTCTGCTGCGCCTCGGCCAGGCCCAGCTCCCACGGGGTGCCGGCGTGCTTGAGCGAGTTCAGCGGGGACGCGCCGGTGCCGCCGTCGTGGCCGGAGATCAGGATGACGTCGGCCTTCAGCTTCGCGACACCCGCCGCGACGGTACCGACACCGATCTCGGAGACCAGCTTGACGTGCACTCGGGACGCCGGGTTGACCATCTTGAGGTCGTGGACCAGCTGGGCCAGGTCCTCGATGGAGTAGATGTCGTGGTGCGGCGGCGGCGAGATCAGGCCGACACCCGGGGTGGCGTGCCGGGTCTTGGCGACCCACGGCCACACCTTGTTGCCGGGCAGCTGGCCGCCCTCACCGGGCTTCGCGCCCTGCGCCATCTTGATCTGCAGGTCGTCCGCGTTGACCAGGTATTCGCTTGTCACGCCGAACCGGCCGGACGCGATCTGCTTGACCGCGGAACGGCGCTCCGGGTCGTACAGCCGCTCGACGTCCTCGCCGCCCTCACCGGTGTTCGACTTGCCGCCGAGGCGGTTCATCGCGATGGCCAGGGTCTCGTGCGACTCCGCGGAGATCGAGCCGTAGCTCATCGCGCCGGTGGCGAACCGCTTGACGATCTCGCTGGCCGGCTCGACCTCGTCCACCGGGATGGGCGTCCGGTCCGGCTTGAACCGGAACAGACCCCGCAGGTGACCGGCGTCGGCCGACAGCTGGTCCACCTTCTGGGTGTACTTGCGGAAGACGTCGTACTGCTTGGACCGCGTCGCGTGCTGCAACAGGAAGACGGTCTCCGGGTTGAACAGGTGGATCTCGCCCTCGCGGCGCCACTGGTACTCGCCGCCGACCTCGAGACGCCGGTGCGCCCGCTCGGCCGGGTTCGCCGGGTACGCCTTCTCGTGGCGCGCCTTGACCTCGGCGTGGATGCCGGCCAGGCCGACACCGCCGATCCGGCCCGAGGTGCCCGCGAAGTAGCGCTGGAGCAGCTTGTTCTCCAGGCCGACGGCCTCGAAGACCTGCGCGCCGCAGTACGACGAGACGGTCGAGATGCCCATCTTCGACATGATCTTCAGGACGCCCTTGCCGAGCGCCTTGACGTAGTTGCGGACCGCCGTGCGCGGGTCGATCCCGGCCAGCGTGCCGGTGGCGATCAGGTCGTCGACGCTCTCGAAGGCGAGGTACGGGTTGACCGCCGCCGCACCGAAACCGATGAGCGTGGCGACGTGGTGCACCTCGCGGCAGTCACCGGACTCCACCACCAGCGCCACCTGGGTGCGCGTCTGCTCCCGGACCAGGTGCTGGTGCACGGCCGCGGTGAGCAGCAGCGACGGGATCGGCGCCAGGTCGGCGTTGGAGTCGCGGTCGGAGAGCACGAGGATGCGTACGCCGTCCTCGATCGCCTCCGACACGTGCCGGCAGATCTGGGTGAGACGGGCCTTGATGCCGGCGGCGCCGTCCCGCAGCGGGTAGAGCCCGGAGACCCGGACCGCCTTGAAACCGGGGAGATCGCCGTCCTCGTCGATGGAGAGCAGCTTGGCCAGCTCGTCGTTGTCGATCACCGGGTAGGGCAGCACGACCTGACGGCAGCTCGCCGGACCGGGGTCGAGCAGGTTCGCCTCCGGGCCGATCGTCATCGAGAGGCTGGTGACCAGCTCCTCCCGGATGGCGTCCAGCGGCGGGTTCGTGACCTGCGCGAACAGCTGGTGGAAGTAGTCGAACAGCAGCCGCGGCCGGGTGGAGAGCGGCGAGATGGGGGTGTCCGTGCCCATCGAGCCGAGCGGCTCCGCACCGGTCCGCGCCATCGGCGCCACCAGGATCTTGAGTTCTTCCTCGCTGTAGCCGAACACCTGCTGGCGGCGGGTCACCGAGTCGTGCGTGTAGATCACGTGCTTGCGGGCGGGCAGGTCACCGAGCTCGATCAGGCCGGCGTGCAGCCAGTCCGCGTACGGCTCGGCGGCGGCCAGCTCCGCCTTGATCTCGGCGTCGTGCACGATCCGGCCGGCCTCGGTGTCGACCAGGAACATCTTGCCCGGCTGGAGGCGGCCCTTCGCCACCACCTGACCCGGCTCGAAGTCGATCACGCCGGCCTCGGAACCGAGCACCACGAGACCGTCGGCGGTGTGCCACCAGCGGCCCGGGCGCAGGCCGTTGCGGTCCAGCACGGCGCCGATGACGGTGCCGTCGGTGAACGCCACGGCGGCCGGGCCGTCCCACGGCTCCATCAGGCTCGCGTGGAACCGGTAGAACGCGCGGCGCGCCGGATCCATGTCCGGGTCGTTCTCCCACGCCTCCGGGATCATCATCAGCACCGAGTGCGGCAGGCTGCGGCCGGCCAGGTGCAGGAGCTCCAGGACCTCGTCGAAGCTCGCCGAGTCGGACGCCTCCGGCGAGTTGATCGGGAAGAGCCGCTTGATGTTGCCGGGCAGGTTCGGCGAGGAGAGCAGCGCCTCGCGGGCGGCCATCCAGTTCTTGTTGCCGCGGATCGTGTTGATCTCACCGTTGTGCGCGATCAACCGGTACGGGTGCGCCAGCGGCCACGAGGGGAACGTGTTCGTCGAGAACCGGGAGTGCACGAGCGCGATCGCGCTGTCCACCCGCTCGTCGGTCAGGTCCGGGAAGAACTCCGGGAGCTGCTCCGGCGTGAGCATGCCCTTGTAGGTCACGGTCCGCGAGGAGAGCGACGGGAAGTACAGCGCGATGCCACGCTGCGACGTCTCCCGCTCGGCCTGCTTGCGGATGCAGAACGCCACCCGGTCCAGCTCGATGCCGGAGAGCTGCTCGCCGGCCCGGCCGGCGGGCGAACCGGTGAGGCGGCTCGCGGCCAGGAAGACCTGCCGGATCGCCGGGCGCGCGTCCTCGGCGGTGGCGCCCAGGTCGGACGGGTCCACCGGCACGTCACGCCAGCCGAGCACCTCGCCGCCCTCGACGAGCACGTACTTCTCGAAGATCTTGATGGCCCGGGCCGCGTCGTCGGGGTCGGCCGGCAGGAACACCAGACCGGCGGCGTACGCACCGGCCGGTGGCAGCTCGAAGCCGGCGACCGCGCGGTAGAACGCGTCCGGAACCTGGATCATGATGCCGGCGCCGTCGCCGGTGTTCTGCTCGGCGCCGCGGGCGCCCCGGTGGTCCAGGCGGATCAGCGCCGAAAGGCCCTTGGCGACCACGTCATGGGAACGACGTCCGTGAATGTCGGCAACAAAGGCCACACCGCAGGCGTCTCGCTCGTATGCCGGGTCGTACATCCCCTGGGGGTGCGGATATGCCACCGGGCCTCCTGTCGTCACTGGTGTTTCGTTTCGAGGTCGGGACGACGTCGGCCCTGCAAAGTCTCTTGAGTCTACGTTAAGAGACACTGATCTCCGCCAGATGCGGATTGATCACACCTCGCCTCGGAAGTGCGCGCATCACGTGCTCACATCGAGTGTCACATCGAGTGCTCGCTCACGTGCTCGCATCCGAAGTGCGGAAGGAACTGAATAGCACAGCCGGTGCATCGACCGGTAGTCTCGCGCGATGGCGCCAGTGGATTCCGGCCTCTTCGACCGACTCGAACGGTTCTACGACGCTTTGCCCCGCCCCTGGGCGCGGACCGAAGAGATCGGCTCACTGACTCTCTTCATCCGCGAGGGAGAGGGCTGGCCCTACTATGCACGGCCGCGCCCGGGTTCGCACACCCCCTCCGCCGCGGACCTCGTCGACACCCGGCAGCGGCAGCGTGAGCTAGGCCTCCCGGAAGCCTTCGAGTGGGTGCACGAGACAACCCCCGACCTGCTCGCGGTGGCCCCCTCCGCAGGCCTCGACGTGCTGCAAGCACCCCTGCTCGTGCTGGACCCGGCGGCGCTCGTGCCCGACCTGCCGCTGCGCGACGCCAAGCTCCGCTACCTCGACCCGGCCGCACCCAGCTTCGCCGCCGACCTGCGCGCCGCACGCGCCGTCGCCCGCCTCGGCTTCGGCGCCCCCGCCCACCGCACAGCCCTGGAGATCAGCGAGAACACGCTCGTCATCGAAGCCGCCGGCCCGGCCGAGCGGGACGCGGCGCCGGCGCTGACCGAGGAGGCGGTTCGGCAGGCCCGGGACATGTTCGCGAGCGGCGACTACGTCACCGTCGTGGCCGAGTCGCCCACCGAGGGCATCCTGGCTGCGGCGACCAGCCAGCGGGTGGGCGAGGTCGCCGAGATCGTCGGGGTGGCCACGCTGCCCTCGGCGCGCAACCGCGGCTACGCCTCCCAGCTCACCGCCACCCTCGCCGGCCGCCTGCTGACCCTCGGCGTCAACCTGATCTTCCTCGCCGCTGGCGACGACGACGTGGCGCGCCTCTACACCCGCGTCGGCTTCCGCCGGGCCGGCACGGCCTGCATCGCCTCACCGGCGGCCGCCCCACTGTGATCTTCCAGGCCTCCGCGACTCGCTCACACTTCCCAGATTATGGTACGGCGTAAGGGTTGAGTCGCAGGTCGGCCCTTACGCGCCACGGTGTTGTCAGCGATTACAGCCCACCGACCCGTCCCCACCGGACGAGTGAACCTCGTTCCCAAACTCTGATCTTGCGGCCCCGGGGGCCCTGCGGTCCTGCACGGTAGGTCCTCGGGCGGTAGGCGCTCCTTCTGCCGGCTCTCGCGGTGGCGGCTCTCCTGCCGGCCCGCGCGGTAGCGGCTCTCCCGCCGGCCCGCGCGGTAGCGGCTCTCCCGCCGGTCTGCGCAGTAGCGGCTCTCCCGCCGGTCTGCGCTGGTAGAACGTCTGTGGGCGGAGCATGTTGCGCAGAATGTCCAGTCGGTGGCGGCCGGCAAGGCAGACGAGTGTGGCGCAGTGCTCCTTGCCTTCGTCTCCGTCGAGGTCCCCGAGCAGGTAGCCGCGATCGACTGCGCCCGGTCCACGCGGCGTTGTTGATCTGCTAGCGCTACGAAATCGCTGTGATCATGGGGTCAAAACCGCGATTTCGTAGCGCTAGCAGATCAACATCTCGCCAGGGACGGCGCAGCCGGCACCACCGGGGCCAGGGCGCGAAGACCCGGGCGGCCCCGCTGTCCACCACCACCGGGCCAGGGCGCGAAGACCCGGGCAGCCCGCTGCCCAGCACCACCGGGCCAGGACGCGAAAACCCGGGCAGCCCGCTGCCCAGCACCACCGGGCCAGGACGCGAAAACCCGGGCAGCCCGCTGCCCAGCACCACCGGGCCAGGACGCGAAAACCCGGGCAGCCCCGCTGTCCGGCACCAGCCTGGGCCTGGTCTCATGCGCGGGCGGCATCGGCTGGACGGCGACAAGGGCGCGGGGCCTCCGGCGAGGGGGCGTGTCCCCTCTCGCACGCCGCGCTCGCGGACCACCGCCGATCCGGCCGCAGACTCGAGGAGTGGTGGCCGCGATGGTCGGCCCGAGCGGAGCCGCTGCGGGTCGGATCAACGCTGAGGGTGAAAACGACCGGACCCGTGGACGTCGACCACCTCGTCGCCTCGATCAGCACCACGGTCGGCCGACCCGCTTGCCGCTGAGCCGAGACATCAACCCGACGCCCCTGCCAGCACCGGCCGCACCGTAGCTGACCGGCCCACCTCGCCCGGTCGAGCCGTGCCGTGCCGGGGCGGCGCGGGCCGGAGGGCAAGCGGGGCCGGGCCAAAACCGGAGGGCGAGCCGAGCCGGGCGGGGGCGAGCCGGGGCGGCGCGGGCCGGAGAAGCAGGCGGGGACCGGGCCAAACCGGAGGGCGAGCCCAGCGGCGCGGGGGCGGGCGAACCGAGCTGGGATCCACTCCGGGCCGGGGCCGGCTACTCCGGTGGGGCCCAGTCGGTGACCGGGTCCAAGGTCCGGCCCAGGAAACGTGGCCGCATGTGGCTCAGTGCCGCATCGCGGGCGCGCAGCGCCAGCCGGCCTCGGGCCTGCACGACAGCGGACATCCGGCGGTTCTCGCGGACCACCGTCGTGGTGCGGGGGCGGCGCAGGCGGCTGTAGGTTTCCACGGCCTCGCCCAGGCCGTCGCCCGCGGGGATGTCGGCCATCAGGGTGCGCAGCGTGGCCGCGTCCTCGAACGCCAGGCAGGCGCCCTGACCGAGGTGGTGCGGCATGGCGTGGGCGGCGTCGCCGATCAGGACCACACCGCCGGGGCCGGAACGGTACCCGTAGGCCCGGGGCAGGGGGCGCAACTCCCGGACGCCCTGCGGAACCAGGTCTTCGGGGCGGGTCGCGGCCAGCAGGGCACCGACCGGTTCGTGCCAGCCCGCGAACCATCGGCGCAGCAGCGCCAGCTGGGTGTCCGGCGATTCGGGCCGGGGTGCGCCGGCGGCGGTGGCCACCCAGTAGACGCCGCCCCGGCCTGCCGCGTGCTCGCCGAGGGGCACGGCGACGAAGCGGTAGCCGGAACCCAGGGTCTCCCCGCCGACGAACCCGGCTCCGGACTCGGCCCCGGACCTGGCCACGGACCCGGACCTGGACCCGGAGAAAGCACCGCCCCAGCCCGCACGTGGCGCGACCGCAGCGAAGTCGGCCCCGCGGCGGGGGCCAGACACAACGTCATCAGCCCCACGCCGAGACCCGGGCACGACGTCGCCAGCCCCACGCCGAGACCCGGGCACGACGTCGCCAGCCCCGCGCCGAGACCCGGGCACGACGTCGCCGGCCCCGCGCCGAGACCCGGGCACGACGTCGCCAGCCCCACGCCGAGGTCCGGGCGTGGCCCGTGGGACGGAGCGGGTGGGCAGGTCCGGGACCCGGAAGGCGGGGATCACGGCCTGCCAGGCGGCCAGGCCGGCGCCCTGGGCGATGGACTCCGGTGCCAGCGTCGCGCGGACCCGGCTGTCGATCCCGTCGGCGCCGACCAGCAGGTCGGCCTCGATCAGGGTGGTGCCGTCGCCGGCGGCGGGCCGCCGGGCCGGGCCGGTGAGCACGGTCGTCACGTCGAAGCCGGTGCGGATCTCGACCCGGTCGCCGAGGCCGGCGATCAGGGCGTCGTACAGGTCTTCCAGGTGCACGGCGGCCGGCGCGGGGCCGGTGCCGGCGCGGGCCCGGGGTGCGACGAGCCACTGCCCGTCGGGCCGGCGCACCCCGCCGTCGGGCAGGGGTGACGCGATCGCCGACCAGCCGCCGTCCGGGTCGAGGGCGGCCAGCGCCCGCTGCCCGTTGGGCCAGAGCACGACGGCTGTGGGTGGCGGCGCCACCCGTTCGGAGCGTTCCAGGACGGTGACGTGCCAGCCGGCACGGGACAGGGCGCCGGCGGCGGCGAGCCCGGACATGCCCGCGCCCACCACCACGGCCGTTCGCATGCCGGGCCCGGGATCAGTTGTCGTCGGAGGCGGCCGGTGCCACGGCGACGGGGTCGCCGGTCGCGGGTGGCAGCACACCGGTCCGCTGGTATTCCCGGAACCGTTCCTCGCTGACCACCTGGTAGGCGGCCGGCGGCGGCGCGGCGGCGGGGGGTCCGGCGGCCGAGACGTCGACCTGCGACACATCACCGGCCGAGGAGGAGATGGCGGCCGAGGAGGAGTCCGGCGCCGGGGCGGTCTCGGGCGCGTCGATCGGCACCACGTACTCCCGGGGGCCACGCACCACGGCGAAGTAGACCGCCGCGGCCAGGAAGATGATGATCGAGGTGAAGACGTTGAGGCGTACGCCGAAGAAGGTGTTGGCCTCGTCGGTGCGCAGCATCTCGATCCAGACGCGACCGGCCGTGTACGCCATCACGTAGAGCGCGAAAGCCCGCCCCCGGCCGAACTTGAACTTCTTGTCCAGCAGCCAGACGAATCCGGCGACGCCGAGGTTCCAGAGCAGCTCGTAGAGGAACGTCGGGTGGTAGAGCTCGGGCTTCGTCACCGGCTCGCCGTCGATCATGGTGGCGTGGCCGGGGTTGGCCGAGTCCATCTCGTGGATCTCGAGGCCCCAGGGCAGCGTGGTGACCTTGCCGTACAGCTCGTTGTTGAACCAGTTGCCGAGCCGGCCGATCGCCTGCGCGACGGGCAGCGCCGGGGCGAGCGCGTCGGCGAAGACGCTGAGCGGCAGCCCGATCTGGCGGGCCGCGATCCAGGCGCCGAGGGCACCGCCGATCACCGCGCCCCAGATGCCGAGGCCGCCCTCCCAGATGTAGAGGGCCCGGATCGGCTCACCGCCGGCTCCGAAGTAGTCCTGCGGCGACGTGATCACGTGGTAGATCCGGGCGCCGACGATGCCGAACGGCACCGCCCACACCACCATGTCGAGCGAGACCCACGGCGCCACACCCCGGTGACGCAGGCGCTTCTCCATCAGGAGCGCGGCGACGACCATGCCGGCGATGATGCAGAGCGCGTAGGCCCGGATCGGGAACGGCCCGAGGTGCCACACGGACGTCGTCGGACTGGGGATGGCGGCGATGTTCACGGGTGCACACGCTACCGCCGCGCGGGCCCGGCGTGAGCGCCGGGCAGGGCCCCATTTCCATAAAGAAGCCCTGCCCGGGCAGGATCAGCGGGTACGGACGCCGTCGGCCAGTTCGGCGCTGAGCGACCGGAGCCGGTCCAGCCCCGTGGCCCGGTCCGGGGCGTCCAGCACGCACCGGATGAGCGCGCTGCCGACGATCACCCCGTCCGCGAACGCGGCCACCTCGGCGGCCTGCTTGCCGTTGCCGACGCCGAGGCCGACACCGACCGGCATCTCCGGGTCGGCGGCGCGCACCCGGGCCACCAGTTCCGGCGCCTGCGAGGACACCGACGTACGGGCGCCGGTGACGCCCATCAGCGCGGTGGCGTAGACGAAGCCCCGGCAGTTGGCCACGGTCATCGCGAGTCGAGCGTCGGTCGAGGAGGGCGCGACCAGGAACGTACGGTCGATCTTGTGCTGGTCGGAGGCGGCGATCCACTCGCCCGCCTCGTCCGGGATCAGGTCCGGCGTGATCAGCCCGGTGGCACCGGCCGACGCGAGGTCACGGGCGAACGCGTCGACACCGTACTTCTCGATCGGGTTCCAGTAGGTCATCAGCACGACGGTGGCGCCGGCCGACGAGACCGCGTCGATGATCTTCAGGGTGTCCCGGGTGCGGACGCCGCCGGCGAGCGCGATGTCGCTCGCCTTCTGGATGACCGGGCCGTCCATGACCGGGTCCGAGTACGGCAGCTCGACCTCGATGACGTCGCACCCGGACCGGTGCATCTCGATCATCTGCTCGATGCTGTCGTCGACCGTCGGGAAGCCGGCCGGCATGCAGCCGACCAGCACCGCCCGGTTCTCGGCCTTCGCGGTGGCGAAGGTGGACGCGATGCTCACGTGTTCTCCCCGGGGACGACCGTCTCGACCGGGTCGAGGATGCCGAAATAGGCGCCGGCCGTGTGCACGTCCTTGTCGCCGCGACCGGACAGGTTGACCACGATGGTCGGGGTCCGGCCGAGTTCCTCGCGGAGCCGCGGCGCGATCTTCGCGACGCCGGCCAGGGCGTGCGAGCTCTCGATCGCCGGGATGATCCCCTCGGTGCGGCAGAGCAGCTGGAACGCCGCCATCGCCTCGGCGTCGGTGACCGGCTCGTACGTCGCCCGGCCGCTGTCGTGCAGCCAGGCGTGCTCCGGCCCGACGCCCGGGTAGTCCAGGCCCGCCGAGATCGAGTGCGACTCGATGGTCTGGCCGTCCTCGTTCTGCAGCAGGTAGGTGCGGTTGCCGTGCAGCACGCCCACCGAACCACCGGTGATCGACGCCGCGTGCCGGCCGGTCTCCACGCCGTCGCCGCCGGCCTCGAAGCCGTACAGCCGGACCTTGGTGTCTGGCACGAACGCGTGGAAGATGCCGATCGCGTTGGAGCCGCCACCGACGCACGCGGCGACCGCGTCCGGCAGCCGGCCGAGCTGCTCCAGGCACTGCGCCCGGGCCTCGACGCCGATGCCGCCGACGAAGTCGCGGACCAGCTCCGGGAACGGGTGCGGCCCGGCCGCCGTGCCCAGCAGGTAGTGCGTGGTGTCGACGGTGGTGACCCAGTCGCGCAGCGCCTCGTTGAGCGCGTCCTTGAGGGTCTGCGAACCGTTCGTCACCGGGATCACGGTGGCGCCGAGCATCCGCATCCGCGCCACGTTCAGCGCCTGCCGCTCGGTGTCCGTCGCGCCCATGTAGACCACGCACTCGAGGTCGAGCAGCGCGGCCGCGGTGGCGCTCGCGACGCCGTGCTGGCCGGCACCGGTCTCGGCGATCACCCGGCCCTTGCCCATCCGCTTCGCGAGCAGCGCCTGACCGAGCACGTTGCGCACCTTGTGCGCGCCGGTGTGGTTCAGGTCCTCCCGCTTGAGCAGGATTTCCGCGCCCAGCTCGGCGGAGAGCCGTTTCGCCCGGTAGAGCAGCGACGGCACGCCGGCGTAGTTCAGCAGCAGGTCCTGGAATTCGGCCTGGAACTCCGGGTCGGCCTTCGCCGACCGGTACGCCGCGTCCAGCTCGTCCAGCGCCTTGATCAGCGCTTCCGGGACGAACCGGCCGCCGTACGGACCGAAGTGCCCGGCCAGGTCCGGCAGCGAGGGGGCGGTCATCGGACCGGCCGCGGCGTCGCCGGGTGGTTGCCCGCGTTGACCAGTTCGGCGACCGCGTCACGCGGCGACTTCTGGGTGACCAGGCCCTCGCCGACCAGGACCGCGTCGGCGCCCGCGGACGCGTACCGGATCAGGTCGTGCGGGCCGCGCACGCCGGACTCGGCGATCTTGACCACGTTGTTCGGCAGGCCGGGCGCGATGCGCTCGAAGACCGACCGGTCCACCTCGAGCGTGCGCAGGTCGCGGGCGTTGACCCCGATGACCTTCGCGTTCGCCTCCAGCGCCCGGTCCGCCTCCTCCTCGTTGTGCACCTCGACGAGGGCGGTCATGCCCAGCGACTCGATGCGCTCCAGGAGGCCGACGAGCACGTTCTGCTCGAGGGCGGCGACGATCAGGAGCACCAGGTCGGCGCCGTGCGCCCGGGCCTCGTGCACCTGGTAGCTGGAGACCACGAAGTCCTTGCGCAGGACCGGGATCTTCACCGACCTGCGCACCGCGACGAGGTCGTCCAGCGAGCCGCCGAACCACCGGCCCTCGGTGAGCACGCTGATGCAGCGTGCGCCGCCGGCCGCGTACTCCCCGGCCAGCTCGGCCGGGTCCGGGATGTCGGCCAGCGCGCCCTTGGACGGCGACGACCGCTTGACCTCGGCGATCACCGCCACACCGGGCTTGCGCAGGGCCGCGTACGCGTCGATCGCCGGTGGCGCCGCCGCCGCGAGTTCACGCACCTTCTCCAGCGGCGTGCGCTCCTGGCGTGCCGCTACGTCCTCACGCACACCGGCGAGGATTTCCTCGAGAACGTTCTGCGGAGCCGCTCCGCGCTGCGCGGGGCCGCCACTGCCCGCTTCCGCCTGATCGGATGTCACGTAATGACTCCCCTCTCCGGGTGTCTTCGGCCCGATGCTAGGAGGTAGCGGCCGTCCCCGGGCTCCCGGGGTATGGCGCGCCTCACGGATTGGTCTGGGGCATAATGCCAGGCTGCCCGGGGCGAGTGTCACGTCGCTCACATCGACCGGCCGCCCTCCGGGCCGCTGTGCTGGGGCCCTTCCCCCGAACGGTCGATACCACGGCGCGTTGACCCTCTCGTCACGGTGCGGAAATAGGACTCCCCCATCATGACTGTCGGGCAGACTTGTCCCGGCACTCACCTGCCGCCAGCCGGACGATGAATTGCGGAGTCGACCTCATGGCCACTGCCTCTCCCACCCAGCCGATCGGTTTCGTCACCGTCTCCCGGGCCCTCGTCGCGCTCGCCGCCGACGTGGTCACCGAGGTGCAGCGCGCCGTCGTCGGCCCGGCCAACGTGCCGACCGCCCGGGACAACGCCTGGGCGGCGATCCAGGCCGACCGGGCCCGCGCACAGGCCCGGGCCGAAACCAGCCGGGCCGTCGCCGCGATGGTCAAGGCGAGCCCGCGGCACCGCGCCCGGCCGAAGGCGCTGGCCGCCGCGCGCTGAGGGAAATGCCCTGTACGGGTGAATCAGCGGGCCGTCGGGTCGTCGCCCCGGTCCAGGGCGTCCCAGAGCGACCGGTTGTCGGCCGGTCCGGTCTCACCCGGTTCCCGCGTGCCGGTCGTCGCCGGTGGGGCGGACGGGACGGTGCTCCGCTCGTACCGTGCCGACATGGCCGACCAGAGATGGCCGTGCCGCGCGGCGAGCACGCCGCCCGCCGCCACCGCCGCGCCGCCCAGCACGCAGGCCACCGGCCAGATGACCGCCGCGGCGCCGGCCTCGCCCGCGTCGAGCGTGACGCGCGCCAGCAACCCGCCCACGACGATGCCCGCGCCGATCAGCGTGAGCAGCACACCCAGCCCGCGCCGCACCCGGCCGCGGGTGGCGAGCAGCGCGCCGGTCCCGGCGAGGGCGACGAGCGCGAGACCGATCAGCCACGGCTGGGACTCGGCGCCGGTCTGCTCGGTGCGCAGGTCGGAGAGGCCGGTCCGCTGCTCCACCTGGATCGACCAGACCCGCGTCACGGCGTAGAGGGTGAGCCCGGCCCCGGCCAGGCAGGCCGCGATCGAGGTGAGGTGGGTGCGCCGGCTCATCGGGCGGCGCGCAGCGTCTCGGCGGCGGCGATCGCGGCGAGCACCGCGGCCGCCTTGTTGCGGGTTTCCTGCTCCTCGGCGGCGGGGTCGGAGTCGGCCACGATGCCCGCGCCCGCCCCGACGTAGGCGACACCGTCCTTGAGCAGCGCGGTCCGGATCGCGATCGCCATGTCCATGTCGCCGGCGAACCCGAAGTAGCCGACCGTGCCGCCGTAGAGGCCGCGCCGGGTCGGCTCCAACTCCTCGATGATCTCCATGGCCCGGACCTTCGGCGCGCCGGAGAGGGTGCCCGCCGGGAACGTCGCGGCGAGCGCGTCGAACGCGGTCCGGTCGGCACGCAGCCGGCCGACCACCGTGGACACGATGTGCATGACGTGGCTGTAGCGCTCGATGCGCGCGAACTCCGGCACCTCGACGGTGCCCGGTTCGCACACCCGGCCCAGATCGTTGCGGCCCAGGTCGACGAGCATCACGTGCTCGGCGCGTTCCTTCGGGTCGGCGAGCAGTTCGGCGGCGAGCGCGGCGTCCTGCTCGGGCGTGGCGCCGCGCCAGCGGGTACCGGCGATCGGGTGCAGCAGGGCCGTCCGGTTCGCGCTGACCTTCAGGTGGGCCTCCGGCGACGAGCCGACGATGTCGAAGTCGTCGAAGCGGAGCAGGTACATGTATGGACTCGGGTTGGTGGCCCGCAGCACCCGGTAGACGTCGAGCGCGTTCGCGTCGGTCGGCCGCTCGAAGCGCTGCGCCACCACGATCTGGAAGCACTCACCGGCCCGGATCGCCTCCTTGGCCGTCTCCACCGCCTTCTGGTACTCCCCCGGCAGGGTCCGGCTGACCGGCTCACCGGGCGGCCGGCGGTCCACCGTGGAGACCATCGGCGGGGTGGGCCGGGACAGTGCGGTGGTCATCGCGTCCAGCCGGCCGACCGCCTGGTGGTAGGCGGCCAGCCGGGCGGTGTCGTCGGCGTCGCCGGCGAGCACCGCGTTCGCCACCAGCAGCGCCGAGCCCTCGTGGTGGTCGAGGACCACGAGGTCGGTGGCGAGCATCATGCCGAGTTCCGGCAGGGGCACGTCGTCGGCCGCGGTGGCCGGGATCCGCTCGAACCGGCGGACCAGGTCGTAGCTGAGGTAGCCGACCATGCCACCGGTGAGCGGCGGAAGGTCCGCCTTGGGTTGCGCGCCGCCGGTCAGCGCGGCCACCGTCTCCCGCAGGGCCACCACCGGATCACCACCCAGCGGTACGCCCTCCGGCGGCGTTCCCAGCCAGGCGGCCTGCCCGTCCTTCTCGACGAGCGTCGCGGCGCTGCGGACCCCGATGAAGGAGTAGCGCGACCAGGCGACGCCCTGCTCGGCCGATTCGAGCAGGAAGGTGCCCGGCCCACCGGCCAGTTTCGTGTAGACCCCGACCGGGGTCTCCCCGTCGGCGAGGAGTTTGCGGGTGACCGGCACCACCCGGTGCCGCCGCGACTCGGCGAGGAAACCGCTCTCGTCCGGAACCACCACTCCGCTGGTCATCAGCCCTCCACGGCGAGGTCGTCGGTGAAGCAGGTGTGCGTGCCGGTGTGGCAGGCCGCGCCGGTCTGCACCACGGTCAGCAGCAGCGCGTCGCCGTCGCAGTCCAGCGACACGCTCTTGACCTGCTGGTGATGGCCGGAGGTGGCGCCCTTCACCCAGTACTCCCCGCGGCTGCGGGACCAGTAGGTGGCGCGGCCGGTGGCCAGGGTGCGGCGCAGCGCCTCGTCGTCCATCCAGGCGAGCATCAGGACGTCGCCGGTGCCGTGCTCCTGCACGATGGCGGCGACCAGTCCGTCGGGGTTGCGCTTGAGCCGGGCGGCGATCGCCGGGTCGAGAGACGTCTCTGCTTCGGGTACGGGCACGGACTGGATTCTCCCCCATCGCCCGCGCGACCGGTAACGACCCGCGGGGGGCCCACGATCCGGTAACCAGGGGTGTGCTGGGCCTTGCGGAGCGGTACCGTCGCCGGAGCGCGGTACGTGCCCAGATGCCCGGCGCCCACCGTCCTGGTCGTGTCCGCACCATTTCGCCACGGCCCCGGTGGGCGCGCATTCGCAACGGGAGTGGTGAATCCGAGATGGAGCCGACGTCCAGCCCCGACAACACCCGGCCGGCACCCGGCCTCGCGCGGTTCTGGCAGGTGCGCCCGGAGACGGGGAGCCCGGCGGCGTACCCGTCCGCCGGCGGGGACGAGATCACCTCCCGCCGCCCGGCCGATCCGCCCGCGACGCCGGCCGACCTGCTGACCGGCTTCGGGGTCCGGCCCGCGGCCCCCCGGCCGGCGGCACCCGCCGCCGGACCCCGGCCGCCGGCACCCGCCGCCGATCCGTTCGGCCTGACCCGGGCGGGCCGGCGATCCGGCTCATCGGGCCCGCGCCAGCCCGCCGCCGGCCGCCCGGCCGTCGCCCCACCCGCCGGTGACCGGCACGGCGATCCTGATCACTCAGGCCTGACGGACGATCGGTCCGGGCCGGTCCAGGACGTAAAGTCCTCGGAGCCGGAGGCCGGTGACACGTCCCCGAGCAGGGACGGCACCTTCGGCGGATTTCGCCTCGGCGGCACCGGACGCTTCCTGTTCGGCGGTCGCGGCGGTGCCGAACAGCACCGCCCGGAGACCCCGGGCGAGCCGGCGCCGCAGCCGGAACCCGTTCCGGAACCGGAGGCCGCTCCGGTTGCGGATGTCGCCGAACCCGGCGACTCTCTAGTCGCCGAAGAAGCAGGAGACCCGGTCGACGACGAGTCGGCCGGCGCGACACCGGCGGACGATCCCGCGGCGGAGACGCCGGCGGACGCCGACCAGGACGCCGCCGACGGGGCGGGGCCCAGCGACGAGAACGGACGTGAGGACATGAACGGACGGGCAGGGGCGCCCGGTTACGCCCAGACCGGCGAGGCGTCGGGCCCGGACGGCACGACCGTTCCGGCGGCGGGCGACACCGCCGAGGAGGCGCCGGCCGACTCCCCGCGCGCCGCCGCGGGCTGGGCCGCCGTGCCGAGTGCGACGCACCCGGTCATCCCGACCTCCGGCAGCCCGGCTGCCGGTCCGATCTCCGGCGTGCCGGTCTCGCCCGGGTTCGGACCCGGCGCCTACCCGCCGGTGGCGGGCTTCACGCCGGACCACCCACCGCTCGAGCCGGTCTCCGGCGCGCCGCTCACCGAGGCGCAGGAGCCGCAGCAGGCACAACAGCAGGCACCGCAGGCGCCGGAGCAGCAGCCCGCCGACGCGAGCCCGACCTCGGGCGCGCCGGTGTCCAGCGCGACGGCCGCCGCGATCCAGTTCCCGACGGTGCAGATCCCGGCCACGCGTACCCCGCCGGACCTGGCCGTCGACCGGCCCGCCGAGAACAGCGCCCCGGCCACCGCCGACGGCGGGTTCGGGTTCGGCGCGAGCGGTTACAGCCTGGGCCGTGCCGGTGAGGCGTTCGGCGTGGCGTCGGTGACCCCGGCCGGACCGGCCGCCGGTTCGGTGACACCGCCGCCGGCCGAGTTCCCGGCCTTCGCGTTCCCGGAGTCCGGCGTGACCGGTCTGGCCGTGGGCGGCACGCGCCGCGGCGGGCACGACGAGGAGCCGGGCGGGGCGCGACGCTCGGCCAGCCTGGAGGACGTGGAGCCGATCCGCCGGGCCACCGGCCGCCGGCCCGCCGCGGACGAGCTCGCGGTCGCCGGTGCGGCCGAGGCCGGCCGCACCGTCTGGGACGAGGACGCGGCCCGGCACTTCCGGGCGGCGTGGCACGAGGTGAAGGCGGAGTTCGTCGACGACCCGGTCACCGCGCTCACCCGCGCGCACGACCTGCTCACCGACGCGGTGAACGAGCTGACCGAGGTGCTGCTGGCGGAGCGGGACGACCTGGACCCGCTGCGCGGCACGGACACGCCGGACACTGAGAGCATGCGGATGGCGATGCGCGGTTACCGGGAGTTCCTGGACCGGATCCTGTCGCTGTAAGAAGCGCGGGGTCGGGGTGAGGAAGGTGTGACAACGACGACGGGCGGCACCCCAGGGGTGTCGCCCGTCGTCGTCCGTGGTGTGGTGTGCTCTGCCGGCCGCGGCACCGGCCGGCAGAGCACGAAGGTGGGATCCCGCAGCCCGACGGCGGCAGAAGGGGGCTGCGGGATCCCACCCGCTCAGGGGAGCACCGGGTGCTCAGGCGGCCGGGTGGCCCGCCGCGCCGGCGTCCGCGGTGGTGCAGCGCCGGCAGAGGATCGGGTGCAGCAGGTGGGCCAGGTCGTGCCGGTCGGTGACCGGGCGCGGGAAGGCCAGCCGGGCGCTGCGGTTCTTGCCCATCCGGACGAGGAAGCCGTACCTGTCCATCCGCACCACCCGGGGCTCGTCGCCGGGCCGGGCGGCCGGGCCGAGCTGCCGTTTCACGTAGTCGCTCATCTCGTCGACGTGGTGGTCGGCCAGGTCGGCGATCAGGTCGAACTCGACGGCGCGCAGCGGGTCCGGGGTGGCCTCGGCGTAGTCGTCGGGGTCGATCTCGACGAGATTCTCGTTACGTTCGAAGCGGACCTCGGCCACGTCCATCCGGTGGAGCGCCTGGCTCCCGCCGATGTCGAGCAGGTCGCCGCAGGCGTCGGTGTCGGCGTAGTCGAGGGCCGCGGCGCGGGCATCGTCGCCGGTCAGCCGGGATGCCCAGCCGGACACCCAGACCCGGCCCAGCGACGGCGAGCCGGCCATCGGCGGCACGTCGCGGATGTCGAGGACCAGGGCGGTGTCGTCGTTGCCGTCCTGTGGCCGTAGCGCGGCGGCGAGGGTACCCTCGCTGGGCGCCAGCAGTAGTACGCGTCCCTGAGCATCGGTGACGTGCCGGACCGGAAGGGGTCCGGGACGGCATGCGATGTGGGCGACGGCGGGCAGGTGACCGGCGGCGAGCGTACGCGCGATCTCGGCGGGACTGGGTTGCATGACGAGCACCTCCGGGCACCGGTTAGGCTTACCTAAGTTAGGCAAGGCTTACCGTAACAGGAGATCTCTGTTGAACAACTCTCGACCCAAGGCGAAGCTCTCGCGAGCCCTCGGCATCCCCCTGACGCGTAAGTGCGTCAAGTACTTCGAGCGCCGTCCGTTCCCGCCGGGCGTGCACGGCCGGGGACGTCGGAAGGCGTCGGACTACCAGGTCCGGCTCCTGGAGAAGCAGCGGCTTCGCCACCAGTACAACATCAGCGAGGTCCAGATGCGGGCCGCGTACGACGCCGCCCACAAGGCCGAGGGCAAGACCGGCGAGACGATGGTCACGCTGCTCGAGCGCCGCCTGGACGCGACAGTCTTCCGCGCCGGCTTCACCCGGACCATCTACCAGGCCCGCCAGCTCGTCGTGCACGGTCACTTCACCGTGGACGGCAAGAAGGTGGACCGCCCCGGCTACAAGCTGAAGCCGGGTCAGGTCATCGAGGTCAAGGAGACGAGCCGGTCGAAGCCGCCGTTCCAGATCGCCGCGACCGGCACCCACATCGACGGGCCGACCGCGCCGTACCTGTCGACGGTTCTCGAGGAGCTGCGTACCACCGTGGTCCGGGCGCCGCAGCGCTCCGAGGTTCCGGTCCTCTGCGACGAGCAGCTGGTCGTGGAGTACTACGCCCGTTGATGACGGGGCTCATGAATCGCTGAGATGGCGGGTTTCTCGCCGCGGCTGCTTCTCGCCCCGATGGGGGAAGCAGCCGCGGCGGGCGACGCGCACATCTCACCGGCGCACGTCTCTGCCGGTCAGCGCGTCTGTTCCAACCAGCTGGCGTAGAGCTTGGCGTAGATCGAACCATCCTCGGCGACGAGGCGGGCGTGCGGGCCGCGTTGCACGACGCGGCCCGCATCCACCACCAGTACCTCGTCCGCGGCCTGCGCGGTGGACAGCCGGTGCGCGATCGCCACCGTGGTCCGGCCGCGGGTCACCAGGTCGAGCGCGTGCTGCAGGCGCACCTCGGTGGCCGGGTCCACGGCACTCGTCGCCTCGTCCAGCACCAGCAGGTCCGGGTCGGCCACGTACGCCCGGACCAGCGCCACCAGCTGCCGCTCCCCCACGCTGAGCGCCTCGCCGCGCTCGCCCACCGGGGTTTCCAGGCCCTGCGGGAGCCCGGCCAGCCAGTCGTCGAGCCCCAGCTCCACGAACGCCGCCCGCAACTGCTCGTCGGTGAGTCCGGGCTCGGCGAAGCGGATGTTCTCCGCCACCGTCGCGTCGAACAGGAAGCCGTCCTGCGGCACCATCACCACCCGCGAGCGCAGCGACGAGAACCGGACCGCCGGGAGCGGCGTGCCGCCCAGCAGCACCGCGCCCTCGGCCGGGTCCATCAGCCGGGTGAGCAGCTTCGCGAACGTCGTCTTGCCGCTGCCGGTCTCGCCGACCACCGCCACCTTCGTCCGCGCCGGGATCTCCAGGTCCACGTCGTGCAGCACGACCGGGCCGGCGTCGGAGTACCGGAACGACACGTGGTCGAAGCGCACCGACAGCGGTCCGGCGGGCAGTTCCACCCCCCGGTCGTCGGGGTCGGCCACGTCCGGCTCGACATCCAGCACGTCCAGGATCCGGCGCCAGCCGGCGACCGCGTTCTGCGCCTCGTTCAGCATGTCGGTGGCGATCTGCACCGGCTGGATGAAGAGCGTCACCAGGAACAGGAAGGCGGTCAGCTGCCCCACGGTCAGGCCGCCGTCCACCCCGATCAGGGTGCCCACCACGACCACACCGGCCAGCGCGAGCCCGGCACCGATCTCGCCGCTGGAGAAGCTCGTCACACTGGTCCGCAGGGCCTTCTGCTGCGCCATCCGCAGGTCGTCGATCGCCACGTCCAGGCGCTGCCCGGTGCGGCCGGCGACCCCGTACGACCGGATCACCGTCGCGCCGACCACGCTCTCCGCGACCGCGCCGAGCATCACGCCGGTGCGCTCCCGGACGCTGCCGTAGACGGCGGCCAGCCGCTTCTGGAAGAGCCGGATCACCGCGACCGCCGGGCCGAAGGCGAGCAGCACCACGACGGTGAGCTGCCAGGAGTAGACCGCCATCACCACGGTCGAGACGATCAGCTGGCCGCTGGCGAGCAGCAGCTGGATGCCGCCGGTCTGCAGGAACTGGGAGATCTGGTCGACGTCGCTCGTCACCCGGGACACCATCGAGCCGCGCCGCTCGGACTGCTGGTGCAGCATCGACAGGTCGTGGATGTGCCGGAAGGTCCGGGACCGCAGTGCGCCGAGCGCCGTCTCGCTGACCGTGAACAGCCGCCGGGTCATCAGGTACCCGCAGAGGGTGGAGACCACCAGCGCCAGCAGGGTCAGCAGGACCACCGTGAGCACGATGCCGGGGTTCGGCCCGCCGGGCGCGTTGACGCCGCGGTCGATGCCCTGCTGCACGGCGATCGGCACCGCGACCCGGCCGCCCATCTGCAGGAGTGCCAGGCCGATCGTGCCGGCGAGCCCGGTGCGCAACTCGGGCGACAGGGCCAGTCCACGCCGGACCGTCGCGAGGGCGCCCTCGCTGCCGCTCATCGGTTCTCCGCCTTCTCGTACGCGGTGACCAGGTCCCGGTACCCGGGGTGCGAGGCCATCAGCTCGGTGTGGGTGCCGGTCGCCACGACCCGGCCCTGATGCAGGTAGACCACCTGGTCGGCGAGCGCGATGGTGGCCCGCCGGTACGCGACGACCAGGATCGAGGTGCCCGCGTCCCGTTGGCGCAGCGCGCCCAGGATGGCGGCCTCCACGCGCGGGTCCACCGCGCTGGTGGCGTCGTCGAGCACCAGCAGCCGGGGCCGGCCGGCCAGCGCCCGGGCCAGGGTGAGCCGCTGCCGCTGCCCGCCGGAGAGGGAGGTGCCACGCTCGCCGACCTCGGTGTCCAGCCCGGCCGGCAGCTCGCCGACGAACTTCTCCGCCTGGGCGAGCCGCAGCGCGCGGCGTACCTCGTCGTCGCCGATCCCCGGGCGATCGAGCGCGATGTTGCCGCGCACCGTGTCGTCGAAGACGAACGGGATCTGCGGCACCACCGCGGTCGTGCCGGCCAGGGCCGCGCCGGAGAGGTCGGGCAGCTTCATGCCGTCCAGCGCGACGTGGCCGGACTCCGGGTCGACCAGGCGGACCGCCAGGGCGGCGATCGTGGACTTGCCCGAACCCGTCGCGCCGACCAGGGCGACGGTCTGGCCGGCCGGGACCGTGAAGGTCACCTCGTCCAGGACGGGCGGACCACCGGCGTACCGGTACCCGACCCGCTCGAAACGCAACTCCACCGGGCCGTCGCCGGGGACGGTGCCCTGCCCGTACTCGAGATCGCCCTCCGCCGACAGCACCGCCTGGACCCGCTCCCATCCGGCCACGCTGCGCGGCAGCTCGCCGACCACCCACCCGATCGCGCGCACCGGGAAGGCCAGCACGGTGAACAGGAACGCGACGCTGACCAGCTCGGACACGCCTATCGCGCCGCTCTGCAGCCGCCAGGTGCCGAGCAGCAGCACGGCGAGGGTGCCGAGGCTGGGCAGGCTGTCCATCAGCGGGTCGAAGATGCCGCGCAGCCGGCCCACCGAGATCAGCGCGTTGCGCAACTCGTCGACGTGGACCCCGAACCGGCGCGATTCGTCGGCCTCCCGGCCCATCGTCTTGACCACCAGGGCGCCGTCGAAGCTCTCGTGCGCCACCGCGCTGACCTGGGCCCGCATCCGCTGCGCGTGGATCTGCCGCGGCGACATCCGCCGGGAGTAGGCCAGGTTCAGCGCGAACAGCGTCGGGAAGAGCGCCACGCCGACGAGCGCGAGCACCCAGTCGGTGAGGAAGAGCGCGGCCACCGCACCGAAGATCATCACGATCGTGCCGACCGCGAACGGCAGCGGCGCGATCGGGCCGAACGACGCCTCGACGTCGGAGTTCGCGTTGGAGAGCAACGTGCCGGTGGCGTGCCGCTGATGCCAGGCGGGCGGCAGCGACAGATAGCGGCGGGTCACCGCGCGCCGGTACCGGGCCTGCAGCCGGAACTGCATGTACCCGGCGCCGAGACGACGGCCGAAGATGCTCGCCACCCGCAGGGCGCTGATGCCCACCAGGACGGCTACGACCAGCGCGAGCGAGGCGGTGCGCACGCTACCGGCGGCGAACGCCGGCACGACGATGTGGCCGGTGACGAAGCCGACGACGTACGAGTTGGCGATGATCAGCCCGCCGAAGAGGCTGCTGCCGATCGAGCTGATGACGAAGAGCCGTGGTTCCGTGCGGATCGCGTGCCCGAGCACCCGCAGTCCCCGTCTCAGCACGTCATTGCTGGCTCTGCCGCTCAATTTCCTACCCGACTGGTAAGTGTTCGCCGGGGCTCCCGGCCTTACCTGTCCATCCTGCCCAACGGCGCAACCGTTTACATTGTGTGCAGCGTTACAACGACTACCATCGACCGGTGACCAACTACGCCCGCCAGGAACGAGCGCTCCTCTCCGATCTCCTGCTGAGCGAGGGGCCGGACGCACCCACCCTCTGCGAGGGCTGGACCACCCGTGACCTGGCCGCACATCTCGTGGTCCGGGAGCGCCGGCCGGACGCCTCCGCGGGCATCGTCATCCCGCCGCTGGCGGGGTACGCGGAGAGGGTCCGCCTGGCCCGGGCCGCGCTCCCCTACGAGCGACTCGTCGGCCAGGTGCGCAACCCGCCCGGCTGGGGCCCGCTGACCAACCCGCTCGTCGACCCGCTCGCCAACACCCTGGAATTCTTCATCCACCACGAGGACGTGCGCCGCGGCCGGCCGGGCTGGGAGCCGCGCCCGCTGACACCCGCATTCGAGGCGCACCTCTGGCGGACGGTGAAGCTGCTCTCCCGGGCCTCGTTGCGCCGCGTCGGCATCACCGCGGAGATCGCGCCGGACGGGCTGGAGCCGGTGCGCACCGCGACGGACCCGCAGGTGCGGATCGCCGGGCCGGCCGGTGAGCTGGCGGTCTTCTTCTTCGGCCGGCAGCGCGCCACCCGGGTCACCGTCGAGGGCGACCCGGGCATCGTCGAGCGGCTGCGCACCGTCCGGCTCGGGGTCTGAGATCGGCCCATCCAACCGAGGCGGAATTGGCTCGATCACGGTGCCAATCGACGCCTAGGTTCGGGCCATGCACACTCGTACCGGCCTGTCCGTGGCCCAGGGCGCCGCGCTCTCCGTCGGCGCCGTCCTGGGCACCGGGCTGATCTCCCTGCCCGCGCTGGCCACCGAGGCCGCCGGACCCGCCTCGCTGCTCGCCTGGCTGGCCCTGATCATCCTTTCCGCACCGCTGGCCTGGACCTTCGCCGCGCTCGGCGCCCGGCACCCGGACGCCGGCGGCGTCTCCACCTACGCCCGGATGGCGTTCGGCCCGCACATCGCGGCAGCGGTCGGCTGGTGCTTCTACTTCGCGGTACCGCTCGGCGCGCCGGTCGCGGCCGCGTTCACCGGCGGGTACGTGGCCGATGTCGTCGGCGGCGGCCGGACCACCGAGTTCGGCACGTTCCTGGCGATCGTCGCGACGGCGTACGCGATGAACTGGTTCGGTCTGCGCATCTCTGGCCGGGTCCAGCTGGTGCTCTCCGCCGCGCTCGCCACGCTGCTGGTGGTGACCGTGATCGCCGCCCTGCCGCACGCCCGGTGGGCGAACCTGACCCCGTTCGCGCCGCACGGCTGGTCCTCGGTCGGCGCGGCCGCCGCCATCCTGGTCTGGGGGTTCGCCGGCTGGGAGGCGCTCTCCTCGCTCTCCCCCGAGTACCGCAACCCGCGCCGCGACGTGCCCCGGGCCACGCTCGTCGCGGTCGGCGTGGTGGGCGTGCTCTACCTGGCCGTGGCGGCGGTAAGCGTGCTCGCCCTCGGCCCGGCGCTGGCCGGCAGCCGGGCACCGCTCGCCGACCTGCTGGCGATCGGCCTGGGCGGCCCGGTCCGCGCGATCACCGCGGTGGTCGCCGTGGTGCTGACGCTGGGTGCCGTGAACGCGTACTTCGCCGGCGGCAGCCGGCTCGGCGCGTCCCTGGCCGCCGAGGGCGCCCTGCCGGCCCGGGTGTTCGGCGGGCAGCGCCGGTCGATGACGTTCATCCTGGCCGCCAGCGTGGTGGCCGCCCTGCTGCCGCTCGGCCTGCACACCGCCGCGCTGCTGGTGACCGGCTGTTTCACGCTCGTCTACGTGCTCGGCACGGCGGCCGCGGTGCGGCTGCTGCCCGGCGCCCGGGCGCGGGTGGTGGCCGCGGTGGCGTTCGTCGCGGTGGTGGCGCTGCTCGCGCTCAACGGCGCCCCGGCTCTGCTCAGTCTCGGCATCGCGGCGGCCGCGATGCTCTACTGGACCTGGCGGTCGCGCAGGATCCCGCTCAGCACGGCGAGCCCCTCCTCGATCAACTCCGGGTCGACGGCGCCGAACCCGAGCACCAGCCCCTGCGGCACCGGGGCGTCACCGCCGGCGTAATCGGCCAGGTCGTCCAGGCCCAGGCCGGCCCGGCGGGCGGCCGCGACAACGCGGGCCGGGTCCGGCGCACCCGGTCGCAGCAGCGCGGTGACGTGCAGCCCGGCGACGGACGGCACCACCGCCAGCCGCGGCACGGCGGTCAGGCCGGCGACGATCCGGGTGTGCCGGTCGGCGTAGGCGCGCCGGGCCCGGCGGACGTGCCGGGCGAGATCGCCGCCGTCGATGAAACGGGCCAGCGCGGCCTGGACGGCCGTCTGGCCGTACCCGTCGCTCAATTGCCGTGCCGCGACGAGCGCCTGCCGCAGGCCGGGCGGAGCCAGCACGAAGCCGGTGCGCACGGCCGGCAGCATGGACTTGCTGAACGTGCCGACGTAGAGCACCCGGCCGCTGCCGTCCAGCGTGCGCAGCGGCTCGAGCGGCCGGGCACAGAACCGGAACTCGCTGTCGTAGTCGTCCTCCACGATCGCGGCCCGCCGCTGCCGCGCCCAGCCGAGCAGCTCGCGCCGCCGGGCCTGACTCATCACCCGGCCCAGCGGGAACTGGTGCGACGGCGTCACATGGACCAGCCGGGCGTTCGGCGGCAGCGCCGACACCACCAGGCCCTCCTCGTCCACCGGCACGCCCGCCACCCGGGCGCCGAGGGACGCGAAGAGCCGCCGGGCCGGTGGGTAGCCGGGCTCCTCGACCGCCGCCACGTCGCCGGGACGCAGCATCACCCGGGCGATCAGGTCGAGCGCGTGCTGGGTGCCGTTCGTGACCACCACCTCGTCGGCGGTGGCGCGCACCGAGCGGGCGTACCCCAGGTAGCGCGCGATCGCGGCTCGCAGCGCGGGATGACCGGCGGGCGCGCCGTACGTACCCGGCCCGTTCGCCCGCAGCCGCATCTCCGCGCCGACCAGCCGCCGCCAGGTGTCGAACGGGAAGAGCCCGGGGTCAGGGATGCCGGTCCGGAAGTCGTACCGCGGCGCCGGCGTCTCCCCGCTGGCCGGCAGCGGCGTCAGGTCCCAGCCGGCCCGCGGGCGCAACGGGTCCGCCGCACGCCGGGCCGGCCGGCGCCCGTCGCACGTCTCGGCCACGAAGGTCCCGGCGCCGACCCGGGCGGTCAGGAAACCCTCGGCGGCCAGCCGCTCGTAGGCGCCGGCCACGCTGCCCCGGGAGACACCGAGGTCGGCGGCGAGGACCCGGGTCGCCGGCAGCCGGTGCCCGGCCGGCGCGCGACCGTCCACGATCGCCGCGCGCAGTGCCCGGTAGACGGCGGCGGTGGTGCCGCCGCCCGGCTCGATCTCGATCACGACATCCACGTCCACCATTGTCGGCCGTGAACTCGCTGTGAGCCCCGGCGGCGCTCTGGACGTGATATGCGGGCTGACTAGGATGGAAGGACCAGCCGGGCCGGTGAAGTTGGTTGATGCGGCACTCTAGCCGTGGTGCCGGACACACATTACCCTGCGGTAACACCGACGTTACGTAACTCCCCGTTCAGGTTGAAGGCGGCGCCCGATGGCTCTCGAGGTTCCCTACCGGTCGATTCCGGACATGCTCTTCCAGCGCGTGGCGAAGACCCCCGACGCCCGGGCTTTCGCCGCGCCCAACGCGACCGACTCCGGCCCGGAGTGGCTGACCTGGCGCCAGGTGGGCGACCGCACCCGGGCCATCGGCGCCGGGCTGCGCCAGCTCGGCGTCGGCCTGGAGGACCGGGTCGCGATCCTGTCCAACACCCGGCTCGAGTGGATCCTCGCCGACCTCGGCATCAACGTGGCCGGCGCCGCCGCCACCACGGTCTACCCGACGACGGAGCCCGAGGACACCGCGTTCATCGTCTCCGACTCCGGTTCCAAGGTGCTGATCGCGGAGAACGCGAAGCAGGCCCTGAAGATCGCCGGCGCGGACACCGAGGTGACCAAGGTCGTTCTGATCGACGGCCCGGCCGACGCCGGCGCCACCCCGCCGCAGATCACCCTGACCGAGCTGGAGGAGCTGGGCGCGGCCGCGCTGCGCGCCAACCCGTCCCTGATCGACGACGTGGTCGCCGAGCTCGGCCCGGAGAACGTCGCCACCCTGATCTACACCTCCGGCACCACCGGCCGGCCCAAGGGCGTCGTGCTGCTGCACAAGGGCTGGACCTGGGAGGGCGTCGCGCAGGAGGACCTGGGCCTCTTCTCCCCCGACGACCTGCACTACCTCTGGCTGCCGATGTCGCACGCGTTCGGCAAGACGCTGCTCTGCGGCATCCTGCACGTGGGCGTCCCGACCTACGTGGACGGCCGCGTCGACCGGCTGATCGACCTGCTCGCGGTGATCAAGCCGACGCTGATGTGCGCCCCGCCGCGCATCTTCGAGAAGGTCTACAACAAGACCGTCACCAGCGGCACCTCCGGCGGCGGCCTCAAGCCGAAGATCTTCGCCTGGGCGGTGGCGAACGGCAAGAAGAAGGTCGCCCTCGAGCAGGCCGGCAAGCCGCTCCCGATCGGCCTCAAGCTGCAGTACGCGATCGGCGAGAAGCTGGTCTTCTCGAAACTCCAGCAGAAGCTCGGCGGCAACCTGCGGGTGCTGGTCAGCGGCTCGGCGGCGCTGAGCCGGGACATCTCCGAGTTCTTCGCGGCGGCGAACCTGCCGATCCTGGAGGGCTACGGCATGACCGAGGCCTGCGCGGCCAACTTCGTCAACCGCCGCGGCAAGCTCAAGATCGGCACGGTCGGCCAGGCGGTCGGCGACCTCGAAGTGCGCATCGACTCCGACGGCGAGGTGCTGCTGCGCGGCGCGCCGGTGATGCGCGGCTACCACAACCTGCCCGAGGCCACCGCGGAGGCGTTCACCGAGGACGGCTTCCTGCGCACCGGCGACATCGGCGAGCTCGACGCCAACGGCTACCTCAAGATCACTGACCGGAAGAAGGACCTGGTCAAGACGTCCGGCGGCAAGTTCATCGCCCCGTCGGCGATCGAGGGCGCGTTCAAGGCCGTCTGCCCGTACACCTCGCAGGCGATAGTGGTCGGCCAGTCCCGCAACTTCGTCACCATGCTGATCGCCCTCGACGAGGAAGCCATCAAGATGTGGGCCGCCGACGGACCGCTCGCCGGCAAGAGCTACGCGGAGATCGTCGCCGCCCCGGAGACCTACAAGCTGGTCGAAGGCTTCATCGCCGAACTCAACGCCAAGCTGAACCGCTGGGAAACCGTCAAGAAGTTCGCCATCCTCCCCCGCGACCTCAGCATCGAGGCCGGCGAGATCACCCCCTCCATGAAGATCAAGCGGCGCAGCGTCGAAACCAACTTCGCCGACCAGATCGACAAGATGTACGCGGGTTCGCTCGCCCAGCTCTGACCCACCACTCCCGGCCCGGCACCCAACCTCACCGCGTGCCCATGCCGGCGCGGCGCCCGCCTCGCCATGTCTCCTTCCCGGCACGGCACCCGCCTCGCCCCATGCCTCCTCCGGCCCGGCGCCCACCTCGACCCGAACCCCGCGCACCCCGGGCACCCCGAAAACCGACGCCCGCGAGGCCGGCCGCTCCCGCGAGGCCTGCCGCTCCGGCAAGGCCTGCCGCTCCCGCAAGGCCTGCCGCTCCCGCAAGGCCTGCCGCTCCCGCAAGGCCTGCCGCTCCCGCAAGGCCTGCCGCTCCCGCAAGGCCGGCGTCAGCTCACCGCCATCGCCGACGCCACCCGAGCTTGCCGCACACGTTGGCCCGCGTCGACGCCCGCGAAGCGCCCCGGACTCACCCGCCCCCGCAACAGGTCCTGGCCCGGCAGCGGCGCCGGACGCACCGTCCTGCCGAGATGTTGATCTGCTAGCGCTACGAAATCGCTGTGATCAAGGGGTCAAAACCGCGATTTCGTAGCGCTAGCAGATCAACAACGCCACGCAGGCGCGACGCAGCGGCTCGCGGCCACTCATCCGCGGACCGCTAGGGGCCGAAGGCAAGAGCACCACGCCGCACTCATCCACCCGCCCGGCCGCCGCGTCAAGATCCCGCACGCCGCGCTTTGCCCGCAGCTCCCACCCTCCCAAATCGGGGCAATACGTACCCTTGGCAGAACCATAGGGACGCCCCGACATGGCAAGCCGTGAGCTGGCACGGCCTCGCCCCCGACCTTGGACGGCCTGGCGGGCCGTGAGGCGGCAGGGCCGTGGCCGCAACCCCGCGCGGCTTGGTGGGCTATACGCCGGCATGGCCTCTTTCGCGGCCCGCGCGGCTCCGTGGGCCGTGGGCCGTGGGCCGTGGGCCGTAAAGCGTGAGGCGCATCGCTACGGCCGCGGCCCGGCGTGGCTGGGCGGGGTCGTCAGGTGATTACGGCTGGGCTGCGCCAGGTCGGCCGCGGCGCGTGGTCCAGGTCGTGCCGGACGGCTGCGATGCGCCGGACCGCCTCGATCAGGTCGTCGGCGGCCAGGGTGAAGGGCAGGCGCAGGAAGCGTTCGAGGGTGCCGTCCAGCCCGAAGCGGGGGCCCGGCGCCAGCCGCACCCCCAGGTCCTCGGCGGCCCGGGAGAGTGCGCTGGAGATCGGCCCGTCGAGTTCCGCCCAGAGGGTCACCCCGCCGCGCGGCACCACGAACCGCCACTCGGGCAGCATCTCGCGCAGCGCGTCGATCAGGGCGTCGCGCCGGAACCGCAGCTGCGCCCGCCGGGCCGCGACGATCTCGGGGGCCAGCCTCAGCAGGTGGACGGCGACGAGCTGTTCGAGGACGGGGCTACCCATGTCGACGCCGACCCGGATGGCCGCGAGCCGCTGCACCAGGGGCGCGGAGGCACGGACCCAGCCGACGCGGAGGCCACCCCAGTACGCCTTGCTCATGCCGCCGATCGACGTGACACGGGAATGCCTGTCGAAGACGGCGACGGGTGGTGGCATGTCGTCGCCGTCGAGCGGCAGGTCGACGAAGGACTCGTCGACGACCAGTTCGGCGCCGGCTGAGTGTGCCCCGGCGACGAGCCGTTCGCGCAGCTCGGCCGGCATCAGGTGGCCGGTGGGGTTGTGGAACTCCGGGATCACGTACGCCAGTCGTGGCCTGGTCTGGCGCAGTGCGCCGAGCAGCATCTCGCCGTCCCAGCCGGTCTCGATGTCGAGGCCGTGTGTGCTGATCCGGGCGCGCCGCGCGGCGAGCGCCGCCAGCGCGTTGGGGTAGGTGGGCGTCTCCACCAGCACCGGCGACCCGACCGGCACGGAGAGCCGGAGCACCAGGTCGAGGGCCTGCTGCGTACCGCTGGTGATCATGATCTGTTCGGTGGAGGTGGGCACCCCGCGGGCCGTGTACGCCTCCGCGACCGCCGCCCGCAACTCCGGCAACCCGGTCGGGTGGTAGCCGGCGCTGCCCAGGTATCGCGGCAGGTCGTCGGCGGCGGCCCGGGCGGCCGGCACCAGCTCGACGGGCGCGGCGGAGGCGGCGCACCCCAGGTCGATCATGTCGAGGTCGTCGTCCGGGGTCCACAGGCCCGAGGTGGCGACGCGGTGGCCGTGCGGCAGCGTGGTCCAGCTGCCGGCGCCGCGGCGGCTGGTGAGGTGGCCGGTCTCGCGGAGTGCGCGGTACGCCGCCGAGACGGTGGTCCGGCTGATCGCGAGCGCCTCGGCGAGTTCGCGTTCGGCGGGCAGCCGGACGCCGAGGGCGAGCCGGCCGTCGGCCAGCAACCCGCGGACCGCTCCGGCCAGCGCCGCGTAGTCCGGGCTGCGCCGCCGGCCGGGCAAGGCGTGCCACCGACCCAGCAGGCGGGCCAATTGGTCTCCACGAACCGACGTCGTCATAGCCACCTCCACTCGATTGGCACTTTAACATCGGCCAATTGGCATTGAGAGTGGCAGCATGGACCTGTTTCGACGCGTGGCGCAACTGTTCGGCGGACTGCTCCTCTACGGCGCCAGCATGGCCCTCATGGTCGAGTCCGACCTCGGCCTGAACCCGTGGGATGTCTTCCACCAGGGCCTCTCCGAGGTGACCGGGATCAGTTTCGGCCTGGTCGTGCTGCTGGTCGGCGTACCGGTGCTGCTGCTCTGGATCCCGCTGCGCCAGCGCCCCGGTTTCGGCACGGTCGCCAACCTGCTGGTGGTCGGCTTCGCCGCCGACGCCGCGCTCGCCGTGCTGCCGGCGGCCGAGGGCATCCCGGCCCAGGTCGGGTTCCTGGTCGGCGGCATCCTGCTGAACGGGTTCGCGACCGGCCTCTACATCGGCTCGCGGATGGGTCCGGGGCCGCGGGACGGCCTGATGACCGGGCTGGCCGGCCGCTTCCCCCGGGTGCCGCTGCGCGTCGTGCGCACCGGCATCGAACTGACCGTGCTCGGGGCGGGCTTCCTGCTGGGCGGCACGGTCGGCGTCGGGACCATCGCGTACGCGCTGGCGATTGGCCCGCTGGTGCACCTGTTCCTGCCCGCGCTGACCGTCCGCGACCGCGCCGCCGGGCCGCCGCCGGGACGGGCCGTGCCCGATCCCAGCGTGACACCGAGCTGAGCCGGCCCGCCGCGAGCCGCCCGGGCGGTCGCTCTGCAACGGCTTGGTGATCATCCGGCCACATTCGCTTCCGGGCCGGGCGGCCACACGGCATCATGGCGACATGGGGGTCGGCGGCTGGCATTGGAACGACGCTTGGGTCTTCGTCTCCGCGGTCATCGCCGAACGCCTGGAGCGGGACCGGGCGATGCACGCCGCCCTGCCGGTCTCCGGGGCCACCCTGGCCGATCTGCTGGCCGCCGCGGACTTCCTGCACCACAGCGTGCCGTCGCGGGAGGACCTCGAGGAGTCGGTGCGCCGCCTCTCCGGTGCCGGCCTGATCACCGTCGACGACGACATGTTCGAGGTCGCCCCGGCCGGTGAGCAACTCTGGCGGACCCGTCCGTTCAGTGGCCTCTCGTCGGCCGTGATGACCCTGCAGGCCCAGCTCAACCGCGGTCCCGAGCCCGGCGACGCGGACTGGACCCTCGACGAGCAGGCCTACGCGGCGGCGCTGCGCGAATACCGCCTGCGCCTCGCCGACGGCCGCTGAACCGGCGGACACCGGAACCGACAGCCGTCGAAACCGCGCAGCCGGCCCGCCGGGGCGGGCCGGAATCAGCGGATCGGGTTGCCCGCCTCGCGCAGCGACTCCTTGACCTCGCCGATCGTCAGGTCACCGAAGTGGAAGACGCTCGCCGCCAGCACCGCGTCCGCGCCCGCGTCCACCGCCGGCGGGAAGTGCTCGACCGCGCCGGCCCCGCCGCTGGCGATCACCGGGATGTCCACGACAGCCCGCACGGCCCGGATCAGTTCCAGGTCGAAGCCGGCTTTCGTGCCGTCCGCGTCCATCGAGTTCAGCAGGATCTCGCCGGCGCCCAGCGACGCCACCCGGGCGGCCCATTCGACCGCGTCCAGCCCGGCACTGCGCCGCCCGCCGTGCGTGGTGACCTCCCAGCCGCTGGGCTGGTCGGCCGACCGGCGCACGTCCAGCGACAGGACCAGCACCTGGTTGCCGAACCGTTCGGCGATCTCGCGGATCAGCTCGGGGCGGGCGATGGCCGCGGTGTTGACGCCCACTTTGTCGGCGCCGGCGCGCAGCAGCACGTCCACGTTCTCCACCGAGCGCACGCCGCCGCCGACGGTGAGCGGGATGAAGACCGACTCGGCGGTGCGCCGCACCACGTCGAGCATGGTGCCGCGCGCGTCGGAGGAGGCGGTCACGTCCAGGAAGGTCAGTTCGTCGGCACCGGCGGCGTCGTAGGCGGCGGCCAGCTCCACCGGGTCGCCCGCGTCGCGCAGGTCGACGAAGTTGACACCTTTCACCACCCGTCCGGCGTCCACGTCCAGGCAGGGGATTACACGAACCGCGACCGTCATGCCACCACCCTAACCAGCTCCCTCGGCACGGCCGGCCGCACCCGGACCAGTCCCAGGAGCACGCCGCCGACGACGAGGACCCCGCCCACGACGTCGACCGTGTGGATCGGTTCGCCGAGCACGAGAGCCGCCGAGGCGATGCCGAAGAACGGGACGAGCATGGAGAAGGGGGCGACGGTCGCGGCGCCGTACCGCTGCATCAGTGAACCCCAACCGGCGAAGCCGGCCAGCGTGGAGATCAGCGCGATGTAGAGGAGCGCGAGCACCGCCTCGGTGTCGATGGCGCGCAGCGCGGCGAGGTCGGTCGCCGGGCCGTCGATCACCAGGGTGAGCACGACGAGCGGGCCGGTGGCGAGGGCGCTGACCCAGACCATGAAGCGCAGGCTGTCCGGCGGCGAGGCCTTGCGGGTCGCGACGTTCGACAGGCCCCACGCCACCGCGGCACCGATGACCAGCAGGAACGCGCCCAGGTTGGCGCCCATCCGGGTGGCGACCACGAGGACGCCGGCGACCGCGACGGCGAGACCGGCGATCTGTACGCGCCGCGGCCGTTCCCGCAGGAACAGCACCGCGAAGAGCATCGTGAAGATCGCCTGGCTCTGCAGGACCAGGGAGCTGAGCCCGGCCGGCATCCCGGTCGCCATGCCGGCGAACAGCAGCGAGAACTTCGTGACCCCGAGGACCAGGGCGACCGCGATCACCCACCGCCACGGCACCTGGGGGCGGCCGACGAAGAACAGCGCCGGTACGGCCGCCAGCCCAAACCGGAGCGCGGAGAAGAGCAGCGGCGGGAAGTGGTCCAGTCCGGCGTCGATGGCGACGAAGTTGAAGCCCCAGATCGCCGCGACGGCGACGGCCAGGGCAAGGTCACGCGGTCTCATGTGCCGAGCCTCGCCGACATCAACCGTTAAGCACCAGCAAAATAACCTACAACGTCGATGTAGCATCGCTACATGATCGATCTGGGCAGGTTGCGTGCCCTGCACGCCGTGGCCAGCTACGGCACCGTGCTCGCCGCCGGCGAGGCCCTGCACTGCACCCCGTCCGCGGTCTCCCAGCAGATCGGCAAACTGGAGCGCGAGACCGGCGCCGTGCTCGTTGAGAAGGACGGGCGGCGGCTGCGGCTCACCGACGCCGGCCGGGTCCTCGCCGACCACGCCGAGCGGGTGCTGACAAGCGTGCAGGAGGCGGAGTCGGCGCTCGCCGCGCACCGGGACACGGTCACCGGGCGGCTCACGGTGGCCGCATTCGCGACGGCCTGCCGGGCACTTCTGCCGTACGCCCTGCGCCGTCTCGCCATCGACCACCCGCAACTCACCACCGGGCTGATCGAGGTGAGCCCGCACGAGGGCCTCGAGCTGCTGCGCCGCGGCCACGTCGACCTGGCCGTGCTCGACGACTGGCCGGAGGTGGCGCTGCGCTACCCGGCGTCCGTCTCGACGGTGCAGCTCGGCCTCGACCACGCGGACCTGATCGTGCCGGCGGACCACCACGCCACCGGCGAGACCGGCCTCGAGGCGGTCCGGCACGAACGCTGGATAAGCGTGCGCGCCGGCGACGTCTGCTACGAGTACCTGATCCGGCGGCTGCCCGGGATCGTGCCGGACTTCCAGGTCGGCGAGTTCGAGACCCAGCTCACGCTTATCGCGGCCGGCCTCGGCGTCGGCCTCATCCCCCGGCTGGCCCGCCCGGCCCTGCCCGACGGCGTGCGGGTCGTGACGGTCACACCGCGGCCCACCCGGCGGGTGGTGATCGCGTGGCGCGATTCCTCGGCGGCCCGGCCGGCGATCAGGGCCGCCGAGGAGGCGTTACGGGAAGCCTGGTCGCAGGCTCAGGCCGCGGCGAGCGCCGCGAGCGCCTCGCGCACCGTGAACGCACCGGCGTAGAGCGCCTTGCCCGCGATCACACCCTCCACGCCGACCGGCTCCAGGGTGGCGAGCGCGCGCAGGTCCTCCAGGGTGGAGACGCCGCCGCTGGCGATCACCGGCTTGTCGGTGGCGGCGCAGACCTCGCGGAGCAGGTCCAGGTTCGGGCCGCGCATGGTGCCGTCCTTGGTGATGTCGGTGACGACGTAACGGGACGCGCCCGCCTTGTCGAGCCGCGCGAGCACCTCGTACAGGTCGCCGCCGTCCCGGGTCCAGCCGCGGGCGGCCAGGGTGCGGCCCCGCACGTCCAGGCCGATCGCGACACGGTCGCCGTACTCCCCGCAGATCCGGTCGCACCACTCCGGGTCCTCCAGCGCCGCGGTGCCGATGTTGACCCGCTGCGCGCCGGTCGCCAGGGCCCGGGTCAGCGACTCGTCGTCGCGGATGCCACCGGAGAGCTCCACCTTCACGTCCAGGTGACGCACCACGTCGGCGAGCAGTTCGGCGTTGGAGCCCCGGCCGAACGCGGCGTCCAGGTCCACCAGATGAATCCACTCGGCGCCGTCGTTCTGCCAGGCCAGGGCGGCCTCCAGCGGGTCGCCGTAGGCGGTCTCCGAGCCGGCGGCGCCCTGCACCAGGCGGACGGCCTGGCCGTCGGCGACGTCGACGGCGGGCAGCAGTTGGAGTGTCACGTGTCTCCTAGGAAGAACGACGGCCCAGCACCGCCACCACGAGGGCGGGCACGGCCAGAACCAGTAGAACGGTGAGGATGACGCGGAGCGCCATGTCGGGGATGAACGTCCAGACCGCCGCGACGGCCAGCGCGGCCACGACCACGATGCCGATCCGCTCACGGCGGCTGCGGTGGTAGAGCCGGCCGTTGCGGCCGAAACGCGGCTTCAGGGAGCGCCTGAACTCCTGGAACCGGGTGCGGCGGGCGACCTTACGGGCCCGCGCCGCCTTCTCCTTCTCCAGGACGGCGAGCCGCTCGGCCCGCCGTCGCGCACGTTCCTTGCTCACTCCAGTCCTGCGACCCAGTTGCGCAGCAGCGCGAAACCGGCGTCCGCCGACTTCTCCGGGTGGAACTGCGCGGCGCTGAGCGCACCGGCCTCCACCACGGCGGCGAACGGCAGGTCATGGGTCGCGGTGGTCACCTCGGCGCCGGCCTCGGCGAGCATTTCAAGATCCTGAGCGGCGTACGAGTGAACGAAGTAGAACCGCGTGTCCGCCCCGAGACCGGCCAGCAACCGGGATCCCGACGGCACCGTCACCGTGTTCCAGCCCATGTGCGGGATCCGCTCCGCGGTGAGCTTGGTGACCGAACCCGGCAGCAGGCCCAGGCCCTTGGTCTGGACGCCGTGCTCGACCCCGGACTCGAAGAGGATCTGCATGCCGACGCAGATGCCGAGCACCGGTTTGCCGGCCGCGACCCGTTCGGCGATCACCGGACCGGCGCCCAGGTCCTCGATCCCGGCCATGCAGGCCGCGTACGCACCGACGCCGGGCACCACGAGGCCGTCCGCCTCGGCCGCCGCCGTCAGGTCGCTCGTCACGGTCACGTCGGC
This sequence comes from Actinoplanes sp. DH11, assembly GCF_020873875.1. Lineage (GTDB taxonomy): Bacteria > Actinomycetota > Actinomycetes > Mycobacteriales > Micromonosporaceae > Actinoplanes. Next base: position 38,028 of record NZ_JAHWGU010000037.1, read on the forward strand.
GCCGGTCCGCGCCACCGCCCGCTCCGCCGACCGCAGATTGCCCGACCCGTAGTCGAGGATCACCACCCGGGACGTCATCAGGACTCCCCCATCGGCCACCAGGCAAGCCCGCCCGCCGTGGCGAGCGCCGCGAGCACCCCGGTCAACCCGATGCTGAACCGGGTGGCACCGGACTTGACCAGCTGGATCACCCCGCCGACCAGGATGCCGGCGAGCGCGAACAGAACCAGGGAGATCACAGCACCCCCTTGGTGGACGGCAGGGAACCGGCGTTGCGCGGGTCGATCTCGACGGCTTCGCGCAGCGCCCGGGAGAACGCCTTGAACTGGGCCTCCACCACGTGGTGCGCGTCCGGGTGACCGCCGGGACGGCTGGCCCGCAGCACGTCCACGTGCAGGGTCACCTTCGCCGCGTGCCCGAACGCCTCGAAGATGTGCCGGGTCATGCTGGTCGGGTAGACCGGACCGATGTACGGCACCAGCAGCGGCTCGTCGTGCACCACGTAGGCCCGGCCGGACAGGTCGACGGCGGCCCGGACCAGCACCTCGTCCATCGGGATGGTCGCCGACCCGTACCGCCGGATGCCCCGCTTGTCGCCGAGCGCCTGCGCGAAGGCCTCGCCCAGCGCGATCGCGGTGTCCTCCATGGTGTGGTGGGCGTCGATCTCCAGGTCGCCCTCGGTGCGCACGGTCAGGTCGAACCCGCCGTGCTTGGCGAGCTGGTTGAGCATGTGGTCGTAGAAGCCCACCCCGGTGCTCAGGTCGCCCTTGCCGGTGCCGTCGAGGTCGATCTCGACAAGCACCTTGGTCTCGTTCGTCACGCGGTCGATGCGCGCGGCACGGGTCACGACAGGATCTCCTCAGCGGCGGTCAGGAAGGCAGTGGTCTCGGTCTCGGTGCCGGCGGTCACGCGCAGCCAGCCGGGCAGGCCGACGTCGCGGATCAGCACGCCCCGGTCCAGGAACGCCTGCCAGTCGGTCTTCTGTTCCGCGGAGACGGCGAACAGCACGAAGTTCGCGTCGCTGTCCGCCACCCGGACACCCCGGGACCGCAGCGTGGTGACGATCCGGTCGCGCTGCTCCTTGATCGCCTCGACGGTCGCGAGCAGGGACGCCCGGTGCACCACGGCGGCCCGCGCGGCGGCCTGGCTGATCGCGGAGAGGTGGTAGGGCAGCCGGACCAGCTGCACCGCGTCGACCACCGCCGGGTCGGCGGCCAGGTAACCCAGGCGGCCACCGGCGAAGCCGAACGCCTTGCTCATGGTGCGGCTCACCACCAGGCGCGGGTGGCCCGGCAACAGGGTCAGGGCACTGCGGGAACCCGGCCGGGCGAATTCGGTGTACGCCTCGTCGACGATCACCATGCCGCGCGCGGTCGACAGGATCGCGTCGATCACCGACGGGTCGAGCGCGGTGCCTGTCGGGTTGTTCGGTGAACAGACGAAGACCAGGTCCGGGTCGTGCTTCTCGATCTCCGCCACCGCCGCCTCGGGGCGCAGCCCGAAGTCGGGGTCCCGCAGCGCGCCGATCCAGCGGGTGCCGGTGCCCTGCGCGAGGAGCGGATGCATCGAGTACGACGGGCCGAAGCCCAGCGCCGACCGCCCCGGGCCACCGAAGGCCTGCAGCAACTGCTGCTGCACCTCGTTGGACCCGTTCGCGGCCCACACGTTCGCCGTGGTCAGGCCGTGGCCCAGGTAGCCGGCCAGCTCGGTGCGCAGGGCGACCGCGTCCCGGTCCGGGTAGCGGTTGAGGTCACGCAGCTCGGCCTGCACGGCCTTGCCGATCGCGTCCACCACGTCGTCCGGCACCGGGTAGGAGTTCTCGTTGGTGTTCAGCCGCACCGCGACGTCGAGCTGCGGAGCGCCGTAGGGCGACTTGCCGCGCAGATCGTCCCGGATCGGCAGATCGTCGATCGTGGTCACCGTTCAAACCTCGCTTTGACCGCTTCACCGTGGGCGGGAAGGTCCTCGGCGTCGGCCAGGGTCACCACGTGACCCGCCACGTCGCGCAGGGCCGCCTCGTCGTACTCCACGACGTGGATGCCGCGCAGGAACGACTGCACCGACAACCCCGAGGAGTGCCGCGCGCAGCCGCCGGTCGGCAGCACGTGGTTGGAGCCGGCCGCGTAGTCACCGAGCGACACCGGCGACCAGGCGCCCACGAAGATCGCGCCGGCGTTGCGCACCCGCAGGGCCCACTGCCGCGCGTCCCGGGTCTGGATCTCCAGGTGCTCGGCCGCGTACGCGTCGACCACCCGCAAACCCTGCTCCAGGTCGTCGACCAGCACCACACCGGACTGCTCACCGGTCAGCGCGGTGCGCACCCGCTCGTCGTGCTTCGTCCGCACGACCCGCGTGGCCAGCTCCGCCTCCACCGCGTCGGCGAGCGCCGGCGAGTCGGTGACCAGCACGCTCGCGGCCAGCGGGTCGTGCTCGGCCTGGCTGATCAGGTCGGCCGCGACGTGCCGCGGGTCGGCGGTCTCGTCGGCCAGGATCGCGATCTCGGTGGGGCCGGCCTCCGCGTCGATCCCCACCACACCGCGGAGCAGGCGCTTCGCGGCGGTGACCCAGATGTTGCCCGGCCCGGTGATCACGTCGACCGGCTCGCAACGATCCGCTTCGTCGGCCCCGTCGGAGCCGTGACCCAGCATCGCGATCGCCTGGGCGCCGCCGACCGCGTAGACCTCCGTCACACCCAGCAGCGCGCACGCCGCGAGCACCCGGGCGTCCGGCAGACCGCCGTTCGCCACCTGCGGCGGGCTCGCCACCACGAGTCCCTCGACGCCGGCCTCCTGGGCGGGCACCACGTTCATGACCACGGTGGACGGGTAGACGGCCAGGCCGCCCGGCACGTAGAGACCGACCCGGCGCACCGGCAGCCAGCGCTCGGTCACCGTGCCGCCCGGCACGACCTTGGTGGTGGTGTCGGTGCGCCGCTGGTCGGCGTGCACCTTGCGGGCCCGCTCGATCACCTCGAGCAGCGCGGCACGCACGTCCGGGTCGAGGGCCGCCTCGGCGGCCGTGATCTCGGCCACCGGCACGCGCAGGCGCTCCAGGGTGACGCCGTCGAATTTCTCGGTCGCCTCCCGGATCGCGCTGAAGCCATGCTGATGGACCGCCTCGACAACCGGGCGGATCCGCTCGACGGCCACGGAGACGTCGAGCTGGGCACGGGGCAGCAGGCCGCGCGGGTCACGGGAGGAGCCGCGCAGGTCGATCCGATTCAGCACCCGTCCAGTCTAGGCGGCTCCCCGAGCGGTCCTCGAAGCCGACGCCCCCGCCCAGGCGTTGGGACTCGCCGGGTTGACCAAGGTCGGTCGGCGACTAGGCTGAGCGCGTGAGCGATCGGCTGCCGGTCTTCCCGCTGAGCACGGTGCTCTTTCCCGGCCTGGTGCTGCCCCTGCACATCTTCGAGGAGCGCTATCGTGCGCTCGTGCGGGAGCTGGTCGCCCAGTCCACGGACGAGCCGCACGAGTTCGGCGTGGTCACCCTGCGCCACGGCAGCGAGGTGGCGGCCGACCCGGGCGACGATCCGGTGCCGGCGGTGCCCCCGGTGCGGGCCGAGGATCTGTACGAGGTGGGCTGCACCGCCGAACTCCGGCACGTCACCGAGCTGCCCGACGGCCGGTTCGACATCATGACCGTGGGCCGCCGCCGGTTCACCGTGCTCGGCCTGGAGCAGGGCCCCGAGCCGTACCTCTGCGCCCGGGTCCGCTGGCTGCCCGGGGAGGACGAGGCGAGCGGGCCCGCCCACGCGCTGGCGCCGCGGGTGCTTGCCGCGTTCCGCACCTACCTGGAGCTGCTCCGGCCGAACAGCGAGGCACTCGACCAGGTCCCCGACGACCCGACCGTGCTGTCCCACCTGGTCGCCGCGACCGCGCAGCTCACCATCGAGGAGCGGCACCTGCTGCTCGCCATGCCCGACACGGCGAGCCGGCTGCGCGCCGAGCTGCGCCTGCTGAACCGGGAGTCCGGCCTGCTGGCCCGGGTCCGGGCCGTCCCGGTCCCGCTCTCCGACCTGGCCCGCCCGGCCAGCCCCAACTGACCCCCACCCGCCAGGGACCACCCGCCCGGCCAGAACCAACCACACGCTCGGCCCGAACCACACGCTCGGTCTCAACCCTGGCGTGCGGGCAGACCGGCCGTCAGGTCGGGCGGCGGCGTTCCGGCTCCGGGTCGGGGAAGGCCGGCAGACCCGACTCGGTGACGGGCGGCGGCGGCAGATAGTCCGGCGGCCCGTAAGGCGGCTGACCCGGCCCGTAGGGCGACTGATCGCCGCCGAAGGACGGCGGGCCCGGGTAGGGCGGATGGTTGGGCCCGTACCCCGGTGCCGCCCCCGGCTGATCCAGGTCGGGGTCGTTCGACCAACCGGCCAGCAGGGTCAGCACGACCGCCGCCACGAACGCCGGCACCAGCGTGGGCCCGAGCGCGTGCACCTCCGGCGGCGCCAGGTAGGTCGCGCCCTGCGCCGCCGACGCCCGCCACTGCTCGTAGTCGCCGCGACCGACCAGCTCGCCCAGCATCGGCGCCACCCAGTGACCGGCCACGAGCGTGCCGCCGACCACGCCGACGAGCAGGAACGGCCCCCGGTCGCGGCGCAGCACCAGCCAGGCGGCGACGGCCACGAGCACACCGAAGCCGAGGCCGAGCAGGGTGAACCAGCCGTCGGCCGCGATGTACTGCTCGGGGGACGGGTCGTTGACCACGACGCCGTTGTCCCCCACGTCGATCACCGGCACGCCCGGCGCGAGCCAGGCCCAGAGCAGGCCGAGCGGCGCTCCCAGCAGGGCGATCACCAGAAGACTGGCGACCGTGACGGTCACGGTGCGCCGCACCGGGCGGCGGCTGCCCTGCTGCAACCGCCACCACGGCGCCGGACGCCACGCGGGCGGACCGGGGTCGTAGGGCGGTTCGAGGTCACTCGGTTGCACCCTACGATCCTTCCAGATCAGCGGCGGCCGTCAGGCGACGGCCGACGGGCCGAGAATCATCTTGAGGTCGGCCCGCAGCGCCGGGGTCGGTGCCACCCGGACCCCGCCGAGGCGCATGACCGTGGTGCGGCTGCCGTTCTGGAGATGGACGTGCACCTCGGAGTCCCCGGGGTGACTGATCAAGATCTCCTTGAGCTCGTCGACAAGCGGCGGCGTACAGCGGGTGACCGGCATGGTCAGGGTGACCGGCTTGTTGTCCGGGTTGTGCGTGACGTCCGGCATGGACATGTCCATCGCCATGATCCGCGCCTGGTCGTCGCGCCTGTCGATCCGGCCCTTGACCACCACGATCGCGTCCTCGGCGATGTACTGCCCGACCAGCTCGTAGGTGTTCGGGAAGAACAGCGCCTCGACGCCACCGGCCAGGTCCTCCAGGGTGGCCGAGGCCCACGCGCGGCCCTGCTTGGTGATCCGGCGCTGCACGCCGGTGAGGATGCCGGCCAGGGTGACGACCGCGCCGTCCGGGACCGAGCCCTCCTCACCCAGGGCGGCGATGCTGGTGTCCGCCGCGTTCTGGAGCAGCACCTCCAGGCCGGCGAGCGGGTGGTCGGAGACGTAGAGGCCGAGCATCTCGCGCTCGAAGGCGAGCTTGTCGCGCTTGTCCCACTCGCTGTCGCCGATGATCGGCATCGCGACCGTCGAGGAGACACCGGAGTCGGTGTCTCCGAACGCGCCGAACAGGTCGAACTGGCCGGCGGCCTCGTTGCGCTTGACGTCCGCGTACGCGTCGATCGCCTCGGCGTGCACCGCGAGCAGGCCCTTGCGGCTGTGTTTCATCGAGTCGAAGGCGCCCGCCTTGATCAGCGATTCGATGGTCCGCTTGTTGCAGGCCACCGCGTCCACCTTCGACAGGAAGTCGTAGAAGTCGGTGTAGTCGCCTTTCTCCTTGCGGCACCGGGCGATGGCCTCCACCACGTTGCCGCCGACGTTGCGGACCGCGCCGAGCCCGAACCGGATGTCCTTGCCGACCGGGGTGAACGGCCCGGACGACTGGTTCACGTCCGGCGGAAGCACCTGGATGCCCATCCGGCGGCACTCCGCCAGGTACATGGCCATCTTGTCCTTGTCGTCGCCGACACTGGTCAGCAGCCCGGCCATGTACTCCGCCGGGTAGTGCGCCTTCAGGTACGCCGTCCAGTAGGAGACCAGCCCGTACGCCGCGGAGTGTGCCTTGTTGAACGCGTAGCCGGCGAACGGCACCAGAACGTCCCACACCGCCTGGATCGCCTCGTCGGAGTAGCCGTGCGCCCGGCAGCCGTCACGGAACGGCACGAACTCCTTGTCGAGGATCTCCTTCTTCTTCTTACCCATGGCCCGGCGCAGCAGGTCGGCCTGACCGAGCGTGTAACCGGCGAGGATCTGCGCGGCGCGCTGCACCTGCTCCTGGTAGACGATCAGGCCGTACGTCGGTTCCAGGATCTCCCGCAGCGGCTCCTCCAGCTCCGGGTGGATCGGAGTGATCTCCTGGAGGCCGTTCTTGCGCAGCGCGTAGTTGGTGTGCGAGTCGACGCCCATCGGGCCGGGCCGGTAGAGCGCCAGGACCGCGGAGATGTCCTCGAAGTTGTCCGGCTTCATCAACCGCAGCAGCGAGCGCATCGGCCCGCCGTCGAGCTGGAAGACGCCGAGCGTGTCGCCACGGGCCAGCAACTCGTACGCCGCCTTGTCGTCCAGCGGCAACGCCAGCAGGTCCAGGCCCTTGCCGTGGTTGAGCTCGATGTTCTTCACGGCGTCGTCGAGGATGGTCAGGTTCCGCAGGCCCAGGAAGTCCATCTTCAGCAGGCCGAGCGTCTCGCACGTCGGGTAGTCGAACTGCGTGATGATCACGCCGTCGCTGGCCCGGCGCATCAGCGGGATGTGGTCGATGATCGGCTCGGCCGACATGATCACGCCGGCGGCGTGCACACCGGTCTGCCGGATCAGGCCCTCGATGCCCCGCGCGGTGTCGATGACCTTCTTGACGTCCGGGTCGGTCTCGTAGAGCCCGCGGACCTCACCGGCCTCGTTGTACCGCTTGTCGTCCTTGTTGAAGATGCCACCGAGGGTGATGCCCTTGCCCATCACGTCCGGCGGCATCGCCTTGGTGATCTTGTCGCCGACCGCGAACGGGTAACCGAGCACCCGGGCCGAGTCCTTGATCGCAGCCTTGGCCTTGATCGTGCCGAACGTGGCGATCTGGGCGACCTTGTCATCGCCCCACTTCTCGGTGACGTAGCGGATCACCTCACCGCGCCGGCGCTCGTCGAAGTCGATGTCGACGTCGGGCATCGAGACGCGCTCCGGGTTGAGGAAGCGCTCGAAGATCAGGCCGTGCGGGATCGGGTCCAGGTCGGTGATGCCCATCGCGTACGCCACCAGGGAACCCGCCGCCGAGCCACGGCCGGGGCCGACCGCGATGCCGTTGTTCTTCGCCCACTGGATGAAGTCGGCGACCACCAGGAAGTACGCCGGGAAGCCCATCTGGATGATGACGCCGAGCTCGTACTCCGCCTGCTTGACGTGGGTCTCCGGGATGCCGTCCGGGAAACGCCGGCGCAGGCCCTCGAACGCCGTGTGCCGGAAGTACTCCTCCTCGGTGAAGCCGTCCGGGATCGGGAACCGGGGCATCAGGTTCTTGAAGGTGAACATGCCTTCGGTGTCCACCTTCTCGGCCACCAGCAGCGTGGTACGGCAGCCCTCCTGCCACGCCTCGGAGGAGTCGACGGCGCGCATCTGGTCGGCCGACTTCACGAAGTAGCCGGAGCCGTCGAAGCGGAACCGGTTCGGGTCGGCGACGTTGCTGCCGGTCTGCACACAGAGCAGCACGTCGTGCGCCGCGGACTGCTCCTCGTGCACGTAGTGCGAGTCGTTGGTGACCAGCGGCTTGATGTTGAGTTTCTTGCCGATCTCCAGCAGGCCGTCCCGGACCCGCTTCTCGATCGACAGGCCGTGGTCCATGATCTCGAGGAAGTAGTTGTCCGCCCCGAGCGCCTCCTGGTACATCGCGGCGGACTTGAGCGCCTCGTCGAACTGCCCCAGCCGCAGACGGGTCTGCACCGCGCCGGACGGGCAGCCGGTGGTGCCCATGATGCCCTCGGCGTGCTCCGCGATGATGTCGAAGTCCATCCGCGGGTACTTGCCGAGCTGGCCCTCGATGGAGGCCCGCGAGTTGAGCCGGAACAGGTTCTTCAGGCCGACCGCGTTGCGCGCCCACATGGTCATGTGCGTATACGCACCGTTACCAGAAATGTCGTCGCTCTTCTGCTCCGGGCGACCCCACTTGATCCGGTTCTTGGTGAGTCGCGACTCGGGGGCGACGTAGGCCTCGACACCGATGACGGGAATCACGTCGGCGGCTGTGGCCTGCTTGTAGAAGTCGTAGGCGCCGTGCATGTTGCCGTGGTCGGTGATCGCCGCAGCCGGCATGCCGAGCCGTTTCGCCTCGGCAAGAAGCTCCTTGATCCGGGCCGCCCCGTCGAGCATCGAATACTCAGTGTGAACATGAAGATGCACGAACGAGTCGGACACCTAGACCCCCCTCAAGTCGACGGCCCAGGAATCCTAGCCGAGAAATCACTCGGCGAACGGCTCCAGCATCGTCGACGCGGCCCGCAGCCATGCCTGTCTCGTCTCGGCCTGGAGGTCGCCGTACTCGATCGAGGAGCCGACCTCCAGCGCCGGGTCGTAGGGCACGACCGCGACCGCGCGGGTCCGGGTGGCGAAGTGCTTCTTGAAGTCCTCGAGCAGCGGCAGCGGACCCGGCGACGGACACGAGATCAACGTCACGGCGTTCGCCACCATCTCGCCCATCCCGCTCTCCTCGAGCACGTCGAGCATCCAGTCGGCGGTGAACGCGGCGTCCTCCCGCGGCACCGTGGTGATCACCAGCTGGTCGGCGGTGCGCATCACCGTCTGCCAGTTGACGCTCTCCACGTTGTTGCCGGTGTCCACGCAGATCACGTCGTGGGTGCGGCGGAGCAGGTCGGTGACGCGGCGCACGGTGTCCTGGTCGAGACGCTGCGCGAAACGCGGGTTCTCCTCGCCGGCCAGCACGTCGTAGGAGCCGTCCGACGCGTGCCGCAGATAGGCGTCGAGCTCCTGGAGCAGCGCGTCGCCGTGCAGGCTCTCGATCCGCATCAGGTCCGCGAGCAGGTGCTTTATCGTCCGGGCATGCCGGGCGCTCCCGGCACGCAGGCCGAGCGTGCCGCGCAGCTCGTTGTCGTCCCAGGCCAGCACGCCACGGCCCCGGACACTGCCGATGGTGGCCGCGGCGAGCACGGTCGCGGTGGTCTTGTGGACGCCGCCCTTGGGGTTGGCGAACGCCAGCACCCGTGGCTTGCCGAGCTTGCGCCGCAGCACCGAGGCGGCCCGGTCCACACCGTCGTCGGTGCGCGTCTGGCGCCATTCGATCCGGGCGGCCGGCGGACTGCCGGCCTCCGGCGCCGGTGCGGCGGCCGGGATGCGCGGCGCGGCCTGCGGGGGCACGACCGGGCCTTGGGCGGCAGGATTGCGGGGGTACGCGGGCGCGGGTGCCGTCGCCGGATAGGCGCTCGCTGACGGTGCTTGCGCGGCCGGCGCCTGTGCTGACGGTGCCTGTGCTGACGGTGCTGGTGCGGCCGGCGCCTGCGGGGCCGGTGCCTGCGGCGGGTAAGCCGTCCCGGCGTAGCCGCCTGCGCCCGGCGCATAGCCGTTCGCCTGCGGCGCGGCCGGGTATCCGGTGGCCGCGGGCGGGGCCTGGTAGCCGTTCACGGCGGGCGGGAAACCGCCGGCCGGGTAGTCCCGCGAGGTGCTGCCGTATCCCGGCGCGCCCGAACCGAAATCCCGGGCCGGCGGCGAGGCCTGCGGCTGGGCCGTCGGCGCGGCGCCGAAGTCACGGGCCGAGGACGGCTGCGACCCAGCACCGAAATCGCGGGCCGAAGACGGCGAACCGGCACCGAAGTCACGGGCCGAAGACGGCGAGCCGGCGCCGAAGTCACGGGTGGGCGGGGCGGTCGGCGAGGCCGTCGGCGCCGCGGAGCGTGCGCCCGGCTCGAAGAAGCTGCCCGGCTGCTCGGGCTCGCGCCGGGCCTGCCAGCGCGGATCAAGCGGGTTGATCGGCCGCTGCGGCAGCCTGTCGGGTTCGGCGGCGCGGCGTTCCGGCTGCGCGGGCTGCCCGTGCTGGGCCGACCGGGGATCGAGCGGGTTGAACGGCCGGCGCTCCACCGGTGCGGCGGCGCGGCCCGGCTGCTGCTGGCCCCAGGGCGCCTGCTGCTCCGGCTGCGGAGTCTCCTCCGGTTCCTCGCTGCGGCCACCGTGCCGAGCCCGGTCGAGCAGCGCCCGCCAGCGCGGGGCTGGTTCCGCAGGCCGGCCCCAGCCGGTCTCGGTCCCGTCCACGGCTCGTCCTTTCTGCGCCTACCCGATTGTCATCCTCGGCGATGGTCTACACCCGGCGGACGCGGTTCTCGCCCCCTGACAGGCTACGGACGTGAACCCTAGTCGGACCACCGGCCGACCGACCATCTCCGGGTCATTCTTGATCACATAGCGGCACGCTGGTCGTGCACGTGCATCCACCCGGCCGTTTCGCCGGTCGGAAAAACTAACGCCCGGGCTCGCCGCCGGATGCTCCGGATGACGCGCCGTACCCGTCGCGAACAGCACTCGCGTCCGCCGCCGAGGGTACGGCAAGGTACCGCTCGGCGGGGAATACGGAAAGCGACGATGTACCAGTCGAACTTTCGGGTGAGGCAGATGTCACAGGCGCCCCGATCGACGACGGTATCGGCGCCGGGGTGGCCGGAGCAACCGGCGCGTCGGTGGCCGGCCCGGCGGAGGCCGAGGGACGCACCGGCGCGCTGCCGCTCTCCTCGGGCAGCGGCGGCCGGAACTCGGCCCGGTCCAATCGCGACACCTCGGGAGCGGGGTCGACGACGCGGACGCCGGGCGTGGTGGCGAGGCCGGTCAGCACGGGTGGCACGGCCCGGACCACCGCCGCGAAGACGCACGCGCAGCCGGTCCGGTAGGCCTGCGCCTCCGCCGCCGCGGTGCCGGCCGCAGTCCGGTAGACCTCCCGCAGCCGCTGCTCATTGTGCCCGTCGCCGGTCAGCGCGGCGGCCAGCCGCAGGTACTCCGCCTCCTCCTGGTCCCGGGTCACCGCGGCGGCCAGCATCCCGGCGGTCACGTCGCCGGGCAGCTGGTGCGCCGCGATCCGGGTCACCGGGGTGCGGGTGTCCGGCAGCGGGACCCGCGCGTACACCTGGGCGACGGCCGCGCCGGCGAGCAGGTCGGCCAGCAGGGCGGGTGCCGCGTACTCCCGGAGGGCGACGAGCGCCCAGGTCTCGCCGGCCGCCGGGGCCGAAGGAGCGGTGAGCACCGCCATGTCGTGCCGCGCCGAATCCAGGTAGCCGTCAACAGACTGGCCCTCGACCACACCGACCTGGACCACCACGCCGGTGGCCTCCCCGGCGGGCAGCTCCCGGTCCACCCAGACCAGCGCGGCGAGGAGCGTCACGACGGCGGCCAGCGCCACAGCGGTCATGATCAGTGACCGGAACGAGCCGCCCCCGAAACGGACCGGGACGGCTCGCCGAACGTGCGCGGAGCCCACGTCTGCACTCCCGACGGGATCAGCCGGCGTCCTCCAGGACGTCCAGCGCGTATTTCAGGTCGTCAGGGTAGTCGCTGACGAACCGGACCTCATCGTGCGTCCGGGGGTGGGCAAAAGCCAGTTCGCGGGCGTGCAGCCACTGACGGTCCAGTTTCAGCCGGGCCGCCAGGGTGGGATCCGCGCCGTAGGTCAGGTCGCCGACGCACGGGTGCCGCAGCGCCGAGAAATGCACCCGGATCTGGTGGGTCCGCCCGGTCTCCAGCCGCACGTCCACCAGACTGGCCGACCGGAAGGCCTCCAGCGTGTCGTAGTGCGTCACGCTCGGCTTGCCGCCGGACATCACCGCGAACTTCCAGTCGGCGGTGGGGTGCCGGTCGATCGGCGCGTCGACGGTGCCGCGCAGCGGGTCCAGGTGTCCCTGCACCACGGCGTGGTACCGCTTCTCCACCTCGCGCTCCTTGAACGCGCGCTTCAGAGCGGTGTACGCCATCTCGCTCTTGGCCACCACCATGAGGCCGGTCGTCCCGACGTCGAGCCGGTGCACCACGCCCTGCCGCTCGGCCGCGCCGGTGGTCGCCACGTTCTGCCCCATCGCGAGCAGCCCGCCGACCACCGTCGGACCGGTCCAGCCGGGGCTGGGGTGCGCGGCCACACCGACCGGCTTGTCCACCACGACGATGTCGTCGTCGCTGTAGATGATCTTCATGCCGTGCACCGGCGCGGCCACCACCACGGGGGCGGCGACCGGCGCGGGCAGGGTCACCTCCAGCCAGGAACCGGCGGCCACCTTTTCCGACTTGGTCCGGACCACCCCGTCGACAAGCGCGTCGCCGGACTCCACCAGGGTCGCCGCGGCGGTCCGGGACAGCCCGAAGAGCCGCGAGACCGCCTGGTCCAGCCGCATCCCGTCAAGCCCGTCCGGCACCGGCAAAGAACGCTGCCCGCTCATGCCGTCACCTCCGCTACGCTCCGGCGCCGACATGAGTCCACCACTGAGCCAGCCGATTCGCTCGCAAGCTCGCTCATGCCGCCCCCTCCGCTGCGCTCCGGCGCCGACATGAGTCCACCACTGAGCCAGCCGATTCGCTCGCAAGCTCGCTCATGCCGGCTCCCCCGCTTCCTTTTCTTTCGTGGCCTTGGCCTTCTTTTCGGAGACCAGGCGGCTGCCGTCGCGCTGCCGGCCGGTCAGTTCGAGCAGCACCGCGAGCACCACGCCGACACTCAGGCAGCTGTCGGCGATGTTGAAGACCGCGAAGTACTCGCCGTACGGCCCGAAGACACTGATCATGTCGACCACGTGACCGTGCAGGAAACTCGGCGCCCGGAACAGCCGGTCGCCGAGGTTGCCCAGCGCGCCGCCGAGCACCAGGCCCAGCGCGACAGCCCAGGGCACCGACCGCAGTCGCGTGGCCATCCAGCCGATCCAGCCGACCACCACCAGGGTGATCAGCGGGAACACCCAGGTGAACGAACTGCCGAAGCTGAACGCCGCACCGCTGTTGCGCAGCAGCGACAGGTGGACTAAGCCACCCAGGATGCGGACCGGCTCGCCGGGTTCCAGGTTCTCGGTGGAGAGGTGCTTGACCCACTGGTCGAGCGCCACCGCGATCACCGCGGTGACGGCCAGGATGGTCACGGCACGGGGCGCGAACCGCTTCGGGGCGGTCGCTGGCTCCTCGGCGTTCAGCGTCGTTCCTCCAACTGCTTGCATGAGACACACAGGGTCGCGGACGGGAACGCCGCCAGTCGCTCGACCGGGATCTGGTTTCCGCACCGCTCACACCAACCGTAGTTGCCCGCCCCGAGCCGATCGATGGCGCGTTCCACCTGTGTGATCCGCTCGAGCAGGTTGTTGGCCAGCGTGATCTCCTGCTCCCGCTCGAACGTCTTGGTTCCGGTGTCGGCCTGGTCGTCCCCGGCCGAGTCGGCGAACCGCTCGCGCTGCAACTCGGTGATCTCGCTGAGCGACTGATCGTACTCGGCCTGCAGTTCGTTCAGCCGCGCGACCAGAGCCTGCCGGATCTCCTCGGTCTCCGCGGCGGTGCGGCTCCGCTCCGCGGCGGATCCACCGGCCGAACCGGACCGGACTTCGGTTGCCTTGGCCATCGTCGCTCCCTCGGCCGCGCACCACGCGCGGCGATCGACGGTCTGCGGGACGTGCGGGGCGGCGCCCCGGCGTCCCCTGGTCATGTTCCCCGTGTCCGCGGGCGGGGTCCCCGGCCGTAGATCCTCCCCCACCTGCAGAAACGGCGCGGCAGGAAAGCAGCCGCGCACGTATGAGGGTGGCAAGGATACGGAAGGTGAGCGACCCCGACAACCCGCCATCCCACCCGTCCGGCGACAAACCAGCCGAAACGAGTCAGCGGGCCGCCGGATACCCGACGATACACCTCAGGTGACTCACTGCTTACCAAGAGTCATTGGAGCAGGGCTGCCAACCGCTGCTCCCACGCCTGCGCCGGAGCCGTGACGGTGAAGACCTTGTCCCGGCTGGTGGCGCCGATCCGCAGCGTCACGTCAGCGGGCCGCACGCCCAGCGCCTCGGCGAGCGCCCTGCGGACCGCCTCGGTGGCCCGGCCGTCGACCGCCGGGGCGGACACCGCGACGACCAGCGCGGGTCCGTGCGGGCCGTCGTAACGCCCACCCACCCGGTCGCGACCAGCACCGGGACGCACCCGCACCGCGACCGACCCCGGACCGCCGCCCCGCGGTCCGCCACCGGATCGGCCGCCGTGTTCGACGCGGTCCGACGCCGCACGACTGCTGCTGGACTCCGCGCGGCTGCTGCTGGACCCCGCGCGACTGCTGCTGGACCCCGCACGGCTGCTGTTGGACCCCGCACGGCTGCTGCTGGACCCCGCGCGATTGCTGCTGGACCCCGCGCGATTGCTGCTGGACCCCGCACGATTGCTGCTGGACCCCGCACGATTGCTGCTGTTGGACGCCGCGCGGCTGCTCACCGCTGGGCGACGGCGGCGACCAGCCGGTCGACGGGCCGGCACAGGCCGCACGGGCTGAAGCCGAGCTCGACCGCCTCGTTCGCCGGCAGCGGCTCGGTGAGCCGGCCGACCAGGTGCGGGCAGTCCGCCATGTGGTAGCGGGGCCGCCCGTCGACCACGAGCACCTCGGCGTCGAGGCGGGCCACCAGGACCGCGTCGGAGGGCCGGACCGATTGTGGCAGCGGCTCGTCGTCCGGGTCGTCGTCGTCCGGCTCGCCGAACTCGTCGGCGACGCCGGCGGAATCCTGGTCGTCGGCGGCGCGGCGCCAGGAGGCGTCCGTGCCGTCCGCCGCGCGCGCCGCGCCGATCGTGGAGGCGGCCCGGTCGTAGTCGTCGGCCGGCTCGGCCCTCCGGGCGTTATCCCGTGCCGAGTCGGAATCGGCATAGTCTGCGGCAGCGGACGGAACGGCACCCGATTCGGGGCCCAGCCGGCCGGCGGCGTCCCGTTCGCCGGCCTCCCGGGCGGCCTCGGCCGCGAGCCGGTCGTCGTCGATGCCGGATTCGTCCCGGTGCGCCACACCGGCCTGATCGGCGAAGGCGGATTCGCCTGCGAACGCCGCGGCGGGCGGGGCAGAATTCTCGGCGGAAGGATCACTCGAGTCCCGGTCCGGCGTGTACTGCCCGGTCTCGGTGTACTGCCCGGTCTCGGTGTACTGGGCGGTCCCGGCGAACTGCGCGGAATCCGGGTATGCGGCCGGCTCGGCGAACTCGGCGCCGTCGTCGAACCGCGCGGGCTCGTCGTCGAACCGCGCGGGCTCGGGGTGCCTGGTCCGGGCGGGCGCCTCCGGCATCGGCCCGGAGCGCTTCCAGTCGCCGTCGCGCTCCTCGGCGAGACGGCGGGCGGCGGTCTGCCGGGCGCCCAGCACCAGAGCGGCCGCGGCGAGCAGGCTCACCACGATCGCGGCTATCAGCAGGTTGCTCGAACCGTTGATCAGACCGAGCGCGAGAAACACCACCGCGACGGGGATGAGCAGGAGACTAGCAACGATCATGGCTCATCCTCGTCGCGGTTCGGTTCTCGATCGCCGTGCCGGGGTTACGGTCAGCGGCCCGATTCGATGGAGTTGGTCCGGCCGCCGTAGGAACCGGCGAGGCCGGCCGCGGCCAGGCCACCGGAACCACCGACCGCACGGCTGGCGTCGGCACGGGTCAGCTCGGCCTCGAGGCCCTGCCCACGACCGTCGAGGTCACGGAGCTGGCTCTCCAGGTACGCCTTGAGGCGCGTGCGGTACTCCCGCTCGAACTGCTTCAGCTCCTCGATGTGCTTCTGCAGCGCGGTGCGCTTCGCGTCCAGGCCACCCATGGCCTCCTGGTGCCGCTGACGTGCGTCCCGCTCGAGGGCGTCGGCCTTGGCCCGCGCCTCGCGGGTGACCTCCTCGGCCTTGGAACGGGCGTCGGAGAGCAGCTTGTCGGCCTCGCGGCGGGCGTCGGACACGTGGTCGTCGGCGGTGCGCTGGGCCATCATCAGCACCCGGAGCGCCTGCTGCTCGCCGTCGGCGCCGGTCGGGCCGCTGCCCGGGCCGGGGCCCTGGGCGCGAACCTGCTCGAGCTCGGCCTGCATCTGCCGGGCGGCCTGCTCGGCCGCGGACTTGTCCCGCTGCACCCGGTCGAGCTGGGCTTTCAGGTCGTTGAGCTCGGCAGCCATGCGGGGGTCGGCACCCGGGGCCACTGGCGCGCCACCCCGGCCACCGCGCTCCACCTGGGCGCGCAGCTCGTTGTTCTCCTCGATCAGACGGGCGAGCTCGCGCTCCACCTCGTCCAGGAAAGCGTCGACCTCCTCCTCGTCATACCCCCGCTTGCCGATCGGGGGCTTCTTGAAGGCGACGTTGTGCACGTCGGCCGGGGTCAGCGGCATCGAAACTCCTCGGGTCAGTCGCGGCCGCGGTTGGGGCTGCTGTCTAGCTGTATGTGTTGATCAGTGGAACCAGCACGAAGTTCATGAGCACGAACAGGATAACCAGCAGCACGATGGAAGCCAGGTCCAAACTCACGTTACCAATGCGCAGCGGTGGGATCACACGCCTCAACGCCTTGAGGGGCGGATCCGTGACGCTCCACACGGATTCGAGTCCGGCGGACGCACCCCGGCTGGGCTGCCAGCGCCGTCCGTACTGGAGCACCGCACCCAGCACGAACCTGGCCAGCAGCACCATGAAGAAGAGGTACAGCAAGATATAGAGACTCTGGAAGACGATCGACAGCACGTTGGGCGGATCCCTCGTTCGGGTCAACTCTGGGTGAAGAAGCCGCCCTCAGCGATCTTGGCCTTGTCCTCTGCGGTGACCTGGACATTCGCCGGTGAGAGCAGGAAAACCCGGTTGGTCACGCGCTCGATCGTACCCCGCAGGCCGAAAGCCAGCCCGGCGGCGAAGTCAACCAGCCGGCGAGCGTCGGATTCATCCATCTCAGTGAGATTGATGATGACCGGGACACCGTCGCGGAAGTGCTCGCCGATGGTGCGTGCCTCACGGTAGGTGGTCGGGTGCAGCGTGGTGATCTGGTAACGCTGCTCCTCCTCCACCGGACGCGGCTGGACCTGGGGCTGGACCTGCGGCTGCGGCTTGAGCGCCAGGTTCTCCCGGGTCGAGTAGCTCAGCGCGTTGCCCTGGTCCGGCGTGACCGGCGGCCGGGTGATGGAGCGCACGCTCGCCCGATCGAGGCGCTCGCTCTCCTCCCGGTCCAGGTCGGCACGGGCCGCGGAGACCCGGTCGAGCCGGCTGCTGCGCTCGGCGCGCGCCCGCGGGACGGCGCGGTCGTCGTCCTCGTCCTCGTCGGCGAACTCGTCGGCGTACCGGTCGCTGGCGTAGCGCTCGCGCTCCCGGCCGCGTTCCCGGTCACGATCACGGTCGCGGTCACGGTAGGAGCTCTCCCGATAGCCGCGGTCGTCGTACCCGCGGTCGTCGTCCTCCTCGACGAGGCCGAGCCAGACGCCCGCCTTACGCAACGCGCTCATGCTCCCCCTCCCTGCCGAGTGTCCATGCCCCCACCTCCGTGTCCGCTGTGCGGCCCGCACCCGGCGTTCGGCGTGCCGCGTCCCCCCTTGTGCGGGCCGATGACCCGGATCCGATTCGGACCCACGACCCGCTGCGACGCTGCGTCGTCGGACGCGGCGGCCGCCGTGCTGGGGCGCGTCGCGTAAAACAACACCTGTGTAGTTTGCTGCCCGGCGCAAGGCTACCGCAGCGAGTTTCGCATCCCGAGCAAAGAAGTACCGATCCGTACGTGTGTCGCCCCGTGACGCACGGCCGCCTCGAGGTCGCCGCTCATGCCCGCGGAGACCGTCGTGGCGCCCGGGTACCGGTCGCTCATCCGCCCGGCCAGCAGGGCCAGCCGCTCGAATGCCCGATCCGGGTCCCAGCCCAGCGGCGCCACCGCCATCACGCCGGCGAGCCGCAGACCGTCCGAAGAGGTCACCGTGTCGGATACCCGCCAAAGATCATTTTCAACCACACCACCGCGTGCCGGATCGCCGTCGAGACTGATCTGGATCAGCACGTCCAGCGGCACCTCGCGTTCCTGCGCGGCCCGGCCCAGCGCCACGGCCAGGCGTTCCGAGTCCACCGACTCGACCACGTCCGCGTACGACACCACCGATTTGGCCTTGTTGCGCTGCAGCTGACCGACGAAGTGCCAGCGCAGGCGTGCGCCGGCAGCGTGCGCCTGCGCCGCCTTGGCGGCCGCCTCCTGGTCCTTGTTCTCCCCGACGTCGGTGACGCCCAGCCCGGCGAGCAGCACGACGTCGCTCGCCGGGTAGGTCTTGGTCACCGCGGTCAGGGTCACGCTGTCCGCCGGGCGCCCGGCAGCCTCGCACGCCCGGGCGATCCGTTCCCGCACCCCAAGAAGATTGGCGGCGAGCTCAGCCCGCCGCCGTTCATCACGTTCCATCAGCAGTGCTCAGGAGCCGTTCTTGAGAAAGTCCGGCACGTCCACGTCGTCGAACAGCACCGACTTGCGCGGCGGCGGCGTGGTCGGGACCGGCGGGGGCGGCGGCGTCACCGGGATGGTCGGCGCGTTGGCCAGCCCACCCTGCGAGGGCGCCGGCACCTTGCGCGCGGGCTCGGCCGGCTTGTACGACGGAGAACCGCCGTCGAAGCCCGCCGCGATCACCGTGACCCGGACCTCGTCGCCGAGCGCGTCGTCGATCACCGCACCGAAGATGATGTTGGCGTCCGGGTGGGCGGCGTCCGTGACGAGCTGCGCCGCGTCGTTGATCTCGAACAGGCCGAGATCCGACCCGCCCGCGATGGAGAGCAGCACGCCGCGCGCGCCGTCCATGCTCTGCTCCAGCAGCGGGCTGGAGATCGCACGCTCGGCCGCCTCGACCGCGCGGTTGTCGCCGCGCGCGCTGCCGATGCCCATGAGCGCGCTGCCCGCGTTGCTCATGACGCTCTTGACGTCGGCGAAGTCCAGGTTGATCAGACCCGGCGTGGTGATCAGGTCGGTGATGCCCTGCACACCGGAGAGCAGCACCTGGTCGGCCTGGCGGAACGCGTCCATCATGCTGATGCCGCGGTCGCCGAGCGCGAGCAGCCGGTCGTTCGGGATCACGATGAGCGTGTCGCACTGGTTGCGCAGCTCGTCGATGCCGGCCTCGGCCTGGACCTGGCGCCGCTTGCCCTCGAAGGAGAACGGGCGGGTGACCACGCCGATGGTGAGCGCGCCGAGCTTGCGGGCGATGTTGGCCACGACGGGCGCGCCGCCGGTGCCGGTGCCGCCGCCCTCGCCACAGGTCACGAAGACCATGTCGGCCCCCTTGAGGACCTCCTCGATCTCGTCCCGGTGGTCCTCGGCGGCGTTCTTGCCGACCTCGGGCTGTGCGCCGGCGCCGAGGCCCCGGGTCAGCTCCCGGCCGACGTCGAGCTTCACGTCGGCGTCGCTCATCAGCAGCGCCTGGGCGTCTGTGTTGATCGCGATGAACTCGACGCCTTTGAGCCCAACCTCGATCATGCGGTTCACGGCGTTCACGCCGCCGCCGCCGATACCGACGACCTTGATGACCGCAAGGTAGTTGTGTGGAGGTGTCATCGGGCTCAGCCTTCCCTTCCAGGGTGGGCGAATGTCGACGGCCCCTGCGGTCCGAGAATCCGCACTTCGACAAACGCTGCCGTACAAGGGAGGGCGAGGAAACCCTCACCCTCTACTAGAGGTTCAGAGTTATGTCAACCACTCGAACCTCTCGACGCAACGTAAGCAAACATCCGCCCGCGACCAAAGACCTCGAGCGGCGTGTCGCGTCCGCTTACGTGGCGAGTATCCGACTGACCCGTAACCTCAACCTTATTATTCCGTTCCGTGACAGTTGTCCGGTTAAACTGCTATTTACCGAATCGTGACAACCGTCGGGGCGCTCACGTCAATCTCGTCGCCCTTCTGCCCGAGCAGCTCGGTCGCCACCTTGCTCTTCTCACCGCTCTTCGTGTCGTCACCCCAGATGACGACCCGGCCCTTCCGTAACTCCAACCGGATCTGCACCGGTGAGGGGACGGTCACCGCCACGAGCTGACTGCGGAGTTCGTCACTCAGCGAGCCCAGCACGGTCAGCGCCGAGGCGGTGTTCGTGTCCAGCGGCCCCGGCGCGGTGAGCCGGGCCAGCGGCAGACCACGCGGCTGCTTCGCCACCGCCCGGAACGGCACACCCTGGTCGTCGATCAGGATGAACCCCTGCTTCGCCGGCACCGCCGCCACCGCGACGCGCTCGACCACCTCGACCACCACCGTCGACGGCCAGCTCCGGGTGATCACCACCTGGTCCACGGCGGGCAGGCCGCGCACCCGCGCACCCGCCGCGCCCAGGTCCACCCGGGCCAGCGGCCGGTCCGGCGGGATCGCGGCGGCCTGACGCACCTGGTCCGGGGTGAGCAGTTCGGTGCCGACCACCTCGACCTGGCGGACCCCCAGCACCGAGGTGCCGTAGACCACCCAGGCCAGCCCGCCGACGACCAGCAGCACACCGGCACCGACCAGCCACGGCAGCGCGGCCCGCAGCCGGCGCTGCCGGGCCCGGGCCATGAAACGGCGCGCCGACGGCGGTACGGCGTCCGTACCGGCCCGCACCAGCCGCCAGTTGCGCGTCCCCCCGCCGGCCATCGATCAGTGGGCCAGGTCCGGCTGCTGGTCCGCCTCGGCGAGCGCGGCCAGCAACTCGTCACCCATCAGCGAGATCGGCGGCGCGCCCATCGTCACCACCACGTCACCGGGGCGGCTGCGGCGGACCACCTCGGCCGCCACGTCGTCCCAGTCCGGCACGAAGACCTTGCGGTCGGCGGGCAGGTCGATCGCCGCGGTCAGCGCCCGGCCGCCCTCGCCCGGGCCGCGGGTCTCCCCTGGCCCGAAGACCTCCATGCAGATCACCTCGTCGGCGACGGCCAGGCCTTCGGCGAGTTCCGCCTGCAGGTCACGGGTGCGGTACACCCGGTACGGCTGGAAGACCACGAGCAGACGGCCGTCCCCGGCCACCTCGCGCAGCGTGCGCAGCGCCGCCAGGACGGAGGTCGGGTGGTACGCGTACTCGTCGTAGACCCGGACCCCCGCGGCGATGCCCTTGCGCTCGAAGCGGCGCCGCACGCCCGGGAACGACTCCAGTGCCTCCACCACCTTGTCCAGCGGCAGACCCAGCTTGAGGGCGGTCAGCACGGTGGCCGCGCTGTTCAGGCCCATGTGCTTGCCGGGCAGCGCCAGCTTCAGCTCACCGAGCGGCTTGCCCTCCAGCTCGGCCTGGTAGCGGACGCCGCTGGTGGACGAGACGACGCCGGAGATGCGCAGGTCGGCACCCTCGGACTCGCCGTAGGTGTAGACCGTCTTCCCGGCCGCCCGCAGCCCGGCGATCAGCTCGTCGGTGCCCGGCCCGTCCGCGCAGGTCACCACGAAGCCGTCGGCGAGCGAGCCGAACTCCAGGAAGCCGGCCTTCAGCGACTCCAGATCACCCCAGTTGTTGAGGTGGTCGCCCTCGATGTTCGTGATGATCGCGACATGCGGCCGGTAGATCAGGAACGACTTGTCGCTCTCGTCGGCCTCGACCACGAAGTACGGACCGGTGCCGTGGTGCCCGGCCGCGCCCGCCTCGGAGATCTCCCCGCCGATCACGAAGGACGGGTCCTGCCCGGCGTGCTGCAGGATCACCGTCATGATCGACGTGGTGGTGGTCTTGCCGTGGGTGCCGGCGATCGCGATGCTCCGCCGGTTCGTCATGGCCGCGGCGAGGGCCTCCGAGCGGTGCATCACCCGCAGCCCGCGCCGGCGTGCCTCGACCATCTCGATGTGGTCCTGCGGGATCGCGGTCGAGTAGACGACGGTGTCGACGCCGTCCAGGTTCGACGGCACGTGCGCCATGTGCACGGTGCCGCCGAGCGCCCGCAGCGCCGCCAGCGCCGGCCACTCGCGCAGTTCGCTGCCGGAGACCGGGACGCCCCGGGTCAGCAGCAGGCGGGCCAGGCCGGCCATGCCGACCCCGCCGATGCCGATCAGATGAACGCTGCCCAGGTCCTCGGCGGTCAACTCGCCGGCCGGCGTCAGCTCCGCCGTAGTCACAGTCCTGCTCCCTCTGTCAACGTGAACCTCAGCTCACCGCTTCGAGCACATAACGCAGCAGCGCCTCGTCGCCGTCCCGCCGCCCGTACCGTGCCGCCGCCGCACCCATCCCGGCAAGCCGCTGCCGGTCCCGGGCCAGCGGGATGATGTTGCGTTCGATCCAGTCCGGCGTCAGCTCGCTGTTGTCCACCAGCAGGCCGCCGCCCGACTCCACCACCGGGAGCGCGTTACGCCGCTGCTCCTGGTTGCTGAACGGGTAGGGCACGTAGATCGCCGGCATGCCGAGCGCCGTGGTCTCGGCCACGGTGATCGCGCCGCCCCGGCAGAGCATCAGGTCCGCGGCCGCATAACCGAGTTCCATCTCGGACAGATACGGCACCACCACGTACGGCACCGGGAGGTCACTCGGCACGTCGAACGGGTCGTTGCGGCCACCCTGCACGTGCAGCACCTGGATGCCGGCGTGGGCGAGCCGCTTGGCCGCCGCGGCGACCGCCAGGTTGACGGACCGCGCGCCGGACGAGCCGCCGGAGACGAAGAGCACCGGCAGGTCGGGGCGCAGCCCGAAGTGGTAGAGCGCCTGCGGCCGCAGGGCCGGCCGGTCCATGCCGGTGATGCCGGTGCGCAGCGGCACACCGACCAGGCGGGCGTTGCGCAGCGACTCCGCCTGCTCCAGCTGGTGCGGGAAGCCCACCGCGATCCGCTTGGTGAACTTCATGCCCATCCGGTTCGCCACCCCCGGCGGCACGTTGACCTCGTGGATCACGATCGGCAGCTCCCGGCGCCAAGCCGCGAGGTAGGCCGGCACCGAGACGTAGCCGCCGAACCCGACGACCACCTCGGCCTGCACCTCGTCGATCACCTCGCCGGCCGCGGCGGCCGACCGGTACATCCGGTCCGGGGTGCGCAGCAGGTCCAGGTTCAGCGACCGGGGCAGCTGGAACGCCGGGATGTTGCGCAGGTCGTAACCCGCCGCCGGGATCAGCTGGTTCTCCATGCCCTTGGGGCTGCCCAGCGTCGTGATCCGGATGTGCGGGAAGTGGCGCCGCAGCGCGTCGGCGAAGGCGAGCAGCGGATAGATGTGACCGCCGGTGCCTCCTCCGGCGAGCACGACCGACCGCAGCTGGACCATCACCGTCTCCTTCCGTCCCCCACCTCAACGGGCTTCTTCTGCACCGGCGGACGCGGCTTTCCCGGCCGCCGCGGCGGGGGGAGCGGCGGCAGCGGGGCCCACACTAGTCGTACCCATCGAGGCGTCGGACGGGCGTTCAGCGCTCGCGCCGCGTCCGGCTCCGACCGGGCGAAGGACGCCAGCACGCCGATCGCCGCCAGCGTCACGACAAGGGCACTACCACCTGCGGAGATGAACGGTAGCGGAAGACCGGTGATGGGCAGCAGCCCGACCACCCCACCCATGTTGATCACGGCCTGGGCGACCAGCCAGGTGGTGATCCCGGAGGCGGCGAGCCGGCGGAACGGGTCACCGGACCGGCGGGCGATCCGGAACCCGGTGTACGCGAGCACGGAGAGCAACCCCAGCACCACCGCACACCCGATCACGCCGAGTTCCTCGGCGACGATCGCGAAGATGAAGTCGTTCTCCGCCTCCGGCACCCAGCCCCACTTCAGCGCGCCCTTGCCGAGCCCCACCCCGAACCAGCCGCCCTCGAAGATCGCCGAACGACCCTGGACGATCTGATAGCAGGCGCCGTCCACGTCGCACTCGCTGAGCGGCGTCAGGAAGCTGGTCAGTCGTTCCACCCGGTAGTTGGGCGCGCCCTCCGAGCCGGACCCGGCACCCCGCGACGCCGCCGCGATCAGCAGGCCGACGCCGGCCAGTCCCAGCACGCCGAGGGCCGCGAAGAACCGCATCCGCACGCCCGCCGCCCAGAGCAGCCCGACGATCAGGCCGAGCAGCACCAGCATGGTGCCGAGGTCGTTGTACCCGACCAGCACGAACAGCAGACCCACCACCGGGAACAGCGGCATCGCCAGCTCGCGCCAGTGACCCAGTTTCGGCCCCTTGCGGGCGATCACGTCGGCGCCCCAGAGCACCATGCCCATCTTGGCGATCTCGCCCGGCTGCAGGCTGACCGGCCCGAGGTACAACCAGTTCAGGTTCGCCCGGATCGGCCCGAGCCGACCCGAGCCGATCTTCGCCGAGGCCAGTGCGTGCAGCACCGCCAAGATCACGAGCAGCACGATCGCGACGCCCAGCACGTACTTGCCGAGCGTCCGCAGGGTCGCCGCCGGCAACCGCTGGCAGACCCAGAACGCGATCAGGCCGAGCAGTGCGTACACCGCCTGGCTGGAGATGTCCGAGAACGCGTTGCCGTTCTTCGCGAACGCCTCCACGCTCGTCGCCGAGAACACCATGGTGAGCCCGATCAGCAGCAGCAGACCGGAACTGGAGATCAGCAGGTAGTAGGACGAGAGGGGCCGGGCCAGCATCCCGTGCACGGCGGGCAGCAGCTGCCGGCTCAGCGACGGGCGGGCCTGTTGAGTACGGTCGTCCGCCATAACCCCATCATCGTCCGATGTCCACCATCCCGACCGTCACCGCCCGGCGTGTCGCGATTGTTGCGAGCCATCCGACTCTCAGCCCATCACCGCCAGGTGATCGCTGTAGAACAGGCCGAGGCCGATCGCCGCGCAGATGCCGGCGATGATCCAGAAGCGGACGACGATGTTGACCTCGCTCCAGCCGGCCAGTTCGAAGTGGTGCTGAAGCGGTGACATCCGGAAGACCCGCTTGCCGGTGGTCTTGAAGGAGATGATCTGGATGACCACGGACATCGTGATGATGACGAAGAGGCCGCCGATGATGACCGAGAGCAGGGTCGTCCGGGTGGCGACGGCGAGACCGCCGATCAGGCCGCCGAGGGCGAGCGCGCCGGTGTCACCCATGAAGATCCGGGCCGGGTTGGTGTTCCACCAGAGGAAGCCGACACAGGCCGCTGCCGCCGCCGCTGAGATCATCGCGATTTCCAGTGGATCTCGCACCTGATAGCAGTGTGCTTCGGTCAGCGCGCTCGTGGTCCGGTAGTCGTCGTCACCGCACCAGTGCCGGTACTGCCAGAAGCCGATCAGCGAGTACGCCCCGAGGACCAGGATGGACGCGCCGGTGGCCAGGCCGTCGAGGCCGTCGGTGAGGTTCACGCCGTTCGACATCGCCATGATCACGAAGACGAAGACCATGACCGAGCCGACCTTGCCGACGTCGAGCCAGCTCACGTCCCGGATGAACGAGATCTTCTCGCTCGCGACGGTCTGGCCGTTGGTGCTCGGGAAGTAGAGCGCCGCGATGCCGAAGCCGGTACCGATGATCAGCTGGCCGAGGAGCTTGCCCTTGGCGCTGAGACCGTCCGAGTTGCGCTTACGGACCTTGAGGAAGTCGTCCAGGAAGCCGACCGCGCCGCAGAACACGAAGATGCCGAGCAGGACCAGTGCGGTCATGGTCGGCTTCTCCTGCGCGATCTGCCGGTCCGGCAGGGTGGTCAGCGCGAGGTGACCGGCCACGTAGGCGAAGACGGTGGCGATGATGAACGCCACCCCGCCCATCGTCGGCGTGCCCTTCTTGCCCATGTGGGTGGCGGGGCCGATGGTGCGGATCGGCTGTCCGGCCTTGAGCGCCGAGAAGACCCGGATCGCGATCGGGGTGCCGAACAGTGAGATGAGAAAGGCGACCGCGGCCGCGACGATTACTGCCCTCACGGGCTAAACCTCCTCGAGACGCCGCAGCCAGTCGGCGACGTCCCACGTGCGGTACCGGGAACCTTTGACCAGCACGACGTCGTCGGCGCGCAGGTCCTGTCTGAGGATGTCGATGGCGGCGGCCTGGTCGGCGGCGAGGTGCGCCTCCGCGATCGCGGAACCGCCGTCCAGGATGGGGCGGGCGTCCTCGCCCACGGCGATGACCCGGTCGATGCCCAGCTCGGCGGCGAGCCGGCCGACCTCGGCATGCCCGGAGATCTCGTACTCCCCCAGCTCGGCCATGTAACCGAGCACGGCCGTGGTGCGCCGCCCCTCCCCCATCGCGGCGAGGGCCCGGATCGCGGCCGCCGTCGACGAGGGGTTGGCGTTGTACGAGTCGTCGATCACGGTGACGCCGTCCGGCCGGTCGAACACGTCCATCCGGCGGCCGGAGACGATGCCCACCTCGCCGAGGGCGGCGGTGAGCTCGTCCAGGTCCATGCCGGCGTGCAGGGCCACGGCCGCGGCGGCGAGGGTGTTGGCGACCTGGTGCCGCCCGGCCACCGCGAGCCGGACCGGCCCGGACCGGCCGCCGGCGTGCAGGACGAACGAGGCCCGGCCGGACGCGTCCAGGCGCACGTCGGTGGCCCGCACGTCCGCGTCGTGCTCACCGGTGCGCACCACCCGGGCGGACGTCCGGGACGCCATCGCCGCGACCAGCGGGTCGTCCGCGTTCAGCACGGCCACGCCGTCCGCCGGCAGCGCCTCGACCAGTTCGCCCTTGGCGAGCGCGGTCCCCTCGACCGACCCGAACTCCCCGATGTGCGCGGCGCCCACGTTGAGCACGACGCCGATGCGGGGCCGGGCGATCCCGGTCAGGTAGCGGATGTGGCCGACGCCCCGGGCGCCCATCTCGAGGACCAGGAAGCGGGTCTCGTGGGTCGCCTGGAGCACGGTGTACGGGAAACCCAGCTCGTTGTTGAGCGACCCGGCCGGCGCCACCGTCGGCCCGAGGCGGGCGAGGAGCTGCCCGATGTAGTCCTTGGTGGTCGTCTTGCCGGATGATCCGGTCAGCCCCACCACGGTCAGCTTGCCGAGCCTCGTCAGCACCTCCCGGGCCAGCGCGGCGAGCGCCGCCAGCTGGTCCTCGACGATCACCGACGGCACACCGACGTCCTTGGTGCCCAGGATGCCCGCGGCCCCGGCGGCGACCACACCAGCGGCGTAGGCGTGGCCGTCGGCCTTCTCGCCCTCGAAGGCGACGAAGAGCCCGCCGGGCCCCACCTTGCGCGAGTCGTACTCGAGGCCACCGGTCACCGTCACCTCGGGCGCGGCGTTGACCACCCGCCCGCCGGTGACGGTGGCGATCTCGCCGAATGTCATCGGGATCATGCGCGGCCTCCCAGCGCGGCGGCCAGCTCGATCCGGTCGTCGAACGGCAGCACCTCGCCGTTCACCTCCTGGCCCTGTTCGTTGCCCTTGCCCAGCACCGCGATCACGTCGCCGGCCGACGCCAGCCGGACCGCCTCCCCGATCGCCGCACCCCGGCCCGCCACCTCGATCACCTTGGCGGGGGTGTGCGCGGCCTCGGCGCCCTCGCGCACCGCGGCACGCACGACGGCCGGATCCTCGGTACGGGGATTGTCGTCCGTGATGATCACCAGGTCGGCGCCCTCGGCCGCGGCCGCGCCCATCAGCGGCCGCTTGCCCCGGTCCCGGTCGCCGCCGGCGCCGATCACGCAGATCAGCCGGCCGCCGCGGCCGGTGGCGAGTTCGCGCAGCGCCGCGAGGGCGGCCACGATCGCGTTCGGCTTGTGCGCGTAGTCGACCACGCCGAGCACGTCACCGGGCGCGTCGACCTGCTCGAGCCGGCCGGGGACGCCGCGGCAGCCCTTGATCCCGGCGGCCGCCGTCGACGGCTCGATGCCGGCGCCGGTCAGCAGGGCCAGGGCGAGCAGCGCGTTGGCGACGTTGTGCAGGCCGGGCAGGGCCACGCCGGTCTCGACGGTGAGCCCGCCGGGGCCGTGCGCGGTGAAGGTCTGCCCGTACGCCGCCGGCCGCACGTCCGTCGCCCACCAGGTCGCCCCGGTGTCGCCGGACGCCGAATACGTGATCGTTCCGGCCCGCCGCAGGCGCATCACCTCGGCGTCGTCGTGGTTGAGCACCTCGACGGCGGAGCGGCCGTCGAACAGCCGCGCCTTGGCCTCGAAGTACTCCTCGGACGAGGGGTGGAAGTCGAGGTGGTCCTGGCCGAAGTTGGTGTAACCGGACGCGGCGAACCGGATGCCGTCAGCACGCCCCATCACCAGAGCATGGCTGGACACCTCCATCACCACCGCCGAAACCCCGCGTTCGACCCCGGAAGCCAGGATCGCCTGGAGGTCGGTGGCCTCCGGCGTGGTCCGCACGCTCTTCACGACGAGGTCGCCGAGGCGCGTCTCGACCGTGCCGACGAGCCCGGTGACCAGGCCCGCGGCGCGGAGCCCGGCCTCGACGAGGTAGGACGTGGAGGTCTTGCCGGCCGTACCGGTGATCCCGATCATGGTGAGCCGCCGGGACGGCTCGCCGTAGATCGCTGCCGAGGCGGCGCCGAGCACCGCCCGCGGATCGTCGACCACGAGCACGGGCAGGCCCGCTTCCCGCGCGGCGGCACGCCCCGCGGGATCGGTCAGCACGGCCGCGGCGCCGGCGGTGGCAGCGGCGGGGATGAACTCCGCGCCGTGCCGGTTCGCACCGGGAAGAGCCGCGTATAGGTCGCCGGGGCGCACGGCCCCGCTACTGTGAGTGACCCCTGTGACATCAGTGTCACCGTCCGCCCACTCCGCGTTGACCAGCTCGGCGAGCTGGCGCAACGGAAGCGGCGTGACGTTCTCGGGTCGGGGAATGCCGGACACGGCGTCAGACCCTACCCCGTGCCGCACAGCTTCCCGTCAACGCCATGCGGCCGGGGTTCATGGATGGATCTTGAAGGTCGGCGGCTTCGTACCGGACGGTGGCACACGGTAGTGAAGCAGGGTGTAGGACATCATCTCGCTGAACGCCGGCGCGGCCACGTCACCGCCGCCGCCGGTGGCGACGTCCATCGACACCGCGATCACGTACCGCGGGTCCTCGGCCGGCGCCATGCCGATGAACGAGCTGGCGTTGTGGCTGGTGTACTGCCCCTCGACGAGCATCTTGCCGGTGCCGGTCTTGCCCGCCACCCGGTAACCCGTCACCGCGGCGGCGCCACCGGTGCCACCCTTCACGTCGACCACGGCCTCCATCATCGTCCGCAGCTGCGACGCGACCTCCGGGTCCAGCACCTTGTGCGACTTCGGCGGGGCGGCCGGGGTCACCTTGCCGTCCGCACCGGAGATGGTCGCCTTGATCAGCTGAGGTTGCACGTAGGTGCCGTCGTTGGCGATCGCACCGTACGCCGCCGCCATCTGGATCAGCGTGGCCGAGACACTGTGCCCGATCGGCACCGAACCGTAGGCCGAGCCGCTCCACTGTGCAGGCTCGAGCAACTGCCCCTCGGCCTCACCGAGCATGCCCTCACCGGTCGCCGCGCCCAGACCGAACAGCTTCTGGTACTCGTACACCTTCTCCTTGCCGAGGCCCTCGGCGATCAGGATGGTGCCCACGTTGGAGGAGAGCGCCAGCAGGCCCGGCATGGTCATCTCGGTGCCGGCCTTCATCGGGTGGGTGTCCTTGAACGCGTACCCGCCGCGCTCGATCGCCGGCCCGATCCGCATCGTCGAATCCGGCGTGATGACGCCCTCCTGGAGCGCCGCGCCGAAGATGAACGCCTTGTGGCTCGAACCGGGGTCGGTGACGACACTGCTCGGCACGTCGATCCGCTGGCGGGAGGTGGACTTCTCCGGCTTCGCCGCGTTGTAGGACGGGTAGCTGGCCTGCGCGAGCACCTGCCCGGTGCGGGCGTCCAGGACCACCGCGCCGGCCACCGTCGCGTCGCGCTTCTCCGCCTCGGCGTCGAGGATCTGCTGCACCTGGTACTGCACCTCGCGGTCGATGGTGAGCTGCAGCGAGTTGCCGGGCCGGGCGGCGGTGTACTGCTGGTAGCCGCCGGGGATCTCCTTGTTCAGGTTCCCCTTGCCGATCTCGAAGACCCGCTTGCCGTCGATGCCCTGGAGCAACTTGTCGTAGCGGGCCTCCAGCCCTTCCAGGCCGTGCAGGCCGTCGCCGGTGAAGCCGATCAGGTTCGCCGCGAGGTCCCGGCCGGGCACGTCGCGCCGCTCGTCGCTGTGCGTGTAGATCCCGGGAATCCGCATCGCCTCGATCTTGTCGGCGACCGCCACGTCCACACCGCGCGCCAGGTAGCGGAACTTCAGCCAGCGGCCCAGTTCCTGCTTGCGCTGCATCTTCTCGACCAGCTCGGACTGCGGGACACGCAGCAGCGGCGCCAGCCGCGACGCGATGCCCGGGACGTCCTTTTGCAGCCTCGCGTTCTCCGGGTCGGCGGAGACGTAACGCGCCTCCACGCTGTGCGCCAGCACCGCGCCGGAACTGTCCAGGATGCTGCCCCGCGGCGCCGGCAGCTCGACCGTGCTCAGCCGCCGCTCGCGCAGCGCGAGCAGGCTCTCCGCCTCCTCCGGCGACGTGGCGACCTGCAGCACCACCAGCCGCACGCCGATGGTCACGAACAGCGAGAGCGCCAGCACGGTGCCGAGCCGCAGCCGCCGGGTGCTGTTGGCGAGCTTCGGCGGCTCCGCGGGCACCCGCTTCTCCGGCCGGGCGGGCGGCCTGCGGCGAGGCGCCGGGTCCTTCTCTTTTCTGGTACGGGGAACCGCACGGTCCCGCTCCGGCCGCCGACGCGCCGTCCCGTCTTCCTGGGCATCGCTGATTCCGCGGCCCCGGCCGCGATCCCGCGCTCCCGCACCGGCGGCGACGCTCTCCGCGTCACGGGCCCGTCCCCGCCGCGCCGTCTCCGCACGTGCCGACTCCGAACGTGCCGACTCCGAACGCGCCGACTCCGAACGTGCGGTTCCGGCCCGTGCCGTTTCCGCGCGTGCCTGGTCCGAGGCTCGGCCGCGGCCCGGCTGTCCCGCACCGGCGCCGCTCTCGCCCTTCCGGCCGTTCTCGGCACCCCGGCCCCGGGCCCGCTGGCCCGTCTCGCCGCCGTCGAGCACCTGAAGCGCCGGCCGGAACGGATCACCCGTCCGCCCGGACCGCGGCAGCCGCCCCCGCTCGGCCACGCTCCGGCCGCGCGGCGTGTAGGCACGGGCATCGCCGATGGCGGACCGGCCTCGCCGCCCCGCGTTCTCCTCCGGCTCGTCGGCCGGCAGGTCGTGTGACGAACCGCGCCGGGGTGCAGCACCCCGGCGCGGTGTCTCGTCGTCGGCTCGCGGCGACACTGCTGCCCCCTACTGCCCGGCGCCCGCGGGCGACGTGCCGGCCGGGGCGGTGCCGGCCGAGGCCGGGCCACCCTGGTTCGGACCGTTCTGGTCCACGCTCTTCTGGCCCGCGCCGTTCTGGCCCGCGCCGTTCTGGCCCGCGCCGTTCTGGCCCGCGCCGTTCTGGGCCGCGCCGTTCTGGGCCGCGCCGTTCTGGGCCGCGCCGTTCTGGTTCAGGCCGTTCTGGGCCGTGACGCCCGGCTGCCCGCGACCCGGCGTGGGGATCCGGCTGATCTTCCCGTCCGGGAGCCGGATCATCGCCGGGGATTCGGCCATGACCAGCCCCAGCCGGCGCGCCGCGGCGTGCAGGTTGCCCGGGTTGGACGCCTGGATCAGCTGCTGCTCCAGCGTCTGCTGCTGCTTGTCGAGCTCGGCCTTCTGCTTCTGCAGCGCGTCGATCCGGAAGGACTGCTCCATCGTCTTCGTGTTGATCAGCAGGATGCCGAGCACACCGGCCAGGACGACGGCGATCACGGACGCGGCGAACGTGGCCCGCGGCGCGCGCAGCGGCAGCGGCGGGGCCACCAGGAGCTTGGGCCGCCCGGTGGCGACCGGGTCGGCGGCGGTGACCTCCAGGCCGGTCACCTCGAGGGCGAGCGCGGCCGTGCCGTCGGCCTCGGGCTTGCGCCGTCCGCCGCGTACCCCCTCGGTCACCCGGCCCCGTCCGGCACCCACCCGCGGCGAAGCGGCGGCCCTGTCGGCCCGCTCGCGAACCCGGTCCGCACCGCCGGGCTTGCCGCCCCGCGGGGTTTCCGCACCGTTCCCGCCGTTGCTCCCGGTCCCGGAGCGGCGCGTGTCGGAACGGCCGGAGGTCTGGCGCACCCCCCGGGCGCCAGCTTCCCGGGTCGTCATCTCACGGCCCCCCGACCGCGACGCGCTGGAACGCTCGCTCATGCTCTTCCCTCCCCCTCGTTCGCCCCCGGGCGTAACCGCCCCTGACCCCTGTGCGTTGACAGTCGGGGCCGTTCGCGGACGGCTCCCACTGCCTGGTTGTACCTGCGCCCCTGCTCCTGCTCGTCGATCCGTTCCACCGCCCGCAGCTTCACCGAGGCCGCCCGCGGGTTCGCCGCCACCTCCGCCTCGCTGGGCAACTCCGACCCCCGGGTCAGCAGCCGCAGCGTCGGACCGGTTCCGGGCAGTTCGACCGGAAGGTCGATCGGCCCGGTGCTACGTGCCCTCGCGGCGAGCGCTCGTTTCACGATCCGGTCCTCAAGTGATTGATAACTCATCACCACAAGGCGCCCCTTGGGCGCCAACGCGTCCAAAGCCGCCGGAACCGCACCCTCGAGAGCGTCCAGTTCGGCGTTGACCTCAATGCGTAGTGCCTGGAACGACCTTTTTGCGGGATTTCCACCCGTTCGGCGCGCGGCGGCCGGGATCGAGTCCTTGATCAGCTCAGCCAGTCGCGCCGTCGAGGTGATCCGGGCCTTCGCCCGCTCCCGCACGATCGTCGACACGATCCGCTGCGCGAACTTCTCCTCGCCGTACTGCCGGAGGATCCGGACCAGCTCACCCGGCTCGTACTCGTTCACGACGTCCTCGGCGGTCACCCCGCGGGACTGGTCCATCCGCATGTCCAGCGGGGCGTCCTGCGCGTACGCGAAACCGCGATCCGCCTCGTCCAGCTGCAACGAGGACACACCGAGGTCGAAAAGTCCGCTGTGGATCGCCGGGATGCCCAGCTCACTCAGGGCTCGCGGCAGTTCGTCGTAGACGGCGTGCACCAGATGCGCCCGCCCGGCGAACCGGGTCAGCCGGTGCCGTGCGTGCGCCAGTGCCTCGGTGTCCCGGTCGAGCCCGACCAGGGTCACCCCCGGGAACCGCTCCAGGACCGCCTCGGCGTGCCCGCCCAGCCCGAGCGTGAAGTCGACGTGAACGGCGCCCGGCAGCTCCAGGGCGGGAGCGAGCAGCTCAAGACAACGCTCGAGCAGCACCGGCACGTGCGTGCCCCGCGGCTCCCCCATGTCGACCCCCACTTGCCTGCCCGTTCGCGTCTCACCCGGTGTTGCTTGTCCGCCGTTGCCAGCCCGGCCACCCATCCGTACCGCCAGATCCCCATCCGCTCGTGTCCCGCACCGGCTCCCCGTAAGGAAGCCCGGCCCCGGACACGCGCCTGGCGCCGGGGAAGAGGCGCCAGGAGCGGGAGCGGCTGGAGATCTCGCAGTACGGCGGCAGTGGCGTCCGGGCCGCATCGCGACCCACCTAGGTGCCACGCCCTACAGTCCGCCGGGCAGCACCCCCTCCTCGATGTCGGCGAACTCTTCCTCGCTCGCCGAGAGGTAGTCGTCCCAGGCCTGCTTGTCCCAGATCTCGACCCGGGTGCTCGCACCGATCACCACGAGGTCGCGGCCGAGACTCGCGTAATCCCTCAGGTGCGCCGGGATGGTCACCCGGCCCTGCTTGTCCGGCACCTCGTCGTGGGCGCTGGCGAAGAACACCCGGCTGTAAGCCCGGGCGGCCTTGTTCGTCACCGGCGCCTCGCGCAGCTGACCCGCGATGCGCTGGAACTCCGGCATCGGGAACACGTAGAGACAGCGCTCCTGCCCTTTGGTGATCACGACACCTCCCGCCAGCTCGTCACGGAACTTGGCCGGGAGGATCAGCCGGCCCTTCTCGTCCAGGCGCGGGGTGTGAGTGCCGAGGAACATCGGCCCAAACCCCCCTTGCCGTGGCGTCCGCCCCTTCGCGGTGGAGCGGCCCGCCTGTCAACTCGGGCCGGCAGTCCCGGATCGGTTCCTCGGTCCTGCCACTGCGCTCCACTCTACTCCACTTCCCTCCACCTGCAACCCGAATGGGGCCGCTCCCGAACCGATTTCGCAGACGTATCCGCAGGTCGCAGCCGGTGGGCCGGAGTGGAGGGCAAAGCCATGATCATCCCCGTCCGGTTTCCGACATCGGGCACAGTGAGTGCGAAAAGTCCGCACAGATCGGGCCCGGGTGCCCCTTCTACCGCACCGGTGGAGGGAAGTGGAGCCCCCGAGTGGAGCAAAGTGGCCCCCCGACCCGAACGGCCCCACCCGACCCGGCCCGCCTCACCCGGCCGCCCCGCCCCCCCCGGCCCGGCCTCGTGCCCCACCCGACCCGGTGCCCGCCTCCCCGCCCGGCCCGGTGCCTGCGGCCCCCGCCCGGCC
>NZ_JAHWGU010000038.1 GCF_020873875.1 Actinoplanes sp. DH11
CCACCGCCCTCAACCTCATCCGCCTCTACGCCTACTGGACCGGCCACCACCTCCAAACCCCACACACCAGCCACCTCGCACGCCTACAACCCACCCCCTAACCACAATGGGCAACAGAGTCGCTAGCAGATCAACATCTCGCCATGAGCGGCGCGATCGGCGTCACTGCGGCGGGGCCGGGGGTGGAGCGCGGGCCGGGTCAGGCGACGGCGGCCAGGGCGGCGTGGGCGCCCCAGCGCCAGACGATGCCGGACTCGGTGAAGCCGACCTCGTGGGCGGCCGCGCGGTGCCAGTCGACCGGTGGCGTGAACTCGGCGGGCACCCGGCGGGCGAAGATCTGTTCGCGTTCGCGCAGGGCGGGGGCGAGCATGTCCTCCGCGCGCACCTCCTCCCACCAGCGGGTCCAGGCCAGACCTGCGGCCGCGTCGCCGGCCGCGGGGTGCAGCCGGCCCATGACGCCGGTCAGGCCGGGGTCGGGCATCAGGTCCGCGACGATCAGGAGGCCGCCGGGGCGCAGGGCGGAGCGGGCGGCCCGGTAGAGGTCGCGGGCCGCACCGGGCGGCAGGTAGTGGACCGCCATGACGGCGGTGATCAGGTCGTAGGGTCCGTCCACGGTCGCGGCCCAGTCGGCCGCCAGGTCGGCGGGGTGCAGGGTGACGCGGCCCGGTGAGCCGGCGGCGGCGAGGGCGAGCAGCACCGGGTCGAGGTCGACCAGGCCGACGGTGGCGGCGGGCCAGCGGCGGGCCATGCGTTCGGCGAAAACCCCCGGACCGCCACCAAGATCGAGAACCCGCGCAGGGCCACCGCCACCGTCGAAGGCCCGCGCAGCGCCACCGCCACCGTCGAAGGCCCGCCCATGTCCACCGCCACCGTCGAAGACCTGGCCGAGGCCAGGGCTGGCACCCACGCCGCGATCCGGGGACCGCTCCGCGCCGGGCCCGCACACGGCTTCGGCGACGGCGAGGACCGCGGCCTCGCAGCTCGCGGCGCCGGGGAGGAAACCGGCCATCACCTCGTCCCAGCCGCGCCGCCATCGGTCGACGGCGACCGGGTCGAGCTGGGGCAGCGTGCGGGGCGGGGATGTGGACGCCATCGTCAACCTCGGGGCCGGGATACGGACGGTGATCGCGACCACTGTAACGGATGTCGTTTTCAAAAACCGTCGGTCAGGCCGGTCAGCAACGCGACGAGACGGTCGATCTCCTCCGGAGTGTTGTAGACGTGTGTGCTCACCCGTACCGAAGAGTCCTGTTCCCCGCCCGAGGCCTGGCAGTGGCCGTCGGCCCGGACCATGAAACCTTCCGCGGCCAGGATGAAACCCAGGTCGTTGGAGCTGATCCCCCGGTGCCGGAACGTGACGATGCCATGCCGCTGCTGCACCGGCGAGCCGGCGGCGAGGCTGCGCTGGCAGCCGAGCACCTCGTACGCGGGCAGGTGGCGCAAGCCCTCCGTCAGCCGGGCGCCGAGCCCCACCGTCCACCGGGCGATCCGGTCCACGCCGGCGTCGTCCAGCCAGTCCAGGGCCGCGGCGAGGCTCACGATGCCGCTGGTGTTGGGGGTGCCCGCCCAGCCGCCGGGAGTGAACGGGGCGCCCCGCCGGTTGGCCGCCCAGATCGCGCCGGTGCCCGGCAACGCCATCGCCTTGTGCCCGGAGAACACCACGAAGTCGACGTCCAGCCCGGTCACCGACACCGGCAGGTGACCGACGGCCTGCGCCGCGTCCAGACAGATCACCGCGTCGGGGGCGGCGGCGCGGATCCGGGCGATGTTCATGTCGCCGCCGTAGACGTGGTGCACGTGCGTGGTGGCGATGAACCGGGTGCGCTCGTTCACCATGGTGGCCAGCGCACGGTGGTCGTAGTCGTGGGCCGCGTCGTACGGCATGGCCCGCACCCGGACCCGCACGCCCTGCCGGCCCAGCAGGTCCACGGCCTCCTGCCAGGGCAGCGCGTTCGCGGAGTGGTCGGCCAGCGGCACGACGATCTCATCGCCGTCGCGCAGATGGCCGACAAGCCAGTCCCGGGCGATCAGACGCAGCCCCTCGGTGGTGCCGCTGACGAAATGCACGCCGGACGAGGGGCCACCCCCAGCGCCGGGCGAAGAGCCGCCCCCGTCGTCCCCGAGGAACCGGCGCACCCGCTGCTCGGCCTCCCGGATCCGCTCGGTGGTCCGGTTCGCCCACGGATACGTGCCGCGGCCGGCGTTGGCGTTGCCGCTGGTCAGGTACGAGGTAACCGCGTCCAGCACGGCCTGCGGCTTCTGCGCGGTGGCGGCACTGTCCAGGTACGCCTGATCCGGGTTCCCGACAATGATCGGGAACTGCTCGCGCAACCCGCTCTGCCAGTCGCGCAGGTCATCAGGGAAGACAGGGAAGACCGGCGAGACCGCGGACACCACGTCCATCAGTCCCTCACCAGTTCCGCGCCGGCGTCCCGCCAGGCGATCACCCCGCCCTGCAGCGACCGGACGTCGGGGTGCCCCATCCGGGTGAGCAGGGCGGCGTACTGCGCCGATTTCTCACCCACCGGGCAGACCAGCAGCACCGGCTGCCGACGGCCGAACGGCAGGCCACCGTGCAGCATCTCGCCGAACAGGTCGTCGACGATGTTGATCGACCCGTCGATGTGCAGGGCCCGGTACGCGAACGGGCTGCGCAGATCCACGACCAGCGGAACCTCCTTGTCGATCCACTCCTGGGCGTCGCCGACCCCGATCGTGCGGGCCGCGGCGAGGTCGTCGGTGGTCAGCGAACGCACCGACTGCGGCCGGGCCGCCTGGGCGAACAACTCCGGCCGGCGTTCCCGCAGATAGCTCATGTAGCTCTCGACCCGGTCGCAGACGATGAACACGGCGGTACGCCGCTCGGTCAGTTCCGCGTCGACGCCGCGCAGATATCGCACCGCGCCCTGGTAGGCGCCGCCGCCGGTGGGCCCGGCCAGGGTGCCGCACCGGCGGACCAGGGTGAGCAGCCCGTCGATCGCCTCGGCCGAACTGATCGCCTCGATCGTGTCGTACACCTCGGGGTCGAACAGGCCGACCTCGTGCACCTCGTCGATGTCACGGATGCCGGGGATGAAGTCGGACTTCTCGGCGACCAGGCCGACCACCGTCACCGCCGGGTCGTGTCCGCGCAGCACCCTCGCGACGCCGCTGGACGAGCCGGCGGTGCCGACGCAGGCGATGAAGTAGTCGGGCGCCCGGCCGTCCAGATCCGCGATGATCTCCGGGCCGGTGCCGCGGGCGTGCGCCTCCACGTTGCGCGGATTGAAGTACTGGTCGGTGTGCAGGTAGCCGCCGCCAGCCGCGGACACGGTCCGGTACATCCGGGTCAGCGGGTCGTCGGTGTCGGCCGGGTCGAGGCATTCCGAACGGCCGGGCAGTTCGTCGATCTGCGCCCCGAGCAGCAGCAACAGGTCCTTGATCTCGGGAACCTTCATCCGGTTGGTCACGCTGCGGAACGGCAGCCCGTGCATGCCGGCGATCACGGCGAGGGCTTTGGCGGTGTTGCCGCTGGAGAGTTCCACCACGGTCTCGCCGCGCTCGGCGGCGCCGGGCAGCCGGTCGCGGACCATGTTCCACGCGGCCCGGTCCTTGACCGAGCCGAACGGGTTGAACAGCTCCATCTTGGCGTACAGGTCGATGTTGCGCAGCCCGTGCACGGCGGCGTCGATGCGCACCAGCGGGGTGTTGCCGATGACGTCGGTGACGGTCTCGTACCTCACGCGGTCCCCTCCCGGCCCGTCACGGGCCAGTACTGCTCGTCCAGGCGCCACCGCCAGCCACCGCCGCCGCGGGAGACGGCGACGGTGCGGGCGGTCGGCTGCATCAGCGCGTCCCCCGCGCTGAAGTCCATGAGATAGCCCGCGGTGTTCACGAACACCAGCAGGTCACCGGGGCGTGGCGGCTGCGGCAGGAACACCTTGCGCCGGGTGAGCAGGTCGGCCTCCAGGCACAGGTTGCCGAGCAGGAAGAACCCCGAAGGGTCAACGGCCTGTTCGGTACGGGTCCGCGGCACCAGGATCGGGTCCATCAGCACGCCGTGCTGCTCCAGAGCCACATCACCGCCGTTGCCGGCGAGCCGGACCAGGTCGCCCCGCACCTCCTCGACCCGCAGGGCGGTGGCGCCGCACTGGTCGAGCAGCGCCCGGCCGGGTTCGGTGTGCAGGTCGTACAGGCTGTCGAGCAGCAGCGTGCCCAGCGGCCGGCGGTGGACCGCGCTCGGCGTGCTCAGCAGCCGGTCCAGATAGTCCGGTCCGGCGACGCTGCGGTGCGCCGGGTAGACACTGAGCGCGCCGCGCACCGTACCGCCCTCGTTGCGCAGCCCGTACCCGTGCTCGTTCCAGGTGATCGGCGGTCGCCGGCCGAGCACCGCGCCGGTCAGCTCGCTGGTCCAGGCCTCCCACTGCCGGGCGTCGGCCAGGTAGTTGACGCCGAACCCGCCGCCGACGTCGACGGCCCGGGGCCGCAGGCCGCGCTGATGCGCCTCGTCCATCGCGTGCAGGCAGCCCTCCAGCGCGATCGCCTTCTCCGGCAGGCCCACGGTGTCCAGGTGGTACGCGACGCCGAGGAAGTCCAGTTGCCCGGCGTGCTTCTCCAGCGTCTCCCAGAGCCCGGTCAGGTCGCCGGCCGCGATGCCGAACCGGCTGGTCCGGGTCAGCACGTTGGTGCCGGTGGAGGCGAACCCGGAGAGCCGGGCCAGCACCCGCACCGGGGGCAGGCCGTGTGCCGCGACGATGCCGGCGAGGTCGGCCAGCTCCACCGTGGAGTCGGCGTTGACCACGGCCCCGGTGCGCGCGGCCAGCCAGAGGAACTCCGGGCTCTTCGGGCCGGTCGCCATGATGCGCTCCGGTGCGAACCCGGCGGCGAGGGCGTGCTGCAACTCGCCGAGGGAGGCGACGTCGATGCCGGCGTCGGTGGCCGCGAGGGCGCGCACCAGGGCATGGGACCGGTTCGCCTTGTGCGCGAACCAGACGCCGCCGCCGAGGTGGTGCTTGCGGTGCACGGCGCGGAAGGCCGCGACGTTGCGGACCAGCCGGTCGGGCAGGACCAGGTTCAGCGGTGAGCCCAGTCCGTCGACGAGCTGGTGGAGCAGGGCGTGTTCGTCCAGGAGGGACCGCAGATCATCTTCGACGCGCGGTTGCAGATAAGGCGCCATCACACTCCCGTGTCGCTGAGAATGCGGAAACCTTTCACGACGTGATCGCGGGCGTCGCCGCGATCGGTGCGGTCACAGAACCGGCGGTGCCGGTTCCCCCAACGTAATCGATGAGTCGGCCGACACCAAGAGGATCATGACCCGAAAGTGATCAATCGATTACTCCATGCAATGTTGCGCATGTGCTCAATACCGAGGGCCACAGGTCCAGGCATGGAGCATGGCGCGCGGGCTGCCGACGCGACGGCGCGGTACCGCGTGCCCATAGCCGGCGATCGGCGGCGAGGCCCGCGCGGCGGTATCGATCTGCTAGCGGTGCGAAATCGCGGTTCTGACCCCTTGATCACAGCGATTTCGTAGCGCTAGCAGATCAACACCTCGCCGTAGAGGCACGAGCGACGCCAGGGCCCACCGCACGGCCGGTAGGCATCCTAGGAGGCTAGGTTGAAAGGGGGCAAACGACCCTGCGCGGGCGTTGCACCACCTCTCCGCCGGCGGCAGGTACCACCTCTCGCTGGCGGAGAGGTGCGGCCGGACGCGATGGTGCGCGGTCGGCGGATTGGAAAGTTCCCGAACGGGTAAACGACCATCGATACGTTTCCGCCGGAAGGACGACCCATGCGCGACGTCGCACGCATCAACGCCACTCAGCCGCCGGACTGGGCACCCACCCCGGAACAATTGCGGCAGGCCGGGCAGAACGCCGCCTACCCCACCGACGGGCGCTTCCAGAACGGCAAGGTCAAGACCGAGCAGCGGTACGCGTAACCGCGTCCACCCACGACGCGACGGTGTCCGTCCACAGGGCGTCGTTGTCCGGCTGTCCGCACGAGGCATCCAGGCAGCGAGCCAGGGCAGCGCAGCGGGCCGGGACGGGGTCAGGGCGGAGCCGGGGTCAGGGCGGAGCCGGGGTCAGGGCGGAGCCGGGGTCAGGTGACGAACAGGACCACGGCCACCGCGGCGGCGAAGGTGACGATCGTCCAGCGCAGGACCTCGGCGGGCATCCGGCGGGCCAGCCGGGCGCCCACGATGCCGCCGATGATGGTGCCGGGGGCGAGGACCGCGACGGCCGCCCAGTTCACCGGGCCGAAGATGCTGTAGATCAGCACCGTGGTCACGCCGACCACTGCCGAGAAGACGTTCTTCAGGGCGTTCAGGCGTTGCAGCGACTCGTTCAGGACCAGCGCCAGACCGGCGATGAGCAGGACGCCCATGGCCGCGTTGAAGTAGCCGCCGTACAGTCCGCAAAGGAACACCGTCACCTGCACCGCGAACGCCGCGCGGCCCGGTTTCGGCTGACCGGCCAGGGCCCGCAGCCGTTTCTGCAGGGCCATCAAGGCGGCCGCCAGGAGCAGCAGGAACGGCACCACCACGTCGAACACGCCGCGCGGGGTGACGAGCAGCAACGCACTGCCGCACAGGGCTCCCACGATCACCGTCGGGATGATCGTCCGGATGCGCCGGCCCTGCCCGGCCAGGTCGGGACGGCTGCTGAGCGCACCGGCGATGTAGCCGGGCGCCACCGACAGTGCGTTGCTGACGTTGGCCGCCACGCCGGGCAGTCCGATGCCGACCAGCAACGGGAACGTGATGAGGGATCCGCCGCCGGCGATCGCGTTCACGGCACCGGCCACGAGTCCGCCGCCGGCCAGCGCGAGGGCCTCCCCGGGCGTCACCCGGTCACCACGGCCGGCGATCTTCTGTGCGCACGCGGCCATGCTACGGCGACGGTCTTGCGCGGGCACGCGAGACTCCAGGGATGATCTGGCGACGGCTCCGGCCGTACACCCTCCTCGCCGCCGTCGTCGCGGTGGCCGCCACCGGATATCTGATCCGCGCCGCCGGCGTGGTGCGGGAGCGGCTCGAGGCCGCCGGCGTGCCGGACTGCCGCGACCCCAACGTCTGCTACCCGCAGGGCGCGGCGCTGGACGCGATCGCCGGGATCCACCTGGTCGCCGCCCTGACCCCGGCATTGATCGGTCTGATTCTCGGAGCCGCCCTGCTGATGCGGCCCATCGGCGCGGGCCCGGCCGCACGCGGCGCCGGCCCGGTGGCACGCGGGATCGACCCGGCGGCACGCGGGATCGACCCGGTGGCACGCGGGATCGGCCCGGTGGCGCTCGCCGCCGGCGCCGTGTGCACGGGGATCGTCGCGGTCACGCACCGGCTGGTGAGCGCGCCGTACACGGTGATCGCGAACGACACGTATGAACTGGCCGAGCTCACCCACCTGAACCATCCCGCGTTCATGGTGGCCGTGACGGCCTTGATCATCGCGGTCGCCGCGGCGGTACGCGGCGGCGCGTTCACCGGGTGGTCCGTCGCCCCGGCCGCGGTCCTCGGTGGCGTCGTCGTGGCGTGCCTGCTCGCCACCGACCTGACCGGCATCGGGGCGCCGCCGGAGTCGTTCACCGACGACTATGCCGTCGCCGACGGCTTCGGCTGGGCAGCGGCGGGATGGCTCACCCTGGTCACGGCGGCCCTGACCCGGCGGCGCCCGGCACGAGCGCTCGCCTGACTCCTGCCCGGCACCCGCGGCCGCCGGACCGGTTCTCAACCGCGGGGACGGGTGCGAGCTTCCACCTCGGTGGGGTCATGTAGATCACGCCGTCGCGTGGGCGCCCGCGATGCGGTGGCCGTGACGCGGGAAAGTCCCTGCTCGGCCCCCACTGTGATCTCGGTGACCATGGCCGCTAAACCTACTGGAGTAGTAGGGTTGGCCTTACTTCCGTCAAGATCAACTGTGGGGTCGTCATGGCGCAGGAAACACCGGTTCAGGAGCATGCCGTCTGGCAGCAGGACCGCCTGGTCGCGGTCACCGCGGCCACCGGGAACCTCGCGCTCGTCGAGACCCGATGGGGTGCCGACGATCGGCAGGCCGCGCTGGCCGGGCAGCCGGCGAGTGTCACCGCGACCGTGCTGAGCCGGCGCGACCCGCGCACCGGCGAGATCGAGCACGGCGTCCGGCTGTGGGACGCGGCCTCGGAGGCGATCAAGCATTTCGAGCGCATCGACACCTACGGGTACGACCCGGCGTGGGTGATCGAGGGCCGCTACACGGACGTGCCCGGTGAGCGGAAGATCCCGTTCGAGCACGCCCAGGATGCCGGGTTCACGCGTGACCTGCCGGTGCCGGGTGACATCCACGCCACGATCGGCGGCGCCGAGTACACGTTGAGCGCCTTCGACGACGACGGCCGGCTGCTGCTGGTCTTCGGCGATCCGACGAACCGGACCGAGACGTACGGCTCCGGCCGGTTCCTCTTCGTCACGCGCGTGCCCGGCACCGATCGGGTGATCCTCGACTTCAACCGGGCCTTCGTGCCGCCGTGCGGGTTCTCCTCGCACTACAACTGCCCGCTGCCGCCGCCGCAGAACCGGATCGCCGTCCCGATCGAGGCCGGCGAGAAGCTTCCCGTCTTCCGCGACGGATTCGACAACCACTGACACTTGCTGATAACCGGAGACACACCGTGAAACGGCTCATATCAACTCTCGCCGCGCTCGCCCTGGCCGGGACGCTCGCAGCCTGCGGCGGCGACGCGGACGGCGGCAGCGCCGGCGACAGCAGCGCGGCCACCATCCAGATCGGCTCCGTCTACGAGCCGCAGAACCTCGACAACACCGCCGGCGGCGGCCAGGGCGTGACCGAGGCGCTCAACGGCAACGTGTACGAGGGCCTGTTCACGCTCACCGACACCGGCGCCGTCGAGCCGCTGCTCGCCAAGGAGCACAAGGTCAGCGACGACGGCCTGACCTACACGTTCACCCTCCAGCCGAACGTGAAGTTCCACTCCGGCAAGGCGCTGACCTCGGCGGACGTGAAGGCGAGCATCGAGCGCGTCACCGCGGCCAACTCGAAGTCGGCCCGCAAGGGCAACCTTGAGGTGATCAAGGAGATCGCCACGCCGGACGACGCCACCGTGGTGGTGACGCTGAAGAGCCGGTCGATCTCGTTCGTCTACAACCTGAGCTACATCTGGGTCGTCAACGCCGCGGCCACCGACCTCACCACCACCGCCGACGGCACCGGGCCGTACCGGCTGGGTGACTGGAAGCGTGGCTCCACGCTGAGCCTGACCCGGTTCGACGGCTACTGGGGCACCCCGGCCAAGAACGCCGGCGTCGTCTTCCACTACTTCACCGACGCCACCGCGCTGAACAACGCGCTGCTCACCAACGCGGTCGACATCGTCACCAGCGAGCAGAGCCCGGACGCGCTCGCGCAGTTCACCGGCAACGGCAACTACAAGGTCAACGACGGGCAGTCGACCACCAAGCTGCTGCTCGCCTTCAACGACAAGGTCGCGCCGTTCGACAAGGTGGCCGTGCGTCAGGCGGTCAGCCAGGCGATCGACGACAAGAAGCTGCTGACCTCGATCTGGGGTGAGTACGGCACCCCGATCGGTTCGATGGTCCCGCCGAGCGACCCCTGGTACGAGGACCTGACCTCGGTGAACGCGTACAACGTGGAGGGCGCCAAGAAGCTGCTGGCCGACGCCGGGCTGCCGAACGGGTTCACGTTCACGCTCGACACCCCGAGTTACGACCCGCACCCCACCGCCGCCACCTTCATCAAGTCGGAGCTGGCCAAGGTCGGCATCACCGTGAACATCAACACGATCACGGCCGACGAGTGGTACACGAAGGTCTACCAGAAACGCGACTTCGCGGCGACGCTCCAGGAGCACGTCAACGACCGTGACGTGGTCTGGTACGGCAACCCCGACTTCTACTGGGGCTACGACAACCCGAAGGTCACCGACCTGATCAACCGGGCCGAGCAGGCCACCACCACCGACGAGCAGACCACCCTGCTCAAG
The DNA here is from genome assembly GCF_020873875.1 of Actinoplanes sp. DH11. Lineage (GTDB taxonomy): Bacteria > Actinomycetota > Actinomycetes > Mycobacteriales > Micromonosporaceae > Actinoplanes. Next base: position 9,979 of record NZ_JAHWGU010000038.1, read on the forward strand.
GAGGCCAACAAGATCATCGCGACGGAGGCGGCCAGCGACTGGCTCTACCTCTACCCGCAGATCGTGGTCGCGAGCTCCAAGGTGTCCGGCTACCCGGTCAACGGCCTCAACGCCCAGTTCTTCGCGTACGGGATCGTCAAGAACTGATGATCGCCTACCTGCTGCGACGGACAGCGATCCTCCTGGGGTCGCTGTTCCTCGCGGCAGTGGTGCTGTTCGTGCTGCTCCGGCTCCTGCCGGGCGACCCGGCCAACGCCCTGCTCCCGGTCGGCGCGACCCCCGAGCAGATCGAGGCCGCCCGCCGGGAGCTGGGCACCGACGCCCCACTGCTGACCCAGTTCCTCACCTGGCTCGGCGACGTCGTCACCCTGGACCTGGGGAAGTCGCTGATCAGTACGCTGCCGGTCGGCCCGGAGATCGCCGCCCGGCTGCCGGTCACCGTGCCGCTCACCCTCGCCGCGTTCACCCTCGCCGTGCTGATCGCGGTGCCGGTGGGCGCGCTCGCGGCCATTCGTGCCGACCGCTGGTACGGCCCCGTCCTCAACGCGGTCGCCCAGCTCGGCATCGCCGTGCCCGCGTTCTGGGTCGGCCTGCTGCTGATCACCGTGTTCGCGCTGCGGCTGGGTGTGCTGCCCGCCGGTGGCTTCCCGCCGGACGGCTGGGCCGACCTGCCGGCCGCGATCGAGGCCCTGGTCCTGCCGGTCGTGACGGTCGCGCTGGTCATGTCGGCAAGCCTGATCCGGTACGTGCGGGGCGCCACCCTGGACGTCCTGGGCGCCGACTACCTGCGCACCGCCCGCGCGCTCGGCGCCACCGGAGCCCAGGCGATGTGGCGGCACGGCGTGCGCAACGCCGCCGTACCCGTCATCGCCGTCCTCGCCATGGAACTGGCCACCACCTTCCTCGGCGCGGTCGTGGTGGAGAGCGTCTTCGCCCTGCCCGGCCTCGGCGGCATGCTGGTCCGCGGCATCAGCCAGCACGACTACCCGGTCATCCAGGGCATCATGCTGGTCAGTACCGCGACCGTGCTGGTCGTCGGCTTCCTCGGCGACCTGGCACAGCGGCTCGTCGACCCCCGTCTGCTGCACCGGGAGGCGTCATGAGCCGGCGGCGGTCACTGCACCTGGCCCTGGGGCTGCTGCTCGTCGGCGTCATCGCCGCCGGTGTGCTCCTGTCGTACGTCTGGCTGCCCTTCGCCCCGGACGACACCTCCGGCGGACGCCTCGCACCGCCCGGCGGCGACCACCTGCTGGGCACCGACAAACTCGGCCGTGACCTGTTCACCCAGCTGCTGATCGGCGGGCGCATCGCGATCGGCACGGCACTCGGCGCGGTCGCCGTCGGCGGCCTGATCGGCGTGACCGCCGGACTGCTCGCCGGGTTCGCCACCCGCTGGCTCGACGACGCCGCGGCAGTGGTGCTGGACATCCTGATCGCGTTCCCGACGCTGCTGCTCGCCATGCTGATCGTGGCCGGCACCGGCGCGTCGCTGGGCACCGCGATCCTCGCCATCGGCATCGCGATGGCCGCGGTCGTCGCCCGCCTCACCCGCGTACTGGTCAAGCAGGTGCTGGCCCGGGACTACATCACGGCGGCCCGGGTCGCCGGCATCTCGTGGCCGCGGATCGTGCTCAGCCACGTACTGCCGAACATCGCCCCGACCGTCCTGGTCAACCTGGCCCTGCAGGCCGGTCTCGCCGTGCTCGCCGAGGCGAGCCTCTCCTACCTGGGGCTGGGCACGCCGCCGCCGAACGCGTCCTGGGGACGGATGCTGTACGAGGCCCAGGCGACCGTGCTCGCCGCACCGGCGGGGGCGCTGGCTCCGGGGATCGCACTCGTCGTGCTGGTGGTCGGGGTGAACCTGACGGCCGACGGGCTGCGGGACCTGACCGACCCGACGCGCCGGGGCCGCCGCGGTTCCGGCGGCCGTCCTGATTCCGCCGGCCGTCCTGGTTCCGCCGGGGCTGGGCGTCCCGGTTCCGCCGGGGCTGGGGCTGGCCTTCCTGGCGCGGCCGATCCTGCCCAGGTCGGTCCCGCCGGCCCGGCCCGCCTCGCGGATCCGACGCTCGACACCACGCTGGGGAAGTCGTGATGAGTCTGCTCTCCGTCGACGGTCTGGCCGTTCGTGATCGGGCCGGCACCGCGCTCGTCGAGAACGTCTCGTTCGAGGTGGCCGCCGGTGACCGGGCCGGGTTGATCGGCGAGTCCGGTTCCGGCAAGTCGCTGACCGCGCTCGCCGTCCTCGGTCTGCTGCCGCCCGGCCTCACCGCGACCGGCTCGGTGCGGCTCGACGGCGCCGACATGATCCGCGCGCCCCGCGGGCACGGCACCGCCGCGACGGTGGTCTTCCAGGAGCCGCTGACCGCGCTGGACCCCCTGATGACGGCCGGCCGGCAGATCGCCGGGCCGCTGCGCCGGCTGCGCGGATTACGCGGCGCCGCCCTGCGGGAGGCGGTGCGGTCGGCGCTCGGCGAGGTACGCCTGACCGACACCGACCGCATCGCCCGGTCCTACCCGCACCAGCTCTCCGGCGGCCAGCGGCAACGCGTCGCGATCGCGATGGCCGTCGCGTGCCGGCCCCGGCTGCTGATCGCCGACGAACCGACCACCGCACTCGACGTGACGGTGCAGGCCGAGATCCTGGACCTGCTGGACCGGATCGTCACGACGCACGGCACCGCGCTGCTGTTCATCACCCACGACCTGCCGGTGGCGGCCCGGGTCATCCGGCACACGCACGTGCTGCGGCACGGCCGGGTCGTCGAATCCGGGCCGATCACGTCGCTGATCGCGGCGCCGGAGCACCCGTACACCCGCACCCTCGTCGACAGCGCCAGACGTTTCGACGCCGCCCTGGAACGGACCGGCCGTGCCTGACCTGATCCCCGCCGCCCCGGAACGGAGCCGGTCGTGACCGAGCCGATTCTTGCCGCCGTCGACGCCGGCTACGCCTACCGCGGGGGCGCCGCCGCGCTGAGCGGCGTGTCGCTCGCCGTCTCCCCCGGCCGCAACGTGGCCCTGGTCGGCGAGTCCGGCGCCGGGAAGACCACGCTGCTGCGCCTGTTCCTGGGGCTGGCCCGGCCGACGAGCGGCGCGATCCACTTCGACGGTGCACCGCTGCACCGCCAGCGGATGCGGCAGTACCGGCGGGCCGTACAGGCCGTGTTCCAGGACCCGTACTCGTCGCTCGACCCCCGGCACCGCATCGGCCGCATCGTGGCCGAACCTCTGCGCGGTCTCGGCCTGGGCGCCGACCCGGCCCGGGTGACGGCCGCCCTGGACGCGGTCGGCCTGCCCGCCGACACCGCCGGCCGCTATCCGCACGAGTTCTCCGGCGGTCAGCGGCAGCGCATCGCCATCGCCCGCGCCGTCGTCGGCAACCCGCGCCTGCTGCTCGCCGACGAACCGGTCAGCGCGCTCGACCTGACGACCCGGGTCCGCATCGTCGACCTGCTGGCGTCCCTGTGCGCCGAACGCGACCTCACCATCCTGCTGGTCTCGCACGACCTCGGCGTGGTGGCGGAACTGTGCGCCGAGACCGCGGTCCTGGAGCGCGGCCGGCTGGTCGAGCAGGGACCGACGAGCGAGGTGCTGGGGGCGCCGTCGCACCCGTACACGCGGCGGCTCCTCGCCAGCGTCCCGCGCCTACCGGCATAGACCGCCGGCGTAAGCCCGCAGCGTACGGCGCAGGCCCACGGCGTAAGCCCGCTGGAGTAAGCCTGCCCGACGTCCGGCGTAGGCCCGTCGGAGTAGGCCTACCGGCGCAGGGCTACCGGCGGGCGGCATCGCCCGGGCGGGGCGGGACCGTTCCTGTCCGGATTCGATCAGGGGCGGTCGACGATCAGGATGTCGCTGTGCGCCAGGCGGGCCACCTCGTCGACCATGGCGGCCGTGCGGGCGTCGTTGCTCTGCCGTACGACCAGGAGGTCGCCGTCCCGGCTCGCCGCGGCCAGGGTGATCACCGCGTCCACCTCGCGGCTCACGGTGAGCGAGACGTCAATCGCCGGGTACTGCTCCTCCCACCGATGAACCACATCCCGCACACGCCTGTCCTGCCGCGTGCTCGCGGGTCCGGCGGCGACCACGCTGACGTCCGCCCCACGTCGCAGGGCCTCGGCGAACACGCGCCGCAGCAGGTCGTCCACCCGCGCCGCGCCGATCACTCCGGCCACGATCAGGCCTGGCATGAATATCACGCTACGCCAACATCGTCATCACGGCAGGTGACACAACTCAAGGTGGGCGTGTCGCCTCACCCATCGAGTACGGTCAATCGCGCACCGCGGCCCGAGACGAGATGTTGATCTGCTGGCGATGCGAAATCGCGGTGATGACCCCATGATCACAGCAATGTCGTAGCGCTAGCAGATCAACAACGCCGCGCCGACGCATCGCAGCGGGTCGCGGGCAATTCCGCACCCACCGGGAGGGAGCTGAGGGCGCGAAACATCACGTGCCACCGGCTTGCCGCTACCGCCCGTCGACGGCACGCCGGAAGGTGGCCCTGATCGCCGTCGTGAACAGTGCCACCCCCGCCACGACCCCGGCCACGCCGAGCACGAGACCCCACGGCGGCGGCAGATACATCGCCAAGAACCAGGAGCGCACGTCGGCGCCGACGAGAATGAGGATCACCGGCACCAGCCCCTGCGGGAACGTCAGCAGCCCACCGCCGATCCAGCACCCGAGCACCCGCACCACCTCGCGCCCGGACGCCACGACGGCCGCAGGCGACGGTGAGGGCGCAACGCCGGCGGGCGACGACGCAACATCAAGAGGCGACCGCGCAACGCCAAGAGGCGACCGCGCAACACCGACGGACGATGGCGGCGGCGGGCGGCCGGTCCGCATGGTGTGCAGCATCTCCGGGCCGCGCTCCTGGAGCCGGGCCGCCGCGCGGTCGCCGAGCCACCAGGCGAGCGCCACCCCGGTGGCCACCCCGACCGGCAGCCCGGCCCACAGCAGCCACGGCACGTCCAGCAGGTGACCGGTGACGATCACCGCGAGCGGTGGCCCGGCGGGGAGGATCCCGACCCAGAACAGCACGTAGGACGGACCGGTGGCGTCGGCGCCCTCCAATGGGGCGTCGGCGCGGCGGCGCGGGTCCGGGCCAGGGGTCAGGGCGGACACCGAGGCGTACGCGATGAGGCCCGCTCCCCCGCCCAGCAGCGCCGGCACGACCGCGACCACCCACGGCCAGGCCCAGGTGTACCCGCTCCACACCGTCAGGCCGGCGCTGAGCAGCACCGCGACCGGCCCGTACACCGCCAGGTAGGCCCACTGCCTGCCCCGCACGTCGGCGCGCTCACTGCCGGTCGTCAGGGTGTGCCAGAGGGCGGTGCCGTCGTCGCCGTAGAGGTTGCCCGCCGACGTGACCGCGAACCACGCCACGGCCGCCCCGGCCCACGGCAGCAGGACGGGCGCGCCGAACGTGAGCGGCAGCAGCGCGGTGCCGAGCGCCCAGGCGATCGGCACCACCGCGGCGGTGATCCGCCCCGGGTCGCGCCACCAGGTGCGCACCTCCTTGCGGAAGACCGCACCGGCCGGGCCGGCGAGCGGGCCGCGCGCCGGGGCGGTGCCGTACGCGCCACCGCGGATCGTCACCCGGCTGCGCCGCGGCGTACCGAGCGTGGCCGCCCAGACCAGCAGGAGCAGCGCGCCCAGCACCGGCAGCCCGGCGAGGGCCGCGGCGGTCACCGGCCAGTCGCCCCGGCCGGCGGCCTCGACCGCCACCACACCCCAGCTGGACGGCACGGCCCGCAGCACCGTGCTGAACAGCGGGGAGAAGCCGGTGGTCAGCACGTCCGAATAGAGGATCGGCACGATGAGCATCCAGCCGGACTGGGAGACGATCAGCAGGCCGGCGAAGAGCAGGCCGGTGACCGCGGCACCGGTCCGGGACGTGGCGACGACCGTGAACAGCGCGTGGGTCACCCGGGACAGCAGCACGACGAGGACCAGGACCCCGGCGGCGGCCGGCACGGCGACCAGGGCGGCGGCCGGGCCGAGGCGGGCCGCGTACGTGATCAGGCTGAGGAAGGCCACCGCCGTCACCGCCGTGGTGATCGCCACCAGGCCGGCGCCGAGCAGGCCCGCCGCCAGCCGGGGGCGCGGCAGCGGCAGCAGCGCGAAGTGCTCGGCGCGCAGCACCGCCGAGGCCCCCCACAGCGGCCCGATCATCCAGCTCAGCGCCCAGCCCAGCCAGACGGCGGCGAGCAGGTCGCCGAGGACGCCGGGGTGACTGACATCCGCGAAGGTCAGCAGGACGGTGGCGGCCGCGCAGCACAGGCCGAGCACGCCGCCGGTCACCATCCACGCGGCCCGGCCGCCGGTCGTCGAGTTCCGCAGGACGGCCAGCTTCATCCGGATCAGGACGCCAACCACGACAACCCGTCCGGTACGGGGTCGGCGGCACCGACCAGCTCGACGAACGCCCGTTCCAGCGTCTCGTCACCACGGACGTCGGCGAGCGGGCCGGCCGCGACGACCCGCCCCCGGTCCATGATGGCGACCGTGTCGCAGAGCTGCTCGACGAGCGCCATCACGTGACTGGAGAGGACCACCGAGCCGCCGGACGCGACGAACCGCACCAGGATCGCCTTGAGCGCGGCCGCGGACACCGGGTCGACCGCCTCGAACGGCTCGTCCAGGATCAGCAGCCGCGGCCCGTGCAGCAGCGCCGTGGCCAGGCCGATCTTCTTGCGCATGCCGGTCGAGTAGTCGACCACCAGCGTCGTCTCGGCACCGGTCAGCCCCATCACGGTCAGCAGCTCCTGGACGCGCTCGGTCAGCACGTCCGGCGGGATCCGCCGCAGCTGCCCGGTGAAGGTGAGCAGTTCCCGGCCGGTGAGCCGCTCCGGCAGCGCCAGGCCGTCGGGCAGCACGCCGATCAGGGTCTTGGCACGGACCGGGTCGGCCCAGACGTCCACGCCGGACACCTCGCACCGGCCGGCACCGGGCCGCAGCAGGCCGGCCGCCATGGAGAGCGCGGTGGTCTTGCCGGCGCCGTTCGGCCCGACCAGCCCGAAGAACGAGCCCGCCGGCACGGTCAGATCCACCCGGTCCACCGCGACGGTGCTGCCGAACGCCTTGACCAGCCCGGTCAGGCGCAGTGCCGGATCGGATCCCATGTCTGCCCCCGGTCGTCGGGCCTCCAGTCTGCCCGACCGGCACCCCGGCCGCCGTCCCGCGCCGTGCCGATGTTGACGACCGGCCGCCCGGTCGGTTGACTGCGCTCATGGCGAAGCTTGATCTCCGTGTCCGGGTGCTCGGCCGTCTTCTGCGCCGGGCGTCGATCGTCGGGCAGAGCACCGAACAGATCCTGCGCAATCAGAAGGCCCGGGTCAGCCACAACCCGGTCACCGATCTACTGCTCGGCGCCGTGGCACCCGGTGTCGTGCTGACCGACGGCCACGCGGCCGGCGAGACCGGCCCGGTCCGCATCCGCGTCTACCGGCCGGCGGTCCCGGGCGGGCAGCCGCTGCCGCTGATCGTCAACTTCCACGGCGGCGGCTGGGTGGTCGGTTCACTGGAGACCGCGGATTGGCTGTGCAGCAACGTCGCCGCCGCGGTGCACGCCGTGGTCGTCTCGGTCGACTACCGCCTGGCGCCGGGACATCGGTGGCCGGCGGCGGCCGAGGACTGCTACGCCGCCCTGGTCGACGCGGCCGCGCGAGCCGCCGAGTGGGGCGCCGACCCGGCGCGCCTCGCGGTCATCGGCGACAGCGCCGGCGGCAACCTGGCCGCGGTGACCACGCTGATGGCCCGGGACCGGTCGGGGCCGGCCATCGCCTTCCAGGGCCTGATCTACCCGGCGACCGACCTGACCGGGTCCAGCCCGTCACTGACCGAGAACGCCGACGCGCCGATCCTGACGCACGCGGACACGATCGCCTACCGCGATCACTATCTGGGCGACGCGGACGCCCGGGAGCCGTACGCGTCGCCGCTGTTCGCCCCCGACCACACCGGACTGCCCCGGGCCCTGGTGCAGGTCGCCGAGCACGACCCGATCCGCGACGACGGCCTGCGCTACGCCGCCGCTCTCCAGGCGGCCGGGGTGGCGGTGCGCACCACCACGTACGTCGGCATGCCACACGGCTTCCTGGCCTTCCCACGGCTGTGCCGCAGCGCACCGCAGGCCCTGGCCGAGCTGGCCGCCGAGCTGCGGTCCGCCCTCGCCCCCGCGACCCTGCCCGGCTGACGGGCGCGAGCACCACGCGGCGCCCGGTGGTTGGGCGGGGGAAAGCCGGGTACAGCACTCGTCGTGCAAACCGTCCTGGTCACCGGCGCCTCCAGCGGCGTCGGCCGAGCCACCGCGCTCGCCTTCGCCCGCAAGGGCGCCCGCCTCGTGCTCAGCTCCCGTTCCCGTGACGCCCTCGACGAGGTCGCCGCCGACTGCCGCGCCCTGGGCGCCCAGGTGCGCGTCGCGGTCGGCGACATCACGCAACCGGAGACCTTGGAGGCCGCCGCTGCGCAGGCCTTCGACGGCATCGACGTCTGGGTGCACACGGCCGCGGTGATGGCGTACGGCCGGTTCGAGGACGTCCCCGCCGACGTCTTCGACCAGGTCGTCGTGACGGACCTGCTCGGTGCGGCGAACGTGGCCCGGGTCGCCCTGCGTCACTTCCGCGGCCGGGGGCGCGGCGTGCTGATCTACGGGGGTTCGCTGCTGGGGACGGTCGTCACGCCGTACACCAGCTCCTATGTGACAAGCAAGTGGGGTTTGCGGGCCCTGGTCCGCGGGCTGCGCATCGAAACCCGGGACGCGAAGAACATCCACGTCTGCCTGGTCTCGCCGGGTTCGGTGGACACCCCGATCTATCGCACCGCCGCGAACTTCGCCGGCCGGTACGGGCAGCCGCCGCCCCCCATCGACTCGCCGGAGAAGGTGGCCCGGGCGATCGTCAGCTGCGCCCGCCGGCCGCGCGGCACGATGAGTGTCGGCCTCGCGAACCGTGTCATCCAGTTCGGATTCGTCGCCATGCCCCCGGTGTACGACGCCCTGGTCGGCCCGCTGATGGGCGTCGGCGGCCTGTCCCGGGAAGCCGTCGCACCGCACCGCGGCAACGTCTTCGAGTCGCACCCGGCGGCCGCCGCCACCCACGGCGGTTACCGGCACCCGTGGCGCACCGTCGCCGGAGCGGTCGCCGCCGGCACGGTCACCGGCGCCCTGCTGGCCCATCGCCGCCTGTCCCGCTGACCCGCCGCCTGTCCCGCTGACACACCGAGCCGCCGCCGCGGTGATGAGTTCTCGCGCCCGCACCCGTCATACCTGCGACGGGACACCACGAGGCGGAAGGATGACGTGATGGGTACGGACATGCGGATGACGGATCGGGGCGGGCACGATCGGGGCGGGCCCGGGCCGGGTGAGGTCGACGAGCCGTCGTTCACGGGGCTGGCGGAGCGGCACCGGCGGGAGCTGCACGTGCACTGCTACCGGATGCTGGGCTCGTTCGAGGACGCCGAGGACACCGTGCAGGAGACGTTCCTGCGCGCCTGGCGGCGGCGGGAGAGTTTCGCGGGGCGGTCCACGTTCCGGGCCTGGCTGTACCGGATCGCCACCAACGCCTGCCTGGACCTGCTCGCCAAGTGCCGCCCGGAACCGGCGACCGGCGGCGAGGTGCGGTGGCTGCAGCCCTACCCGGACCGTCTGCTCGACGAGCTGGCCGCGGGCGGCGCGGACGAGCCGGAGACGGTGGCGGTGGCGCGGGAGACGATCGAGCTGGCGTACGTCGTCGCCGTGCAGCACCTGGCGCCGCGCCCGCGGGCCGTGCTGATCCTGCGCGACGTGCTCGGCTGGCCGGCGAAGGACGTCGCGGACCTGCTCGGTGACTCCGTCAACTCGGTGAACAGCGCGCTGCAGCGGGCCCGCGCCGGGATGCGGGAACGCCTGCCCGCCGAGCGGCAGGACTGGACCGGTGGCCCGGACGACGCGGAGACGCGCGACCTGGTGCGCCGCTACACCGAGGCCAGCGTGGCCGCCGACATCGACCGGCTCGCCGCCATGGTGCGGCACGACGTCCGCACGTCGATGCCGCCCACCCCGGGCCTGTACGCGGGCCGCGACACGGTGGTGAGGTACTGGGCCGACAGCGGTTTCGCGGGCATGACCGGGCTGCGCGCCGTGCCCGCCGCCGTGAACCGGCAGCCCGCCGTCGCCTACTACCACCGGACGGAACAGGCCGGGCCGTACCTGCCGCTGACCCTCGACGTCCTGCGGATCACCGGCGGCGCGATCACCGAGATCACCACGTTCCACAGCGACCGCTTCGCGCGGCTCGGCCTGCCGGAACACCTCCCCGCGAACGGCATCGGGTGATCCACTCGCCCGTTACCCGGACGGTCGGCCTGCCGCCTCCTCCCAGAGCCGCAACGTCCGCACGGCCACCAGCCGCTCGCCGGCAACGTCCGCCTGCTCGGCAGCCGGAACCCGCGTTCCCCGACCACCCGGGCCAACCTCGCCGCCTGCTATTTGCGGCTCGAGCGCTACGCCGCCGGCCACCACACCGGAGACGGCGACAGCACCGTTCGTGGCGTTCGCCGCGCCCGAGCTGGTGACACCGATGTCGCCGGACAGGCCGCCGGGGTTTCCGTCGCCGGGCACGCCGCCGGGGCCGGGAGGGACGCTGCCGCCGGGGACGCCGGCGTCGGTCACGGTTCGGGGCGGCGCACGACGCCGCTCACGGCGCTCGACCCCGGCCCGTCCGCGACCGCGTCCCCGGATCTCGCGACCTGCACCGGTCCGCCACCGGTCACCTCGGCGCCGCTGACGGCGCGCCCGCCACCTGTCGCCCGGGCCGCTCCCGAGTCCTCGACCCGGTGCGGCGCCGGCCCGGGCTCCCGGCCCCCGGGCGGCAGCAGATAGGGCGCGACGAGCGCGGACAACGCCAGCACGGCGCCGGCGCAGCTCGCCAGCTTGTCGGCGTCGTCCAAGCCGGCCCGCACCAGATAGGCGATCAGGCCGGCGGCCACGAGTCCGAAAACGATCCGCCCGGCCCAGATCCACCGGGGACTTCGTCGAGGCATCGCACACCGTCCCACCACCACCGAGAACAGAGCGCCAAGTGTACGGCCGGACGACTGTCCACCGTGGCCCGCAACCGCCGGTCCCGGGACAACGGCGCCGCGCGGGCAGGTCAGTGCCCGGGCCAGACCTCCCGCACGAGATCGGCTGACGCCTCGCCCTGCCGCAGCCCGGCGCGCACCGCCGCGGCCCGGCGGGCCGGGTCCATGACGTTGGGGCCGAAGGCCTCGATCGACGCCTCGTCCGGTGCCAGCAGCAGCGTCTTGCCGGCGCCGGTCGCGGCCATCTCGGCGAGGATGCGGTCGCGGCTGAGGGCCGCCAGCGGGGCCAGCACGACCAGCTGGTCGGCGCCGGTGGCGAGGTCGGCGCCGGCACCGAAGCGCACGCCGCCGTCCATGTAGCGGCGGTCGCCGATGGTGACCGGCGGCATCAGACCGGGTACGGCACAACTGGCCGCGACCGCCCGCAGCAGGGACGCGCCGGAGGTCCGGTCGAGGACGACGTCCCGGCCGTCGGCGGTGTCCACGACCACGATCCGCAGGTCCCGCTCCGGCCAGTCGCGGACCGGCAGCAGGGGCTCCATCCGGGCCACATAGGTCTGTTCGTCCACGGTGGCCGCGGTCAGCGCCATCGCGCCGATCTGGGTCCTGGCCTGCTGCGGCGGCACCGACGGGTCGGCCAGCACCGCCATCGCGGCGAGCGCCCGCCCGGTGTTGCCACGGCCGGACGAACCGGACCGGGCCGGCGCCGCAACCGTTTCCTGGACGGCCACCGCGGCCTCCAGGTCGGTGCCCGCCGTGAGCAGGGTGCCGACGACCGAGCCGGCGGAGGTGCCGATGACGGTGTCCGCGTCGCCGAGCGGGACGCCGGCCCGCTGAAGGCCGCAGAGCATGCCGAGGTGCCACGCGATGCCGGTCACGCCACCGCCGCCGAGAACAAGAGCTTTTGTCACGTACTCGACGGTAAGGCCTCAGGCCGCGGTTCGCTGTCCCCGCACCGCCGGGTCGCAGGCACGCCGCGCCGGCAGACCCAGGATCAGGGCGGCCCCGACTGTCGTGTGCATGCCGAGCAGGGCCAGCCGGCTCGTCGTGTCCACCCCGGCGGAGAGCGGTCCGGCCAGCGAGACCGCCAGCACGAGCAGCGCCACGATCCGGAACGTCCGGGCCGGGTGGCGGGTGGTCCGTTCCAGCAGCGCCAGCAGGCACCACGCGGCCAGGCCGGCCAGCAGCGCGGTCACCACGACGGCGACCGGGCCGACGTCCCGGGCCGTGCCGCCCTGGCCGACGGCGAGGTCGTGGCCGGCGACGGGGCTGTTGACGGCCCACACCAGCAGGGCGCCGGCGGCTCCGGCGGCGATGGTGACTGCTCTGCCCGTACTCCTCGAGATGTTCGTCATGGGGGCAGCCTCGCGGCGGGGTCCGCTTGCGCACATCGGGCCGCGGAGGGCACGGCCTACAACTTTGGATGGTGTCGGACGCGCGGCCGGGCTGGTTAGCCTCCACCCATGAGAAGCCGGGTCGCCACGCTGCTGATCGCGTCGGGCGTGCTGACCGCGGTGAGCATCCTGTCCTACTGGAGTGATCGCGAGCCCGGTCCGCTGCTCGCCCTGGACCTCACCGTCGGGGTGCTGAGCTGGCTGATCGTGCCGCTGCTGATCTGGCGGCCGGTCGCCGCCACCGCGGTGCTGACCGTCCTGGCGGCGGTGTCGCCGGCGGCCACCGCGGCCGCCACGATGGGCGCGTTGCAGGTGGCGTGGCGCCGCCCGTTCCGGGTCGCGGTCGCCCTCGCGGTGGCCGGGGTCGGTGCGCACGCGGTGCAGGGCCTGGCGCGCAGCAACGGCGGCATGTCGTTCGGCTGGTGGCTGATTCTGATCACGGTGGGGTACGGCGGGCTGCTCGGCTGGGGCGCGTGGGCGCAGGCCCGGGCGGCGCTGATCCGCACCCTGGAGGACCGGGCCCGTCGCGCCGAGGCCGAACAGGGCCGCCGAGTCGCCGAGGCCCGCATGCTGGAACGCCGCAAGATCGCTCACGAGATGCACGACGTGCTGGCGCACCGGCTGTCGTTGCTGGCAACGTTCGCCGGCGCGATGGAATATCGGCCGGACTCCTCCCCCGAGCGGATGTCCCGGGCGGCGGGCGTGGTCCGGGAAGGGGTGCACCAGGCGCTCGAGGAACTGCGGGAGGTGATCTCCCTGCTGCGCGAAGATCCGGACGACGACCCGGACGGCGTTGCGGGCGACGGCTCGGGCGGGCGCCCGGGTGACGGCTCGGGCGGCGCCGGCAACCGGCCGCAACCGGTGCTCGCGGACGTGCCACGGCTGGTCGAGGAGTCCCGCGGCGCCGGTGCCGAGGTGCTGCTGCACACGTCGGTGCGGGAACCGGACGAGGCGCCGCCGGTGGTGGCCCGGACCGCGTACCGCATCATCCAGGAAGGACTCACCAACGCCCGCAAGCATGCCGCCGGTCAGCCGGTGCGGGTCGAGGTGAGCGGTGGGCCGGGCGCCGGCCTGCTGATCGACGTCCGAAACTCCCTGACCAGCGACAGCGGCACCGGTGGACCTCCTCGTGGCGCCGGCCTGGTCGGGCTCACCGAACGGGTGCACCTGGCCGGCGGCCGGCTCGACCATCAGGCGGCCGGCGGCGAGTTCCGGTTATGGGCGTCGATACCATGGCCGGCGTGACCCGGCCGGTGCGTGTCCTCGTCGTCGACGACGACGCGCTGGTCCGGGCCGGGCTGACCATGATGCTCGACGGCGCGCCCGGCATCGCCGTGGTCGGTGAGGCCGCGGACGGCGACCAGGTACCGGCGGCCACCGACGCGCACTCGCCCGACGTGGTGCTGATGGACCTGCGCATGCCCCGGGTCGACGGCATCACCGCGACCCGCCGGTTGCGGGCGCGGCCCCGGCCACCCGAGGTGATCGTCCTGACCACGTTCGACACCGACGAGAACATCCTGTACGCGCTCCGCGCCGGCGCCAGCGGCTTCCTGCTCAAGGACACCCCGCCGGCCCGGATCGCGGAAGCCGTCCGGCAGGTCGCGGCCGGCGAGCCGATCCTGTCGCCGCGGATCACCCGGCGCCTGATGGACCGCACCGCCGTGCAGGCGGGGGCGTACGCCCGGGCCCGGGCCACCCTGGCGGCGCTGAGCCCTCGCGAGCGCGACGTCGTGATGGCGATCGCCCGGGGCAACGGCAACGCGGAGATCGCGGCCGCGCTCGACATGACCCTGGCGACGGTGAAGACGCACGTGTCGCACATCCTGACGAAGCTGGACCTCGACAACCGTACGCAGATCGCCCTGCTCGCCCACGACGCCGGCCTCGCCTGATCCGGAGCCGCAAGCGCCGTCCTGCCTTGTCATGATTCGCCGGAGCCGGCCTCGCCCGATCGGCGCCGGTGGGTCAGTCCGTCGCCAGGCGGGCGTGCGCGTGCATGTCGTGCCAGCCATCGGCGTGCCGGGCCTCGGCGCGCCGGACGCCCTCCGCCGCGAACCCGGCCCGATCGGCGACCCGGCACGACGCCGGGTTGGCCGTCGAATGGTTCAGCTCGATCCGATGCAGGAGCAGCGTGCCGAACGCCCACCCGGTGAGCGCGGCGAGCGCACGCGGGGCCAGCTTGCGGCCACGGGCGGCGGGCAGGATCCAGTACGACACCTCGCCCACCGCCTCGCCCAGGTCGAGCCGGCGCAGGCTGATCTGCCCGGCCACCAGCCCGTCGTCGACGACCGCCCACCCGGCGCCGGTCTCGTCCCGCCAGCGGTGCGGCCAGCGCGCGATCCACTCGTCGGCCTCCGCGCCGGTCATGCTGCGGCAGTGCCAGCGCTGGATGTCCGGGTCGGCGTATCCCGCCACCACCACCTCCCGGTCGGAAGGCTGCCAGGGCCGCAGCAGCAGGCCGTCGCCGCCGATCGACGGCTGGGTGAGCGCGGACAGGGTCCCGGCCGGCAGCGCCGGTGTGACGAGCGAGGGCATGAGCCGGACCCTATCCAGGCGGCTGCCGGTCCCGGACCGGGCGGTCGCGGGTGCACCGGATGACCACCGTCACATCTCTTGCCTCTGACATCAATGTCAGGTTCTAGCGTTTGCCACATGCAGATCAACGGAGCAATCGCCCTGGTCACCGGTGCCAACCGCGGCCTCGGCCGGCACTTCACCACCCAGTTGCTCGAGCGGGGCGCCGCCAAGGTGTACGCCACCGCCCGCCGCCCCGAACTCGTCGACCTGCCCGGCGTCGAAACGCTGCGGCTCGACATCACCGACCCGGAATCGGTGGCCGCCGCCGCCCGGGTGGCCGGCGACGTCACCCTGCTCGTCAACAACGCCGGCATCTCCACCGGGGCCGGGCTGGTCACCGGCGACCTCGACCTGATCCGCCGCGAGATGGACACCCACTTCTGGGGCACCCTCGGCATGATCCGGGCGTTCGCACCCGGTCTCGGCGGCGGCGCGATCCTCAACGTACTCTCCGCGCTGTCCTGGTTCGCCCACCCCGGGACCGGCGCCTACGCCGCCGCGAAGGCCGCCGCCTGGAACCTCACCAATGCGGTACGCCTCGAACTCGCCGACCAGAAGACGCAGGTCACCGGCCTGCTCCTGGGCGCCGCGGCCACCGACATGACCGCGGGCTACGACGGACCCACCGCCGACCCGGCAGTGATCGTCAAGGCCGCCCTGGACGGCCTGGAAGCAGGCCTGTGGGAGGTGATCGCCGACGACTGGACCGCCCACGTGAAGGCGTCCCTCGCCGGCGACCCCCGCTCCTTCTACACCCCGGCCTGATCCTTCTCGGTCATTCCCCGGTCAGGGCCCGAAGGCCTTCACCTCCAGCAGGCCGACCGAGGCCGTGCCGCTGGTCAGCGCCACCCGCAGCCGCGTCGTGCTGACCTGGCCGAAGGTCACCTGGTTGTACCGGTCGGCCGCCACCGGGTAACCGCTCGCCGACGGCACGTCGACATACGCGCTGCCGTTCCAGTACTGCAGCTTCCAGGACGCCGGCAGGTCGATGCCCTGACCGTCGTCGAAGAAGTAGACCTGCGCCGACCGCAGCGGCACCGCGGCCGGCCAGGTCAGCTCGGCCCACTGCTGGCCGGTGGCGGGCCACGTCCCCCACCGCGGGTTCGCGGTGTCGTTCGACGACGGCGGGTCGATGCCGTCGTTGATGGCGGCGACACTCTCCCAGGACGAGGTGGTGGAGGCGCTCGGGGTGGCCGCCGCCGCCAGGTTCGTGGTGGGTGGCACGACCACGCCGCGCTGGTAGAGCTTCAGTTCGGTGAGGCCTACCTTGGCGCTGCCGGACGGCTGGGTGAACACGATCCGCAGCCGGGTGGTGCTGACGGCCGCGAAGTTCACCCGGTTGAGGTTGGCCTGCGGGGCCGGCGGGCTTTTGACTTGGGAGGACGCGGCCACCCAGGCGGAGCCGTTCCAGTACTGCACGGTGTAGGACGCCGGTGGCCGGTACCGGTTGCCGGCGCGGTCGTGCCGGACGTGGATCCGGGCTTCGTCCACCGTCCGGGCGGCGCCGAAGTTCACCTCGTACCAGTCGGTCGTGGTGGTGCTCCCGTGGGTTCCCCACAGTGGCGCGTCGGTGGGCAGGCCGTCGATCGCGGCCGCCACCGAGGTGCCGGCGGTGGTGTACGACGCCGAGGCGGTCGCGCCGGCGGCCAGGTTCGGCGTGGTGGAGGTCAGGTCGACGCCCGCCTTGGCGAAGACGTCGACCATCCGCGCGCTGTTCTGCACCACGCCCTGCGGCGCCTGGAGGCCGGCGAACGCGGCGCTGTGCGTGACGGTTCCGCCGGTGGTGACCGCGCCGGTCGACGGGTTGTAGGTGATCGGGACGAGCTGGTTCACGGTCGCCACCCGGGTCCCGTTCAGGAAGATCGAGTAGCCCTGCGGCACACCGGGGTAGCGGGTCACCCCGTCGGCCGGGTCGTCCCACACCACCGACAGGTTGGCGTTGCGGTACCGCAGGTTGTTCACCGCGAAGTGCGTCCACCCGATGTTGATCGGCGACAGCTCGATCTGGGTGTCGTTGCGCGGCCGCAGACCCGCCACGTCCTCGATGATCGTCCAGTTGCTGCTGCCGAGGATGTTGTGGTGGATCCACGACCGGTAGGTGATGGCGCTGCCGTTCCAGTTGGACCAGAACTCGTTGGCGTCCGGCCAGGCCGTGTTGCCGTCGACGTACTGCGCCCAGGCGTTCCAGTACAGCAGCTTCTTGTAGTCCTCGTTGTTCATCCACGCGTTCGGGTACTCCCGCAGCACCCGCGAGTAGAGCCGGAACTGCACCGTCGAGTTGATGGTGGAGAAGTTGTTGCTGCCGGGTTCGCCGGCGGCGGCTGCGGCCGCCTTGTCCTTCTGGTTGGCGGTGTAGAACGGGAACAACGGATACTCCGCCGGGTCGGCGAACAGGCGCAGGGCCTCGCGGTACTGCGCGGTGTTCGGCATCAGGCCCACGGCGTACGGGTAATAGTTGTTGATCTCCTTCCAGGGCACATGGGTGTTGGTCGCGACATGTTTGTGCTCCAGCAGTTGCCGGCCCGGGTTCCACAGCGTGCCGACGACGCCGGTGCGGATCCGGTCGGCGAGGGTCTGCATCTCGGCCGCCTTGGCGGTGTTACCGAGCAGGGCCCAGGCGTCGCGGGCCGCGTTGGCGGCACTCCACACGTAAGCGGTCTCGGCGCGGTCCAGGTTGCCGGCCCGCCAGTGGAACGACACCGCGTCGGCGTCGTTACCGGTCATCGCGCCCCAGTCGTACTCGATGACGCCGTTGTTGTTGGTGTCGTAGGTGGCGAGTTGTCCCTTGGCGTCGCCCTCCGCGTAGCGGGCGAAGTTGGTGAGCATGGCCGGCTGCCCGCCGTGGATCTGGTAGGCCCGCCACGCCGCCTCGGCGATGTACTGGGTGTACGAGTTCGACCAGTTCTCCGGGTCGCCCGGGTTGTCCATGAACCGGCCGTTCGCCGACGACTGCCCGACCGCCAGGTACGGCCCGTAGGCGTACTCCGCGTTGCGCAGATACTTCAGGTCGTCGATGTGCATCGGCTGGGTCAGCGCGATCGCGTTGTTGTAACCGGTCACGCCCTCGATCGACTGCGGGAACTGGAAGTCCTGCCCGGGGATGTCGGCGTCCAGGTGGTTGAACCGCATCAGCCACCAGCGGTAGTAGATGCTCTTCTTGATCGCGGCGTCCGGAACGTCGATGTAGGGCACGTTGTCGGCCCACCACCGGTTGTACTCGCGCACGTGCGTGCCGAACGCGTCGGCCGCCGTCCGGGTCCGGTAGGCGTCGTACTCGGTGCGTGACTGCGGTATCTCGGAGGTGACCATGCCGAGCTGGACCTTCACCGTGACCGTCTGCCCCGCCCCGACCGTTACCGATCGGCTCAGCGCGCCACTGGCGGCGGTGAACCCGTCACCGGACAGGCGCGGGTACAGGGTGGTCAGGTTGTTCTTCACGGCCCGGGTACCGGTGAGTTCGCTGCCGCTCACCGTGGTCGCGTACGGCGAGGTGGCGGTCAGCGACAGCGTCGCCGCCGAACCGCCCGTGTTGACCACGGCGACGTTGGTGACCAGCACGTTGTTGTGGGTGATGAACTTGGTGACCTCGAGCCGGATCGATCCGCCGGTATGCACGCTGCGCCAGTGGCTCGGCGTCTGCCGGCGCTGGGCGGGCTGCTCGGTGAAGGTGCCCGGTGACGCCGCCACGGCGTAGGCGTTCTGGCTGGAGATGTTGTCCCAGTACGCCGCGTTGCCACCGAAACCGATCACCGCCGGGTTGTGCGTGTACATGAACGCGGCCCGGCCGCGCGTCATCAGCCAGGGGCCGGCCGGGTCGTTGCCGGTGCGGGCCAGCAGGCGGTCCATCCAGAAGTCGGTGCCGGCGGCCTCGGCGTCGTAGATCGCCCGCATGGCGTCACCCGTCGAGTAGCCGACCGGTGGGGCCGGTATCGAGCCGGCGCCGGTGAAGGTGGGGTAGCCGATGGGTTGCGCCGCGCGTGCCGCCGACGGCTGGCTGCCCACGCCGGCGACGATGAGGAGAAGACAGAGGGCGTACGCGCAGACGCGTCGCGCGGTCACGACTGGAACGCCTTCCACTCGAGGACGCCGGTGGAGACGCCGGTACGTGACGTCATCTGCAGCCTCAACCTGGTCGTATTGACTGTATCGAAGTTGATTGCATTCTCGACGTTCCCATCAACACTGCATGTTGACTGGCTGTCAACATTGACGTATTGACTGCCGTTCCAGTACTGGAGTTGACATGAGGCGGGCAGATCGATGCCCTGGTTGTCGTCGAACCAGTACACCGACGACTTGTTGACGGATCGGCTCGTCGGCCACCGGTATTCGATCCACTGGGTGCCCTGTTGCGGCCAGTTGCCGTAGACCAGGTTCGACCGGTCCTGCGAGTTGACCGGCGTGCCACCGTTGTTGACCGCAGCCAGGCTCTCCCACGACGAGACGTGTGACGTGGACACGGTCGCGGCCGGCGCGATGTTCGTGCCACTGCCGCCACCGCCACCGCCGCCGCCACCGGTTGTCGGTACGACCCGCTGGATCGTCCCGTCCGCGTTGAAGTACAGCCTGTCGACCGCCACCGACCTGCGGAAATTGCCACCCCCGGGCGCGTCAGCGGTGTGGTAGACGATGTACCACTGACCGCCGAACTGCACGACCCCGGCATGGTTCGTCGTCGACGAGACCTGACCGAGCACCACCCCCCGATGCGTCCACGGCCCGAGCGGGCTGGTCGCGGTGGCGTACCGCTGGCACGCGAAGCTGGTGTTGGTGACGCAGCCGCCGGTGTCGTTGGCGGCGTACATCATGTAGTAGAGGCCGTTGCGTTTGAACATCCACGGCGCCTCCCAGAAGTTGGTGAGGCCCTGCGGGGTGACGACCGGCCCGACGGTGTCGACCATGTTGGCGGCGAGGCGGACCGCGCGCGGCGCCCAGTAGCCGCCCCAGTACAGGTAGGCCTGGCCGTCGTCGTCGACGAAGACCGTCGGGTCGATGTTGAGTGCCGACGAGTTCGCCGTGCTGTCACTGATCAGCGGGCCGCCCTTGGCGTCGGTGAACGGCCCGAGCGGCGAGTCGCCGACGGCCACGCCGATGTTCATCCAGCCGGGCCCGTTGCCGTTGACCGAGGTGTACCAGTAGTACTTGCCGTTGCGCGGCTCGACCTCGCTGGCCCACGCGTCCGCGCCGGCCCACGGGAACGTCGCGATGCTGGCCCGTGCGCCGTGGTACGTCCAGGTCTGCGCGTCGCCCGAGGAGAGCACGTGCCATTCGCGCATCACGAAGTTGTTCGTCCCGGCCGGCGCCTCGTCGCGGCCGGCGTAGACGTACAGGGTGTTGCCGACCACGAGCGGCGCCGGGTCGGCGGTGTAGACGCTGGTGATGATCGGGTTGGCGGCGCGCACCGGCACGGCGGTCAGGGCTGTCGCCGTGACCACCCCGCATGCGACGGCCGCCCACTTCCGGACTGACATGGGGCTCCCTTCCGGCGAGGGGCCCCGGCCGGATCGCTCCGGCCGGGGCCCGGGGATCAATAGCCGTAGCGGCTCTTCAGGTGCCGCCACCAGTCGCGGAACATCCAGGCGTCGAACTCGGTGATCGACGGTGAGCTGCCGGCGCGCATGATGAAGTTGCTGACGCCGCTGGGGGTCCAGTCGTAGAAGTCGTCCAGGCCCCACGTGTGACCGATCTCGTGCAGCAGGATGGTCATGTTCGCCGCGTTGATGTTGTTCATGAAGTACTCGCGGCCCATCCGCTGCCCCCAGTCACCGCCGGCGCCGCCGCCGAAGCCGTCGGTGAGCCACAGTGACTGGTCGTAGTGGCGGGCGTAGCCGCCGGGACAGTTCGGGTACTGCCCGTTCTGGTTGAAGAACCGGCCGCACGGCACCGAGCACTGCGGCGCGTTCTCCCGGATGTCGTTGACGTAGACCGCCACCGAGTTGTCGTTCCACTGGAGCTGGGATCGGTTGCGCACGGCCCAGCCGACGACCCGGACCGGCACGTCGGCGTACGGCCACGCGTTGTGCCCGACCAGTTCGTCCATCCACTTCTTGTGCTGCCGGGCCAGGGCCGCGTGGATGGCGTCGCGCTGCGCCACCGTCACGGTCGACGACGAGTCCCAGCGCACGCAGTAGTTGATGTAGCCACGGTTGGCCATCACCTGGTCCCAGCCGTAGTTGCGGAACCCGTACAGGTTGCCGTTGTTGTAGGTCTGTTCCTGGTGCTGCCACACCTGGTTGAGCCCGGTCACCAGGTGGGCGGGCGGGCTCCAGGTCGGCGGGGCGGCCTGCGCTCCGGCCGGGGACATCAGGATCGCCAGGAATGCGGCGATCAGGGTCATGAGACGACGTGTTCGCACGGAACCTCCTCAAAGTAATCGATATTCGTCGATGTCTTGGGCACGTCTTCGCCCGGGTTCGGCCGACTGTTTCTGAGCGCGCGAGATCCCCCGGACGGGCTCCGTCCATCTGCCCCGGTGGTGCGGCCCGCCTGCCGGAGACGCTGCCTTACGAAAAGGTTTTCGGCAAGGCGTTCATCGTGTTACGAATAGATTCCCGTAAACGCCTGAGGCTGCTGGAGCGCGATGGGACGGCGACGTACGCAGGGGGTGACACTGGGTGACGTGGCGCGCCGCGCCGGGGTCTCGATCGCCACCGCGTCCAAGGCGCTCAACGCCCGGGACCAGGTCGCCGCCGCCACCCGGGAACGCGTACTGCGGGCCGCCGACGAACTGTCCTTCCCGGCCGGTGGGAGCACCCGGGCGATCGGTCTGCTCACCGACGAGCTCGGCGGCCGGTTCTCCATCCCGATCCTGCTCGGCGCGGAGGACGCCATCGGCAGCGAACGCATGTCGGTGCTGCTCTGCGACGCGCGCGGCGACGCCGCCCGGCGCCGGCACTACGTGACCACGCTGCTCGCCCGGCACGTCGACGGCCTGATCGTGGTCGGTGACGACAACGACTGGCTGTCCGCGCTCCCCCGCGACGTGCCGGTGCCGGTCGTCTACGCGTACGGCGAGTCCGACCACCCGGACGACGTCTCCGTCATCGCCGACGACGAGGGCGGCGCCCGGCTCGCCACCGAACACCTGATCGCCGTCGGCCGCCGGCACATCGCCCACCTGACCGGCCCGCACGGCTTCCGCGCGGCACGGCACCGGGCCGCCGGCTTCGGCACGGTGCTGGCCGAGCACGGCCTGCGACCGGCGGGCCTGACCATGCGGTACGGGGAATGGTCGCAACGCTGGGGGCGGCGCGCCGCGTACGAGCTGCTGGCCGCCGACCCGGACACCGACGCGGTGTTCTGCGGCAACGACCAGATCGCCGCCGGCGTGGCACAGACCGTGCGCGAACTCGGCCGCCGCATCCCCGACGACGTCGCCGTGGTCGGTTACGACAACTGGACCGAGTTCGCCGCCGACTGCCGCCCGCCGCTGACCACCGTCGACCTCAACCTGGAGGACCTGGGCGCGACAGCCGTACGCCTCCTGCTCGCCGCCATCGCCGGCGACCCCTTCCGCGGCGTCCTGCGCGCCCCGTGCCGCCTGGTCGTCCGCGAGTCGAGCGCGCCGCCGGGCCCGACGGATCCGCCCGGCCCGACGGGTCCGCCCGGCCCATCCGCGGGAACGACCGCGCGCTGATCACGCGATGCCTAGCCTGGGCGGATGGTGGTGCTCCTGGCCTGCGCGGTGGCCACCGCCCTGGTCGGCGCGCTGGCCGGCGAACCGGCACCGCACGCCGCCGGTACGGTCGCGGTCTTCGCGCTGCTGGCCGTTCACGCGGCGGTGCGCGGCGCAGCGGTCCCCCGCCACGTCCGCGTGCTGCTCTGCGGCGGCCTGGTGCTGCTCGCCGCCGCCACCCTCATCGAGGCTCGCCGCCGGCTGGCCGCTCCCGACCTGAGCGCGCTCGAATGGAGCCGGGTGATGGCCGACCGCGGCTGGCAACAGGACCTCTACCGGCACCTGACGATCCTTGCCGGTTGCCGGGTGCTGGCCTGCCTGTGTTTCGTCGCGGCGGCCGCGCTGCCCCGACGGGCGCCGCATTCCGACTCCGGCAACCCGCGGCCGCGTCACCACGAACTCCTGATCGGGCTCGCCGCCGTGGCGGGCCTGGCGCTGCTGGTCGACGCCGCCTGGGACGCGTCAGACCTGGCGAGACAGAACGCGCCGCGACGGGCCACCGTCGACCTCGCCGTCGTAGCGGTGCGGGACTATCCGGGCGGCCCGGACTACCCGGCCGCCCGCGCCACCGCGTTGCTGCTGGCCGGGGCGGCCATGACCGTCCTGGGCTGTACGCACCTGAGATCGGCCGGGCGCGGCGGATGACCACGCCCGGCCGCCGGACGGGTCAGCCCAGGGCGTTCAGGAACGGCTCGTGGCTGTTCCGGAACTCCCAGCCGTAGAACTTGTCCCAGTTGATCGACCAGGTCATCAGGCCACGGAAGTTGGGGTTGGTGCCGCTGCGCACCGCGTACCCGCCGCAGTTCGTGCCCTTGACCAGGCAGGTCACCGCTTGCTGGACCCCCGCGGGGGCGACGTACCCGTTGCCGGCGCTGACCGAGCTCGGCGCGCCGAAGGCGATCTGGTCCTCGCGCAGCCCGGGGAAGACGTTCGCCGTGTTGCCGGCGACCGGGAAGCCGGCGAGCAGCATGTCGGTCATCGCGATGTGGAAGTCGGCGCCGCCCATCGAGTGGTACTGGTTGTCGAGCCCCATGATGGAACCCGAGTTGTAGTCCTGCACGTGCAGCACCGTGATGTCATTGCGCAGCGCGTGGATGACCGGCAGGTAGGAGCCGGCGCGCGGGTCCTGGCCGCCCCACGGGCCGGAACCGTAGTACTGGTAGCCGAGCTGCACGAAGAAGGTCTCCGGCGCCATGGTCAGCACGAAGCCGGCGCCGTACCGGGCCTTCAGCGACTTGACCGCGCTGATCAGGTTGACGATGACCGGCGTGGTCGGGTTCTTGAAGTCGGTGTCACCGGTGTTCAGCGACAGCGAGTGGCCTTCGAAGTCGATGTCGATGCCGTCCAGCCCGTACTTGTCGATGATCGCGCTGACCGAGCTGACGAACCGGTCCCGCGCCGCCGTGGTGGTGAGCTGGACCTGGCCGTTGGCGCCGCCGATGGAGAGCAGCACCTTCTTGCCGGCGGCCCGCTTCGCCTTGATCGCGGCCAGGAACTGGGCCTCGGTCTCCACGCCCGGGCATTCTGCGGCCGGGCAGAGGCTGAACCGGATGTCGCCGGAGGTGGCGCTCGTCGGCTCACCGAACGCCAGGTTGATGATGTCCCAGTCGGCCGGCACGTCGGCCATCCGCAGATAGCCGGAGCCGTTGGCGAAGCTGGCGTGCAGGTACCCGATGAGCGCCCGCTTCGGCAGCCCGCCCTCGGGGATCGGCGTGCCGGGCGTCGACGGGGACGGCGAGGCCGGGACCGACGGTGACGGTGAGACCGGGACCGACGGCGACGGCGAGGCCGGGACGGACGGTGAGGCAGGCGTGGACGGCGACGGGTTCGTCGTACCGCCGCAGGCGCCGTTGTTGCTCCAGACGTCCCACTGGGCGCTCCGGAGGACCGGGTCCTCGCCCTGCGTCCACCACTTCGCGGTGTAGTTGTTGCCGCCCTTGGAGACGACGGTGTCCTTGACATAGGTGGCGCCGGCACTCCAGGCGGGAGCGCAGGCCACGGCGGCACTCGCCGTAGTGGCGACATAGAAGGTTGAGCAGGCGACGGCCAGGGCGGCCGTCGCGGCAAGAACGACGGATCGACGCATGGCTAATTATTAGGACTGTTAACTGAAGTTGTAAATAGGATCCGGCTGTAGTGGATCGTCCGCGTCGGGATTACCTCGCTACGCTTGGCGGATGACCGCGATGGCACCGAGGCGAACCGAGACCGATCTCTCCTTCCTCCTCGACCACACCAGCTACGTCCTGCGGTCCCGGATGGCGGCGGCCCTGGCCGAGATCGGGCTCACCGCGCGCATGCACTGCGTGCTGGTGCACGCCCTCGAGGAGGAGCGCACCCAGGCGCAACTCGCCGAACTCGGCGACATGGACAAGACCACGATGGTGGTCACGGTCGACGCGCTGGAGAAGGCGGGGTACGCGGAACGCCGTCCCGCGACCACCGACCGGCGAGCCCGCATCATCGCGGTGACCCCCGCCGGCGAGGCGGTGGCCCAGCGCAGCCAGGCCGTCGTCGACGGCGTGCACCGGACAGCCCTCGCCGCACTGCCCGACGACGAGCGGGAAGTCCTGGTCCGCGCGCTGAACCGGCTGGCCACCGGCACCCTGGCCACCCCGTCCGAGCACGCGCGCCGCGCCCGGGAACGTGCCAAGTAGATCCTTCGCGGATCGTCTACAAACAACCTATCTGCTAGTGTCCCTCCTCAGGCCCACTCCTGGGGAGAGACCATGTCGTTGTCACCGCACTCCCGCCGCACGGCGCTCGCCGTGCTGTCCGCCGCCGGCCTGATGACCGTCCTGGACGGCAGCATCGTCACCGTCGCCATGCCCGCCATCCAGCAGGACCTGGGCTTCTCGCCGGCCGGGCTGAGCTGGCTGGTCAACGCCTACCTGATCCCGTTCGGCGGCCTGCTGCTGCTCGCCGGCCGGGTCGGCGACCTGCTCGGCCGCCGCACCCTGTTCCTCGCCGGGACCGCGGTCTTCACCCTCGCGTCACTGCTCGCCGGGTTCGCCGGCCACCCCGGCACGCTTGTCGCCGCCCGGTTCCTGCAGGGGGTTGGCAGCGCGATGGCCGCCGCCGTCGTCCTCGGCATCCTCGTCACGATCTTCACCGGGCCGGCCGAACGAGCCACCGCGATCGCCGTCTTCAGCTTCACCGGCGCCGTCGGCGCCTCCCTCGGCCAGGTCCTCGGCGGCGTGCTCACCGACGTACTCAGCTGGCCCTGGATCTTCTTCATCAACGTGCCGATCGGCGTGGCGACGATCGTCCTGGCCCGGCGGGTGCTGCCGGCCGACCGGGGCGCCGGGCTCGCCGCCGGCGCCGACGTGCTCGGTGCCGCGCTTGTCACCTCCGGCCTGATGCTCGGCATCTACACCGTGGTCCAGGTCGAACACCACGGCTGGCTCGCCGCGCACACCCTCGGCCTCGGCGCCGTCGCCCTGGCCCTGCTCGCCGGCTTCATCGCCCGGCAGGCCACCGCCCGCACCCCGCTCATGCCGCTGCGGATCCTGCGATCGCGTACCGTCGCCGGGGCCAACCTCGCCCAGATCCTCACGCTCGCCGGGATGTTCGCCTTCCAGGTCATCGTCGCGCTGCACATGCAGAAGGTCCTCGGGTACACCGCCCTGCAGACCGGACTGGCCATGCTCCCGGCCGCCGTGGGCGTCGGCGTCGTCTCGCTCGCCGTCTCGGCACCACTGAGCCGCCGCCTCGGCGCCCGCGTCGTGCTGCTCGCCGGCCTGACCCTGCTGATCACCGCGATGGTGCTGCTCAGCCGCATCCCGGTGGACGCCCGGTACGTCACCGACCTGCTGCCCGCCATGCTCCTCATCTCCGGCGGCGGCCTGGTGCTGCCGGCGCTGGCGACCCTCGGCATGTCCGGCGCCGGCCCGGACGACGCGGGCCTGGCGTCCGGGCTGTTCAACACCACCCAGCAGGTCGGCATGGCGATCGGGGTGGCGGTGCTGTCCACCCTGGCCGCCTCCCGCACCGGGCATCTGCTGACCGGCGGCGCCGGCGAGGCGGCGGCCCTGACCGCCGGTCACCGGCTGGCGTTCGGCATCGCGACGGGCCTGCTGACCACCTCGTTCCTGATCGGCGTCACCGTGCTGCGCCGGGCCGCTCCCCGACCGGACCGCACCGCGCCGCAGGTCCCGGCGTAGGCGTTCTGGTCGCGGATCTTGGTGGTGGTGCCGCAACCGGACCGTGGGTCGAGCCGCCCGGCCGGCCGGCGGTCCGCAGTGGCCGGCACGCCGGAACGGCCGGTCGGGTCAACTGCCCCAGCGGTCCTGGTGCACCGCCGCCTGCCACGGCCGGCGGTGCCGCCATCCGTTTCGTTCCAGGTCGGGGGTCTGCTCCAGGTGGGTGACGGGCCCGACGCAGAGCCAGGCCACCGGGCGCACCCGGGCCGGGATGCCGAGCAGGTCGCGCAGGAACGGCTCGCGGTAGAACGACACCCAGCCGACGCCCCAGCCCTCGGCGGTGGCGGCCAGCCACAGGTTCTGGATGGCCAGGCACACCGAGTAGAGGCCGGCGTCGGCGATGGCGTGCCGGCCCAGGACGGCCGGGCTGCCCCGGTCCGGGTCGTAGGTGACCACGATGGAGAGCGTGGCCTCCCGTACCCCCTCGATCTTGATGTTCTGGAACCGCTCGGCGTCGGCCGGGCCGAGACCGGCCGCGAACACGTCCCGCTCGTGCCGGACGTGCTGGTGGAAGGCGGTTCGGATGGTGTCGTCGCGGACGAGGACGAAATCCCACGGCTGGGTGAGGCCGACGCTCGGGGCGGCGTGCGCGGCGGCGAGGACCCGGGCGAGCACGTCGTCCGGGACGGGCTCGCCGGTGAACTGGCCGCGGACGTCGCGCCGGCGGAAAAGTACGTCGTAGAACTGCTCGGACATGGGCAGGCTCCCGCTGCGCTCGGCCCGGGCGGCGCGCCCGGGCATCGGTGAGCGAGGCCGGTCTTCGGACTTCCGGATCGATGCCTCACCGCCCGCCTTCCCAGCCGGTACGGCCAGTGGCTGCGCTCGCGCGCGTGGGCGGCAGCTCCCCGGTCACCGCGGCGGGCCCGTGCCGGATTCGCACCGGCTTCCCAGATTCTCCCCGCCCTCGCGGACAGGGCACCTCGCGACAGTTCGTGCCGGCAGGCACGATATACGCCGCGATACTCCGGAAAGGAAAGGGGTACGACCTTGGTCCTTTTACGGCATTCGCTGCGGCTGCGGGACACCGCGACTTTTGAAGCGAGTCGATGAACTTTTGCCGTGCGGAGCGAAAGTTCGCGCTCTCCTACTTGACGCCACACCCTGCCGCCAGTAAACAATCCTCACCGTTCATCAATAGATGTCGATGGAGAGACTATGAGGACAGTCGCCGCGGCCCTGGTTGCCCTGCTCGCCGTGCCGGCCGTCGCGGCACCTCCCGCCCACGCGGCGCCGCCCGCCTACACGACCGCGGAGGCGGGCAACCCGTTCGTCGACGGCCGCTACGCCGACCCCGACGTGGCGATCTACCACGATCGGTACTGGGTGTTCCCCACCGCGTCGCGCGGTTACGCCGAGCAGACCTACCTCGACGCCTTCTCCTCCGCCGACCTGGTCACCTGGACCAAGCACCCGAACGTGCTGACCACGGCGAACGTCAGCTGGGCGAAGTACGCCGTGTGGGCGCCGGCGCCGATCGCGCGCAACGGCAAGTACTACCTGTACTTCGCGGCCAACGACATCCAGAACAACACCGAGCTCGGCGGCATCGGGGTCGCCGTCGCCGACCGGCCCGAAGGACCGTACGCGGACGCCCTCGGACGGCCGCTGATCGACCGGTTCGTCAACGGCGCGCAACCGATCGACCAGGACGTCTTCATCGACGACGACGGTCAGGCCTACATCTATTACGGCGGCCACGGCCACGCCAACGTCGCCCGGCTCAACAGCGACATGACCAGCCTGGGTACGTTCGCCGACGGCACCGTCCTCAAGGAGATCACCCCGGCGGGGTACGTCGAGGGCCCACAGATGATCAAACGCAACGGCACGTACTACCTGATGTGGTCCGAGGGTGGCTGGACCGGACCGGACTACTCCGTCGCGTACGCCATGTCGGACTCCCCCACCGGCCCGTTCCGGCGCCTCGACAAGATCCTCGCGCAGGACGCCTCCGTCGCCCGCGGCGCCGGCCACAACGCGGCGCTGCGGATCCCGGGCACCGACACCTGGTACATCTTCTACCACCGCCGGCCGCTGGGTGAGACCGACGGCAACGCCCGCTTCCTTGCCTACGACCGGATGAACTTCGCCGCCGACGGGACCATCCAGCGCGTGAAGATGCTCGTCAAGGACAACTTCGACGACAACAACGCGATCGGCTGGCGGACCTACGGCGGCGGTTGGACCGCCGGCGCGGGACAGTACCGGGCCCAGCACTCCTACGGCGGCAAGGCCCTGCTGACCGACAACCACGCCGACGCGGTCCTCGACGCCCACGTCACCGTCACCTCCGGCGGCGGCGACGCCGGCCTGGTCTTCCGGGCCACCGCGGCCGCCGTCGGCACCGACAGCTACCGCGGCTACTACGCGGGCATCACCCCGGCCGGCCAGGTCATCCTCGGCAAGGCCGACAACAACTGGACCCGGCTGGGCGCCGCGCCCCTGACCATCAGCCCCGGCACGCGGTACCACCTGCGCGTCGAAGCGGTGGGCGCCGTGCTCAAGGTGTACGTGAACGACATGACGAACCCCCGGATCACCGTCACCGACGGTACGTACGCGGCGGGCTCGTCCGGGGTACGCGTCTACAACGCCGCGGCCGCCTTCGACAACGTCGCTGTCACAGCGCGGTAGGGCGCGCCTGCGGGCCGGGGGGCAGATCTAGGTCATATCGATCTCGTACGCCTCCTCGCGCACCGCCTCGTCCCGGTGCTCCCGCAGCCGCAGCACCAGGTCCCGCCACGGCGGCGCCCAGCCGTGCTCGGCGCCCCGCCCGGCCAGCGCGACCGCGAACAGACCGCCCGCCAGGTCACCGCGGGCACCCAGCCGGTCCGCGACGTCCGGCTCGAACTCGCCGGGCAGGTCACCCACCAGCGCCGCGATCCGGACCGCCAGCACCGGCCGGCCCGCGCACAGGTCCGCCGCCTCGTCGAGGCCGTCCCACCGGGCCAGCGCCACCAGCATCGCCGGCGACCGGAACGATCGGGCGGCGGGCACGTACGCGGCCCGTTCCCCGGCCGTCGCCGACGAGGCCCACGAGCTGACGCCGTCCACGACCGCGCTGATCCGCCGCCGGGCCGGCCGGTCCGACCCCGGGCCGCCCGGTGCGTCGTCGTGCGCGTCCCGGGCCGCGAGCCGCTCCAGCACCGTGCCCAGGCCGTCGCCGCCGAGGGCCGGCACCAGCCCGGCCACCTCGCCGGACCAGACCCGCTCCCCCAGGTCGGTGACCCGGTCGACGGCCAGGCCGGTCGCCGCCGCCACCCACGGCACCCAGTACGGCAGCCGCTGGAACGCGACCCGCCGCACCTCGCGGTCGGCGGCGCGGCACCCGGCGGCGATCAGCTCCCCGTACCGGGGACGGAACCGCTCCGGGACCAGGTAGGGGTCCGCGGCCAGCACCGCGGCGGCCTCCTCGCGGGTGCCCGCACCGGCCGCGGTCAGGACCTCCCAGTTCGCCGCGATGTCCGGGCGCTGCCGGGCCGCCGCGACGATCGCGGCGCGCACGTCGCGGTGCGCCTGCGGATCCCGGTACGCGGCCAGCAGTGCCGTCATCGCCTCCGGTGGCCCGTACCGGGCGAGCAGCCGGGCCGCCTCCTTGCGGCTGGTGACCTTCGCCGGACCGGTGAGCACCGGTCCCAGCCCACCCGGCAGCAGACCCGGCGGCACGTACGCGGCGGCACGTCCCGCCGCGTACAGCGCCACCCGGGCCCGGTCGTCGCCGGCGTGCCCGAGCAGCACGGTCAGCGCCTCGGCCGGCCGGTCCGTCCAGATCAGCGCGCCCAGCGCCGCCTCCGCGATCACCACGTCCGGGTCGTCGACGTACCGCATCACCAGTTCCCGGCCGGCGACCGGCACCGGCGCGGCGGCCCGGATCGCGGCGGCCCGCTCCCGGGGCCCCAGACCGGTGTCCGCGGCCGCGACCTGCTGCAACGCGACGAACCGGGCCTGCTGACGGGGCAGCCAGCGCTGCGGGCGCCGGGGGTACGCCGGCACCCAGCGCGCGCCGGCCTCGACGAACCGGCCGTGCGGCCGGCCGCCGAGCACCCGGTCCAGCAGGTCGGTGCGGGACGAGCAGACGACGTCCCACACCGGGTGCACGACGATCGCGGTCGCGTCCACGGCGAGCACCTCGGCGACCCGCTCGCTGCGGACCCGCGGCTCGTCGAGCCAGAGCCCGATCGCCTCCCGCGCCACCCGCGCCGACACCGACGGCTCGAACGCGCGCCGCAACGACTGCTGCAACCCGGGGATCCGCCACGCGCGCCGGCCCAGCGCACGGGCCAGGGCGAAGAGCGGGCCGTACCACCCGCGGGCCATCGACGCCTCCACCCAGCCACGCAGGCGGTCGAAGACCATCGTCTCCTGGCCGCGGCGCAGCACCAGGTCGAACCGGTGCAGCAGTGGCACCGCCGACACCGTGCTGACCAGGTCGATGGTGAGCAGCGCCCAGTCACGCAGCTCCGGCACCCCGACGTGGTGCTGCAGCACACCGGCCGCGAGCCGGCTCAGGGCGCCGGTCGTCGCGGCGGAGCCGTCGCGCGCCTCGACCGCATCGGTGGTGACCCGGGTCAGGGCTGGCGCGCTCGCGGCGGTGAGCAGGCGGGCCGCGCCGGCGAAGGCCAGCAGGGCCGCCGAGCGCACCGGGTCCTGCTCGTTGCGCAGCCGTGTCAGCCGCTCGGCCAGCTCCGCCACGATCCGCGGATCCCGGGACCGCAGCGCGGCGCCGATCAGCAGCCGCCAGCCCCGGGCGCGGACCTCGGCGTTGCCCGCGCGCACCACCGGCTCCAGCGCGGCCGACGCCTCCGGCCAGCCCAGGTAGGCGCTCCACGCGTACCGCAGCTCCTCGCGCCCCTGGATCTCCGGCAACCCCAGCACCCGCGTCGCCTCCCGGATCCGCACCGCCACCGGCAGCACCGACACGACCAGGGGCGTCGGGACCCGCACCGAGGTGTCAATTCCGGTCAGCGACGCGTCGTAGAGTTCGCCGCGGCGCCCCGGTGCGACCGCGCGCAGCAACGCCGCCAGGGCCCGGGCGTAGTCGCGCTGCACGCGGGCGATCGGCGCCAGCTCCGCGACCGGCAGCACGGCGAGGCGGCGCAGCAACGCCGGCGGCAGCAGGGTGCCGCGCAACCAGGGCGCGCGGCCGGGCGCGGCCAGCAGGCGGGCGACGCGCGACGGGCTCACCGCGGCGAGGATGCCGTACGCGGTGAGCGGGCCGGGCAGGTCGTGCGGCGGAGCGTGGTCCTCCAGCAGGTCGAGCACGTCACCGGGTGCGCAGGCCAGGACCGCGTCCCCGGTGTGCCGCCAGATGGCCGCCCGCTCGGCCGGTGACGCCGCGGCCAGCCGGGCGCGGACCCGCTCCAGGACCGCGGCGGGGTGGCGGCGGGCGAGCGCGGACAGGTTCACCGCATGCTCCAGGCCGGGCAGCATCGACCGTACGGTGGCCTCCCCGCAAGCCGGCAGCACCGCCGCCGCCTCGCCGTCGCCGTGCCGCTCCCCGACCTCGCGGATCATCGCGTCGGCGAGGTCGGTACGCCGCAGCCGGCGCAGCTCGCGATAGATTCGCCGCCGATCCTTCGCGGACAACTCCCCGAGCCGACCGGTGAGCATGCCGGCCCGCAGGGCCGCACTCAGCGCCGCCGAGCGGATCGCCGGCTGCTCATCCCGGACCGCCGCGCCGATGCCCGTCGCGTCCCGCGTGACAAGCGCCGCGAGCAGCGCCAGCCGCCGTTCGTAAGGCCCCTGCTCCCGCAGGTCGGCGCAGACCGCCGCTCGGTCCGGGGCGGTGCTCGCCCACTGGGCCAGCCGGTGCAGCCGGCGCCGGTACGGCAGCGGGTCGAGCAGGGTCAGCAGGTCACGCGTGGCGGCAAGCACGCCGGACATTGTGCCCCGCGTCGTCGACGGGGTGCGGCCCGTTGACCCGGTGGCGGGTTTGCCGGCGTCCCGCCGGGGTAGACCGGGCCGTGCCCTGGCGAGAGGACGACCGCATGACTTCCACCTTTGCCCGGCGGCGGATTCTGTCCCCGTCGTCGCAGTCGTTCGCGCCGGCCGCCGGGCCCGCCGCCTCCGCCCCGCCCGATGCCTCCGCATCGCCTGCCGTCCCGACCCAGCCTGCCGTCTCGGCCCGGTCGGTCGTCTCGGCCCAGCCAGTCGTCTGGGCCCAGCCGGTCGTCTCGGCCCGGCCCGCCGTCGAGGTCTTCGAACAGTTCTTGCTGCTCGACCCTCGGTCCGGGGCCGACGTGGCGATCGCCGAGCAGGTGCGCGCGGCGCTGCCGGACGGGTTGCGGGACCGCAGCCGGGCGCACGGCAGCGTGCTCGAACTGTCCGCCGCGGACGGCCGTGACCTGCGCACCCTCCGCGCGCAGCTCGCCACCCGCCGACGGGCGGCGGCGGACGCGGCGGAGCGGTCCGGGGTGTGGCTCACCGCCATCGGCGCACCGCCGGCCGGTTCGCCGTCCCGTTCAGGCACGCACGCGACGCCGTCCCGTTCAGGCACGCACGCGACGCCGTCCCGTTCAGGCACGCACGCGACGCCGTCCGGTTCTGATACTGACGGGATGCCGCTTGCGGGTCGCCGCCTGCCCGGTGATGCGCGGGACGCCGCGGTGGACCCGGCGCTGTGCGGGATGCGGGTGCGGATCGGCCTGCCGGACCGGGTGCCGGCCGGCGCGGTCGGTGAGCGGCTGCGGATCTGGCTGCCGGTGCTCCAGGCGCTCACCGCGAACTCGCCGTTCCACCGGGGCGCCGACACCGGCCACAGCAGCTGGCGTGCCGTGCTGCGCCGCGACCGTCCCCTGCCCGCGACCCACCCGGCCCTGGTGGTGGACGTGGCCGACGTCTGCACCGACCTCGACGACGCCATCCTGGTCACGGCCCTGATCCGGGCGGCCGTGGCAACCGCCGTCACCGACCTCCACGAGGACCGCCCGGCACCGTCCGTGCCGGGCGACGTGTTCGCCTCGGCGGCGGCCCGGGCCGCCCGCGACGGCTTGCGCGCCGACCTCGTCGACCCGCTGCGCTGCCGGGTGCGGCCGGCCTGGGACGTGGTCGACGAGTTCTTCGCAACCGTCAGCCCGGCCCTGCTCGACAGCGGCGACCTGGGAGCCGTCGTCGACGGACTGGCCCGGCTGCGCGACACCGGCGACGGCGCCACCCGGCAGCGGCGCATCCACCGGGGCACCGGCGACCTGCGGGCGGTGGTGGCCGCACTGGCCGCCTGGACCCGGACCGGCGCCTGAAGCCCGCGGCGCCGCCCACCCGCAACCGCCGTCCGAGCTCCGGCGACCCGGCCCGGACGGGTGCTTGAGTACCGGCCACCCGGCCCGGACCGGTGCCTGAGTACCGGCCACCCGACTCGGACCGGTGTTTGAGTACCGGCGGTCTCGAGTTCGGCCGGCTCCTATGTTCGCGCGCTACCCGTTCCGGACGACATGGTCGATCGCGCCGGCCACGTCGGCCGTGACGTGGGTCGGCCGGAATTCGTGCTCGCCCCACGCCCGGCCGCCGGACACCCAGACGCTGCGCAGACCCAGGGCGACAGCGGCGAGGATGTCCTTGTGCGGCGAGTCGCCGACGATCCAGGCGCCGGCCAACGGCAGCCCGGCGAGGGCCGCCGCGTGCTCGAAGATCTCCGCGGCGGGCTTCTTGTGACCCACGGCCTCGGAGATCACCCAGCCATCGACCAGCCGGTCCAGCCCGGTACCGCGGATCTTCGCCTCCTGCTGCGCGGTCCCCCCGTTGCTCACGACGACGCACCGCCACCCGGCTCGGCGGGCCGCGATCAGGGCGGTCTCGGTGGCGTCGGTCAGCCGGGCGTGCTCGGCCCCGCCGCCGTCGACCAGCGCGCCGACGGCGGCGGGCGGGACGGCGTTCCCGTACCTGTCGGCCAGGGCGGCGGCGACCACGTCCTCCGCGGTGTAGCCGCCGCCGTCGGCCTCCATCACCCAGGCCACGTCGCCGGCCGGCAGCCCGTGCTCCGCGAGGAAGAGCGCGACGGCGTGCCGGAACGCCGCATCGCGGTCGATAAGTGTGTTGTCCAGATCCACCAGCAGCAATCCCATGGGAATACGATCGCGCGGCACCGCCCCGACGGGTAGTTTCCTGCTCCGCCACTACGTTTCCGAGGAGGCCGTGATGCACCGCGACCACGACGCCGAGGCGTCCTTTTGAGCCGACCAGCAAGCGCCGCCGGGGGTTCCCTCTAGCGAGTCCCAGGTCAAACGAGGCGATCGTACGGTCGGAGCCGACACCGAACTCATCGAGAAACTGGGCGGGAACAATCCGTGCCCATGCGGTTCCGGGCGGCGGTTTCCGACGGTGCTGCCGGGCCGGCGGCCGCTTCGACGACACGAACGGGCACTACTACGTGCGTGACTGACCATCGTCGACGGCGTCGCCCCGAGCGGCGCCGCGGCACGTTCGGGGCCGTGCGCGCAGGCCCAGCACGGACGGGTCAGTTCATCGGGAGCTGGTCGGGTGGGAAGAGTTCGTGCCCGGCCCACGGATCGACCGCCTCCGGGTAGTCCGGATCGGCCGCGGCCGGCTCACTCCGAACCGGCGGCATCGGCCTGGTGTGGGCGGCCGGGATCGGCCCGGTGTGGGCCGCCGGCATCGGCCCGGTGTGGGCCGCCGGCATCGGCCCGGTGTGGGCCGCCGGCATCGGCCCGGTGTGGGCCGCCGGCATCGGCCCAGTGTGGGCCGCCGGCATCGGCCCAGTGCTCACCGGCGGCATCACCCGCGTCGGCGGAGGTGCGTCGGCTGGCGCGTGCGGCCAATCGGCGGGCGCCTGCGGCGGATCGGCGGGCGGCGGGGCTGTGCTGGTCGTCAGCAGGTCCGCGGCGCCGGACAGTTCGGCCTGGAGACGGGCGCGGGCGGACGCGAAGACGGTCCCGGTCAGCCCGGCCAGGGGTTCGTGCCGGCGGCCGGCGAGCGCGCGCCGCACCTCGTCGGTGGCCGCGCCGATGTCACCGGTCCGGTGCTCGGCGCGGGCGCGGGCCACGGTGGCCCGGAAGTGGTCGGCGTCCACGGTGCATGCTCCGGCGCGCAGCACGTACCCCTCAGGGGTGAGGGTGATCAGTGCGGTGCGCTGGGGGTCGAGGGCGCGGCGCAGCCCGCCGATGTAGCGCTGCACCGCGTCGACGCCGTTCTCCGGTGGGTCGGAGCCCCAGAGCGCGGCGACGATGTGCGTGATCGGCAGGGGTGTGCCGGCGTTGAGCAGCAGCAGGGCGAGGACGGCCTGTTGCTTGACCGGGCCCAGGTCGACCGGCTCGGCGCCCCGGAACGCGCGGACCGGGCCGAGGATCTCCACCCGCAGCGCGCCCGCGGACGAGCCGTCGGTCATCGCGATCCCCCCGGTGAACTGCTGCTACGCCTGCGGCAGCCGGGACAGCATAACCGCGTACGCGTCAACTGCCGATCGGCCCGTCCACCCCGGTGACGATCTCCCCGGTCGCGGTGTCGATGTCCACGGCGTACTCCTTGCCCGCCAGCGTCGCTCTCACCCGGTAGAGGGTGCGGCTCTGCTCGGTGACGGTTTCCACGCCGGTCACTTCGCCACCGCCGAGACGTTGCAGGACGATGTCGCGGGCCTGATCCTCGGTGACGCCGCTGGGCAGGCTCTCGGTCGGTACCGCACCGGACGCGGCGCTCGGCGCGGGGTTCGTCCCACCGTGGACGTCGTCGTTGCCCGGTTCCGGGTCGTTGCACCCGGCGAGCGCGAGGACGAGGGCAACGGCGGCGATCGGCATCGCGGGGTGACGCATGGGGGGCTCCTTGCCTGAGCGGACGGTGTGACGTCCGGGCGCGTACCCCGAAGACGCCCGGATTCACGTGCGTCCCTCCGCCCGTCCGCCCCGGCTCCGCAGGCCGCCGGGGGCGGGTCAGGCGTTCATCTGCATGATCTGGATGAGGTTGCCGCAGGTGTCGTCGAGGACGGCCGTCGTCACCGGGCCCATTGACAGCGGCTCCTGGGTGAAGCGCACACCGAGGCCGCGCAGCCGCTCGAACTCGCCCCGCACGTCGTCCACCTGGAACGAGGTGATCGGGATGCCGTCGTTGACCAGCGCCTCCTTCCACGGCTTGGCGGCCGGGTGGCCGGACGGCTCGAGCAGGACCTCGCAGCCGTCGGGGTCCTCCGGCGAGACGACGGTGAGCCAGCGGTCGGTGTCACCCATCGGGATGTCGTTCTTCGTCACGAAGCCCAGCTTCTCGGTGTAGAACCGGTGCGCCGTCTCCTGGTCGTCGACGAGCACACTTGTCACATAGACACGCATCAGGTCTCCTTGGTCGTGCGGCGCCATCGGTCGGTCAGGCGCTCGAGCGGGCCGGAGTCGAGGTGATGAAACTTGTACCGCCCCTCGCGGCGGCCGATCACCAGCCCGGCCCCGATCAGCACCTCCAGGTGCTGCGAGATCGCCTGCCGGGAAAGCCCGAGCTGGTGTTTCATGGTCAGCCGCGTGCAGATCTCGAACAGGGTCTGACCGTCCCGATCCGCCAGCTCGTCAAGGATCTTGCGCCGCGTCGGGTCGGCCAGCGCCTTGAAGACCTTTGCGCCGTCGTCCATGCCACCACAATAGGCAAGTCTGGACTTGCATATCAAGGGACGCCCTTCGCTGAGCGCGCCGATCTCTAAGAAACACCTGCTGACGCCAGTAGCGCCGAGCGCCAGCCATGTCGGGGTGGACGGCCGCGATGTTCACCGCCCCTTCGCCGGTCGGGGCACGTCCGCCATTAGGCGGCGTCAGTCCCGCGCGACTGGAGATGGACCCGCCGGATGGCGGGGAGAACCCGCCGCATGGCGCTCGGTGGGGTGGGGCGCACGGGTCATGCTGGTGACGGCGATCACACGATGGTGATCCTCCGTTCATCTGGAGGCCATATGAGTACCCCACCGCCCTTCGATCCCGAGCTTGCCGCCGCCCTCGCCGTCATCGGCGAGCAGTTGCCGCCGGCGCTGACCCCGGAGATGGTCGCCGAGCTGCGGCTGGGTGGCTCGATGGCACCGGTCAGCGACGACGACCTGCGGCGGGACGGGCGGTTCACGGTCGAGGAGCGCAGCGTGCCGGGGCTGGACGGTGACCCGGACGTGTCGCTGCTGATCTGCCGGCCGGTGCATGCCACCGGGACGCTGGGCTGTGTCTACCACACGCACGGCGGCGGGATGATCCTCGGCGACAGCCGGG
Organism: Actinoplanes sp. DH11; assembly: GCF_020873875.1. Classification (GTDB taxonomy): domain Bacteria; phylum Actinomycetota; class Actinomycetes; order Mycobacteriales; family Micromonosporaceae; genus Actinoplanes. Next base: position 48,080 of record NZ_JAHWGU010000038.1, read on the forward strand.
CCGGGGTGGCCGAGATGCTCGACTGGGCGGAGCGGTTCGGGCTGGTCGTGGTCTCGGTGGAGTACCGGCTGGCACCGGAGACGCCGCACCCGGGGCCGGTGAACGACTGCTGGGCGGGGCTGGTGTGGACCGCCGAGCACGCCGATGAGCTGGGCTTCGACCCGGGACGGCTGATCGTGGCGGGTGCCAGCGCCGGTGGCGGGCTGGCGGCCGCGCTGGCGCTGATGGCCCGGGACCGCAACGGGCCGGCGCTGCTCGGGCAGATGCTGATCTACCCGATGATCGACGACCGGAACGACACGCCGTCGGCGGTGCAGATGGCGGGGCGCGGTGTCTGGGACCGCACGTCGAACGCGACCGGCTGGGGTGCTCTGCTGGGTGCGGCGGTGGGTGGGCCGGACGTGTCGCCGTACGCCGCGCCCGCCCGCGCCACGGACCTGTCGAACCTGCCGCCGGCGTTCATCGACGTGGCGAGCGCGGAGACGTTCCGCGACGAGGACGTCGCCTACGCGAGCCGGATCTGGCAGGCCGGCGGGGTCGCCGAGTTGCACGTCTGGCCGGGCGGGTTCCACGGCTTCGACGGCATGGTGCCGAGCGCCGCGATCTCCCAGGAGGCCCGGGCGGCGCGGGTGCGCTGGCTGAGCCGGCTGTTCGCCGCGTGACGACGACCCGCCCCTGCGCCACGAGCAGGCTAGCCTCGGGGTCGTGAAGGATCTGGTCGTCCGGCTCGCCGCGCTGGACGCGAACGCCAGCGCCGCCGTGCAGGTCATCGCGTACTTCGACGGCCTGGTGGAGGCGGGCGCCGGGTTGCCGAGCATCGTGCGCGGCGCCGCGGTGCTGGCGGGCTGCCCGGCACGGCTGGACGACGACGGCCGGCGGGTGCACATCCGGATGCTGCCGGACGGTGTGCCCGCGCCGGCGCCGGGTGCGGCCGACCCGTCCTGGCCGCAGGCCGGTGCCGGGACGGCGGAACTGCGGTTGGAGCGTACGGGCGGACCCGGCCCCGTCGACGCCATGGTGCTCGAACGTGCCGCGAGTGCCGCCCGGGCCGTGCTGGACCGCACCCGGGGCCGTGGACCGGCGGCCGCCGACGACGCGCTGATGGAACTGCTCGTCGACGCGGACGCCCCGGTGGACGCACGGTCACGGGCCGGTCGGCAGCTGGGGCTGGTCACGGCGTACGCCACGGTCCTGGCCTCCGGCGAGATCCGCGTCCACCCCACCGGCCCGGCGCCGCCCGCGGGCCGCACCCCGAGCGGGGCCGGGACACCGCCGGCGGGCCGCGCCGGGATCGGACCGGACGTGCCGGTGCTGGAGTTGCCGGTGTCGTACGCGGCCGCCCGGACGGCGTTGCGGTTCACCGCCGCCGGGACCGACGACGACCCGGGTGAGCGGGTGGTACGCCACGACGAGCTGGGCGCGCTCGCCGTCCTCGCGGAGGTTCCCGAGCCCGGCGCGGTCCCGGACGTACGCCGGTTGGAGCAGGCCGCGGCCGCCGCGCCGTGGCTGCTGCGCACCGTGCACGCGGTGGCCGGCACGAACAGCCTGCGGGCGGCGGCCACGGCACTGCGGCTGCACCATTCGTCGTTGCAGGACCGGGTCGCGCACGCCGAGCACCTGCTGGGCTGGAGTCTGCACGAGCCGCACGGGCGGTTGCGGGTGCAGCTGGCGCTGACGCTGCGCCGGCTGCACCGCAACCCCCGGCCGGATCAGCGGGCTTCGTAGAGGGCGGTCACCTCCGCGTCGGTGAGGCTGCGGTCGTACGCCCGTACGCTGTCCACCGCACCCGACCAGAAGTCGGTGGGGTTGCCGGCGAACCGCGCCCGGCCCACCGACAGCGGTCCCGTGCTGACCACGTCCGGACCGGCCGGTACCGCGGCCACCCGCTGCCCGTCGACGTAGAGCCGGATCTCGCCGGTGGCGTGGTCCCGCACGCCGGCCAGGTGGTACCAGCGGTTCAGTTCGGGCGTCGTCACCAGCCGGGCCCGGTTGCCGCCGGGGGTGCTGAAGGCGAAGGCGCCCTGGCCGTACTGCAGGTAGAACGGATTCTCCACCCGCCGGCCGTCCTGGCTGACCGCGGTGGCGTAGTTGCCGGGCAGCCGGTCCAGGGTCACCCACGCCGCGATCGTGTAGTCCTTCGTGGTGTCCAGTACCGGTGCCGCCGTGTCCGCGGAGTCGCCGTCACCGTCGAACGTCAGGGCGGTACCGGTGACACCGGGCGCCCACCCGGTGTCGCCGGTCAGCGTCAGGTCGCTGTCCCCGGCGCTGTCGCGGGCGGTGGTGCCGCTGCCCTCGTCCAGGTTCCAGTCGCCGCGCCCGGGGTAGGTCCGGTCCGCCCCGGCCGAGGCGCCGGCCGCGATGATTTTCAGGTTGATCGCCCGTACCGCCGCGGGGTCGACCTTGATCTCGCGCCGGTCGTAGGTCCAGAGCCCGTTCAGCTCGTTCTCCAGGTCGGTGATCTGGGTGTAGACCGAGCCGGAGAGTTCCGCGCCGGCGGCTTCCAGGTAGAACCGCTCGGTGTTGTCGACGTAGCGCGCGGTGAGCGCGGCCTTGTCCGCCACCCCGCTGTAGATGACCGCCGGCGGACCGGGCCACATGTGCCCGGGTGTGCGCAGCGTGAAGCCGCCGTGCTCGCCGTCCATCGCGATGCGGGTGGCGTCCGGGTAGGCCGGGTCGGTGTTGTTGTAGTCGTGGTGGTCGATGACCTCGCCCTTGCCGGAGTCACCCTTGGAGGCGCAGCAGTTCACGCCGCTGTGCGCGTTGAGGATGCGGGACGGGTCGGCGGCCTTCATCTGTTCGGCGATCCGGCCGGTCTCCTCCCGGTTCCACTCGCCCCAGCCCTCGTTGAAGACGATCCAGCCGATGATCGACGGGAAGTTGTGCAGCTGCCGCATCATCTCCCGGCCCTGCTCGAGGAACGCCTGCTGGCCGGCGGTGCCGGTGATGTCGGCGGAAACGAAGTCCTGCCAGACGAGCAGGCCGAGCTCGTCGGCGTGCCGGTAGAAGCGCGCCGACTCGACCTTGATGTGCTTGCGGACCGCGTTGAAACCGAGCTTCTTCGTCTCGGCCAGGTCGAAGCGCAGCGCCGCGTCACTGGGCTGGGTGTAGAGGCCGTCCGGCCAGAAACCCTGGTCCAGGGTGGCGAGCGAGAAGATCGGCTTGCCGTTGAGGGTCAGTTTCGGGAAGCCGCCCACCTGCCGGACCGCAACCTCCCGCAGACCGACATAGGCGCGGACCCGGTCGGTGCCCAGGGCGACATCGAGGTCATAGAGGTACGGGTCGTCGGGGCTCCACAACCGCGGCTTGGCGATCTTGACCCGTAGGTCGGTGCCGGCCTGCCCGCTGACCGACCCCACCTTCCTGCCCTGCTTGTCCCGCGCCACGACCGTGACCGGGCCGCCGGCCGCCGGACCAGCGCGCCCACCACTGCTCCTGCGGCATGTCGCCGGCCGCGGCGACGAACGCGTTGACGGCGGCCGCGAGATCGACCGGCCCGGTGGTCGGCATCGCGGCGACCACGGCGGCGATGGCGGCCTCCCGGCGGCGCATGGCTTCGCCGAGCAGGTCGCGGCCAGCCGCGGTGAGGGCGAACCGGCTGGCGCGGCGGTCGGCGGGGTCGTCGTACCGGGCGACCAGGCCTTTGCGGATCAGGCGGTCGCCCATCCGGGATGCGGTGGAGGGCGTGACGTCGAGTTCCTGCGCGAGGTCGACGGCGCGCAGCGCGCCCCGGGAGACGAGCAGCACCAGGGTACGGAACTGGGGCAGCGTGACATCCTCGTCGACGGCGGCCAGTGACCGCGCGGCCATGCCCACGAAGACCCGGCTCAGGGCCAGCAGGGCGTCGACGACCGCACCGTCGCCGGCCGCGTTCACCCTGTCGGTCGCCACACCTCGAAGCCTAGGACCTCGAGGGACCGCACCACCGACACGAGGCAGGGAAAATCGACGGGCTTGGCGGCGTACCCCTGAACCGGCAGCATCTCGGTGCGCAGGATCCGCTCGGCCACCGGCGAGTCGGTGAGCAGCACCACCGGGACGTTCCGGGTGTCCGCGCGGGACCGCAGGTGGCGCAGCACTTCCCGGCCGTCGCGGCCGGGCAGGTTCACGTCGAGCAGCACCACGTCGGGGATGGGCGGGCCGGCGGCGAGGTGGGCGAGGGCCCGGCGTACGTCGTGGGCGACGTGCACCCGGTTGACCAGCCGATGGTCGTCGAACTCGGCGTGCATGAGCAGCGCCTCGGCCGGATCGTCCTGCACGACCAGGATCTCGACGTGTACGTTGCCGTCGCTCAACCGACTCCCCCGCCACCAGATACATGCACTACTGCATGTATTCCTCATGGTAGGCCGACCCCGCCAGTGATCCCACACGTGGCCGGCGGCGCTGAGCAGGCCATATTGACGCAGCGGGGAGACGACGCGGACAACTGACACGAGACTGTCATACGGCCGGCTACCGCATGCTGGAGACGGGGAGCCGGTTGCGGTCGGCGCGCTCGGCCCCGTACCGGGCGGCAGCGGCCCGGGCCGGCGGACTCAGGGCCGCGTGGTGCCCTCGGTGAGAACCTCACGCACCGCCGCGACGACGACCCCGGGTTGCTCGTGCGGGACGAGGTGACCGCTGCGACCGGCGACGACCAGCCGGGACCTGGTGGAGAGCCGGAGCATCCGCCGCTGCCCGTCCTGCCAGATCTTCTCGAGCTCCGCGCCGGTCGTGGTGTCGATGCCCGCGGCCGCGTAGTCCTGCGGCAAACCACGGGCGACGACGCGCAGGGGCAGGTCACCGAGGTGCCGGCCGCGTACCGCGTCCTCGGTCCGGCCGATGAGGTCCGCCTCCCGCTGCTTGGTGCCGAAGTAGCTGGGCGAGGCGGTGACATCGAGGAACTCCCGGCGCTGGTCCGGCGGCACCAGACCCTGCAGGAGCGTGTCGTCGGCGGCCCGCAGCAGGCCGAGAGTCTTGAGGGTGGCAGGGATCCACGGCGGCAGGGAGGTCGCCGTGGTGACGCCCTCGAGCAGGGGCGCCGTGCGGCGGGCGTCATCCTCGGGCCGGGCGTCGACGAGGACGAGACCTGCCACGTCACCGGGGTACCGCTGCGCGAACTGGCGGGCGTAGAGGCCGCCCATGCTGTGTCCCACCAGGACGTACGGCTTCGGCGCGCCGACCCGGTCCAGCGCGGCATGCAGCTCGGCGGTGATCTCCTCGCCGGTGCGCGGGCCGTCGGCGGGTTCACTCCAGGCGTAGCCGGCGCGGTCGTAGCGCACCACGGTGGTGTCCCGGGCGAGCTCGCCGGCCACGGCCGTCCACGACGACGCGGCCTCGCCACTGCCCGACTCGAGGACGACGGTGGGGCCGCCGGAGCCTTCCCGCACCAGGTGCAACCGGTGCCCGCCGACGTCGACGAGGGTGCCGGGCATCGGGTGCGCCGATCGTCCGGCAGCGGCCAGCCGCCACTCAGCGACCGCCCCGGCCAAGGGCAGGACGAGCAACGCGACGAGTACGGCGACGGCACATCTTTTTAACACAGTCGTGTTCACAAAAGTTATGCTAACACGGTCGTGTACATTCGATGGATGCCCCGCCTCATCGACCACGGCGCCCGAGAACAGGCCATCGCCGACGCCGCCTGGCGGGTCCTCGCCCGCGACGGCATCCTCGCGCTGTCGGTGCGCAACGTCGCCGACGAGGCCGGGCTCGCCACCGCCTCCCTGCGCCGGGCGTTCCCCACTCAGGACGCCCTGCGCGCCTTCTGCCTCGAACTCACCGGGCGCCGGATTCAGGCACGACTGGACGCGCTACCGGCCGGCCCCGACGTCCGCGACCACGTCCGGCGATGCCTGGAACAGCTGCTCCCGCTCGACACGGAGCGCCGGACCGAGATGGAGGTCTTCCTGACCCTGGGCACCCTGGCGTTCACCAACCCCACGGTCCGGGCCGCGTTCGACACCTCGCACGCCCTCGTCGGCCAGGCGTGCCACTCCCTGCTGGGCATGCTCGCCGACCTGCCCGCCTACGCCGGCCTGCGCCCGGCCCTGCCCGAACACGCGCGCCGGCTCCACGTCCTCCTCGACGGACTCGGGTTCCACCTGGCCCACGACCCGGCCCTGACCGCCGGATGGGCCGCCCAGGAACTCCGGCACCATCTCGACAGCCTCGAGGACCCCGGCCTGAGCGCGGCCTGAGCGGGGCTCAGGCCGACCACAGCGCACACCTCCGAGGATCGACGGACAACGATCCGACGAGTACGGAGGAAGCGATGAACCTGTCCCGAAAAGCAGTGGCCCTCGCCGCCGGTACGGCTGCCGTTCTGTGCGTCCCGGCGGCAGCCGTGGCCGGGCCCGACCAGAAGATCTCCCGGCTGCGCGGCTCGGCGACGATCACCTACCCGCCGTCGCCGACCGACACCGTCCGGTTCACGGTGGACGCGTACGCCCGCCATGACCGGCCCGGCCCGAACCCGACGGCGTCGTGGGGCACCGCGCACCTGCGGCACCACTTCGCCGAGCCGGACGTCACCGTCTGGTACTCGATCAAGGTGGACTGCCTGATGGCCGCCGGCGACCAGGCGGTCGTCACCGGCACGGTGGTCGACGCGTCGGCGAACGGGCAGGCCCTGATGCACACCCGGATCGGGTTCAGCGTCGCCGACGACGGGCGGCGGGACCTGGTCGGTTTCAGCGGCGGGACGAGCCCGTACGAGAACGACTCCCCGGCGTTGCGCAAGTGCACGGCGCCGCCGCCGTTCTTCACCGTCCGCGAGGGCGGCTACGCGGCCGGCGGCGCGATGTACTGGTGACCGGTCACCTTGGTGACAATCAGTGGTTTTACCACCACGCTGAGCGCGAGACTGCGGCATGGCGCCCATCTCGCACGTCGTGGACCGCTGCGGCCGCTGTTCCGGACGACATGAATTCCACCTCGTGGTGGAGATGTCCGGCCAGCAGGTCCTGACGTTCGCCGGGCCGGCCGACGACAGCGCCGACGCCGGTCCGGCCGGGCAGGACTGGGACGTGGAGTTCCGATGCCCGGAGACGGGGAAGCTGTTCACCGACCGGGTCGTGCTGTCCACCCGCCCCGGCGCCCGGGTGCTCAGCGTGCGCAGCGAGCCGGCCGGGTCCGCCGCCCGGCCGGACTGGCGTGAGGCCGAGGTCGGTGAATGGATCAAGTCGTCGGCGGGGACCGGCCGTGACTTCTGCCGGACGATGATCGGCGCGGGCACGGCCGCCCTTCCCCTTTACTTCGCGGTCCTCAAACTGCTCGGGCTGGAGAGCGCGCACGGCGGGTGGCGGGCTGCCACCCTCGGCCCGCCCGTCCTCTTTCTCGCCGCGACAGTGGTCTTCGTCGTGGCGCTCCGGCCCGCCCTGCGACCGATCGACGTCGCGACCGTCGAGGCAGTCCGGGAACACCGGCTCCGGACGATGAACCGGGCGATCACCGGAGGCCTCGTCCTCTTCGGGATGGCGATGGCCCATTCGCTCGTCCTCTTCCTTGTTCTGCTGTGGAGGTGAGATGCGTTTCAGCGGATCGCCCGCGCCCCCGGCCGGCGACGGACCGGACAACCTCGACGCCATGGACGCGCTGACGTTCTCGCGGCTGCTGTCCGCCTGGATCATGCAGGTCTGGACGCAACGCCCCGACGTACCCAGGGACCAGCCCGAGCTCGACACGTTCGAGGAATTGGCGCTGATCCCCGAGTTCCGGCGGGGCTATCCGGCGGCTGACTGGCGCGCGCTCGGCCGCGGTGCCACGGTCGAGCAGTGCTGGCTGGGTCAGCAGCTCGAGTTGCGGACGGAGATGCGATGCCTGATCAGTGATGCGTTCGGCGGAGTTCCGGTGGCTAGGGTGTCGCGCAAGACGCTCCTGGAGCCACGGGAACTGGTGGACTCCCTGTGCCGATGGCTGACCTACCCCCGGCCGGAATGCTCCGCGATGGTGGTGACCGGTCCCGCCAGCGGTCACACCGTGCTGCTGACCGGCTTCGACGAGCAGGAGCAGTGCATCCGGTTCCGGGATCTGTGGCCGGTCAGTTCGCTGCTGGCCGCGCCGAACAACAGCACCGGGATCACGGCGCGTGCCACCACCGACGGGCAGTGGCTCGTCGATCCCGAGCAACTCGCCCCCACCCTGGCCGCGGTGGTCGTCGAAGAATCGGTCTGGCGATCCTGGTCGATGTACGACCAGTTCACCGCGCTGCGATCAGCGGTTCCCGGGTCGGGCTGGGACGACGTCGAGCTCGCCGCGATGCCGTGGCATCCCGGCCACCGGCCTGCGCCCTCGGCCGAGCAGGCCGCCTTCGACGAGGCCTGCAAGTACCTGTCCGCGCACGAATCGGTCCCGGGCGCGGTCGCCGGGGCCGCCTGCCGCTACGGCACTCTGCTGAGCAGCCGTGGCGAGACCGCGGAAGCACTTCACTGGTGGCGGCAGGCGGCCATGATCGGCGCCATCGAGGCGAGTGATCGCCTGGCCGCCGCGCTCGATCAGAACGACCCCTACGAGGCGGGGTACTGGCGGGCCCGGTGGCGTGCCGAGCCGGCGGCCATTCCTGCGGGTGAGCACGGAGCCGGTTTCCAGCAGCTGCCGGACTGGCGGGTCAGCCCGGCAGGTCGGGAATTCCGGCGTGGGCTCGACCTGCTTCACCGGGGCGAGCCGGGCGCGGCGACGGAGGTGTTCCGCGCTGTCTGGCGGTCCGACGACAAGGAGGCTGCCGCGTTCGCCGCCAACGAGCTCGGGCTGCTGATGTGGGCTGACGGCAACATCGTCGCCGCCACGGCCGCCCTGTTCGAGGCGGCCGTCTCCGGCTGCTTCACGCCCGCCGCCCACGGATGGGCGAACCTGGGCCGCATGCGTGACCAGCAGGGTGACCAGCGAGGCTCCGAACAGGCCTACCGGCAGGCGGTCGCCACCGGGCACTACGACGTGACCGCCGCGTCGGCCCTCGCCCTGGCAATGAATCTGTACCTCGCGGGCCGGACAGACGAGGCGATGACCTGGTGCGAACATGCGGTGTACTCGAACGACAGGCGCGTCTCGCCCGAGGCCGCCGCTTGGCTGGGCACGTTGATGTATGCCGAGACGGACGATGCCGATCGCTCCACCTACTTCCTGACCAGGGCGCTGGCGTCGGAGAACCCGGCGACGATCGACATGGCCCGTGAGATTCTCGGGGATGCCGACGACGCCGGGTGACAGATGTCGGCGGAGCTCTCAGCGGGCTTTGCGGACGCGCGCTTGGCCCCGCGCTGCGGTCATCGGCGCGGGGACCCGTTTCGTCCCCGCGCAGCGGCCGGGGCCGGTCAGTCCTCCGCGGCCAGGACGGCCTCGGCGGCGGCCCGGCCCATCCGCAGGGCGCCGTCGACGTGCTGGAAGCCGGCGCCGGCCAGGTCGGAGCAGGCCCAGTGGATGGGGCCGACCGGGGCGCGCAGGTCGGGGCCGTACCGGGTGAGGCCGCCCAGGTCGAAGCTGGCCCCGTACGCGCCGCGGGTCCACTCCTCGCTCGCCCAGTCCGACTCGTAGTAGACGGCCGGGGTCAGCGCCTGCTCGCCCAGGAAGTCGGCGATCGAGGCGAGGATGTGCTTGCGGCGCTCGTCGGCGTCCAGCGCGAACAACTGGTCGGCCTTCTCGTCGGCGACGAAGGCGACAAGGGTGCCCCGGGTGTCGCCGTGGTTCGTGTTGTCGTAGACCTCCTGCACCAGCGACCGGGAGCCGAAACCGGTGCCGGAGAGGCCGTCGGCCCGCCAGAACGGGGTGTCGTAGACGGCGTGCACCTTGATGACCAGGCCCATCGAGAGGTGCTGGTGCATCTGGTGCTGACGGCGGGGCAGCGGCGGCTCGTAGCTGATCCGGGAGAACAGGGGCGGCGGGACAGCCACGATCACGTGCTTCGCCCGTACGGTGACGGTGTCGGAAATGACGGTGACCGCGCCGCCTGCCTCGCGCCGGATGGTCCGCACCGGGCTGGCGAGGTGCACGTCCGCGCCGAGCGGTCCGGCCATCGCCAGCGACACCGACTGCATGCCGCCGACCACGCGCCGGTCCAGGATGAAGTTCTCGTCGGTGAGGTGCGAGAACGAGCCGGCCGAGGCGGCCATCAGCAGGGCCTGCAGCGCGGAGAAACTGTGCGCCGGCTTGGTCAGCATGCCGCCCGCGATGAACAGGCCGACCGCGTCGCAGGCCTCCTCGTCGGTGGACTGCTCGCGCAGCCAGCGGTGGAAGGAGATGGTGTCGAGCTCGCGGGCGCGCGGATGCTTCCACGGGGCGTCCGGGTCGATGTCGGCGACCAGCTCGTCGAGCAGGACGGTGAGCCGCGCGATCTCGGCGACGGTCCGCTCCCCCGCCGGGAACGTCGCGTCCTGATAGCGGATGCGGGTGCCGTCGGGTGCCAGGTAGACGGCGTCGCCGTCGCGGAAGCGCGGGTACGTCTCGAGGCCCAGCTCGTCGAGCAGCCCCCGCAACGCGGTCTGGTCCGGGGACACCCACTGGCCGCCGATCTCGAGGAACGCGCCGTCGATCACCTCGCTCCAGGTGCGGCCACCAACCCGGTCGCGCGCTTCGAGGACGGCCACACTGCGCCCGGCGGCGACGAGGGTCCGGGCGGCCATCAGGCCCGCCGGACCGGCGCCGACCACGACAGCGTCCCGTTCGATGACGGTGTTCACAACTCCTCCAGTGCTGGCGGATTACCTCAAGTCTGCATACAACGCTACGCCAACGTCGATGTCAACGCCGTTTACAGGTGGTAGACCATAGTCACATCAGATCATGGGAATCGATCGGGGTCCGCCCCCGGGCTCGTACGCTGTTACCTTCGGCATCGATGAGTGACTTTCTGATCGGCGGCGACCTTCCGGTGCGCCGGATCGGGTTCGGCGCCATGCACCTCTCCGGCGACCCCCGGGACACCGCGATCACGGTGGCCCGGCGGGCGGTCGAACTCGGCGTCAACCTGATCGACACGGCGTACCTGTACGGCGGTGGCGCCAACGAGGAACTTCTCGCCGAGGCGCTCCACCCGTACCCCCAGGATCTCGTGCTGACGACCAAGGTGGGCGTCGCGCGCACCGGGCCGCAGGGCGAATGGAAGATCGACGGACGGCCGGCCGTGCTGCGCGAACAGGTGGACGGCGCCCTGCGCCGGCTGCGCACGGACCGCATCGAGCTGCTGCAACTGCACCGCATCGACCCGGAGACACTGCTCGCCGACCAGGTGGGCACGCTCGCCGAACTACGGGCCGCCGGCAAGATCGGGCGGATCGGCCTCTCCGAGATCAGTGTGACCGAGCTGGACCAGGCCCGGTCGATCGTGGACATCGCCAGCGTGCAGAACCGGTACAACGTGCTCGACCGCGAACACGAACCTGTCCTGGACGCGTGCGCGCGGGCCGGCATCGCGTTCCTGCCGTGGCGCCCGGTGGCGGCCGGCTCGGCGGGGGCGCCCGGTTCGCCGGATGTCGCCGGGCGGGTTGCCGCGGTGGCGGCCGAGCTCGATGCTACGGCCACGCAGGTGGCGCTCGCGTGGCTGCTCGGGCACTCCCCCGTCATCCTCCCGATCCCGGGAACGACCCGGGTGGCGCACCTGGAGGAGAACGTCGCCGCCGGACGGATCCGCCTCTCCGACGAACAGCAGGCCAGACTTTCTTCCTAGGCGGCTTCTCAGCGCCGGCCGCCCGCGTGTCAAGCACACTTGACTGCACGGCAGCACGCGGCGTAGCGTGTCAAACACACTTGACACCTCCTCGGAGGAGGGCACCGTGCGAGCACTCGACGAAACCAAGGCCGCCGGCTGGTTCGCGCTCTGGACCCTGGGCTGGGTGGCAACGCTCGCCCTGGCCAAGTTCGGCCCGCAGCACCTGTGGGAGCCCGCGGCCGCGAGCTGGATCGCCGTCGCCGCCAACCTCATCGCCGGCATCGGGTGGATCGTCGCCTTCACCCGCCTCCTGCGCGCGCTCGACGAGCTGCAACGGAAAATCGTGCAGGAAGCGCTGGCCATCACGCTGGGCGTGGGCTGGGTGATCGGCTTCGCCTACGTCGTCGCGGACACCGCCGGCCTGATCACCCGCGACGTCAACGGCGCCGCCCTGCCCGTGCTCATGGGCATCGTCTTCATGGTCGCCTTCGCCGCCGGCAGGTTCCAGTACCGATGAGAAACCGCCTCACCGAACTCCGCGCCCAACACGGATGGACACAGGCCGACCTGGCACGGCGCGCCGGCGTGTCCCGGCAGACCATCAACGCCGTCGAGACGGGAAAGTTCGACCCGAGCCTGCCCCTGGCCTTCCGGCTGGCGAGGCTCTTCGAGCTGCGCATCGAAGAGATCTTCCACGACGACCAATGAGGTACGCGCCCGCAGCGCCCCACTCCACCGCAGGCGGAGTCGCCCCACCCAGCCGCCCGCAGTCGCCCCGCCGCCCGCAGTCACCCAGCCGCCCGCAGTCACCCAGCCGCCCGCAGTCACCCAGCTGCCCGCAGTCACCCGCCCGCCGCAGGGCGACCACCTCGCCGCATGCCGGTCACCCTGCCGCAAACCGGTCGCCTTCCGCCGAACCCGTCGCTTCGCTTTGTCCAGCCGCAAGCCAGCCGCTTCACTCGCTGTCGGCGGCAGGTCCGGTTGACCGGTAAACCCCAGCCGCGCCGATCGTCCCGCCACGCAAGAAGAACCGTTCGGGCCGTCCACATCGTGAGATGTTGATCTGCTAGCGATGCGAAATCGCGGTTTCAACCCCATGATCACAGCGATTTCGTAGCGCTAGCAGATCCACATCGCCGCACGTCGCGGAGGCAACGCAGCAGCGGATCACGGCGGACATGGGCGGCAGCCGTTACGCGTCCGGTGTGTGCGCGGGCCGCGTCAATCCGCAAGACGGGCCGTATCCCTCCTGCCACCGCGGACCGAGCTGGTTCCGGACGCCCCGCAACCTGGCACGTGGCGGACACCTGGCAACCCGGCACGTGGCGGACGCCCGGCAACCCGGCACGTTGCGGACACCTGGCAAACCGGCACGTTGCGGACACCCGGCAAACCGGCACCTTGCGGACACCCGGCAAACCGGCACCTTGCGGACACCCGGCAACCCGGCACGTGGCGGACGCCGCGGACATGGTGGCTGACCTCATATAACCGGCTGAGCGGCAAGCTCGGCCCACCGCGGCGCGCGGTTCTAGTCGCCGCCGCCGCCCCCGCCGCCGCCGTCTCCCCCGCCGCTGTCACTGCCGCCGTCGCTGCCGCCCCACCAGGAACCGCCGCCGTCGGAGCCGGAGCCGCCGTCGCCACCCGATCCCGAGCCGCGCGAACCGCGGCGCCGGCGGTCCCGCTCCTTGAGCTGCCGCTGGACCGGGCTCCGACGGTCCGTCCGGGACTTGTGGACCAGTAGAGCGACGACACCGATCACCAGGATGACGCCCGCAACGATCAACATGCCCCGAGTGTGCGGCATCGGTGCCACTCCCCGGTAACCACGGTGAGCAAAGCCGCACGCCGCGGGGAAGCGATGACGGTATTCATGTCGGTCTCCCGGCGCACCACCGCGATCCTCGACCGGCACACCGCGACGATGCAGGGCGGCGAACCGGCCCGGGACTGACGGCCGCTCAGCTCTCCCGCGGCGGGGTGAGCAGGTAGTCGTCGGCGTCCGGGCTCCAGGCCAGTCCGATCGAGCCGGCGGTCGCCGCGGCCTTGGCGAACTGGAGGAAGCTGCGGTAGCCGAGTTTCTTCTCGCTGAAGTCGGGCGCCACCTTGCGTACCTTGTTCTTCAGCCCGGACAGGGCCACCGGCGCCGCACCGGCCGCCAGGTCGGTGACCACCGTGCTCAGCAGCCCGAACGCCGCCTCCCGGTCGCCGTGCTCGGGCAGTGACACCTCCGGGTCGCCCTTGGCCTGGCCGTCGCCGAGTTCGATGACGCCGGTGCCGGCGAGGTGGCGCAGCAGCTCGCCGAAGGCGCGGAAACCGTAGTCGGCCTCGTTGAACGTGGGGTCCTTGCGCAGCAGGGTGCGCTTGACGGTGGAGGCGGTCACCGGGCCGCTGGCGCTGCGTTGCAGGCCGGAGACGGTCTGCACGACGAGCGTGGAGAGGGTCTCGGTGTCGCGGGCCGGTGCGTCGACGACCGGTTCCGGCGTCGGCTCGGCCGGGGCCGGGGAGATCGGCTCCACCGCTTTCACCGGGCGGCCGCGCCGTGGCCGTGACGGCGGGATCTCGACACCGTCCAGGTGGTCGTAGAAGAGGAACTCGTCGCACGCCGGCGGCAGCAGCGCCGACGTGCTGCGTTCCACGCCGACCCCGATCACCCGCTTGTTGAGCGCCCGGAGCTTGTCCACCAGCGGGGTGAAGTCGCTGTCGCCGGTGCAGAGCACGAACGTCGACACGTACTGCCGCTCGAACGCCAGCTCCAGCGCGTCCACGGTCATCTTGATGTCGGCGGCGTTCTTGCGGGACGTGCCCATCCGCTGCGGGATGTCGATCAGCTCGACGTGTGATCGGGTCAGCATCCGGCGGTCCTCGTCGAAATAGGACCAGTCCGCGTACGCCCGGCGCACCACGACCCGGCCCCGCTCGGCCAGCGCGTCGGCGACCGGGCGCAGGTCGAAGACCATGCCACCGAGGTGCTCCCGGGCACCGATCGCGAGGTTCTCGTAGTCGAGGAACAGGGCGATCCGCTCTTCTTGATCCACGCGGGTCAGCCTACCGGCGGGCGGAGGTAACCGTCGGCGGCCAGCGCCCGGGCGTGCCGGGCATAGTGCGAGTCGTCGCCCGGCAGCGCCGTCGCCAGGCCGTCGACGTAGCGGTTGAACATGGCGAACGCGGCCGCGATCAGGACCGTGTCGTGGATGGCGCGGTCGTCGGCACCCGCGGCACGGGCGGTGGCGATGTCCTCGGTGGTCACGGAGCGGCCGTCCACCCGTACCCGATCGGCTATCGCCAGCAGCGGCCGCAAGGTCGCGTCCGCCGGGTCGGCACCGCCCAGCTCCTCGGCCACCGCGCCGTGTGTCCGGGCGCAGAACTCGCAGCCGTTGCCGCGGGAGACGTGCGCCGCGATGGTCTCGCGCTGCGCGGGCGTCAGCGGGGACGGGCCGCGCAGCAGCGCCTCGGCCAGCTGGTTGAGCGGGCCGGCGATGTCCGGGCGGGTGGCGAGCAGGCCGGCGATGCCGGGCAGCGGCGGAAGATCGATGTGCGGCATCGTGCCAGCGGACCATCCCGGCACGGGTGTTGTCCACCGTCGCCGAATACCGGTTGCCGGGTGCACGCCGCGATTCGTAGGGTCGCCACACCTGCGGGAAAGGACCATGCGATGCGACGGCTCGGGCCGGACGACTGGCGGACGTGGCGCGACATGCGGCTGGCCGCGCTCACCGACGCGCCGCGCGCTTTCGGATCCTCATGGGCGAAGGAGCAGGGGTACGCCGAAGCCGACTGGCGTGCCTGGCTGGCTCCCGCTCGCGGGCTGAAAGTGGTCGCCGAGCACGACGCCGGCATGGTCGGGGCCTGGGTGCCCGCCGATCGGGGCGGCGCGGTCGAGCTGTACACCATGTGGGTGCGTCCGGAGTGGCGCGGCCGCGGGGTCGCCGGCTCGCTCATCAGTGAGGTGCTCGACTGGGCGCGGGCGCATGACCACCCGCGCGTCGACCTCTGGGTGACCGGGGAGAACGCCGCGGCGGAGCGCCTCTACCGGCGGCACGGGTTCACGATGACCGCGGAGACTCAGCCACATCCCGCGTTCGACGGCCTGCTCGAGCATCTGATGACTCGCCCCGCCCCACCGGCGGGCGCGCCTTCGGCGGGGTGCGAGCCGAGCCGACGTGGGGAAGAACGGTGATGAGGGGTTCACCGTGCGGGCCGACCCGGAGGGCAACAACGGATCGACGTACATCTTTTGCTGAGGTTTGTTGACAGTCGGCGGGCCGGTGGGAAGAATCCGCTCTGAGAGCGCTCTCCTTCCCCGTTCCCCCGGCCGCACCCTCGCCGCACGTCGCCGTCCGGACGTGCGCCCGCACGCGGGTGCGTGAAAGGACGAGCCCGTGCCCCGTCGCGTCCGCAACGCCCTCATCGTCGTCACCGCGGCACTCACCGCCGTCGCGCTCAACCCACTGACCGGCCCCGCCACCGCGAACCCGGCGGCCCCCGCGCAGCCGACGGCCCCCGCACCCCAGCCCTCGGCCGCTCCCGTCACGCTCGACCTTGCCCCCGGCATGCTCGCCGCGATGCGCCGTGACCTGCGCCTCGACGATCGGCAGATCGCCGACCGGCTCACCACCGAGGCCGCCGCCCCGGTCGTCGAAGAGCGGCTGCGACGCCAGCTCGGCGCCCGCTTCGGCGGCGCCTGGATCCCGGCCGGCGGAACACGTCTCACCGTCGCCGTGACGAGCGCCGCCGACGCCGCCGCGGTCCGCGCCGCCGGTGCCGACGCGACGGTCGTGAAGCGCAGCGAACGCGACCTCACCGCGGCCAAGAACACCTTGGACCGGCACGGCGACCAGGCGCCGGACACGGTGCGCGGCTGGTACGCCGACCCGGCCGCGAACACCGTCGTGGTCACCGCGGCCCCCGGCGCCGAGGCGGCCGCACGCCGGTTCGCCCAGCGCAGCGGCGCCGGGACGGTCACCGTCCGGACCAGCGCCGAACGGCCGGAGCCGCTGTGGGACACCCGCGGCGGCGACCAGTACGTGATCAACGGCAACACGCTGTGCTCGATCGGCTTCGCCGTCGCCGGCGGCTTCGTCACGGCCGGGCACTGCGGCGGCACCGGCAGCCCGACGCTGGGCTTCAACAACCAGGCGCAGGGTACGTTCGCCGGCTCCTCGTTCCCCGGCAACGACTACGGCTGGGTCCGCACCAACGGCAACTGGGTCTCCCAGCCGTGGGTGAACAACTACTCGGGCGGCAACGTGCTGGTCGCCGGCTCGCAGGAAGCGGCGATCGGCAGCTCGATCTGCCGGTCCGGCCGGACCACCGGCTGGCGCTGCGGCACCCTGCTCGGCAAGAACGAGACGATCAACTACCAGCAGGGTTCGGTCTCCGGCCTGCACCGCAGCAACGCGTGCGCGCAGCCCGGCGACTCCGGCGGGTCGTGGATCTCCGGCAACCAGGCGCAGGGCGTCACCTCCGGCGGCAGCGGCGACTGCACCTCCGGCGGCACCACGTGGTTCCAGCCGGTCAACGAGATCCTCGGGGTCTACGGCCTGTCCCTGACCACGACCGGTGGCGGTGGCGGTGGCGGCACGGCGATCGTCAGCAACTGGAACAACAAGTGCCTGGACGTGCCGGACGGCAACTTCGCCGACGGCGTGCTGGTGCAGATGTGGTCGTGCAACAACTCGGCCGCGCAGAAGTGGGAGGCCGTCGGCGGCAGCCTGCGCACCGGCAACAACAAGTGCCTGGACATCCCGTGGGGTTCCACCGCGAACGGCGTGATCCTGCAGATCGTGACGTGCAGCGGCAACCCGGCACAGCAGTGGGTGCTCAGCGCCGCCGGCGACCTGGTGAACCCGCAGGCCAACAAGTGCGTCGACATCAAGGACTGGAACGGCAACGACCGGGCCCAGCTGCAGCTGTGGGACTGCGCCGGCACCGCCAACCAGAAGTGGCGTCGCGGCTGATCCGTCGCTGACCCCGCCGGGCGCCCGATCGCAGGGCACCCGGCGGTACGCGGCCCGGCGTCAGCAGTGGTGACCGGTGCGGCCCAGCGTCTGCTCCGGCGTCGCGCCGGGGCGGGTCCACTGCGGCACCGGGCGGCTCGCCGGCCCCCAGTCGCCGTTGCCGCCGGCGTCCGTACGCCAGTACCAGCACGCGTGGCGCCCCTCCGGCCGGCCCTCCGGGTTCTCCTCCCACGCCTCGCCACGGCCGTACGGCGTCATGTCGAGCAGCCCGAACGACGCGTTCGCCACCTCGCCGCCGCGGCCCGTCGTGGAGTACGTGAGGAACACCGGGCTTTCGGGTTTTCTGCGAACGGCGATGCCCCAGCCGCAGGGGGATCGGCTGGGGCATCGCTTGTTCGCTCGGCTCTGGAACGCCGGTTCCTGGCGCTGGTCTCCTGGCGCTGGTCTCCTGGCGCTGGTCTCCTGGCGCTGGTCTCCTGGCGCTCGGTTCAGAAGCCGAAGTCCTGGGTGTAGTAGGGGGCGCCGTTCGCGGCGTACACCACGCCGACCCCGACGGCCTTGTTGGCGCAGTTGACGATGTTGGCGCGGTGGCCGGGGCTGTCCATCCAGCTCCGCACGACCTGCTCGGCGGACTGGTAACCCCACGCGATGTTCTCGGCCGCCGGCGCGGCGAAGCCGGCCTCGGTGGCGCGGGCGACGAAGCTGGAACCGGAACGGCCGGTGTGCGAGAAGTCGCCGGTCTGCGCCATGAACTCGCTGTGGCTGCGCGCGGCCTCGGTGAGCTGATCGTTCACGGTCAGGGCGGCGCAACCGTTCGCGGTGCGTTCGACGTCGACCAGGTGGTTGATCTCAGCCTGCAGGGTTCGCTCCCCGCTCGTCGCCGGCGCGGCCTGTGCGGCGGACCCGATCATCAGCGCGGCGCCGACGGCGGCCGGGGCGATGAGGGCGGCCAGGGCGAAGCGGCGGAGAGCGTTGCGCAAGAGGTGAACCTTTCGTAGTGGTGGCACCGTTCTGTTCGGCCCCGCCCCGGCCTCGCGGATCACCGGCGCGGTGCGCGTCGGTCGCCGTATGGTTGCCGCAACCCGCCGGGGCCGCCGTCATCGAAGCGTCATCGTTCCGCGGGCCAACCTCCATGAATCTGGGCCAGGCTGGCTCCCGTGCTCCGCTCCCCCTCCGACGACGACGGCCCCGACACCCGGCTCGCGCATCAGGTGAGCACGCGCATCCTCGAAGAACCGCGGCTGCTGGGTTCGAGCATCACCGTCCAGGTGCAGAACCGGGTCGTCGACCTGGCCGGCACGGTGGGCTCGCTCTACGCCCGCATCACCGCGGCCGACCTGGCCCGGTCCACGCCGGGGGTCGCGGACGTCTGCAACCGGCTCCGTCTGACCCGGGCCGCGGACGTGAGCGCGGCACCGGAGCCGTTCGACGAGATCGTCGCCCGGTGGGCGGACGAGCCTGCGGACCGTGGTGGGCCGGTGGCGGCTTCGCCGGGGAGTACGTTCCGGTTCGGCGCGGCCGCGACGGCCGGGGTCGCGATGCTGCTGTGGCTGGTCGTGGTGCCCGAGTTCGGTGCCGCCGGCCTGCTCGTGGTGCTGCCCTTCCTCGGCGCCGCGGTGACGCTGGCCCGGCTGGCGCGCAAGGCGGACGCCGCCGGCTGATCGCGGTTCTGCGACGGTTCGATGACAGCCCGCGTGAGGTGGCCGGGGCGCGGGTAGGTGTCGCCCCGTCCACCGGCCGGCGGCGAAAGGATGTGCGATGGGTACCGGCGTCTTCACGATCGTGCTGCGCGGTTATGACATGGCGCAGGTCGACGACGTGCTCACCCGGGCCGAACAGGCCGTCGCCTCGGGCAACGGCTCCCTGCGTGCCGCGGCCCGGCACGAGCTCGAGGGCGTCGTCTTCCCGTGGAAACCGCGGGGTACGCCCGGGCCGAGGTCGACCAGGCCGTGGAGAACCTGCTGATCCGCCTGCGGTAGGCCGCCGCACCGCTCACCGGGTGCTCCGGCACGCGGTGAGCGGTGGCGGATCAGGCGCTCAGCGGGACCGGGGCCTGCGCGATCCGGGCGCGGGGCAATAGCGCGGATGCCGGGAGAACAGGCTCCAGCCCAGCCAGGCGCGGCCCTTCGGCGTGCATCGTCGCCGGACCCGGCTGGTGTCGCGGGCGACGATCACGGCCGGGTGCCCGCGCCGGGCCGGCGCCTCGCCGGTGCGACCGGCCCGCCGGCCGCAGTGCCGGACCGGACGGCAGAGCTGACCGGCCCGCCGGCGGCGACCGGCCGGACGGCAGAGCTGACCGGCCCGCCGGCGGCGACCGGCCGGACGGCCGCGGTGACCGGCCCGCCGGCGGCGGTGACGGCCTGCTGCACGGTGCCGAAGACGCGGAACGCCCGGTGCAGCCGGGCGGTTCGCAGCACGATCTGCACGTACCGTGAGGGGCGCGCCAGCAGCACCTCACCGTGCCGGCGCCGGGCCATGTTGCGGGCCCGGACCAGGGCGGCGAGGCCGGCCGCGTCGGCTTTCTTCGCCGCGCTCAGGTCCACCACGATCTGGCGGCGGGCGTGCACCGCGCCGGCGAGCACGGTTTCCAGTTCGGCGGCGGCGTCCGCGTCGAGGTCGCCGGTGACCCGGACGACGGCGTACGCGTGCTCGACAGTCAACCGCACCCGGACAGGCTGATCCGTCTCGGTAGCCGGCGTCGGGCGGTGGACGATGGTGCTGCACGTCGGGCAGCGGTGCGGGCCGCGGGCGAATCCCGGGCCGCTCCAGCCGGCCGCGGCCACATAGACCACGTCGGCGTCGCGCAGACCACAACCGTCCACCACGGTGGTCTTCGCGCATTCGTCACAGATCAGCTGGGCTTCCGCTCCGGGACCGGTCGTGACAACGGTCATGAGCGGCCCGGGCTGGAGTCGGCGATGGTGTGCACAGGTGCCTCCTGGGGTCGGGGCCCGCTGCGGCACCCGCCTGTCGTCGAACGCCGCGCGGACCTGACTCCACTTTTCCCCAGCTGGTTGGCAACAGCCTGGCGGGATCATGACAGTTCGGTAACAGAACAGCGTTGTCACCCGAAATGTCATGCCGACGGGCGATCCCGGCGAGCACGAAGAGACTGCTATGAATATGAAGAGGCGGTCCGCGGGAGATCCCGCAGACCGCCTTCTACCGACTACCGAGCAGGGATCAGGCCACCGAGGCGGGGAACCGCTCCCACACCCGGTGCAGGGCGAGCAGCTGCTGCAGCCCGGCCAGCGCCGCCGCACCGTCCTCGGCGGTCACCACGCCCGGCGTCCCGGCCACACCCGCGGCCTCGAGGACGGCGTTGCCCGTACCGAAGGCGCCGATCGCCTTGGCGTGCCGCCAGCATTCGTCCACCAGCAGGGTCACCCGCGGGTCGATCGCGGCACTGCCCGGCGCGCCGGCCTTGGCGTCCCGGACCGGCAGGGCGTCCGGCGCGGGGACGGGCGCACCGGCCACGATCAGCGCGTCGAACTCGACCGAGCGCGCGGTGGCGAAGGTGCGCTGCACCGGCATCCCGCCGACGGTGCCGCCGTGCGCGGCGATCAGCAGCGGCACCATGCCGGCCGAGAAGATCGCCGAACGGAGCTGTTCGAGACCCGCGTCGAGACGCTCGGCGTCCACCACGATGCCGATCATCCGGCCGTCCGCCGGCCAGGCCTTGCCGACCTGGGACAGCACCGGGCTCGGGGTGACCTCGGGCAGCGGGATGGTCGGCTCCGGCACGGGCAGGCCGAGCCCGATGGCGACCTGCTCGCAGAGCACCGGGTCGATGTTGGCCAGGCACCGGAGCTGACGCTCCTTGATCGCCTGCTCGTAGCACTTGCCGAGCTCGAACGTGTACGCCCGGATGATGTGTTCCTTCTCCACTGGGCTCATGCTCAGCCAGAAGAGCCGGACCTGGCTGTAGTGGTCGTCGAAGGACGCCGGGTTGGCGCGGATCTTGGGGGCTTCGGCGACGCGTACCGGGGTGTCCAGGAACGCGTTCTGGGCGTCACCGGCCGGGAACGGGTTGCCGCCGTCCAGAGAGTTCGGCCGGTAGGGCGCCACACCGGCGTGCACGGCCTGCTGGTGGAAGCCGTCCCGCAGCATGTCGTTGACCGGGGCGTGCGGCCGGTTGATCGGGATCTGGTGGAAGTTGGGCCCGGCGAGCCGGGTGAGCTGGGTGTCGAGGTACGAGAAGAGGCGTCCCTGCAGCAGCGGGTCGTTGGTGACGTCGATGCCGGGGACCAGGTTGCCGAGGTGGAACGCGACCTGCTCGGTCTCGGCGAAGAAGTTCGTCGGCGTCCGGTCCAGCACCAGCTTGCCGATCGGCTGGACCGGGGCAAGCTCCTCCGGAACGATCTTCGTGGGGTCGAGCAGGTCGATCCCGGCGAACGTCTCCTCGGGAGTGTCCGGGAAGACCTGGATGCCCAGCTCATACTCCGGGTAGGCGCCGGCCTCGATGGCGTCGTACAGGTCACGCCGGTGGAAGTCGGGGTCGAAGCCGCTCAGCATCTGCGCCTCCTCCCACTCCAGGGAGTGCACGCCGAGCTTCGGCTTCCAGTGGAACTTCGCCAGCGTGGTCTCGCCGGCCTCGTTGACCAGGCGGAACGTGTGGACGCCGAAGCCCTCCATGGTCCGGTAGGAACGCGGGATGCCCCGGTCCGACATGTTCCACATGGTGTGGTGCTGCGCTTCGGTGTGCAGCGAGACGAAGTCCCAGAACGTGTCGTGCGCGCTCTGCGCCTGCGGGATCTCCCGGTCCGGGTGCGGCTTGCCGGCGTGGATGACGTCCGGGAACTTGATCGCGTCCTGGATGAAGAACACCGGGATGTTGTTGCCGACGAGGTCGAACGTACCCTCGTCGGTGTAGAACTTGGTGGCGAAGCCACGGGTGTCACGGACCGTGTCGGCGGAACCGCGCGAGCCCAGGACGGTGGAGAACCGTACGAAGACCTGCGTCTCCTTGCCCTTGGCGAGGAAGCCGGCCCGGGTCACGTCGGACGCGGTGCCGTACCCGACGAAGGTGCCGTGCGCCCCCGTGCCCCGGGCGTGCACCACCCGCTCCGGGATCCGCTCGTGGTCGAAGTGCGTGATCTTCTCGCGGAAGTGGTGGTCCTGCATCAGGATGGGCCCGCGGGGACCGGCCTTCAGCGAATGGTCGGTGTCGCGCAGCCGGGCACCCTGCGCCGTGGTGAGGTACGCGCCCTGCTGCGACTTGGCGGGCGCGGGCAGACCGGTCTTGACACCGGTCGGGGTGACCGTCTCCGGCGTGCCCTGTTCCTTCTTCGGCGGCAGCGGGTCAGCCGGCGTGGTGGGCTCGTCGACCGTCGGTGTGGAGCTCCCGGGAGCTCCGGGCACTCGGTCGGTCATGGCGTCGGCGATCTCTTCCACCTTCGCTGCGGCAGCCTGCACCACGTCCTTGACCACACGTCCGGGCTTGGAACTGTCCATACGAGCTGTTCCTCCTGAGCGAATCCGTCCAGCGACGGCGTTGCGTTACCCCGTTTGCCACGAGATAACACGGTATTGGCGATGATCTCAAAATCGGTTGAATAACCCGGCACCCTTGGGGAATGCCGGACCTTTTCGCTCTACCCGAGCGACGACGAGGTATGCCGATCTCGGCGAGGCGGACATGCAGCGCCCCGCCGAGGCGGACCTTGAGCAGCTCCGGCGAGGCGGACATCCCGCGGTACGGCGAGGCGGACATCCCGCGGTACGCGCGGACGGCGGCCGGAAACGGATGGTGCGGTGGCCACCCGCCGAGCCGGCCGCCGGGTGACGGCACCCCCACCGCTTCCCCGCCGGGTGATCATGGCTGGATGGAGACCACCGAGGACGGGCGGTACATCGTCGTCGACGGGCGTCGCTGGCGCGCCACCGACCCGGCCATCCCGGACGAAACAGCCGCTGAGCTGCGGCGGGCGCTGATGGCGGCCCGGCGCGACGTGGGCGCCGCCAAGCGGGCCGGTCTGGATCCGGCGCCGGCCCGGGTGCGGGTGCAGGCGGCGAAGGTGGCGCTGGGCGAGCGCGGCACCCCCTGGTGGGAGCAGACCCCGGACGAGCGGCGGGCGCGCTGGGAGGAGGGCTTGCGCTATTTCACGGGTACGGCCTGAGCACGCCCCGACGGCACCGAACACGCCAGACACGTCAGTCCCCGGAGGCCAGCTCGCCGCCGGTTCGCATGCTCGCAGACACGCCAGGATGTTGATCTGCTAGTGTCCTGCGCCAGAAATTCGGCTACAAAATCGGGCGAGTGATTCGAGGATCTCTTCAGCGGTCTTGGTCCAGATGAACGGCCGTGGGTTCTGGTTCCAGGCGGCGATCCAGGTCCGGATGTC